>CAWKNQ010000011.1:0-18981 GCA_963850995.1 uncultured Gaiellaceae bacterium | reverse complement strand
GCTATTCGCGCGGCGAAATGTCGGGACTGGGGCTTCCGCCGAGGATGTCCGCGACCTTCCGCTCGAGTTGTCCCGGCCAGCCGACGTCGAAGCGACGGCGCGCACGCTCGAGCTTCGCGGTGCGGCTCGTCCGCAGGCGCCTGGGCCCACGATCCGGGTCGTAGAACCAGCGCGACCAGGGCGAACGAGGCTTCGCGAGGCGGAGCGCGCCGGCGAGCCCGACGAACGGGACGAGGAGGCCGACCGCTCCGACGACGGGCTTGCCCTTGAAGAAGCACACGAGCGCCCAGAGGTAGTGCAGCGCGAGAAGGACGAGGACGGCGATGCGCGGGCCGCGATACTCCGCCCCCTCGGCGTGGAACGGCGACGCGGTCAGCAGGAGGATGCCGGCGAGGCAGGTCCCGATGATCACGGCATCGATCGAGCTGCGGCCCTCTTCCGACCAGTAGACGTCGTCGAGGTAGAAGAGCAGCGCCCACTCGTCGAGGATCAGGCCTGCCCCGACGCCGAAGGCGATTGCGAGCACCTCTTCCACGGGGCTGTCCTGTCCCCAGGGTGTGAAGACGAACAGCCCGGAGCTGAGCACGAGGAGGACGCCCGGGACGATGTGGTGGAGGTGGACCCCGCCGATGCTGCCGCTCCCCCAGCCGTACACGCGGGCCAGCCGGGTGTACATCCGCGCCAGCGCGAACCCGATCACGAAGGAGAGGAAGAGCAGGAAGAGCGTTTCCTTCCCGGCCTCGTAGATGTGGGTCTCGTAGCCCGGAAGGTGACGGAAGAGGTTCACGGCTCGGCGCTCACGGCGAGGGGACGGCCTCCTTCGGTGAAAAGCGGTCGAAGAGCGGGCCAGTCATCAGCGTCGTGGCGATTGCCCCGAGCACGAAGACGGCCATCATCTGCTCCGTCAGGACCCCGGCTTGAAGACCGATCAGGCCGACGATGAGGATCTCGAGGCCGCGACAGTTCATCAACACCCCGATCGCGTTCGATTCGCGCCAGCTCAACCCGAGCGCGGGCCCTGTGATGGCGCTCACACCCCACTTCGAGAACAGCATCGCAGCGAGGAAGAGCGCGAGCCCGCCGAGGTCCGAGAGCTCGAAGTCACGGAGGTTCGTGTGCAGGCCCGCGACGGTGAGGAGGACCGGGATCAGCACGATCACCACGAGGTTCTCCAGCCGAAGGGCCACCGCACGTGCGAGCCCCGGCAACTGCGGCACGGCCGCGCCGAACAGGAAGCCGCCCGTCAGCGCCTGCACGCCGATCCGGTCGGCCGCCGCCCCGGTGAGGAACACGCCGACCAGGAGCAGCGCGAAGATGTCGGCGCTGAGCTCCCCGTTTGGTCGGTAGCGCCGCTCGAGCACCCGTCGCAGCGCGGGCCTCACGGCGACGAAGAGGAATCCCGCCAGCGCGACCGTGAGGAGGAGCTTCACGCCTGCGGACTCGGGAACGCCGTGGGGGCCGGTGGCGAACGCGCTCGCCACGATGGCGAACATCAGCGGCAGCGAGACCGCGGAGGCCCCGATCGCGACCGACCCCATCTTGGTCGAGAGCAGGTTGCGCTCCCGCAGGATGTGGGCCATCACCGGAAAGGCGGTCACGGCCAGCCCCGCGCCGATGAAGAGGGCGTGCGTGAGGTCCGAGACTTCCTCGCCGGTCGACGTCGTCTCGACCCGCCAGACGCCGGGCTCGTCCAGGACAGCTGCGACGCCGAAAGCGAGCGCGAACGGCACGGCCGTCACGGCCAGGGCGAGCACGATGATCTGCCGGCCGTGGGCCCGGAAGAACCGCTGCTCGACCTCGAGACCGACCATGAACATGAAGAGGGCGAGCCCGAGTGTCGCCAGCAGGCTGAGGAACTCGACCGCTTCGAGCGGGAAGAGCTCGTTCACGAGCCCCGAGCCGGGATCCTCGTCGCTGCCGGCCACCTCGCCGCCGAGCAGTGTCGGCCCGAGCAGGAGCCCGGAGACGATCTCTCCGACCACGCGCGGCTGGCCGAACCTGACGAACAGCCCGCCCAACACCCGGGCGGCGGCGACGATGACGGCGAGGTCGATGAGCACGAAGGCGACGACCTCCGTCTCGGTGAGGCGATGGGCGACCTCTCCGGCGTCGGCGAACAGCAACGGCTCGAACCTACACCCGTGTGACCGGTTGCAGGGCCTCCGACCCGACCGCCTCGTCGAGCCCGTGCAGCGTGCCGACGGCGAACGAGGCCACGGCAACGGCGAGGAGGCCGCCGGCGAAAACCAGGAACGCTGCCTGGAGGCCGACCGCGTCGATCAGCGGCCCGGCCACGAGGTATCCGGCCGGCCCGGCCGCGTAGGTGACGGACGTGATCAGCCCGACGATGCGCCCGCGCAGCGCATCCGGCGTCCGCTCCTGCATCGCGATGTTGACGATCGGGTTGATCGGGCCGTAGAGCGCGCCTGCGGCGAACCCGAGCACGAGGAGGCCGGCGAGCGGCGGGAGGAAGGCCATGCCCACGATGGCGAGCGACGTGCCGACTACGGCGCCGACGTACGCGGTTCGCCGCCGGAACCGTGCTCCGATCGCGGCGTACGCGAGCGCGCCGAGCACGCCGCCGCCGCTCAGCGCCATCAACACCGCTCCGAGCTGCCCCGGCGCTCCGCGCTCCTGAAAGTAGACGGGCAGGATCACGCCCTCGACCGGCAGCCAGAGGCCGATCAGGAGCGCCGCGAAGATCGGAGACGCTGCGGAGCACGCGGTCGCGCCAGAGAAAGGCGAGGCCGTCACGCGTCGCGCCCCAGAACCCTGCCTCGCGCGCCTCGACCGCCGGCCGGCCCGACCCGGGAATCGGCACGACGGCGAGGAGGAGCGCGGCCGCCCCGAAGCAGGCGGCCGTGCCCCAGAAGGTCGAGACGGCGCCGACGACTGCGATCAGCAGGCCGGCGACGCCCGGTCCGACGAGGAAGGCGACGCCCCAGGTCGCTTCGTGGATGCCGTTGGCCCGCTCGAGCGCGAGCCCGGAGGCGCGCGCGGCGTCGGGCAGCATGGACTCGCGCGCCGTGATCCCGGCCGGATCGAACGTGGCGCCCAGGACGGCGAGGGCGGCGAGAGACCCGACGCCGAGACCGATCCAGCCGTCGAGCAGCGGGATGGCAGCGACGCTCGCGAGCGAGAGCAGGTCGCTTGCGACCGAGACGGCCCGGCGCCCGACGAGGTCGACGATCGTCCCCGAGATCAGCGACGTGGCCAGGAGCGGGAGCAGCGTGATCGCGCCGACGGCGGCGGCCGCAGACGGGTTGCCCGTGCGCTCGAGGACGAGCCACGGAAACGCCACCGTGGCGATCCCGTTGGCGATCCCGCCCAGCGCCGTCGCCGTCTCCAGCGCCAGGAAGGGCCAGAGACGGCGCAGGCCGAGGAGACGTCCGCTCACGCGGACGACCCGGGCTCGCGCGTCCGCAGGTCGAAGAACAGCAGCGTGATCGCGATGCCCACGAGCGGCATGAGCGCGGCCGTCAGCGTGATTCCGATCAGGTTTGCGAGCAGGACCGGAAGCTGCGTTCCGAGCAGGAGGAAGGCGCCGACGAGCGGGCCGGCGAGCAGTGCCACTCCGAGGGTCAGCACGGTGAGCGCGCTCACCCGCCAGAAGTGCCGCCCGACGATGTGCTTGCTGCGTCCCAGCGCGGCGCGCGTGTCGAGGTTCTCGATCACGCAGGCCGGCAGGGCGACGGCAGTTCGTCCGAGGTACCAGATCGCCAGGGGCAGCCCGACGACCGTCATCGCGAGGAGGAGGGGGATCCCCGCGACTCGTAGGAGGACGCCGGCCAGTGGCTCTGCGCGGTCGAGCGCGAGCCGGTAGGCGTCCACCGTGTCGACCCGCTCCTCGCCGAGCCGCAGCGAGCACACGACGACGGCCGTGGCGGCGATCGCGAGACCGAGCACGGCGACCTCGATCGCGGCCAGCAGCAGCACGTAGACGTGCACCGGCAGCAGCGTCTCGCGGCCGAGCGCCTGCACGACGTCCTCGATCACGCCGACGTTGAACAGCACGTGGAGCGCGAGCGCGCCCAGAAAGGTCAAGGGCAGGATGAGCGCGCTGACGACGAAGAGCGTCCTCCAGTCCAGCCGGTAGACGCCGAACGAGGCGCGGAGGATCTGACCGCCCGCGCGGCGCTGCTCGAGGGGCCGGACCGGGGCGGGGCGCCAGCGGGTTCGGCTCGCGAGGAGCGCGAGGAGCGCGAGGAGCACGAGCAGGAGGCCGAGCATCAACCACCTCGAGGCGTAGATCGCGTCGAGGAGGTCGCTCGCCCCGGTCACGCCGGAGCAGAAGAGCGCGCTCGCGTCGAGCCCGCCGTGCTCGCCGCTGCTGATGCTGAAGCTCCGCTTTCGCTCGACGCTCTCCGCCCACGTGAACGGCTGCTCCCATTGGACCTTCGCGTTCGGGCCGAGCGGGCCGTCGTTGAACCCCTTCTCGCGCTGGCCCCAGTGGCCTCCGAACGTGATCCAGGCGAACCTCGACGGCGGCGGCGCGCGCTCGGGGACGAGGACCGCCAGCGGCCGGATCCGCCTGGAGGGGGCGGTCGAATTGTCGCAGCCGAGCCCTTCGTCGGCGCTCCGTCCGAGCCAGAGCCCGTTGCGGTAGTAGTTCGCGTGCGAGCCGGCGCCCGGGTAGGTGACGACGTGGGTCCCGCCGACCTTCTCGAGCTTCTCGTCGTCCCAGGCGGCCTGCTCGGCGCCCTCGTGCTGGGAGTAGAGAACCTCCACCGGCGGGCGTTGCAGCGCCTGCTCGGCCGTGTCGGCGTCGAAGTGGAGCTGGATCTGCTCCCAGTCCGACTCGTGCTTGTCGTTGTAGTCGTTGTAGACGTAGTAGAGCCAGTACTGGAGCGCCAGCCGGCCCGGACGGCCCGGCTCGGTCGCGATGTGCGCGTACACGGCGTTCGGCGCTCGGGCACCGACACGCCGGAACCAGTGCTGGTAGCTGCAGGGAGTCGGAAACCGGGTGCCCGGGGAGGTCGACGTAGTGCTCGAACGGCCCGGCGAAGAGGTCGGTTGCCGTCGGGGCCCGGCGGACGCGGCGGTAGCGTCTCTTCGAGCCTTCGAAGAGCGACACGTCGTTGCGGCCGAGGACGACGTCCACGAGCACCGGTCGGTAGGCCTCGCCCGGGCCGCAGAGCTCCCGCTGCCGCTTGAGCGCCACCACCGGCGCGTACCGGGACGCCAACTGCTGCTCGGGCGAGGGGGCGGCCGCCTGCGCATCCCCGCACACAGCCGCGGCTGCGGCGATGACCACCGAGACGATCGTGCGGCGCAGCGGCACTACTCGCCGCAGGCGACGAGGAGCCGGTCTGCGACGCTCGTCCAGCTCCAGCGGGCGGTTGCGGCGTCGCGCGCGGCCGTACGGAGCGCGGCGCGGTCGTCGTCGGAGAGCGAGACGATCTCGTTCAGCCGCTGGGTGAGCTCGGCGGCGTCGCCGTTCGGGAAGCTCGCAAGGTGCCGCAGCTTCGGGGGGTAGTCCTCGTCGAGCCCGTTCGCGATCTCGGCCAGGCCGGAGTGGTTCGCGACGACCGGCGGGCAGCCCGCGGCCGCCGATTCCGCCGCGACCATGCCGAAGGCCTCGGGGAAGATCGACGGGACGACCACCGCGTCGGCGAGCGCGACCAGGTGGACGAGATGGCGGTGCTCGAGCGGGCCGGTGAAGAGGACTGGCTGTCCCTCCGCCTGCTGTTCGAGCTCGGCCCGGTAGTCGCCGAAACCGACGACGACCGCCCGCGCGTCCACGCTGCGCAGCGCCTCGAGGAGGACGTGGACGCCCTTGTTGTAGATCAGCTTGCCGAAGTAGACGACCGTGGCGCGATCGCCGGCGAGGAAGGCCTCGAGCCGCTCGGCATTGCCCTCGTCGGGGAGCCGCTCGTTGGCGTTGCCGGGGTTCGGAGGATCACGCCGCGCCTCCTCCAGCAGGGCGGCCAGCGCCTCGGCCTTCGGCTGCGGGCGCCACAGCTCGACGTCCACGCCGGGCGGCACCTCGTAGACACGGTCGACGTGCCCGCACACCTCCTCCAGCGCCTTGCGGATGTGCCCCGTGCCGACGATCACGGCGGCCGCGCCGCCGAGCGCCTCGGCGCCCCACGCCGAGAGGTCCGGGTTGCCCCGCATCGAGTACTCGAGCTCCGACCCGTGCACCGCGACCGCGTAGTGCGACCCGGTCGCGGCGCCGACGGGGCCGCCGAGCAGGACGTGGCTCGCGTAGACGAGATCGGCCGGCAGGTGCTCGCGGATCGCCGCGGCGTTCGCCTCGACCCAGGTATCGAGCTCGTCGCGGCCCAGGTTCTGCACGAGCTCGACCCGGTAGCCGTCGTAGCGGTCGAGGACGAACACCGGCAGGAGCCCGTTCACGTCCGGGCGGACGGCCGCGGCGCCTCCCAGGTCCAGCGCCTCCGGATGCGGCTCCTGCGAGAAGACGGTGACGTCGTGGCCCTCGCGGCTCCATTCGCGGACGAGCTGGCGCACGTAGATGTTCGAGCCGGTCCCCGAGAGGAGGTAGCCGTGCCAGACGAGGATCCTCACGGCACGACGAATCCGGTCGCCTCGATCATCTCCGGGATCGTCACGAACTCGTAGCCCTCCTGCTCCTTCCACTGCGTGAGGATCAGCTCGGTCGCCTTGACCGAATGGCTGCGGTCCCAGCCCATCGAGACGTCGCACCCGTCGTGCAGGAGGATGACGTCCCCGCCCGAGATCTGCTTTTCGGCCTTGCGCATGATCTTCTCGGTCGTCACGCCCTTGCTCCAGTCCCAGAGCGTCACCGACCAGAGGACCGGCACGTAGCCCTCCTCCCGCAGCACACGCAGCGTGGCCGGGCGTCGTCGGCCCCAGGGCGGGCGCATCAGGCGCTTCCCCTGCACGCGCGCCATCTCGACGCCGGCATCCTCGATCGCCTCGCTCGTCATCCGGAGCTCGCGGCGCAGGGTCTTCTGGGTGTGGAAGGCCATCGCGATGTGCGAGTAGGTGTGGTTGCCGATCGCATGGCCCGCGGCGGCGACCTCGCGGAGGAGGTCGGGCTGCTCACGGGCGAAGTGGCCGATGCTGAAGAACGTCGCCTTGACGTCGTGCTTGGCCAGCAGCTCGAGGAGCGTCGGCGTCCAGGCCGTGTTCGGCCCGTCGTCGTAGGTGAGCGCCATGAGCTTGCTCCGCCCCGGAGTCCCGATGAAGGTCTTGCCGAAGCCCTGGGGCTTCGGCGCCTGTCCGTTGTAGATCGCCCAGCCGGCGCCCGCGAGCGCGCCGGCGGCGAGCGGCCATTTCCTCACGGCCTCGCCTCCTCCTCGTCGGACCGCGCCTGAAGCGGCCGGAGGTCGGGCACGCCCGACGCCCAGGCCGCCTCGGGGGCGGGCGGTGGATACATCGTGGTCAGGTTTCGGTCGTCGGCGCCGCTCCGCCGCATGTGGCGGTACCACCGATGGAAGAGCGGGGCAGCGAGCACGGTGAGGCCGACGAGCACGGCCAGGCCCGCCAGCATCCACAGGTGGCGCCTCAGCGGCTCGCCGTCGCCCGCCGACAGTGCGGCGAGGCCCGCGAGGCCGGCCGACAGCGCGATGCCGACGTAGTAATCCAGCGGGAAGCGCCAGATCCACGGGACCTCGAACCACCAGACCTTCCCGCGCTCGAACCTGTGCACCGTGTACGCAGGGTTGAGGACGAACCACAGGTAGTCCCAGACGACGGCCAGGGCGAAGTAGGTCGCAATCGTCCTCAGCTCTCCGGCGAGCGTCCACTCGACTCCGGCGACGAACGGCAGGTGCAGGATCAGCATCGGGATCGTGAACGCGTAGACGTGGTAGCCGGTCAGCGGGCGCCGCCCCATCGCCACGCGGTAGACGCGGCCCACCAGCCCGCGCTGCCGGAACCAGGTGGGCAGGCGCTCGGCCCAGCCGTAGCCGCCCTCGATCTCGATCTCGATGCCCGCCAGCCCGAAGGCCCAGGCGAAGAGGAGCAGCGTGCGCCCGACCTCGAGCTCGCTCACGACCGAGCCGCCACGACGTCGTCGATGACCCGCCCGACCGTCTCGAACGTCTCCCGGTTGCCGTCCTGCTCGTAGCCCTCGAGCGCCTTGGCGTGTCCGGAAACGCCGTCGAGGAAGCGTTCGAGCGCGGGCTCGTCGAGGGAAGTCGCGGCGGTGCCGTAGCCAAGCCGCTCGAGGTAGCGCGCGTTCATCTCCTGCTCGAACTGCCCGGCGAGCGGAAGCGCGAGCATCGGCTTGCGGAGATAGACGACCTCGCTCATCAGCGAGTAGCCCGCCGAGGCCACGACGCCGCGGCACGTGCGCAGGTCGTCGATGAACTGCTCGTTCGCGAACGGGCGGTACAGCAGGTTGCCGTCCTCCTCGTCGGCGGAGAGGGCCTCGCGCGCCCCGTAGACGCGACACGGGACGCCGCTTGCCTGCAATGCGGCCGTCGCCGTCTCGCTGATCCGCCCGTAGACGACCAGGTGGTCGCCCGTCTCGGGCCGCGCCGAGAGGATCTCGGGCCGCAGGATCGAGGGGACGAGCGTGGTGCGCTGCTTCCGGATCGGGGGCCGGAAGAACGTCGTGATCAGGTACCGGTCGGCCCGAGGGAGCTTTCTCCCGACGAACGCGCGGGCCTCGAGGTAGTCGCGGTGGGCTCCGCGCAGGATCGTCTTGTCGTGGCGGCAGCGGTCGACCATCTGGATGTTGTCGATGCTGATGACCGGCAGGCGATGGCGCTTCGCGTAGAGGTACGTGAAGCCGTCGAAGTCGGTGAGGACGAGCTCCGGCGCGAACTCGCGGGCGAGGGCGACGCCGCGCCGCCAGTCCTCGGGCACCCCGCGGGCGGCGCCGCGCACGTTCGCGGAGAGCGTCTTCCACGCCTTGACATTCCCGTGCTCGAGCACGAAGGAGAGACCCCAGATCTCCTGGACGTCCGGAAGGTGCTCGCGGAAATAGGGCAGCGCTTGGCCCGAGGCGGCCATCTTGACCTCATGGCCCTGTGCGATCAGGTGCTCGGCGACGACCCTGGAGCGCATCGCATGGCCGAGCCCTTCGCCGACGGCGCCGTACAGGATTCGCATGCGACCCTTCAGAGTTTCTCACCCTTCGCGCGCGCGAGGATCACGAGACCGACGAGCGCCGCGCCCAGCGACAGCAGCGAGACGATGTAACCGATCGCGGTCTCGTGGAGCGCCTCGTCGAAGAGCACGATTCCGAACACGAGGCTGGACAGGGGATCGAACGCCATCGTCGTCGCGACGGCGGCCGCGAGCGCACCTGTCTGCAACGCGGCCTGCTCGAGCCAGAAGGCCGCCACGCTGACGATCACGAGCGCGTAGACATGCCAGTCGAGGAACACGGCTCCGATGCCCTCGTCGAGCTGGGAGACGGTCGTCTTCGTCAGGGCGGCGGCGAGCCCGAACAGGATTCCGCCCCCCGATCCGAGCAGCGCCGCGCGAAGCGTGGAGCTGCGGCCGCGGGCGAGCACGAAGAGCACGACGGCGACGCCGATCGCGCTGCCGCCGATGACCGCCCACGCCCGCAGCGAGGCGTCGTCGTCGCCCGCCGAAGTCTTGCTGACCACGAGCAGTGCGCCCAGCCCGCCGGTGACCAGCGCGGCACCGATCAGGTCGGGCCGCCGGATGGGCCGCTTCTCGATCGCGCGCCCGAGGGGCAGCGCGAACACGATCGTCGAGACCAGGAGCGGCTGAACGACCACCATGCGGCCGATGCCGAGCGCGATCGCCTGGGCAACGAAACCGATCCCCTGGGCGCCGAGCCCGAGCAGCCAGACAGGCCTTGCCGCTAGCCGGGTGAGGAAGCCCGCACGGACCGACTCGGGCGGCTGCTCGGAGGCGGCCTTCTCCTGCAGCACGAGCCCGAGCGCGAAGAAGAACGCAGCGGTGAGCGCAAGCGCGACGTCCACACGACGACTCTAGGACGTCACACTCGGTGACTCTAGGGCGGAAGGTAGGTCACTTCGAGCGCGGACGGTGCGCAGAGTTTGCGAACTCGGTCGACGGCACCCGTGGGCCGCTGACGAAGAAGTCCTCCTGGCCATCGGCGAGCTTGAGGAGCAGGCCGTTGTTCGGCATGCCGAACTCCACCCACTCGATCACCTGGTCGGTCACGTCCCACGAGAGCCTCTGCGGCGCACCTGCGGGCCAGACGGATCCCTGGGAGACGAGCGGGCCGATGTCGACCTCGCGCTCGTGGAACCAGTCGGGGCTGAAGATCGGGTGGATGTCGATCGTGTAGCTGCGGGGAGGGCAGGGCCGCTCGGTCTTGCGCGGCGCGAGGCAGACGCCGTCGAAGGAGAGCAAGAGCGAAGCGGAGAGCACCGACGGACCCAGGGGGATCGCGCTCAGCGGGAAGTGGAGCGCGGAGCGCCAGACCTTGTCGACGTCGCCGCCGATCGAGAGCCGGTCGGAGAAGTCGCTGTAGCAGCGCTCGTCCCAGTCGTAGCCCCAGTCGCACCAGAACGGAAACGAGCCGTCGGCGGAGGGCGGCGTGCGCAGGACGATCGCATCAGTTCCCGCGCGCGGGCGGATCCGGCAGTCAGGGAAAGCGCGACGACGATGAGGCCGAGCCACTTCATGGCCGCCATCGTTGCGGCGAATTCCGCGCGCGTGGGTGACGTCTCCGCGCCGAAACCGTGGCAGTTCATCCACAGCCGCTTGACAGATCGACGCTCGTCGATATATTGACGACTGTCGATATGAGGGGGTACGAAACCTGATGGCTGTGGCAGAGATGCCGATCGTCTGTTGCGCGCCGCTCGCCGCGCCGGTGCTGGACGCGGAGGAAGCCGAGGCGACTGCGGAGCTGTTCAAGGCGCTCGCGGATCCGGCGCGGGTGCGGATCGTGAACGCGATTGCGACGAGCGGCGAGCCGGTGTGCGCATGCGAGTTCGAGCCGGCGCTCGGCCTGTCGCAGCCGACGGTGAGCCATCACCTGAAGAAGCTGACCGACGCGGGCCTGCTCGAGCGCGAGCAGCGCGGCAAGTGGGCCTACTTCTCGTTGAAGCGCGACGCCGTCGACACACTGGCGGCCGTCGCCGACCTGAAAGGAGTGTGCTGCTGATGGCGACCAGCGCTGACGAGCTGCGCGAGCAGGTGCGGCACCGCTATGCCGAGGCCGCGACTGCGGCAACGGCGGGCGGATGCGGGTGCGAAGAGGACGGCGGCTGCTGCGGAAACGCCGCCTGCGACGGTGAGGACGGTGCATTCGGCGAGGCGCTGTACGACGCCGAGCAGCGCGGCGAGCTGCCCGAGGCGGCGACGCTGGCATCGCTCGGCTGCGGCAACCCGACCGCTGTCGCGGACCTCCACGAGGGCGAGACCGTGCTCGACCTCGGCTCCGGGGGCGGAATCGACGTGATCCTGTCGGCCAAGCGGGTCGGGCCCACCGGGATCGCCTACGGGCTGGACATGACGGACGAGATGCTCGCGCTCGCCCAGCAGAACGCGCGCGACGCGGGCATCGCGAACGCGCACTTCCTCAAGGGCGTGATCGAGCAGATTCCGCTGCCGGCGGACTCGGTCGACGTGGTGATCTCCAACTGCGTGATCAACCTGTCGGTCGACAAGCCGGCCGTGCTGACGGAGATCGCGCGGGTGCTCAAGCCGGGCGGGCGCATCGGGATCAGCGACGTCGTCGCCGAAGACCACCTGAGCCCCGAGGAGCGGGCCGAGCGTGGCTCCTACGTGGGCTGCATCGCCGGGGCGCTCTCGAAGGGCGAGTACGAGGCGGGGCTCGAGGCTGCGGGCTTCGAGCACGTCAGCGTCGAGTTCACCCACGCGGTCGCGGACGGGATGCACGGCGCGATCGTCAAGGCGGTGAAGACGCACGAGCCCGAGCGGAAGAGCCTTCCGGTCATCCAGCCCGCATCACGTGCCGGCTGAGCGGTGAGCAGGGACTCGCCCGAGGTCCTGTTCGTCTGCGTGCACAACGCGGGTCGCAGCCAGATGGCCGCCGGCCTGCTGAAGTTGCGCTCGCAGGGGCGGATCCGCGTCCAGCTCGGCGGGCTCGGCGCCGGCCGAGGAGCTCAACCCGAACGCCGTCGCCGCGCTCGAGGAGCTCGGCATCGACATGGCGGGCGAGTTCCCCAAGCCGCTGACCGATGACGGCGTCCGCGCCGCCGACGTGGTGATCACGATGGGCTGCGGCGACGCCTGCCCGATCTACCCCGGCAAGAGGTACGAGGACTGGGACCTCGAGGATCCGGCCGGGAAGGATCTTGAGACGGTGCGCAGGATCCGCGACGAGATCGACGAGCGCGTGCAGGCGCTCGTCGCCGAGCTCCTAGAGGACAGCGCCTCAGCCGACTGACGCGCCGCCTGTCACCGGCTCGTAGTCTCTACGCAAGGTCGAACGCCTGGGAGGTGACGGCGATGCCAGAGAACGCCGGCGGCAGCGCGGCCCGCTGGGGACCGCTGTTCGGCGCGAGGGCAGCCACGTGGGCGGAGACCTGGGAAGGCACTGAGGGCTGGGGGACGCCGGTCTACGAGCACGTGCTCGACCGAGCGGGGATCGGTTCGGACAGCCGCGTGCTCGACTGCGGATGCGGCGCCGGTCGCTTCGCGCGGATGGCCGCGGATCGTGGTGCGAGCGTGGCCGGGATCGATGCGTCGAAGGAGCTGATCGCAATCGCTACGAAGCGCGTGGCAGCAGGCGATTTTCGAGTCGGCGACATCGAGACGTTGCCGTGGGAGGACGGTTCGTTCGATGTCGTGACCGGGCTGAGCGCCTTTCAGTTCGCTGACGACAAGGTGCGAGCGCTCAGCGAAGCGGCGCGCGTTTCACGGGGCGTCGTGGCGATCGTGATCCCCGTGCGAGTGCCCGAGTCTGGCATCACCTCCGTCTTCAAGCCGGTGTTCCCGCTCTTCGCCGACGATGCGCTGGAAAGCATGAAGAGGAGCGGCATGTTCGCTCTTTCGGAGCCGGGCAAGCTCGAGCAGACTCTCGCTGCGGCTGCCTTGACCCCGCACGAGGATGACGAGATTGAATGCCCGATCGTCCTCGAGGACGTGGACGCGGCCGAGCGCGCCTTTCTGGCGGCAGGGCCGACACAGCTCGCGATCGGAAACTCGGGCGAGGCAGTGGTTTCCGAGGCGATCCGCGTGGCGCTCGAACCGTTCACGGCAGATGGTCGCGTCGTGCTCCCGGCCTGGTACCGCGCGGTGATCGCTCGGGGCTAGTACAGGTAGCTCGGCAGGCGAGCGTCGTCCAGGTCGACGCGCGATCCGCGCATCGGCACGCCCTCCCGAACCAGAAGGTCACGCTGACGCCGTCCCTGGGCCAGGCTCCCGTCGGCCCGTACGACGCGGTGCCACGGTAGGTCCTCGTCCGTCGTGGCGAGGACGTGGCCGACCAGGCGAGGTGCGTTGCCGTCGATGTCTCCGTAGGTTCGGACGAACCCCTCGGGGATCGCGCGCACGCGTTCGATGATGCGGGCTTTCCTCGCGTCGGCCAGGTCCACGAGGTGATCTTGCGCGTTCCGGTCGGCCGACAGTGTTATAGTACATTATTACTATTCAACTAGCACAAACGATCGAGCGTGGTGCGGGCGCCGCTGCGATCGCCGAGAAGATCGAGTCGGCGATCGCGCAGAGCAGGCTCGCGCCGGCCGCGCGACTGCCCGCCGTCCGCGACCTGGCAGGCGAGCTCGGGGTAAGCCCGGCGACCGTCGCCGCCGCCTACCGGACGCTCAAGCAGCGCGGCCTCGTCAGCGCCAATCGCCGCCGCGGAACCGTCGTCGCGACCCAGCCGCCGTTGCGGGTGATCGGCGGTCCGCCGTTGCCGCCGAACACCCGTGACCTTGCCAGCGGCAACCCCGACCCGGCTCTGTTGCCGCCGCTGGGCCCGGCACTCGGCCGTGTCGATCACGAGCACAAGCTCTACGGCGGGCCGATCCGGCTTCCCAAGCTGGTCGAGCTCGCCGACGCCGACTTCGCCGCCGACGCGATCAGCGGCGACATCGCGGTCGTCGGCGGAGCGCTCGACGGGATCGAGCGCGTCCTCCAGACGCAGCTCAGGCCCGGCGATCGCGTCGTCGTGGAGGACCCGAGCTGGCCGCGGATCACGGACCTGCTCCTAGCCCTCGGGCTCGAACCCGAGCCGGCGCAAGTCGACCAGCGCGGCCTCGCCCCGGACGCGCTCGAGCGCGGCATCCTCCGCGGCGCGAAGGCAGTCATCGCGACGCCTCGCGGGCAGAACCCGACGGGCGCGGCGGTCGACGCCGAGCGGGGCCGCGCCTTGCGCGAGGTGCTCGGCCGGCATCCCGATGTCCTCGTCGTCGAGGACGACTACGTGGCACCCGTGGCCGGCGCGCCCTACGTCGGCCTCCACGGTGCGAGTGAACGCTGGGCCGTGATCCGCTCGCTCTCGAAGGTGCTCGGCCCTGATCTCCGCGTCGCGCCCATGGCCGGCGATTCTCTGACGATCAGCCGCGTCGAAGGGCGCCAGCTCCTCGGCCCGGGCTGGGTGAGTCACCTGCTCCAGCAGACGGCCGCGAACCTCTGGGCGAGCGCGGCGACCAGAAAACTCCTCGCGCGAGCAGAGCGAACCTACGCCGAGCGGCGAGCGGCGCTGGTCGCGGCGCTGGCCGGATACGGAATCACCGCGCAGGGGGAATCGGGCCTCGGCGTGTGGGTTCCGCTTGCGGAGGAGGTCGCGGCCGTTCAGGGGCTCTTCGAGCGTGGCTGGGCGGTAAGCGCCGGCGAGCGCTACCGCTTCGACGCGGCGCCGGGGATCCGCATCACGACCACCGACCTCGAGCCGAGCGAGGCCAAGGAACTGGCCGGTGCGCTCGACGGGATCCTGCACGGCAGCACCGCCACCTACGCCGGGTGAACGTCCGCCGGCTGAGCTTCGGGCTCTCGCGGCAGGTCTGGATCGTCGAGATCGGCGTCTTCCTCAACATGCTCGGGTACGGCGCGGTTCTCCCGTTCGAGATCATCTATCTCCACGACGGCCGGGGCTTCGATCTCGGCGTTTCCGGGCTTGTCGTCGGTCTCGTCACAGGCGTCGCCGTCGTGACCAGCCCGATCGCCGGCGCCGCGATCGATCGGGTCGGAGCTCGAGCGACCGCCGTTGCCGGAGGCCTGGCTCTTGCTGCCGGCTACGGCGGCCTGGCCTTTGCCGAGTCACCGCCGACGGCCTTCGCGGCGGCCGCACTCGCCGGGGTCGGAAACGGCGCGCTCTCGCCGAGCCAGTCCGCGCTCATGACCGCGCTCGCGCCACGGGAGCTTCGCCAGCGCGCCAGCGCCGTCTCACGGGTCGCGGTCAATGTGGGCATCGGACTGGGCGGCGCGATCGGCGGGGTCGTCGCAGGGTTCGGCCTGCGGGGCTTCGTCGTTCTGCTGCTGGCGAATGCAGCGACGTATGTCGTCTACGTCGCGATCCTGGTCGCGACGGTCCGGGAAGACGTGCGCGTCCCGTCCGTCGGCGGCTATCGCCGAGTGCTTCGAGATCGGGCCTTCGTCCACTTCGCCGCGACCAACGTCATCCTGATCGCAGTGGGTTGGGGCGTGCTTGCGTGGATCGTGCCGCCCTATGCCGAGGATCTGGGAATCGCGCGCGGGCCTGATCGGCCTGCTGTTCCTGGCCAACGCCGCGACCGTCGTCCTCGGACAGGTGCCGATCGTCAAGGCCGTCGAGGGTCGCAGTCGCGTCGGTGCGCTGGTGCTCGGCGCGGCCGCATGGGTCGGCGCCTGCCTCCTCGCGCTGCTGGCACAAGGTG
This sequence comes from uncultured Gaiellaceae bacterium, assembly GCA_963850995.1. Lineage (GTDB taxonomy): Bacteria > Actinomycetota > Thermoleophilia > Gaiellales > Gaiellaceae > Gaiellasilicea. Next base: position 3,274 of record CAWKNQ010000011.1, on the reverse strand, counting down.
CTGAGCCGACCACCGCCTATCTCTGCCTCGTGGCGGCCGCGATCGCGTTCGGGCTCGGCGAATGTCTGCACGCGACCGTGTTGCTGCCGCTCGTCGCCGACCTCGCTCCGCTCGAGCTTCGCGGCCGGTACATGGCGGCGATCGGCCTCTCGTGGTGGCTGGGCCTGGCGCTCGCGCCGATCGTCGGCGCGCCGCTCCTGGCCGCCTCGGCGTCGCTCGCGCTCCTGGCCGCAGCCGCGCTCTGCAGCGCGGCGATCGTCTCGCTGGTCGCACTGGAGTCTCGACTGCCGCTCGGCCTTCGGTTGATCCCTCGCCCAGGAGCGGCGGCTCCAACCGCCACGACGAGATAGGACGAGCCCGTCGACCGTCGATGCGGCGGGCGAGGCGGGCACCACCATCTCGGTGGCGCCCTCCTCGCACGCTGTTTCTACGCGTTGATGACGTCGATGATCCGGTCGGCGGCGGTCAGCAGTGCGTCCGCTTGAGCCGACGTGAGCCCCTTGCCCCGTTGTGCTTCGACCTGCGAAACCCATGCGGCGAGGTTCTCCTCGGCTTGACGCGGCTTACCGGTGGCCAGGAACCGCTGCGCCGTGCGAAGCTTGTCCTGCAGGCTCGATCCGAGGTTGCGGAGCTCGTAGCCGTCGACGAGCGCAAGCAGATCCGCGACCTGCTCGGCAGCGTCCCTCACGTGCACCGTGAAGGAGCCTGTCGACGTGTTTCCGCCGGCATCGATCGCCGTGCACGCCACGGTTGTGTCACCGATCGAGAAAGCGGCTCCGGACGGCGGGGTGCACGAGATGGTGACCGGAGCGTGTTCGTCCGTCGCCGACACCAGGCTCGAGTAGTCGACGGAAGCCCCCGCAGGGCTCGTCGCGTCTACGGGAACGGTGGACGGCAGCGTGAGAACTGGCGGTGTGTTGTCGATCGTGCACTCGGTTTCGAGAACGGTCCGTGTGAAGCCGAAGGCGTCGCTGATCTCGTTGCTGCTGAACAGGAAGGCGCCCTGAACGCTCGCTGACACGGGGTTAGGTCGCACGATGAAGGCGACATGCGAGCTGCCGGCCTCGACAGCCGACTGCACGACAGCCGAGACGTCTATGAAGTTGAGCGGGTACGTCTCCGAGTCCCACGGCGAAAAGCCCGTGACGACCGTCCCCGACGCGAAGTCTTCGATCGTCACCGCCCCGTCGCCCGTTATTGCGGAGAGCGTCAGGTTTGGGTCGCCCGCCTCGGCGAACGTTCCGGCATAGGTCAGGCGCAGACGAACCGAGAAACCCTCGGCGCACGTCTGGAAACCGCGAACGTCGAACTCGTAGACGCCGCGATACTCGCCGGGGCCGAAGTGGGCGTTGAAGCCGACGATCACGGAACCGAGACCGTCGTGGACGAAGTCCGGGGTGCCATCGCTACCGAGGTCGATGACTGATCCGTCAGCGTCCGCCGGGAGCAGCGTCGCTCCGCTCGCGACGGCCGTCGTTGGGACAGCTGCCACGAGCAACACCAGCGTGGCGAAAGTAATCCGCAGAAGCGGGCGCATCATTTGCCTCCTTAGGAGTGTCGGTCGAGAGATTCAGATGCTGCTTCGGTGCGCTCATGCAGCGCTCACGCGCCTCTCATATGGCGGCACTGCGCCACACCGAGCCGGTTCGTCCGGCCGGCCTCAGCCGTCACGTCCCGCTCATCTGGCGCTCACGCGGCGCCTGGCCTTGTCGTTCGGCTACCTAGTGATCGCCGTCGTGTCGGTACTGCCCTTACGCGGCGACGAGACACCTGGCGCGTCGGCCCGATCCGCGACGCGGAGCACGACATTGCCCGTCTTCTGGCCGGACTCGACGTAGCGAGTCGCCTCGATGACCTCGTCGAGCGCATAGCGTCGGTCGATCACCGGCCGATACTTGCCGGTCTCGACGAGCTCCTTGACGAGGAGAAGGTCTTCCTTGCGATAGCGGCCGACACCGAGCCTCGCCCGCCGGCTGCCGACGAACTTTGTGACGAGACCGAGGGGCAGCAGGTGGTACATGAACCCGACGTCCATCGAGACGTAGATCCCACCCGGCTTCAGTGAGCGCCGGCAGCGCCGGAACGAGTGCTTGCCGACGGCGTCGAAGATCACGTCGTACGTCTCGCCGTTCTTGGTGAAGTCTTCGCGAAACCGATCGAGGACGTCCCGCGCGCCCAGCGACCGCACGACCTCGACGTCCTTCGTGTCGCACACCGCGGTCACCTCGGCCTCGAAATGGTTTGCGAGGAGCTGGACTGCGGCCGTTCCCACGGAACCTGCGGCGCCGTAGACGAGGACGCTCTTGCCCCGCAGCGGATACGCCGGTCGCAGGCAGGTGATCGCGAGGAGCGATCCGTCGGGAACGGCGGCCGCCTCCTCGTATGTGAGCCCTGTCGGCTTCGGCGCGACCGGGCCGCTCTCGCTCACCGCGACGTATTCCGCGTTCGCGCCCACGTTGATGCCGAACACCTCGTCGCCGACTCGGAGCTCGGTCACGGCCGTCCCGATCTCGTCGACACGGCCTGCGAACTCCGTGCCGGTGCTCGTGCGCCTCGGCCGACGAATGCCGGTGAAGAGACGAATGAGCCGGTACTCGACGTGACGCACGCCCATGGCGTCGCCACGCGTGACCGACGACGCATGGACCCGGACGAGCACCTCATCCTCCTTCGGGAGGGGCCGCTCGACCTCGGCGACGCGCAGCGCCTCCTCCGGAGGCCCGTACCGATCCTGGACGACTGCTCTCATCAGGACACTCCTTCTCGCCGCGTTCGTTGAATCGGCACGCCGTGCTTCCACGCCCGCCCGGCCCGATAGAGCTCGGCGGGCCGTCCGCCGCTCGACCCCGGCGGCGCCGTGCGGCCGGTCGGGATCACCCAACCGCTCTCGCCCACGAGGCTGCGGCGGAAGTTGGCGGCGTCGAGCTGCACCCCCCAGATCGCCTCGTACACCGCCCGGAGCTCGGCCATCGTGAAGGTCGTGCCGACGAAGGCCGTCGCGATCCCCGAGAGCTCGAGCTCGACCCGGACCCGATCGACCGCGTCGCGGGCGATCAGCAGGTGGTCGAACGCGAGCTCGATCCTCTCCTCGAGGATGTCCGAGACGGGGACGAGCGCGGCGTGCGCTGCGTCCGTCCCGGCGACGATCGCGCCCACGTCGCGAAGGACGGCGAGGTACGCGACGGTCACCACGTTCATGCGCGGGTCGCGTCCGGGGTCGCCGTAGCCGCCGAACTGGGTCAGCAGGCTGGGCACATCGACGCCGGTCTCCTCG
>CAWKNQ010000010.1:0-28932 GCA_963850995.1 uncultured Gaiellaceae bacterium | reverse complement strand
GGCACGGGCAGCGACGACAGCGGATGCGTTCAACGCGGTGGCCGAGCCCCGGCGGCGGCGATCCTCGACGCCCTTGCCGGCGGCGAGCGCCCCGTGAACGACATCGTGCACCTGCTCGGGCTCAACCAGCCGCAAGTGTCCAAGCACCTGCGGGTGCTCCGAGAAGTGGGAGCGGTCGACGTGCGTGAGGAAGGACGGCAGCGGCTGTACCGGCTCAACGGCCGCGCGCTCAAGCCCATCCACGACTGGGTGCAGGCGTACGAACGGACCTGGTCGGAGCGGTTCGACGAGCTGGACGTCGTATTGGAGGACCTCAAGCAGAAGGAGGACGAAGATGGCAGCGACGAGTAGCGGGACGGCAACGGTGACACTCCCGGCGGACGATCAGCTTCTGATCACGCGGGAGTTCAACGCACCGAAGCACCTGGTCTACAAGGCGTGGACGACGCCCGAGCTGGTGAAGCGGTGGTGGAACGCCAAGCGCGGCGAGGTGACGGTCTGCGAGATCGACCTCCGGGTCGGGGGCAGATGGCGCTACGTGATGGTGACGCCCGACGGGCTCGAGGTCGGCTTCCACGGCGAGTACCGCGAGATCGTCCCGAACGAGCGGATCGTCTCCACCGAGGTCTACGAGGGCCTGCCCGAAGGGGTGTCCGACGAAGATGGTGGGACGGTGAACACGGCGACGTTCACCGAAGTGGACGGGCGCACCACCGTCACGATCCTCGTGCAGGCCCCGAGCAAGGCGACCCGGGACGCGATCGTCGACTCCGGGATGGAGGCGGGCATGCAGGACGCGCTGGACCTGCTGGAGGAGGTCGCGGTCTCGCTTCGTTAGAACTCGATTCAGAATGAGCTTCGTCGCCGGGGTGCTCCGGGTGGTGCGAGCGCAAGGACGCAGGGAGCCCCGATAGCCGAAGCTATCGGGGCGACTGAGGACGCCGCGATCGTGCCGCCCGGGGCGGCCCGGCGACACAAGGCTTATTTTGAATTGAGTTCTTAGTAAGGCACATCGAGCGCTTCGCAGAGGAAGCGCATCAACGGCCAGACTCCGCGACACAGGCGCCCGTATTCGGCCACGAATGCGGGCGCCGTCGCCTGCTGCTCGGTGAGCTGTGCCCAGCCGAAGAAGTCCTTGCGCTTCAGGTCGTCGATGAGCGGGTGCTCGGCTTCGAAGCCGGTCGGCGGCCGCTTGAGCGAATCGCCTCCGAGCGCGAACGTCTTCTTGAACGCGCCGGCACGGGTCGCGCTCTTCCAGCCGTCAGGATCGGCGACGATCGCCTCGCGGATCCGGAGGGCCGCGGCCGTGTCCGGATGCCAGATCCCGCCGCCGGCGAAAATCTCGCCCGGCGACAGGTGGAGGTAGAACCCGGGCGCGTGGGCGTCCTTCGCGAGCTCGTGCCGGAAGTGGATGCCGACGTTCGTCTTGTACGGCGTCTTGTCCTTCGAGAAGCGTGTGTCGCGATAGATCCGGAAGAGCGAGCCGCCCGACGGCCGTGGGTCGGCGCGGAGGTGCGGGCTGATCTTCTCGAGGTACGGAGCGAAGTCGGCGACGAAGTCCAGTGCCGGCTCGAGCAGCGCGCTCTCGTAGCGATGCTTGTTCGCGGCGAACCACTCGCGAGTGTTGTTCTCGCGAAGATCGGCGAGGAAGGTGAAGAGCTCCGGACTGAACGAGGCCTTCGCCTTCTTCCGGGTCGAGGTCGTGCTCATCCGCTCCCTCCCGCCACCCGGACGACCGCGCGAACGCGCGTCGCCACGCCGGCACCAGCGTCGCCGGCGACCTCCGCGACGACCTCCTCGCCCGCACGCGAGACCGTCACCGTCGCCCGCGTCGCCTTCGCCTGCTCGGCGACGTTCGCGAGCGCTTCGGCGACCGTGAAGTAGACCGCCGCTTCCACGTCTGGCTGCAACCGCTCTTGCGTGACGCGCAGCTCGACCGGCAGCGCTGTTTGAGCGGACAGGCCCTCGAGGGCCGTCGGCAGCCCGTACCGGCTCAGCGCATAGGGGTGGAGCCCGCGTGCGAAGTCGCGAAGCTCGGCCAGCCCTTCCTGGAGCTGCTCGACCGCCTCTGCCACCAGCGGCTCGGCGGCCGTGCCGCGGACCTGCCGTGCCGCGCGCCTCAGGGTGAGCGCGGCCAGGACGAGCCGCTCCTGCGCGCCGTCGTGCAGCTCGAGCTCGAGACGGCGCCGCGCCTCCACGTCGGCAGTGCTCACACGGCCCCGTTTCCCGTTCCGTTCGAGACCTCCAGTCACCGGGCCACCCTAACCCTCATTCCCGTCATCTTCTGTCGTCTTTGCGAGCTACGCTCAGGACGTGCGTGCCGGCCGTCTCGTCTCGTTCCTGCTCGTGCTCCAGACCCGCGGCCAGCTGACGGCGGCAGAGCTCGCGGAGCGGCTCGACGTCTCCGAGCGAACGGTGCAGCGTGACGCTCAGGAGCTCGCCGCAGCGGGCGTCCCGATCGTCTCGGTCCGGGGACCGGCCGGTGGGTACCGGCTCGATCGCGGGTACCGGACGAAGCTCACCGGCCTGGACGCTGCCGAGGCGGAAGCGCTCTTCGTCGGACCGGCGGCGGAGCTCGGGCTCGGTCGCGAGCTCGCGGCGGCGCGCCTGAAGCTACTCGCGTCGCTGCCGGTCGAGCTCCAGGAACGGGCGAGCAGAGCGGCACAGCTCTTCCACGTCGACACGCGGGGCTGGTTCCGCGAGCAGGACCGCGTGCCGACGCTGTCCGTGCTCGCAGGAGCGCTCTGGCGCGAGCGGCGCGTGGACATCCGCTACCGCGAGGGCTCGGCGGTCGTCTCGCGTCGCCTCCACCCCCTCGGGCTCGTCCTCAAAGCCGGAGTCTGGTACCTGCTCGCGCGGCGTCGTGGCGAGGAACGCGTCTACCGCGTGTCTCGAATCGTCTCGGCGCGCGAGCGCGCGGAGCCGTGCGAGCGGCCTCCGGACTTCGATCTCGCCGCCGCCTGGGCGGATCGCTCACGCGCGTTCGAGCGCAGCCGGCCGCAGGTCACAGTCACGGTGCGCGTCCCGCGCAGCCAGGTCCGCTACCTCCGCGGCGCGCACGTCGTCGAGGACGGCGAGCGGCCGACCGTGGTCGCACCCTTCGACGGCCTCGATCGCGCGTTCCACGAGCTCATGGCCTACGGGCCGTACGCCGAGGTCGTCGCGCCCGCCGAGCTCCGGGAGCGGATCGCCCGCGCAGCGCGTCAGACAGCCGGCCTCTACGCGGAAACGACCGACACCCGCTCGAGCGACCGGCCCACTGCCGTCTCGCCGTCCCTCTAGATTCTCTCGCCATGTCGAGCCGCGACGCAGGGCTCGGGAAAGACGGCTTGCTCGCCGCGCTCCCGTCGCCGCGCGTCATCTCCAGGAGCATCCGCATCTTCTCGTCGTCCCGCGGCAAGCGCCGCTTCCGGCGCGCGAGCGACGTGGTCGTCCTCGTCCCTGCGCTCCTCGCGCTCGCTGGGCTCGTCATCGCCTTCCCGCCGTCGCGGCTGGAGCGGTCGTTCGCCGCCTTCCTCGACAGCTTCCCGGGTTGGCTCGATCCCCTGTGGGGCTTCACCTACGACTTCGCCGCGATGTGGGCAGTCGGGCTGCTCTTGACCGCGATCGTCGCCCGCCGGCACATCGTCACGCTTCAGGCGGTCGCGTCGATCGCCGTCGCGGGAGTGGTCGCGGTCCTCTCAGCACGCCTCGCGGTCGGCCGGTGGCCCGACCTCGACGCCGTCGTCCTCCTCGACGCCGAGCCCGTCCCCTTCCCGTTGGTGAAGATCGCTTTGAGCGCGGCGACGATCCTCGCCGTCGCGCCGCATCTCGTCCGGCCGCTGCAGCGCGCCGGCCGGTGGGTGCTCGCGCTCGGCGTCGTCGGCGCGATGCTGGTCGAGCCGCCGGCGCCCAGCGCCAGCCTCGCCGCACTCCTGATCGGGCTCGTGGCGGCGACGGTGGTCCGGCTCGCCTTCGGAACGTCGGCCGGCCATCCGGAATCGTCGGACGTGGTCGCGTCGCTGGCCGAGCTCGGCGTCGAGGTGAGGAGCCTCGAACCGGCCGCGCGGCAGCCGGCCGGAGTCTTCGTCGCCCGGGGCGAAGACGCGGACGGGCGCGCGCTGCTCGTCAAGGTCTACGGCCGGGACGCCTACGACACGCAGCTGCTCGAGAAGCTCTGGCGGACGGCGTGGTACCAGGGCTCCGGCCCGCGACTGCGGTTGAGCCGGCTCCAGGCGGTCGAGCACGAGGCGCTCATCACACTCTTCGCGCGTCAGGCGGGCGTCCCGACCTCGCAAGTCGTGATCGCCGGAGAGTCGTCGTCGGGCGATGCGCTGATCGTGCTTCGGGACGATTCGCGCCCGGTCTCGGAGCTCGCGCCGGAACGAATCGACGACGAGCTGCTCGGGCGGGCGTGGAAGGCGATCGAACGGCTCGGCGCCGCCCGCATCGCGCATACGCGGATCGACGCGCACTCGCTCGGCGTCGGCGAGGACGGCGCCGTGAGCGTCGTCGACTTCGCCCGCGGCACGATGACACCCGACGCCGACGAGCTCCTCACCGACCGCGCCCAGCTGCTCGCCACGACCGCCGCGCTCGCCGGACCGCAGCGGGCGATCGCCGTGGCGATTGGGGCGATCGGAGCAGAGAACGTCGCCGTGCTGCTGCCCTACCTCCAGTCGGCCGCGTTCGCTCCCTCGCTGAGCCAGTCGCTCGACGCCGCCCAGATCGAGACGGACGAGCTGCGCCGTCAGACCGCCGAGGCCGTCGGCGTCGAGCCGCCCCCACTCGTCAGGCTGCGACGCGTCACCTGGTGGACGGCGATCCAGACCGCGCTGCTCGTACTGGCGGCGACCACGATCCTCGGCGCCGTCGGCGAACTGGACTTCGACGAGCTCGCCTCCTACCTCGAGGGCGCATCCTGGGGCTGGATCGCAGCCGCCTTCGTCGCCGCCCAGCTGCCGCGGCTGACGCAGGCGATCGCGACCCTCGGCTCCGTCGCGGCGAGCCTGTCGTTCGGACCTGTCTACGCGATGCAGCTCGCGACCGGGTACATGAACCTCGCCCTCCCGTCGAACTTCGCCCGGATGGCGATCAACATCCGCTTCTTCCAGCGGCAGGGGATCCCGCCCGCGGCGGCGGTCACCTCGGGCGCGATCGACTCGTTCGCGAGCACCGTGATCCAGCTGATCCTGCTCGGCCTCCTCCTCGTCTTCTCCGGGTCGAGCGTGGGCATCGAGCTGGACACCCCCTCCGACGAAGCGTTGCGGCTGCTGCTCGTGCTTGCCGTCCTCGTCGTCGTCACCGCCGCTCTCGTCCTCGTCCTCGTGCGCCGCGTTCGGGACACGATCGCCGCCGGCGTGCGCCGGTGGTGGCCCGACGTCCGGGCGGCCCTGCTCGGCCTGCGGGCGTCGCGCAAGCTCGGCCTGCTGCTCGGGGGCAGCCTCGCGACCGAAGTGCTCTTCGCCACGACCCTCGGCCTCTTCGCGAACGCGCTGGGTTTCGACATCGGGCTCGCCGATCTCCTCCTGATCAACATCTCCGTCTCGCTGCTCGCCAGCTTCGTCCCCGTGCCGGGCGGGATCGGCGTCGCCGAGTTCGGCCTCACCGTGGGGCTCACGGCCGCAGGGATGCCGGAGGAAGCAGCCCTCGCGACCGCGCTCCTCTACCGCGTCGCGACGTTCTACCTGCCCCCGGTCTGGGGCTTCTTCGCCTTTCGCTGGTTGCAGCGAAACGCGTACCTCTGATCTGTCATGCTCGCGCGGAGGGGCGATCGGGCGGCGCCCTCGCGCAGAGACGACGTCGTTCACGCCGGGGGACCGCCATGGCCGCTGAATCATCCGAGAGCGCAGCAACGGTCGAGTCGCTGATGCCGCAACTGAAGGACGAGCTCGCGCGACTCGTCGCGATCCCGGGTATCTCGGCATGGGACTTTCCGGAGGAGACGCGTCCGGCGCTCGTCGAGTGCTACGAGGCGCTCCTCGCGCTCCTACGCGACGCGGGCGTGCAGAAGCTCGGCGCGCTCGAGCTGCCGAACACCGCTCCGGTTCTCACCGGCGAGATCCCGGGACCGGAAGGAGCTCCGACCGTCCTCCTCTACGGGCACTACGACGTCGTCGCAGCCGGCGACGAGTCGAAGTGGGACTCGCCGCCGTTCGAGGCGACCGAGCGCGACGGCGCGATCTTCGGGCGCGGCACGGCGGACTCGAAGTCGAACATCCTCGTCCACGTCGGTGCGCTGCGCGCCTGGGAGGGGAAGCCGCCCGTCGGGATCAAGATCCTGATCGAGGGACAGGAGGAGGTCGGGAGCGTGCTCGAGACGCCCTCCACGCTCGAGCCTTTCCGTGCCGACGCGATGCTCGTCGCAGACGGAGGAAACATCCGCCCCGGCGTCCCGTCGCTGACCGTCGGCCTGCGCGGAGACGCCCCGGTGTTCGTCGAGGCGCGCACGCTCGGGAGCGCGAAGCACTCGGGCCAGTTCGGCGGCGCAGCGCCCGACGCGCTCATCGCCCTCACGCATGCGCTCGCCTCCCTCCACGACGAGAACGGGGACGTCGCCGTCGAAGGTCTTCGTCGCGACGCGTGGAAGGGTGCGTCCTGGACCGACGACGAGTTCCGCCAACTGGCGGAAATGGAGGCGGGGATGCCGTTCCTCGGTACGGGCTCACTGGCGGACCGGGTCTGGTCGGGAGCCGCGATCACCGTGATCGGAATCGACGTGCCCTCGGTGGACGGCGCGGTCAACGCCGTCTCGCCGTACGCTCGCGCGCGGCTGAACGTGCGCGTCCACCCCGAGCAGGACGCAGGGGAGGCCCAGGCGGCCGTGATCCGGCATCTCCAGGCGGCGAAGCCCTTCGGGATCCCGCTCCAGGTGTCCGGCGGCGACACCGGCAACGGGTTCGCCGCCGCCACGACGGGGCCCGCCTACCAGGCAGCGTTCGCCGCCTTCGAGACCGCCTGGGGCAGCGAGCCGAAGCTGATCGGCACCGGCGGCTCGATTCCGCTCGTGAAGGCACTGAGCGAGGCTGCTCCCGAGGCCGAGATCCTCCTCTACGGCACGACCGACGGCTTCGCCAACATCCACGGGCCGAACGAGCGCGTTCTCGTCGACGAGTTCGAGAAGGTCGTGCTGGCAGAGACCCTCTTCTTCCAGGAGTACGCCGAGCGAGCGAAAGGATCGTCATGAGCGACGTCGAGACCGCCGCCCCGCCCGAGCCCGAGAAGAAGGGCTTCCAGTTCCCGAGCACGATGACGGTGCTGATCATCGTCACGCTGCTCGTCTGGATCGCGGCGTTCCTGATCCCGTCCGGCATGTACCAGCACGACGAGAACGGCGTGCCGGTGCCCGGCTCCTACCAGGAGATCGACTCGCCGCAGGTCTTCGGCGAGCGCGTCGGGGACCTCTTCCTCGCGCCCGTCAACGGCCTCTACGGCCTGCAGAACCCGGAGACAGGCGTCGTCGTGCCCTTCGGCGTCGGCCGCCTCTTCGGCGCTGTCGGCGTGTTCGCGTTCGTGCTCGCGATCGGCGCGTTCATGACGATGGTGCTCGCGACCGGCGCTCTCGACGTCGCGATCGGCAAGCTCGCGTACGCGGTCCAGGCACGGCCGTGGCTCGTGATCGTCGCGGTCATGGGCCTGTTCTCGCTGCTCGGCACCACGATGGGCTGGGCGGACGAGACGCTGGGCTTCTATGCCCTGCTCATCCCGCTGATGCTGACGCTGGGCTACGACCGCATGGTGGCGGCGGGGATGATCATCGCCAGCGCCACCGTGGGCGCGATGGCGTCGACGGTGAACCCGTTCTCGATCGGCGTCGCGAGCGAGTTCGCCGGCACGGGAATCGGCGACGGGATCGGGCTGCGCTGGATCGGCTGGTTCGTGCTCACCGCGATCACGATCGCCTATGTCATCCGTTACGCCGCGCGCATTCAGGCCCAGCCTGACCGCTCGCTCGTCGGCTTCCTGCCGGAGGACGCAGCGGAGATCGAGAAGGAGCACTCGGCAGCGGAGCTGACTCTGACCGGCCGCCAGAAGCTGATCCTCGTGATCACGGCCTTCACCTTTGCGCTGCTCGTGTTCTCGGTCATCCCCTGGGACTCGATCATCGGCTTCGAGACGACCGATCCGGTCACGCACGAGACCGTCCAGAACGACTACTGGTGGAACCTCGGCTGGTGGTTCCCGGAGCTGACCGCCCTCTTCCTGGTCGCAGCCGTTGTCGTCGGCCTCGTCGCCCGCTTCAGCGAGAAGGAGATCACCGGGAACATCGCCCGTGGCTTCGGCGACTTCATCGGCGCGGCCGTCGCGGTCGTGCTCGCCCGCGGCGTGACCGTGATCCTCAACAACACGCAGACGATCGACACGATCCTGAGCTGGATGGAGGACGCCGTCAGCGACACGTCGGCGGTCGGCTTCACGTCGCTCGTCTTCATCATCAACACGGGGATCGCGTTCATCATCCCCTCGTCGTCCGGCCACGCCACGCTGGCGATGCCGCTGCTCGCTCCGCTCGGCGACTTCGCCGAGGTCTCGCGGCCGCTTGTCGTCACGGCGTGGAGCTGGGGCGCCGGCCTCGCCAGGTTCATCACCCCGACGAGCGCCGTCGTCATGGCCGGCCTCGCGCTCGCCGGCGTCCGCTACGACAAGTGGATCCGCTTCATGCTTCCGCTGATGGGGCTCCTCGCCTTGGCCAGCCTCGTCATGCTCGGCATCGCCGCAGCAACGGAGTAATACGGAGCGGCCACGGCGGCCGCGTGCGTATGAGCCAGTCGACGATCACCTTCCTGATCCTCGCCGCGACGGTGGCTCGTCTTCGTCTGGGACCGCCTTCCCGTCGCGATCGTGGCGGTCGGCGTCGCGCTCTCGCTCTGGGCGACGGGGGTGCTCGAGCTCGAGCAGTCGCTGGGCGGCTTCGGCGATCCGGCCGTGATCTTCATCGCATCGCTGTTCGTCGTCAGCGAAGGGCTCGACTCGACCGGAGTGACCGCCTGGGCCGGCCAGGAGCTGATCGCGCGGTCCGGAGGCAGCCGTCCGCGCGTGATCGTCCTCATGATGCTGCTCGTCGCGGTGCTCACGGCGCTGATCAGCGTGAACGGCTCCGTCGCGGCTCTCCTCCCCGTCGTGGCCGTGATGGCGGTGCGTCTCCGCATGTCGCCGTCCCAGCTGCTGCTGCCGCTCGCGTTCGGCGCCCACGCCGGCTCGCTGCTCGCCCTCACCGGGTCGCCCGTGAACGTGATCGTCTCGGAGTACGCAGACGAGGCGGGCGTCGGCCGGTTCGGGTTCTTCGAGTTCGCGCTCGTCGGGCTGCCGCTCCTGGCGGGCACGATCGCGATCGTCGTCGTCTTCGGGGAGCGCCTGCTTGCCGGAGCGGAAGGCGCGCACGGTGACGCGGGACTTCGGCAACCTCGCGCGAACCCTCGTCGACCAGTACGCGCTCGACGACGACCCCGACGCGCTCGTCAGCCGCGGGTCGGGCCTCGCCGAGGTGGTCGTCCCGCCCCGCTCCGCGCTGATCGGCGAGACCGTGTTCCCCGGGATGGTGACCGAGAGCGGCGACCTCGTCGTGCTCGCGGTGCAGCGCAAGGGCGAGGACCTGGCCGGCGAGACGGAGCTGGTGGTCGGTGACACCCTGCTCCTGCAGGGCACCTGGGGAGCGCTCGAGTACCACCTCGACGACCCGGACCTGCTCGTCGTCGACCAGCCGGCGCTCGTCCGCCGGCAGGCGGTCCCGCTCGGGCCTGGCGCAAAGCGGGCTCTGCTCGTGCTCGCCGGGATGGTGATCCTGCTCGTCACCGGCCTGGTGCCGCCCGCGGTCGCAGGGCTGCTCGCGGCAGGCGGGATCATCCTGTCCGGTGTCCTCACCGTCGAGCAGGCATACCGCGGGATCGCGTGGACGACGGTCATCCTCGTCGGCGGGATGATCCCCCTCTCGACGGCGATGGTCCAGACCGGCGCGGCCGAGAAGCTCGCGAACGCGCTCGTCGACGTCGTCGGCGACGCGGGCCCGCACGCGCTTCTGCTCGGGCTCGTCCTGCTCACCTTCGCCCTCGGTCAGCTGATCAGCAACATGGCGACGGCGCTGATCGTGATCCCGATCGCCGTCTCGGCGGCGTCCGAGCTCGACGTGTCGCCCAAACCGCTGCTGATGGGCGTCTGCGTCGCGGCCGCCGCGGCCTTCCTGACGCCGGTTGCCACCCCCGCGAACCTGATGGTGATGGGCCCGGGCGGATATCGCTTCGGCGGACTACTGGAAGCTCGGCCTGCCGCTGATGGCCCTCTTCGGCGTCGTCGCCGTGCTGCTCGTGCCCGTGTTCTGGTCGTTCTAGCCACGATGCTCCACGGCGAGGCGCCGCCTTCTGGCAGGGTAAGCAGATCTGCCGTCACCGCCGAACGATGACTTCCGGGGTTTCAGCCTGTCTCTAAAAGGAACCCGAAGCGACGAGGGGGCGATCGCATGACCGAGCACACGCCAGAAATCGAGGAGCAGGGCACGTCGGATCGGCTCGCAGCGCACGAGCGCCTCGCGACAGGCGGGCTCGCGCGCTGGATGCGGGCGTGCGCCTCGCACCCGTGGCGTGTCGTCCTCAGCTGGGTCGGCATCATCGCGCTCCTGATCTTCTCGGTCGGGGCGTTCGGCGGCAGCCTGAAGGACGAGTTCGAGATTCCGGGCTCCGACACGCAGAAGGCAACCGACCTGATCGAGTCCGAATTCGCCGCCGAGCAGGGCGGCGTCCTGAACCTCGTCTTCGCCGCGCCTGAGGGCGAGCGGCTGGACACGCCCGAGCGGGAGGAGGCGATCGAGGGCGTGATCGCCGAGCTGAAGACGCAGGAGTTCGCGCCGACCGAGGACACCGCCGGGATCGAGAGCATCGGCGACCCGTTCGACGAGAACACGTTCTCGGACGACGGCCGCATCGCCTACGCCGAGGCCCAGTTCGACCGGGTCATCTTCGAGGAAGACCGCGAGTCGGTGCTCGCGGTGCAGGAGGCGGTCCGGGAGGCCGTCGAGCCGGCAGGTGTGACGGCCGAGTTCAACGGTGACGCCGAGTTCCCGCCGATCGAGCAGGGAACGCAGGAGCTGCTCGGCCTGCTCGCGGCGCTCATCGTGCTGCTCATCGTCTTCCGGACGATCGTGGCGGCGGCGATCCCGATCGCGCTCGCGCTCACGGCGGTGGCGAGCGCGTTCCTCCTCCTCTTCCTTCTCGCCGGCCTCACCGACATCAACACGATCACGCCCCTGCTGGTCTCGATGATCGGGCTCGGGGTCGGGATCGACTACTCGCTCTTCATCGTCACCCGTTTCCGGCAGCTGCTGCACGAGGGGCTCTCACCGGCGGACGCCGCCACAGAGGCAGGCGCCACTGCCGGCCGGGCGGTGCTCTTTGCCGGCCTCACCGTCGCCATCTCGGTCACCGGCCTCGCCTTCTTCGGCCTCGACTTCGTGACCAAGCTCGGCATTGGCTCGGCACTCGGAGTCCTGACCACGGTGCTCATCGCCAACTCGCTCCTCATCGCGGTGCTGGCTAAGCTCGGCCACAAGATCGACCGCCTCAAGGTGCCGTTCCTCCGGCCGATCGACGACTCGGATGAGGCCCGCGAGAAGACGCTGATCGCGCGCTGGGGCCGCTTCGTGACCTCGCACGCGAAGTGGGTTTTCATCGTGCTGTTGCTGGCGGGCTTGGCTCTCGCCGCGACCTCGGGGCTCGTCCGCCTGGGCGCCTCGGACCAGGGCACGCAGCCTGAGGCGCAGACAGCGCGCCGCGCGTACGACCTCCTCGCGGAGGGCTTCGGTCCGGGCTTCAACGGCCCGATTCCGATCGTCGTCGACGTCAACGGCGACGACGATGCGCCGCAGCGGCTCTTCGACGGCATCCAGGGGTTGCCGGGCGTCGCCTCGGTCGCCGAGCCGCAGCTGAACGACGAGGAGACCGTCGCGATCGTCTTCGTCACTCCGAACTCGGCACCGCAGGACGAGGCGACCGACGAGCTCGTCGACCAGTTACGGAACGACGTCGTGCCCGCCGCGACCGAAGGCAGCGACGCCGTCGTGTACGTCTCGGGCCTTTCGGCCGCGTTCAAGGACATCGGAGAGCGGATCATGGAGCGGCTGCCGCTCTTCCTGCTCTACATCATCGGCGTCACGTTCATCGTGCTCGCGATGGCGTTCCGGTCGATCGTGATCTCGCTCACCGCCGCGATCACGACGATTCTCTCTGCCTTCATCGGCTTCGGCGTGCTCACGCTGGTCGTGCAGGAGGGCTACCTGCTCGAGCTCACCGGCCTCGACCGGACTGGGCCGATCGAGACGTTTGTGCCACCGATCGCCTTCGCGATCCTGTTCGGCCTCTCGATGGACTACATGGTCTTCCTGATGAGCCGCATCCGTGAGGAGCACGTCCACGGCCTCAAGACGCGGGAAGCCGTCGAGCACGGGATCGCCGCGATCGGCCGAGTGGTGGTTGCGGCGGCCGTGATCATGGGAACGGTCTTCGCGGCCTTCATCCTCACCTCCGACCGCATCTCGAAGGAGTTCGGGCTCCTGCTCGCGGTCGCGATCCTCACCGACGCCCTCGTCGTGCGGATGACGCTCGTGCCCGCGTTCCTGACCTTGATGGGTGAGAAGTCGTGGTACATCCCGGGCTGGCTCGACCGGCTGCTACCGAACATCACTATCGAGGCGCCACACGACGCCGAGGCGCCCAGCGCGGTCGACGTCGAGCGCCCGGTGGGTGCGGCCGGCGGCCCCTGAGAATCAGTCGCCGGTCAGCGGCAGCGCCACCGTGACGGTGGTGCCGCGGCCCAGCGGGCTGATGACGAAGAGGGTGCCGCCGGCCGCCTCGGCGCGGTCTCGGAGCCCGAGGATGCCCGTGCCCGCCTCCGGGTCGGCGCCCCCCTTGCCGTCGTCGAAGATCTCCAGGCGGAGCATGTCGGCGTCGCACTCGACCGTCACTGAGGCGCGCGTCGCCTCGGCGTGCTTGACGACGTTGGTCAGCGCCTCGGACGCGATGTAGTACGCGGTCGCCTCGATGTGCTCGGGCTGGCGCACCTCGGGCACGTCCAGCTCGACCGGGAGCGGGAGCCGGTCCGCGAGCACCTCCAGTGCGCGGAGGAGGCCATGGTCTGTGAGCGTGCCCGGATGGAGCCCGCGCGCGAGCTCGCGCAGCTCGTCGAGCCCGCCGTCGAGCTCTCGCGCCGCGCTCTCGATCAACTCCCCCACGGCTGCCGGATTCGAGGTCAGCCGGGCCTGCGCGATTCGCAGCATCAGCACGGCCGAGACGAGGCGCTGCTGGGCGCCGTCGTGCAGGTTGCGTTCGAGCCTCCGTCGCTGGTCGTCGCCGGCCTTGACGATGCGGGCCCGCGATGCGCGAAGATCGGCGCGCGCCTGGGCGCTCGCGACCGCCAGCGAGACGAGCTCGCAGAAGGCGCCAAGCCGGGCCTCGCTCTCGGCCCGAAGCGGGTCCTCGCTGCCGATGACGACCGCGCCCCAGAGGATGCCTGCAACGACGATCGGCGCCGCGACTGTGGACCGGTAGCCGATCTGCAACATCGTTTCCGCGAACGCGCCGGTCATCGCGCCCCAGTCGTCGATCCGGGCCGGCGCCCCGGTCGCGAGCACACGACCGATCGTGGTCGTCTCGTCCGCGGGCAGCCGGTCTCCGAGCGGGAACACCTCGATCCCGTCCCGGTTGTGCCGGCCAACGACGGTCGCCGTGTCGTCGCCCTCGTAGCGGAGGATCGCCGACGCGTTCACCTCCAGCACCCGCGCGCACTCCTCCGACACGGCCGCGAAGACGCGCTCGGCGCTCACCTCCGACGCAACGAGCGTCGCCACCCGCCGGAGCGAGCGCTGCTCCTGCGCGAGCTGGCCGATCTCCGCCAGCTTCGCCTCCGGGTCGCCTTCGAGCGCCCGCTCGTCCTCCGCGCGCCGGCGGGCCAGATCGGTCAGGTCGAGTCCCGACGTGACGAGGTAGGCGGGCGTGCCGTCCTCGCCCGCCACGGGCTTGTTCGACCAGGCGATCAAGCGCCGGTCGCCATTCTTCGTCTGCCAGTGGCCGACCTGCGGGCTCGAGTGACCGGTCTTCCAGATGTACGCGAGCACCTCGCGGAACGCCTCCGCTTCTTCATGCGGGATGACGAAGTCCCAGACTTCGCGGCCGAGCACCTCGTCCCGGCTGAACCCCGTCGCGCGCTCGCAGGCGTCGTTGAAGAGGAGGATGCGGCCGACGCCGTCGAGCACGCAGACGAGTGACGGCGTCGTCTCCGTCAGTACCCTGGCGAACGCGTCGCCGAGAACGAACTCAGCCGCGCTCTGCTGCTCTTCCATCGTCGTCCTCCGAGCCCATGAACGACTCACGCTAGCGCGTGCCCGCGGGGGCGCGGAGCGCGGCCAAGGTTCCTGGTGGCCCCAGCGTGCCGGCTACGCGCGAAGGACGAGTTCGAGCGCGGTGCCGCGGCCTGGGTGCGAGCGGAGCGCGAAGCCGCCCTCGATCGTCTCGGCCCGCAGGCGCATGTTCCGGATGCCCTGGCCGGCGGGATCGGGGACGCCGTCGAAGCCGACGCCGTCGTCGTGAACCGTGACGACGCGCCGGCCGAGCCGCTCGCCGACCCTGACCTCGGCGCGGCGCGCGCCCGCGTGCTTGCGCACGTTCGCCAGCCCCTCCTGCACGATGCGGAAGACCTCGATCTGCTCGTCTGGAGCGAGCACCGTGGCGCGGTCGACCTCCACGTCGACCTCGAGCACGCCGTCTGCGGTGAGCAGCTCGACGTAGCGGCGGAGCGCCGCGTCGAACGGCGACGTGCCGCCTGCGGACGCGAGCGCGAGGACGGCAAACTGCGCCTCCTGCTGGGCGGCATCGGCCGCGCTTCTCAGCTTCGGCAGCGTCTGCTCGAGCGGAGCGCCTGCCTCGAGCATGCTCGCGTGCGTGGAGACCGCGAACAGATACTGCGCGAGACCGTCGTGGATCTCTCGCGCCACGCGGGCGCGCTCCTCGGCGACGGCACGGCCGAGCTCGGCGAACTTGATCGCGCGCCAGACGCCGACGAGGAGCAACCCGTACGCGAGGAGGCGTAGGAAGTCGCCGTGCGTGACGAAGTCCATCGTCACCTCGGGCGAGAGCACGTAGTGCAGCTCCGCGAAGAGGGTCAGCGTCGCGCCGAGCGCGAGCCAGCTGTCGAGGTCCTCGCCGTGCCGGCGGTAGCGAGCGGCGAAGCCGACGACGGCCGTGAGCGCAAGGAGCGCGAGGCACGACGTCGCGATCGTCAGCCCGTGCGGCGGGCCGAGCGCGCGCGCAGACAGCCAGATCGCGAGCAGGGCGACGAGCACGGCCACGACTGCGCCGAGGATCGCCCGGCCGCCTGACGCGAGCCGGCGCGCGGCGACGAGCGGCGCGAGCGCGATCAGCGTTGCCGCGAGCACGCGCGAGCCGATCGCCGCCCACGACTCACCCGCGCCGAGCTCCGAGCCGGCGAGCACGGGTACGACCGAGAACGCGAACGTCCCGATCCCTGCGGCGAGAAAGCCGGCCGCGAGCAGCAGGTCGAGCGCACGCTGCTCGACCGAGAAGCGGACGCCGGCGAGGATGGCGACGACGGTTGCAGCGAGCACGACGGCCGTGTCCAGCACGAGCCTGCCGTTCGGCAGCTCGTAGGTGTGCCGCAGGCCCGGGGTGGTCAGGAAAAGGGCGGTCGCCGAGGCGAGCAGCGCCACCAGCAACAGCTCGCCCGCGAGCCAGGACTCGAAGGTGCGATTCGACGTTTTTCGCATTTCCCTCTCATCGGCAGGTACCCGGCTGCCGATGAGAGTTAGATGCCGCTCCGGATCCTCGTCGTGGACGACCATCCGATCACCCGCGATGCGCTCGCGTCGCTGCTCGCACAGGGCGGCTTCGACGTGGTCGGAGAGGCGGCGGACGGCTCCGAGGCGCTCGATCTCGCTGCGTCGCTCCAGCCTGACCTGATTCTGCTCGACCTTGCGATGGCCGGGACAGACGGGCTCACCGCGCTGCCGGGCCTGCGCGAGGCGGCGCCCGCCTGCGAGGTGGTCGTCCTCACGGCTTCGGGAACGGAGGAGAACCTACTCGCGGCGATTCGAGCGGGTGCCGCGGGCTACCTACTGAAGAACGAGCCGCCCGAGCGGATCGTCACCTTCCTGCGCGGCGTCGCGCAGGGCGAAGCGGCGCTCTCGGGCGAGGTCGCCCGCAGCCTGCTCGACCAGGTTCGGGCAGGGGGAAAGATCGGCCGCCGCGTGCCGGACCGCATCGCGGCGACGCTATCGGCCCGCGAGCTCGAGGTGCTGCTCCTGCTCGACGAGCACGTCTCGACCGACGAGATCGCCGGTCGCCTGCTCATCTCCGAGCACACCGTGCGCTCGCACGTGAAGAGCCTGCTGCGCAAGCTGGGCGTCTCGTCTCGCCGCGGCGCGCTCGAGCAGCTCGCGCTTGCCCGCGGCTAGCGTCAAGCGCTGAAGCCGAGCTGCGCCGCGCGGACGAGCCTGGGCAGCGTCGCCAGGTTGTAGCCGCCCTCGAGGACGGCGGCCATTCGCGGGCCCAGGGCCGCACAACGCTGCGCGAGCCGGCTGAAGCCTTCCTCCGAGACCTCCATCTGAGCGAGCGGGTCCTCGGCATGGGCGTCGAAGCCGGCCGACACGAGCACGAGATCGGGCGCGAACGCGCGCACGGCCGGCTCGATCAGCTCTCCGAAGGCGGCGGCGTACGCGTGGTCTCCGGAGCCTGCGGGCAACGGCACGTTCAGGGTCGTGTCGTCGCTCGTGCCCGGGCCGCCGGTGCCCGGGTAGAACGGCCACTGGTGCACGGAGGCGAAGAAGACGGTGTCGTCGGCGCGGAAGATCTCCTCCGTGCCGTTGCCGTGGTGGACGTCGAAGTCGACGATCGCGACTCGCTCGAGACCGAGCTCGGCCTGCGCGTAGCGGGCGGCGACGGCGACGTTGTTGACCAGGCAGAAGCCCATCGCCCGGTCGGCGAGCGCGTGGTGTCCCGGCGGCCGCACGAGCGCGAACGCCTGCCGGTCGACCGCCTCGAGCGTGATCCCGGCCGCGAGCGTCGCCGCCTCCCACGACGTCTCCGAGCAGATCGTGTCGGCGTCCAGGTGCGCGGGGCGGTCGATCGAGCGGAGCAGCGCGAGGTAGTCGGCTCGCTGTGGACGCGGGCGAGCTGCTCGAGGCTCGCGTACCGCTCGACCGTCTCGCCGCCGAGCCCGAGCAGCCGGTCCTGGCGCTCTGGATGCTGGCCCGTCGGGTGCAGGCGGGCGAGCGCCGGGTTGCTCAGGAGCTCGACAGCGCCTCCAGCCGGCCGGCGAGCCGGCCCAGCCCCCACTCCCCGGCGAGCGCGGCGGCCCGGTCCCAGGTCGGCGTCTGGTCCTCGAGCGGCGGCAGCGGCGCGTCGCGGTCCATCGTCGCGACGCGCAGGTAGAGCCGGAGCGCCTCGGCCTCGGCGGCAAAGCGCCCCTCGGCGAGCGCCGCCTCGAGGCTGCCGTACTGGTGCAACAGGTCGGCGGCCGTCTTCGGGCCCACGCCGCGCGCACCCGGGATCCGGTCCGAGGGGTCTCCGCGGAGCGCGATGAAGTCGGGCACCTGCGCGGGCTCGACGCCGTAGCGCTCGCGCACCTCGTCCGGGCCGATCCGCGTGAGCGGGCCGCCGCCGCGCTGCGGCTGGAGCACCATCGTCCGCTCGCTGACGAGCTGAAAGGTGTCGCGGTCGCCGCTCGCGACCAGCGCGCGTCCTCCCCGCTCCTCCTCGAACGCGACGCCTGCGGCGAGAAAGTCGTCCGCCTCGTACCCCTCCGCCTTCGCGGCGGCGAACCCCATCGCCTCGACGAGCTGCGGCGCCAGGTCGAGCTGCTCGAGCAGGTCGTCGTCGAACTCGCGCCCGCTCTGGTAGACGGGCAGCGCCTCGTGCCGGTAGGTCGGAACCGTGAGCGTGTCCCAGCCGACGAGCGTCGCGCGCGGCTGCTCCTCCTCCCAGAGCCGGACGAGCAGGTTGCCGACGCCGGTGAGGAGGCCCGCCGGGCCGCCGTCCGCGCGGCGGATCGACTTCGGCAGCGCGTGGTACGACCGGTGCGCGAACGAGTCCCCGTCGACGATCAGGAGCGGCTTGAGTTCCTTCACGCCGACAGCTCGAGCTCGCCGATCGCCGCCATCAGCCGCTCGGTCGCCACCTGCGGCGCGTCCTCGCGCCCGTCCAGGTCGTCCAGGGGGATCGGCGGCCCGTAGGCGACGCGGAGCTGGGCGAGCCGCCCGAGCCGGTCGGTGCCGACGATCCCGGCCGGGACGAGCGGGACGCCCGCGTCGAGCGCGATCCGGGCCGCGCCGGTGTGGGCGCGGGCCTCGTACTTCTTCCGCAGCCCCTTCTTCCGCCGCGTTCCCTCGGGGAACATGACGACGACGTGGCCCTCGCGGCAGAGCTGCGTCGCCGTCTCGAGGGCAACGGTGTCGTGCTCGCCGCGACGAACCGGGAACGCGCCGGCGGCGACGGCGAACTGCTTGAACGGCGTCCAGAAGAGCTCGGACTTGGCCATGAAACGCAAGTACCGGCGCGGGAAGAGCGGGATGCCGAGCGGCCAGGGATCGAAGTTCGAGTTGTGGTTCGCGGCGAGCACGTAGCCACCCTCGGGCAGGTGCTCGCGCCCCTGTGCGCGCAGGCGGAAGAGGACGCGCAGCACGGGCCAGGTGAGCCCGGCCACGAGGATGTAGACGGGGCTTGGCCGTGGCGCCATCGCGGCAGTATCCCAACCTCCCGCTAACGTGTCCCGCCATGTCAGGCAAGAAGCTGGTCATCGTCGAGAGCCCCGCGAAGGCCAAGACCATCGCGGGCTACCTCGGCGCCGACTTCGTGGTCGAGTCGAGCATCGGCCACATCCGCGACCTGCCGAGCCGGGCCTCGGACGTCCCGAAAGCCGACCGTCCCAAGTACGGCACGCTCGGCGTCGCCGTCTCCGAGGGCTTCGAGCCCTACTACCTCGTCGACCCGGACAAGAAGAAGGTGGTCGCCGACCTGAAGCGCAAGCTGAAGGACGCCGACGAGCTCCTGCTCGCGACGGACGAGGACCGCGAGGGCGAGGCGATCGCCTTCCACCTCGTCGAGGCGCTGAAGCCGAAGGTGCCTGTCCGGCGGATGGTCTTCCACGAGATCACGCGCGAGGCGATCGAGCGGGCGCTCGGCGAGACGCGCGACATCGACGAACGGCTCGTCGACGCCCAGGAGACGCGCCGGATCCTCGACCGCCTCTACGGCTACGAGGTCTCGCCCGTGCTCTGGAAGAAGGTGACGCAGGGCCTCTCCGCCGGGCGGGTGCAGTCCGTCGCGACGCGGCTCGTCGTCGAGCGCGAGCGCGAGCGGATGCGCTTCGTCGCCGCCCGCTACTGGGACATCCTGGGCACGTTCGAGCCGGGCGCGTTCGAGGCCACGCTCGCCGCGGTCGACGGGCGCCGGGTCGCCCAGGGCCGCGACTTCGGCGAGGACGGAAAGCCTCGCACCGACGTCGTCATCCTCGACGAGGAGCGGGCCAGGCGGCTGGCCCAGGAGCTCAGGGACCGCCCCTTCGCGGTCCGCTCGGTGGAGGAGTCGCCGTACACGCGGCGCCCGGCGGCGCCGTTCCGGACGTCGACGCTCCAGCAGGAGGCGAGCCGCAAGCTCGGCCTCAACTCGCAGACGACGATGCGGGTGGCCCAGAGGCTGTACGAGAACGGCTACATCACATACATGCGCACCGACTCGGTGGCGCTGTCGGAGACGGCACTGAAGGCGGCGCGCGCCCAGGCGGCCGAGGTCTACGGGGCCGAGACCGTGCCCGAACGGCCCCGCACGTACGCACGGGCGGTCGCGAACGCCCAGGAGGCCCACGAGGCGATCCGCCCCGCCGGGGAGCGGTTCCGCACGCCGAAGCAGGTCACGGGAGAGCTGAAGCGTGACGAGCACGCGCTCTACGAGCTGATCTGGAAGCGCACGATCGCCTCGCAAATGAAGGACGCTTCGGGCCAGACGGTCAAGATCCGGCTCGGCGCGACGACCGCCGCAGGCGAGGACGCCGAGTTCCGCGCCGCCGGCACGGTGATCACGTTCCCGGGCTTCCTGCTCGCCTACGAGTCCGGCCGCGACGAGCCGGCGGACGCCGAGGAGAGCGAGCGCCGGCTGCCGCAGCTCGAGGTCGGCCAGGCGGTCGAGCCGACCGCGCTCGAGGCGGAAGGGCACGAGACGAAGCCACCGTCGCGCTACACCGAGGCGAGCCTCGTCAAGGCGCTCGAGGACCGCGGCATCGGCCGGCCGTCCACCTACGCCTCGATCCTCAGCACGATCGTCGACCGGGGCTACGTGTTCAAGAAAGGGACGGCGCTCGTGCCGACCTTCGTCGCCTTCGCGGTCACGCAGCTGCTCGAGGGCCACTTCGGCCGGCTCGTCGACTACGACTTCACCGCGCGCATGGAGGACGACCTCGACCGGATCGCGGCCGGCGACGAGGCCCGCGTGGCCTGGCTGCAGCGGTTCTACTTCGGGGACGGGACGCCGGGCCTGCACGCGCTCGTCACCGACCACCTCGACGAGATCGACGCGCGCGCCGTCAACTCGATCGAGATCGGCGACGGGATCGTCCTGCGCGTCGGCCGCTACGGGCCATACGTCACGCGCGGCGAGGAGCGTGCCAGCGTGCCGGAAGACCTCGCCCCTGACGAGCTGACGGTCGAGAAAGCCGCGGAGCTGCTCGCTGCCCCTTCCGGCGACCGCTCGCTCGGCGTCCATCCGGAGTGGGAGCGCGAGATCGTCGTCAAGAACGGGCGCTACGGTCCCTTTGTGAGCGAGGTGCTCCCCGAGGGCGAGACGGGGAAGCCACGCGCCGCCTCGCTCTTCCAGTCGATGTCGCCGGAGACGGTCACGCTCGACGAGGCGGTGCGCCTGCTCTCGCTCCCGCGCGTGCTCGAGGCGCCCGACGGCGAGGAGATCCTCGTCTCGAACGGGCGCTACGGGCCGTTCGTGAAGAAGGGCAGCGAGACGCGCTCGCTCGAGTCCGAGGAGCAGCTCTTCACGCTCACGTCGGACGAGGCGCTCGCCGTGCTCGCCCAGCCGAAGCAGCCCCGCGGCCGGGCGCCGAAGCCGCCGCTGCGCGAGCTCGGCCCCGACCCGGTCAGCAGCAAGCCGATCGTGCTCAAGGAGGGCCGTTTCGGCCCCTACGTCACCGACGGCGAGACGAACGCGAGCCTGCGGCGCGGCGACGATCCGGAGACCGTCACGGTCGAGCGCGCGACCGAGCTGCTCGCCGAACGGCGCTCCAAAGGGCCGGCCCCCAAACGGAAGCGCCGCAAGTAGCGAGAACATCCGGGCGAGGGTCCAAACTTTCGCTAACGATCGGCGTCTCTGACCTTGGAGGGCGCAGTCGGACGCGTAAGCGCCGCTCGCGCAAAACCGAAATCTGGCCCTCGACGGAATACCTGGATGCAGCCCGGCGTTTAGGAGCTTGTGACACTCCTACGGGAGCGGTAGCCCCTGGCAGATGCAGGAAATACCGCTTATGGTGAGGAAAGTTTGTAGCTTGCCCTCGAAGTAGTGCCGGAAAGGACTGACGTTTCTCTTTGACGCAGAACCAGCTGATCGAACTGATTGAGTCCGAGCAGGCCAAGGCGCTCGTCGAACGGTCCGAGGAGCGCGGGTTCATCGAGCCCGTGGAGCTCGAGGCGTTCGTGCTCGAGCACGACCTGACCGACGACGAGACGGAGCAGCTCACCCGCGAACTGGAGACGCTCGGCCTCGAGGTCGGGCAATCGCGCGCGGCCAAGGACAAGGACACGAAAGAGCCCGAGAAGGAGAAGGAGGCCGAAGTCGAGCCCGAGCCGGCACCCGTCGCCGCCGTCGCCACCGGCGCCGCCGACAGCCTGCAGCTCTTCCTCGCCGACGTCGGCCGCCACAAGCTCCTGAACGCGGCCCAGGAGGTCCAGCTCGCGAAGCTGATCGAGCGCGGCGACCCCGTCGCCAAGCGGACGATGATCGAGTCGAACCTTCGGCTCGTCGTCTCGATCGCCAAGGGCTACCGCGGCCTCGGCGTGCCCTTCCTCGACCTGATCCAGGAGGGGACACTGGGCCTCAACCGCGCCGTCGAGAAGTTCGACTGGCGCCGCGGCTTCAAGTTCTCGACCTACGCGACCTGGTGGATCCGCCAGTCGGTGCAGCGCGCCGTCGCGAATCACGCCCGGACGATCCGCGTTCCCGTCCACGTCGTCGAGCGGCAGCAGAAGCTCTCGCGCGCGGCGCGCCGGCTCGAGGTCGAGCTGGGGCGCGAGGCGACGAAGGAGGAGCTCGCGGAGGCGACCGGCCTGCCGATCCAGCACGTCGACGAGGCGCTCGGCGCCGCGCACGCCTCGGTCTCGCTGAACCAGACCGTCGGCGCCGACGACGAGGGTGAGCTGGGCGACCTGTTCGCCGACCGCGAGGCCGCCGACCCGTTCGACGAGGCGGAGGAGTCGCTGCGCAAGCAGGGCGTCCGCCGGGCGCTCGACGCGCTTCCCGAGCGGGAGCGGCGCATCCTCGAGCTGCGCTTCGGCTTCGAGGGCGAGCCCTGGACGCTCGAGGCGATCGGGCACGAGCTCGACCTGACGCGCGAGCGCGTCCGCCAGCTCGAGGGCCAGGCGCTCTCGCGGCTCGCAGCCCTGCGCGACCTCGCCGGCCTCGCCGCGTAAGCGCGAGCCGGCATCCAGCTGAACGAAGGGGATCCGCGCGAGCGGATCCTCTTTTTTGTGCGCACAAAGTTGCGCCGCGCTGTGCAACTTCGGGATACTGCCGCTGAACCCAGGGAGCTGGACCGAAAGGAGACATTTTGAGGATCACGTGGCAGAGGTTGTTGATGCTGCTCGTCGTCGCGATGCTGGCGGTCGCCGCCGCCGGCTGCGGTGGCGACGACGACGAAGCAGCAGGTACGACGGCCGGCGCGACCGGCGAGACCGAGGCGACAGGAGGGACGCTCGTCTTCGCAGGCGCGGCGGATCCGGTTCTGCTCGACGGCGCACTCGTCTCGGACGGCGAGTCACTCCGCGTCATCACGCAGATCTTCGAGACGCTCGTCGCGCTGAAGCCGGGCACGACGGAGCCGGAGCCGGGTCTCGCCGAGAGCTGGGAGCCGAACGAGGACGGCACCGTCTGGACGTTCCAGATCCGCGAGGGCGTCACCTTCCACGACGGCGAGCCATTGAACGCCGAGGCGGTCTGCTTCAACTTCGACCGCTGGTACAACTTCAAGGGAGCGCTGGCGAACCCGGCTGCGAGCTACTACTGGCAGGTCGTGTTCGGCGGCTTCGCGACGTACGACGAGGCGAGCGGCGCTCCGGAGGAGAGCCTCTACAAGAGCTGCGAGGCGACGGACGAGCAGACGGCGGTCCTGACACTGACGAAGCCGTCGGCGACGTTCATCCCCGCGCTCTCGCAGCAGTCGTTCTCGATCGCGAGCCCGAAGGCGCTGCAGGAAGGCAACGCTGACGAGGGCAGTCTCGACGCCGAGGGCGTCTTCACCTCGACGGGCACGTTCGGCACCGAGAACCCGGCCGGCACCGGCCCGTTCAAGTTCGACTCGTGGGTGCGGAACGACCGGCTGACGCTCACGCGGAACGACGACTACTGGGGCGAGAAGGCGAAGATCGATACGCTGATCGTTCGCCCGATCGCAGACAACGCCGCCCGGCTGCAGGCGCTGCAGACCGGCGAGATCCAGGGCTACGACCTCGTGGAGCCGCAGGATATCGCCACGATCGAGGGCGACGACCAACTGCAGATCATCGACCGGCCCGCCTTCAACGTCGCGTACGTGGGCTTCAACATCGCGAAGAAGCCGACGGACGACATCGAGGTGCGGAAGGCGATCGCGTACGGCCTCGACCGCCAGGCGGTCGTGGACAACTTCTACTCCGGCCGGGGCGTCGTGGCGACGCAGTTCATGCCGCCTGAGGTCACCGGCTACGCGGACGACGTGACGACGTACGAGTACGACCCCGAGATGGCGAAGAAGATCTTGACCGACGCCGGCTACACCCTGCCGGTGCCGCTCGAGTTCTGGTACCCGACCGACGTCTCGCGTCCGTACATGCCCGACCCGAAGCGGAACTTCGAGGCGTTCGCCGCCAGCCTGAACAATTCGGGCTTCAAGGTGACGCCGAAGAGCGCTCCGTGGAACCCGGACTACCTGGGCCGCGTCGACGGCGGGAACGCGGGGAACGCCCGCCTGCTCGGCTGGACGGGCGACTACGGCGACGCGGACAACTTCATCGGCACGTTCTTCCAGAGCCCGCAGAAGGCCTGGGGGACGACGACAACGCCGCTGACGGAGATCCAGGAACTGCTGAACCAGGGTGAGGAAGAGACGGACGAGGCGGAACGGGAGTCGATCTACCAGGAAGCGAACCGCGCGATCATGGAACAGCTTCCGGGCGTTCCGTACGCCCACTCCGAGCCCGCACTGGCCTTCTCGGCGAACGTGGAGGGCTACGTCGCAAGCCCGACGACGAACGAGTCGTTCGCGACGGTCACGATCGAGGAATAGGGAGAGACTAGAGTCCGGCGGACGACATGCTGCGCTTCGTCGTCCGCCGGCTCCTCCTCCTGATCCCGATCCTGATCGGGCTCTCGATCCTCGTCTTCCTCTGGATCAGGGCCTTGCCGGGAAGCCCCGCCACGGCCCTGCTCGGTGAGCGTGCGACCGCCGAGGCGATCGAGGCGGTCAACGAGCAGTACGGGCTCAACAAACCGATTTGGGAGCAGTACTGGGCGTATCTGCAGAACCTCCTTTCGTTCGACTTCGGCGACTCGATCACGTCGCGGCGGCCGGTGTTCGACGAGTTTCTCGAGCGCTTCCCGGCCACGATCGAGCTGGCGATCGCCGCGATGCTCTTCTCGGTCATGCTCGGGATCCCGCTCGGCGTGCTGGCAGCGAAGCGCTACGGGAGCTTCCTCGACCACTTCAGCCTGTTCGCCTCGCTGCTCGGGATCTCGATCCCGATCTTCGTGCTCGCGATCATCCTCAAGTACATCTTCGCGGTGAGGCTGGGTTGGCTCCCGACCGTCGGCCGGATCAGCGTCCTGATCGAGCTCGAGCACCCGACGAACTTCTACATCCTCGACGCGATCCTGACCCGCAACTGGGAAGCGCTCTGGGACGCGATCCAGCACCTGATCCTGCCCGCGATCGCGCTCGGCACGATCCCGCTCGCGATCATCACCCGGATCACACGCGCCGCCGTGCTCGACGTCCAGAACGAGGACTACGTGCGCACCGCCCGCGCGAAAGGGGTGTCGCCGCGGACGGTTGACAGGCGCCACGTGCTCCGCAACGCGATGCTGCCGATCGCGACGATCATCGGCCTCCAGACGGGCCTGCTCCTCTCCGGGGCAGTGCTCACCGAGACCGTCTTCGCGTGGCCCGGGATCGGCACCTGGCTCGTCGAGGCGATCGAGGCGCGCAACTACGCCGTGCTCCAGGGAGGGATCCTCTTCATCGCGTTCGTCTTCGTGATCGTCAACCTGATCGTCGACGTCTCGTACGGCTTCCTCAACCCGCGGATCCGGCTCTCATGAGCGTCGCTGAGATCGAAGCTCGAGAAATCGGGCTCGAGCCGGGCGGGGGCGGCCTCTGGCGGGACGCCTGGGTACGCCTGCGCCGGAACCCGGGCGCGATGGTCGGCTTCGGGATCGTCGGAACGTTCGTCTTCGTCGCCGTCTTCGCGCCGTGGATCGCCCCCGAGGATCCGACGGGTCGGCGACCTCTCGCGGCTCGGCGGTACCTGCTGCCCGGGCCCGTCGACCGAGCACTGGTTCGGCATCGACCAGCAGGGCCGCGACGAGCTCTCGCGGATCGTCTACGGCGCCCGCTTCTCGCTCCTGATCGGAGTCGTCTCGGTCACGGTCGGCCTCTCGATCGGCCTCTTCTTCGGTGCGATCGCGGGCTACTTCGGCGGCATCGTCGACAGCGTGATCATGCGGCTGACCGACATCATGCTCGCAATCCCCGGACTGCTGCTCGCGATCGGGATCGTGGCGATGCTCGGCCCCGGCCTCTTCCAGATCATGATCGCAGTCGGCGTCACGCAGATCCCGATCTTCGCGCGGCTGATGCGCGGCTCGGTGCTCGCGCAGCGCGAGAACGACTTCGTCCTCGCCGCGCGCTCGATCGGCGTGCCGCGTCGGGCGATCCTCGCCTCGCACATCCTCCCGAACGCGATCTCGCCCGTGATCGTGCAGGCCACGCTCGCGCTTGCGACGGCGATCATCGACGTGGCCGCGCTCGGCTTCCTCGGCCTCGGCCCGCAGGACCCCTCCACGCCCGAGTGGGGGACGATGCTCACCGACACGACGCGCTATCTCCAGACCGCGCCGCACCTGGCGATCATCCCGGGCGTCGCGATCATCATCTCCGTGCTCGGCTTCAACCTGATCGGCGACGGCCTCCGCGAAGCGATGGACCCGAAGATGCGGGGCGTGGCTAGAGAGCCCCTCCTCTCGGTGGACGACCTGCACGTCCGCTTCGGCACCGAGCGCGGGCTCGTCTACGCCGTCAACGGGATCTCGTTCGACATCGCCGCAGGCGAGACGCTCGGCATCGTCGGCGAGTCGGGCTGCGGGAAGAGCGTCACCTCGCTCGCGCTGCTCGGCATCCTCGCCCGGAACGGACGCGTCACGGCCGGGCAGGCGCATTTCGAGGGCCGCGACCTGCTGCAGCTGAAGGACGAGCAGCTGCGCTCGATCCGCGGCCGGGAGATCGCGATGATCTTCCAGGACCCGATGACCTCGCTCAATCCCGTCCTGACGGTGGGCCGGCAGATCCGCGAGGCGCTCGAGACGCACTTCGGGATGGACCGCAAGCAGGCCGACCGCCGCTCGACCGAGCTGCTCGAGCAGGTCGGGATCCCGAACCCGAAGATGCGGCTGAAGGACTATCCGCACCAGTTCTCGGGCGGGATGCGCCAGCGCGCGATGATCGCGATGGCGCTCGCGTGCGAGCCGAAGCTGCTGATCGCCGACGAGCCGACGACGGCGCTCGACGTCACGATCCAGGCGCAGATCCTCCAGCTCCTGAAGAGCCTCGTCGCCGAGCGCGACACGGCCCTGATCATGATCACGCACGACCTCGGCGTCGTCGCCGGCATGTGCGAGCGCGTCAACGTGATGTACGCCGGCATGTTCGTGGAGACCGGCACCGCCGACCGGATCTTCGCGCGGCCGCGCCACCCCTACACGCTCGGCCTGCTCCAGAGCGTGCCGCGGATCGACGCCGGCCGCCGCCAGCGGCTGCAGCCGATCCCGGGCTCGCCGCGGAACATGCTCAGCGAGCCGGCCGAGTGCCCCTTCGCGCCCCGCTGCCGCTTCGAGGTGGAGCAGTCGCGCGAGGAGCTGCCGCAGCTCGAGGAGCTCGAGCAGGACCACCACGTCCGCTGCTTCAACCCGGTCCCCGCGGACGAGTGGGAGCGCACGAGGCTCGGAGGCGCCGCGTGAGCGAGACTGCGACGAACGGCAAGGCACTGGTCGAGATCGACGACCTCAAGGTCTGGTTTCCGATCCGGAGCGGGATCGTCATGGACCGTCATGTCGGCGACGTGAAGGCGGTCGACGGCGTCTCGCTGACGATCGAGCGCGGCGAGACCCTCGGCCTCGTCGGCGAGTCGGGGTGCGGCAAGTCGACCGTCGGGCGGGCGATCCTGCGCCTCTACGAGCCGACCAGCGGCTCGATCGTCTTCGACGGGACCGACATCACGCACCTCGGCGAGGGCGAGATGCGACCGCTGCGCCGGCGGATGCAGATGATCTTCCAGGATCCCTACGCCTCGCTGAACCCGCGCCACTCGGTCGCACGCATGGTCGGCGAGCCGCTGCGCGTGCACGGCCGCGGCGGCAAGGGGCTCCCGCAGACGGTGCGCGAGCTCCTGCAGACGGTCGGCCTGCCCGCCGACGCGGCGACGCGCTACCCGCACGAGTTCTCGGGCGGCCAGCGGCAGCGGATCGGGCTCGCGCGCGCGCTCGCGCTCAACCCCGACTTCCTCGTCTGCGACGAGCCCGTCTCGGCGCTCGACGTCTCGATCCAGGCGCAGATCGTCAACCTGATGGAGCAGCTGCAGCACGACTTCGAGCTCACCTACCTCTTCATCGCGCACGACCTCGCCGTCGTCCGGCACATCTCCGACCGGATCGCGGTCATGTACCTCGGCCAGATCATGGAGCTCTCCCCCGCCGACGACCTCTACGACAACCCGCTCCACCCGTACACGATCTCGCTCCTCTCGGCGATCCCGATCCCCGACCCGGCGGTCGAGCGGCAGCGGACGTCGATCCTGCTCCAGGGCGACCTGCCGAGCCCCGCGAACCCGCCGGCCGCGTGCCGCTTCCACACCCGCTGCCCCTACGTGCAGGAGACGCGCTGCCGCGACGAGGAGCCGGAGCTGCGGCCGCTCGAGGGGCACCTGGTCAAGTGCCACTTCGCCGAGGAGATCAAGGCGGGGCAGATCCAGCCGAAGGAGCGCGAGGTGGTCTTCGAGGTGGGCCGGCAGGAGCCGGCCTACGAGCCGCCGCTCGTCTGATGCTCGATCTGCGCGTCAGGGAAGGCGAGCTCGAGAGCGGCGGCCAGTGGGTCTATGCCTGGATCGCCCGCGACGGGGTCGTCTACGTCGGCGCCACCACGCTGCACCCCGAGACGCGAACGTGGCTGCACCTGCACGACGAGGATCCGAACGTCGGCCGCATGCGCGCCCGCTTCCCCAGCCTCGCGGACGAGGAGCTCGACGTGCTCGCGTTCGAGCTGCCCACCGGGGTCGACCGGCAGCAGGTGAGGCACAGCGCGGTTACAAGGCTGGCCGAGCAAGGGCTCCTGTCCGAGCGGCACGTCTGCGACCCGCCGCGCGAGGCCGAGCCGGCCGCCGAGACGCAGCGGTTCGTGGCCGCGCTCGCCGAGCACCTGCGCGCCTAGAGACTTGATGTGAAA
>CAWKNQ010000009.1:0-18489 GCA_963850995.1 uncultured Gaiellaceae bacterium | reverse complement strand
CGGCCCGTGCCGGCGCGGCCGCTTCGACCACTCGAGGACGTTCCGGTACAGCTTCGCGGCGGTGTCGGTGTCGCCGGCCGCGGCGAGGATGCGGCCGAGCTCGACGCGCGCATGGGCGGCGGCCCAGTCCGCACGCGCTCCCTCGGCGGTTGCGAGGGCGCGCCGCTGCAGCTCTTCGGCGTGGCGCAGGTCTTTGCGCGCAAGGGCGCATGAAGCGAGCCCGGACAGGGCGAACGCGACGTGGTCCGCGAAGCCTGCGTCGCCCGCGAGATCGAGTGCGCGAAGGTACGCGTCCGTGGCGGCGTCGCCGTCGTTCCGCCGCTCGGCGACCCACGCATCGAGCAGCATCGCCGGGACGCGGAATGCGTCGAACCCGATCGCATCGGCGTGGCGGTGCGCGTCCGCCGCCATGGCCGCGACCGTGGAGGCGTCTCCGACGGCTGCCGCGATGTGCGCACGGAGGAGGCTGGCGACTGCGGACGACCAGTGATCTCGGCCTCCTTCGAGCGTCGCACGCGCCTGCTCCGCCAGCGTGGCGCCGCGCTCGACGTCGCCGGCAGCGGCGACGGCAAGTGCGAGCGTTGCCTGCGCGAAACCGACTTGCGGCGCGTCCGTGCCGGTCGCTTCGAGCGCGAGCGCGCGCTCGCCGATCTCGATTGCGGCGTCGAGGTCGAGCTCTTCGGTCGCGAGGAAGCAGAGACCGCCAAGCGCGTCGAGCCGCCGATCGAACGGAATGTCGTCCGACGCCTCCGCGAGCGCGAGCTCGACGAATCGCCGCCCTTCGGTCACGCGCTCCGCGAGCGTGAAGTACCAGGCGAGCGACGCCAGGCGGGTGGCGATGCCCTTGTCGCGTGCATCGCGAGCGTACGTGAGCGCGGCCCACAGGTTGTCGTGCTCGAGGTCGAGCCGGCGGACCCAGGTCTGCCAGTCGCGTCCGCGAAGCTCCCCCCACGCTGCGTCGGCGAGCGTCGCGAAGTACTCGGCGTGCGCCCGCCGGGCGGCGGCGAGACGACCGCTCTCGGCAAGACGCTCGAGCGCGTAATCCCGCACCGTGTCGAGCAGGTCGTAGCGCGCACCTTCGGCGGGGAACGACGCGGAGAGGATCGACTTGTCGACCAGGACGCCGAGCAGGTACGTCACGGTCGCCGCGTCGAGCCCTTCGCTCGCACCGACGGCGTGGAGCGACGGCAACGACGCGCCGCCGCGGTGCACCGCGACCTGGTGGAGCAGCGCCTTCTCGTCCGCGTGCAAGAGGTCGTAGCTCCACTCCACGAGCGCCCCGAGCGCGGCGCGGCCCGCGTCCGACGCCGGCCGGTCGCGAAGCAGCCCGAGGCGGCGCTCGACGACCAGCAGGAGCTCCGCGAGCCCGAGAGCGTTGAGCCGCGCAGCGGCGAGCTCGATCGCGAGCGGCAGTCCGT
The DNA here is from genome assembly GCA_963850995.1 of uncultured Gaiellaceae bacterium. Lineage (GTDB taxonomy): Bacteria > Actinomycetota > Thermoleophilia > Gaiellales > Gaiellaceae > Gaiellasilicea. Next base: position 17,071 of record CAWKNQ010000009.1, on the reverse strand, counting down.
CGACGTGACGGGTGATCTCGCCGACGATCTCGCGCTGCGTCGGGGGTCAGCTCGAACCGCGGCCGCGCAGCGCGGGCGCGATCGAGGAAGAGTTGAGCCGCCGGTGAGGCAGTGCCGTCGGTCGACTCCGGATCGGGCAGCGCGAGCGGCTCGACCGTGACGCGAACCTCGCCCGGAAGGTGGAGCACCTCACGGCTTGTCGCGAGTACCCGCACGCCCGGACACTCGGCGAGCACGGCCGCTGCGACTCGCGCCGCCTCCTGGACGACCGGTTCGCACGCGTCGAGGAGGAGGATCGCGTCGTCGTCGCGGAGGCGCGCGACCGTGCGAGCAAGCGGGTCGGCGCCGCGAGCGTCGACGGCTGCGGCGACGAGGCGGACGACGTCGTCGGGGCTGCCTGCGCGCACGAGGTCGACGAGCCACGCGCCGGCGCGGGATTCGCCTTCGAGCGCGCGGGCGACTTCGAGCGCGAGCCGGCTCTTTCCGACCCCGGGCGGCCCCGTCAGCGTGACGAGCCGGTGCTCGCGCAGCAGCTCGACCACCTGGGCGAGCTCCTGCTCGCGACCGACGAACGACGTCGACGGGGCGGGCAGGTTGCCGCGGCGCCTCGGCGCGACCGGGGCGGGGGCGATCGCGGGGTCGTGCGTGAGGATCGCCTCCTGCAGCCGGCGCAGCTCGGGGCCTGGCTCGAGCGCCATCTGCTCGGAGAGCACGCGCCGGGCCTCGCCGTAAGCCTCGAGCGCGTCGGGCTGGCGGCCGCAGCGATAGAGCGCGAGCATCAGCTGCCCCCACAGCCGCTCCCGGAACGGGTTCTCCTCGAGCGCCGCTCGAAGCGCGGCGACGATCTCGCGATGGTCTCCGAGCGCGAGCGCCGCCTCGAACTGCTCTTCGAGCGCGTCGACTCGAAGCGACTCGAGCCGCCGCGCCTCGGCGCTGAACCAGGCCGTGTCCGTGAGCCCGTGCAACGCCGGGCCGCGCCAGAGCTCCAGCGCGAACGTGACCGACTCGGCCGCGGCGACGGCATCGCCCGCGCGCAGTGCACCACGCGCCTCCGCGAGTAACTCCTCGAACCGCAGCGCGTCGACGGTCGCGTCGGTCAGCGCGTATCCATCGGGCGAGGCGACGATCGCGTCCTGGCCGAGTGCAGCGCGAAGACGAGCGACGTGGTGCTGGACGGCGTTGCGCGGCGCCGCAGGCAGGTCGTCTTCCCACAACGCGTCGATCAGCGAGTCGACGCCGACGACGCGACCGCAGCGAAGCGCGAGCAGCGCGAGCAGGCCTTGGCGCTTGCTGCCGCTCATGTTCGCCGGCCGTCCGCCGGCGAGGACCTCGAACGGGCCGAGCAGCCGGATTTCCAGCGGGTCGATCATGCGGGCAGGGGTGGCCTGCACGCACCAGTCTCGCACGCTTCCGCTCGCGCGTGTAGGCCCGGAATGCGAGCCTTACGTGGCGACGGGCGCGGCAGCCTCGACGGGCGCGGCCTCGTCCTCGGGCGGCGGAGCGCGCCCGGCGGCGGCGTACGCCTGCGGCTGATCGAGCGTTTCGTCGCGGAGCAGTGCCTCGGCGAGCCCGTCCAGGCGGCTGCGGAGGCGGATTGCCTCGTCGTGTGCCTCCTCGACCACGCGCTTGACCTCGTCACAGCCGCTGCGGCGCGCCCGCCGCATCACCCGTGCCCGGATCCGCGGCCGAGGCAGCAAGGAGGGGCTCGGCGGCAGCGATCTGGCAGCGCCTTAGCCGACGGTCGCCCCATGCTGCCGCTCTCCCACGGTCTCCCAGCGCGCCGCTTCCCGGTCGTGACGATCGCCCTCATTGCGGCGAACCTCGCCGTCTGGATCCACCCACCATCCACGGAGCGACCGTCGGCGCTCGTGCCGCTCTGAGCGCATGCGCGAAGTCGCCCTCTACGTCGCTGCAACCGCGGGAGCGCTCCTCTTGGGCGCTGCGCTCGGCTGCTTCCGGACGCCGCCGCGGCAGCTGACGGCTGGATTGCTCGCGTTCGCGGCGGGCGCGCTGGTCGTTGCAGTCGCGTTCGAGCTGTTCGAGCCGGCGCACCGACAGGCGGGGCTTGGACGCGCGTCCGCTGCTCTCCTGGTCGGCGCCGCGACATTCGTTGCGGTGGATCTCCTGCTCCAGCGGCACACGGGCGCGACCGCCGTCGGTTTCTCCCTCGTCGCGGCGGTCACGCTCGACGGCGTCCCGGAGAACCTCGCTCTGGGTGTCGGGCTCGCCGAGGGCGGCTCGTACGCGCTCCTCGCCTCGATCGTCGCCTCGAACTTCCCTGAGGCATTCGGCGGCGCGGCCAAGCTGCGCCAGGGCGGACTCTCCTCCGCCCGCGTCCTTTCCGTATGGGGGCTGACGGCGGCGCTGCTCGCCGTCGCCCTGGTCGTGGGCAGGCTCGCCGCGGGTGTCGCGTCCGAGCAGTCGCTCGGCATGCTGGCCGCGTTCGCAGCGGGCGCGGTACTCGCTTCGCTCGCCGACTCGGTGATGCCCGAGGCATACGCCGAGGGCGGGCCGCTCGTCGCCTTCGCCACGAGCGGCGGCTTCCTCGTCGCCTACGCGCTCACGACGCTCGACTGATCGTGCGATGAAGCTGCCAGCCGCAACGCAGAACCTCGAACGGGCCGCGGGATGGGCGTGGAGGCTGCTCGTCTGCACCGCGGCGCTGGCGCTCGTCCTCGCGCTGCTCTGGTACCTCCGCGTGATCGTCCTGCCGATCGCGGTCGCGCTCACGATCGCGCCGGCGTTGTCGCCCCTCGCCGCGTGGTTCCGCGGCCGTCGGCACCTCGAACGGCCTGCAGCGGCGCTCGCCCTGCTGACGGGTCTGGCGGTGGTGCTCGGGATCGTCGCCGTGGCGACGATCTCGGTCGTCGAGCAGTTCGACGAGCTCCGGGCGGCCGTCTCGAAGGCGGTCGAAGACATCGCCGGCCAGCTCCAGGGCCAGCCGATCGAGCTGTCTGGAGCGCGAACCGACGAGCTCGAGTCGTCACTCCGGGATGCCTGGCGCGAAGCCTCGGGCTACGCCGCCGCGGGCGTGCAGACAGGTGCAGGCGTCGTCGCGGGCGTCGTTCTGTCGGTCGCGATGCTCTACTTCGTCCTGCGCGACGGCGCGGCCCTCTGGTCCGCGATCCTGCGCGGCGTCGGTCCCGAGGTGCGGCCCGTGATCGATCGCGCGGGCCGGCGCGCGTGGGACGTGCTCGGCGGCTTCGTGCGCGGAACGGCGATGGTCGCGACGATCGACGCGGTGCTGATCGGTACCGGGCTCTGGCTCCTCGACGTGCCCCTCGCCTTCGCGCTGGCTGTGCTCGTGTTCATGGGCTCGTTCATTCCGTACGTCGGCGCGTTCGTCTCCGGCCTCGTCGCGGTGCTCGTCGCCTTGGCGGACGGAGGCTGGCAGCTCGCGCTCGCGGTCCTCGGGCTCATCATCGGCGTTCAGTTCATCGAGGGCACGTTCCTCCAGCCGGTCATCCAGAGCCGCAGGGTCGCCCTCCACCCCGCGGTGATCCTGCTCGCGGTCGCTGCCGGCGGCTCGCTCTTCGGGATCGCGGGCGCGTATCTGGCTGTGCCCGTGACGGCAGTCGTGAGTGCCGTCTTCGCCTCGCTGGCCGCCGAAGAGTCGGGCGCCTAGCCAGGAGGCGGCGTTGGACCCGCAGCACGGCAGCCGTATGGCAGCCGGCCCCGAGATGCTCGCGGCGACCCAACAAGCAAGGAGACGAGATGATCAGCACGATCGCTGAGACACAGACGACGATCGAGCACTGGACGGCCGATCGCAGCCGGACGACGGTCGAGTTCGAGGTCAGGCACCTGTGGGGCCTTCACACCGTTCGCGGCCGCTTCCGCCGCTTCGACGGCTCGTATGTCGTAGGGCCGGCGGGCTCGGCGATCGAGCTGACGATCGACGCCGCGAGCGTCGACACCGGCAACGCCGCACGCGACAAGCACCTCCGGTCAGTCGACTTCTTCGACGTCGCCGAGCATCCACAGGTGCGGTTCACGTCGAAGCACATCACCGGACTGGGAAACGGACGCGTGCACGTGAACGGCGAGCTCACAGTCGCGGGTACCCCGGTTCCGATCGCGTTCGACGCATCGGTGCGGATGATCGACGGCGCGCTCGAGCTGGAGGCGACGACCATGGTCGATCAGCGCCGCTTCGGCATGAGCCGGGGCCCGTTTCGCAACGTCCGGCCGCCGACGAAGCTCCACGTGAAGACGCGCCTCGTGCGAGAACGGCCCGAATAAAGCCTCGAACGCGACGAGGCCGATGCCACGCCGGCGTGTCAGGTAAGCAGGCCCGACGGGGACACACCCGGGTGGCGTGATGAGATCCTGACCCGCAGCGCGGAGGGCAGGATCGAGAAGTCGAGCGGCGGGCTCAGATCGATCGCTTCGCCGTCGATGCCGGCGTGCACCGGCGCCGGCCCATGCACCTTGAGCGAGGTCGCGGTCCACGCTCGCCCGGGCGTCCGGCTGGTGCCTGGCGCGTCGAGGACGATGACCCCGAGACGGCCGCTGTCGAGCCTGGGCCGCGTGCCCTGTGCCAGCGGCCGATCGAGGGCGTAGCGATTGTTCGACACGAGGACGACAGCCGGACTACGGTGCTCGCGGCCTTGGTCGTCGACGAGGCGGAGCTCAGGTGCTGCCGCGCTGGGTCCGAGCACCTCGCGTGCCGTCTCGACCAGGGTTCGCGCCTTCGCGTCGCGATACGTCGACTGGCGAACCGCCTCGCCGTAGATCCCTAGCGAGACGTTGTTGAGAAACAGGCGACCGTTCACGCTGCCCATGTCGATCAGGCGCTCGACGCCGTCGGTGAACGCCTCGAGCGCACCGACCAAGTCGTGCCGGTCGACGCCCAGGTCGAGCGCGAAGTGGTTTCGCGTGCCCGCAGGAACACAGACGAGTGGAACGCCGTGCTGCTGGGCGGCCGCTGCGACGACGGCGAGCGACCCGTCGCCACCGGCGATGCCGAGTGCATCCGCGCCGCCCTCGACGGCCTCACGAACGAGCGCCGCCAGCGTCCGATCGGGGCCGACGACGCTCACCTCGATCCCGTGTTCGCGCGCATGCTTCGCCAGTTCCGCGCGCACGGCCTTTCCGCCGCCGGACGCCGGGTTGACGAACAACACCGGTTGTCGGGGCGGATCGGCGCGTCGCCAGCCACGGTGCACCAGCTGCTGATTGTGTCGGTTCATGTCAGGAGTCTTGCCGCTGTGTTCGTCGGTCTGCCGCGTTCGATCGGATACGTACGTCACATGGTGGCGCGTCGCGAACGTTCTCTGACGGGCGAGCGCTGGCGCGCCGGACGTCCGATTCCTCCACGAGAGCCGTGGTGGCAGCACCCGCGGCGGGCGTGGCAGCGGCTTGGCAGCGACGCGCGAGAAGGTGTGTGCGACAGGAAGATCCGAAGCGAAGGGAGGAGCAATGGCTGAGGTCGAGAACGTGGTCGTCGTTACATTCACCGACCAGAGCAAGGCGTACCAGGCGTTGAGTGTGCTCAAGCAGTGCGACGCCGAGGGCCGCATCACGCTGGCGTCTGCGGCGGTGGTGGAACGCACGCCGGAGGGCACGCTGCGCATCCCGGAGGGCGCCGAGAACGTCGGCCCCGTCGGCTTGGCGAGCGGCTCGCTGCTCGGGATGCTCATTGGCGTCCTGGGCGGGCCGGTCGGTGTTCTGGTCGGTTGGGGTGCCGGCGCTCTCGTCGGCGGAGCCTTCGACATCGATCGCGCCGAGAAGTCCGATGAGGCGCTCAACGCTTTCGGCACGGCGATTCCGCAGGGATCGACCGCGGTCATGGCGACCGTGGCGGAGCCGGCGGTCGAGGTGATCGACGGTGAGATGGCCAAGCTCGGCGGCGAGGTGACGCGCCGGCCGACCTATGAGGTCGTGGGCGAGCTCGAGGCGTCGGAAGAGGCCGCGACCGCCGCTGCGCTCGAAGCCCGGCGAGAACTGGCCAAGGAGCGCAAGTCGGAGATGAAGGAAGACCTGGAGGGGCGCGTCGGGAAGCTGAAGGAGAAACTCCACGTCTCCTGACAACGGCCCGCCGCGTGGCGGTTGCGGCTGGGAACGTATCGCCGTCGAAGCCCGGTGACCGAAAGGTCGGCGGGCTTCGGCATTTCTGCCTCGCGCTAGAGGTCGATGCCGAGCTTCCGCAGCTCGACGATCGCCGCTCGGCGCCACCGGATCGTGTCGGGCGAGAACGGAAGCGTGAACGGCATCCCGTTCCGTTTGCGGAGCGGCTTGCCCTCGCGCAGGACGCGGTAGTGCCCCGGCGTCGACTCGACCGTGAGGCCGACCGCCTCGAGGCGGCGGATGAACTCGCGCACGTCCTTCCTCATCTCAGGCCGGGGATCCCGGTCGAGATAGCTTGCCAGCTTCGGTTCGACTGGCGGTCGCGCCGGACCGCCAGCATTTTACGGGAGCGACGGGACTCGAACCCGCGACCTCCGGCGTGACAGGCCGGCGTTCTAACCAACTGAACTACGCCCCCTAGCGCAGAGATACGCAGTCTAGCGCCGGTTAGATTGCGGTCAGGCCAAGCTGGCGGAGCAAGGTGACGCCGTCCGAGTAGACGTCCTTGCGCGCGACGAGCCCGTCCTCGATCGGGATCACGTCCATCCCGCGGTACTCGACGGTCTTGCCGGTCGGCTCGACCTCCATGCCGGCGCGGTTCATCTTGCCGAGATGCGTGCCGCGCGCTGTCCATTCCTGGACGACGAGATCGTCGCGGATGTACCGCCTGCGGGTCTCGAACTCGAGGTCGGGGAAGACGGTGAAGATGCCGCGGAGCGCATTGCCGATCGCCTCCCGGCCGACGTTGACGTCTCCGGTCGTGTGGTTCTCGAAGACGGAGTCCGGCGTGTGCAGGTCGACGATCGCGTCGACGTCGTGCGCGTTCCAGGCCGCGTTGTAGCGGTCGATCAGCTCCTCGAGTGCAGTCCCGTCCATGAGGCTGGCTAGCGTACCCCGCGAGTGACCCGCCTCGACTGGATCATCCTCGCGGTCGTCGCAGGCACGGCGCTCCTCGGTTTATGGCAGGGACTGACGCTCAGCGTGCTGTCCGCCGCGGGCGTCGTCGTCGGCGCGCTTGCAGGCGCGAAGCTGGCGCCCTACGTGCTCGCCGAAGGCTCGGTGTCGCCGTACACGCCGCTCGTCGCGCTGCTCGGAGCCGTCGTCGGCGCGATCGTCATGGAGGTGATCGCCTCGTCCGTCGGCATCTCGATCAAGCAGCGGCTCCGGGCCAGTCCGCTCAGGCTCGTGGACGCCGCCGGCGGGCTCGCCTTCGGCATCGTGATCGGCTTCGCCGTCATCTGGATCCTCGCGGCCGTGGCGCTGCAGCTTCCCGGCCAGCTCGAGCTGCGGCGAGACGTGCAGCGCTCCGTGGTCGTCCAGGAGCTCAACGAGCTGCTTCCGCCTCGCGACGTGCTGAACGCGCTGGCGCGCGTGGATCCGTTCCCGTCGATCACCGGGCCGCTGCCGGCGGTCGACCCGCCGGATCGGCAGATCGCGCCGCGATCCGGAGGTCCGCACCGCACTGTCGAGCGTAGTCCGCATCCTGGGAACGGCGTGCGGGCTCGGGATCTCCGGGTCCGGCTGGGTCGCGGGCCCGAACCTCGTCGTGACCAACGCGCACGTGGTCGCCGGTCAGACGGACACGACTGCGGACGGCAGGTCGGCAGTCGCTGTCGCCTTCGACCCGCGCAACGACGTCGCGGTCCTGCGTGTCGACGGGCTGAGCCGCCAGCCGCTCGCACAGTCCGAGGCATCGCAAGGGACACCGGTCGCGATCGCCGGCTATCCGGAGAACGGCCCGCTGAGGGCGACTCCGGGGCGAGCGGGTGGAACCGCGACGGTGCTCAGCGAGGACGCGTACGGCCGCGGGCCCGTCACGCGGCGGATCACGAGCTTCCGCGGCCGTGTGCGGCGCGGGAACTCCGGCGGCCCGCTGCTCGACGCCGACGGCCGCGTGGTCGGCACCGTCTTCGCGTCGCGAACCGGTAGCGCAGCCGGCTACGCCGTGCCGACCGACGTCGTACGCGAGGCGATCGCGGGCGCCCGCCGCCCGGTCTCGACCGGCGACTGCGCCTCTTAGGCCGCGTCCGCCAAGAGCTCGAGGATCCCGAGTGGGCGCCGGAACGGCGCGACGAGGTAGACGCCCTCCGCGCGGCTGCGTGACGCCTCGACGAGCTCGCGCGCCAGCTCCATCCCGACCTTCGGCCCCTCTGGGCCCGCATCCCGCAGGGCCTCCTGCACGTGATCCGGGACGACGATGCCCGGCACCTCGTTGTGCAGCCGGAGCGCCAGCGGATGGCTCCAGACGGGGAAGACGCCGACCAGCACCGGGATCGGCGACGGCCCGCCGAACCGGTCGAAGAACCGGTCGAGCAACTCGAGGTCGAAGATGATCTGCGTCATCGCGAAGTCGGCACCGGCGTCGAGCTTGCGGCGGTAGCGCTCGACCTCGACGTCCAGGTCGTCCGCGGTCGGGTTCAGCGCCACGCCGGTGAAGAACGAGGTCGCGGCGTCGATCGAGCGCCCGTTGTAGTCCTCGCCGCGGTTCAGCTGTGAGATCAGCTGCGTGAGCCCGATCGCGTCCACCTCGTAGACGCCGCTCGAGCCGGGGTAGTCGCCGACCTCGGGCGGATCGCCGGTGACCGCGAGGATGTTCCGGATCCCCTCCGCGTGCGCCCCGAGCAGCTGGGACTCCAGCCCGAGGACGGTCGAGTCACGCGTCGTCAGGTGCGGAATCGTCTCGATTGCGGTCGAGCGCTCGATTGCGGTCGAGAGCATCAGCGCGCTCATTCCCGCCCGCGCCGTGGCGTTGTCGTTGATGTCCACGAAGGAGGCGCCGCCGTCCTCGAGGGCCGCGGCGATCTCCAACATCCCGCGGTGGTTGCCGCCGAGCGGCGGGTCGAGCTGGACGGAGGTGACCCACTGGCCCTCGCGGAACATGCGCGCGAGCCTGGTGTCCTCCGCCTGCTCGACGATCGAGAGCGTCACCTCGCGCTCCTGGATCACGAGCGGGGAGGACGCCGTTCGCTCCTCCTTCACGGCTGCAGCGATCGCCCGGATCTCGGTCGGCGTCGTGCCGCAGCACCCGCCGATGATCTTCGCGCCGAGGTCGCGTGCGTGCGCGGCGAAGTCGGCGAAGTAGTCCGGCGTCGCATGCGGGAAGACGACGCGGCTCCCGGCGAGGCTGGCCAGGCCCATGTTCGGCATGGCCGCAAGCGCGAGCGCTCCATCCGCGTCGTGCATCTCGTTCAGCGCCGTCAGCGCCGCATGGACGCCCGCGCCGTGGTTCGCGCCGACCGCGGCAAGTCCGCCGTCCGATAGCGCCTCGACGGCCTTCCGCGCGGTGACGCCGCCGAGCGTCTCCCCTTGCTCGTCGAAGGTGAGCATCGCCACGATCGGGAGCGACGAGATGCTGCGCACGGCCTCCAGTGCGGCCAGCAGCTCGTCGAGCTCGAAGAACGTCTCGACCAGGAACAGGTCGACTCCCCGGGCTTGAAGCGCGCTCGCCTGCTCCGCGAAGATCTCGCGGCGCTCGTCCTGCGTACTGCCGTGGTCGCCGAGCGGGCCGATCGAGCCGCCGATGTAGATGTCGCGGCCGGAGATCTCCCGCGCCTCGCGCGCCAGCTTCGCCCCCGCGCTGTTGATCGCCTCCACCTGGTCGTCGAGCCGGTGCGCGGCCAGCTTCCGGCGGTTGGCGCCGAACGTGTTCGTCTCGATCAGGTCGGCGCCGGCGTTGATGAAGCTGACGTGAAGCGATACCACCGTCTCCGGTGAGCTGAGGTTCGCCTCCTCAGGAAACCTCAGACGGGGGACGGCCCCGGAGATCAGCGTGCCCATTCCGCCGTCCGCCACGACAATAGGCCCGTTTTGCAGGCGTTTTTCGAACGGGGTCGCCATGGATTCCACTCTACGCCGATCCGGGCCGGGCGGTCATCTCGCCGGGGAAGTTAGTGAAGCGGCGTAATCAACCGCCAAAGGGTGATGGATCAACCGACCGCTTGTGCCCGAAAGTGCTTGTAACCGAGCGGGCCCGATGCGGCGGGGCCTGGGTCGGACAAAGACCGAGAGGGCCCGTTGCGGCGGGGCCGGCTCGGAGACTCATAGCGGCTCTCTTCTCGAGAGAATCAGGCGAGGCCGGGCGGCGGCCTCGCCTGAGGTTTCTTGGAGCCCGTTCCGCCGGCCGTCGCTCGGCGAGGTAACTGATGCTCCCTTCCGGCCGTGTCTTGGTGCCTGGCACCAAGACGTGTCTCCGAGGACACCGGTGCTGCCCTGAGCGCTGCAGTCATGCGGCGAACCTCTCCCTTACCGGCCCCGTCTCCGTGCCTGGCACCAGGAGCGGTCCCTAGTGAACGGTGCGGCCCTCCATGCCGCCTGCGACGACCACGATCTGGCCGGTGACGTGGCCCGAGAGCTCGTCCGAGCTGAGGACGACCACTTGGCGCGCGACGTCCTCCGGTGTCGCGACCTTTCGGAGGGCCATGGTCCGCGTGACTCGGTCGATCACCTCCGGATCGTCGACCTCCGGTCGCGCCATCGGGGTCTTCGTCCAGCCCGGGCACACGCAGTTGACACGCGCGGCGGGCGCGATCCGCACGATCTCGTTCTTCAGGCTCAGCAGGAGCCCGTAGGTGACCGCCGACTTCGCCGCCGCGTAGTCGGCATGGCCCGCCTCGCCGAAGATCCCCGCCGTCGAGCCGACCAGGACGAGGCTCCCGCGGCCGGTTCGCTCGACCGAGCGGAGGAATCCCGCGCGCCGTCAGGAAGGTCGCGTCAGGTTCTGGCGCAACGTCTGCTCCCAGCGGTCGAGCGGCAGCGACCAGACCGGGACGTCCTCCGACGGCCAGACGCCGGCGACCGCCGCGCACGCGTCCAGCTCGCCGGCCTCCTCGAACATTCGCTCGGCCTCGTCCTCCCGGGTCAGGTCAGCCTGCACCAGCCGGACGTCGCCGAGCGCGTCGGCGCGCTCCCGGCCCCGGTAGTAATGCGCGACGACCTCGGCGCCCTCCGCCAGGAAGGCGGCGACGCACGCCGACCCGATCCCTCCCGACGCACCGGTCACCAGGACACGCTTGCCGCGCAAACCGGTTTCCACATGGTGAAACTACCGCCATGCGCGTTCACATCATCAGCGACATGGAAGGGGTCGCCGGGATCATCCGTCCCGAGCAGACCCTCGGCGGCCACGAGATGTACGAGGAGGGTCGCAAGCTCTACACCGAGGAGATCAATGCCGCCGTGCGCGGCGCCAAGGCCGCCGGCGCCAAGGAGATCGTCGTCATGGACCACCACGGCGCCGGCAAGGGCTGGAGCTTCAACTCCCTCGTCCACGACCTGCTGGATCCCGCTTGCGAGTACGTCGTCCAGTCGAGCTGGACGCAGTACACCGAGTTCCTGGAGCAAGGCTGCGACGCGTGTCTCCTCGTGGGCATGCACGCCATGGCCGGCACGGCAGACGGGGTCATGAACCACACGGTGTCGGGTCGCGAGTGGCACAACCTCCGCTTCAACGGCGTTCTCGTAGGCGAGTCGGCCATCAATGCGGCGATGTGCGGAAACTGGGGCTGTCCCGTCACGCTGGTGACGGGCGACGAGGCCGCCTGCCGGGAGGCCAAAGAGCTGCTCGGCGACGGCCTGACCACGGTGGCTGTGAAGAAGGGAATCGGCTCCCGCGCCGCCCGAAACGTCGCGCCCCAGCTGGCCCGGGAGATGATCGAGGAAGGCGCGCGCGAGGCGCTGAAGGACACGAGCGCCGTCGAGCCGTACGACCCCGGCCGGCCGGCCGAGATCGAGGTCGACTTCATCGGCACCGCCGAGGTCGACAAGTACCGCGGGCGCACGGGCGTCGAGGTGACGGGCTCCCGCTCGATCGTCGTTCGGGCGGACGACTGGTGGACGGCGTGGCGGAACCTCTTCCTGGAGCCGTCCCTGCCCTGATGTAATCTATGGCCTGTGGCATACCGTTCAGGCGATGGGACTTCGGGTGGAGCTGACCGACGCTCAGCTGGTCGCCCGATGCCGTACCGGCGACCACGAGGCCTGGCGTGAGCTGGTCGACCGCTTCTCCCGTTACGTCTACGCGATCGCCGTTCAGGGTTTCAAGCTTCCCGAGCACGATGCGGAAGACGTTTTCCAGGAGGTGTTCACGCGTGCGTACGAGCATCTGCACAAGCTCCGCGACGACGAAGCGATTCGTCCGTGGCTGGCGCAGCTGACGCGGCGGCTGTGCATCGACAGGCTGAGGGCCGGTACCACCGAGCAGCTCGACGACGACCTCGAGATCGCCGACGCGGACGACACGATCGCCCAGCTGGACGACGCTCTCGCCGTGCACGAGGCGCTGGCGGCGCTCCCGGACAACTGCCAGGAGATCCTCGACCGCTTCTTCGCCCGCGACGAGAGCTACCACACGATCGGCGACGCGCTCGACATCCCGTCAGGGACGATCGCCAGCCGGATCTCCCGCTGCCTGACCAAGCTGCGGGTCGAGATGGAGGGAAGAAACCTCGGCGCTCCAGCGTCCTGAGCTTTGGTGACTTCTATGCCCAGTTACGACGAAGAAAAGCTTGGTGAGATCTTGAGCGCACTGCCGCCCGCTCCCGAAAGTTGGGTCAAGGCAGCGCAGGACATCCCCCAGCGGGGGATCGACGAGATCGTCGAGCGTGCGGTTGCCGACGACGAGTATCGCCGTCGGGTCATCGAGGATCCGGAGGCCGCCTTGGAGGAGGCCGACGTGGTCGCGCACGCCGAGACGATCGAGATCCTGCGTCGCCGGCTCGACAAGTAGCGCACAATCCAGCCCGTGGCAGCCACGGGCGACCTTCTCGATCTCTCCCTGCGTGAGTTCCTCGAGGCCATCGCCTCGGAGGACCCGACCCCGGGCGGCGGGACGGCTGCCGCGCTGGCAGTTGCGATCTCTGCGGGCCTGACGGCGATGGTCGCCCGAGCCTCCGGCGACTGGCCGGAGGCGGGCTCGGCCGTCGCGCAGGCGGAGCGGCTGCGAAAGCGCATCGCTCCCCTCGCGCAGCGCGACGCCGAGGCCTACGAGGAGGCGCTCGTGTCGATGACGCTGCCCGAACGCGTCGAGCCGGTCGTCAGGGACATGGCCGTCGGTGCCGCACTCTGGCGCGCGGCCGAGGTTCCGATGGCGATCGCGGACGCCGGGTCGGACGCCGCCTGTCTCGCGGCGATCGTCGCCGACCGCGGAACGCCAAGCCGCCGAGCGGACGTGGTCGCCGCCGCACTTCTCGCGGAAGCCGCGACGTGGGCTGCGGCCAGTCTCGTCCGGGTGAACCTGACCATTACCCCTGACGACGGCCGAACGAAGCAGGCCAGGCGGCTCGCCGAGACCGCCTCCGACGCAGCTCGCCAGGCCGTCGGCACGCTGGGCGCGGCGTAACATCGCTCCTGTGGCCGAACGAGCACCAGAGCGCCCGCTCCCTGCGTGGAGCCTTCCGGCGGGGACCGCGGAGTCGCTTGCACTGCCCACCGAGTGGCCTGGCCGCGTCACGCGCGAGTGGGCCTGGAGCGGATCGACCGGCAAGGGCGTCGGCGTCTGCATCCTCGACAGCGGCGTCGAGGGCGACCACCCGGATGTCGGCGAGCTCGCGAGCGCAGTCGCCGTCGAGGTGGGGGAGGGCGACGAGATCTCGGTGGTCGAGGACGTCGAGGGCGACCTCTGCGGGCACGGAACCGCCTGCGCGGGGATCGTCCGCTCGCTCGCGCCCGACTGCGAGCTCTACAGCGTCCGCGTCCTCGGCGCCGGTTTCACCGGCAGCGGCACCGCCCTGCTCGGCGGCCTTCGCTGGGCCGTGGAGCAGGGGTTCGACGTGATCAACATGAGCCTCTCGACGACGAAGAGCCAGTTCGCCGGCTTGCTCCACGAGGTCGCCGATCTCGCCTACTTCCGCCGGTCGGTGCTCGTGGCCTCGGCGCACAACATGCCGGTGGAGAGCTACCCGTGGCGCTTTTCGTCGGTGATCTCCGTGGGCAGCCACGAGGAGCCGGACGCCGAGACCTTCTACTACAACCCGAGCCCGCCTGTTGAGTTCTTCGCGCGCGGCGTCGATGTCGAGGTCGCCTGGCTCGGCGGGGCCCGGCCCGCTCGACCGGCAACAGCTTCGCGACGCCGCACATGACCGGCGATCTGCGCGCTCATCCTCGGCAAGCACCCGGAGCTGACGCCGTTCCAGCTGAAGAGCACGCTGTACCTCACGGCGAACAACGTCGAGGACCGCGATGACTGACGACAGGCTGCGTGCGGCTGTCGCCGCAGGAGTGCTCGCGTCCGAGGACTCGCATCGGGCGCTGCTCCAGGCGACCGTCGAGGCCGCTCGCGGGATCTTCGACGCCAGGGCGTCATCCGTCCTCCTCTACGACGAGCAGACCGACGAGCTCGTCTTCGAGGCGGTCGCCGGTGAGGGTTCCAAGAATGCTGATCGGCGAGCGGCTGCCGTCGAGCACCGGCATCGGCGGCTGGGTGCTCGTGACGCGCCAGCCGATCGTCCTCGACGACGTTTCCCAGGACCCGCGGTTCGCCGAGGATGCTGCGAAGCTGACCGGCTACGTCCCGAAGGGGCTGATGTGCGTCCCGCTGATCCACGGGGAGGAGCCGCTCGGCGTCCTCAACGTCCTGGACCGACCGCAGCAGTCGCGGTTCTCGCTCGAGGAGATGGAGCTGCTGGGCCTCTTCGCGAACCAGGCGGCGATCGCGCTCGACCTGCTCAGGAAGGCGCGCCGCGCCAAGGCGGTGCTCGAGGACGCGGACACCGACTCCGCGCTCCTCGCGCGGGTCGCGGAGAATCTCGAGCGAGCTCGAGGGCCGCGCCGGCCGCCGGCGTCCAGCTGCTCCGCGCCCTCGAGGGCCTCTTCAAAGACTGAAGCCGGGGCTGGCCCCGGCTTCAGGCAACGCTGGAAACGCAATCCCGGTCTAGGCGTCTTGCCGGTCCATCTGGTCCATCTGGTGCGCCTCGACGTCGTCGTTCCGAGCGGCCGCGGCGCGATGGGCCTCGTCGTTGCGATCCATCTGGTCCATCTGGTGCGCCTCGACGTCGTCGTTGCGGCGGCCTCGTCGTTGCGATGGGCCTCGTCGTTGCGATCCATCTGGTCCATCGGGTGCGCCTCGACGTCGTCGTTGCGATGGGCCTGGTCGTTGCGGTCCATCGGATCCGTCTGATCCTCCGACATTCCCTGGTCCCCTTTCAGTGCCTCGACCGCTTACGACCACTAGACGTTGGTTCGCACCGGAATCTTCCCACGTTGATAGAAAAAGCACAATCGCCCGTGGGATGCTTCGTGGCGTGAGAGCGCTGCAGAGACGGCTCAGCGACGCTGCGCGCTCGTTCGGCCACGTCTTCAAGAACCCGAACATCCGCCGGCTCGAGGGGGCCTGGGCGGTCTCGATCATCGCCTATTGGGCCTACGGGATCGCGCTGGCGGTGTTCGCGTACCGCGAAGGAGGCGCTGCTGCGGTCGGCCTGGTCGGGCTCGTCCGCTTCATCCCCTCCGCGATCGCCTCGCCGTTCGCGGCGGTCCTCGGCGACCGCTACCGCCGCGAGCTCGTGATCGTCGTCGCGGAGCTCGTGCGCGCGTCGTTCCTGTCGCGCTACACCGCAGTCGTCGTGTTGGACGGCTCGCCAGTCGTGCTCTCTCCTCGCCGGCCTGGTCGCGATCGTGTACTCGGCGGTTCGGCCGGCTCAGTCGGCGCTGCTCCCGACGCTCGCGAAGACCCCGAGAGCTGACCGCCGCCAATGTCATCTCGAGCACGATCGAGAGCCTCGGCGTCTTCGGCGGCCCGGCGATCGGCGGCCTGCTGCTGGCCGCTACGAGCGAGGAAGTCGTCTTCGCGGCACGCAGCGGCCTTCCCGCTCTCGGCGTTGCTGGTCAGCCGCGTCCGGGTCGAGACGCCGCACGAGCCCCGCGAGCGCCGCGAGGGCGTCCGCGCGAGTTCACGGCCGGATTCGTCACCATCTTTCGCGAGCCGGGGCTTCGGGTCCTGGTGAGGCTGCTCGCGGCGCAGACGCTCGTCGCCGGCGCGCTCAACGTCCTGATCGTCGTCTCCGCACTCGAGCTGCTCGAGCTGGGCGAGGACGGCGTCGGCTTCCTGAACTCGGCGGTGGGGATCGGAGGGCTGGTCGGCGCGCTGGTCTCCGCAACGCTGATCGGCCGGCGGCTGACCGCGAACTTCTTCGTCGGAATCCTGCTCTGGGGCATCCCGATCGCTCTGATCGGCGTCTTTCCCAACCTGCTCCGGCGTTTCTGCTCCTTGCCGTGGTCGGGCTCGGCAACACGCTCGTCGACGTGTCGGCGTTCACGCTGCTCCAGCGCGCCGTGCCCGACGACGTGTTGGCCCGCGTATTCGGCGCCGTTCAGGGTCTCTGGGTCGCGACGATCGGGATCGGCTCGATCCTGGCGCCGCTGCTGATCTCCGCCGTGGACATCCGCGGCGCGCTGATCATCACCGGCGCCCTCCTGCCGATCCTCGCGACGCTGCTCCGCCGCCGGCTTTCGCCTCTCGACGAAGTGCCGGTCCCGGAGCGGGAGCTTCAGCTGCTGCGCGGCATCGCGCTGTTCGAGCCGCTTCCCCAGCCGGTGCACGAGAGTCTCGCGCAGGTGCTGATCCCGGTTCGACTAGATCAGGGGAGGAGCTCTTCAGCGAGGGCGACGTCGGCGACCGCTTCTACATCGTCGACGAGGGCGAGGTGGAGATCGTCATCGACGGCAATGTCGTCCGCGAGACCGGGCCCGGGGGTTTTTCGGCGAGATCTCGCTCCTCCGAGACCTACCGCGAACGGCCACGGTGCGGGCCAAGACCGAGGTCGAGCTCTTTGCGCTCGACCGCGACGACTTCATCGCGGCGGTCACGGGGCACGATGCGAGTGCCGAGGCGGCGGACTCGGTGGTCGCCACCCGGCTGGGTTCGCTCCGTCCCGGGATGGCCTCGGTCTAGAGGTCCTTCACGACGTTGAGGCGCACGACCGTCGGCCGATAGCCGAGGTGCTCGTTCAGCGCGAGCATGTCCGCGTTGGTCGTGTCGTTAGAGGTGAGATCGTTCGCACGCCGGCCT
>CAWKNQ010000008.1:0-5523 GCA_963850995.1 uncultured Gaiellaceae bacterium | reverse complement strand
GCGGTCGAGGAGCGCGAGCTGCCTGCCGAGATCGATCTCGCCGAGGCGTGAGCCGGCCGGACTCGGCCTCCGATGAGTTCTCGCCGGGCCGCCGGTCTAGAGCGGTGATGCGTCTGAAACCGGACTGAAACGCCGGTTCGTTACTTGTCCTCCGGAGTCGTATCGTTCCTCAGGCCCCGAAGAGCGAGGATGCACAGGTGCAAGTGAGCGACGACCCGCGGATCGGCACTGAGGTCGCCGGTTACCGGATCGAGTCGCTGCTGGGCTTCGGCGGCATGAGCGTCGTCTACCTGGCGGAGGATCTGCGGCTGAAGCGGAAGGTTGCGCTGAAGCTGCTGGCTGCGGCCCTCGCCGAGGACGAGTCGTTCCGTGACCGCTTTCTGCGCGAGTCGGAGCTGGCGGCGTCGATCGACCACCCGAACATCGTCCCGATCTACGAGGCCGGGACGACCGAGGACCACCTCTTCATCGCCATGCGCTATGTGAAGGGACGCGACCTGAGGGTGCGGCTGCAGGGCGGCGGCCGCCTCGACCCCGCGGATGCGATCGGCATCCTCGCGCAGGTGGCGAGCGCGCTGGATGCGGCCCACGCGCGCGGGCTCGTGCACCGCGACGTGAAGCCCTCCAACGTGCTGCTCGACACGGGCGCCCGCCCGGACGGCTCCGACCACGTCTACCTGGCGGACTTCGGCCTCACGAAGCAGGTCTCGGAAAGGACGGCCAGAGGCGACGGCGGCCCCCTGCTGGGCACGATCGACTACGTCGCTCCCGAGCAGATCGCCGGGGAAGAGATCGATGGGCGGGCCGACGTCTACTCGCTCGGCTGCGTGCTCTACGAGTGTCTGACGGCGCAGCCGCCCTTCCGGCGTGACTCGGAGCTCGCAGTCGTCTTCGCGCACCTCGATGCGGAACCGCCTGCGCTGAGCGCACAACGGCCGGACGTGCCGGCCGCGCTCGACGCGGTGATCGCGCGGGCGCTGGCGAAGGAACCGGGTCAGCGCTACCCGAGCTGCCGTGAGCTAGCCCAGGCGGCGTTGGCGGTCACCGTCGACGAGGCGAGTCGCCTGCTCGCCGAGGTCGCGTCGCGTGCCGCCGCGGGTCGCAGCGACCTGAGCGAGGTCGAGGCCGAGCTCGCAGGCAAGGTGACCGACCTGCAGCTGGTGCGCGAGCAGGCCCGAGCTCTCTCGGGACCGGCGACGCCGGCGCGCGTGGCGGCACAGGGGCTTTGCCCGTTCAAGGGTCTGGCGAGCTTCGAGCCGGTTGACGCCGACTTCTTCTTCGGTCGCGAGCGGCTCGTCGCCGAGCTCGTCGCCCGCCTGGTCGGCGCCGGCTTCCTCGGCATCGTCGGGCCGTCGGGCAGCGGCAAGTCGTCAGTCCTGCGCGCCGGGCTCCTCCCGGCGCATCGCTGGAGGAGTCCTGCCGGGTAGCGAGGGTTGGCGGCGTCTGCTGCTGCGTCCCGGCGAGCACCCGCTGGACGAGCTTCGCCGCGTGCTCGTGTCGGGGGCGAAGGATCCTCTCGCCGAGGCTCTCGACGCCCTGCCTGCCGACGGACGCCTCCTCCTCGCCGTCGACCAGCTCGAGGAGCTCTTCACCGCCTGCCGCTCCGAGCCCAAGCGCGCCGCCTTCGTCGCCACCCTAGCGCGCGCGGCCGCCGATCCGGACGGTCGCGCGATCGTCGTCGTCGCGCTGCGCGCCGACTTCTACGGGCGCTTCGCCGCCTACCCGGCGCTGGCCGAGCTGCTTGGGCGCGAACCAGGTGCTGGTCGGGCCCATGCAGGCCTCGGAGCTGCGGCGCGCCGTCGAGCTGCCGGCAGCCCGGGTCGGGCCTGCGGGTGGAGCCGGAGCTGGCCGATGCGCTCGTCGACGACGTCGAGGGCGAGCCGGGCGCGCTGCCGTTGCTGTCGACTGCGTTGCTCGAGCTCTGGCAGAAGCGCCAGGACAACACGCTCACGCTCGCCGCTTATCGCGAATCGGGCGGCGTGCACGGCGCCGTCACGCGACTGGCCGAAGGCACCTATGACCGCATCCCGGACGAGCGCAAGCCGCTCGTGCGCGCGCTCATGTTGCGCCTGGTCGGCGAGGGCGAGGGCGACGCGCCGGTGCGCCGCCGCGCGCTCGCTCGCCGAGCTCGACCTCGAGCGCAACGAGGATGTCGCCGACGTGCTCGCGACACTCGCCGACAGCCGTCTCGTCACCGTCGGCGAGGGCTCTGTCGAGGTCGCGCACGAGGCCTTGCTGCGGGAGTGGCCGCGCCTGCGCGAGTGGATCGAGGAGGACGCCGAGGGGCGCCGGCTTCGCAGTCACATCACTCAAGCGGCGACCGAATGGGACACGGCCGGGCGCGACGAGGGCGAGCTCTTCCGCGGCGCTCGCCTTGCGGCCGCCCTCGACTGGACGGCCGACCACGCGCTCGACGTCAACGAGCTCGAGCGCGAGTTTGTCACCGAGAGCCGCGAGGTGTCGGAACGAGAGGCGAAGCGCGCCCGGCGCACGAACCGGCGCCTGCGGGCGCTGCTCGCCGGGGTCGCGCTCCTGCTCGTCGCGGCCGTCGCGGGTGGGACGTTCGCGGTGGCCCAGCGCGGCGAGGCGCGCGACGCCGAGACCGCCCAACTAGCACAGCGCCTCGGCGCGCAGGCGCTCGTTGAGGAGGACCTCGACCTCTCGCTCCTTCTGGCCCGCCAGGCCGCTGCGATCGACGACACGCCGCAGACGCGCGGCTACCTGCTCGCCGCCCTCCAGCGGGCGCCGAAAGCGGTCGGCATGATGCACGCGCCGGCGGACGCGCTGCTCGGGCAGGCCGATCTCAGCCCGGACGGGAGGACGCTGGCCGTGATCGACTTCTACGACCGGATCCTCTTCTTCGACTCCCGGACACTTCAACCGATCGGCCGCCCATTCGATGCTGCTACGTGGCTCGACAGCGTCGCGTACAGGCCCGACGGCAAGACGCTCGCATTCGGTACCAACGACGGTCAGGTACGCGTGCTCGACGTGCGGACTGGTGAGGAGCTCGCCGGGGCGTCCGTCTTCGGGTCGGCCGCGCGCCTCGCCTTCACTGGCGACGGCTCGCGGCTCGTCGTGCTCGCCGGAAGCCCACCGACGATCCGCATGCTGGACGCGGACACGCTGAGGCCCGTCGGCTCACCGATCTCGCCCACGGGGTTCAGGGCGAACTTCATCCAGTCGTACTACCGGCCTGCCCACTTCGCGCTGACCCCGGACGGCCACTCGGTGATCACGGCGTCGGACGAGGGCGAGCTCGCCTGGTGGGATCTGCAGACCGGGCGGAAAGTGCGAAGCCTGGCGATCGCGAGGGACTACCACGCGCTCACGCTCAGCCGGCAAGGTCGCCTTGTCGCCGTCGGCATCGACGGTGGCATTCAGCTGGTCGACGTGCGCACCGGGAGGTTGACGACGTCATCTGCGGGCTTCAGCGGGAGCCCGAACGCCCTGCGGTTCAGCCCGGACGAGACGTCCGTCGTGTCGGCCAACCTCGACGGGACCGTCACGCGGTGGGACACCCGGTCGGGGAGGCCACTCGAGACGCTGCGCGGGCACTCGAACGCCGTGCAGCATCTCCTCTTCGGCCGCGGCGGAAAGACGCTTTACACGGTGAGCAGCGACGGCACTGCGATCGCGTGGGACCTCACCGGCCGCGGCGGCGTCAAGCGGACCTTCAGGTTCACCGACGACCGCGATTTCGACGAGTCGTTTGACCGCCATCCCGGCAGGTTCAGCCCCGACGGACGGTTGATCGCGGTCGGTCTCAAGCGGGAAGGAATCGGCCTGTGGGACGCAAGGACGCTGAAGCCGAACGGGTCGCCACTCCTCGAGACCGGGGGCGAGGTGAAGGCGCTCTCCTTCACGTCCGACGGACGGACGTTGGCGGCGGTCACCGGAAACGGCCAGGCCTCGATCTGGGACGTCGAGTCGCGTACGCTGCGCCACGGCGCGGATTCCGGCCTACGGGCAGCAAGTGGGCGTCGCCTTCAACAAGGATGGGACGACGCTCGCGACGGCGAGCTCGGCCGGCATCGGGCTCTGGGACGCCGAGACCGGCGAGAGCATCGGCGAGATCCCCGCGTACCTTCCCTTCGGAGGCGATCTCGCGTTCAGCGACGACGGCACGCTCCTCGCGGTCGCCGGTGGAGGAGGCGGCGCGCCGCGGGCAGAGGTCTGGGACGTGGCCAGACGCTACGCGCGTGGCCGCGATGGAGGGCGGGCCAGAGGGGGATGGTCTCTCCGTCGCCCTCACTCCGGACGGCGAGAGACTCGCCCTCGGTGGCTATGGGAAGGTCGTCCGCCTCTGGGACGTCCGTACGCGGAAGCTGATCCACGTCCTCGACACCGGTCGCGGCGGCGCGACGTCGCTCGAGTTCAGTGCCGACGGCAGCATCCTGGCGGTTTCCGGCTTCGGCGAGCCCGCGGCCTCCCTTTGGGACGTGGCGACGGGCACTCGGATCGGCCCGAGCCTTACGGCGGGCCGGCGCACGGCGATGATAGATCTGTCCTGCCGACGGGCGACATCTGCTGATGACGCTCGCGAACGGCGAAGGCGCGGTCTTGGACGTCGACCCGGCGTCGTGGGCCCGGCGCGCCTGCGACCTGGCAAACCGCACGTTGACCCGCGAGGAGTGGGAGAAGTTCCTTCCCGGGCGACCCTACGAGCCGGCCTGCAGGACCTGAGTCGCGCCCGCGGGCGAGATCGACCAGGTGAAGCTCGTCAGCGCGGCCGGCGGCGCGAGGCCGCCCGGGCGGAGTCCCCGCCGCACGAGCAGCACGGGCGGCGCTGAGTCGCGGGCGAGCCTCAGGCGGGCCGGGCCGAGGCCTTCGTGGTGCCACCTCGTCGAGAGGCCGACGACCATCAGGCGGGCGTCGCGGCTCGCCTCGAGCATGCCTTCCTCGCCCGGCGGGGTCAGCAGCGGCTCGGCCGAGATGCCGAGGACCCGCTGGACGGCGAGCGCGCCGTGCGAGAGGAGGCGGCTCGCGTCGCGTCTGCCCTGCTCGGGAACCGCGGCTGCACCTGCGAGCCGGAGCGGCGCACCATCGGCGTGCGCGAGCCACGCGCCGAGCTCGACTGCCGCCCAGTCGTGCTCCGCGCCTCCGAACGGGACGAGCACTGGGCCTTCGGGCGTCGCATCACGAGCGGCGAGCAGCGCGACGTCACAGGGCGTCTTCTCGAGGACGGCGGCGAGCTGCGCGTCGGGAGCTCCGTCGGCCAGAAGCTCGATCGGGGCTTCGGCGAGCAGCAGCTCGACGTCGAGCTCGGTCGCGAGGCGAGCCAGTTCTTCGCCGGGTGCCGTCGACGTGAACGACGCCGCGCGGGCCACGACGCCGCGCGCTTCGAGCGCGGCCCGGTGGTCTTCGAGCCACGCGGACGCGGGCCCGAGCTCGGTCGCGTCCGCGACGAGCCGGGCCAGGATCACGACGCGGGGCGGACGCCGCGCGAGCGGCTCGGCTACCGCGAGCAGCGCTTCGACGCGCGTCTCGTCGGTGATCGCGACGAGGATCGACCGCTCGGCG
>CAWKNQ010000007.1:0-8173 GCA_963850995.1 uncultured Gaiellaceae bacterium | reverse complement strand
CGCGTCGTCGCCGCCGCAGCCGGCCAGAGCGAGCGAGCAGAGCAGCGCAACGACTGTGAATCTCGGAGTCACGGCGGGAGGATAGTCGAACCAGTCGCCGCGTGTCAGGAGAACCTTACGACGGTTGTATGGCCCGCCGGGCCGACATCTGAGGTGCGCTCAGCCGCGCTCGACCGCGACGAGGACGTCGAGTCGACCCGGCCTCGTCGGCAACTCGATCGTCCCTTCGTCGACTGCCAACGGCCCGCCGCCGAGCAGCGCCCGTGTGATGCGGTCGCCATGGGGGAGGCGTAGTCGCACGCTGAGCGCTCGAAGCGAACCGCGGGGAACGTCGATCGATACTCGCACGACGTTCTTGGAGGAGCGGATCGAGTAGGAGAGGGGACCGAAGCTCGTGGGTGCACGCCGCACGGCGATTCGCTTACCAGCTTCGAGCCACGCGCGGGGGGTGGCGTACGCGAGCTCGAGACCGGTCGGCCGGCTTTTGGCGTCCAGCGTCTCGTGCACCAGCAGCAGGCGCAGCGTGCCGAGATAGGTGGCGTTAGCGGCGCCGTTCGGAGGCAGGTACATCGAGCGGCCGTGCTGGCCGGGAAGCGGCGTCACCGACGCAGCTTCGCCGGCGACGAACGTCCCTGGCGTCATTGCAGCGGCGAGCTGGCCGTAGAGACCGAGCGCGAGTTGGTCGGGTCGGTCGTTCTGCGCAAGGAACCGGGCCACGTTGAGGCCATAGACCTGATCGGTGCCAGAGGTGGGGAACGGGGCCGTGCGGCCGTAGAGCGCGTAGGCGCCCGCACGAACGAGTCCGAGCATGCGCGAGCCGTGCAACAGCAGATAGCGCATCGCGCCTTCGGCTTCGGCGCTTCCCGGCTGGAACAGTCCCGAAGCCAGGGCATACGGCACAACGAGGTTCCAGTAGCTCCCGGCCCGGGTTGCGGTGAGTCGGTGATATGGCCGCTCGGCATCGAAGAGCCGCGCGGGCAGGAAGAGCGATCCATCCGGGAGCCTCGCTTGCGATGAGCGAACCGCGGCCCGCAGGCCTCGTTCGAGGCGTTCCGCCAGCCGGCGGCATTGATCGGCGAGAACAGCTCGGCCCGTCTCCGCCCACGCGAGGCCGATCCAGCGCAGCCCCTGCCACGCGATCGCCTGAGAGTGAAGCCCGTAGACGACGTCGGGAATGTCGGATGAGAAGCGCTCGCGCTGCAGCAACCCTCGGTCGTCGTCGTCGAGTTGCCTCCCGAGCTCGTCGACGTAGTCCTGCAATACCGGCGTTACGGCTGCAAGGAACGCGCGATCGCGGAAGAGCCGAAAGTAGAGCGCCGAGCCCACGAGCTTCTGGCCCATCGACCAGTTCGGGTACTCCGTCGGCCGCCGCGTGAGCGCCGTCCGCAACATCGCGCGGGCCACGTTCGCGTGGCCGAAGGTGCTCATTACCTCCGCGGCGTCGACGCCTTCCGGATACGAGAACTGTTGGTAGGGATTGCCGACGCTGTACCGCCACGTCAGCGCGAGGTTCTGGACGATCAGTGCACGTTGCGCGTTCATCACGCGGCGCTCCGGGACCTCGACGGCCGTACCCTCTGCGAGGCGGCTTCGCCAGTAGCCGGTGATCATGCGGCGCGCGCGATCGTACGCGTCGAGAGCGACTCTGCTCGGCGTGGTCGAGAGTGGCCAGGAAACCGCGATCACGCGCACTGCGCCACGTCGCACGCGGAGCGAAAGGCTACTGCCCGGGCTCGTGAAACGGACGTGCGTCCCGCGGCTTGCAGTCCGGGCGTCGACGGTCAGCCGAACGAAGCTCGTGAGAGGGCCGCTGGCAGAGACGCGCGCTGCGAACGACTCCTGGCGATAGCCAACCCCGTTCGCGTCCTCGTACGCCGTCTGCAGGATCGGCAGATAGCCGTCGGCCAGCCGAGGCGCGGTGAGCCTGCCGAGGCAAGCGCCGTACCGCTCGCCGCCGACGCGGAGCTCGATCCTCTTGCCGTCGACCCGGTGGGCAAGGATCTCGCTCCCATCCGCGACGTGAAGGGCGACCGAGGTCGCGCCCCCAGGCCCGGTTGGATGCGAGAAGGGGAGGTAGTACACGCCGGATCGCGTCAACGGCGTACCGCCGGCGGCGCGCGCGTAGACCAGCGGCCGTAGGTACTTGCTTGCGCCGTCATACGACGGGCCATCCTGAGCGGCGAGCAGCTCCTCGCCCCAGAGGTCACGGCCGGCCCTCAGCACCGTCTTGATCCGCTGTGCGTAGCCGTCGTCAGGCGCCGCTGCGCATGAAGACGAAGTTGCCTGCGGCCCACCCTGCTGAGTCGCCACTGCAATGGTGACGACAGCGAGCAAGGCCAGCGCCGCCTTCACAGTGACACCCTCTCACGCGCGCATCGTCGCGCAGGGTCGAGGCGCACGGATGCGGGCAGTGCCTTCGCGTCCTCGGGAAGGAGGCCGAAGCCGCTCAGCGCGATTGGAAGCAAGGCGTCAGCGCGCATCTCGGTCGAGTGCCGCCAGTCCCCAACGTATGCGCTGAGGGGGGCGCATTCGTCGAGGCGGCGAACCGCGTCGAACAACGCCTGCGACTGGTGCTTCTGATCCCAGACGATCCGGTCCTCTGTGCTCCACCAGAGCTGCAGCGGCACGCGTGAGCGAACAATTGCGCGTGCCTGGCTGAGCGCACTCCGCGCGGCGTAGAGCCACGGTGCGCGGTCGGGCGTGCCACCGACCTCACGTCCCATCGTCGACTGGAGCACCGAGCCGTACGCTCTTCCCCAGCGGGCCAGGCAACCGGAGGCGCACGGCAGCTCGGGAAGCTGGCGATAGCGCCGGGCAAGGTCGGTGACCGAGTCGAGCGCGGCCGCGCCGGCCAGCAGGCCGGGGTGACGGGCGACGAGCAGAAGCGTCTCCTGGCCGCCCATGCTGCTGCCGAGCGCATAGACGCGATCGTGAACGAGCCGGAGCCACGGGAGCGCCTTCGACGCGAGTTCGGGCATGCGCGCGAGGTCGTCGATCTGGCCCGGTGCGCCGTAGCTGAAGTTCTTGAGCCGGCTGCCCATGCCGTCCGGGCTGATCACCGCGAACTGGCCCACCGCGGGCAGCCGGTCGAAGAAGGCGGCGTTCGAGCGGCCGGTGGCGCCGCGTCCGTGCGGCGAGATCACCACCGGCAGCGGCGGGTTGTTGTTCGGGCCGTACCACTCGGGCAGTACGACATACGCGAGCCTGCTCGCGCCGCTGTGGCTCGTGTAGCGGATCTCCCACGTGCGGACGCTCTCGATGAGCTTGCGAGAAACGCCGCGGCTGTCAGGGGCCAGATGGGCCGCTGACGCCAGTGCCGACGTGCCGGTTCGAGGCGGCGCATCTGTTCGGCGAAGCAGCGACTGCGCGAGCAGCGCGGCGAGCAGAAGCGCGACGGTCGCGATCGTGATGGAGGAGGAGCGACTTCTGCGATCGGTTGAGTTGGTGCTCGTGGTAGCCATGCGGCCACCGTCGAAGCGCCCCTCAACGGCTCACTCACGCGGGCCTAACGGCTCGCTAATCCGGGCGGCGCGGCCCTTTCAAACGCCCGTGAACCCTGTTACAACCGTGGAAATGCTGGAGTTCAGGATCCTCGGGCCGCTCGAGGTCCTCGCCGATGACGTGTCTGTGCCGCTGGGCGGGAGGCATCAGCGCGCCCTCCTGACGCTCCTGCTCTTGCGCGCCAACGAGCCGGTCTCGACGGAGCGTCTCGTCGACCAACTCTGGGGCGAGCACCCGCCCCGGACGGCGACGACATCGCTGCAGAACTCGGTCTCGCAGCTCCGAAAGCTGCTGGGGTCGGAATTCCTCCAGACGCGCCCGACCGGCTACCTGCTCGAGCTCGACCGGAGCCAGCTCGATCTAACCCGCTTCGAGGACCTTGTCCTCGAGGCGCGCGCCGCGGAGCCGACGGAGCGCGTCGACCTGCTCGGCGAGGCCATGAGGCTCTGGCGCGGTCCCGCATTGGCGGACTCGGAGCTGGAGGACTTCGCGCAGGCCGAGATCAGGCGTCTCGAGGAGCTGCGGCTCGGCGTGCTCGAGGAGCGGATCGCGGCAGAGCTCGAGTCCGGGGCCGAGCCCGAGCTCGTGGCGGAGCTGGAGATGCTCGTCCGCCGCCATCCCCTGCGGGAGCGGCTCCGGTCGCACCTCATGCTCGCTCTCTACCGCTCTGGTCGCCAGGCCGATGCGCTCGCGGCGTACCGGGATGCGCGCCGGACCCTCGTCGACGAGCTCGGGATCGAGCCCGGCCCCGAGTTGCAGGCGCTGTATGGGTCGATCCTGCGCCAGGAGCGATCGCTCGTCCCCGTCGCCCAGCCTGCGATCGAGGATCACTACGACGAGGTGATGCGCGCCCTGGCGGCAGGCCGGCTCGTGCCCGTTCTCGGCCCCGGAGCGGCCAGCGTCGCGGGCGACGAGCTTGCACGCCTGCTGGCCGACCGCTTCGAGCTGGAGGTGGAGAACAAGGGGCTCGCGTATGTCTCGCAGGCCGTCGCCGCCAGAAACGGGATCGGGCCGCTGCACGACGAGCTGCACCTCGCCCTCGACCGGGACATCGAGCCCTCGTTGCTCCACCGCTGGCTCGCGGCCCTGCCGCCCGTGCTGCGGGAGCGGGGGCTACCGCAGCAGCTCATCGTCTCGACCTGCTTCCACACGGGCGTCGAGCGTGCCTTCGAGGCCGCCGGCGAGGAGTTGGATGTCGTGGTCTACGTCGCGGCCGGGCGCGATCGCGGCAAGTTCCTCCACATCGGCCCCGACGGCGGCGCGTCCGTCGTCGACGAGCCGAACGCCTACACGGGGCTCGCGCTCGAGGAGCGGAGCGTGCTCCTTAAGATCCACGGGCACGTCGACCGCGGTGCGACGCGCGAGTGGGAGAGCTTCGCCGTCCGCGAGGACGACCACATCGACTACCTCGTCGCGGGCGATGCGGCCGGCACAGTGCCTGTCCAGCTGGCGGCGCGTCTGCGCAGAAGCCACCTCCTCTTCCTCGGCTACGCCGTCGACGACTGGAGCTTGCGCGTCTTCCTTCGGCGCGTCTGGGGCGGCGACCGACTCGCGTACCGGTCCTGGGCAGTGCAGCCTGAGGCCGAGCACGTCGCGAGCGAGCTCTGGCGCGAGCGCGGCACTGACGTCTACGACGTCTCTCTCGGGACGTACGCGGAGGAGCTCGCCCGGCTCACGGCTGCGCTCGTCGGGGTGGACGCCGCGTGATGCCGCCGTCGTCGCCGTTCAAGGGCCTCGCCTACTTCGGAGACTCCGAGTACGACTGGCGGCTCTTCTTCGGCCGCGAGCGCGAGTCCGAGGTCGTCGCCGCGAACTTGATGGCGTCCCGGCTGACCGTGCTGTACGGCCCGAGCGGGGTGGGGAAGAGCTCGCTGCTGCGCGCCGGGGTGGCGCGGCGCCTGCGGGCCCTCGTCCCGGCGGTCGCAGCGGACGAGGGGGGAGCCGAGGTCGTGATCGTCGACAGCTGGCGTGACGACCCGCTGCTCGCCGTGGCTACCGCCGCCGGCGCGGCCACAGACATTCCGCTCGCGGACGCGCTCGCGGAGCGCGCCATCTCCTCCGGCGGAGAGCTCTACCTGATGCTCGATCAAATGGAGGAGTACGTGCTCTACCACGGGCGGGAGGGCGGTCCACTCGGGAACGCGCTCGAGGACGTCCTCACCCGGCCCGGCCTCCCCGTCCACGTTCTCCTCGGTGTGCGCGACGACTCGCTCGCCGACCTCGATGCGCTCAAGCGGCGCCTGCCGAGCCTCTTCGGCAACGTCCTCCGCCTCGACCACCTGACCCGGGTTGCGGCGCGCTCGGCGATCGAAGGGCCGCTCCGTGCGTACGCCGAGCTCGGCGGACCAGAGGTCGTCGCCGAAGACGAGCTCATCGAGGCCGTGCTCGACGAGGTCACGACAGGACGGATCGAGCAGCACCTGACCGGTCGCGGCCTGATCGAGGAGGGACGGCGGGAACGGCGAGTCGAAGCCCCCTACCTCCAGTTGGTGCTCGAGCGGCTCTGGGAGGTGGAGCGCGAGCGAGGGTCCGCCGTGCTGCGCGCGGCGACACTTGCTGAGCTGGGCGGCGCCGAGCGGATCGTCGAGGAGCACCTGGAGCGGGCGCTCGCCGGGATGGACGCGGTCGAGCGCGACCTCGTAGCCCGCGTCTTCGATCACCTGGTGACTCCGTCGGGGACGAAGATCGCCCATGCAGTCGACGATCTCGCGCGCTACGCGGGCGTCCCGGTCGACGAGCTCGCCCCGGTCCTGTCGACGCTCGACGCTTCACGCATCCTGCGTCGCGTCCCGGGTCGGAGCGGAGGTCCGCCACGGTACGAGATTTTCCACGACGTGCTCGCACCGGCCGTACTCGCGTGGCGTGCTGGGCACGAGTCGGGGCGGGCGCTCGAGCGGGAGCGCGAGGCGGCAAGGCGGCGGCACCGGCGGGTGGCACTCCTGGCGGCGGTCGCGCTCATCGCGCTCGCCGGCACTTCGGCGCTTGCCCTGTGGGCGCTCTCGCAGCGGAGCGAGGCGCGCGAGAAGGCGGGCGCCGCCGAGCGAGGCGCGCTCGCGGCGAAGGCGCGGGAGCTCGAGGCGAACGCGATCCTGCAGCTCGGGCGCGATCCGGAGCTCGGGCTCGCGCTCGCGGCACACGCGGCGCGGCTCTCGCCCGCGCCGGCAACCGAGGACGTACTTCGGCGCGCCCTGCGCGAGTCGCGCGTGCGCACGGTCGCGCGCCTCGGCTCGCCGGTCAGCGACCTGGCCGCGCTGCCCGACGGCAGTGTCGCTGCGGTCGTGGACGGCGGCGGCGTGCGACTTGTGGAGGGGAACAAGGCCGGCCGCTTGGTCGTCCCGCCTCGGAAGGGAGCGCAGAGCTGGTTCGCTGGTGAGCACGTGCTGACGCTGCGCGACGGGACGTTGACCGCCCGCACCCTCCCGGACGGCGAGCCCGTCGTCACCCTGCGCGTGGCGGAGGACATGCGCTACGCGGCAGCGGATCCTGAGTTGAACCGCTTCGTCGTCGCAGGGCGGCGCGGTGCGGTCGTTCTCAATCGCGGCGGTCTCCCGCTCGCCGCCCTCGAGCACCCGGCGACCGTGAATCGCGCTGCATTCAGCCCGAGCGGCCTCCGGATCGCGACGGCCGGCTCGGACGGCGAAGCGATCGTGTGGGGGCGCGACGGCCGCCGCCTCCGCACGTTCGAGGGCCCGAATGGCCGCGCGTACGACGTCGGCTTCGACCACGTCGCCCGCATGCTCGTCGTCGCGTTCAGCGACGCGACCGCGCGGGTATGGGCTATCCCCTCCGGGGACCGTGAGGCTGTGCTCTCCCTGCATGGAAACCAGGTGCGCCGCGCCCGCTTCGGCGACAACCAGGACCTGGTGCTGACGGCGAGTCGGGACGCGACCGCGCGGACGTGGAAGGTCGACGCCAGCGCGCCGCGGGCGGTCTTTGCTGGGCACGACGGCCCGGTCGAGGCGGCCATCTTCCTGCCCGGCGACCGGATCGCGACCGGCGGGGAGGACGGAAAGGTGCGCACGTGGGTGACCCAGCTGCAGCCGTTCCTACGCCCCGCGCCCGGAACGCCTGCGCCCGAGCCGACGCGCGACTCGCGCGCGACGATCGACGGCTCGGTCGTGCGGCTCGACAGCGGAGTGGAGCTCGTCGGACACCGCGACGACGTGCTCTCGGTCGAGTTCTCGCCCGACGGCGGCCGGGTTGTCACGGCGAGCGTGGACGGAGACGCGCGAATCTGGAACGCGCGCACCGGCCGCACGATCCGGGTGCTCAGCGGCCACGGGGGCACCGTTTTCGACGCCTCGTTCAGCCCGGACGGGACGTGGGTTGTCACGGGCGGGCCCGCGACCGCAGGCCTGTGGCTGGCCTCAACCGGGGAGCGCTGGTACTTCCTGCGCGGCGACGAGACCCCCGTCCGCGCGGCCGCCTTCGACTCGGAGAGACGGATCGTCACGCTCGGCAGCGACGGCGTCCGCGCCTACGTCTGCGACGACTGCGGCGGGCTCGGCTCGCTGGTCGCCTTGGCGGACAAGCGACTCGAGGGCACCGGCCGCGAGCTGACGCAGCGCGAGCGGCTGACCTACCTCCGCGAGCCCTAGCCGCCCGCGCCCGCTCGAGCTCGTTCGCCTTGCTCGTCAGCGCGCCGCCGGACATGCCGGCGCCGAACAGGCCG
>CAWKNQ010000006.1:0-66732 GCA_963850995.1 uncultured Gaiellaceae bacterium | reverse complement strand
GTCGATCGCGACGTAGCAGCGGTCGCCCGCCTGCTTGACCGCGCCGACGCGGTACAGCGTGAACGCGGCCGGCCCGACGAGGGCGCGACCCGGCTCTACGATCACACCGGGTGTGGACAGGCCGTGTCGCTCCCATTCGCGCGCGACCGCCGCGACGATCGTACGCACGAGCTCCTCGAGGGGAGGTTCGGGCTCCTGCGGGACGTGCCTGACGCCGAAGCCGCCGCCGACGTCGACCGTGCCCGGCGTCCAGCCGAGCTCGTCGCGGCAGCGGGCCGCGAACCCGGCGAGAAGCTCGACCGCGGCGAGATGTGCGCGCGCATCGGCCAGCTGCGAGCCGACGTGGACGTGCAGCCCTTCGACCTCGAGGCCGGACAGGCGCGCACTCCGAATGGCGTCGAGCGCGTCCTCTTCGTCCAAGCCGAACTTCGAGCCGTGGTGGCCGGTTCGGATCGCCTCGTGCGTCTCCGCCTCGACGCCGGGCGTGACACGAACGAGAACGCGCCGTACGCCCGCCTCGGCGGCGCGCGACGGCTCGTCGGGCGCGTCCAGCGCGACGAGCGCACCCGCCTCGGCGGCCGCGCGAAGCTCCTCGTCCGACTTGTTGTTGCCGTGCACGACCATGCGCTCGCCCGCGATTCCCGCCCGTTGCGCGTACCGGAGCTCGCCGAGCGTCGAGACGTCCGCACCGAGCCCTTCGTCGGCGAGCAGTCGCATCAGCGCGACGTTGGCGAATGCCTTCGTCCCGTAGACAACGAGCGCGTCGGGAGCGGCGCGCCGGAAGAGGCGGGCGCGCTCCCGCAGCGCACGCTCCGAGTAGACGACGAGCGGTGTGCCGAAGCGCGCCGCGAGCCCGTCGGCGGTCTGTCCCTCGAGCTCCAGCCGGCCGGCCGAG
The DNA here is from genome assembly GCA_963850995.1 of uncultured Gaiellaceae bacterium. Taxonomy (GTDB): domain Bacteria; phylum Actinomycetota; class Thermoleophilia; order Gaiellales; family Gaiellaceae; genus Gaiellasilicea. Next base: position 65,837 of record CAWKNQ010000006.1, on the reverse strand, counting down.
ATCCTGGTGCCCGAGGGGAACAGTGCTAGCATTTGCGGGCAGTGAAGCAGCTTCTTTCGTAGCGCAGGGAGCGAGCGCGGCCGGCCGCCGCGAGAGCTTCCCACGGGCCTCTCGACCGAGAGGCTTTTTTGTACCCGCGACCGGATGTGAGCGAGATGCACGAGCGATACGACCCGCAGGCGATCGAGGAGAAGTGGCAGCGCGTCTGGGAGGACGAGCGGGCGTTTGCGGTCCCGAACCCGGACCCGGGCGAGGCGCCGGGCAAGAAGACCTACGTCGTCGAGATGCTGCCCTACCCCTCGGGCGAGCTGCACATGGGCCACGTCCTCAACTACACGATCGGAGACGTGGTCTGCCATGTGCGCCGCCGCCGCGGTTTCGAGGTGCTGCGGCCGATGGGCTACGACGCGTTCGGCCTTCCGGCCGAGAACGCCGCGATCCGCGAGGGTGTGCATCCCCGTCTGTCGACCGAGCGCAACATCGTCGCCATCCGCGCCCAGATGCGCCGCATGGGCTGGGCTATCGACTGGGACCGCGAGCTCTCGACGCACGACCCGGCGTTCTACCGCTGGACGCAGTGGCTCTTCCTCCGCTTCTACGAGAAGGGGCTCGCCTACCGCAAGGAAGCCCTCGTCAACTGGTGCCCGAAGGATCAGACCGTGCTCGCCAACGAGCAGGTGATCGACGGCCGGTGCGAGCGTTGCGGCACGGAGGTCGAGGCCAAGAACCTGACGCAGTGGTTCTTCAAGATCACTGACTACGCCGACGTGCTCCTCGACGAGATGGCGCTGCTCGAGCAATGGCCCGACCGTGTGCTGACGATGCAGCGCAACTGGATCGGCCGATCCGAGGGCGCCCGTGTCGTCTTCCGGGTCGCCGGGTCGGGCGAGGAGCTGCCTGTCTTCACGACTCGGCCGGACACGCTCTTCGGCGCGACGTTCTTCGTCCTCGCGCCCGAGCACCCGCTGCTCGAGACCTTGACCGACTCGCCCGAGGTGCAGGAATACGTCCGTCACACGCGCGGGCGCTCGACCGCCGAGCGCGAGCGGAGGGAGAAGGACGGCGTCTTCACCGGCCGCTATGCGATCAACCCCGCTAACGGCGAGGAGATCCCGATCTGGGTCGCCGCTTACGTGCTGATGGAGTACGGCACCGGCGCGATCATGGCCGTCCCGGCGCACGACGAGCGCGACCATGCGTTCGCGGAGCGCTACGGCCTCGAGATCCGGCAGGTCGTGCGTCCGCGCGACGGCGAGATCGAGACCGGGACGGCATACGTCGCCCACACGGACGACGAAGTCCTGGTCAATTCCGGCGAGTTCGACGGTCTCCCCAGCCCAGAGGCAAAGCGCGCGATCGTCGCGAAGCTGGCCGAGCGGGGCGAGGCGGAGGCGACGATCGGCTACCGCCTGCGCGACTGGCTGCTCTCACGCCAGCGCTACTGGGGCGCCCCGATTCCGATCGTCCACTGCGGGCGGTGCGGCGAGGTCCCGGTGCCGGACGACGAGCTGCCGGTGCTCCTGCCCGAAGTGAAGGAGTGGCTGCCGAAGGGCCGCTCGCCGCTCGCCACGGCGGAGGACTGGGTCAACGTCGACTGCCCGCGCTGCGGCGGTGCCGCACGGCGCGAGACGGACACGATGGACACGTTCGTCGACTCCTCCTGGTACTTCCTCCGTTACTGCGACCCCGAGAACGACGAGGCGCCGTTCGACCGCGAGGTGGTCGACTTCTGGCTGCCGGTGAACCAGTACATCGGCGGGGTCGAGCACGCGATCCTGCACCTCCTCTACGCGCGTTTCTTCACCAAGGTGATGGAGGAAATGGGCCTTCTCGGCTTCCGCGAGCCGTTCGCCCGCCTCTTCAACCAGGGGATGATCCACAAGGACGGCGCAAAGATGTCCAAGTCGAAGGGGAACATCGTCGAGCCGCTCGATTTTGTCGACCGCTACGGCGCCGACGCGGTGCGGACGTTCACGCTGTTCCTCGGCCCGGCAGACCAGGACATGGAGTGGCACGACCAGGGCGTCGAGGGCGTCTGGCGCTTCCTGAACCGGCTCTGGCGGATCGTTCTCGAGCAGGCGGAGAAACCGCGTGTGGAGGCGCCGTCCGGCCCGCTGGCGCGCAAGGCGCACGAGACGATCGCGAAGGTGACCGACGACATCGACCGTCGCTTCGCGTTCAACACGCCGATCGCGGCGGTGATGGAGCTCGTGAACGAGATCGGGCGCGCACCGGACGACCCGGCCGCGCGCTTCGCCGCCGAGACCGCCGTCTCTCTGATCCAGCCCTATGCGCCCCACGTTGCCGAGGAGCTCTGGCAGCGGCTGGGCGGCGAGCAGTTGTGGCGACATCCGTGGCCGGTCGCGGACGAGGCGATGCTCGAGCGCGAGACGATCGAGGTCGTGCTGCAGGTGAACGGCAGGCTGCGCGACCGCCTGCAGGTGCCGGCGACGATCGGTGAGCAGGAGCTGGTCGTGCTTGCACGCGCGTCGGAGCGTGTCCGGGCGCATCTCGACGGCGACGAGCCCCGAAAGACGATCGTCGTGCCCGGCAAGCTCGTGAACTTCGTCGTCTGACGCAGATCGGCACAGAGTCGGCACACGCCCGTGCACCCTCCGTGACGGGTTTCCGGGCACGCTCGAGGCATGCCCTCCCTGCCAGTCTCGCGCCGGCAGGCGCTCGTCCTCGCAGCGGTAGCCCTCATGCTCCTCGCGGTCGCCGGGCGCACGCTGGCCGGGGCCGGCTCGGCCACCGTCGAGCCTGCGGCGCTCGTCCCTGAGCGCTCGGCGGCCACGTCGAAGCTCGTCGTCCACGTCGCGGGCGCGGTTCGTCGCCCGGGCCTCTACCGGCTGGCGGAGGGCAAACGAGTCGCCGACGCGGTCGCCCATGCGGGCGGAGCGATCGCGTCGGCCGACACCGCAGCAATCAACCTCGCAGCGCCGCTCGCGGACGGGATGCAGGTGGTCGTTCCTCGCCGCGCCGCCGCGGGCGCGGCCGGTTCGTCCGCCACCGGCGGGCGCCCCAGCCTGAGCTCGGCCTCGGTCGCGGAGCTCGACGCCTTGCCCGGGATCGGCCCGGTCACTGCTCAGAAGATCGTCGACTACCGGGCTCAGCATGGCGGCTTCGGCTCGGTCGAGGACCTCGACGCGATCCCGGGGATCGGACCGGCACGGATCGAGCAGCTCCGCGACCTGGTCTCGCCGTGATCGCGCGCGCCTGGCCGACACTGCTCGTGGTCTCCTTCTGCGTCGGGCTCGCCTTCGCGAACGTGGCGGGGGCGCCCGCAGTCGTCATCGCGGCGATCGTGATCGGGGCTACGGCCGCGGTGGCCTCGAGCCGTGCCCGCGTGCCCGCGTGTGCGGTCGCGCTGGCCCTCGTCGGCTGGTGGTGGGGTAGTGCCCGTCTGGAGGCCTTCGACCGCAGCGTGCTCCAGCCGGAGCTGGGACGTTCGGCGCCTCTCACGGCGACCGTGACCGGCCCGGTGCGACGAACGCGCTTCGCACTCCGAGTGCCCGCGGAGGTGCGCCAATTCGGTGGACGCTCGATGCGCGAGCGTGTCCTGCTCGAGCTGCCTCTCGGACGCTCGCCGCCGCAGGGCGCCGTCCTCACCCTGCGCGCCGTCGTGACGGCCCCGAGCGGTCCGGAGGACGGCTTCGACGAGCGAGGCTGGCTTGCGCGGCGCGGAGTCCACGTCGTCCTTCGCGGCGGCGACTGGCGCATCGTCGGTCGTCGCGGAGGGATCGGCGGCGTCTCCGATCGGCTGCGCGCGCACGTCGCGCGGGCGATCGCGGTCGGGCTCGACGGCGAGCGACGAGCCGTGCTTGCGGGGATCGTGCTGGGCGAGGACGAAGGGCTCACCGACGAGCTCCGGGACAACTTCAAGGCGTCCGGGCTCTACCACTTGCTGGCCGTGTCGGGTCAGAACATCACGTTTCTCGCTCTGGGCGTCCTGGGCCTTGCGTGGCTGCTCGGGATCTCGCGGCTCCCTGCCGAGCTGCTCGCGATCGCGGCGATTGCCGGCTACGTGCTCGCGGTCGGCTGGCAGCCGTCCGTCGTCCGAGCGGGCGTCGCCGGCGGGCTCGCTTCGCTCGCCTGGCTCGTCTCTCGGCCGCGCGACCGCTGGCACTTCCTTGCCCTCGGCGCGGCGGTACTGCTGGCGTGGACGCCGGCCAGCCTGCTCGAGCCCGGCTTCCAGCTCTCGTTCGCCGCAGTCGGCGCGATCTTCCTCCTGCTGCCGAGGCTGCGGCTCGCGCTCGAGGGCTATCCGCTACCGGAGTGGCTGCGTGACGCGCTCGCTGTCTCGACCGCCTGCGGGGCAGCCACGGCGCCGATCCTGTGGCTCCAGTTCGGGAGCGTCCCGGTCTACTCGCTGCTCGGCAACGTCCTCGTCACCCTCGCGATCGGGCCGCTGCTCGGGCTCGCGCTCGTCGGCTCGCTCGTCGAGCCGCTGCTTCCCACCGCGGCGCTCGCCCTCGCGTGGTTGAACGGCTGGGTGGCGGCGTACGTCGCCGCATGCGCCGCCACTCGTCGGCGGCCTGCCAATGGCGCAGATCGGCTCAGGAACGGCGGTGTGCGTGCTGCTCGGCACGCCGCTCGGGCTGCTCGGCCTGCGGCGGCTGCCGCCGTGGCGGCGATCTGCGGCGCTCGCGTGTGCCGCCGCGCTCCTGCCTGCGCTGGTCGCGTGGAAGCTGCTCCCGGCGTCGTCCCTGCCGCCTCCGACCGGGCTGCGGGTCACGTTCCTCGACGTCGGCCAGGGTGACTCCATTCTCGTGCAGGTTCCGGAGGGAGCCGTCCTCGTCGACCAGGGCCCGCCGGAGGGCGACGTCGGGCAACAGCTGCAGGCGCTCGGCATTCGACGCCTGGCGGCGCTCGTCCTCACCCACCCGCAGCGCGACCACATCGGCGGCGCCGAGGCGGTTCTGCAGCAGGTCGGAGTCGAGCGCATCCTCGATCCGCACCTGGCAGCGTCGAGCGAGTACCGGCGTGCTGCGCTCGCCGAGGCGGCCGAGCGTGGCGTGGCCGTCGCTCGAGGCGCGGGTAGGCGACTCCTTTCGGTTGGGGCGGCTGCGTTTGCGGGTGCTCTGGCCGGATCGCGCCGGCACCGAGGCAGAGGACCCGAACCGGCTTCCGGTCGTCCTCCTCGCCACCTACGGCGAGACCGACGTGCTGCTGACCGCCGACGCCGAGACCGAGGTCACTGCGCGCCTCGTGAACCGCCGGATCGAGATCCTCAAGGTCGCGCACCACGGCTCGGCCGACCCGGGCCTCGAGCGCGAGTTGCGCGAGTTGCGTCCCACGATCGCGGTGATCTCGTGTGGCCGGGGGAACGACTACGGCCACCCGCGGGCGTCGACGCTCGCGGCGTTGCAGGCAAGTCCCGGGCTCAGCCTCTACCGCACCGACGAGGACGGCCGCGTGGTGGTCGAGTCCGACGGGCGGCGGCTCACGGTGCGAACGGACCGTTGAGTAGGGTGAACGCGTGGCCGAACCACGTGACCTCAAGCCCGTGTACCTGCTCACCGGAAGCGACAGGCCGAAGATCGAGACGGCCCTCGCGCGCCTCCGCCGACACTTTCAGCCGGAGGCCGTCGAGCTCCTGTCCGCACAGGAGCTCTCCGGCCCCGAGGCGGCGGCGCTCTGCAACGTGGGCAGCCTCTTCGGCGACGCGAGGCTCGTCGTAGTCGAGGGGATCGACGGACGGCGGAACGCAGACGGTCGGCTCACGAACGGCTGGAAAGCCGCCGACTCGAAGGCGATCGAGGAGTACCTCTCCTCACCCGCGCCCGCGACCGTGCTCGCCCTCGTCGCCGAGGAGCTGAAGAAGGACACGGCGCTGGCAAAGGTGTGCGCCAAGGTCGGCCAGATCCTCGCCTTCGAGGTCCCCAAGAAGAACGTCGCGAGCTGGGTCGCCGAACGCTTCAAACAGGCGGGCGGCCGCGCCGAGCCGGATGCCTGCGCCGCGCTCGTCCAGCTCGTCGGCGAGGACTTCCACCAGCTTGCGAACGAGATCGACAAGCTCGTGCTCTGGGCCGGCGACGAGCCGATCGGCGAGCGAGAGGTGGAGCAACTCGTTCCTGCCGTCGCCGACATTCCGACGTTCGCGCTCACCGACGCATGGGGACGAGGGGACACCGGAGCGGCGCTCGCGGCGAGCGAGACGATCTTCGAGCGCGAGGGGCGTCCGCGTCGCGACACGGCGCCGCGCATGACGGCCGCGCTCGGCAACCACCTTGCGCTGGTGCGCCGTTGCCAGAGACTCGCCGCAGAGGGCGTCCGCCCACGCGAGGCTGCGTCGTCGCTGAAACGGCACCCGTTCTACGTCGAGAAGCTCTTCGCGCAGGCGGCGAACTTCTCGGAGGCCGAGCTCCTCGATGCGGTGGTGCGCATGGCCGGCCTCGACCACGCCCTCAAGGGCGGCAGCAAGCTGGCACCCGACCTCGAGCTGCAACGGGCTTTGATCGACGTCGGGCCGGAGCCCGGGACGGAGCGCTAGGAGGGCTCGCCGGCGACGAGGCGGGCAGCGCGAGCTTTCTTGCGCGCGGCGGTGTTCTTGTGGAGCGCTCCGCGGGACGCAGCCTTGTCGATCGTGCGGACGAGCTCCAGGTGCTCGGCGGCGACCTCGTCCGCGCCCTCGCCGGCGACGGCGGCCTCGAGTCGCTTCGTCAGCGTCTTGACGGTCGAGCGGTAGCGAAGGTTCTCCCCCCGCTGGCGCTCGGCGATCCCGACGCGCTTCTTCTGTTGCTTGATGTTCGCCATGTCGAAGAAAGGCCCGCGCTCGGCGGGCGCGCAGGATCGTAGCAGAGGAGCCGTCCCGGCAGACCTCGTTCCTATACTCGCCAGGTGGAGACGCGAGCCCATCCACACAGGCTCGCGTGGCTGACGGCCGTCTTCTCGGCGGCGACGGGCCTCTCGCGCGTGCTCGGGCTGCTGCGGGAGATCGTCGCCGCGAACTACTTCGGCGCCCGCGGGCCCATCAACGCGTTCACGATCGCTTTCCAGATCCCGAACCTCGTGCGCGCGCTCGTCGCCGACGCTGCGCTCTCGTCCGCGTTCGTGCCCGTCTTCAGCGAGCTGCTCGAGAAGGGGGAGAAGGCGCGCGCGTGGCGCGTCGCCTCGACGGTCTTCTGGCTCTTCCTGCTCGTCGTCGGCGGGATCACGGCGCTCTTCATCCTCGCCGCGCCGGTGTTGATGCCCCCTCTCACGGGCGCATACGACGACCTGACCGTGACGCTGTCCCAGATTCTCTTCCCGATCGTCGTCCTGATCGGCCTCTTCGGGATCGTGACCGGGATCCTGAACAGCTACGAGCAGTTCACGATCCCCGCGCTGACGCCGGTCTTCTGGAACCTGGCGATCATCGTCGGTCTCGTGCTCGGCGTCCCGCGCGCCGACACGGAGAGCGGCAAGCTCTACGTCTACGCGGGCTCGATCGTCATCGGGACGCTGATCCAGTTCCTGCTCCCGTGGCCCTGGCTGCGGCGCCTCGACGGCCGGCTCCGGTTCGCGCTCGACCTGCGCGACCCCGCCGTGAAGCAGTTCTTCAAGCTGTTGGGGCCCGTGATGCTGGGGCTCGGCCTGATCAACGTGAACGCGGTGATCGGGACGATCTTCGCCTCGAAGCTGATCGACCCGACGATCTCCCCGAACGCGATCGACAAGGCGTTCCGCATCTACATGCTGCCCCAGGGGATGTTCTCGGTCGCCGTCGCGACCATCCTCTACCCGTCGCTTGCCCGACTCGCGGCCCGGGGCGATCTGGCGGGCTTTCGCGCCACCATCTCGACCGGGTTGAGGCAGATCAACTTTCTGCTGATCCCGGCCGGGGTCGCGTCTGCCGTCCTCGCCGAGCCGATCGTGCGCCTGCTCTACCAGCGCGGCGCGTTCCTGCCCGGCCAGACGACCGTCGTCGCCGGCGCGCTCGCCGCCTTCTCGCTCGGCCTCACCTTCAACGGGATGATGCTGATGCTGAACCGGGGCTTCTTCAGCCTGCAGTCGCCGTGGACGCCGACGGTCGTCGCACTCGTTCTGGTCGCCCTGAACACCGCGCTCTACGCCGTTTTCTACCGCGTCGGCACGTGGGGGATCCCGCTCGCCATCTCGATCGCGAACATCGCCGGGGTGGGACTTCTGATCGTCGCTCTACGCCGGCGTGCAGGCCGGCTCGACCTGACGGCGGCGACGCGTTCGTTCGCGCTCGTCACGCTCGCTTCGGTGGCGCTCGCCGTCGTCTCCTACGGCGTCTGGTGGGCGCTCGACGACGCGCTCGGGCGCTCGCTCGCCGCCCAGCTCATTTCCCTCGGCACGGCGCTCGCCGCCGGAGGAGTCGTCTATCTGCTCGCCTGCCGCGCGCTTCGGGTGCGCGAGGTGGCGACGCTACTCTCCCTGCGAGACCGCTTCCGCCGGAGCTGACAGGCATGGACCAGGACAAGATCCGCAACTTCTCGATCATCGCGCACATCGACCACGGCAAGTCGACGCTGGCGGACCGCATCCTGCAGCTGACCGACACAGTCGCCGACCGCGACATGAAAGAGCAGCTGCTCGACTCGATGGAGCTCGAGCGCGAGCGCGGGATCACGATCAAGGCGCAGGCGGTGCGCGTGCTCTGGAGCGGGCACCAGCTGAACCTGATCGATACACCCGGCCACGTGGACTTCACGTACGAGGTCTCACGGTCGCTCCAGGCGTGCGAGGGGGCTCTGCTCGTCGTCGACGCCGCCCAGGGGATCGAGGCACAGACGCTCGCGAACGCGTACCTCGCGATCGAGAACGACCTCGAGATCGTCCCGCTCGTGAACAAGATCGACCTGCCCCAAGCCGATCCCGACGGCGCCGCAGGCGAGCTCGCCGACCTGATCGGGGACGACGCCGATCACGTCGTCCGGATCTCCGCGAAGACCGGTCAGGGCGTCAAGGACGTCCTCGACGCGATCGTCGAGCGGATCCCGGCCCCGGGCGGCGACCGCGACGCACCTCCGCGCGCGCTCATCTTCGACTCGTCGTACGACCAGTACCGCGGTGTGGTCGCTTTCGTCCGCGTCGTCGACGGCCGCTTCGAGACGCGCGATGCCGTGCGCGCGATGGCGCAGGGGACGCGCTTCGAGGCGGAGGAGCTCGGCTTTCTCTCGCCCGAGCGCCGGCCCGTGGCCGCGCTCGAGGCGGGCGAGGTCGGCTACGTGATCACGGGGCTCAAGGACGTCTCGCGCCTTCGGGTGGGCGACACGCTGACAGCGGAGAAGCGTCCTGCCGCCGAGCCGCTGCCCGGCTACAAGGACGTGAAGCCGATGGTCTTCGCGGGCCTCTTCCCAACCGACTCGGACGAGTATCCGGAGCTTCGCGACGCACTCGAGCGACTGAAGCTGAACGACGCGGCGCTCTTCTACGAGCCCGAGACCTCGCAGGCGCTGGGCTTCGGCTTCCGCTGCGGCTTCCTCGGCCTCCTGCACATGGAGATCGTGCGCGAGCGGCTCGAGCGCGAGTTCGACCTCGACTTGCTCGTGACTGCGCCCAACGTCGCCTACCGCGTGCTGGAGCGGAACGGCCGCTGGGTCGAGGTGCACAACCCGGCCGAGATGCCCGTCGAGATCGAGGCGGCCGAGGAGCCGTACATCAAGGCGTCGGTGATCGTGCCGAAGGAGTACGTCGGCGCCGTGATGGAGCTGTGTAACGAGCGCCGCGGCAAGTTCGACCACCTGGAGTATCTCTCCGAGGAGCGCGTGCACCTGACCTACGAGCTGCCGCTCGGCGAGATCGTGCTCGACTTCTACGACCAGCTGAAGTCGCGCACGCGCGGCTACGCGAGCTTCGACTACGACCTCGCCGGCTTCCGGCCCGGCGACGTCGTCCGGGTCGACGTGCTCGTCGGCGGCGAGCAAGTCGACGCGCTCTCGCTGATCGTGCACCGAGACTTCGCCTACGACCGCGGCAAGCTGCTCGTCGAGCGGCTGCGCAAGGAGATCCCGCGGCAGATGTTCGACGTCGCGATCCAGGCCGCGATCGGCGCTCGCATCATCGCGCGCGAGACGGTGAAGGCCCGGCGCAAGGACGTGCTCGCGAAGTGCTACGGCGGCGACATCACCCGCAAGCGCAAGCTGCTCGAGAAGCAGAAGAAAGGCAAGAAGCGGATGAAGCAGGTCGGGGGCGTCGAGGTGCCGCAGGAGGCGTTCCTGGCCGTGCTCAACCTGGACGACAAGCGATGAGCGCGACCGATCGGCACACAACCGGCACGAATGCGCCACAGTCTCGCGACTCCCTGGCGCGTACGGTTCCAGAAGGGGGTCTGAGCGCCCCCATCCCGGGGCTCGGTCCCGGTGCGCGCCACCTCTACGTCCACCTCCCGTTCTGTGCGCATCGCTGCGGCTACTGCGACTTCGTCACGGTTACGGGCTCCGGCTCCGCCGGCGACCATGGCGGCTACGTCGACGCGCTCCTTGCGGAGCTCGAGCTCGAGCAGGCCCGGCTGGCGGACGAGGTCGAGACCGTCTTCGTCGGCGGCGGGACGCCCACGTTCACCGAGCCCGCTGCGCTGGCGCGGCTGCTCGCCGGCCTGCCGGCGGCGGCCGAGAAGACGGTCGAGGCGAATCCCGAGACGGTCACGCCCGAGCTCGCCGCGCTCCTCCGTGAGCACGGCGTCGACCGTGTCTCGCTCGGCGCACAGAGCTTCCAGCCGCGGCTGCTCGAAGTGCTGGAGCGGCGCGCCCGGCCCGAGCACATCCGCTCCGCCGTCGCCACGCTCCGCGAGGCCGGATTCGACAACGTCTCGCTCGACCTCATCTACGGGATTCCCGGCCAGACCGTCGGCGACCTCGAGCGCGACCTCGCGGCGGCGGTTGCGCTCGAGCCGGAGCACCTCTCCTGCTACGAGCTCGAGGCGAAGCCGGGCACGCGCTTCACCCACGCGTTCGGCGCGGAGCTCGAGCGTCAGGCCGAGGCGATGGAGGACTACTTCGAGCGTGTCGTCGACACGCTCACCGGCGCGGGGTACAGGTGGTACGAGACCGCGAACTTCTGCCGCGTCGGCGGGGACCGCGACCTTCGCGCCCGGCACAACCTCGCCTACTGGCTCGGCCGCGACTATCTCGGCATCGGCATCGGCGCCGTCTCCACGGTCGCGGGACTCCGCTGGCGGAACGCGCCGAGCCTCCCGCGCTACCTCGCGGCACTGCAGCGCGGAGAGCGGCCCGCGCGCGAGCTCGAGCCGCTCGACGCCGACGTTCAGGCGCGCGAGCGGCTGCTCCTCGGGCTCCGGCTCGACGAGCCGCTGGCAACGACCGGACTGGGCGGCGCCGTCGACGCGGACGCGCTCGCGCGGCTCGTTCGCGGTGGCCTCGTCGACGCAGCGGCCGACACGCTCGTGCTGACCCGCCGCGGCCGCTTCCTCGGCGGCGCCGTGACCGCCGAGCTGCTTTCGTAGAATCACCTGCAAATGACCGAGATCAGCGAGCGCAAGCGGGACCTCCTCACCCGCGTCGTCGAGGTGTATGTCGCAACCGGCGAGCCGGTCGGCTCGAAGACGCTCGTCGAGCGTGCGGGCCTGGCCGTCTCGGCCTCGACGGTGCGCAACGAGCTCGCCGAGCTGGAGGCGCTCGGCTTCCTCACGCACCCGCACACGTCGGCAGGGAGGATCCCGACCGAGGAGGGCTACCGCTTCTACGCCGGCGAGGTGCTCGCGCGCCAGGAGTCGCGGCCGGCCCGCTTCCCGCTCGATCTCATCTCGATGCGAAGCGAGATCGAGTCGGCGCTCCAGTCGACGACCGAGATGCTCAGCCAGGTGACGCGTCTGCTCGCGCTCGTCTCCGCGCCCGGCCTCGAGACCGCGACCGTGCGGCACGTCGAGGTGCTGCTCTTGCAGCCGTCGGTCGTCATGGTCGTGACGATCACGTCCACGGGCGGCGTCGCCAAGAAGCTCGTCACCTTCGACGCTCGCGTCGATCCCGGGCTCGCCGCCTGGGCGAACGAGTATCTGAACGACCGGCTTGTCGGAGTCGGGCTCGGTACCCACCTGCTGCGCACGCGGGTCGAGGATCCCGGCCTGACCCCGCGCGAGCGCGCCTTCCTCGTGGCCGTCAGGCCCGCGTTCCTGGAGCTCGGCACGCCTGCGGCCCAGTCGCTCTACGTCGGCGGGGCGGCATCGCTCCTCGACGACGTCCGGGCGGACGAGCTCGAGGCGTGCCGGCGTCTCCTCTCGGTGCTGGAGCAGCGCGCCGCGGTGCTGGAGCTGATGAGCGACGCGTTCGACGTCCGACGCCCGTTCGTTCGTGTCGGGCTCGACCATCCCGGTCTGCACGACGTCGCGCTCGTGGGCGCGACCTACGGCTTGCCGACGCGGACGCTCGGCACCGTCGGGCTGCTCGGCCCGGTCCGGATGGACTACGACAAGGCGGTGCGCACGGTGCGGGCCGCGGCGTTCGAGCTCTCGCGCCTCGTCGAGACCGCGTACGACGAAAGCTAGGCTGCTCCGATGGCGACGGCGGAGCGCGACTACTACGAGGTGCTCGGAATCGAGCGCACGGCGACCGAGGCGGAGGTCAAGAAGGCGTTCCGCAAGCTCGCGCGCGAGCTGCATCCGGACGTCTCGCAGGAGCCCGACGCACAGGAGCGCTTCCGCGCGGTCGCCGAGGCCTACGAGGTGCTCTCGAAGGCGGAGACGCGGCGCCTCTACGACCAGTACGGCCACGCGGGCCTGCGGCGCGGCGGCTATGCGCCCTCGGACTTCGACTTCTCCAACCTGTCCGACATCTTCTCCGCGTTCTTCGGCGACGACCTTTTTACGCGTAACCGCGGCGGCCGGATGCGGGGCGGCGACGTCGGCGTGGCGGTCGCGGTCGAGCTCGCCGAGGCGTTCACCGGAGTGACGCGCACCGTCGCGGTGGAGGTCGCCTCCGCCTGCGCACGCTGCGACGGCGACGGCGCCGAGCCCGGGACAGGACGCGTCACGTGCCCGACCTGTGCCGGTCGGGGCCAGCTCCGGCAGGTGTCACGAAGCGTGTTCGGGGAGTTCGTTCGCACGCAGGCCTGCGGGACGTGCGGCGGCGGTGGACAGGTCGTCGAGAAGCCGTGCACCGCCTGCGACGGAGAAGGGCGCGTGCTCGGAACGAAGGAGCTCGAGGTCGAGATCCCAGCCGGGATCCACGACGGACAGCGGATCAGGATTCGCGGCGAGGGACACGCGGGCGCGAACGGGGGCCTGCCCGGCGATGCCTACGTCGAGGTGCACGTCGCACGCGATCCGCGCTTCGAGCGCGACGGCGACGACATCCTCGCATCCGTCGACCTGACGATCGTCCAGGCTGCGCGCGGCGCGACCCTCACCGTTCCCACGCTCGCGGGCGACGCCGAGCTCGAGCTCGAGCCCGGCACGCAGCCCGGCGAGGTGCGCGTGTTGCGTGGCAAGGGGATGCCCTCGCTCCAGCGCTCGGGCCGCGGCGACCACCGCGTGCTCGTGAACGTCGTCGTGCCCCACCGCCTCACCGACGAGCAGCGCGAGCTGCTCGACCGCTTCGAGCAGCTCTCCGGCGAGGACACCTACAAACGCGACGAGAGCTTCTTCGAGAAGCTCAGAAGCGCGCTCCGCTGAGCACGCTGCGTCGCGTCTCGGTCTCCGTGCCTGAGACCCGGGTCGAGGAGGCGCGTGCCGTCATGCTCGAGCTCTTCCCTGAGGGATTCGAGGAGATCGAGGCCGCCGGCGGGCTCGAGCTCGCCGCGTACACGAACGCCGCCGGCGAGGAGCGGATCTGGCAGGCGTTCGGCGGCGCCGCCGTCGCTGATGTCGCCGACGACTGGGCCGACCGCTGGCGGCGGTTCCACAAGCCGGTCCGCGTCGGCGGCCTCTGGGTGGGGCCGCCCTGGGAGAAGCCCGACCCGGACGCCGTCGCCGTCGTGATCGATCCCGGCCGCGCTTTCGGCACAGGCGGCCACGCAACGACGCGCCTCTGCCTCGAGCTCCTGGAGCGGGAGGAACGGGGGAGCGTCCTCGACGTCGGCTGCGGCTCCGGGGTGCTCTCGATCGCCGCGGCCAGGCTGGGCTTCGACCCTGTGCTCGCGATCGACGTCGACCCGCAGGCGGTCGAGGCGACGCAGCGCAACGCCGCCGACAACGGCGTCTCCGTGGACGTGCGCCGGGCGGACTTGCGCGACGACGAGCTGCCGGAGACCGAGCTGGTGCTCGCGAACATCACCGCGGAGTCGGTGGAGGAGCTGGCGCCGCGCATGCGCGCGCCGCGGCTGATCACGTCGGGCTACCTCGTCTTCGACACGCCGCGCCTCGAGGGCTACCTGGTCGAGCGCCGCCTCGAGGAAGCCGGCTGGGCTGCGGACCTGCACGTGCATAGTTAGCCTTTCCCGCTCGATGGCGAGCTTCTCCGTCCGCTTCCTCGGCTGCAAGGTCTCGCAGACCGACGCGCAGGCGCTGCGTGAGCGGTTGCTCCGTGACGGACACGACGAGGTCGCGGGAAGCGGCGATGTCGCCGTCGTCAACACCTGCTGCGTCACGAACGAAGGGCTGGCGAAGTCGCGCCAAGCCGCGTCGCGGGCAGCGCGGTCGCACGCCCGCGTGTACGTGACCGGCTGCGGCGCGCGCCTGTCGGAGACCGCCTTCGCCGGCCTGCCCGAGAACGTCACCGTCGTCCCCGGCCAGATCGAGCAGGCAGTCGAGACGGTCGCCGGGGATGTGGGGGCGATCGCGTGCGTCCAGGCGGACGTACGGCTCGACCGTGTGCGCGCATTCGTGAAGATCCAGGACGGCTGCTCGTTCTCGTGCGCGTTCTGCGTGATCCCGCTCGTCCGCGGCGCCACCCGCAGCCGCAGCGCAGACGCCGTGCTCGCCGAGATCCGCCGCCGCGTCGCCCAGGGCCACCGCGAGATCGTGCTCACGGGCGTGAACCTCGGCTGCTTCCGCGACCGCGCGGCCGGGATGACGCTCGCGGGGCTGATTCGAGCCGCCGGAGCGATCGACGGCGTCGAGCGGCTGCGGCTGTCCTCGATCGAGATCAACCACGTCGACGACGAGCTCGTCGCGGCGCTGCGCGAGACGGCCGTCGTCGGGCCGCACCTGCACGTGCCGCTCCAGTCGGGCGACGATGCGGTGCTGGAGGCGATGGCGCGGCGCTACACGGTCGAGACGTACCTGCGCCGGCTCGAGCCGCTGGCGGACTTCAACCTGACCGCGGACGTGATCGTCGGCTTCCCCGCCGAGGACGACGCGGCGTTCGAGCGCACGCTCGAGACCGTGCGGGCAGCGCGACTGACGAAGGTGCACGTGTTTCCCTACTCGCCGCGACCCGGCACGAGGACGGCCGCGGAGGACACCGTCCCGCCCGAGGTGAAGAAGTACCGGAGCGCGCGCCTGCGCGCGCTCTCCGACGAGGCCTGCCGCGCACGCTGGGAGGGGAAGGTCGGTCGCGAGGACGTCGTCCTCGTCGACCGGCCCGGTCGCGGCTACGGCGCCGACTACTCGCCCTGGCTCGTCGACGGCCCCGTCGGCGAGCTCGTCCACGTTCTCGGCGCGGCCGTGACGGAGGAGGGGATCCTCGCTGCCGCCGCCTGAGGAGGGCTGCCTGTTCTGCCGCCTGTACCGCGAGGGAGACCACGTCGCGGCGACCGACGGGTTCGTCGCGATTCGCGACATCAACCCGCAGGCGGAAACGCACCTGCTCGTGCTCCCGGAACGCCACGTCGAGACGTTCCGCGACGTCGCCGCGTTCCCGCCTGACGAGGCGAAGCGGATGCTCGAGTTCGTCGCCGAGCTCGCCCGTGGGGCCGGTCTCGAGGACTACCGCGTCGTCGTCAACGTCGGCCCCGGCGGCGGCCAGACGATCTTCCATCTGCACTGGCACGTCCTGGGTGGAAAGATCAAGGGGATGCCGGCTTGAGGACGACATCGTGAGCCTGATCGCCGAGATCAAGGAGCAGCTCGCCGACGCGATGCGCGAGAAGGACACCGCGCGCCGCGACACGCTGCGGCTGATCCTCGCCAGCCTGCAGGGGGCGGAGAAGGAGCTGCAGCGCGAGCTGCACGACGACGAGGAGCTGCAGGTGCTCCAGCGCGAGCGCAAGCGACGGCTGGAGGCGGCCGAGGCGTTCCGCGCAGGCGGGCGCGACGAGCAGGCCGACAGCGAGGAGGCCGAGCTCGAGGTGCTGGAGGAGTTCATGCCGGAGCCGCTCTCGGAGGACGAGCTCGAGGAGATCGTCGACGACGTGATCGCGGAGGTCGGGGCGACGAGCATGCGCGACATCGGCCGCGTGATGGCGGACGTGATGCCGCAGGTCGCGGGCCGGGCGGACGGGTCGGCTGTGAGCCAGCTCGTGCGCGAGAAGCTCGCCTAGCGCCGGCAGCGGCGCCTCCCTCGAACGGGGGTCGGCAACGCGGTCGCCTGTCGCTACCCTGGGGCGCGTGAAACGACTGCTCGCACTCCTGCCGCTCGTACTCGTCCTCTGCGCGCTGCCCCTCCTGACGGGGTGCGGCTCGAAGGACGCGCTCACGCTCGATCCGGTCGCGTCCGCGGCGTCGAAGACGACCGAGGCGGGAAGCTCGCGCGTCGCCTTCGAGACGACGATGCAGCTCTTCGGCAAGGACGTGTCGTTCAGCGCCGACGGCCTCTTCGACTACGACGACTCGATCGGTTCGATGACGCTCGACATGGGCTCGATGCTGCCGCTCGCGGGCGCCGGGCAGCTGGAGCTGCGAATGGTCGATGAGAAGCTCTACATGCGGATGCCGTCCCTGATGGGCCTGGGCCTCCCGACCGATAAGGAATGGGTCTCGCTCGAGCCCGGCAAGGCGCTCAAGGGCGCGGGCTTCGGCGGCTTCGACCCGTCGAGCATGCAGCAGGATCCCGCCCAGCTGCTCCGCCTGCTCCGCGCCTCGAGCGAGGTGACCGAGGCGGGCACGGCAACGATCCGCGGCGTCGAGACGACGCGCTACACGGCGAAGCTCGACCTGCGGAAGTCGATCGAAGCGAGCGCGAAGGAGCTCGAGCTGACCGAGGAGCAGCGCGCGCTGCTGCGCCAGGCGGCCGAGCAGCTGGTGGAGCAGGTCGAGACCGACACGCTCCCCGTCGAGGTGTACATCGACGACGACGGCCTCCTGCGCCGGCTTGCGCTGGACCTGTCGATGAACGTCGAGGGCCAGCAGCTCTCGATGAAGCAGACGACCGACTTCTACGACTTCGGCGTCGACGTCGACGTGGACGCTCCGCCCGCCTCGCAGGTCTTCGACCTGACGACGCAGCTCCAGACCGGCTAGTCCGCCGGAGCCGACTCTGCGATCAGGTCGAAGTCGCCCGCGAGCACGCGGTCGATCCGGCCCGTGCGCGTGCCGGATGCATACCGGACGAGCGGGGAGGGCTCGCGCCGGTAACGGCGCACGATCACTGCTTCGGCGCCGTCCGTGCTCGCCCAGCCGGGATCGAGCGCGGCGACGTTGACGACGACCGTCGCGCGGTCGAAGGCGCTCTCGCCTGCCGGCGTCTCCAGGACGTGCAGGCCGTTCTCCCCTCGTAGGAGCGTGTAGGCGCCGAGCCCGGAGACCTCGAGCACGCGGGTGCCGTCCTCGACGTCCCGGCGCGCCTGCATCCCCCGTCCCGCCGCCCAGCCCGTGTACATCTCCTCGAGCTCAGCCGCGAATGCAGCGCAGGCGTCGGCGTCGTCGCCGTGGCCGGGGCGGAGCGTGAGACGCACGTCACTCGGCTCACCGCCCTCGAGGCCTCTGAGCGCGCCGCGCAAGACGAGCAGGCGCCGCGACAGAAGCTCGACCAGTTCGCGTGAATGTGTCTCGCGTCCGGACGAGAGCCTTCCGGCGAGCCGTTTCGCCGTCCGCGTCGCGGCCTCCAGCCGGTCGAGGTACTCGACCCGGGCGAGCAGGCCGGTGCGCGCGTCCGAGTCCCAGAACCCGGGCTCGTGCATCGCCGCGAGCGCCTCGCCCTTCACGCTCCGCCAGTGCTGTGCCTCGTCGTCCACGGCGTCGAGCTCGGTGCGAAGGAACGCAGCCTCGGCCTCCGAGCCGTGCGGGTCGAGCGCGACGGCCGCGAGTGTCAGCGCGCCGTCGGGCGGGGCTGCACCGGGGGGCTCGTCGGCTGCGTCCGGGTCGACGAAGGTGACCTCGAGGCCCGCGCCGGGGCGCGCCGTGATGAAGAGGAACTGGTCTCCCTCGGGGAACGTGCGCTCGACGATCGCCTCCGCGAGCCGGGTGAGGAGGTGCCGCTCGACGGCACGCTTGAGCGGGCGCGCGCCGAGCTCCGCACTGAACCCTTGCTCGATCAGGAAGTCGATTGCGGCCTCGTCCCACTCGACCGCCCAGGGCTGCATGCGAAAGCCGCGGCGCCGCAGGACGTCCGTGAGCTCCTTCTCGAGCAGGTCGCGCATGACTCCGCGATCGAGCGGGCGGAAGACGACGACCCGGTCGAGCCGGTTCAGGAACTCCGGCCGGAACGACTGCTCGACGGACTTGAGCACGCCCGAGACGTCGAACGCCCCCGTCCGTCCGACGAAGCCGACGCCCGGACCTGTCGGGATCGCGGAGCCGAGATTCGAGGTGAGGATGATCACGCAGTGGCGCAGGTCGACCGTGCGGCCGTTCCGGTCGGTGAGGCGGCCGTCGTCGAAGACCTGGAGGAAGATGTCCCAGATCTGCGGATGCGACTTCTCGAACTCGTCGAGGAGGAGCACCGAGAAGGGCTGCTTGCGGACCTGCGCGATCAGCGGCGCGGCGTGCTGCTCGGTGGCGGCGTCGCCGAGCAGCCGGTCGAGGCTCTCCGGCGTCTGGTACTCGCTCATGTCGAGGCGGACGAGCCGGTCCTCGGAGCCGAAGACGAACGCGCTGAACGCCTTGGCGATCTCCGTCTTTCCGGTGCCGGTCGGGCCGACGAAGAGGAAGACCCCGAGCGGCCGCGTCGGGTCGGTGAGCCCTGCTTTCACGAGCGCGATCCGCTCGACGAGGCAGTCGACAGCTTCGGGCTGCCCGAGCACCCTCGCCTCGAAGAACGCACGGACACGTTCGAGGCTGAGCGTCGCGCGCGGGTCGAGCACGTGGAGCGGCAGTCCGGTCGCGTCGCTCAGCGTTGCGATCACCGTCTCCGGCGAGACCTCCGAGGCGACGCCGCGGCGGATTCGGTCGCGCACGAGCTCGAGCACGCGCAGCAAGTTCCCGGGTGAGGCCGTGGCGGGCAGATAGTGCGACGCGAGATCGAGCGCTTCGGCGAGTGTGTCGTCGTCCACCTCGAGCTCGTTCTGTGCCGCCCAGCCGCGTGCCACCTCGAGCGCGTCGCCGTCGGAGATCGGCGTCAGACGCACGACCTCGAAGAGCCGCGCGACGCGCGGCCGCTGTTGGACGACGAGCTCGTACGCCAGCGGGTCGATCTCGCCGACGAGGACAGCGTCGCCCACCTCGACGAAGGGAAGCAGCGCGTCGAGGACCCCGCGCGGGCTCTGCATGTGCTGGCCGGACCAGAGCGCCTCCTCGAAGCTCGGGAAGATCCACACGATCTTGCGCCCTACGGTCCGGCGGACGATCTCCTGCACGCGCCCTTCGAGCATGCCGATGAACGCTTGGCCGGCGTTCACGTCCGCAGCACTCGCCTGGAATGCGAGCCACCCGCCCTCGAGCCGGCGAATCGCTTCGAGGATCAGCGACGTCTTCCCGGCGCCCGGGTCGCCTACGAGCAGCACGGAACGTGGCTTCGGCGAGTCGAGCGCAGCCGCGATCGCGTCGACCGCGATCGCCCGGGAGCCGACGATCGTCGCCGCAGGCTGTTCGTCCGGCTCGAGCACGCGGCCGAGCTCCTTGAAGAAGGCGACGTCGACGAAGGAGCGACGCCACTCCTGCATCGCGGGCTCGAAGGCGGCTCGCGTCTGCTCGCTCGCGACGCCGAGGATCTCGTCGACGACCGCTTGAAGCCGGACGTCGAGCTCGCCCAGCTCTTCGCCCGTGACCGACTCGCCGGCCGCGACTCGGGCGTCGACGAACGGGGCGACCGCCTGGACGATCGGCGCGCCGCTCCAGTCCTCCTCCGCCGCGCCGAGGATCTCCAGCATGAGACGGCCCTCGCACACCGCGAGCGCACGCAGGAGGAGCTGGCGCTCACCCCACTCGGCGCGCTCGAAGCGGCCGGCCGCCCACTCTGGCCAGTCGCTCGGCGCCGGACGGCCGGCAGCGATCGCTTCGAGCGCGCCAACACGGAGGTGCTTGCTCGGGGAGCGCGCCGCGTCGGCGAAGGCGCTGTCGGGCACGAGATCCTCGCTGCCGAGGAGCTCGACGAGCCGCCCGAAGTCCTCGTCGGCGTCGAGCAGGTCCGCGTCGAGCCAGGGATGACGCTCGGCAAGCGCCTCCACGATCGAGCGGATCTCCTTGGACTTGAACTTGTCCCGCCTTCTCACCATCTCAGCTGATTCTGCTCCTACACTGAGGCGCGTGCAGGAGACCCTCTCTGTTCCGAACGACGTCGCGGCCGAGCTCGCCGGCGTCGGCGACGGTGTGCTCGAGGCGCTGCGCGACCGCCTCCGCTGCACGCTGCGCCTGCGTGGGAACCAGCTGACGATCGAGGGCGAGGACGACCGAGTCGCCGCGGCCCGAGCGGTCGTGGACGAGCTCGTCGAGCTGGTAGAGGGCGGGCACGAGATCGGGCCGGAGACGGTCGGCGCGGTCGTCGCCGCGCTCGACCAGACGGACGACATCCGCGAGGTGTTCGAGGACGTCGTCTGGCGGCATCGCGGCAAGAAGGTCGCGCCGAAGACCGTGATGCAGAAGCGCTACGTCGACGCAATCCGCGAGAGCACGGTCACGTTCGCGATCGGCCCGGCCGGCACCGGCAAGACCTATCTCGCGATCGCGCTCGCGGTGGCGGCGCTGACCGACAAGCAGGTCGGCCGGATCATCCTCACGCGCCCTGCGATCGAGGCCGGCGAGCGGCTGGGGTTCCTCCCGGGGGACATGCTCGCCAAGGTCGACCCGTACATGCGACCGCTCTTCGACGCCCTCTACGACATGATGGATCCCGACCGGCTCTCGGCGTACATGGAGCGCGGCACCGTCGAGGTCGCGCCGCTCGCCTTCATGCGCGGGCGGACGCTGAACGACTCCTTCATCATCCTCGACGAGGCGCAGAACACCTCGCCGGAGCAGATGCAGATGTTCCTGACGCGGCTCGGGTTCGGCTCGAAGGTCGTCGTCACGGGCGACGTGACCCAGGTCGACCTGCCGCGCGACCAGGCATCCGGCCTGATCCAGGTTCGGGACATCCTCGGCTCGATCGATGGGATCGCCTTCGTCGAGTTCACGCACCAGGACGTCGTCCGGCACAAGCTCGTGCAGCGGATCGTCGAGGCGTACAAGCACCACGCCGAGGAGACGGGCACGGCACGGAAGAAATGACCGTCATGGTCGAGGTCGAGAACCGGAGCGGCGTCGAGGTCGACGAGGCCGGGGCGATCGAGCTGGCACGGCGGGTGCTCGCGGCCGAGGGGATCGAGGAGGGCGAGCTCGGGCTCGCGTTCGCCGCCCGCGAGGAGATTCGGACGCTGAAGCGTGACCACCTCGGCATCGACGAGGCGACGGACGTGCTCTCGTTCCCGCTCGACGGCCACGACGAGCTCCCCCAAGGTTTGCCGCGCGCCCTCGGCGACGTCGTCCTCTGCCCCCAGGTCGTCGGCGAGGCGTGGCGAGCGCCGCTCGTGCACGGGCTCCTGCACCTGCTCGGGTACGAGCACGGGGAGGAGATGGAGGCCAGGGAGGCAGCGCTCCGATGAGCTTGCTCACGTTCCTGGGGCGCCGCTCGCGCTGCGTAGGCCGGTGGAACAGTACGGTGGTACGGGCCGCCGGCTGGAGCGGCGCGAGCGGCGTCAGCCTTTCGCGGAGCCCGGCTTCGCCGGGCGGGAGCGAAAGGCGGCCAGGGACGTGAGGCCTCGCCGCACCCCTTCGATCCTCGAGTCGTTCAACTACGCCCTCGAGGGGATCATCCACGTGCTCCGCACGCAGCGGAACCTGCGCATCCACTTCGCGATCGCGGTGCTCGTGCTCCTCGCGGCGCTCGTCTCCGGCGTCGACAAGCTGGAGCTGATCGCGCTCCTGCTCGCGATCGCCTTCGTCCTGATCGCGGAGATGCTGAATACCGCCGTCGAGGCGGCCGTCGACGTCGCGACGACCTCGTTCGACCCGATGGCGAAGCTGGCGAAGGACATCGCCGCGGGCGCGGTGCTGATCGCGTCGGCCGTTGCGGTGGCGGTCGGCTACCTCGTCTTCTCCGGCCAGGTCGCCGACCGCAGCTCGAGGCTGCTCGACCGGCTCACGAACGTCCCTGCCGAGCTGACCCTGGTCGCGCTCGTGCTGACGACGCTCGTCGTGATCAGTGTGAAGGCGCTCACCGGTAGCGGCACGCCCCTGCGCGGCGGCCTCCCCTCGGGGCACGCCGCGGTTGCCTTCGCGGGCTGGATGGCGGCGACGCTGATCCTCGACGACTCGAACCACCGCTTCCTGATCTCGTCGCTGACCTTCATCATGGCCTTGCTCGTGGCCCAGACACGCGTCGAGTCCGGAGTGCACTCCTCCGTCGAGGTCGCCTACGGCGGCGTCATCGGCGCGCTCGTCACTCTCGCCGTCTTCCAGGTGGCGCAGTGAGCCTGCTCACGTTCCTGGGGCGCCGCTCGCGCTGCGTAGGCCGGTGGAACAGTACGGTGGTACGGGCCGCCGGCTGGAGCGGCGCGAGCGGCGTCAGCCTTTCGCGGAGCCCGGCTCCGCCGGGCGGGAGCGAAAGGCGGCCAGGGACGTGAGCGAGGAGCTGGTCCTCCGCGCGGAAGCGATCGCCGATCGCGCGTACGCGCCCTACTCGAACTACCACGTCGGCGCGGTCGTGAGCACGACGGACGGGCGCGAGTTCGAGGGCGTCAACGTCGAGAACGCGGCCTATCCGCTCGGCGTCTGCGCCGAGAAGAGCGCGCTGGTGGCCGCCGTCGCCGCGGGCTACGGGCCTGGCTCGATCGCCGCGATCGGGATCAACGCCTCGCCGTGCGGGGGATGCAGACAGTGGCTGCACGAGTTCCGGATCCCGGAGGTCAGCTTTCGCCGCGCGGACGGTTCGATCGCGACCTACGCGGCGGCCGAGCTGCTGCCGGACACGTGGGACCTCCCGGATGGTGGCGGAACGACCAAACTTAGCTAAGCTAAGTCCATGGTTGTCGTCAACATGCACGAGGCGAAGACGAACCTCTCGAAGCTCGTCAAGCGCGCGGCCGCCGGCGAGGAGATCATCGTTGCGAGAGCAGGTGAGCCCGTCGCGAAGATCGTGGCGTACACCCCGCCGCCGAAGAAACCGCGCGTGCCAGGGTCGATGAAGGGCAAGATCTGGATCGCGCCGGACTTCGATGAGCTCCCTGCAGAGATCGCGGAGGCGTTCGGCGTCGATTGACGCTGCTCCTCGACACATCCGCGTTCATCTGGTGGGTCACCGAGGATGCGCGCCTTGGTCCGCGGGCGCGCGCTGCGGTCGCCGATCCCGATCGGCGCGTACACGTCAGCGCCGTATCGGCTTGGGAGATCGCGATCAAGCGGTCGCTCGGAAAGCTCGAGCTCGGCGGCGACGTCGGGGCGTTGGTCGAGCGTGAGGAGTTCGACGAGCTCCCGGTTCGGATCGCGCACGCCCTCGAGGCGGAGTCCCTTCCCCTCCACCACCGCGACCCGTTCGATCGAATGCTGATCGCGCAGAGCCGGTACGAAGGGCTCGTGCTCCTGACCGGCGATCGTGTCTTCGGACTGTATGACGTCGAGCTCTTTCCGGCCGACTCATGAAGTCCGGCTTCGTCGCCGTCGCCGGCCGCCCGAACGTGGGCAAGTCGACGCTCGTGAACGCGCTCGTCGGCGAGAAGATCGCGATCACCTCAACGGTGCCGAACACGACCCGCCGCCGGATCTACGGCGTCGCCAACGGGGAGGACTACCAGCTCGTGCTCGTCGACCTGCCGGGTTTCCAGCGGCCGATGGACAAGCTGACGGAGCGACTCCAGAAGACGGTCGACACCTCGTTCGAGGACATCGACATCGTCCTGTTCGTGCTCTCGGCGCGCGACCGGATCGGAGGCGGTGACCGCTTCATCGCAAGGCGCGTCTACGCGCTCGGCAAGCCGGTGATCGTCGCCGTGAACAAGGTCGACAACCTGAAGCCCAGTCACATCATCACGCAGATGAAGGCCGCGGCCCAGCTCGGCGACTTCCACGCCCTCCACCCGGTCAGCGCGAAGACGAAGGACGGGATCGACGAGCTCCGCGACGACCTGCTCTACCTGCTTCCGGAGGGTCAGCCGTTCTTCGAGCGCGAGTCTGCGACCGACCAGACGAGCGCGGAGCGGATCACCGAGCTGATCCGCGAGAAGGCGCTCCAGCTCACGCGCGACGAGGTCCCGCACTCGATCTCGGTCGAGCTCGACGAGCAGGACGAGAAGCTCGTGCGCGCGTTCGTGCTCGTCGAGACGGAGTCGCAGAAGCAGATCCTCGTCGGCAAGAAGGGCTCGATGATCCGTGAGATCGGCAAGCGGGCCCGCCCCGAGATCGAGGCTCTGCTCGGGCACAAGGTCTACCTCGAGCTGGTCGTCAAGGTGCGCCCGAAGTGGCGTCGTGACGACGCTGCGCTCGAGCGGCTCGGCCTCTAGCCCGGCACGTCCTCGTCGCTCAAAGGCCGGCTCGCGCGCGGGCAAAGTTCAGACGTTCTGACGTTTCCACAGCGTCGGCCCCGTCGTAGCGTCGAAGGCGTGCCGAGCTACCTCGTCGAGACGTACCTGGCTCGCGGCCACGCCGGTGAGCGGATCGCGCGCGAGGCGCGGGCACGCTCGGTTGCCGAGGAGCTGACGCGCTCGGGCACCCGCGTCGGCTTCGAACGTGCCTTCCACCTGCCCGAGGACGAGATCTGCTTCTTCGTGTTCGCGGCGCCGTCGAGCCGGGAGGCCGCGCTCGCGGCCGAGCGGGCCGAGCTCGAGCCGATCCGCATCGTCGAAGCGATCCATTCGAGAGAGGAGCATTGAGCATGAGAACGAGACTCACACGCTGGCCACTGATCGCGGTGGCCGCGCTGGTTGCACTTGTCGGCCCTGGAATCGCACGGGCCGACTCGGTGACCACGTGGAACCTCAACGCGACCAACCTGCTGGTCGGGCCCGCCGCCGTCCAGGCGCCGCCGGTTTCGGCGATTCATCTGGCGATGGTGCACGGCGCCGTCTATGACGCCGTCAACGCGATCGACAAGGGCTACGAGGGGTATCTGCTCTCGCCGCAGGTGGCGACGCCGTTCGATTCGCAGGACGCGGCAGCGGCGACGGCGGCGTACCGGGTGCTGCTGAAGCTCGTGCCGGCGCAGCAGTCGTTGCTCGACGCGCAGTACGCGGCCTCGCTGACGGGGATCCCGGACAGCTCGTCGAAGACCCGCGGGATCGCGGTTGGCGAGGCGGCGGCGGCGGCGATGCTCGCCTTCCGCACCGATGACGGGCGCTACGGGGCGCCGGGCTTCCCAACCGGGATGCTGGCGGGCCAGTGGCGGCCGACCCTGCCCGCGTTCGTGAACGACCCGAACGGGTGGGTCAGGAACGTGAAGCCGTTCCTGATCGAGAGCTCGTCGCAGTTCCGCTCCAAGGGCCCGTACGAGCTGACGAGCCGCAAGTACGCGCGGGAGTTCGACGAGGTGAAGGAGGTTGGCTCGAAGACGAGCACGACCCGCACGGCCGATCAGACCCACGCCTCCCTGTACTGGATGGAGCACGCGATCGGGACCTGGAGTCGTGTCGCGCGGGCGCTCTCCGCGCAGCATGGTCTGTCGGTCGCGGAGAACGCGCGCCTCTTCGCGATGCTCTATCTGAGCGCCGCGGACGGCGCCATCACCGTCTGGGACGACAAGGCGTTTTGGGGCTTCTGGCGGCCGATCACGGCGATTCAGGAGGCAGCCAACGACGGCAACCCGAGGACCGAGGCGGATGCGGGCTGGCTACCGCTGGTCAACACTCCGCCCTATCCGGATCACCCGTCCGGACACGGCGGCGTCAGCGGCTCGATCGTCGCTTCGTTCCAGGACTTCTTCGGGACGGACGAGATCGGTTGGACGGACACGAATGTCGCCGGGCTGACCCGCACGTTCACGGGCTTCCAGCAGGCGATCGACGAGATCGTCGACGCACGCGTCTGGTCCGGGATCCACTTCCGGAACGCCGACGAAGACGGCGCGACGATCGCGAGAAAGATCGCGAAGTGGCGTGAGAAGCACTACTTCGAGCCGGTCCGCGACCGCGGGCACGAGCACGACGAGGACGAAGACGAAGACGAGGGCGACGACTGACGCAGGGGAGTGCGGGCGGGCCTACCCACCAGAGGCCCGCCCGCCCGGTTAGCCTCCGGCGCTTCCTCGAGGGGTCATACTTGGCGCTGGGGCGATCGCGACATGTTCCAGTGACCACGAGCCCGGCTCAGACGAAGGCGGCGCTGCTCGAGAGCGCCGTCGCGCGCGTCCGCGAGCGCGTCGACGGCGACCACGCGGACGACGTCGAGCGCTTCGTACGCGCCTACTACGCGAACGCGGCGCCCGACGACCTCGCCGGGCGCAGCGACGTCGACCTCTACGGCGCCGCGTTCGCACACTGGCGACTTGCACGCCTGCGTCGGCCGGGCGAGCTGAAGGTGCACGTCTACAACCCGAACGTCGAGGAGCACGGCTGGCAGTCGCCGCACACGGTGGTCGAGACGGTCGTCGCCGACATGCCGTTCCTCGTCGACTCGGTGACGATGGAGGTGACGCGGCACGGGAGCGCGATGCACCTCGTCGCGCGGCCGATCATGCGGCTGCGCCGCGACGAGGAGGGCCGGCTGCTCGAGGTCGGCGCCGAGGACGGGAAGCCGGAGTCGCTGATCCACGTCGAGATCGACCGCCTCACCGACCCCGAGGCGCTCGAGCGGCTGCGTGCCGACCTCGCGCGCGTGCTGGCTGACGTCGCGGCCGCGGTCGAGGACTGGCAGGCGATGCGCGCCGAGGTGCACGAGGCGATCGCCGAGCTCGAGCAGTCGCCGCCGCCGATCCCCGCGGATGAGATCGCCGAGGCGAGGGAGCTGCTCCAGTGGATGCACGACGATCACTTCACCTTCCTCGGCTACCGCGAGTACGAGATTCGCACCGAGGGCGGGGAGGACGTGCTCGCGTCGGTCGAGGGGACGGGCCTCGGCATCCTCCGCGTCAAGGGCGAGCAGCCCCACTCGCTCAGCTTCTCGAAGCTGACGCCCGAGGTCCGCAAGCTCGCGCGCGAGAAGACGCTGCTCAACCTGACCAAGGCGAACTCGCGGGCGACCGTGCACCGGCCGGCCTACCTCGACTACGTCGGCGTGAAGCGATTCGACGAGCACGGCGAGGTGACCTCGGAGCACCGCTTCCTCGGCCTCTTCACCCACACCGTCTACAGCGCGAGCCCGTGGGGGATCCCGGTGCTGCGGCAGAAGGTGCAGCGCGTGCTCGAGCGCTCGGGCCTGCTGCCCGGCAGCCACGACCACAAGGCGATGATCGAGATCCTCGAGACGTACCCGCGGGACGAGCTCTTCCAGATCACCGAGGACGAGCTGCTCGAGATCGCGCTCGGCATCCTCCACCTGGGCGAGCGCCGCCGCGTCCGACTCTTCGTGCGCCGGGACGTGTTCGGCCGCTTCCTCTCCTGTCTCGTCTTCATCCCGCGCGAGCGGTTCAACACCGAGAACCGGCGCAGGATCCAGGAGATCCTGCAGGACGCGTTCGCGGGCGTGAGCACGGACTACACGACCCGTATCTCCGAGTCGGTGCTGGCGCGGCTGCACTACGTCGTCTACACCGAGCCCGGGTCGGTACCCGACTACGACGTGGCCGAGATCGAGGCGCGCCTGGCCGCGGCCACTCGAGCCTGGACAGACGATCTCCGCGACGCCCTCGTCGACCACGTCGGCGACGAGCGCACCGGCGCCCTGCACGAGCGCTACGCAGAGGCGTTTCCCGGCGCCTACCGCGAGGACTTCACCGCACGCCAGGCGGTGCACGACATCGACCGGATCGAGGGTCTCACCTCTCCGGACGACCTCGGCCTCAGCCTCTACGCACCGCTCGACTCGACCGTCGACCAGCTCGCGTTCAAGGTCGTCCGGGCCGGCCGGCCGATCCTGCTCTCGGACGTGCTGCCGCTGCTCGAGAACATGGGCGTGCGGATCAGCGACGAGCGCCCGTACGAGTTGAGCCCGCTCGGCCGCGATCCCGTCTGGATCTACGACTTCGGGCTGCTGCACGACCTCGGCGCCGAGCTCCAGGTCGACGAGCTGCGAGAGACCTTCCAGGACGCGTTCGCCCGTGTCTGGCGCGGAGAGGCCGAGAACGACGGCTTCAACCGCCTCGTCCTCGCCGCACGGCTGACCGCGCGCGAGATCACGATCCTGCGCGCGATCGCCAAGTACCTCCGCCAGGCGGGGAGCACCTTCAGCCAGGCGTACATGGAAGACGCCCTCGCCGAGCACCCGGACCTCGCGCGCGGCCTCGTCGAGCTCTTCGCGCTCCGGCTCGATCCGGGGCGCCCCGACGACGCGGACGAGCAGGCGCGTGCCCTGGAGCGGAGGCTCGCCGGGATCGTCGACGGTGTCGCGAGCCTCGACGAGGACAGGATCCTGCGCGGGTTCCTCAAGGTCGTGCGGGCCGTCCTGCGGACGAACTACTTCCAGGCGGACGAGGATGGGCGCGCGAAGCCGTACCTCTCGCTCAAGCTCGACCCGGAGCGGATCCCGGATCTGCCGGAGCCACGGCCGATGTTCGAGGTCTTCGTCTACGGAACGCGAGTCGAGGCCGTCCACCTGCGCGGCGGGAGGGTCGCGCGCGGCGGCATCCGCTGGTCGGATCGAAGGGAGGACTTCCGCACCGAGGTGCTCGGGCTGATGAAGGCGCAGTCGATCAAGAACGCGGTGATCGTGCCCGTGGGGGCGAAGGGCGGCTTCGTCGTCAAGCGGCCTCCGGCCGGAGACGACCGCGCCGTGCTGCGCGCGGAGGTCGTCGAGTGCTACCGCATCTTCATGCGCGGCCTCCTCGACATCACCGACACGATCGCGGCCGGAGAGACCGTGCCGCCTCGCGACGTCGTGCGGCACGACGGAGACGATCCGTACCTCGTCGTCGCGGCCGACAAGGGGACGGCGAGCTTCTCCGACATCGCGAACGAGATCTCGGGCGAGTACGGGTTCTGGCTCGGCGACGCGTTCGCCTCGGGGGGTTCGGCCGGATACGACCACAAGGCGATGGGGATCACCGCCAGGGGCGCCTGGGAGTCGGTGCGGCGGCACTTCCGCGAGCTCGGTGTCGACGTCGCGACGACGGACTTCACGGCGGTCGGGATCGGCGACATGTCCGGCGACGTGTTCGGGAACGGGATGCTGCTCTCTCGTCACATCAAGCTGGTCGGCGCGTTCGACCACCGGGACGTGTTTCTCGACCCCGACCCCGACCCCGAGCGGAGCTTCGTCGAGCGCGAGCGGCTCTTCCGGCTGCCCGGCTCGTCGTGGGCCGACTACGACAAGGCGCTGCTCTCGAAGGGCGGCGGCGTCTTCCCGCGCACCGCCAAGTCGATCCCGATCTCGGCAGAGGTTCGTCGCGCGCTGGACGTCGACGCCGAGACCTTGACGCCGGGGGAGCTGATCCAGGCGATCCTCCGAGCTCCGGTCGACCTGCTCTGGAACGGCGGCATCGGCACGTACGTGAAGGCGCGCGCCGAGCGGCACGTCGAGGTCGGCGACCGCGCGAACGACGCGGTCCGCGTCGACGCCGAGGATCTGCGCGCGAAGGTGGTCGGCGAGGGCGGCAACCTCGGCCTCACCCAGCGCGCCAGGGTCGTCTACGCGCTCGGCGGCGGCCGGATCTTCATGGACGCGATCGACAACTCGGCCGGCGTCGACTGCTCCGACCACGAGGTCAACATCAAGATCCTGCTCGACTCGATCGTCGCCGAAGGCGACCTGACGGGCAAGCAGCGGAACGAGCTGCTCGCGGAGATGACCGACGAGGTCGGGACGCTCGTCCTGCGCGACAACTACGACCAGGCGCAGGCGATCACGAGCTCGGTGGCGCAGGCCTCGTCGATGGCCGAGGTGCACGAGCGCTACGTGCGCAGCCTCGAGCAAGCCGGCGTGCTCAGCCGCGAGCTCGAAGCGCTCCCGAGCATCGAGGCGTTCGAAGAGCGCGCGGCCGCGAGCGGGGGCCTGACCGCGCCGGAGTTCGCGATCCTCCTCTCGCACACGAAGATCGCGCTCTCGCAGGCGCTCCTCGCCTCCGATCTCCCCGACGACCCGCACCTCGCGACGGAGCTCGAGCTCTACTTCCCGACCCGCCTGCGCGAGCGCTTCCCCGAGCAGCTCCAGCGCCACTCGCTGCGGCGCGAGATCATCGCGACGCGGATCGCGAACGACCTCGTCAACCGGGCCGGCACGACGTTTCTGTTCCGGCTCGGCGACGAGACGGGCGCAGCGCCGGACGAGATCGCGCGTGCGTATACGGCCGCGCGCGAGGCTGCGGGGCTCCGCGAGCTCTGGGCGGAGATCGAGGCTCTCGACGGCAAAGTGCCGGCTGCGACCCAGACCGCGATGCTGCTTCGGTCGCGCATCCTGCTCGAGCGGACGACTCGCTGGCTCCTCCGCCACCGGCGCCGGCCGCTCGACATCGCGGAGACGGTGGCCCGTTACGCGCCGGGCTCGGCCGCGCTCGCGGCGGGGCTGCCCGAGCTCCTCGGACCTACCGCTCTCGAGGAGGCGAGTGGCCGCGCGGAGGCGCTCACCGGCGTCGGCGTCCCGGCGGAGCTCGCCGGGCGCGTCTCCCGGCTGCTGTCGCTCGTGCCGGCACCCGACATCGTCGAGATCGCGGCGGCGTCCGGGCTCGACGTCGCCTCTGTGGCAGAGACGTACTTCGCCCTCGGCGAGCGGCTCGAGCTGCAATGGCTGCGCGACCGAATCGTGAGCCTGCCGCGCGACACGCGCTGGTCCGCGATGGCGCGCGCTGCCCTCCGCGACGACGTCTATGCCGAGCAGGCGGGCCTGACTGCGGAGGTCGTCCGGTCGGGCGAGAACGGGCAGCCGGCGCGTGAGCGCGTCGAGCACTGGCTCGAGCAGAACGCAGCGGCCGTCGAGCGCTCGCAGCAGGTGCTCGCCGACATCCGCTCGGGAGGCACGCTCGACCTGGCGCGGCTGTCGGTCGCGGTGCGCGAGCTCCGGAACCTGATCCACTCGTCGGGCGCCGCGCAGGAGCCGGCCGAGCCGGCCCCCGTCGCCCGGCCGGACGCGAGCTAGCGAGGAGGCCCGCCGCGTGGCGGGCCTGCACTGCTCAGTCCGTACACTTGCCGCATGGCCCAGGCGCCCGCACTGCCGCGCGGCTTCGAGCTCCCGCTCGAGCCGAGGCTGCCGCGGATCGGCTCCGTCGACGCGGTCGCGCTCGAGGAGCGCGCCGCGACGCTCGCGAAGCGCTCGATCAAGAAGGAGTCGAAGCTGCAGGCGTTCGAGCTCGCGGTCCGGATGATGGACCTGACGACTCTCGAGGGTGCCGACACGCCCGGAAAGGTCGCCGCGCTCTGCTCGAAGGCGATGCGCCCCGATCCGGTCGACCCATCCGTTCCGCCCGTCGCGGCCGTCTGCGTCTACCCGAACCTCGTCCCGACCGCGAAGGCCAGGCTCGAGGGCTCGGGCGTCAAGGTCGCCTCGGTGGCGACCGCCTTCCCGTCCGGCCAGTCGCCGCTCGCGGTCAAGCTCGCCGACGTGCGCGAGGCGGTCGCGTTCGGCGCCGACGAGGTCGACATGGTGATCGACCGCGGCGCCTTCCTCTCCGGTCGCTACGCGAAGGTCTACGACGAGATCGTCCAGGTGAAGGAGGCCTGCGGCGACGCGCACCTGAAGGTGATCCTCGAGACGGGCGAGCTCGGCACGTACGACAACGTCCGCCGCGCCTCGCTGCTGGCGATGGCCGCCGGTGCCGACTTCATCAAGACGTCCACCGGCAAGGTCACTCCGGCCGCGACGCTGCCGGTGACGCTCTGCATGCTCGAGGCCATCCGCGACGTCTCCGACGAGACGGGCCGGATCGTCGGGATGAAGCCCGCCGGCGGGATCCGCACCGCCAAGCAGGCGGTCCAGTACCTCGTCGTCCTCCACGAGACGCTCGGCCTGCAGTGGCTGACGCCCGACCTCTTCCGCTTCGGCGCCTCTTCGCTGCTGAACGACGTGCTGATGCAGATCCGCAAGCAGAAGACCGGCCAGTACCAGTCCGCGGACTACTTCACGATCGACTGATGGGCGCGGTCGAGAAGCGCCACGCGCCCGTCCCGGCCCTGACCGAGTGGGAGTACGCGCCGGCGCCGGAGGCGCGCGAGATCGTCTCGCTGGAGAAGCGCTACGGGCTCTTCATCGGGGGGAAGTTCGTCAAGCCGCGCTCGGGCGAGTGGTTCGGCTCGATCTCGCCGGCGACCGAGGAGAAGCTGGCCGAGGTCGCGCAGGCTGGGACGCAGGACGTCGGCCTCGCCGTGAAAGCGGCACGTTCGGCCTTCGAGGACGGCTGGTCGAAGCTGGCTCCGTCCGAGCGCGCGAAGTACCTCTTCCGGATCGCCCGCATCTTGCAGGAGCGCTCGCGCGAGCTCGCGGTGCTCGAGAGCCTCGACGGCGGGAAGCCGATTCGCGAGAGCCGCGACGTCGACCTCCCCCTCGCTGCCGCGCACTTCTTCTACTACGCGGGCTGGGCCGACAAGCTCGAGTACGCGTTCCCCAACCGCAAGCCGAAGCCGCTCGGCGTCGCAGGCCAGATCATTCCCTGGAACTTCCCGCTGCTGATGCTCGCCTGGAAGATCGCGCCGGCGCTCGCGGCCGGCAACACCGTCGTCCTCAAGCCGGCCGAGACGACGCCGCTGACCGCGCTCTTCTTCGCCGACGTCTGCCGGCAGGCGGAGCTTCCGGCGGGCGTCGTCAACATCGTCACCGGCGACGGCCGGGCTGGGGCGGCGCTCGTCAAGCACGACGGCGTCGACAAGATCGCCTTCACCGGCTCGACCGAGGTCGGCAAGGCGATTCAGCGCGAGCTCGCCGGCACGGGCACGAAGCTGACGCTCGAGCTGGGCGGCAAGGCTGCGAACATCATCTTCGACGACGCCGCGCTCGACCAGGCGGTCGAGGGGATCGTGAACGGGATCTACTTCAACCAGGGCCACGTCTGCTGCGCCGGCTCGCGCCTGCTTGTGCAGGAGTCGATCTACGAGCAGACGATCGGGAAGCTGAAGCGGCGGCTCGAGACGCTCCGGCTCGGCGATCCGCTCGACAAGAACACGGACATCGGCGCGATCAACTCGAAGATGCAGCTCGAGAAGATCACCGAGCTCGTCGAAGCGGGCAAGGCGGAGGGCGCCGAGATCTACCAGCCGCCGTGCCGCTTGCCCGAAAAGGGCTACTGGTTCGCGCCGACCGTCTTCACGAACGTCGCGCAGAGCTACCGGATCGCGCAGGAGGAGATCTTCGGCCCCGTCCTCAGCGTGCTCACGTTCCGCACGCCGGAGGAGGCGGTCGAGAAGGCGAACAACACCGCCTACGGGCTCTCCGCGGGCGTCTGGACGGAGAAGGGCTCGCGCATCCTCTGGATGGCGGAGCGGCTCCGGGCCGGCGTGATCTGGGCGAACACCTTCAACCGCTTCGATCCTGCCTCGCCGTTCGGCGGCTACAAGGAGTCGGGCTTCGGCCGCGAGGGTGGCCGCCACGGGCTCGAGCCCTACCTCGACTTCGACGGTGTGAAGTGACCCGGCTGCCCGTGAAGAAGACGTACAAGCTCTTCGTCGGCGGCGGCTTCCCGCGCTCGGAGTCGGGCCGCACCTACGACGCGGAGGGTCAGAACGTGGCGCGCGCCTCGCGGAAGGACGCGCGCGACGCCGTCGTCGCGGCGCGCAAGGCGCAGCCGGGGTGGGCCGGCGCGACCGCCTACAACCGCGGCCAGGTCCTCTACCGGCTCGCCGAGATGATGGAGGCGCGCACGACCGACCTCGCCGCCGTCTGCTCGGGCAAAAAGGAGGTCGAGGCCGCGATCGACCGCGTGGTCTGGTACGCCGGCTGGGCCGACAAGCTCGCGCAGGTAATCGGCTCCTCGAACCCGGTCGCCGGGCCGTACTTCAACTTCTCCGTGCCCGAGCCCACCGGCGTCGTCGCGCTGCTCGCGCCCGACGAGCCCGCCCTCGGGGGCCTCGTCTCCCGGCTCGCGCCCGCGCTCGTGGGCGGCAACGCGGTCGTGGCCGTCGCCTCCGAGACCCATCCGCTCGCCGCGATCGAGCTCGCGGAGGCGATCGCTACCTCGGACGTCCCCGGCGGCGTCGTCAACATCCTCACCGGCTATCGCGACGAGCTCGCGCCGATCCTGGCCGGGCACATGGACGTGAACGCGCTCGACCTCTCGGGCTCGAACGGCCAGGTCACGGAGCTCGAGCGCCTCGCCGCCGACAACGTCAAGCGCGTCGTCCACGGCAACGCCGACGAGCAGAGCCCCTGGGCGATCGCGAGCTTTCTCGAGCTGAAGACCGTCTGGCATCCGATCGGCCAGTAGGCAGCTGTCCGGGCAAAGCCCGGACACCGCGGGGTTCGACAACCTCGAATCCCCTCTTCTCGTCGGCAGGACTGCCGACGAGTCGTGGGACGCTGACGTCGCCCGGCGAGGCGTTCACGAGGTCCTCGAGCTCGAAGGAGCCGACCACTCTCTGCAGCTCCCCGAAGATCCGCTGGGCTCGATCGACGCGTTGCGCACGGTCGCCGAGCGAATGGACGCGTTCGTCGCCGCGCTCGAGGCCAAGTAACAGACTGTTACTTGGCGTGATTCGGCACGGTTTCGTGCACCTCTCGTAGCCGGCGCGCGGGCACGCTTGCGGTGTGACTGCTGCCGCGCCGCGGATCGGGCCGACGCTCCTTGCTGGGATCGAGCGGCTGGACGACGAACGCCTGCCGATCGCCGAAGTGCACCGCCGCGTTGCGGCTCTGGCAAGCCATCTGGGCTATGCCCGGCCGAGCTACGAGCAGATCCGCGTGCTCGTCCACGAGCACCGCCGCCGTGGGCTTGCGCCGACGGCGGGACAGCTTCTCCTCGAGGTCGCGTCCCGCGGCAGGCCGCCCGAGGCGCTCCTCGAGCTGCTCGAAGGAGCCACGTAACAGACTGTTACTTGGCGCTCTTCGCTCAGGCGCGGGCGGCGTAGATCGCTTGGTGCAGTCTCCCGTTCCGGGGCGGCGAGGCGAGCGCGTAGATCGCGAGCGGCCGGCCGCGGACCCAGCTGACGCCGATGTAGTCGGCAAGCATGCGCCCGAGCGTCGTCTGCGGGCATCCACGCGAGCGGCATCCGTTGCGGGCTCAGGCGCTGCGGTGTGCTCCAGCGCGCCCCGTTCGCGGAGGTGACGAGCTCGGCGTCTATGCCGTCCTCGCGGATCACGTAGTAGACGATCGCGAGCCGTCCGGTACGCGGCTCGACCCCGATCGTCGGCATGACGGCGTTCCGGCCCGAGGTCACCCGAGCGGGCTGCGACCACGTCATCCCGTCCGTGGAGCGCGAAAGCACGATGTCGTTCGCCGAGCAGCCCGCGTTGAAGCGGCAGTCCTGCCAGACCGCAAGGAGGCCTCCGGCCGCGTCGACGTCGGCAGCCACGAGCGGTGGCGCGCGGAACGGGCGAGCGTTCCGCGATTCGAACGCAGCGATCGTCGCGGGCTGGCCGAGCGTCGCTCCGCCGTCTGTCGAGGGCACGGAGACCATGCCCGTCCGCGGCGACCAGAAGACGAGGTGGAGCATGCCGTTCGGCTGCACGACCGGGATCACGCCGGTGACGTTGATCTGGAGCGTCACCGGAGGCGACCACGTCCGGCCGCCGTCGTCCGAGCGCTGCACTGCGACCGAGTCCTGCGGGTCGGCGACGAGCGTGTAGGCGAGATAGCAGCGGCCGCGATAGGGGCTTGCCGCGCCGTTGTCGCAGGTCAGCCAGTTCTTGTCGTAGGCGAGGTCCTCCGACCGCGTGAGCGCGGCGTCGATCGGCCCGGTCCAGGTGAGCCCGTCTGGGGAGCGGTGGATGGTCAGCCGTGTGACCCCCTGCGCGATCGCCAGCGTGTTTGCAAGCCAGACGCCGTGCGCCGCGTCGTAGGCCACGACCGGGTCGCTCGCCCTGATCGAGGGCCCGGCGGGAAGCGTGTTCACGGTCAGACCGGGCAGGATCCCTTCACGCCCAGGTCCGGCCCTCGTCTCTCGAAGTCGCGAAGCCGATGCTGGCGGCGCCGCCCGAGCGGTTGCGCCCGACCTGGAACACAGACACCGTCGTCGCACCGACGGTGAGCGAGTCGGGCTCGACCTCCGACTCGTGCTGGCTGCCGGCGTTCCGGTGCCGGTCGCGGGAGATGCGCGTGCTGACGACCTCGCAGTCGGCGGCGACGCGGTCGCGGGCGTCGACGGCGACGATGTCGCGTCCCGGGCCGCACGAGATCCGGTCGAAGCCGCTGTCGTACTCCGCGGCGATCCGGTCGTTCCCGGCCCGCGCGACGATGCGGTCCGAGCCCTCGCGCCCGGCGAGGAAGTCGGCGCCCGCGGTGCCGACGAGCGCTGGTGGCACAGCTGCCGTCGCGACCGCGGGCAGCGCTGCGAGTAACAGGACGATCGCAACGCGCGCGCGCACGGTTCGCACCGTAGCCGCTCCGCTACAGTGCCCGCGAGTGACCGGCCCGCGACGTCTGAGCCAAGCCATCTCCGAGGGCGACGGGATCTCGCTCGTCGTTGCCGTGGACGGACCAGATGAGGCGCAGGCGGCCGAGGCGCACGGGGCGGAGGCGCTGCTCGCCGACGGCGAGGTCGACGCGATCCGCGCGGCCACCGCGCTGCCCATTCTCACCGCGGCCGGCATGGCCGGCGACGCGTGCATCGTCCGCCCCGGCGACGAGGATCTCGAGCCCGCCGCCGGTGTCGAGCTCGTCTTCCAGGTCGCCCGGGGCGAGGAGCTGGAGGAAGCGCTCGAGCGCTTCGACCCTGAGCTCCTCGTGCTTGCCGCCCGCGATGCGGAGGATCCGCTCGCGCACGTGCTCGACCTCCTCTCCGACGTGCCCGCCGGCAAGCTCGCGATCGCGGACATCGTCGGCGTCACGCAGGCGCAGATAGACGAGCTCGAACGTGCCGGTGTCGACGCTGTCCTCGTGCGGGAGCTGGGCTGAACAGAGAGCAGCGGAGCTCGATCGCGATTGGCGTCGCGGTCTTCCTCGCCGGCGCCGCCCTCCTCGGGCTCGAGATCGCGGCGAGCCGAGTGCTCGCGCCGTACTTCGGCAACTCGCTCTACGTCTGGGGCGCGCTGATCGGCGTCGTCCTCGCCGGGCTCTCGACGGGCTACTGGTTCGGGGGCGTCATCGCCGACCGGTACCCGACGCCGCGACTCCTCGTCGCGATGCTCGGCGTCTCCTCCCTGCTCGTCCTCGCGATCCCGTACGTCGACGACTGGGTCCTCGAGAAGCTCGTGGAATGGGATCCAGGCCCGCGCCTGAACCCGCTGCTGGCGACGATCTTCCTCTTCGGCGCCCAGAGCGTGCTCCTCGGCACCGTGTCGCCGATCGCCGTCCGCCTGAAGGCACACTCGGTCGACACGATGGGCCGGACCGCAGGGCGGCTCTTCGCGATCTCGACCGCAGGATCGATCGCGGGCACGTTCGCGACGGCCTTCTGGCTGATCCCGGAGCTCGGCACGGACCAGGTGCTGGCGTCCGCTGCCGTCGCGCTGATGCTCGCCGCGGCGAGCATCGCGCTGGTCGAGCGGCTCGCCGTCGCCGGCGTGGTCGCGCTCGCGCTCGCCGGCGCGAGCATCGGCGCCGTCGTCTCGCTCGCGCCGGAGTCCGGCGCCACCGTCTCCGCCTCCCAGCTCCGCAACTGGTCTCCGGTCTACCGCCAGCAGTCTTCCGAGGACCAGGCCGGCTCGATCGAGGAATCGCAGGCCGGTTACACGATCCTGCACACCTCCGACTCGCAGTACCACCGGATCGCAGTCGTCGAGGACGAAACGAGCCGTTATCTCCGCTTCGACAGCTCGTTCCAGAGCGGCATGTACCTCGACGACCCGTACCGGACCCGCTTCGCCTACTCGGACTACCTCCAGCTGCCGTTCGCCTACCGCGCCCA
This sequence comes from uncultured Gaiellaceae bacterium, assembly GCA_963850995.1. Taxonomy (GTDB): domain Bacteria; phylum Actinomycetota; class Thermoleophilia; order Gaiellales; family Gaiellaceae; genus Gaiellasilicea. The sequence goes on along the minus strand of CAWKNQ010000006.1, from coordinate 27,701 downwards.
GACGGAGAAGGTCCTCTACATCGGCCTCGGCGGCGGCTCGGCGCCGAAACGGACCTGGCGCGACTTCCCGAGCGTGCAGCTCGAAGCCGTCGAGCTCGACCCGGAGGTGGTCGACGTTGCGTACGAGTACTTCCAGCTCCCGCGCGACCCGCGCATGGAGGTCGAGGTGGAGGACGGCCGCCGCTTCGTCGCGCAGAACGACGGGCCCTGGGACGTGATCGTCGTCGACGCGTTCTACTCCGACTCGATCCCGTTCCACCTCGCGACGCGGGAGTTCCTCGAGCTTGCGAGGTCGCGGCTGACCCCGGGCGGGCTCGTCGTGACCAACATCATCGGCGCCGTGCGCGGGCCGGACTCGCGTCTCTTCCGCTCGATGCTGCGCACGTACCGGGCGGTCTTCCCGACGGTTGCGATCCACCCGGTCGAGTCGAGCGGCCGCGACCTCCGGTCGATCCGCAACATCATCCTCGTCGCCGGTGAGAGCGCCGCACCGTCGAAGCAGTTCCTGCTCGATCGCTGGCACGCCGTTCAGAAGCGCTCTCCGGGCGCCCCCGATCTCGACGAGGCGATCCGCGGGCGGGTCGACGCGCCGGTCCAGACAGAGGACGTGCCGGTGCTGACCGACGACTACGCGCCGACCGACGCGCTGCTGCTCCTGTTCGACTAGAACAGTCTTACTGGCTCCTAGCGAAGGCTTGGGCCACCGCGTACCACTCGGGCGGCACCGTCTTCAGCTCCCTTGTCGCCGCCTCGAGCGAGACGTCCACGATCTCGTCGCCGTGCAGCGCCGCCATCCGGCCGAAGCGGCCGGCGTCGACGAGGTCGGCCGCCTTGAGGCCGTATCGCGTCGCGAGGACGCGGTCGCGCGGAGTCGGCGTGCCGCCGCGCTGAACGTGGCCAAGCACCGTCACGCGCGTCTCGAAGCCCGTGCGCTCCTCGATCTCGCGGGCGAGGGCACCGCTGACGCCACCCAGCACGACGTGGCCGAACTGGTCGGTCTCACGGGCCTCGCCGGCGACGAGCGTCCGCTCGCCCGATGCATAGGTGAGCTCGTACCCCTCGCTGACGACGACGATCGAGAAGTCCTTGCCCGACTCGTGCCGCTTCTCGAGCAGGCTGCACGCCTCCTCGACGGTGATCGGCTGCTCGGGGATCAGGATCACGTCGGCGCCTCCTGCGATCCCGGAGTGGAGCGCGATCCAGCCGGTGTGCCGGCCCATCACCTCGACGACCATGACGCGGTTGTGCGACTCGGCGGTCGTGTGCAGGCGGTCGATCGCCTCGGTTGCGATCCACACCGCCGTGTCGAAGCCGAAGGTGTAGTCGGTCGCGTTCAAGTCGTTGTCGATCGTCTTCGGCACGCCGACGACCGGGAAGCCGTGCTCCCCGTACAGCCTGGCGGCGACCCCGAGCGTGTCCTCGCCGCCGATCGCGACGAGCGCGCCGAGCCCTTCCCGCTCGAACGTGGCGAGGACCTGCTCGACCCCGTTTTCGACCTTGTACGGATTCGTCCTCGAGGTGCCGATGATCGTGCCGCCGCGCGGCAGGATCCCGGAGACGTCACGCCGCTCGAGCGGCTCGACGCTGCCGTCGACGAGCCCGCGCCATCCCTCGCGCACGGCCGCGACCTCCCAGCCCCGGTCGAGCGCGCGCCGCGTGACCGCGCGGATGACGGCGTTCAGCCCGGGGCAGTCGCCGCCGCCGGTGAGGATGCCGACCCGCCTTGCCACCCGGTCAGTCTAGGAACTCAGCGCGACGTGTCGCCGGCGTCCAGGATGCGACGCGCCTCGTCCAGGTCGCCGGCGGCCACCCGCACCTCGCGCGCGCCGCCCGTCCCGAACATCTCGCCGGGACCCGGCGCGACGTCGGCGGGCCAGTGGCCGCATTCGATGCCGGAGCTGCGCAGGAGCCCGCAGACGACCTCTGCCTCGACCTCGTCGCCGACGACCGCTAAGCGGACTCCCTGCTCCACGACCGTAAGCCTAGAGCACGCGCTCCTCACGGCGTTCTCGATGCCGAAGGTGGGAATCGAACCCACACTCCCCGAGGGGAACCGGATTTTGAGTCCGGCGCGTCTGCCAGTTCCGCCACTTCGGCCTCGGACGATCGTAGCGCCGGTTCGGACGCAGAGATTTCGCGCAGGCCTGTTAAGCCACTGTAGTGAGAAGGCACAAAGTTGAAATCCAGGTGCGCTGACCGTGATACTTCGCCATTCGCCCGCGACAGGGCTGCGGTCAGACGTGCAGAACCTCGTCGGGCTACGTCCACCCAGTGATGGAGGAGGAGTTGCAGTTGATTGCAAGCAAGCGAGGACTGCTGAGCATCCTGGCCCTGTTTGTCGCGGCGCTCGCGCTCGCCGCGGCGGGTTGCGGCGGCGACGACGACGAGGCAGGCGGCGGAGGAACGGGCACCGAGGCGGCAGGGGGCACGACCAGTGGCGTCGAGGCGCTGCCGTCGTCCTCGTGCACCGCGGTCGAATACGAGGGTGAGGGCGAGCCGGACGTCCTGCTCGCGTCCGACTTCCCGCTCCAGGGCTCGTCGCGCACCCAGACGATCCAGATCGTCGAGGCGATTCGCCTCCGCCTCGAGCAGGAGAACTTCAAGGCCGGCGACCATAACGTCGCCTACCAGTCCTGCGACGACTCGACCGCGCAGGCGGCCAAGTGGGACTCCGGCAAGTGCTCCACGAACGCGCAGGCCTACGCAGGCAACGAGGACGTCGTCGGCGTGATCGGGACGTTCAACTCGGGCTGCGCCGCGATCGTAATCCCGGTGCTGAACCAGGCTCCGGGCGGCGGCGTCGCGATGGTCTCGCCCGCGAACACCTACGTCTGCCTCACCGAGGGCGGGCCGGGCTGCGACGGGACCGAGCCGGACAAGTACTACCCATCGGGCAGCCGCAACTACGCCCGCGTCGTCGCGAACGACGCGTACCAGGGCGCAGCGGTTGCCGAGTTCGCCAAGGCGCAGGGCGTCACGAGCGTCTACATCCTGAACGACAAGGAGGCCTACGGCCTAGGCGTCGCGACGAACTTCCGCAATGCGGCGGAGAACGTCGGGATCAAGGTCGCCGGCTTCGAAGCGTGGGATCCGAAGGCGTCGAGCTACGAGGCGCTCTTCCGGAAGATCGGCGGCACCGACGCCGACGCGGTCTTCCTCGGAGGGCTGATCGACGAGAACGGCGCCCAGGTGATCAAGGACAAGGTCGCCGTGCTCGGCCCGAACGACGGCGAGGTCAAGCTGTTCGCGCCGGACGGGTTCACGACGCAGGCGACGATCGACGAGGCGCCCGACGCGGCGCCGGGTATGTTCATGAGCGTCGCCGGCGTGCCGATCGACGAGTTCAAGGGCCCGGGCGCCGAGTTCGCCGAGGCGATCAAGCCGCGGCTCGGCGGCGCGAACGTCGACCCGTACGCGATCTACGGCGCGCAGGCGGCGGAGATCATGCTCGCACGCGATCGCGGCGTCGGACGGGAGCCGCGGAGACATCATCGCCAAGCTGTTCGAAACGAGCGTCACGGACGGCTATCTCGGCAGCTTCGACATCAACGAGAACGGTGATCCGAGCGGTGCCGAGGGTGCGGTCGTGGGCTTCACGATCTACAAGGCCACCGACAAGCTCGAGACCGAGACGACAATCTCTCCGTCGGAGGAGGTTGTCGAAGCGGCTCGCGGCTAGGACGGCACTGTAAGACAGCCGGGGAGGGCTTGGCCCTCCCCGGCTTTTGCTTTAGGTTCTTTCCCTCATGGCCGCGGCAATGACGTCCACACTCGACCGGCTGCGGAGTTCGAGCGTCACCGACCTGATCGGCTTGGCGCTCCTCGGCCTCGTGGGAGTCTGGCTCGTCGGCAACTTCGTCCAGGATCCGAGCCGAGTTCATCAACGTCGGCCTGATCGGGCTGACGAACGGGTCCATCTACGGGCTCGTCGCGCTCGGCTACACGCTCGTCTACGGGATCCTGCAGCTGATCAACTTCGCGCACGGCGACGTGTTCGCGCTCTCGGGCCTCGTTGCGAGCACGCTCATCGTCTCGGTGCTCGGACTGGACACGGACTCCTCTGTGCTCGTGATCGTCGGCGGCATGCTCCTGACGCTGGTCGTGATCATGGTGATGTTCTCGATCGTGAACGCGAGTATCGAGTTCGTCGCGTACAAGCCCCTGCGCCGAGCGCCACGGCTGGCTGCGCTGATCACCGCGGTCGGGATGTCGTTCATCGTCCAGAACGTCTCGCTCGCGCTCTACGGCGTCACCTTCCACTCCGTGCCGAATTTCATCCCCCGCACCGAGGCGATCGGCATCGGCGACATCACGTACTCCTGGAACAAAGCGGCGGCGCTGCTGATCGTGATCCCGGTCCTGGTGCTACTCAGCTGGTTCGTCTCCTCGACACGGCAGGGCAAGGCGATGCGAGCCGTCGCGCAGGACACCGAGGCCTCGGCGATGATGGGGATCAACGTGAACCGGACGATCTCGGTCACCTTCATGATCGCGGGTGGGCTTGCCGGCGCCGCGGGCATCGTCTACCTGCTCCAGTTCAACATGCGCTACGACACGGGCTTCGAGCTCGGTCTGATCGCGTTCACAGCCGCGGTGCTCGGGGGAATCGGGAATCTCACGGGTGCCGTCCTCGGCGCGCTCATCATCGGCTTCATCCAGGCCTTCAACGAGGGCCTGACCTGGTACACCCCGGGCTCCGACTGGACGCGGACGATCGTGTTCGGGATCCTGATTGCGATCCTCGTCTTCCGGCCCGAGGGTCTGCTCGGCGAGCGCACGCCGGAGGGCGCGTGACGAGCGTCCAGGAGCGGCTGCGGAGCTATGGTCCCGGCGCCCTGCTGACGCTCGTGGTGATCGTGCTCGGCTTCTTCTACCCGCAGTACGTCGAGTCGCTCAGGGACCTCCCCGCGATCGGGGAGTTCATTCCGAGCCTTCCCTCGATGGTGATCATGATCGTCTTCACGATGATGGCGGTCGGATTGAACATCGTCGTCGGATACGCCGGCCTGCTCGACCTCGGCTACGTCGCCTTCTACGCCGCCGGCGCGTACACCGCCGCGTGGCTCGCATCGCAGCAGTTCGACCAGTGGACGTTCCACTTCGGCTCGGTCGGGATCTCGAAGGAGCTGCCGGGCATCCACCTCTCGATCTGGATCGTGCTCGTGCTCGCGGGCCTCTTCACTGCCCTCTGCGGCATCCTGATCGGCCTGCCGACGCTGCGCCTGCGCGGCGACTACCTCGCGATCGTGACGCTCGGGTTCGGAGAGATCATCCCGCAGGTGGTGCGGAACGGCGACAACGTCTTCGGCTTCGACCTCACGCACGGGACGTTCGGGATCAGCCCGATCGACTCGCCCGGCTTCGGCGAGGTCGGCGAGTCGCTCGGCCTGCCGCTCAGCTACCAGCAGTCGTTCGAGCGCGAGCAGTGGTTCTACTGGACCGCGCTCGCGCTGCTCCTGATCACCGTCTTCTGCTCGGTGCGGCTGCGCGACTCGCGGCTCGGGCGTGCCTGGATCGCGATCCGCGAGGACGAGACGGCCGCCGCCGCGATGGGCGTGCCGCTGATGCGGACGAAGACGTGGTCGTACGCGATCGGAGCCTTCTTCGGCGGCGTCGCGGGCGCCTTCTATTCGAGCTTCCGCAGCGGCGCCTTCCCGTCGGACTTCTACTTCAACATCTCGGTGTTCTTGCTCTGCATGGTCATCCTCGGCGGGATGGGCTCCGTCTGGGGGGTGATCCTCGGCGGGATGATCCTCGGCTACCTGAACGTGGCCGGCCTCGCCACGCTCGGCTCCAAGATCCAGGAGGCCGGGATCGACTTCGAGCCGACGAAGTACCAGTTCGGCTTCTACGGGGTCATCATCGTGCTGATGATGCTCTTCCGGCCGGAAGGGCTGATTCCCGAACGGCGGCACAAGCGCGAGCTCGAGCTCGGCGTTCACGACACGCCGCTCTACGACGTGTCGACGGAAGGCGCCGAGCGAGACCTGGATCAGGATCAGGACCGATGACCGACCTCCTGGTCGCCGAGAAGGTGCGCAAGGAGTTCGGCGGGCTCGTCGCGACCGACGACGTCGACTTCACGATCCCGCAAGGCGCGATCGTGTCCCTGATCGGCCCCAACGGCGCCGGCAAGACGACCTTCTTCAACATGCTCACGGGCGTGTACAAGCCGACGTCTGGGAGGGTCGTCTTCGACGGGACCGACGTCACGGGGAAGCCGCCCCACGCGATCACCGAGCTCGGGGTCGGGCGGACGTTCCAGAACATCCGCCTCTTCCAGCACATGACGGCGCTCGAGAACGTGCTCGTCGGGATGCACTGCCGGCTGAAGGGCGGCATCCTCGGCGCGATCATCCGCACGCCGCGGGTGCGCCGTGAGGAGCGCGAGGCGCGCGAACAGGCACGTGAGCTGCTCCGCTTCTCGGGCCTACGAGGCCGGGACAACGAGACCTCGCGCAACCTGCCCTACGGCGACCAGCGCCGGCTCGAGGTGGCGCGGGCGCTCGCGACCGAGCCGAAGCTGATCCTCCTCGACGAGCCGACCGCGGGCATGAACCCGCAGGAGACGGCGGACTTCACCGCCTTCGTCCAGGTCCTCCGCAACGAGCGCGACCTGACCGTGCTGATGATCGAGCACGACATGAAGGTCGTGATGGGGATCTCCGATCGGGTCACCGTGCTCGACCACGGCGAGAAGATCGCCGAGGGCACGCCGAAGGAAGTGCAGCGCGACGAGCGCGTGATCGAGGCATACCTCGGTTCTGGAGCCACGAGCGGTGGCTGAGCGGGCACCCGGCAACGGCGTCGTCCTCGAGCTCGACGGCGTGCACACCTACTACGGCGCGATCCACGCGCTCAAGGGCGTCTCGCTCAAGGTGAACGAGGGCGAGGTCGTGACGCTGATCGGCGCCAACGGCGCCGGCAAGTCGACGACGCTCCGCTCGATCAACGGCATCAACCACGCGCGCGAGGGGACGATCCACTTCCAGGGCCGCGACATCACGCGGGCGCCCGCGCACGAGATCGTGAAGATGGGTATCGCGCAGTCGCCCGAGGGACGGCGGCTCTTCCCGCGCATGACGGTGCTCGAGAACCTCGAGATGGGCGCGTTCCAGCGCACCGACCGGGCCAACTTCCAGGAGGACCTCGATCGCGTCTTCCATCTCTTCCCGCGCCTGGCCGAGCGGAAAATGCAGAAGGCGGGGACGATGTCGGGCGGCGAGCAGCAGATGTGCGCGATGGGCCGCGCCCTGATGGCGCGCCCGAAGCTGCTGCTGCTCGACGAGCCGTCGATGGGCCTGGCTCCGATCTTCGTCGAGCGGATCTTCGAGATCGTCCGCGAGATCAACTCGCAGGGCACGCCGATCCTGCTCGTCGAGCAGAACGCGCTGATGGCGCTCGACACGGCGAGCCGCGGCTACGTGATGGAGACCGGCGTGATCGCGCTCGAGGGCCCGGCCAAGGACCTGCGGAACGACGAGAAGGTGCGCCAGACCTACCTGGGCGAGGGGTGACCGAGCCCGCACGTCCCGTGCCCTCCGAGGCGGTTTCGCGCCTCGTCCAGCTTCCGCGCCGCCGTTCCGTCCGGGCGGCTCCCGTCCTCGCGACGGTCTTCCTCTGCGGCGGCGTGCTCCTCGGCGTCGAGATGGCCGCCAGCCGCGTGCTCGCCCCCTACTTCGGCAACTCCCTCTTCGTCTGGGCCGCGATCATCGGCGTCATCCTCGGCGGGCTCGCCGCCGGCTACTGGCTCGGCGGGACGCTCGCCGACCGGTTCCCGTCGCCGCTGACGCTCGCGGCGATCATCGCCGCTGCCGCGCTGGCCGTGCTCGCGATCCCCCTCCTCGACCGGCAGGTGATCGAGGCCGTGCTCGCCTGGGATCCGGGGGCACGGCTCGACCCGGTGCTCTGCACCGCGATCCTCTTCCTGCCGATGGCGGTGCTGCTCTCCGCGGTCGGCCCGATCGCGGTGCGCCTGCAGGCCGACGCGCTGCAGCGCGTGGGGCGGACCGCGGGGCGGACGTTCGCGATCTCGACCGCCGGCAGCATCGCGGGCACCTTCGTCACGGCGTTCTGGCTGATCCCGGAGCTCGGCGTCGAGCAGCTGTTCGTCTTCGGAGCTGCGGCGCTCTTCGCGACCGCGGCGCTCGTCGGGCTCGCCGGCAGGCTACGCGTGGTCGTCGCCGCCGCGCTCGCGCTCGCCGTCGGCACGAGCCTGTACGCCGTCTCGCTGGGGACGCAGCGGATCGAGCCGCTCAGCGCCACGTCGGCCCAGAACTGGTCGCCGCTCTACCGGACGCGAGGCTACGGCTACCTCGACGACCGCGACCCGCGCGCGGTCGTCCCGGTCGAAGGGCCTGAAGGTCGCCTTCGCCGAGGACACGCGCTACCACCGGCTCGCGGTCGTCGACGACGCCGACTCGCGCTACCTGCGCTTCGACAACTCGCTTCAGAGCGCGATGTACCTCGACGACCCGTTCCGGACGCGCTACCGCTACACGGACTTCTTCCACCTCGGGCTCGCCTACAACCCGGAAGCGCGCGACGTGCTCTTCGTCGGTCTCGGCGCCGGCTCGTCCGAGAAGCGGATGTGGCGCGACTTCCCCGATCTGCGCCTGCAGGCCGTCGAGCTCGACCCCGTCGTCGTCGACGTCGCCTACGAGTACTTCGCGCTGCCGCGCGACCCGCGGCTGCAGGTCGACGTCGGCGACGGACGCCGTTTCCTCGCGGGTGACGAGCGTCGCTGGGACGTGATCGTGATCGACGCCTTCTTCGCCGACGCGATTCCGGCGCACCTCGTCACGCAGGAGTTCCTCGCGCTTGCGCGCTCGCGGCTCGCGCCCGGCGGCGTGGTCGTCACCAACGCGATCGGAGCGCTCGAGGGGCCGGGCTCGCGGCTCTTCCGCTCGATCTACAAGACGTACCGCACCGCGTTTCCGACGGTACTCGTCCATCCCGCGATCCTTCCGGGCGACCAGGGTGACGAGCAGTACCGGAACCTGATCGTCGTCGCGACCGACAAGGCCGTTCCGCAGCCGAGGCAGCTGAGCGAGCGCTGGGACGCGGTCCGGCGCGCGGCGCCGACGGCGCCCGACCTGCGCAAGCCGATCCTCGACCGCCACGACGCCGCGATCCCGACGGACGACGTGCCGGTGCTGACCGACGACTACGCGCCCACGGACGCGCTCCTCCTGCTCTTCCAGTAAGGCTTGTGTTGTTTCAACACAAGCCTGGTCAGGCGGCGCCCACCTCGAGCGGCACGTAGGGCGGCGCCAGCAGGAAGCCCACGCGGGCCTCGCCGCCGGCCCGGCCGTGCGCCATCTCGAGCGCGGCTGCGACCCCGTGCGTGGGCACGAAGCCGAGCGTCCGCGCCGCCTGGTGGTCGCGGCAGCCGGCGACGAGGACGGCGCCGAGGCGGTCGAGCGCCGGGCGGCAGCTCGACCAGTCCGCGTAGGGGAGGAGCGGGTGGCAGGCACGTCCGGAGCGGTACGCGTCCCGCGCACGCTCGTCGGTCGCGGCCGCGCGCTCGGAGACCGCGAGCTCGGCGGCCGTTCGGCCCTCGCGGAGGGCGTGGAAGAGCGCGCGGTACGGGTCCTGCGTTCCGTGGGCGAAGTGGCGCGAGAACCGGTGGAGGATCACCGCCGTGCCGTTCTCGACGACGGGAAACGTGTTCCGCCAGAGTCGCAGGCCGAGCCCGAGCGTGACGGCAGCGACGGTGATCGGGTTGAGGCGCTCGCGGGGCGAGTGATGGTGCTTCCACGGCATCCCGACGACGATCGCGTCGAGGGGCCGCTCGAGCCGCGTCGAGCGCCGTGCGATTCCGCGCAGGAGCGCCTCCGCGTGGGCGACGGACGGAGGTCCGGCGAAGGCGGCGACTGCCGTCAGCTCCCGGCCGAGCTCGTCGAGGAGCCGCCGCCGGAGGCCCGCAGGAAGGAGCGAGAAGCGACGAAGCGGAGTCGTCGCCACGTGCCGGAGCGCCGACTCCTCGTACGGGTAACCGCGATAGCGGCCGAGCAGGCGCGGCGGGTTGAGCACGAGCGACGCCCCGATCACCGGCACGCGCGTGCCGAGCACGCGCTCGAGGGCCAGCGCGAGCTGCCAGCCTCGGCTGCCCGCCGTCTCGACCAGCGAGTCGGCGCTCGCGGCACGGAGCGCCTCCGGTCCGCAGGCCCCGAGCAACGCACCCGGGCCGCCGTGCAGGACGGTCTCGGCCGCGGTCACGCAGACGACGAGGTCCGTCTCCGTGAGGCTCCGGTGGACCCGCAACGGCGTGCCGTCGACGTCTCCGAGGTGGATCAGATCAGCCGCCTCGACATCGTGCACCTCGACTCGCCCGTGGAAGCGGCGCGCGTGCTCGGGGGCGACGAGGTCCTCGAGCTCGCGCTGGCCGGCGCGCCGGTTGAGGCCGCCGGCGACGAGGATCGTCTGGTCCTGCGACCGCACGCCCAGGCGCTCGAGCTCGTCGATCGCGGCCGCGAGCGCGTCGCGGCGCGGATCGTCGGGTGCGCTCGGGAAGCGGCAGCTCCGGCGGCTCGACCACGAGCGTGACCGTGCCGCCCGGCTTCGTCAGCGCCTCGAGCGGTGAGCCCGAGAGCGGGAACCGGAGCGCGTCGCGCACCGCTGAGCCGACGTCCGCGATCGCCTCCGACGGGGGCGCGGGACGAAGGACGACCGCGTCGTCCGGAGCGTTGACGACGGCGAGACGCGAGTCCGACAGGATCGGGATCCGGGGCACTACGGAATGTGCCGGTACAGACGCAGGAACGTCTCCCGAAAGCCGCGCGCCGGCCAGAAGCGGGACGAGAGCAGGTTCGTCACGCGCCAGTCGACCACCATCGTCCGGTGTCCGCGCTCGCGGGCCCAGGCGAACGAGCCCTCGGTAAGCGCCACGCCCGCGCCTGACCCGCGTACGGCCGGATCGGTCGCGGCCCAGTTGAGCAGCACCGCTCCCTCAGGCCGGGCAAGCCCCGAGTGGACGCTGGAGAGCTCCGCGGGGCTGAGCTGGAACGCGCCGACGATGCGGCCGTCGCGCTCGGCGACGAGGTCGCCGACCTCCGGCTTTGCGAGATCCTCCAGGATCTCGGCCCGCAGCTCTGCGAGGCTCTCGACCTGGAACCCGCGGGCGAAGACGGGCGACTGCGCCTGATGGTCCTGCAGCAGTGGGCCGAGCTCGACGAGCGCGTCGACGTCGCGTTCCTCGGCAAGGCGGACGCCGTCCGGCCAGGGAACATCCGGGATTTCCAGGATCCCATGCGCGTGCTGCTGGCCGAAGCCCAGTCGTGACCACGACCTGACGAGCTCCGCGTCACTCGCCGGGACCATTGCGTAGTGCCGAACGTTGCCTACTTCCACCCAGTGGCCGGCCGCGGCGGCATACAGGTCGCGCAGGTCCTCGGGCTCCTCGACCGCATGCCCGGCGAGCTCGAACCAGACGTGGTCTCCCCAGACCGTGGTCGGCCTCGGTGCGCCGAGAAGGTAGCCGACGAGGCGGCCGTCACGCAGTGCCGCGCTTCCCGAGACCTCCTCGAGGGCGAGCAGCGCCTCGACCTCGGCGCGCGCGGCAGCCGGGTCCTCGTACCGCTCGGGCAGGAGCGGCTCGACCCTGCGGTGGGCCCGATGTCGGGCGGCGAGGAGCTCCCCCGCACCGGGTAGGAACTCCTCGGAGAAGGGCCGAAGCTCGAGGCGGGCCATCGGGGCGAGACGATAGCTTGGCCGTATGCCGAAAACGCTGACCGGCCAGGAGCTGCAGCTCGACGACGGGCCCGCGCGCGAGTCCGAGCTCTTCCTCGTCGACGGCAACAACCTGGCCTACCGCGCCTTCTTCGCCCTCCCGGAGGAGCTCGCGACGACGGAAGGCTTCCCGACGAACGCGCTGCTCGGCTTCACGAACATGCTCTTCAAGCTCCTGTCGGACTATCGCCCGAAGGGCGTCGCGGTCGCGTGGGACTCCCGCCCGGTCGATCGCCTCGCGACCGCCGAGGCGGCCGGCGTCGTCTACAAGCAGGGCCGCAAGGCGATGCCCGACCTTCTGCGCGAGCAGTTCCCGCACTTCCGGCCGATCGTGGAGGCGTTCGGCTATCGCAACCTCGAGTTCGAGGGCTGGGAGGCGGACGACGTGATTGCGACGCTCGCGAGCCGGGCGGACGAGGCGGGCGTGAAGACGACCGTCGTCTCGACCGACCGCGACGCGTTCCAGCTCACGTCGCCGAACGTGGCCCTGATGATGACCCCGCGCGGAGTCGCGGACGTGCACGTCTATACACCGGAGCGCGTCGAGCTGCGCTACGGCGTCCGCCCCGACCAGGTGCCCGATTTCATCGGCCTGAAGGGCGACTCCTCGGACAACATCCCCGGTGTGCCCGGGATCGGCGACAAGACCGCCGGCCAGCTGATCGCCCAGTACGGGTCGCTCGAGGACGTGATCGCGCACGCGGACGAGCTCTCGCCGGCGCGGCGGAAGAACATCACCGAGTTCGCCGAGCAGGCGCGGACGTCGAAGGAGCTCGCGACGATGCGGCGCGACCTCGAGATCGACTTCGACCCGGCCCAGATCGTGCTCGAACCGCCCGATCGCTCGCAGATGCGCGAGATCTTCCGCCGCTTCGAGTTCCGCGCGCTCTTGAACCGAGTCGACGAGCTCGAGGACGCGATCCCGTCCGCGGCACCCCTCCCCGTCGCCGGCGCCGTCGTCCCCTGGTCGGAGGGCGAGCTGCCGCAGCCGCGTGGCCGGGTCGGGCTCGCAATCGCCGACGGCCGTTTCGCGCTCGCGCAGGAGGACGGCGTCGTCGTCGGAGTCTGGGACGAGGCTTCTTCGGCGCGACTCCGCGACGCCCGGCTCGTCGCGCACGACTTCAAGTCGCTGCCGCGGCTGACGATGCGACCGGCCGACGACACGCTGATCGAGGCGTACCTGATCGAGCCGGGCCGCTCCGAGTACAAGATCGAGGACCTGCAGAGGGAGTACGGCCTCGAGGTGATCCCCGAGCCTGCCACCGAGGAGGAGACGGCGGCGCTCGTCACGCGCGCCGAGGCTGCACGACGCCTCGCCGGCCCGATGCGAGAACGGCTCGTCGAGCGTGGCTCGGAGCGGCTCTACGACGAGATCGAGCTGCCGCTCACCGCCGTCCTCGCCGCGATGGAGGACGCGGGCGTGAGGATCGACACGTATCGCATGGGCGAGATCACGGCTCGCCTCGCAGACCGCGTCGAGGAGCTCGAGGCGAAGGCGATCGACCTGGCGGGCGAGGAGTTCCTGCTCGGCTCGACCCAGCAGGTGGCTCGCATCCTGTTCGAGAAGCTGCAGCTGACGCCGGGACGCAAGGGCAAGACGGGCTACTCGACCGACACGCGCGTGCTCCGGTCGATCCGCGGTGAGCACGAGATCGTCGAGGTGATCGAGGAGTGGCGCGAGCTCTCGAAGCTGATCAACACCTACCTCGGCCCGCTGCCGCAGCTGATCTCCGAGCGCGACGGCCGCCTGCACACGACCTTCAACCAGGCCGCCGCATCCACTGGGCGCCTCTCGACGACGAACCCGAACCTGCAGGCGATCCCGATCCGGACCGAGCTCGGGCGCGAGATCCGCTCGGCGTTCGTGGCTGAGCCCGGTCAACGGCTGGTCTCCGCCGACTACAGCCAGGTCGAGCTGCGCATCCTCGCTCACGTTTCGGGTGAGCCGCGGCTGTGCGAGGCGTTCGCGCGGAACGAGGACATCCACACGGCGACTGCTGCGGAGGTGCTCGGCAAGGACCCGGCGGAGCTCACCAAGGACGAGCGCAACGTCGCCAAGATGGTCAACTTCGGGATCATCTACGGCATCTCGTCGTTCGGGCTCTCCGAGAATCTCGAGATCCCGCGCGAGCAGGCGCAGGAGTACATCGACACCTACCTCGCGCGCTTCCCGCTCGTGCAGGACTTCATCCAGCGCACGATCGAGCAGGCGGAGCGCGACGGCTACGTGACAACGCTGCTCGGCCGCCGCCGGCCCGTCCCCGAGATCCGCGTCCGCAACCGACAGACCCGGGCGCTCGGCGAGCGGCTCGCGGTCAACTCGGTCATGCAGGGCACGGCCGCCGACATCATCAAGGTGGCGATGATCCGGATCCACGACCGGCTGCGCGAGGAGGGGAGGAGCGCGCGGCTCGTCCTGCAGGTGCACGACGAGCTCCTGCTCGAGGCGCCGGAGACCGAGACGAGCGCGATCAAGGAGCTCGTGCGGCAGGAGATGTGCGGCGCATACCCGCTCGACCCGCCGCTTGCGGTCGACGTCGGCGTCGGCGACGACTGGAACGAAGCCAAGAGCTAGCGTGCACGTCCCGTGCTATCGCGTGTACGCTACACGGGTGTCTGCCGAGAGCTATCGACTGAACGTCACGCTCGACCCCGAGTACGGCGCGAAGCTCTCACGGCTCGCACAACGGGCCCACGTCCAGGAAGGGACGCTCGCTCGCTCCCTCCTCTCGGACGCCATCGACCAGGCCGATCCGGACGCGAGCAACATCGTCCAACTGCTCGACGGCATTGACGGCGCGTGGGACCGCATCGAACGAGGACGGCAGCAGGCGCGCGAGGGAAAGACGATACCGCTCGACGATCTGTAGGTGGCGCGGGTCGAGTTGACCGAGGGTGCGGTCGACGACCTCGACCGGCTGATCCTGACTCACCACTTGCCTCCGGATACAAGGACGCGACTACGGCGATCGCTCCGCCCGCTCGCGAGGTTTCCCCGGCTGGGCGCCGAGATCGCCATTCACCGGCCGGACGAGCGGTTCCTGATCGGACCGTGGCCGTGGCTCGTCGTGGTCTACACCTACAGCGAGGACGAAGATCGGGTCGTCGTGCTCTCGATAGAGGACGGGCGCACATCGGGGTCGCCGACCGCGCGGCGAGCCAAGTAACAGACTGTTACTTGGCCCTCTAGATCGGCGCGAGCTTCGGGCTATACTGCGCGCTCCGTTATGGCGAACGACACGATCGAGAAGCCCACAGAAGCCGAAGAAGGCGTTTGGGTCACCGGCCCCGACGGCGATCTGATCCCCGACTACGAGTCGACCTTCCCCACGATCAACGAGGGCGAAGTCGTCCACGGCACGGTCGTCCGCGTCGACAAGGACGAGGTGCTCGTCGACATCGGCTACAAGTCGGAGGGCGTGATCCCGGTCGCCGAGCTCTCGATCCGGCGCTCGGTCAATCCCGCCGACGAGGTCTCCGTGGGCGAGGAGATCGACGCCCTCGTGCTCACGAAGGAGGACGCCGAGGGGCGTCTGATCCTCTCCAAGAAGCGCGCGCGCTTCGAGCTCGCCTGGAAGAAGATCGAGGGCGCCGCCGAATCGGGCGAGCCGGTGGTCGGCCGCGTGATCGAGGTCGTCAAGGGCGGACTGATCCTCGACCTGGGCGTCCGCGGCTTCCTTCCTGCCTCCCTGGTCGACATCCGCCGCGTCCAGGACCTCGACGAGTTCATGGCGACCGAGCTTCGCTGCAAGGTGATCGAGCTGAACCGGTCGCGCAACAACGTCGTGCTCTCCCGTCGCGCCGTCCTCGAGGACGAGCGCAAGGAGCAGCGCCAGCAGATTCTCGACCGGCTCAACCCGGGTGACGTCGTCGACGGCACGATCTCGAACATCGTCGACTTCGGCGCCTTCGTCGACCTCGACGGGATGGACGGCCTGATCCACATCTCGGAGCTCTCGTGGAGTCACGTCAACCATCCGTCGGAGGTGCTCGAGATCGGCCAGGAGGTCAAGGTCAAGGTGCTCGACATCGACCGCGAGCGGCAGCGAATCTCGCTCGGCCTCAAGCAGACCCAGTCCGATCCGTGGCAGCAGGTGCTCGAGAGCTACTCCGAGAACGACGTCGTCGAAGGGCGCGTCACGAAGGTGGTCACGTTCGGCGCCTTCGTCGAGATCCTGCCCGGCGTCGAGGGGCTCGTGCACATCTCCGAGCTGGCGCAGCACCACGTCGAGAACCCGCGCGAGGTCGTCTCGCAGGGCGACGCGGTCAACGTGCTCATCCTCGAGGTCGACGCCGAGCGGCGCCGCCTCTCGCTCTCGCTCAAGCGGGTCGAGGAAGGCCAAGAGCCGCTCCCGCGCGCCGACGGCGGCGAGTCCGTGCACCTGACGCCGAATCTGAACCTCTCCGAGGAAGTGTTCCCGGCAGGCGCCGCCGCCGAGGCTACGGACACGGAGGACGCTCCGGAGGCCGCGGCGGAGCCCGAGGCCGCTCAGGAGGACGTGGCCGAGCCTCAGGACGCTCCGGAGGCCGAGGAGGCTCCCGAAGCCGAAGCCGAGGCCGAGGCCGAGGCCGAGCCTCAGGACGCTCCGGAGGCCGAGGACGCTCCCGAAGCCGAGGCCGAGCCCGAGGCTGTCGCAGAGCCGGAGCTCGAGGACGCGCCTGCGCCGGAGTCCGACGCCGCCGCCGAGGTCGAGCTCGAGGCCGAGACGACGGCCGAGGCCGAGGCCGCCGCCGGGGACGAGCCGGTCGACGAGCCGACCGCCGACTCGGCCGTCGCAGCGGGCGACGAGCCCGAGCCCGACGCCGCCGCCTAGCCGGCCCGCACCCGACTCACGGATGAAGCACGATGCTGCCGGGCCGCACTCGGCGGCGCGATGCGGCGTCCTCAGAACTGTCCATAGCGCTGCTATGAACAGTTCCTGCGTCCTTGCCTCGCACCACCGAGTGCACCCCGTCAGCGGGTGGTCATCGTGAGCCGGGCGCGGGCCGGCTTGCCCCGGCCGCTAGCGGTCGCGATCACCGGGGGGATCGGTGCCGGAAAGTCCGAGGCGCTGCACGCGTTCCGGAAAGCGGGCGCTGCGACCGTCTCGAGCGACGAGATCGTCCACCATCTGCTCCGTTCCAACCCCGAGGTCAAGGACGCGATCGTGCGCGAGATGGGGGAGGGCGTGCTCGGCGCGAACGGCGAGATCGACCGGCGCCGCGTTGCCGACGTCGTCTTCGCCGACCGCTCGAAGCTGGACTTTCTCGAGCGCTTGCTGCACCCGCTGGTCTCGCAGGAGTACCTGACGTGGCGGGAGCAGCTGGCGGAGCTCGAGAACCCGCCCGAGGTGTGCGTGACGGAGGTGCCGCTCCTGTACGAGACCGGGGGACACGAGCGGTTCGACAAGGTGGTCGTGATAACCGCGCCGGCGAAGCTGCGCGAGCAGCGCCGACGCGTCAGGCGCGACGATCGCGACCAGCGTCTGCTCCCGGACGCCGAGAAGGTGAAGCGGGCCGACTTCGCCTACGTGAACACGGGCACGCTCGAGGACCTCGACGCGTGGGTCGCAGGGGTGATGGCGGAGCTGACGAAGGTGCCGGCATGACCCGGTTGTCGACGCTCGCGGTGGTCGCGCTCGCGCTCGCAGGCATCGGTCTCTACGTCGTCAAGGAGAAGCCGGAGGTTTACGAGCGCGTCCGCTACCCGCTCCGCTACGAGCAGATCGTGACCGGGCACGCCAGGAACTACGACCTCGAGCCGAATCTCGTCGCCGCGGTCATCTACCAGGAGTCGAAGTTCGACGCGGACGCCGTCTCCAGCTCTGGCGCGGTCGGGCTGATGCAGCTCCTGCCCGCGACGGCGCAAGGAATCGCCGACCGCACCGGCGCCACCGGCTGGCACGAGCGCGACCTGCTCGATCCGGAGCTGAACGTGCGTTACGGCTCCTGGTACCTCCGCCATCTGCTCGACAAGTACGGCGACGAAGAGCTCGCGCTCGCGGCGTACAACGCCGGCCAGGCGAATGTCGACCGCTGGCGGGCCCGCGGGGTCGGGATCATGTTCCCGGAGACGCGCCACTACGTCGAGCGCGTCCGCGAGCTGAAGGCGATCTACGCCCGCGCGTACTCCTCGGAGCTTGGTCTGTCTGGAAGCTCCACCTAGCGCGGCGCCGTACCGGTCGCGACGAGCTCGGCGAGGACGTCGAGGTCGGGGAGATCGTCTCCGCTGACACGCCGGAGGGCGAGCCCGTTCGCGATGATCGCGAGGAACGTGGCTGCGGCGTCAACCGGGATGTCGTCGCGCACCGTCCCGCGTAGCCTGGCGAGCCGCTCCTCGCGCCGCGCTGCCACGTCGCGGTCCAGCCGCGCGAGGCGGTCGCGAAAGCGCTCGTCGGTGCGAATCCTGAGCGCAGCCTCGAGCTGCACCGCGATCCAGTCGGGGTCTTCGTGCGCGATCGCGTCGAGCAGCGCGCGGAAGCCGCGTTCGAGCCAGGTCTCGACCAGCCGGTCCGACGACCCGATCACGACGTCGACGAACAGCGCTTCCTTGTTCTCGAAGTAACTGAAGATCGCGCCGCGGGAGAGACCGGTCTCCTGTCTCGAGCCGCGCCACCGTCGCGCCCTCGTAGCCGTGCCGGGCAAAGGCGCGCTGGGCACCGGCGAGAATCTCCTCGCGGCGGCGCTGCTTGTGCTCGGTCGAGACCTTCGGCATGTCCCCACTTTACAAAAACGTACGGACGTACTATATTCTCGCGCGTGCAGATCCTCCGGAACCGGTCGCTCGCCGCCCTGATCGCCGCCGAGGTCGTCTCCTCGCTCGGCTCTCGGATCACATTCCTGGCACTGCCGTGGTTCGTGCTCGTCACGACGGGCTCGGCCGCGAAGATGGGTGTGGTCCTCGCAGTGCAGATGGCGCCGATCGCGCTGCTCGGCATCCCGAGTGGGTCGCTCGTCGCCCGGCTCGGCGCGCGGCGGACAATGCAGCTCTGCGATCTCGCGCGCGTGCCGCTGATGTGCTCGCTGCCGCTCCTGCACGCAGCCGGCCTGCTGAGCTTCCCGCTGCTGCTGGCGATCGTCTTCCTGATCGGGTCCTTCCTGGCGCCGTTCTTCGCCTCGCAACGCGTGATCCTCCCGGAGCTCGTCGGCGAGGACGAGACGACCGTCGCACAGGCGAACGCCGTGATCGAGGGCGCGACCACGCTTACGAACCTGCTCGGCCCGGTCGCGGCCGGTCTGCTGATCGCCGCATTCGGCGCGACCAACGTGCTCTACATCGACGCGGCCACGTTCGTGATCTCGTTCCTGACGCTGACGCTCTTCGTGCCGGCGCGGCCGCCGCTGCCGCAGACCGAGGACGCGCACGGCGTCCTCGCCGGCCTCCGCTTCCTGCTTCGCGACGAGCTCCTCTGGCGCATCGGGCTCGCGGCCGTGTTCCTGAACATGTTCGGCTCGGCGCTCGCCGCCGCCCTGCCCGTCCTCGCTTTCGAGGAGTTCAGCGAGAGCTCACGGGTCGCAGGCGCGCTGTTCGCGTCGCTCGGTGCCGGCGCGCTCGTGGGGATGGTGCTCGCGATGCGGCTGATGCCGCGCTTCAAGCCACTCAAGCTCGCGGCAGTCGGGATCGTCGCGCTACCGCTCCCGATCTGGCTGCTCGGCCTCGACCTGCCTCTCTGGGCGACGATGGCGGCGCTCTTCGTGTCGACCATTCCGCAGCCGCTCGTGAACGCGCCCGTGATCGGCCTGATGACGACGCGGACCCCCGAGGCGCTCCGGCCGAAGGTGATGACCGCCGTACTGACCGTCGCCATGCTCGCCGGGCCGATCGGGCTCGCGCTGGCCGGGCCGCTGCTCCAGGAGCTCGGGACACGACCGGTCTTCGGGATCATCGCCGCCGGGATGACCGTCTTCGCGCTCTACTTCGCCTCGGTCGCCCTTCGGTTCGGGCCGCGGGCGACGACCGACTCGCAGCCCGTCGCCACGGCCTCCTAGACAATCGTGAACCGCTGCACGGTGTCGCCCGGGCGCTCGAGCTCGACGTAGTCGCCGCCCGTCGCTTCGCCGGTGACCGCCCGCCAGAACGCCAGCGCGGCGTCGTTGCCCGTGACGATCTCGAGCGCCCAGGCGCCCGGGAACCTGCGTAACGCCGCGAGCGCCGCGACCCTTCCGATCCCGCGCCTGCGGTACGGCTGTGCGACGAAGAACTCCGCCATCCGGGCATCGGCGTCGGCCGGCATGTGTGGGAACGGCTGCAGCGAGACGAGCGCGAAGCCGGTCGGCTTACCGCCGGCACGGATCAGGAGGCAGTGGCACTCGTCCCACGTGAGCATGTCCTCGAGGTAATCGGGCCGCCAGCGCGCCTCCCCGTCGAGCTCGTAATGGGTCGAGAACTCCGAGAGGTCGTGCAGGTAGAGGGCGTAGAGACGGCGCAGCGCCGCCAGCTCCGCCTCCGTTGAGGCGCGGACGAGCTCTACGGCGTCGCCAGGCGCGCCCACAGGTTCTCGAGCATCCGGCTGATCCGCGGCACCATCGCGCTGCCGCCGAAGTCGATGACGCCCGGCCGCGAAGACTTTCGCACCGACGGGAGTCTCGTAGTAGGTCATCTGCGCCGTCAGGCCGGGGCCGAAGAGGTCGGGGATGTCGGCGAGCAGGATCGTGCCGGGCGGGGTGAGCGGCGTCGCCTGGTCGATCTCGATCCCGTAGCCGCCGAGCTCCTCGCCGAAGGTGGCGCCGTCCACGAGGCCGGTTCCCACCCAGAGCCAAGGCGCCGTCGTCGCCGAGCGGACGACGAACGGGCGCTGGAGCCGGCCGTCGTCGTTCGCGCGGTACTGCACCCCCAGCAGCGTCGCCTCCGGCTTGCCCATCTCCCGCCAGAGCCGCGTGCGGCGAAGGACGCGGCCCTGCAGGCGCACCTCCCAGAAGAAGTTGTTCGCCGAGAGGAAGGCGAGGTTGCCGCCGAGGTTGCGGTAGCCCTCGATCAGGTTGAACTCGTGCCGCGTCACGTACTCGGTGTGGCCTCCGAAGACCACGAAGTCGTAGAGGCGGATCAGCTCTTCCGCGGTCGGGATCGCCTCGAGGTCGGACTCCGTGATGATGTCCGGCGTCTTTCCCGTCAAGAACAGCCAGCGCAGGAAGTCGACGTCGTACTTGCGCCACTGGGGCGGCACCCCCCTGCGGATGAACGCGCGTCCGAGCGCGGCTGTGCTCTGTGCGCCCTTCGCGTACCACGTGTCCCCCCAGCCGTTGCCGTCGGAGTCGCGGAAGTTGTACGCCTGCCATGTGTTCGTCGGGACGACGACGGCGATTCGGCTCGTCGCGCCGAGCGTCTCGGGGCGGACGATGAACGGCGCGTAGCCGATGCGGCCGTCGTTCGCGGTGATCCTGACGTAGTACACGCCGGATCCCCACGGCCCGATCGCCCAGTTGAGGGTCGCCGCCCGGTGCCGCGCCTGCCACGGAATCGTCACCTCCTTGCTGACGGGCGCGCCGATCATGACCGTGTCGTTGTGCGTCCGCGAATCCTCCGGGCCGGCGCGGAAGGTCTGCAGCGTGAGCGAGGTCGCGTCGGTCTCGATCACGAGCCGGGCCGAGCTGTTCGGTACGTAGCTCTCCCGGCTGAAGCCGGCGTCCACGCCGAGCACCCGCACGACCGCAGAGGTGAGTCGCCTGCCCGCGCGGGGATTGTCGGCGCCGTACGTCCGCCGGTTGCCGGCCGCATCCGTCGTGGTGATGCGGACGAGATATGTGCGCGGGCCCGTCGCCTTCGGCGGATGCCAGGTGAAGACGTTCCGGCCTCGCCGCAGGTTCGCCTTCAGCTCGTAGATCGTCTGCGGGGCGCTGACCGTCCGTGTTACCTCGAAGTGGACGAGCGCCCGCTCGCTGAGCGTGAAGCGGATCTTGGCCGCGTCGCGGAGCCGGTCGCCGTTCGGGGAGATCGTGGTCAGGCGGCGGTTGTCGCCCTTGAACGGCGTCCGGCTGCCGTTGCGGACGTTGAATCCGGTCACTCTGGGAGCGGTGCGGTCGATCCGGAGCGGGGTCGAGTCGAGGACCCGGCCGCGGTCGACGAGCCGAATCACGTAACGGCCCTCCGGCACGTCCGCTCTACCCAGGCGCCCGTCCCACCGCATCGTGAGGAAGCGGCGCCGCTGCGGCGGGACGATCCAGCCGACGCGCCGCCCGGCCTCCGTGGCGAGCTGGACTCCGACACGCGCGGGGGCGGGCAGCTCTGCGTGGACGCGCAGCCGCTTCGCGGTCGGGGAGAAGTCACGCGGAGCGATCGTCAAATCGGCTGCGTCGGCCGTGGCCGGGAACGCGAGGAACGCGGCGAGCAGAGCGGCACGGCGCATCGGGTGCGAATCCTAGTTCCGGACCCTGACGGCGCTCTAACGAGTGGTGGCGGGGATCGATGCCAGCACGCGCCGTCGCCGCCGCGTGCGCGCCTGCTCGGCGGCGAGATAGCAGCCGACGACGAAGGCCGCTGCGGCGACCTGGGCGATCACGCCCTGCCACGTCGGATAGACGCCGAGCCACGTGCCGGCCCAGTACGGCAGGCGCAGCCCCTCGATCGGCGCCACGGGCAGCCAGCCGACGACCTGGAACGTCTGCACCGTCGTCCCGACGAGGATCACGAGCACCCAGGTCATCAGGATCCCGGTCGCGATCAGCATCTTCCGGTGCGGCAGCTTGCGCTCGAGCAGGATCGTCAGCGCCCCGACGGCAAACGTCGCGGCGAGGCCGAGCAGCACGCCCGGGAGCACGGCGAGCACGCCTGCCTCGAGCGTGACCGCCTGCAGGAAGAGCACGGTCTCGAAGCCCTCGCGGTAAACGCTCGAGAAGCCGAGCAGCGCGAGCCCGAGCGCCTGCGCGCCGATCACGCCGACGCCGGCGCCGCGGATCAGCCGCTGTTTGCGCTGGTGGAAGCCGGCGAGATGCTCCTGCCAGTAGACGCGATGGTAGAACCAGTTGAGGATCAGCAGCAGCACGGCGATCGCGATTACCGACACGACCGCCTCGAGCTTCTCGCCGTACCGGCCGAGCGAGCCGAGCAGCGTCTGCGCGATCCCCCAGGTGATCGCCGAGGCGACGAGCGCGACGCCGACGCCGATCAGCAGCGGGCGCCGGAAGCGGCGGTTGGCGCCGACCATGCTCGCCATCAGCGCCGCAAGGATCAGCACCGCCTCGAGCCCCTCGCGGAAGACGACGATGGCGCTGTTCGTGACGATCGCCCCGGTCGACCCGGCTCCGGCGCCGATCTGCTGCGCGGCGTCCTCGAGCTCGGCCTGGAGCGCGGCGAGTGTCTCCTCGAGCGCGGCGCCGCCGTCCTTCCGCTTCACGAGCTGGACGAGGCCGGCGTGGTCGCCGTCGCCGTACCAGAAGAGTCCCTCGATCCGCTGGAACAGCGTCGGGGCGATCCCGCGCAGCCGCTGCTCCGGCCCGAGCTCGAAGATCCCGTAGGCCTCGAGCCGGGCCTGCTCCGCGCGGCTCCAGCTACCCGCCTTGGCCGCGTTCGCGAGCCGGTTGAGCGAGGCCGCGATCACGTCGAAGTCGGCGCCGGACGCGGCATCCTTCCAGGCCTGCGGGAAGAGGCCGTCGATCAGCTCGAGCGAGTGCTCTGCCTTCGCGGAGACGCGCTCGGCGGGAGCGACGGCGCGGCCCGACGCGGTCGCGTCGAGGTCGCGGCCGAGCGACTCGAGGTTCGCGGTCAGCTCGCGCGTCGCAGCGGCGTCGCTGGCGAGCAGCGTGGGAGCGATGTCCGCGAGCGAGGACGCGGCGGCGTCCCGGAACGTGATCGCCTCTTGGATCTCGAAGGGGACAGTGACGCGGCTCCCCTCGACGCCGCGGTCGTACTCGATCGGCACGAGCCGCAGGAAGCGGTCGAGCTGGCCGGCCCGGCGGGCCTGCTCGTCGGGCGGGAGGGGGGCGGCGCGAAAGCCCTCGAGCTGCGCCTGCGTTGCCTTTGCCGCCCGGTCGACTGACGCGGCCGTGCCACGGGCGGCGGCCCGCTCGAGGCTCGCCAGGGCGGTGTCGAGACGGGCGAGCGCGGCGGCGCCCCGCTGGGAGCGGTAGCTCGGCGCGACGATCGCCGCGTAGCCGCGCGCCAGCGCGGCCCGCTCGGCGAGCCGGGCGCCGTAGCCGCGGCCGGCCGCCGCGACGGCGCCGTCGAGCGCCGTCCGGAGCTTCGCCTCGTACGTGTCGAGCAGGTCGGCGCGGACCGCGTGTGCGGCCGCGCGCGGCGTAGTTTGGCGGCGGCCGAGCGCCGTGAGGGCGAGCGTCGCGTCGGTGCCGGCACGGGTGAACCTGGTCGGGGCGCGGTACTCGCGGACGAGCAGCCACGTCCGGGCGGCGGCGGCGTCGCCGGCCGTGGCGTCTGCGACGGCTCCCGCGAGCCCTGCGCGAAGGAGCGCCGTCCACAGCGTCGCCCGCGCCCGCGCGAGGGCGGGAGCGTTCGCACCGGCTACCTTGGCCGCGGCGAGCCCGGCGGTGACGTCACGCTGCGTCCCGGCGGGGAGCGCAGGGACGATCGGAGTGAGGGTCGCGGCCGCCCGGGCGACGAGCGATCGGCTCCGCTCGAGCTCGCCGAGTGCGAGCGCGCTCTGCGCGGATGCGAGGTCGCGGCGGGCGTCGACGGCGCCGGCCCAGCCGGCGGGTGCCTCTGCCCCGGCAGGCCCCGCAGCCAGCAGAGCAGCGAACACGGCTCCGATGAGCGCTGTCCGCCGCATGGCTACTGCTGGATCTCGACCCCGAGCTGCGCTGCGTGCTGGGAGACCTGACCCGCGATCGCGTCGGCGCGCTCCTGCGCGTCGGCGCCAAGCTGGTCGGCCTGCTCGGGCGTGAACCGCTTGCCGCCGGCCTCCTGCGCCTGCAGGTCGGAGATGAACGCCCCGAGCTCGTCGAGCTCCTTGCCGGTCTGCGTCGCCGCGACGTCGTCGACCCCGGTGATCGCCGGCCTGACGCCGTCGTAGACGACCTGCAGGCCCGAGATGATGTCGTTGATGTCTGAGAGGCGGGAGACGACATTGAATGCCTCGCTCTCGGCTGCGTCGCCCTGGACGAAGCGCGACTCCTTCCACTGTCCGAAGTACTCGCTCATCGTCGGCACCATCACCACGAGTGACGTGAAGGCGTCCGAGGCGGTCGGCTGCCACGCCTGGGCCTCTGCGTGGAGCTCATCGGAGTACTTCTTGAAGGCGCCGGCCGCCGCGGAGAGCACCCGCGCGTCCGGCAGCGCCTCGCCGAACTCCACCTGACCGTCCCCGTCGAGGTCGGCTTCGGCCTGCGCGGTCAGCTCTGGCTTCGTGCCCCAAAGCATGCCCTCGGTCAGGTTGAAGAGGTTGCCCGGCTGCTCGAGGGTGCGGCCGTCGGAGAGCTCGAGGTCGAACGGCACCGCGCTTTCGGGATCCTCGGCCTTGCTCGAGCCTGCGTCGAGGATGACGTCGTACTCGGCGAGCGACGGCGTGCCCGCGACGACGCCCTCGACTTGCTCGTAGTACGGGTTGGCCTCCGTCCAGCGCTCCTTCGCGTCCGCGAGGATGCGGCTCAGCTCGTCGCGGTGCTCGCTGAGCAGCCGTGTGTGGTCGTAGCCGACCTGCTCGGCTAGGGCGTCGTACTCCACGGCGAGCGCCTCGAAGTCGGCGGTCGCGCCGGCGAGCTTCTCGGTGTGGTCGGTGAGGTAGCTCTTGACGCCGTCGAGGTCGATCTCGGCGGTCGCGCCCGTGGTCGACGGCGCGGTCGCCGCTGGGGTCGCAGCCTCGTCCGCGTCGTCGCCGCCGCATCCCGCGAGCGGGAGAGCGAGCAGGGTCAGAGCAAGAATCAGGAGGGGCAGGCGCCGCATGTCAGGCGCACCTTACACACCGCGGCAGGGTGGTTGTGCGACCCACATCGTCATGTGTCGCCAGAGGTTCTCGAGCACGCGCCAGACGGGCTGGAAGGTGATCGAGCCGCCGAAATCGAGCGCGCCCGCCGAGAAGGTTCGTCGAGGGAGCCGCGACCGACGAGGGCTGACCGAGGGCGGCGTAGGTCGTGTTCGGCGGCGACGGTGCTCCGAAGGCTCGGGCTACGCTGTCGCCTCGTTTCGCCAGAGGCTCCTGCCGGTGCGGGTCCTGCGAATCGACGTGACTCTTGACATCGGGTTTCTTGGGCCCGAGAGTTAGTTGCAATAGCGCCGACGAAGGGTTTCGCCTGAGAAGTTGCGACGGTCTGCGCTGCGGCCATGCTGGGCGCCTTGATCTGGCGCCCACGGTCTCTTTACGCCTCGCTCTTGACACATGGGTTGCATCCGGGCCGTGCAGCACGATCCTGACACGCTTCCCACCGCGGCGGTGGACGACGTCCGCCGAGATCACGATCCGCCGACGGCACCGACGTCGCGCGGGGACGGACAGCAGCTGAAGATCTTCATCAACTATCGGCGCGATGATGCGGCTGCGCACGCCCGCCTCGTGTACGACAGGCTCGCCGGGCACTTTGGCGCCGAGAACGTCTTCCTGGACATCGTGGACCTGCAACCCGGCATGCGTTGGATCGACGAGATCCGCTCCCAGAGCGCGGGCGCCGGGGTGTTGCTGGCACTGATCGGGCGGCGGTGGGCGGAGCTCCTGAGCGAACGCGCAAGCGGCGGCGAGGATCACGTCCGCAGCGAGATCGAGGCCGCGCTGCGAGCACCGCACGTCGAGGTGATTCCGACGTTGCTCGACGACGCGAGCATGCCGAGCGACCAGCAGGTGCCGTCCTCCCTCAGGCCGCTGCTGCGCCGGAACGCGACCGCCGTCCGTCTGACGACCCTCGACTCGGACGTCGACGCTCTCGTCGCGCGCCTCGAGGAAGTCGCGACGACCATGGCCGGCTCCGACGACGCGCAGGATGTGCAGACGCCGCGCCCTCCGACGCCGGAGCCGAGCGCGTCGTCGGAAGTCGCGCGGACGCCCGACCTCGACCACTACGCCGAGGTCGTGCGGCTGATGCTTGACGAGGCATCGCTGGTGGTGCCGTTTCTCGGGCCGGCCACGAACTCGAGCGACCGTGACGAAGTGTGGTTCGACGCCGAGTCCGGCTATCTCCCCGACGCCGACGAGCTCGCGGCCTACCTGACTCGGAAGCTCGAGCCGCCGCCGGCGTCGACCTCGCTCGAGCATCGCAGTATGTGTGGGAGCTTCGGCCGGGTGACCTCTACGGCACGCTCAGGACGAGCCTGATGACGACGAGTCCACCGAGCTCGGTCCACCAATTTCTCGCGAGGTTTCCGGCCACAGTGAAGCAGCTCGGCCTGGGGCATTGCTACCAGCTGATCGTGACGACGAACTACGACGACGCGCTCGAGCGAGCGTTCGTCGAGGCCGAGGAGCCGTTCGACCTCGCCGTCTACATCGCCGTGCGGTCCAACCTCGGGAGATGGGCGGATGCCACGAGCCACCGCGGGAGGTTTCTCCACGTTCCGCACGAGGGCAGAGCCGAGAGTCGTCGACGAGCCGAACAAATACCTCGGGTTCCCGTTCACCAGTTTCACCTTCGGCCTCGCAGCGAACGGTGATCCTGAAGATCCACGGCGCCGTCGACACGGATTCGTGGCGTAACAACTACGTGATCACGGAGAACGACTACATCGACTACCTGAGCCACAGCACGGTGGAGTCGATCGTCCCGCAGCAGATTCGCGTCGAGCTGACCAAGAGCCAATTCCTCTTCCTCGGGTACACGATGCGTGACTGGAAGCCTCCGGGTGTTCCTCCAGAGGATGTTCGGCCAGAACCTCCGAACAACTCGTGGGCCGTACAGCGAACACCGAGCAGGCTTGACGCCAGGGTCTGGAAGAACATGAAGGTCGACCTGTTCGCCGTGCCGCTCGCGGCAGTACGTCGACGAGCTGCGGCCGACAGTCTGGCGGCGGAGGGTGCGGTCGAGCGCTGTCGCCGTCCCGCGATCTCCGGCCGGCCCGCCGACGGATCGTTCCCCATATGTCGGCCTCACCTACTACACCGAGAACGAGGCCGACTTCTTCT
>CAWKNQ010000005.1:0-42900 GCA_963850995.1 uncultured Gaiellaceae bacterium | reverse complement strand
ACGAGCAACACGATCACCGGCGTCGGCCCAACCGACCTCGTCGCGCAGAACGGCATCCAGATCAGCCGCCAAGCGACCGCGACGGTCTCCGGCAACACGGTCTCCGGGAACGCTTACACCGGCACACGGACGCGAACTCGACCGGGATCCTGCTCTTCGGCGCGCTCGGCGACGTCACCGTCTCGAACAACACGTTCGCGACCACGACTAGGGCATCTCCTCGCGACGTCGTCCCGAGCCGGCGGCGGCCGTCATCGTGCGCGCGAACACGATCACGGGCGGCGACAGCGGGATCGTCGTCAGCGGGACGGACAACACGCTAATCGAGGCGAACCGGACAAGCGGCGCAGCCTCGTTCGGGATCGACGTCGCGCGCAAACTCGAGCGGCAACACCTTCCGAGGGAACGAGGCGAGCGGCGCCAGCGGCGACCGGCATTTCGACTGCCGCGACGCGTCGACTGGAAACCGCAGCAACGGCACCGCGAACATCTGGACGGACAACACCGGCGCGACCGCGACCCCGGACGGGATCTGCTCTCCCGCGGCGGCGCCGGAGCCTCCGCCGGTCGAGATCGACAATCCGGTCGTAATCGTGCTGCCGCCGAAGAACGCCGCTCCCGGAGCTGCCGACCCCGCCCGGAGCCCCGGAGGAGCCGGAGCAGCCGGAACAGCCGGCCCAGCCCGCCGTCCCGGGGCAACCGGCCCAGCCCGCCGGCCCGGTGGCGGAGGCCGCCGCGGACGAGATCATCACCAAGATGCAGGACGATCAGATCCAGTCGTGCCTGATCGAGCTGAGGTCGCGAGGGTCGCAGAACGTCGTCGTCGCCCGCGGCCTCGCACGTGCCCCTGCGGGCGGCAGAGGGCAGATGGTGATCCGGGTCGGCATTCAGCCGAAGGGGGAGCAGCTCCTCTCGAAGCAGATCGGCGGGGTCATCGTCGACGTGCGCGCCGTTTGCCGGACGGCGTCGAACGAGGTGCGTGCGGGCGTGAAGTCCGCGCGCGCGGTGCTTGCAATCGAGCGGGTCGTCACCACCCCGGGCTCGTGGGTGCCCGACCAGCCGATTCTCACCCCGCTCGGCCAGAGCTTCGTCGACGACCTGCGCAAGCGGATGGTGGCGATCGTCGGCATGCGCTGCGACGGCTACACGGCCACGTGGCCGCCGAGTCCCGCCGACCCGATGACGCTTTCCTCCGCGCGCGCGCAACAGGTCTGCGCCCAGCTGAGGCGCGCCGGCGGCTTCACGGCAACTCCGCGAATCGTCCCCCATGGCCTGTCGAACCCGATCGCCACGAACGCCACCGAGGAAGGTCGAGCCGTCAACCGGCGAGTGGTGGTCACGTTCGTGCACCAGGTCTTGAAACGCTCGCGCAGCGCGCGAAGCTGAAAGCGGTCCTGCGCCTCACGAATCAGCGAGTTCGCGATCAGCTGCGCCGATCTGCCACGACACGCCATAACGATCCGTGGCCCAGCCGAAGCACGAGCTGAATCCGTAGTCGTCCACAGGCATCTTCACGTCGCCATCGGAGGCGATCTGGTCGAAGAGGAGACGAACCTGCTCCTCGCCGTCGCAACGCACGAAGATGGACATCGACGGCGTGAAGTCGAACCCGTGCTGTGTCGGGCTATCGAATGCGATGAAGCCCCGGCCCGCCAATGTGAAGTACACGGTCGCGCCCCCTGCATCGTTGTCGATCACCCGATCCGTACTTGATCCGGGGACGAGCGAGACGTACCACTCGGCTGCCTCGCGCGCCCGACCGTCTTGAAACATGAGATGCGTGAGTACGTTCATGCTGGCTATCCGCGCTCGATGAGCTCAATGCGATAGCCGTCGGGGTCCCCGACAAAACAGAGCCGGCTGCCGCCTTCTCGGACACGGTAGGGCTCGCGCTCCGGCTCGATGCCTTGCTCCTTGAGACGCGCGAGGGTGCCGTCGAGATCCTCGACTCCGATAGCGATGTGTCCGTAGCCGGTGCCGACGTCGTAGGTGCGGCCGTCGTGGTTGAGAGTCAGCTCCAGCTCCTCCTGTTGCCCCGGGAAGCCGAAGAAGTAGTTGGTCGCCTCTCTCTCGCCGTCACGGACGATGTCCATGTCTCGACGGAACTCCATCCCGAGAGCCTCATAGAACGCCCGGCTCTGCTCCGGGTTTGTGATGCGATACATGGTGTGGAGGTAAGTGGCCATGGCGAGATCCTGCCAGGCGGGGTTCGGTTGAGCTCCGGTCAACCGCCGCTCTACGGCCCGCAGCAGTCGCGCTTCGCCCGCTACCTCGAACGGCAGGAGCGGCGTCGTCCCGACCCGGTCGCGCACGAGCTTCGACGGCGGCTGCTCGCGGGGCTGCGCGGGCGCGTGCTCGAGGTCGGTTGCGGCGACGGCCGCTCGTTCGAGCACTACCCGTCGAGCGGTCGAGCACGTACTCGCGGTCGAGCCCGACGCGGTCGCACGCGCGGTTGCCGGAGCGCGCGCGGGCGACGCCTCGGTTCCGATCGAGGTCGTCGACGGCGTCGCCGATGCGAGTCCCGGCCGAAGACGGCGCCTTCGACGCAGCCGTCGTGATGGGAGTCCTCTGTACCGTGCCCGACCCCGCCCGAGCGCTCAGTGAGCTCCTGCGCGTGCTCGTTCCCGGCGGCGAGCTCCGTTTCTGGGAGCACGTCCGCTCGCAGGGGGCCGCGTTCCGCGGGCTTCAGCAAGCAGCCGACACGCTCTTCTGGACGCGAGCGCTTGGGGGCTGCCGGACGACGCGTGACACCGAGGCGTCGATTCGCGCGGCCGGATTCCGGATCGTCTCGCTCGACCGCGGGTTCCACTCTTCGTCCTTCCTCACGATCACCTCGGCGCCCTATGTGCTGGGCGTCGCGCGCCGGCCCTAGCCTGTGCCACGGCAGATCGTCCTCCTCCGCAGCATCAACCTCGCAGGCAAGCGACGGGTCGGGATGGCCGATCTGCGCGAGCTGCTCGAAGGCCACGGCTACGAGAACGTGCGCACGCACCTGCAGAGCGGCAACGTCGTCCTCTCGAGCCCCCTGTCGCCGCGACAGCTCGAACGAGCGCTCGAGCGGCAGCTGGCCGAGCGCTTCGGCTTCGACATCTCCGTGATCGTGCGCACGCGGGCCGAGCTGGCGAAGGTGGTCGAGCGGAATCCCCTCGGGAAGGTCGCGACGGACGGATCCCGCCACCTCGTCAGCTTCCTCTCGCGGCGGCTGCCGGCCGCCGTCGCTCGCGAGCTCGAGGCCGCGGACATCGCACCGGAGCGAGTCGCGATCAGCGGCCGCGAGATCTACGCCTGGTACGCAAACGGCATCCAGCGCTCGCCGCTCGGGAAGCTCCTCGACGACTCGCGTCTCGGAGTCGTCTCGACGGCGCGCAACTGGAACACCGTCGTCAAGCTGCTCGAGCTCGCGAGTGAGTGAAGGGGCGCCCGGAGGCGCCCCTTCAGCCACCTAGGAAACGGGAACCGTCGTCAGAGCGAACGCGGCATGGAGCGGCACCTCGAAGCGGGCGACGCCGGCTGCGTCCGTCGTAACCGTGCCGGCGAGCGAGTTCTCGCCGTTCCCGGTCGCGTTCCAGAGCGCAAGGCTGAACGCCGTGTTCGGCCGGGAGCCCGCCGATGCTGTACGCCGGCCGCTCGTCGGACGTCGTGTTCAGCGCGCGGCCGTGGGTGTCGAGGCCCATCAGCGTGAGCTCGCCGTTCGCGCTCGGGTACGCCGCGATCTCCTTCTCGGGCTGATCGACAATCCGCGCGCCGGCATCATCGAACAGCCTCCAGTCGTCCTCCGCCCACGGCGCGACCTGCACGACCTGCCAGCCGCGCTGGGTCGTCTGGAAGAGGAGCCGCAACGCGTGGTAGGCAGGGAAGAGCGGCCAGCCCTCCGTCGGCCGGGCCGATCAGCGTAGTACGTCTCGCGGTAGCCCGGCGTGTAGCGTTGCCCCAGTACGCATCCCACTTGACTGCGCCGTGAAGCCGAGCTGCGCGGAGACAAGGTCGAACCAGAGCTGCTGGAACGCTACGATGTTCGTCCGGCGACAGTCGGTGTCCCGTCCTCCCAGTAGCCCGGCGGCACCACGTCGGCTTGCCCGGGGATGTTCGCGATCCCGCGAACGCCGAACTCCATGATGTACGTCGGCTTCCGCGCCCCGTCGGGAGCCTCGGTCGTGACGATCTCGCGGACGTCCCTGAGCCGGAGCTCCATCCGCGGGATGTCCCAGTAGTTCCAGTAGATGTGCACGGAGTAGGCGTCGAGAACGTCGTTCATGTTCTCGGCCATGTAGTCGAACCAGAACGCTGGTTCGAGCCCGGAACGCCTGCGCTCTCGACGAGGTCGCCGCCCATCAGACCGATGTGATCGCGCAGTCCCCGCGTACGGAGATGCGCGTCGAGCGAACGGTAGAGCGCGTTGTACTGCTCCAGCGTCACGACCGTCGTGTTCAGCTCGTTCTGCGACGGTGACCCAGCGGACGTTCGTGAAGCCTCTGACGTGCGACGAGATCGTCGAGGATCGCCGCGAACTCGCCCATGAAGCGCTCGGGCTGGAGCTTGGCGTTCGACCGCGGTGCTGGTACGTGATGTTGATCGCCGCGCCGGTCTCGTGCGCCAGCTCGACGGTCTTGTAGAACGACGCCAGCTTCCGGGCGCGGTCCGGCATCACGCTCCTCGATCTCGTTGAAGAAGATCCGGACGAGCTGCGGCTCGAGCTCCTTCACCTTCGCCTCGAGGTCGGGCATGCTCGCCAGGCGGCTTCGGTGCGATCGGCTGCGTACACGTGCTGGTTGAACTGGGCGCCGTAGCCGCCGAGGCTCGGGACGAGCACGTTCGCACGGACCAGCTCGTGCTCGGTCACCTCGATCTGGCGCTTGCGTGAGTTGTTCGTCGCGTCGGTCTCGTGCGGGTCGGCACCGTCGACGCGCACGGTCAGCTCGGTGGACATCGCCGTCGCGAGCTTCACGCCCTCGAAGGTGACCGACTGCGTGCCGCCGGCGCCGACGGTCACCGTCTTCGGCTCCGCGAGCGGGGTCGGGCCGAGCATGAGGGTGACGGTGGCCTTCGCTCCCGTCTCCCCGTTCAGCTCGTCGACGTCGGCGACGACGTCGACCTGACGCGTCGTCAGCGTCTGAGGCGGTGCGTGCACCGCCGCCACCACGAGGTCCGGGCGAAGCCTCGCCGTCGCATCGCCGCGGAGGATCACCGTCCGCGGTGACTGTTCCCCGCGGACTTGCACCATCACGCCCACCGCTGCGCCGCGCTCGAGCTGCCCCAGCTCGATCGTCGCGACGCCGTTCGGCGCCGGCACGTCGTTCAGGTTCAGGATCTTGTCGTCGGCGACAGCCGACCGAAGTGACACGTGCACGTGGTCGAACGACTGCACGCCGGCGGAGCCCGCGGCAGCGTCGACGTCGATCGTCAGCTCGCCTCCCTGCGGACCTGTCAGCACGCTCACGTCGATCGCATACGGGGACGACGGCTGTGCGGCACTCTCGGCCCCACCCGAGGCTGCGAAGAGAATCGCCGCGAACACCGCTGCTACGTAGCCCTGCATCTTCATCTCCTCCTTGACGACTGAGGAGACGATGCGCTTCGTCGCTAACGCGGCGCTAATCGCGCGCTCACGCCGGCGTGATAGAACCGTTGTCGTGCTCGACACCGGCACCGACCCCACCGTCCGCCACCTCGACGCCGACGAGCTCGAGGCGGGCCTCGACGAAGTCCTTCGCTCGCCGAGCGGCGAAGGCACCGTCCAGCTGATCGCGCGACGGCCCGCGGAGGGCGAGCGGGAGGTGCTCGAGGAGGCCGAGCTCGACCTGCGCGAGGGACTCGTCGGCGACAACTGGAGTGCCCGCGGCAGCAGCCGGATGCCCGACCGGTCGGCCAACCCTGCAGCGCAGCTGACCGTGATGAACGCGCGGGTGACAGATCTCGTCGCCGCCGGCGACCGGGAGCGCTGGGCGCTCGCGGGGGACCAGCTCTACGTCGACTTCGACCTGACCGCAGCCAACGTGCCTCCCGGGACGCGGCTCGCGATCGGTACGGCCGTGATCGAGGTGAGCGAGGAGCCGCACACAGGCTGCGCGAAGTTCGTCGCCCGCTTCGGCGGCGCGGCACACCGGTTCGTGAACACGAAGGCCCATCGAGGCCTCAACCTGCGCGGGATCAACACGCGGATCGTCCAGCCGGGCACCGTCCGGTCGGGCGACGCGATCCGCAAGCTGTAGCTCCGAGCTAGGGTCGGCCCGATGCGGTCGCGGCGGATGATCACGGTGGTCGGCTGCCACGCGGGCGGCGAGGTCGGGAACGTGGTCGTCGGCGGCGTGCTGCCGCCGCGCGGCGACACGGTGTTCGAGCAGATGCAGACCCTGCGGACGGAGGAGGACTGGCTGCGGCGACTCCTGCTGCGGGAGCCGCGCGGCAGCGTCGCCTGTCATGCGAACCTCGTCGTCCCGGCGACGCGAGCCGACTGCGACGCGGGCTTCATCATCATGGAGCCGACGGAGTATCCGGCCATGTCGGGGTCGAACGCGATCTGCACGACGACCGTGCTCCTCGAGACCGGGATGCTCGAGCTTCGCGAGCCGGAGACGGTCGTTCGGCTGGAGGCGCCCGGCGGGATCGTCGAGGCGCGGGCCGCCTGCCGCGACGGCCGCTGCGAGAGCGTCGAGCTCACCAACGTCCCCTCCTTCGTCGACCGGCTCGACGCCCCGCTCGAGGTCGAGGGGATCGGCACCGTCGAGGTCGACGTCGCCTACGGCGGCATGTGGTACGCAATCGCGGACGCGCAGGCGCTCGGCTTCGCGATCGAGCCGGCCGAGGCCCGCGAACTCTCGCTCGTGGGCGAGCGGATCCGGAAAGCCGCGCGAGAGCAGCTTCCATGCGTGCATCCCGAGAACCCTGCGATCGCGGGCGTGAGCATCGTGCAGCTCGCCGCGCGCTGGCAAGGTGTCGGCGAGGTGACGCGCAACGCCGTCGTCGTCGCGCCGGGACGGCTCGACCGCTCGGCGACGGGGACCGGGCTCTCGGCGCGGATGGCCGTCCTCCACGCCCGCGGCCTGATGAAGGTCGGCGACGGGATGTCGCACGCTTCCGCGCTCGGCTCGACCTTCGACGGCCGCATCGTCGCGGAGACGACCGTGGGCGACCGGCCTGCGATCGTGCCGGCGATCCGGGGCAGCGCGTGGATCACAGGGGTCTGGCAGCTCTACGTCGACCCGGACGACCCCTTTCCGGAGGGCTATCTGCTCGCGGACACGTGGGGCGTCGGCGGGCTCGATCCGCAGGGCTGAGCACGCCGATACGAGTTGCAAGCAGGATTCGTCCGTGTTACGGCAGTCCTCAGTTCGGCCGACCGAGGCCGGCGGAAAGATCCTCCCCGGTACCGACATCGGTTCGCCCACGCGGCCGATGCCCGCGTGGCCTCGGGCTCGTACGGTGCAGGAGAACCAGTCAGCCCGATCCGAGGCGGCGCCGAACGAGCCGCACCCTCGAAAGGATTGCTCATGCTTGCCAGAGTCGGAGCTCCCGCTCCCGCCGTCGTCACAGAGTGCTACGTGCGCGGCGAAGATGGGCCCCGTCGCATCGATCTCGAGGACTACCGCGCTCGCTGGATCGTGCTCTTCTTCTACCCGCGCGACTTCACGCTCGTGTGTCCGACCGAGCTGCACGCGTTCGCCGAGCTCGAGACCGCCTTCGCGGACGAGGACGCGGTCGTGATCGCCGCAAGCACCGACAGCTACCGGAGCCACAGGGCATGGTTCGAGTCGCATCCACTGCTCGCCGGGGTCGACTATCCCGTCCTCGCCGACACCGCGCACGATGTCGCCGACGCCTTCGGCGTCCTCGAGGCGGACGGATCTGCGCTTCGCGGCACGTTCGTCATCGATCCCGAAGGCATCGTCCGCCACGCGAGCGTGACCGATCAAAGCATCGGCCGCAGTCCTGACGAGACGCTCCGCGTCCTGCAGGCGTTGCGAACAGGCGCGCTCTGCCCCGTCGCGTGGACGCCGGGCCAGCCGACCCTGAAGGCCGCATGACCCAGCTCGCGCTTGTGTGGCCGAGGCTCCGGCGTCGTCGCCGCCGGCTCATCTGGCAGCCTGCCGCTTTGTGAGAAAAGCCGAGTTCGGGTTCGCAGGCACGCCGCTCCGAGATCAGCTCGTCGCAGCCGTCCTCAGCGGCGAGAAGACGGCGACGGCCGGGCTGCTCGTCGACTACGAGCGGGACGGCGATCGGCTGCCGGAGGTCGGCGAGCAGCTCGCGGTCGTCGACAACAGCGGCCGCGACGTCGCCGTGATCGAGGTCACCGAGGTCCGCGTGCTGCCCGTCGGGGACACCGACCTGCAGTTCGCGCGAGACGAGGGCGAGGGTTTCACGTCCGTGGCGGAGTGGCGGGAAGCCCACGACCGCTTCTGGCGCAGCTACGCCGACGAGATTCGAGACTTCCTCGGCGACCCGAGCTGGGACGTCGACGACGAGACGCTCTACGTCGCCGAGCGCTTCCGGCTCGTCGAGCTGCTCTAGGTCTTTGCCTTCCGCTTCCGCGTCGTCCGCGTGCGGGCTGGCGGCCGCTTGGCGCGGACGGAGCCACGGCCGCGCTTCTTGGCCGCGTCGACCGATGCCTGCAGCGCCGCGAGCAGATCAGGCGGCTCCTCCTCGGTCTCCGGCTCCGCAGCCGTGATCGTCTTTCCCTTCTCCTTCGCCTTGATGATCTTCATCAGCGCGGCGCGGTAGGTGTCCTCGTACTTCTCGGGCTTGAACGAGGTCGTGAACTTCTCGATCAGCGTCGTCGCCATCTCCAGCTCGGCCTTGGCGACCTTCGTCTTCCTCGGCGCGATCTTGCCGACCGGGCGAATCTCGTCGTGGAAGAACATCTTCTCGAGCGTGATCACGCGGTCGCGCACGCGCAGGCAGCCGACGTGCTGGCGGTCCCTCATCACGTACTTGCCGATCGCGGCGAGCTTCGTGCGCTCCATCGCCTCGCGGAGGAGGGAATACGGCTTCTCGCCGCCGTCCTGCGGGCCGAGGTAGTACGTCCGCTCGAAGTAGATCGGGTCGATCTCGTCGTACGGGACGAAGTCGGCGATCTCGATCGACTTCACGCCCTCGGACTTGGCGGCGGCGAAGTCCTCGTCGGTGAGGACGACGTGCTTGTCGTCACGGATCTCGAACGCCTTGACGATCTCGTCGTCCGAAACCGGCTTCTCCTCCTTTTTGCAGAACTTCTGGTAGCCGATTCGCCCGCTGTCCGGCTCGTGGACGAGGTGGAAGTGCAAGTCGGTCTCGTCGATCGCGCTGTACATCTTCACCGGCACGCTGACGAGCCCGAAGGAGATCGTGCCGCTCCAGATTGCTCTTGGCATGTGGAGTAAACGGTGGAGCAATCGTTTTCGATTCGGCACGATCCTGTTTCTCTTTCGTTGCAGGTCGGCGCGTAGCGTGGTGGGCATGAAGAGCGCAGAGATCCGCGCCGCCACGCCCTGGGGCTCGGCCACGCTGCTCGAGGAGCTGAAGCTGCCCCAGCAGGCTGGAGACAAGCGCTTCGCCTCGCTCGTCCAGCTGCTCGAGACCAGCAAGGGCGAGCGTCTCATCCGCTTCGCCTACGCGACCGGAGGCGTCGCCCGCCGCGGACCGGTGACGCTGCGGCCACGCGACATCGAGCGCCTCCGCGCCGCGCTGGCCGAGCACCCCGGGCTCGCGGAGGCGTTGCGGCTGTGAGAGCTCCGGGCGCCTCAGGCGGCTGCGAGGGTGCGTGTGCGGGCGGCGTCCACCAGCCCGGCGAGCAGCAGCGCGCCGTCTCCGGAGCCGAGCAGCGGGTCGACCGCGTGCTCGGGGTGGGGCATCAGGCCGAGCACGTTGCGCGCCTCGTTGCACACGCCCGCGACGTCGCCGACCGAGCCGTTGCAGTCCTCCGCGTAGCGCAGCACCAGCTGGCCGGACGCTTCCAGCTCGCCGTACAGCTCGTCGTCGGCATACCAGCACCCTTCGCCGTGCTTGACCGGAATCGTCAGCTCCTGGCCCTGCTCGCAGCGGGCGGTGAGAACGGTGTCCGTCCGCTCGACGCGAAGCCGGACGTCGCGGCAGACGAACTCGAGGTCCCGGTTCGGGCGCAGCACGCCCGGCAGGAGGCCCGCCTCGCACAGGATCTGGAAGCCGTTGCAGATCCCGAGCACCGGGCCGCCGGCGGCTGCGAAGGCACGCACGGCTGCCAGCACCGGGGCGAAGCGCGCGATCGCGCCGCAGCGAAGGTAGTCCCCGTACGAGAAGCCGCCTGGGAGCACGACCGCCTCGGTGGCGCGCGGCAGCTCCGTCTCGGCGTGCCACACCAGCTGCGCGTCCGCGCCGAGCGCCGCCAGCGCCCAGGCCGCGTCCCGGTCGTCGTTCGAGCCGGGGAAGACGAGCACGGCGATCCGTGGCGTCACGCTCAACCGTCCTCGACCTCGATCTCGAAGCTCTCGATCAGCGGGTTCGCGAGCAGCTCCTGGCACATCCGTTCGGCCTCCGACTGCGCTTCGTCCGCCGACGACGCATCGAGCTCGAGATCCACGAGCCGGCCGACGCGGGCCCCACCGACCGCGAACCCGAGCTTGCGCAGCGACTCCTGCACCGCCTCGCCCTGCGGGTCGAGAATCCCCGGCTTTGGGCGCACGAGCACGGTGACTCTCACCGCAGGACGACCTGTGGGTCGGCGAGATAGTCGTCGAACGCAAGCCCCGTCAACAATTCGAACGCCTCGACGTAGCGTGCGCGCGTCCCAGCGACGACGTCCGCCGGGAGCTCCGGTCCGGGATCGGTCTTGCCCCAGCCGAGGCTCTCGCAGTAGTCGCGCACGTACTGCTTGTCGTAGGACGGCTGCTGCCCGAATGGGGCGTAGGCGTCCGCCGGCCAGAAGCGCGAGGAGTCCGGCGTGAGGGCCTCGTCCCCGAGCACGAGCGCGCCGTCAGGGTCGACGCCCAGCTCGAACTTCGTGTCGGCGAGGATGATCCCGCGCTCCTCGGCGTGCCCCGCCGCGAAGCCGTAGAGCGCGAGCGCTGCCGCCTCGGCCTCCGCCCATCGCTCCGCGCCGACGAGCTCGGCGGCAGTCCCGGCGTCGATGTTCTCGTCGTGGCCGGACCGTGCCTTCGTCGCGGGCGTCACGATCGGCTCCGGGAGCCGGGACGCCTCGCCGAGCCCGGGGGGCAGCACCCGTCCGCAGACGGCACCCGTCGCGACGTAGTCCTTCCAGCCCGAACCGGCGAGGTAGCCGCGGACGACGATCTCCACCGGCAGCATCTCGAGACGCCTGCAGACGAGCGAGCGGCCGTCGTCGCGCAGCTCGAGCAGGTGGTTCGGGACGAGCTCGCTCGTCCTCGTGAACCAGAAGGCCGAGAGGCCGGTGAGAACCCTGCCCTTGTCGGGGATCTCCGTCGGCAGGACGACGTCGAAGGTCGAGATCCGGTCCGAAGCGACGAGCAGCAGCCGCTCGTCGTCGAGCGCGTAGAGCTCGCGCACCTTGCCGCTGCCCAGATGCACGGCCGCGTCAGGCATGGACGTGCTCCCGGCCGAGCGCGTGCAGCCGGTCGAAGACGACGCCGGCGTGCCGCGTGTAGGCGCCGTCGTCGAAGACGGCGTCGAGGTCGATCCGGCCGGCGATCTCGGCGTCGGCCCGCACGAGCGCGGGGAAGTCGAGCCCCTCGTCCCACGCCCGCATCGCCTGCCGCTGGACGAGCCGGTACGCCTCGTCCCGGGAGAGCCCCGCCTCGACGAGCGCGAGCAACAGGCGCTGGCTGAAGTAGAGCCCGTGGCTCGAGTCGAGGTTCTCGCGCATCCGCTCGACGCGGACGACGAGCCCCTCCACGAGCCACGCGAACCGGTCGAGCATGTAGTCGACGAGGAGAAACGCGTCGGGGAGCACGATCCGCTCGGCCGAAGAGTGGGAGATGTCGCGCTCGTGCCAGAGGGCGACGTTCTCGAGCCCGGTCGAGGCATGGGCGCGGACGACGCGGGCAAGCCCGCAGATCCGCTCGGAGACGATCGGATTGCGCTTGTGCGGCATCGCCGACGACCCCTTCTGGCCGCTCGCGAAAGGCTCCTCGATCTCGCGTACCTCGGTCCGGGCGAGGTGGCGGAGCTCGAGCGCGAACCGCTCCAGCGACGCGGCGAGGAGCGCGAGCGCGCTCAGCACCTCGGCGTGGCGGTCGCGCTGCAGGATCTGCGTCGAGCTCGGTGCGGGCGCCAGGCCGAGCCGCTCGCAGGCGAGGCGCTCGACTTCGGGCTCGATCGCCGCGTAGGTGCCGACCGCGC
Organism: uncultured Gaiellaceae bacterium; assembly: GCA_963850995.1. GTDB lineage: Bacteria > Actinomycetota > Thermoleophilia > Gaiellales > Gaiellaceae > Gaiellasilicea. The sequence goes on along the minus strand of CAWKNQ010000005.1, from coordinate 30,636 downwards.
CGGACAGCTTGCCGACGCGCATCCCGTCGAGCGCGCGCTCGACCCGGACGCGGTCGCGCTCCAGCGCGAACGCCCAGCCCGCCAGCTTGAGGCCGAACGTGGTCGGCTCGGCGTGCACGCCGTGCGTCCTCCCGATCGTGAGCGTTCCGCGGTGCTCCTCCGCCCGTGTCACGACGGCGGCGAACGCGCGCTCGATCCCACCTAGGACGAGCGCACCCGCATCACGGATCTGGAGCGCGAGCGCCGTGTCGATCACGTCCGACGAGGTGAGGCCGTAGTGGAACCAGCGCCCTTCCTCACCGAGGGTCTCGGCGACCGCGTCGACGAACGCCGCGACATCGTGGTGCGTCTGCGCCTCGATCTCCGCGACGCGTTCCGGGGTGGGGGCGACTGCTCGGGACCGGATCGCGTCGACCGCCTCCCGCGGCACGTCACCGACTTCGGCCCAACCCTCGAGCGCCGCGAGCTCGACGTCGAGCCAACGCGCGAGCCGCGCCTCGTCCGACCAGATCGCCGACATGGCCGGGCGGGAGTAGCGCGCGATCACCGGAGCGAGTCTAGATGGTGGATCGGTGATCGACGTGCTCGCGGGGGCGATCCAGACCAAGACGGGGGCCGCACTCGGCCGCGGCCAAGGCTGGTTGCCTTGGCAAGGCCGAGGGTGGCTCCCGGCGCCGTGTCTGGGTCGTCATCCGCGAGTGCGGCGATTGCCGATCTACCATCGATGCTCGCCCGGCGGCTCAGCCCGCGCTCGCGGACGCGGCGAGCGCGATGTCGCGCCGGAAGCGGGCGCCCGTGAAGCTGATCAGGTCGCAGCCGGCGTAGGCGTGGTCGCGCGCGTCGGCGACCGTCGCCCCGGTTCCGGTGACGGCGAGGATCCGGCCGCCGTTCGTGACGAGCTGATCCCCGTGCAGCGCCGTCCCGGCGTGGAAGACGAGCGCACCGGTCGCCTCCGCGGCGTCGACCCCCTCGATCGCGGCGCCGCGGTCGGAGCGGTCCGGATAGTCGGCGCCGGCGAGCACGACGGTCACGGCAGCCTCGTCCGCGACGGTGAGCTCGACGCCCTCGAGCTCGCCGGCCGCGGCCGCGGCGAGCGCGTCGAGGAAGTCGCCCTCGAGGCGCGGCAGGATCGACTGGGTCTCGGGATCGCCGAAACGGCAGTTGAACTCGAGCACCTTCGGACCGTCCCCGGTCAGCATCAGCCCGGCGAAGAGCACTCCCGTAAAGGGCGAGCCACGTCGGGCGAGCTCCTCCACCACCGGCAGGTGGATCTGAGCGACGAGCTCCGCAGCGCGATCCGCGTCGATCCCGGGCACGGGAGAGAACGACCCCATGCCGCCGGTGTTGGGGCCGGCGTCGCCGTCCAGGGCACGCTTGAAGTCCTGCGCCGGTGCGAGCGGGACGACCTTGCGTCCGTCGACGAGCGCAAACACGGACACCTCCTCACCCGCGAGGAGCTCCTCGATCACGATCGGCCCCGGGAACGCGGAGGCCGCGCGCAGCGCCTCGTCCAGCTGTGTCGTCGACTCGCAGACGAAGACGCCCTTCCCGGCCGCGAGGCCGTCGACCTTGACGACGCAGGGCGGCCTGGCGACGGCGAGCGTCCTGGCCGTCGGCACCCCTGCCGCGTTCATCACGTCCTTGGCGAAGCTCTTCGAGCCCTCGATTCGCGACGCGGCTGCTCCTGGACCGAAAACGGTCACGCCGGCCCGGCGGAGCTCGTCGGCGACCCCGGCGACGAGCGGAGCCTCGGGGCCGATCACGGCGAGATCGACGTCCAGGCTGCGCGCGAGGCCGAGCAGGCTCTCGCCGTCCTCTGCCCGCACGGGGTGGCAGTCGCCGAGCCGCGCGATTCCCGGGTTGCCGGGCGCGGCATGGAGCTCGGTCAAGCCCGCCGTCTGGGCGAGCTTCCAGGCGAGCGCGTGCTCGCGCCCGCCCGAGCCGACGAGGAGCACCTTCACGGCGGCCGAGTCTACTTTCGCGGTACGCCGGGATCAGGCGGAGGCGAGCACCTGCTCGCGTGCCGCGCCGGTCCCGACGAGGCGGATCGGGACTCCGAGCGCCCGCTCGACCAGCGCCACGTACGCGCGTGCCTGCTCGGGCAGGTCGGCGATCGTCGCACACCCGTCGAGCGGCGTGCTCCAGCCGGGAACCGTCTCCAGCACCGGCTCGGCGTGGTGAAAGTCGCTCTGGTGGGCCGGGAAGTCCGCCGTCTCCCTCCCGTCGGGCAGCCGGTAGCGGACGCAGACCTTCAGCTCGTCGAAGTCCGAGAGCACGTCGAGCTTCGTCAGCGCGATCGACGTGATCCCGTTCAGCCGGACTGCGTAGCGCAGCGCGACGAGATCGAGCCAGCCCGGCCGCCGCTCGCGACCCGTGACCGTGCCGAACTCCTGGCCGAGCTCGCGCACCCGCGCCGAGAGCTCGTCGTCCATCTCGCTCGGGAACGGCCCGGCTCCGACCCGGGTGACGTATGCCTTCGAGACCCCGACCACTTCGTCGATCCGCGTCGGCCCGATCCCGAGCCCGGTCGCGGCCGCGCCGGCGGTCGGGTTGGAGGAGGTGACGAACGGATAGGTGCCGTGATCGAGGTCGAGGAGCGTTCCCTGGGCGCCCTCGAGCAGCACCCGCTTCCCCTCCTCGAGCGCCGTATCGACGAGCAGCGACGTGTCGGCGACGTACGGGCGCAGCCGTTGCGCGAACCGCTCGTGGCTGGAGGCGACATCCTCGAGCTCGAACGGCTCGTGCTCGTAGACGCGCTCGAGCCACACGTTCTTCTCGGCGAGCGCCGTCTCGATCTTCTGGCGCAGGATCTTCGCGTCGAGCAGGTCCTGGACGCGGATGCCGAGCCGGGACGCCTTGTCCGCGTATGCAGGCCCGATCCCGCGCCGCGTCGTCCCTATCTGCAGCCTGCCGAGGCGCCGCTCGCCCGCACCGTCGATTGCGATGTGCCACGGCATGATCAGGTGGGCGTTACCGGAGATCCGGAGCGGCTCCGAGGAGACGCCGCGCTCCTCGAGCTCGTCGAGCTCGTCGAGGAGGACGCCGGGGTCGACGACGCAGCCCGCCCCGAGCACGCTCACCTTGCCGGAGAGGATGCCGGAAGGCAGATGCCGGAACTTGAACGTCACGCCGTCGACGATCACGGTGTGGCCGGCATTCGGCCCGCCCTGGTAACGACAGACGAGGTCCGAGTCCTGCGCCAGCAGATCGACGATCTTGCCCTTGCCTTCGTCGCCCCACTGCGCTCCGACGATGACGGTCGCGGGCACGAGCCGATTCTGCCCGATGGCGGGCCGCCTAGTGGAAGCGCACGGCCGCCTGGTCGCGACCCGCGCGCTCGACCCGGATCTCGTGGCCGCGTGGGCACGTGACAGCGCTGTGCGCGCGCTCGAGGGCCAGCCTGCCCTCCACCTGGGCGGCGTAGACCCCGTACTCGACGGCGCACTCCGCGCACACGACGACGTAGGACGTCACGCGCGGCGCCAGCCGGATCGTCTGGTCGAACATCGCTACTCCCTTCTGCCTCCGACAAGGGGTGTCGAGCTTGCAGCCCCGAGCTGCTCGAGGCGCAGCGCTCGCGGTGCCGGAGCACCGCGAGGCGGCGCCGCAGGCCGGCGTCGCCGGGTGGGAGGGGCAGCCGGCCGGGGGAAGCTCACGCGGCCGCCAGGTCGGCGAACTTGGCGTACCGCTTCAGGAACGAGAGCCTGACCGTGTCGGTCGGGCCGTTTCGGTGCTTGGCGAGGATCAGCTCTGCGATCCCCTGCGAGTCCGACTCCTCGCCGTTGTAGTACTCGTCGCGGTAGACGAAGCCGACGAGGTCGGCGTCCTGCTCGATCGAGCCCGACTCGCGCAGGTCGGACAGGATCGGCCGCTTGTCGTGCCGCTGCTCGACCGCCCGCGAGAGCTGCGAGAGCGCGAGGATCGGCACCTCGAGGTCGCGCGCGAGCACCTTCAGCGACCGGGAGATCTGGGACACCTCCTGGACGCGGTTCTCGGCGGTCGCGCCGGAGGTCATCAGCTGCATGTAGTCGACGATGACGAGGCCGAGATTCGGCACGCGGGACTTCAACCGGCGCGCCTTCGAGCGGATCTCCATCATCGTGATCGAGCCGGTGTCGTCGACCCAGATCGGCGCCTTCATCAGCTTGTCGCACGCCGCAGTGAGGCGCGGCCAGTCCTCCGGGCGCAGCTTGCCCGTGCGGAGGCTCTGAGACTCCACGCGCGCCTCGCTGCACATCATCCGCTGAGTCACTTCGCTCTTCGACATCTCGAGCGTGAAGAGCGCGACCGGGATCTCGTGCCGGACGGCGAGGTTCTGCGCCATGCAGAGCGCGAGCGCCGACTTCCCCATCGAGGGGCGGGCTGCGACGACGACCAGGTTCCCCGGCTGGAACCCCGACGTGAGCTTGTCGAGCTCCTTGAAGCCGGTGGGGATGCCCGTGACGTCGGCGCCGGCCTCGTAGAGGTGCATGATCCGCTCGAAGCTCTCCTTCAGCAGCCCTTCGATATGGCTGAAGTCGGTCGTCACCCGCTGCTGGGCGAGGTCGAAGACGATCTGCTCCGCCCGGTCGACGAGGTCGGTCGTCTCACCGGGCCTCTCCTGCCCGAGCCTCGCGATCTCCGAGCCGGCGCGGACGAGGCCACGCAGCGTCGCCATCTCCCGCACGATCCGCGCGTAATGGGCCGCGTTCGCCGTCGCCGGCACGAGTGCTGCGAGCTCGTGGATCCGTGCGCGGCCGCCGACCTGCTCGAGCTCGCCCCGTTCCTCGAGCGCGTCGACGAGCGTGATCGCGTCGACCGGCTCGCCCTGCTGGTACAGCGCGAGGCAGGCTCGGAAGACGACTCCGTGGCTCTCGCGGTAGAAGTCCTCCGCGGAGAGGATCTCGGTGACCGCGCCGATCGCCCCGGGTGAGAGCAGCATCGCTCCGAGCACCGATTCCTCCGCCTCCAGGTTCTGAGGCGGCACATGCGGCGTGGACGGGAGCGAGGCGACCTGGGCCATCGAACGTCCTATTACAGCCGCCGCGACGGACAGCCTCAAGACTGGGGATTCACAGCGCGCTGTGGATCGCCGAGGCCGCGATTTGCAGGCAGAAGAAACGCCTGTTCGCCTCGTTCTCCACGACGCCTGGGCAGGCCGCGCTGCCCCTGTCCACAAGGGACTCGTCCGCTTCTGCCGGAGCGAGCGGGAAGTTCACAGCGTGTTCCACAGGCCTGTGGAACACGCTGTGGAAAACGCTACGCCTGCTCGGCGTCCTCTTCGGCGTCGGCTTCGGCTTCGGGCTCGCCGGCGACCGGCTCGGGCTGGGGCTCGGCGTCGACGGCCTCGGCCTCCGCCGTCAGCTCCGCTTCCACCAGCTCCTCCGCCTCGGCGTGCTGGGCCTCGACCTCGGCCTCCTCCGCCGCCGCGGCCTCGGCCGCCGCGGCCTCCATCGCCGCCAGCTCCTCCTCCGGCGGCAGCTCGCCGCCCTCGGGAATGACCAGCGTCTTCACCTCGACGGTGACGTCCTCGAAGACGTGGACAGGGATCGCATACCTGCCGATCCGGCGGATCGAGTCGGTATCGATCTTCTTCCGGTCGATCCGGATCTTGCGCGTACGCCAGAGCTCGTCGGCGATGTCGGTCGTCGTCACGGAGCCGAAGAGGGCTCCGGTCGGGCCCGACTTGACGTCGAAGCTGAGCACCGTCTTGCGCAGCACGTCCGCGATCTCGTTCGCCTGCTCGACGGTGCGGGCCTCGTGCCGGGCGCGCTGCTCGTCGAGCCGTTTCAGCTCGGCGACTCGACCTACCGTCGCCTGCTCGGCCAGCTTGCGCGGCAGCAGGAAGTTGCGGGCGTAGCCGCGCGCCACGTTGACGACCTCGCCGCGGAGCCCGACCTTGTCGACGTCGGCGAGGAGGATCACCTCCATCAGCGCGCCTCCACGTAGGGCAGGAGCGCCATCTCGCGCGCCCGCTTGACGGCCACCGCGACCTGCCGCTGGTGACGCCGGCAGGCGCCCGTGATCCGGCGGTTGCGGATCTTCCCCTTCTCCGAGATGTACCGCCGGAGCTGGTTCAGGTTCTTGTAGTCGACCTCCTCCACCTTGTCCTTGCAGAAGAGGCAGCTCTTGCGCCGGCCGGGGGCCGTTGCGGAGCCTGGACGCTTGCGCGTCTGTTGGGTCTTCGGCTGTGCCATTCGAATCGCTCCTAGAACGGGATGTCGTCGTCGGTGGCCGCGCTCGGGAAGTCCTCGGACGCGGGCGTCCCTGCGGGCACGAACTGGCCGCTCTCGCCATCTCCGCGGCCGCCGAGGAACTGGACGTTGTCGGCGACGACCTCGACCGACTGGCGCTTCGTCCCGTCCTGGGCGTCCCATTCACGCCAGGTCAGCTTGCCCTGGACGCCGACCGGGCGACCCTTGGCGAGATACTGGGCGCAGTTCTCGGCGGTCCTGCCCCAGACGGTGACGTCGAAGTAGTAGGCCGCGTCCTGCCACTCCTCGCCGCGCTTGACGCGGTCGTTGACCGCCACGCGAAGGGTGGTCACGGGCGTTCCGGCCGGGGTGTGGCGGAGCTCGGGATCCCTCGTCAGGTTCCCGACGAGGACGACGCTGTTGATGTTCTGCGGCATTACTCCTCCTCCAGCGAAGTGTCGATGGGCTCACGGGCATCCTCGCGTGCCGGGCCGCCCACCGCTACTGGCTGAGTCGTACCTGCCTTGTACCGACGGGTGGCGAGATGCCGCATCACGTCGTCGTCGATCTTGAGGACGCGCGAGATCTCGTCCAGGGTCTCGCCGTCGGTGCTGAACGAGAGCAGGTGGTAGACGCCGTCGCCCTTCTTGTCGATCTCGTAGGCCAGCTTGCGGCGGCCCCAGGCGTCCTGGCCGTCCCAGGTGCCCCCACCCTTCTCGACGAGGTCGCGGGTGCGCTTGACGATCGCCTCCTGCCGCTCCTCGGGCAGGTCGGGGTCGAGCATGAGCAAGACTTCGTAGTCGATCACGTTCCCGGTCTCCTTCCGTCGGGCTTCCCTCGGTCTTAGACGGCCTGGCCGGCGAGCGGGCGCGGGAACGGCGCACGCGAAGGCAAGGCAGGAAGCGGCCGACAGAGTAGCATCGGCTTCGTGAAGAGAGGGCTCGCATGGGTCGGCGGCGCGCTCGGGCTCGTGGCCCTCTGGCATTGGCTGCGCCGGGACACCGGGGCGACCGACCGTCCGCCGGTCGACCCGGCCGACGAGCTGCGCGCCCGGCTCGAGGAGGCGCGCGGGGCCGCGGACGACCGCGACGACTTCGACGCCGCCGAGGGGCAGCCGCTCGACGAGGTCGGGCAGCCGGGCTCGCTCGAGGAGCGTCGCCGCGCGATCCACGAGCAGGCGCAGGAGACACTCGGCGAGATGCAGCGAACCGACCCCGGCGAATAGCGGGCAACCGGACGCCGGGGGAGCAGACCGCGGGCGAGCAGGTCTGCCGACGCTAGCGGCATACTGGGAAGGGATGACCGAGCTGCCGCAGGCCGACGAGCTGCCGCGCGCGGCGGACGGCTACGACCCCGCGCGCGTCGAGGAGGCGTTCGCCTCGTTCGCGGACCGGGTGCGCGAGCTCGAGGCCGTCGCAGCGGAGCTGCGAGGCGAGCTCCGCGCGCTGCGGACAGAGCGCGCTCCGGCTCGCGACGACGAGCACTGGCCCGCGGAGGCGGGGCTCGCGGGCAGGCCCGGAGCCCCGTCGCCGGACTGGATCGCCGCTGTGCCGCCGCCGTTCGCGCGTGACCGTGCGGTACCCCGCCTCGTGCTCGAGGGAGCATTCCTGCTCCTCGTCGCGTTGCTGGCCGGGCTCGCGGGCCTCTCCACCGCCTGGATCGTCGCGGTGATGGCTGCGGCGTGGGCGCTCGTCGTGCTCGGCGAGTGGGCCGGCGCCGCGAAGCGGGCGCGCTGGCGTCTCGACGAGGTCGCGCCGGCGCTCGAAGCGCCCGCGTCCGACCGGACCGGCCCGTGGGACCTGCCCGTCGTCGAGGCGACCGTGGTCGAGGCCGCTCCCGACTCCGAAGGGCGAACGGTCGTGTCGAAGCTCCCCGCGGGAGCCGACGCGGGCGAGACGGGCGAGCTCTCGCTCGAGCCAGAGCCGAACGGGCAGGCGCCGAAGCGGCACCGGTTCTGGCGACGGCGCGTCGCCGAGACCACCACCGCCGATCCCTGGGAGTAGCTAGTCCGACGTAGCGAATCGGTCCGCGGCACGCGTGAGCGCCGCGGCGATCCGCTCCTGATAGGCCGCCGAGCGCAGGAGCGCCGCCTCGCGCCGGTTCGACATGAATCCGGTCTCGACGAGCACCGCCGGCACGTCCGCCCAGTTGAAGCCGGTCAGGTCGTCGCGCTCGACGACGCCGAGGTCCCGGGCGCCGGTGGCGGCGACCAGCTCTCGCTGCAGCAGCCGGCCGGCACGGCGGCTCGAGGCGTGGATGTCACCCGTCCAGCCGCGCCGCAGCGCGGGCACGAGCGTCGCAATCCCGCTGACTGAGGGGTCGGTCGAGCCGTCGGCGTGGATCCGGATCATCAGCGCCGACCGCCGTGCGTTGCAGAAGCGGGCGCGCTCGCGGTTGCCGCCGCGATAGCCGCCGGCGTCGCGGGTCATGACGACGCGGTAGCCGCGTGCGAGCAGGAGCGCCCGCGCCCTGCGGGCGATCGCGAGCGCCACGGCCGCCTCCCCCGCCGCGCCGCCTGCGTCCTTGACTTTCAGCTGCGTCGAGCCCGGGCCGATCGGCTCGACCTGTCGCCCGATCTCGGGCGCCGTGCCGTGGCCCGGGTCGAGGCAGATCAACGTCGCTGCAGCGACCTCAGCGAGCACGGATCCAGCGTAGAGGCTTGATGTGGAATTGGCACAGCCCGCCCAGGTTTCACATCAAGCCTCTAGTCGTCCGGACCGAACTCCCTCTGAGCGCACGCGGCACAGAAAACCAGCACGCCGTCACCGTCCGGGTCCAGGTACGCACGCCAACCCGCGGCGGCGTTGTCCTGCACACCGCACTCCAGGCACTCGAGCGCGAACGCGACCTGCGGCTGCTCACTTCCGGGCATTGGGGTCTCCTCGCGAGCGGGGCAGGCGCGCACCCTTACAGACGGTCGGGCAGACGGGCAAGCCCGATCTTCGCAACGAGCGGCTTTTCCTCAGAGCGAGTGGAGCGCCGCCGTGTCCTCGGACGACGGCTCCCAGCCGCCCGCCGCGGCGTTCGCCCGAACCTGCTCGGGCTTCGTCGCGCCGGCGATCACCGAGACGACTGCGGGTTGCGCGAGCAGGCCGCCGATCGCCACCTCGAGCAGCGATGCTCCACGGCTCGAGGCGAAGGTCTCCAGCTGCTCGACCCGCTCGAGGCGCGCGTCGTCGAGCTCGCGTCCGTGCAGGCGCGTCCCCTCGGGCGGCGGCTCGCCCCGCCGATACTTCCCCGTCAAGAGGCCGCTCGCGAGCGGGAAGTAGGGGATGAAGCCGATTCCATGCCGCTCGCAGGTGGGCAGGAGCTCGTCCTCGGCCGCCCGCGCGAGCCAGGAGTACTCGCTCTGCTCCGAGACGAAGGGCGCCGAGCCCCGCGCCGCCGCCGCATCGTGCGCCTCCTCGACGAGCGCGGGCGTGAAGTTCGAGGAGCCGATCGCGCGCACCTTCCCCTCCTGGACGAGCTCGTCGAGCGCGCCGAGCGTCTCCGCGACCGGCGTCACGCCGTCGGGGCGGTGGTACTGGTACAGGTCGATCCAGTCGGTCTGCAGCCGGCGCAGAGACGCTTCGATCGCCTTCCGGATGTACTCCCGTCCCCCACGCGCCGTCTCGCCGTCCCCGAGGTCGTGGCCGAACTTCGTCGCCAGCACGACCCGCTCGCGCCGACCGGCGAGCGCACGCCCGATGATCTCCTCGCTGCCGCCTCTGTTGCCGTAGACGTCCGCGGTGTCGAAGAAGGTGACGCCGGCGTCGAGAGCGGCGTCGATCACCGCGCGTGAGGCCGTCTCGTCGATCCGGCCGCCGAAGTTGTTGCAGCCGAGACCGACGACGGTGACCTCGAGGTCGGACTTGCCGAGCGTCCGCGTGCGCATCGGCCCAGCCTATGCTCGGGCGCGGATCACTGCGGCGGCACCGAGCGCGAGCGCCGAAGCTCCCAGGACGAAGAACCCCGCCTCGTACGCGAGCTCGCGCTGCTCCCAGCGCCGCTCGTAGGCCACGACGTCGAAGTCCTGGCAGCGCGCGGGACGACCGTGGGCGCAGAACCACGCCTCCACCGACGCGGCTCCCTCGACGCGCTGCTTGTGCCTGTGGTCGAGGATCGCGGCCCCTGCAACGGCGATGGACGCGAGCACACAGGCGAGGGCGACGAGTCGGAGCACGGCCACACCGTACGACGGAGCGGCCCCGGAGTCGAACCGAGCAAGCCGTGGGTTGCACGACCGGGCCGGTTTTGAAGACCGGCTGGGCCACCGGGCCCGTGCCGCTCCGCGCCGAGCGTAGCCGCCGAACCGACGCTCACGGGTTGTAAGCGTCCTGTGAAACCGCACTAAACGGGTTTTCGCGGGCACGCCATGCGGTGACAACACGAAGACAACGTCCTTTCGAGGGAGGAATCTGACGATGAGACGCACGACGAGACTCCTGTTGCTCGCACCCGTCGTGGTGCTGCTCGTCCTCGCAGCGATCGCGGGGCGGGCCGAGGTGAGCGATGCCGCGGCCCCGGCTCCGCCGAGGAACACGGCGCCGCCGACGATCTCCGGCACCGCCCAGCAGGGCCAGGCGCTGACCGGGACCACGGGTACCTGGACCGGTACCGAGCCGATCACGTACGTCTTCCAGTGGCGACGGTGTAACGAGAACGGCGGCAGCTGTTCGAGCATCAGCGGCGCCACCGAGCGCACGTACACGCTCCAGCAGGTTGACGTCGGCAACACCCTGCGCGTGCACGTGACCGCGCGCAACAACGACGGGTCAGGACAGTCCACGTCCGTCCCGACCGCGGTTGTCCGCGCGGCGCCCGCACCCCCGCCCACCGGCGGCTGCAACGGCAACGCGCCGCTCCAGATCGCGGGCATCTCGCTGCCGGACCGGTTGCAGATCGACGGGCAGTCGATCAACCCGGGCGTCGTCGGCCGCTCGACGCAGTCCATCACCCTGCGGTTCCACGTCTCGTGCAAGGGGAAAGCCGTGCAGGGAGCGATCGTCTACGCGACGGCAGTCCCCTTCAACCAGTTCACCGTGCCGGCCGAGCAGCCGACCGGTGCGGACGGCTGGGCCCAGCTGACGCTGACCCAGCTGAGTGGCTTCCCGGCCGCGAACCAGCAGCAGCTCCTGACGGTGTTCGCCCGCGCCCGCAAGACCGGCGAGGACCCGCTCGGCGGCATCTCCACCCGCCGGCTCGTCTCGTTCCCGGTCGACCTGCGGCGATAGCCCTCACCGTGACGCCGTGGGGGGATCTCCGGATCCCCCCACGGCGCACGTGCGGCGTGCGAAGATCGCGCGATGGCGCATCTTCGTCTGATCGAGCCCGACGACGCGACCGGCCAGCTGAAGAAGGAGTACGAGGCGGCGGTCGGACGCGCCGGCAAGGTCTTCAACATCGTCAAGGCGATGAGCCTGCGTCCGGCCGTGCTCGAGCGCTCGATGGCGCTCTACAGGGAGATCATGTTCGCGCCGTGCGGGCTGTCGCGGCAGGAGCGCGAGCTGCTCGCAGTCGTCGTCTCGCGGGCGAACGACTGCCACTACTGAATCCGTGCCCATGCAGACGACCTCCGTGCCGAGGGCGCAGACGAGGAGCTCGCGCGACACGCCGCGCACGACTACCGCCGCGCCGGGCTCTCGCCGCCCGTGCACGCGCTCTGCGACTACGCGGTCAAGCTCACGCGCGACGCCCTCGTCCGTGGGCGCAGCGGACGCCGAGGAGCTGCGACGGCAGGGCTGGGACGACGCGGCGATCCACGACGCGATCCAGGTGATCGCCTACTTCAACTACATCAACCGCGTCGCCGAGGGCGTCGGCGTCGGTCCCGAGCCCGACTGGCCGGAGGAAGGGAGCTGAGATGGGCGGCTTCACGATCAAGCACGTCGACGACTTCGAGCGGCCGTTTCCCAAGTGGGCGCTGGCGCGCCGCTCGCTCGGCCTGCAGTCGTTCGGGATGAACGTCGTCGAGCTGCCGCCGGGCGAGACGATCCCGGAGCACACGGAGGTCGAGAGCGACCAGGAGGAGGTCTTCATCGTCCTGGAGGGAGAGCCGACGATAGTGATCGACGGCGAGGACCACCCGGCGCGGGCGGGAACGTTCGCGCGCCTCGACACCACGCCGCGGCGCACCGTTGTGAACAGGAGCGACGCGAACGCCGTGGTGCTGATCGTCTCCGCCCCGAGGACGAGCGGCTACACGCCGCCGGACTGGGCCTAAGCAGTGCGCGCGCCGGTCGTCGCCGCCTGCGTCCAGGTCGAGCCGGTCGTCCTCGACCGCTCCGCGACGCTCGACCGGCTCGCGGAGCGGACCGCCGAAGCCGCGCGCGAGGGGGCCGAGCTCGTCGTCTTCCCCGAGACCTTCGTGCCGGCCTACCCGAGCTCCGCGTGGGCGAAGGCGCTCGCCGGCTGGGCGGAGCCCGGGGCGACGGAGGCGTTCGCGCTGCTCCACCGCGAGTCGCTCGAGCTGCCGAGCCCGGACGCGGACCGGCTCGCCGAGACGGCGCGCGAGCACGGGATCTGGCTCGTGGTCGGGGTCAGCGAGGTCGATCCGGAGCGACCGGGCACGCTCTACAACTCCCTCCTCACCTACTCGCCCGAGGGCGAGCTCGCGCTGCACCACCGCAAGCTCGTGCCGACGAACCACGAGCGCCTGGTCTGGGGCCAGGGCGACGGGCGCGGCCTCCGGGCGATCGAGACCCCGCTCGGGCGGATCGGCGGCTTGATCTGCTGGGAGAACTACATGCCGCTGGCGCGCTTCGCGCTCTACGAGTCGGGCGTCGAGGTCTACATCGCCTCGACCGCCGACGACGGCGACTCCTGGCAGGCGACCCTCCGGCACATCGCGCTCGAGTCGCGCGCGTTCGTGATCTCCCCGTGCCACTTCCAGCGGGCCGCCGCATACCCGGACGACTTCCCGCTGCAACGACTGCTCGAAGGCCGAGACGTGCTCGGCCGCGGCGGTTCGGCGATCCTCGCTCCCGACGGCTCCTATCTCGCCGGGCCGCTCTACGACGAGGAAGGGATCCTCTACGCCGAGCTCGACCCGGCGCGGCTCGCCGCAGCGCGGCAGCGGTTCGATCCGGCGGGCCACTACCACCGGCCCGACGTGTTGCAGCTGAGCGTGACCCCCTTGTAAGGCGTGCTGCCCGACACTACGCTGAGAGGGCACACCCGATCTGCGGCGAATGAGGTGGACGGATGCCCACGGCGACCGCGAGCGGTTCGATAGTCGAGACGAACGGGAACGGCCACGTCTCCTTCTCAGAGCTCGTGCGCGCGCACCACGAGTGGGACGCCGGCGGAGCACACGCCGCCGACGGGGACATCGACCGCCGCTATCGCGAGCTGCTCGCGACCTTCGAGGCCGGCGCCGGCGAGATCGTCGACGCGTACTGGTGCCGGCGGGTCGCATCCGCAGTCGCCCTCACGCGTCGCGAGCGGCAGCTCCGCAGCCCGATCCGCAGGACGCCGCAGGAAGCTCGAGTACCGGCTGCATCGCGTCTCGGACTGGGTCACCGAGGACACGCACGAGATCGCCGACCTCCTGCACGACTGCGACATCCTCGCGATCAAGGCCGCGAACGGGCTCGAGAGCGTCCCGCGTGCGGTCGTCATGCAGTGGCTGCTCCTTGTCGAATCCCACCTGCTCGGATTCATCGAGCGCGCGGGAGATGACCCGCCCGACCCCAGGGAGGTGAGGCGGTTCGCCGCCGCCGAGCGCGCCGAGCTGAAGCGGATCGAGGACTACTACTTCCGGGCCGGCGAGAAGCGCGCGATGATGCGCTACGTCGGGGGAATGCTCGGCCTCGGCATGGTCTTCCTGTTCGTAAACGCCCTCGGCACAGCTGCCATCCTCGCGCTCTTCGGCGCGCTCGATCTCGAGTCGCCCTCCGTGCGTGAGTTCTACGCCTCGGCGGCAGCAGGAGGGTTCGGCGCCGTGATCAGCGCGTTGATGCGCATGAGCGGCCGCGGCGACTTCGCGATCGACCACGAGATGACCCGGCTCGAGGTGACGCTCGTCGGCGCGTACCGGCCGCTGATCGGCTCGGTCTCCGGGATCGTCGTCTACTTCCTGATGAAGACGCCGCTCATCCCGCTCGAGGAGAGCGCGCTGACGCTGCCGCTCTTCGTCGTCGTCGCCTTCCTCGCGGGGTTCAGCGAGCGCTGGACCCGGATGGTGCTCGACGGCGCGATGCGGACGATCGGCGGCGACGAAGAGGAGCGTAAAGAGCAGGTCGAGGCGCCCGCCGCGACGACCTAAGACGCGCCGGCGCGGCGGCGGAGCACGCGTGCGTCGCCCTCGCGGCGGGTGACGCCGTCCGCGTCGAGTCGCTCGAGCAGGAGCTGCGCGTCACGGCGGCCGCAGCCGGCGAGGTCGCGGAAGCGGCCGAGGGCGATCCGGCCGGCCTGCGTGCACTCCTCGACGACGAGCGTACGAGCACGCTCGTAGGCGGCGGCCGAGACCGCGTACCCTTCGCCGAGCCGGACGAGTCGCCCCTCGCGCTCGAGGAAGCGCGCGAGCTCGGCGTCGGCGGGCTTGATGGCGCCGGGCGTTGCGGCGATGAGCTCGGCCTCGAGCACAGCCGCCTCGGCCTCCCGCTCGCCGAGGGCCGGCTCGGCGCCGGGGCGGTAGAGCTTCGAGCCCCTGCGGACGAACCGAAGCCGTGCGAGCACCGCCCGCGCCCAGGGCTCGGTGGGAGCCGTCACGCCCGGGTCGAGCGGGTCGGCAGCGTCGATCCCGCGTTCGAGCTCCGCGTCCAGCTCTCCGAGCCAGTCGTCCGACCAGCGCCACTCCCCGTGGACGAGGACGGGAGCGTGCACGGTCTCCTCGCCCCGCGCAGCCCGCTCGAACCGCGCCGCGTCGGCGTGCCGCGGAGGCGCCGGGTCGACCACGGTGCCTCCGCCGACGGTGGTCTCGCCGCGAAGGACGACGCGGTCGCCGCGGGCGGCGACGACGGGTGCGGCGAGGCGCAGCTGCGCATGATCGCCCCGCCGGGTTACGCGCGCGGGCACCGAGGAGGTGCCGTGATGAACGTGGAGGCGCGCGCCGTCCGGTACCGGCTCGAGCTCCTCGAGCGCGACGTCGAGCCGGTAGCTCGGCCGGAGCACGCCGGGCGCGAGCAGGACGTCGCCGCGCCGCAGCTCGCGCCGCTCGACGCCGGGCAGTGCGAGTGCGACGCGCTGACCGGCCTCGGCCCGCTCCACCGGGCGGTCGTGCACCTGGACGCTGCGCACCCGCACCTCGCGCCCGGACGGCTCCGCTCGGAGCGTGTCGCCGGCTCCGACCGAGCCCGACCAGAGCGTGCCGGTCGCGACCGTCCCGATCCCGCGCAGCGAGAAGACGCGGTCGACATAGAGCCGGGCCGGCTCGTCGAGCTTGTCTTGTTCCAACACAAAGTCCGCGGCGCGCGCGAGCGCGTCGCGGAGGTCGTCCAGGCCGAGCCCGGTCTTCGCGCTCACGGCGACGATCTCTGCCTCCGGAAGGAGCTCGCGCGCCTCCTCGACCGCGAGCTCGAGCGTCTCGGCGTCGACGGCGTCCGCCTTCGTCACGGCGACGACCCCGCGCTCGATCCCGAGCAGACGGAGGATCGCCAGGTGCTCGTGCGTCTGCGGCCGCGCCCCCTCTGCGGCGTCGACCACGAGCAGGAAGAGGTCGATTCCGGTCGCGCCGGCGACCATGTTGCGCACGAAGCGTTCGTGCCCGGGCACGTCGATCAGCGAGAGCCGGCGGCCGTCGGGAAGGTCGAGCGGCGCGTAGCCGAGGTCGATCGAGATCCCCCGCTCCTGCTCCTCCGGCAAGCGGTCCGTGTCCTTTCCGGTCAGCGCCCGGACGAGCCACGTCTTGCCGTGGTCGATGTGCCCCGCTGTCCCTACCGTGAGCGGCATGCCGGCACCGCCTGCGCGACCTCGTCCGCCTCTGCGTCGCTGAGCGTGCGGCAGTCGAGCAGCGTGCGCCCGTCGCGGACGACGGCGATCACGGGCGGCTCGTGCGTGCGCAGTGCCGCCGCGAGCTCCTCCTCGACCGCACAGGCGAAGCTCGGCAGCTCGGCGAGCGGGAGCGCGCCGCCGCCGACCCGCGCCACCGTCTCCTCGACGGCGCCGCCCGTCGCCTTCGCGAGCCGCTCCGCGCGGGCGCGCACGTCCGCGGCGGGCTCGCGCAGCATTCGCAGCACCGGGATCTCGTCGGGCCGGTCGAGGTAGAGCGAAAGTGTCCCCTCGAGCGCAGCGAGCGTGAGCTTGTCGGAGCGGAGAGCGCGATGGAGCGGGTGGCGCCGCAGCTGCTCGACCAGGTCGGCCCGGCCGGCGACGATCCCGGCCTGAGGGCCGCCGAGCAGCTTGTCGCCGGAGAAGCAGACGAGGTCCGCGCCCGCGGCGAGCGCCGCGGACGGCGTCGGCTCGCCCTCGACCTCGACGAGCGCGCCCGAGCCGAGGTCGTCCAGGAGCGGCAGCTCGTGCCGGCGCGCGACGGCGGCCAGCTCGGCGACACCCGGCTGCTCTGCGAAGCCGACGACGCGGAAGTTCGACTGGTGGACGCGCAGGAGGAGCGCGGTGTCGGGCCCGATCGCCCGCTCGTAGTCGGCGGCGCGGGTCCGGTTCGTCGTCCCGACCTCGACGAGGCGGGCGCCGGAGCGGGCGAGCACGTCGGGGATCCGGAAGCCGTCGCCGATCTCGATCAGCTCCCCGCGCGAGACGACGACCTCGCGGCCCTCGGCGAGCGCGGCGAGCGCAAGCAGGACCGCGGCGGCGTTGTTGTTGACGACCAGCGCCGCCTCGGCGCCGGTGAGCCGGCGCAGGAGCGGCGCGAGGTGGTCCTGGCGCGAGCCACGGGACCCGCTCGAGAGGTCGTACTCCAGGTTGGTGTAGCCCGCGGCCTCCCGCACCCGCGCCAGCGCGCCCTCCGCGAGCGGCGCACGGCCGAGATTCGTGTGCACGAGCACCCCGGTTGCGTTGAGAACGCGGCGCAGAGCCGGCCGGCGCGCCGCCGCCAGCTCGTCGGTCAGCCGCGCACGCAGGTCACCGGGATCGGCGCCGGCGCGGATCTCCTCGCGCGCACGTTCGAGCACGGCTCGCGCCGCCGCGACCGCAAGCGGGTCGTCGACCCCGCGGGCGAGCTCGTCCACAGAGGGCAGGTCTCTCAGTCTCACTCGCAGGAGTGTAAATCCGCCGGAGCAGGTACTTTGCCCGTGTGAGACGACTGGGGGTGATCGCCGCCGCAACCGTGGCGGGGCTCGCGGGAGCCGGAGTCGCGGCGGTCGCCGCACGCGACGCCGTCTACTGGGAGCGCCCGCTCCCGGGCGTCGACGTCCGCGACGTCGCGCTCGCGAAGCCGATCGAGGTACGCGTGGGCGACGACTTCTACAACGTCGAGCCGCGCCAGGTCTTCCGCATCGACCAGGCGGCGACGGCGCTCGCCGCTCGCGAGCGCGGCCACGACTCCTTCCGCACACGCCTGCGTGCGCTCGCCGATCCCTCGCCGCCGGCGCTGCCGGTCGACCCGGTGCTCGTCCCGGCCGGACCGATCGGCGGGTTGGTGACGAAGCTCGAGCTGGAGCTGCCCGACCCGCAGCGGGCCCGGGTTTCGATCAAGGGAGTCGTCCCGTCCCATCCCGGCGACCAGATCGACCAGGAGGCGTTCGTCGCCGCGTTCGAGCAGGCCGTCCTCCGCGGCGACCGCAGGCTCGAGGCGCCGCTCCGCCACGTCGAGCCGACACTGACGACGGCCGTCGCCGAGAAGGCTCTGGCCGAGGCGCGGGCGCTCGTGTCCGCCCCGGTGACGCTCGCCTTCAAGGGCGAGGACGTGGGCTCGCTCTCGCCCGCGCGGCTGGCCCGCCTGGTCCGCTTCCACGCCGCCGACGACAGCTTCAAGGTCTTCTTTAGCCGTGACGGGGTCGCGAAGGCGGTCGAGCCCACGCTCGACCGCTGGCGCGCGCGAGCCGAGAACGCGCGGTTCGTCGTCGAGGGGGGAAGCGTGCGGATCCAGCCGTCCCGGCCGGGGCTCGCCGTCGACGCCGCCTGGGTCGCCGAC
This sequence comes from uncultured Gaiellaceae bacterium, assembly GCA_963850995.1. Classification (GTDB taxonomy): domain Bacteria; phylum Actinomycetota; class Thermoleophilia; order Gaiellales; family Gaiellaceae; genus Gaiellasilicea. The sequence goes on along the minus strand of CAWKNQ010000005.1, from coordinate 12,453 downwards.
TCGGTCGCAGGCGCCGCAACGTCCTCGATCAGGCGTGCAAACCTGAAGCTGAAGCAGGTCGCAGCGGACCTGACCACGGCCGACGCGCAGAGGCTCGGCATCCGCAAGCAGATCTCCAGCTTCACGACCGACATGGGCACGTCCTCCTCGAACAGGATCCACAACGTGCACCTGATGGCCGACTACGTCGACGGCACGATCATCAAGCCCGGCGAGACGTTCTCGTTCAACGACTCGGTCGGCCCGCGAACCGTCGAGCGCGGCTTCCGCGAAGGCCAGATGATCGTCGGCTCGCTGCTTCTGCCCTCGATCGGCGGCGGCGTCTGCCAGACCGCAACGACGCTCTTCAACAACGCCTTCGAGCTCGGGCTGCCGATTCTCCAGCGGTACAACCACAGCTTCTACATCTCGCACTACCCGATGGGCCGCGACGCGACTGTCTCGTGGGGTGGGCCGGACTTCTCGTTCCGGAACGACCTGAAGAGCGGAATCCTGATCAAGACGAGCTACACCGACTCGACGCTGACGTTCAGCTTCTACGGGAGCGACCCGCAGCGGCGCATCGTCTCGACGACCGGGCCGCAGCTGAACTGGCGGCAGCCCAAGACGACCTACGCGCTCGACCCGTACGCGCCGGCAGGCTCGGTGCGGACCGTCGCCGGCTCGAACCAGCAGGGCTTCGACGTCACCGTCTTCCGAAGGATCTACGAGCGCGGCGCGTTGAAGCGGAGCGACTCCTTCACGAGCGCCTACGTGGCGGTCGGCCCGACGCGGATCTACGGCCCCGGCAGCTCGATCCCGGGCCCGTACTTCGTCCTCCCGCGCGTCTAGACACCTCGCCTAAACGGCCAACGTCCGCGGCGGACCGGTCCGGGGACTGTCCCCGGACACGTCCCACGCAGACGTGTCCGCGCGCAACAATTCAGCAACTCTTTCTCCACACGAGCGAAGGCGCGCGCACGCGGGTCGTGCTTTCGGCGCCAGCCGCTCGCGCTACTGCGCGTCGCCCTTGCCCGCCTCGGCGGGCGACGCGGCCTGGTTCCGATCCTCGTAGCCCTCGACGATCAGCCGCACTGCCTCGGCGGGGTCGTCGGTGACGTGCAGCATCTCGATGTCCTCCGGGGAGATCATCCCGTCCGCGAGCGCCTCCCTGCGCACCCACACGAGCAACTCCTCCCAGTAGTCGGCGCCGAAGAGGACGACGGGGAAGTCCAGCACCTTGCCGGTCTGGATCAGCGTCAGCGACTCGAACAGCTCGTCGAGGGTGCCGAACCCGCCCGGGAAGATGACAAAGCCCTCCGCCGCCTTCACGAACATCGTCTTGCGGGCGTAGAAGTGCTTGAAGGTCATCTCGAGGTCGCAGTAGGGATTGAGCCCCTGCTCGTGCGGGAGCGCGATGTTGAAGCCGACCGAGAGGCCGCCACCCTCCTTGCAGCCGCGGTTCGCCGCCTCCATCACGCCCGGCCCGCCGCCGGTGACGACCGCGAAACCGGTCTCGGCGAAGCGCCGCGCCGTCTCGCGCGCCTGCCGGTAGGGCTCGCTGTCCTCCCCGACCCGGGCCGAGCCGAAGATCGAGACCGCGGGCCGGTCGATCTCGAGCACCTTCTGGAAGCCGCCGAGGAACTCCGAGGCGATGATCGCGACGTCGTTCTGGAGGTCCTCGTGCGTCCGCTCGAGGATGCGCCGGTCGTCGGTCGAGGCCATCAGTGGCAGGCCACTAGATGTCGCGCTCGACGAACGTCTCGCTCATCCCGAGCGTCAGCAGCGCGGCGAGGACGACGTAGGAGATGCCGGTGGCCCAGCGCTGGGTCTGAGTGACGCGGTAGTACGCCTCGGCCTGCGGCATGCTCCGGTGCTGCCAGCGGCGCCAGGACTCGAGCCCGCCGAGCACGAGGATCAGGATCAGGATCGGGTTCGGAGCGATGATCGTGAGCCCGAGCAGCAGGAGAAGACCAACGATCCAGAGCGCCGGGTGGATCGCCGCCACGATCCGGCCGCCGTCGAGCGGCGAGATCGGGGCGAGGTTGAAGAGGTTGAGGAAGAAGCCGGTGAACGCGAGCGCGACGAGCAGCTCCGAGTCGATCGCCTCGCCGATCCCCCAGACCGCGGCCGCGCCGAGCCCGCCGACGATCGGGCCCGCGATCGCGACCTTGGCCTCGTTCCAGGCGTTGTCGGGCAGCTCCTTGAGCACGATCAGCGCGCCGAGGAAGGGGATGAACATCGGCGCCGACACGGGCAGCCCCTGGCGCTTCGCCTCGAACACGTGCCCGAGCTCGTGGATGAGCAGGAGCACGACGAAGCCGATTGCGAACTGCCATCCCCACAGGAGCGCGTAGGCCCCGATCGAGACGATCATCGAGCCCGCGACCGTGAACAGCTTGAACTTGAAGATCGCGACGAAGATGAACTTCAGCTTCCAGATCGCGAAGATGACGGCGGCGATCGGCGCCCAGAGCTTGCGCAGGACGTCACCGAAGGTGAGCGGCTGCTTGACGGGCGAGTACTGGTACTCCGGATCGGCCTCGCGCGGCTGGTGCTCGAGCTCGCGCGGCTCCGTATCGAGCTCGCGGGGCGAGTAGGGGTCGTAGCTCATAGGCCGCTCTTGCCTATGAGCTGGGGAGGGGGCGTGGGGGAACCGGGAGGTTCCCCCACACGAGAATGAAAGAAGGGGGCTCGTGGGGGAAACATGGTTTCCCCCACGGGAGGGAGCCGAAGGCGACCGACGCTCACTCGAGCAGGGTACTCACGACCCCTGGCCGATCCATTCCTCGCCGCCCTCGTAGACCTCTTTCTTCCAGAGCGGCACGCTCTGCTTCAGGGTGTCGATCGCCTCCCGGCACGCGGTGAGCGCGGCGGCGCGGTGTGGAGACGAGATCGCGATCACGACGCTCGGCTCGCCGATCTCGACTCGGCCGACGCGATGGTGGATCGCAACCGCCGCGAGCGGGTGGCGCTCCGAGAGCTCGCGGGCGAGCTCGGCCATCGTCTCCTCGGCCATGCCCTCGTAGGCCTCGTACTCGAGGTAGAGCACGTCGCGCTCGCGCGAGCGGTTGCGCACGGTGCCGAGGAAGGTGGCGATCGCGCCGGCCTCGTCGCGGGCCACCTCGCGCACGGCCGCGTCGAGCGAGAGCGGCTCGTCGGTCAGCTTGAAGTCGCCGCCCGAGACGGGAGGAATCAGCGCTACCTCGTCCCCGGCCGCAAGGGGCGACTGGGCGTCCGCGTAGCGCTTGTTCACCGCGTAGAGCAGCCCTGCCGGCTCGGCGCCGAGCCCGAGCGCGGGCCAGACGTCGGCGACGCGCGCGCCGTCGGCGAGCTCGAGCTCTCGCGCACCGCTGCCGGCCCGCTCGCGCAGCCCGGCAAAGAGTCGAATCCTCACCTGCACGGTCGGAGCGTAGCCGCGTCGACGCAGGTTGCCTCGCCGGCGATGCCGTGTTACGTATCGCGCGTGGCCGTCACCGCGCCGCCTCGGACACCGCTGAACGACCGGGTCTACGAGACCCTGAAGCACCAGCTCGTCCACCGGGAGCTCGGGCCTGGCGAAAAGGTGAGCCTGCACGAGCTCGCCCAGTCGCTCGGGGTCTCGCGCAGCCCCGTGCACCACGCGCTGACACGCCTCGTCGCCGAGGGGCTTCTGAGCGTGAAGGCACGGCGGGGCTACTACGTGACGCCCCTGACCGAGGCGACGATCGCGGAGGGCTACGACGTGCGGCTCGCGCTCGAGCTCCAGGCGGCGGAGACGGCGGTCGGGCTCGTCGGACGCGACGACCTGCGCCGCTTCCACGAGCTGCACCTCGAGACCGCCGCGGCCGTCTCGCACGCCGAGTGGGACGAAGCCAACGCCGCGTTCCACGAGTACCAGGTCGACCTGGCCGGAAACGCCCTGCTCTCGCGCTTCTACCGCGACCTGTCCGTGAACCTGATGATGCAGGTGATCCGGGGCGGAAAGCTCGAGGGCGGCTCCTACCTGCCGACCGAGCACGGCGCGATCGTCGACGCGTACGAGGCGGGCGACCTCGAGCGGCGCGCGCGGCGATCCGCGCCCACATCGCCACGGGCCGCCGGATCGCGCTCGAGGCGATCGAGGGCAACGGCGGCGTCCTTTAGCAGCTCGATTCAGAATGAGCTTCGTCGGCCGGGGTGCTCCGGGTGCCGTGCGAGCGCAAGGACGCAGGGACGCCTCGATCAGCTGAAGCTATCGGGGCGACTGAGGACGCCGCGATCGTGCCGCCCGGGGCGGCCCGGCATGTACACAACGGCTCATTTTCGCAATTCGACGCTCCGCCGAGCGAAGGGCTGCGCGTAGCATCCGGAGCGTGGCCCGCACGGAAGACGCGCGCGAGACCGACTCGGGGATCGAGATCGAGCCGGTCTACGGCGACGGCGAGCAGCCCGGCGAGTTCCCCTTCACCCGCGGCCCGTACCCGGACATGTACCGCGGCCGGCCGTGGACGATCCGCCAGTACGCCGGCTTCGGCTCCGCGGAGGAGACGAACGCGCGCTTCCGCTACCTGCTCGAGCGCGGCCAGACGGGCCTCTCGGTCGCCTTCGACCTGCCGACCCAGCTCGGCTACGACTCCGACGATGCGCACGCGCTCGGCGAGGTCGGCCGCACCGGTGTCGCGATCGACTCGATCGAGGACATGCGCCTCCTGCTCGGCGGGATCCCACTCGGCGAGGTGAGCACGTCGATGACGATCAACGCGCCGGCAGCGCTCCTGCTCCTCCTCTACGAGCTTGTCGCAGAGGAGCAGGGCGTCCCGGGCTCGGCGCTTCGCGGCACGGTCCAGAACGACATCCTCAAGGAGTACATCGCGCGCGGGAACTACATCTATCCCCCGCGCCCCTCGATGCGGATCACGACCGACCTCTTCGCGTACTGCGCCGAGCGGATTCCGAGGTGGAACACGATCTCGATCTCGGGCTATCACATCCGCGAGGCCGGCTCGACGGCGGTGCAGGAGCTCGCCTTCACGCTTGCGAATGGCATCGCCTACGCCGAGGCTGCGGTCGCTGCGGGCCTCTCGCCGGACGAGTTCGGCGAGCGCCTCTCCTTCTTCTTCAACGCGCACAACCACTTCTTCCAGGAGGTGGCGAAGTTCCGAGCCGCGCGCCGGCTGTGGGCGACGATCATGCGCGACCGCTTCGGCGCGACGAATCCGAAGGCGCTCGCCCTCCGCTTCCACGCACAGACCGGAGGCTCGACCCTGACCGCGCAGCAGCCCGAGAGCAACATCGTCCGCGTCGCCATCCAGGCTCTCTCGGCGGTCGCGGGCGGCGCGCAGAGCCTGCACACGAACGGCTTCGACGAGGCGCTCGCGCTCCCGACCGAGCGCTCGGCCAGGATCGCCCTGCGGACGCAGCAGATCCTCGCCGCCGAGGCAGGTGCGACCGACACCGCCGACCCGCTCGGCGGCTCCTACTTCGTCGAGGCGCTCACCGACGAGCTCGAGGAGCGCGCGCGCGAGCTGCTCGAGCGGGTCGACGAGCTCGGCGGCGCCGTCGCGGCGGTCGAGCAGGGCTTCGTGCAGCGTGAGATCGAGGAGTCCGCGTTTCGCTGGAACGAGCAGGTCGAGTCCGGCGAGCGTGTGATCGTCGGCGTGAACCGGTTCTCCGAGCACGAGGAGGAAGCGGTCGAGCTGCACCGGCTCGACCCCGAGATCGAGCGGCGCCAGCTCGAGCGGACGGCGCGGGTGCGCGCCGAGCGGAACGCGGAGGAAGCGGAGCGCGCCCTCGCGGAGGTACGGCGCGTCGCGGCGGGTCCCGAGAACCTGCTCCCGCCGATGCGGGAGGCATTGCGCGCCGGCGTGACCGTCGGCGAGATCTCGAACGCGCTCCGCGACGAGTTCGGCACCTACGACGCCTCGCGCGCATGAGCGCGGTCGAGCTCGTCCGGCGGCTGTACGAGGCCTACCAGGCGCGCGACTGGGAGACGGCGACGACGTTCCTCCACGACGACGCGACCGTCGCGATGCCCGCGACGAGCGAGCGCCTCGACGGCCGCGAGGGCGTGATCGGCTTCCAGCGCGCATATCCGGAGCCGTGGGGCGACCTCGCGGTCCTCCGCGTGGTCGGGGACGACGAGGTCGCCGCCGCCGAGATCGAGGTGGTCGCTGCGGACGACACCTTCCGGATGGCTGCCTTCTGGCGCGCGGAGGACGGTCTCCTCCGCGAGGGCGTCGAGTACTGGGTCACGGTCGGCGGCGAGGAGCCGCCCCCAGGCCGAGCGACGAGCTACGCCGACGCGCCCGAGTAGCGGCGGAGGCCGAAGCCCCACCACCAGCGCGTGAACGCGAAGAGGGCCGCGGTGAAGACGATCGCGATCGCGACGGTCGACCAATCGAGCCGTGACGTAACCGCCTCGGCCGGGACGGTGATCGCGAACGCGATCGGCACGAGGAACGTGACGCCGAAGCGGAGCCAGCCGGGATAGATCGAGACCGGCCAGCGGCCGGTCTGGTAGACGCCGTCGAAGAGCTCCATGATCTGCCACACGTCCACGATCCAGAACGCGAGCGTCGCGATCGAAAGCCAGAAGCAGTAGATCGTGACTGCGCCGAGCGCGAGCAGGCCGAGGAAGAGCAGTGCGTCCCCCACGCCGACGCCGTGCTCCAGCCCGGAGATGCCGTAGGCGAGCACCGCGCCGCCGGAGATGACGTCGACGGCCCGCCAGATCCGCACGTCGCGCACGCTGACGAGCACCTGGGCGTCCTCCGGCTTCGTCAGCGCGAAGTCGAGCTTGCCGTCACGCACCTCCTCCATCAGCCGCTGCATGTTCGGCTGGATCGAGGTGCGGATCACCCCGCCGAGCAGGATCTGGATCCCCATCACGACGAGGAGCTCCGACTCGCTCCAGCCGTTCAGGTCCTCGGTGTGCGAGTAGACGAGCGCGAGCACGACGATCGCCGTCCCGACCGAGACGGCCGACTGCAGGAGCTGGATGAAGAAGTTCGCGCGGTACTGGAGCTCGTTCAGCGAGCCGAGCCGGAAGAAGAGCCAGCCGAGCTGGAAGGGTCTCAATTGCCCACCGCCGAGTAGCGGCGCACGGCGAAGCGCCAGACGAAGAGCGTCAACCCGGTCAGGACGACGATCCAGAGCACCTGCATCGCCAGGCCGCCCAAGAGCTCCTCCCGCGAGAGGTCGCCGACGAGCGCCTCGATCGGGAAGTAGAACGACCACTTGAAGGGCAGCACGTTCGCGAGGTCCTGCGCCCACTCCGGCATCAGCGGCAGCGGCACGAGCCGCCCGGACAGCAGCAGCTCGACCGCGACCGCGAGCTCGAAGAGGGCGCTTACGCGCGTCGTCCAGAAGGTCACCATGCCGAGCGTCGACATGAACATCGTCCGGATCAGGTACGCGCCCCAGATCGCGAGCGAGAAGACGCCGACCTCCAGCAGCGTCGGGTCGATCACCGGATCGAACGCGACCCACAACGCCGCCGCGATCGGCAGCCAGAACACGATCGTCACGACCTTCCAGCCGGCGAACCCGGCGATGTCGTCGTGGAGCGGATGCAGCGGCCGCAGCAGCGCCGCGGACAGCTCGCCCTCGCGGATCCGCCATTCCCACCCGTACGGCGTGAAGACGATGTTCATGTTCCGGACGAGCGTCCAGACGATGTAGTACGCCGCGAACTCGCCGGTCGTGATCCCCTGCACGGCGCCGCCCTGCTGCTCGGCGATCGTCGTCCAGACAACGAGGTAGACGATCGGCTCGGCGAGCATCCCGATCATCCACATGTACGAGGCGACGCGGTACTGGAAGTTCACCTGGATCTGCGTGCGGCCCCGGGTCAGGTAGTAGTCGACGTACGACCGGATGCGCCCGGCCTCCGCCTCGGCGATGCTCACTGGCTTCTCCTGTGCGAAGACCATCTCGATCACGTCCTCGATCGGCGGGTCCTCGACGGTCAGGTCGATGACCGTCCTGCTCGGCGAGCAGCCGGGCGGTGACGCGGGCCGTCTCACTTCGCGCCACGCGCAACTTGACCCGGCCGACGTCCGACTCGACGACCTCGCCGTAGCCGGAGAGGTCGGCGACGCCGTTTTCGAGCTCGACGTCGATCGTCTTCCAGGCGGCGAAGCGGTCGCCGAGCCGCGCGAGCGGCCCGTCGAAGAGGATCCGGCCGTGGTGGATGACGATCACGCGCCTGCAGAGCGCCTCGACGTCCGCCATGTAGTGGCTCGTCAAGAGGACGGTCGCGCCGTGCCGGCGGTTGTACTCGGCGATGAAGCCGCGGATCCGCTTCTGCATCGTGACGTCCAGCCCGATCGTCGGCTCGTCGAGGAACAGCACCTGCGGCCGGTGAAGGAGCGAGCCGACGATCTCGACCTTCATCCGCTCCCCGAGCGAGAGGTTCCGCACGGGCTTGCGGACGAGGTCGCCCACGTCGAGCAGCTCGATCAGCTCGTCGCGCAGAGTGACGAAGTCGGGCCGCGGCAGCCGGTAGATGGCGCGGTTGAGCTCGTAGGAGTCGAGCGCGGGCAGGTCCCACTGGAGCTGGTTGCGGTTCCCCATCACGAGCGTGATCCGGCGCAGGAACTCCCGCTCGCGTTTCGAGGGGACGTGGCCGAGCACGTGGGCATCGCCGGTGGTCGGGTAGAGGAGGCCTGAGAGCATCTTCAGCGTCGTCGTCTTGCCGGCGCCGTTCGGGCCGAGAAAGCCGACGATCTCGCCCTGGCCGACCTCGAACGAGATCGCGTCGACCGCCCGGACCTCGCGATGCTTCCGCCGAAGCAGGTTGCGCATCGCCGCACGGAGCCCGGCGTCCCGCTCGGGGACGAGGAACGTCTTGTTCAGCTCGTCGACGCGGACGGCGGGCTCCGACACACCGTGAACCTAGATGATGGCCCGGGTGCGGATCCTGCTCGTCTCCCAGATGTATCCGTCGGCCGCGGCGCCCGACTTCGGCGTCTTCGTGCAGGGCCTCGAGCGGGCGCTGGCCGAGCGCGGTCACGCGCTGGAGCGGGTCGTGCTCGACCGCCGCGGCGGCTCGAAGCTTCGGCACGCCCGTCTCGCCGCCCGGGCCGTCCGGGCGGCCCGCCGGTTCCGGCCGGACGTCGTCTACGCCCACTTCCTCTTCCCCACCGGCCTCGGCGGGCTGCTGGCAGCCCGCGCCGCCCGCGCCCCGCTCGTCGTCACAGCCCACGGCCAGGACGTCGCGAACCTGACGCAGTACCCCTTCGTCCGCCTCCCCAGCCGACTCGTCGTCCGTGGCTCCGCCGCGGTGGTCGCCGTCTCGGACTGGCTTCGGCGCGAGCTCGAGCGGGCCGTCCCAGGCGCGGCCGGCAAGGTCGAGGTGGTGGATTGCGGCGTCGACCTCGAGCGCTTCAAACCCCTCGCGCGCGCGGCCGGGCCGCGGCCCGCCTTCCTCTGTGTCGGCTCGCTGATCGAGCGCAAGAACGTCGTCCGGCTCGCCGACGCCTTCGCGACACTCGACGAGGGGACGCTCACGTTCGTCGGCGACGGCCCGCTCCGGGCCAAGCTCGAGGGACGGAAGGGCGTCACCGTCACCGGCTACGTGAGCCATGACGACGTGCCCGGCTACCTCGCGGCCGCGGACGTCCTCTGCCAGCCGAGCCTCGTCGAGCCGTTCGGGCAGGCTGCGCTCGAAGCGCTCGCTTCGGCACGCAGCGTGGTCGGCACCCGCGTCGGCGGACAACCCGAGTTCGTCCCGCGCGAGGCCGGCGTGCTCGTCGAGCCCGCGGACGAGCACGCGCTGGCCGAAGCGCTACGCGAGACCGCTGCGCTGCCGGTGCCGAACGGGGCCGCTCGGGCCGCGGCCGAGGCGCACGACGTCAGGCGTCAGGCGGCCCGGGTCGAGGCGATTCTCGAGCGAGCCGTTCGAGGTCGGCCAGCCTGAGCTCCACGAGGGGGCGCACGGCGTCCTCGAGCCCCGCCTCACGCGCCGCCGCGAGCGCCTGCTCGTAGCTCTCGCGCGCCTTCTCCGGCGCGACACCCTGCTTCAGCCGGTTGTCGCCGGTCACGAGCAGCCGCTGGATCTTCGCCCGCGCCTCGTCCGTGGGTTCGCTCACGGCCTGAGCGTAACGGCTGAAAGTCGTTGCTAACCTGACGCGGTCATGCTGCAGGTATCAGCCGTCTTCCAGGTCATCGTCGCGGTCGGGCTGCTCGCGCTGATCCTGATGCACTCCGGCCGCGACACGGGCATGGGCGGGATGGGCTTCACGCCCGCATCGCAGGGCGGCACGCACATCGTCGAGCGGAACCTGACGCGGCTGACCGTGGTCGTCGCGACGGTCTTCTTCTTGAACAGCGTCCTGCTCTACCGGCTGCTCGTCGCCTGACGGCCGCGGCTACACTGTTTTCTCCCCGCGCTGGTGGCGGAATTGGTAGACGCGCCAGGTTGAGGGCCTGGTGGCCATTGCGGTCGTGGAGGTTCAAGTCCTCTCCAGCGCATGGAACGAGAAGGCGGGCCGCGTGCCCGCCTTTCGTCTTTCCTTGACGCCGTCCGGCAGGATCTCTAGCCTTCAGAGCGAACACACGTTCGACACCTTCCACCTGGAGGCGCGATGCTCACGGCACGGCAACAGGAGATCTGGCAGTTCCTCGTCGGCTACGTCGACCGGCACGGCTATCCCCCCACCGTGCGCGAGATCGGCGAGGCGGTCGGCCTCGCCTCGCCCTCGACCGTGCACGCCCACCTCGCGAACCTGGAACGGGCCGGCCTGCTGCGGCGCGATCCCACGAAGCCCCGCGCGCTCGACCTGATCGGCCACCGGCGCGAGTCGCGTGCCGACGAGCCGGCTCGCGAGCCGGCACCGGCGAAGCTGCCGCTGCTCGGCCAGATCGCGGCCGGCGGCCCGCTGCTCGCCGAGCAGAACGTCGAGGACGAGCTCGCCGTTCCGGAGCCGCTCGGCCGAAACGCCGACTTCCTCCTCCGGGTCAAGGGAGACTCGATGGTGAACGCAGGCATCCTCGACGGCGACGTCCTCGTCGTCCAGCGCCGGCAGGACGCCCGCGACGGCGACATCGTCGTCGCGCTGGCGGGCGACGACGAATCGGCCGACGAGGCGACGGTGAAGACCTTCTACCGCGAAGGCGGCCGCGTCCGCCTGCAGCCCGAGAACGACGCGCTCGAGCCGATCTACGCCGACCATGTCCAGATCCTCGGCCGCGTGACCGGAGTGTTCAGGACGCTCTGATGGGCGTTGCGTTCCTCAACCGCACGCTCGATCAGGAGCTGACCGCGCTCGTACGCGGCGCGAGCCTCGAGTGTCTCGTCTGCGGCGAGTTCGTCCTGCACGCGCGCGGCGGCCTGATCGCGTGCCCGGAATGCGGCTCGTGCCTCGGCGACGGCCTCGAGCCGGCCGCCCTCGTCACCGGAATCGAGCAGCGCTCCAACGGATGAGGCAGCTCGCGGCGGCTGCCTTGGCCGCGGTCGCGCTCGCCGGCTGTGCGGGCAGCGAGGACGAGGCGGGGCCTGCGGGCTCGCCGAAAGAACTGCTCGCGCAGGCGGCCGACCGCCTGCGCGAGCAGGCCATGTTCTCGTTCGAGTCGACGTACGTGCGCACCCGCGCCGACCGGCCCGACGACGAGGAGACCTTCATGGAGGCGGGCGGCGCCGTCGACCTCGAGCAGGGCCGCGGTCGCGCCGACGGTCGAGCTCGATCTCGGCCTGCCGGACTCGGGCTCCGAGCCGGGCCTCGACGACCCGGTCACGCTGCGCTGGAACCGGTCGCGCTTCGAAGCGGAGATCGGCGGCGAGGCCCGGCAGCTGACACGGGATGACGCCCGTGAGAACGGCGGGCTGATCGGCCGCTATCCGGACGAGCCGGAGGCACTCGTCGAGCTGCTCGAGCTCGCCGAGGACGTGCGCGAGCTCGGCGACGATCACGTCGGCTTCACGGTCGACGCGCGTGCTGCGAGTCGAGCGGGAGCGCCCGTCGCGGGTCCGGTCGACACGACGCTGCCGATGGAGGCCTGGATCGGCGACGACGGCCTGCCCTACCGGATTGCCTACCGCATCGAGCAGGAGCCGACGGCAGCGCTGCCGGCCCGCACGATCGTGGTCACGTACGAGCTCGCGGACATCGGAGAGCCGGTTTCCGGGCTAGAATTCCGTTCGCAGGCCGGGTGACCGCGGGGGCCTCAAATCCTCCGAGGAAAGTCCGGACACCGTAGGGCAGAGTGCTGGGGAAACCCCAGGCGGCGAAAGCCGACGGAAAGTGGAACAGAAAGGAGACCGCCGACAGGGCGTCTCGCGAGGCTCTGTCGGTAAGGGTGAAACGGTGGGGTAAGAGCCCACCAGCGTCGTGGCGACACGGCGGCTTGCCAAACCCCACTCGGTGCAAGGTGAAGCAGATCCCGCTGACGCGGCCCGCCGAGGGATCGGGTACACCGCTCGAGCCGTGAGGCAACTCCCGGCCTAGAGGGATGGTCACCCAAGACAGAATCCGGCTTACAGGCCTGCTAAGGAAAAGCCCTGCATTTGCAGGG
>CAWKNQ010000004.1:0-786521 GCA_963850995.1 uncultured Gaiellaceae bacterium | reverse complement strand
CGACTCCATGTCGAACCACATCGCGAAGAGCGTGAACTGGCTCCCCGAGATCAGGAGCAGCGCGACGAGCACGATCGTCGGCGTCGTGATCTCGTTCCCCTTCAGGCGCAGGATCACCTCGATCGCGCCGAGGAGGAGGCCTGCGGCGGTCATCAGGAGCCCGAGCGCGTAGAAGAAGACGAGCGGGTGGAAGTCGCGGATCACGTACTTCTCGCGCAGGCGCCAGAAGAAGCCCTTGATCAGCAGCCAGGAGATGCGCGGCACGACGCGGCGCAGCCTGATCCCCGACTGCTCGCCGACGCCGTAGACCGGCTTCGACGGGAAGTCGCGCACGCGGGCGTTCCAGACGTTCAGGTGCACGAGCATGTCGTTCGGGAAGCCGTAGCCGCGGTAGATCCGGTCGAGGTCGAGCTGGGCCAGCATCGCGCGCGAGATCGCCGTGTAGCCGGTCTGCGAGTCGGCGACGTGCCAGTAGCCGGAGGCGATCTTCGTCAGCAGCGAGAGGATCGCGTTGCCGAGGTAGCGCGTGCGCGGGATCAGCTTCCAGGCCTCGCCGCTGACGAGCCGGTTCGCCTTCGCGTAGTCGACCTCGCCGCGCGCGACCGGCTCGACGAGCGTGAGCAGATCGGCCGGGATCCATCTGGTTGTCGGCGGCCATCACGCAGACGACCTCGTCGCCGGCGTCGAGCGCGCGCCCGTAGCCGTCGACGATCGCGGCGCCGACGCCGCCGTTCTCGCTCCGCTGCACGAGCTCGATCCGATCGCTGCCGAGGGCGGTCGCGATACTCGCCGTGTCGTCCGTCGAGTTGTCGTCGACGACGATCACGTGGTCGACGAACTCCGGGATGCCGGCGAGCGTCGTCCCGATCAGCTGCTCCTCGTTGTGCGCGGGGACGACGACCGCGACGCGCTTGCCGTCAACCATCTGGCGCGCCGGCCGATATCGGAGAGAGGACGCGCACGGTGGGCAACGTTAGCGCCTGGAACAGGAGCCATCTCGCGACGCACATGGACGTGCGGCACCTCACTGAATTCGCGCTCGCCGTCGCAGCCGTGACTGTGGACGCAACCGACGCGATGGATGCCGGACGGCTACTTCTACCGACGCGCAGGTGCTGCGGAGTCTCGGCGCCGAGAAGGAGGACGAGTTGCGCACGTGTTCCAGGAGACGAGAAGACGATCGTGATGCCGAGATGCAGGCCGACCAGCCCGCTACCAGCGACAAGCTGAGCAGTCCGCGAGCTGGGTGCGCGAGAGCGCGCGAGTTCTACGAGCGGCGGCGCGATCGTACCGCTGCTCGCGGCGCCGCTCGACCGCTGGCTCGGGCCGAGCGGCCTCCGCTTCGTGTCGCTGGCGGGCTACGTGCTGCTGCGCGCCCCTGCTCTATTTGCTCCTGCGGCTCTGGTTCCCGCTCCGGATCGCGCTGCCCGTCGCCGTAGCGGTCTGCTCGTCGAGCCGCTTCGCACCTGGTCCTCGTCCCCGCTCACCGACAGCTGGGGGCTCGCACTCTTGACCGCGGCGCTGGCCTGCGGCTGCCTGGCGTTGACGCGCGGACCCCTGCTGGCTCGTCGGCTGGGCGCGCTATTCTCGTGCTCGGCTTCACGCGCGACCTGACCGTGGTCGTCGTCGGCGCATCCGTGCTCGCCTTCCTCGTCCACCGTCTCGCGAGTCACCGGCGCGCTCGCCGGGATCGGCGTCCTCGCCGCGCTGCCGGCACCGCTCGTCTTCGGCGTGCCGCTGAAGGCGGCGATCGCATATCCGCTGTACGGCTACTACCCCGTCGACGACCCCACGTGGTCGTTCATCGCCGACCGCTACGTCGGCGGTGTGCAAGGACGTCGTGAAATCCGACCTCTCGTTTCTCGCGGAGCACCCGTTCGTCGCTCTCGTGATCGTCGGAGGACGATGCCGTCGCCTTGCTTCGGCCGCGCCGGCCCGCCGCGGACGTTCATCTGGGCGCCGTTCCCGCAGCGTTCGCCTACGTGCTCATCGCGCCGAACAACACCGAGTTCCGGCTCGAGCTCGCGTTCCTGCCGCTCGCGGCGCTCGGACTCGGCGCCGCCGCGGCGCGGCTCGAACGCTCTCTCGCCTAGGCCGTGCGGGCGCGGCGCGCGAGGAACGGGTCGGCGAGCAGGGCCGCGGCGCAGCCGAGCAAGAGCCCGATCAGCCCGCCGACGAGCGCGCTGTTGCGGCCGCTCCGCGCGGTCGTCCTGACTGCGGCCGCCGGCTCGACCACCTGTGCCTTCTCGACGTTCTCCGCGAGCGCGAGCTGCTGCTGGACGTCCGACTGGAGATCGAGCAGCTGGCCGCGGCGCGCCTGCGCGTTGTCGAGCGAGCTGACGAGCACGAGCTTGTCGAGGGACGAGAGCCCCGGCTCCTCGACCGCCTCCTCGAGCTGCGCGATCCGCGGCACGAGCGTGTTCAGCTGCTCCTGGATCGAGCCGAGCTGGTCGTTGAAGGCCTCGATCTTCGTGTCGACGTACTGCGCCGACGTGCGCGTGATCACCTCCTGCCCGAGCGCGTCGGCCGCCTTCTCGGCCCTCAGCGGCTGGGCGGCGACGACGGTGATCGTCACGAGCGGCGCTCCCGTCGGCCGCGCACCCGGTCCGGAGGCGCCGACGATCTGCGAGGTGACGTTGCCGCGGAGCGCTCCCACGCGCAGGCCCGAGGCGCGGGCCGCCTTCTCGAGCGCCGACTCCGAGCGCACGATCTCGGAGACCGCGCGCGCGTTCGTGAGGAAGCTCTGCACGGGCGCACCGCCGTTGGGCGAGAACGGCTGGCCCATCGCGATCAGCGTCTCCGCCTCGTAGACCTTGCCGCCGCCGAGCGCGAGCAGGAAGCCCGCGACGAGGCCGAGCACCGTCCCGAGCACGGGCAGCCACCAGCGCGCGGCGATCCGCTCCCAGACGGAGCGGAGGTCGACCTCCCGTCTCGGCGTCGAGGTCGGGGACTGGCGTCGGCCGACTCACGCGGGCGTGACTCTACCTCTCGACCAGCCCATACACCCGCGCGTGGCCGACGAGAAACAGGCGGTCGCGGTCGGCGACGACGCCGCCGTACTTGCCGTCCCTGAACGTCCACAGGAGCTTCCCGGTGCGCGCGTCGAGCGCGAACGTCTTCTCGTCGAAGGTCGAGAAGTAGACGACCCCGTTCAGCACGGTGGCCGAGCCGGAGATGTCCGAGCCCGCGTCGAAGCGCCAGCGGACGTCGCCGGTTGCCGCGTCGAAGGCGTAGAAGCGGCCGGAGTAGGAGCCGGCGTAGACGGTCTTGCGCCAGACCGCCGGGGAGGCGTAGACGAAGCCGCCGGTTCCCTGCGACCAGCGCAGCTTGCCGCTCGCGGCCCCGAACGAGTACATCTTCCCGTCGGTCGAGCCGATGTAGACGCGGCCGTAGGCGACCGTCGGCGTCGAGTAGAACTGCCCCCGGCCGCCGAGACGATCCTGCGAGCGCGTCCGCCAGATCACCTTGCCCGTGCGCGCCTGGAGCGCGTAGAGGTAGCCGCTGTAGGTGCCGACGAAGAGCCGGTTGCCCGAGCGGGCGAGCGCGCCCTTGATCCGGCCCTTGCCCTGGAAGGTCCAGCGCACCCGGCCCGTCTTCGCGTCGAGCGCGTAGACCCGCCCGCGCCAGTCGCCGACGACGACGAGCCCGTCGACGAGGAGCGGCGACGACTCGGTCGGCCCGAGCTTCGTGCGCCAGCGGATCTTCCCGAAGCCGGACGCGAACGCGATCACCTCGCCCTCGAGCCGCCCGGGCTTCGCCTTGCTGTTGCACGGCGGCCGGTTCATGAACGCCTGGTAGACCGTGTGGTCGCCGACGGCGGGCGAGGCGGCGACGCAGCGATCGATCGCCTTCTTCCACGCCCGCTTCCCGGTCTTCGCGTTGACCGCGAACATCACGCCGGAGTTGTTCGTGAAGTAGAGGCGTCCGTAGGCGATCGCGGGCGGGAACTCGAGCAGCTGCCGCGCCCGGAACGTCCACACGCGCCTGAAGGGCGGCTCGAGCCGAAAGGGAGCGACGCGCTGGCGCTCGGCGTCGTAGCCGTTCAGCGGCCAGACCACCTCGAGCGCCGCCTGCTTCGGCGGGGGCGGCGGCGGCAGCGGCTCTTCCTCCTCGGTCGTGACGAACTCCACGGTCGAGGAGCCGCGCACGTCGGCGGCCATGTCGCGCTTGTAGAGGACGTAGCCGGCGGCGGCCCCGCCGGCGAGGATGATCAGCGCGGCGAGCGCCGCCAGCAAGATCTTCATGCCGTCGGCTCGACCGCCCAGATCCGCGAGTAGCCGTGCAGCAGCAGCCGGCGGCCGTTGCCCGACACGGGCACGTACTCGCCGTGCGGGAAGTTCAGGACGACGCGGCCGCTCTTCGCGTCGACGCCCGTGATCTTCCCCCACGTGGAGCCCGCATACGCGACGCCGTCGACGACGACGGCCGCGCCGGAGACCGGGCCGCCGGCGCCGACGCTCCACAGCACGCGGCCCGACTTCGCCGAGACCGAGTAGAGGCGCCCGTTGTAGGAGCCGAAGAAGACCCGGCCGGCCCAGACCGCCGGCGAGGAGTAGACGTAGCCGCCGGTGCCGACGCGCCAGAGGTAGCGGCCCGAGGTCGTGAAGGCGGTCAGGCTGTTCCCGGTCGAGGAGGGGACGAAGACGCGGCCGGCGGCGACCGCAGGCGTGCCGTAGACGCGGCCGTTGACCGAGCGGACGAAGCGCCGCGTGCCGGTGCGGGCCGAGAGCGCGTGCAGTTGGCCCCCGTAGTCGCCGATGTAGAGCGTCTTGCCGGCGATCGAGGCGCTCGACGTGATCTTGAAGCCCGTGCGATAGCTCCAGCGGAGCTGCCGCCGCTTCAGGTCGAGCGCGTAGACACGGCCGTTCCAGGCACCGAAGTAGTCGAGCCCGCCGCGGACGATCGGCGACGACTCGATCGGCGAGCCGACGCGGTAGCTCCAGCGGAGGCGGCCGTTGCCGCGGTCGAGCACGCGCACGACGCCGTCCATGCCGTGGACGACGAGGTCCTCGCCGACGACCGCGGGCGACGACGCCATCTTTCCGCCGGGCGGGTCGTAGGTCCAGATCCGCTTGCCGTTGCGCATGCTGAGCGCGTAGATCGTGCCCTTGTAGTTGCCGACGTACGCGACGCCGCCGCTGACGACGGCGGGGAACTCGATCAGCGCTCCCACTCCACGCGACCAGACGACCTTGAACGGCGGCCGGAGCTTGATGTCGGTATGCGCCTGCGTGCGGCGGTCATTGGCGCCGTACATCGGCCACTGGAGCGCGTTGCGGTAGAGCCGGATCGTCACCTGCCGCCGCTGCTTGAAGGGCATCCGCACGACGCGCATCGCGTAGCCGGGCTTGGAGACCGTCACCGGCAATGCGGCCCGGCGCTTGATCTTCACCTTCGCGAGCCCAGTCGCGTCGGCGTAGCCGGCCCGCTTGCCGATCACGACCCGCGCGCCCTGCAGGCGCCGGTGCGTGTCGCCGTCGACGACCGTGACGAGCACCTTCGCGGCCTGCGGCTTCGGGCGAGCTTCCTGGCGGCTGCGGTGTACGTGGGTGCAGGCCGCGGCGGCGGAGCAGTCTGCTCGGACTCGCCCGCGCACGCTGTTGCCAGGCCCAGGAGGGCCACCCCTGCCGCGATGAGACGGATCACGCCTCGCCGGGCTCGCCTGCGACCGGCTCTGGAAGCTCCTCCGCGAACGGAACGAGGCTACCGCCGTCACCGGCTGTCAGATGCAAATGGGAGAAGAAGCGGGTCATCAGCACACCTGCGCGGAAGTCGCCGAGCGTCGGCTCGGGCCGCTCGCCGTTCGCGAGCGCAAGCGCCAGCTCAGGGTACCGACTGCCTGCGGCGAGGGGCAGCGGAAAAGCGCCGCCGAAGCGCGGGTTGACGTCCGTGACCTCGTGGCGGCCGTTCGCCTCGCGGAAGCACTGGATCGTGCCGGGGCCGACGAGGCCGAGCGCCTCTGCCACCTCGGCGCCGAACTCGATCAGGTCGCGGTCCTGGATCGTCATCCCCTTGATCGATTCGCCGCCCTTGGACTGGATCATCGTGCGCGGGATCGCGTTCAGGCAGCGCCCGTCGAGGTCGCAGAAGACGTCGATCGAGAACTCCTCGCCGGCGCACGCCGTCTGCACGAACGACTCGACCGGCGTGTAGCGGAGGAAGAAGTCGAGCTCGGCCCGGTCGCGGGCGCGGTGGATGTGGCGCGAGCCGAAGCCCTCGCGCACCTTCACGAGCAATGGGTAGCGCGCGTCGTCCGGCACGTCGCCCGGGAGCCAGCTCGGCGGCGTCGGAATCCCGCGCTCCTCGAAGAAGCAGTGCGCGGTGTACTTGTCGCCGACCCGGCGCACGACCTCCTCGGAGGGGAGGAGGACGACCGCGCCGAGCTCCTCGCGGGCGCGGACGAGCTTGACGTGGTCGAGGTCGGTGAGCGGGACGATCAGCTGCACGTCGTGCTCCTCGACGAGCGCACGCAGGAAGGCGACGTAGCCGTCGTCGTCGATCCGCGGCGCGAGCGCCTGGTGGTCGGCGTGCCAGAGCGCGGGTGCCAGCGGGTCGATGTCGGCCGCGATCGTCGTCGCGCCGGCGCGCGCGAAGGCGGAGACGATGTCGACGCGCTGCCCGGCGCAGGTGAAGAGGACGGCGGTCACGCGGGGCAGCTGCTAGCTTCTCCAACCCCCTGTCTCGCCCTTGTAGGTGCCGCCGAAGAGCGAGAGCGGCGTGCGGAGCAGGATCAGCAGGTCCGTGCGCGGCGAGCGGTGCTCGACGTACCAGACGTCGAGCTCGATCCGCTCGTCCCAGGAGAGAGCCGCGCGGCCGTGGATCTGCGCCCAGCCGGTGATCCCGGGCAGGACGTCGAGCCGGCGCCGCTGCCGCTCGGAGTAGCGCTCGACCTGGTAGCGCAGCGTCGGTCGCGGCCCGATCAGGCTCATGTCGCCGCGGACGACGTTCCAGAGCTGCGGCAGCTCGTCGATCGACGTGCGGCGGAGGAAGCGGCCGACGCGCGTGATCCGCGAGTCGCCCTTGTCGACCGCATAGCCCGCGCCCTTCGTCTCGGCGCCGACGACCATCGTCCGCAGCTTCAGGAGCTCGAAGTCATCGCCGTCCTTGCCGACCCGCGTCTGCTTGAAGAGGACCGGCCCGCCGTCGCCGAGCTTGACGGCGAGCGCGGCGGCGGCGAGGACGGGGCTCGTGAGCACGAGGCCCGTCCCCGCGATGGCGACGTCGAGCGCGCGGTTCACTCGCCGAGCCGCCGCATCGGCTGTCCCGTGACCTCGGCGATCAGCTCGAAGTGGCGATCGCAGTGCCAGAGCTCGGCGTCGACGGACTCCGCCGCTGCCGCCGCAAGCAGGTCGACGGCAGACGGTCCTCGGTGATAGCCGCGCCAGGCAAGTGCAGCTTGAACGTCGCGTGCGCGGCGCTCGACCGCAGTCGCGAGATCTCGATCTGCCGAAGCCAGTCGTAGCGTTCGCGTCGCGCTGCAGACGCGGCCGCGCTCCGCGCCGAGCGCAGGAGCTCGAGCGCGAGGGGAGTCGCGATTGCGAGCGCGTTCGCACGGATGGCAGCGGCGAGGAGCGCCGCGACCGCGTCTGGTGCTCGCGCGCCCAGACGCTCGTGTCCGCGAGGACCAGCGTCACCTGCCGGCGTCGCGCTCCAGCGGAGCGTCGAACGGGACCTTCGGCAGCTTGGCACCGCGCCACTTCCTCCGGCGTCGGCACGGGGAGCGTTCCGGCCAGGATCTCCTCGGCGAGTTGGCGACGAAGCTCTCGCGCTCACGACCTCGCTGCAGCGCCCCATTGACCGTGTCCTTGAGCGTCTTCGTGCCCAGAATCTCTGCCGCCTCGTCGGCGAGCTGCGCGATCGATGTCGACCGTCGTCTTCATGCCGTCAGGATATCCAACGTGCCAGCTGTTGGATATCCGCCCTTCCGGACGCTGTCTACCTCGTCCCCTCCGCCGCCTCCCACGTCGCGGGAACGCCGCGGCGGAGGTAGTTCCAGAGCGAGACGACCGTCGCCCAGGTGACGAGCGCGTAGTAGCGCGCGATCCCGACTCCTCCCATCGCCGCCGCGATCAGCGTCAGCTGCGCCGCCAGTACGAGCTGGTAGAGGAGGCCCTCGCCGACGAGCGCGAGCGAGGACGCGAGCAGCGCGAGGTGAAGGATCCCGCTTCCGTAGCGGAGCACCCGATGCGAGATCACCTCGACGAGGTAGCCGAAGGGCAGGCGCTTGAGCATCGAGCCGCGCAGCGTGATCTCCCAGCAGTGCTCGAACATGCGCACCTTGCGGCGGTACTCGGTCTCGTTCGACGGCGTCGGCTTCTCGAACGCGCGCGCCTCCGGCTCGTAGACCGCCCGCCGGCCCGCCTGCACCATCCGGTAGGGCAAGGAGAGGTCGTGGCCCCACTTCGGGTCGACCTCGACGTAGTCGGAGCGACGGACCGCGTAGATCGAGCCGTTCCCGCCGGTGATCGAGCCGAGCCGCGACTCGGCCTCCCGCTGGACGAGCTCGTAGCGCCAGTAGAGGCCCTCCCGGTTGGAGCCGTCGGCCGTCTCGAGCACGAGCCGGCCGCAGACGTAGGCGACCTCGGGATCGGCGAAGTTCGCGACGAGCTGCTCGGAGCGCGTCGGGCGCCCAGGTCGCGTTGGCGTCCGAGAAGGCGACGATCTCGCCGCTCGTCTCGCGCACGGCACGGTTCTGGGCCGCCACCTTGCCGCCGCGCGGGTTCACGATCAGGCGAACGCGGTCGCCACCGACTTTGGAAGCACTGCGCTCGACGAGCTCGTGCGTGCGATCGGTGGACGCGTCCGAGGTGACGACGAGCTCGAGGCGGTCGGCCGGGTAGTCGAGCGCGAGCAGGTTCTCGAGCCGCCGCTCGATCACGGCCTCCTCGTTGTAGGCGGCGACGATCACGGCCACGGCCGGCTCGATCGGCTCCTTGCGGACGCGGCGCGTACGCACGCGCGCGAGCGCGACGGCGCCGAGCGGGTAGAGCAGATGAGTCCAGAGGAGCGCTCCCAGCGAGAGCCAGAAGACCGCTTTCAGGGCGAGCACGCCCGCGAGTCTAGCCCCGTGCGTCTGTACGCTCCGCCGCTATGGCGGCTCCGGGAGCACGCATCTGCTTCGTCGTCGGCGCGCGCCCGAACTTCATGAAGGCGGCGCCGGTACACCGCGCGCTGCGGGAGCTCGCCCCCGAGATCGACGTCGACCTCGTCCACACCGGCCAGCACTACGACACGGAGATGTCGGACGTCTTCCTGGCCCAGCTCGACCTGCCGAAGCCGGACGTCTTTCTCGGCGTCGGCTCCGGCACGCACGCCGAGCAGACGGCTCGGGCGCTCGTCGGCATCGAGGGCGTGCTGCTCGACCGGCGCCCCGACCTCGTCGTCGTCCCCGGCGACGTCAACTCGACGCTTGCCGGCGCGCTCGCCGCGGTGAAGCTCGACATCCCGGTCGCCCATCTCGAGGCCGGGCTGCGCAGCTACGACCGGAGGATGCCCGAGGAGCACAACCGCGTCGTCGCCGACCACGTCTCGCGCGTCCTGCTCGTCCATTCCGAGAGCGCGCTCGACAACCTCGAGCGCGAGGGCATCGACCTCGAGCTCGCCCACTTCGTCGGGAACACGATGATCGACTCGGTGCTTCGCGCACGTCGACGCCGCGCGCGCCGAGGCGCCCTGGGAGGAGCTGGGGCTGCGGCCACGCGAGTACGGCCTCGTCACGCTGCACCGTCCCGCGCTCGTCGACGATCCGGCGCTGCTCGAGGCGACCGTCGAGGCGCTGGCGAGCCTTGCGGCCACCGTTCCGGTCGTGTTCCCGGTCCATCCACGAACGCGCGGGCATCTGATCGAGCTCGGCCACGAGGCCACGCTCGTCCGGGCGGGCGTGATCCTCAGCCCGCCGCTCGGCTATCTCGCGTTCCTCGGCCTCCAGGCGGAGGCGCGGTTCGTGCTCACCGACTCCGGCGGGATCCAGGAGGAGACGTCCGCGCTCGGGATCCCCTGCTTCACGCTGCGCGACACGACCGAGCGCCCGGTGACGGTCGAGCTCGGGACGAACGTCGTGCTCGGCGCCGACCCGCCCGCGATCGCCCGCATCCCTGAGCTCCTGGACGGGCGGCGCGAGCCACGCGAGATCCCGCTCTGGGACGGAGCGGCGGGCCCGCGCGCGGCCGAGGTGCTGCGACGAGAGCTCGGCTGACACCCGCCTGGGAGGGAGCGGCGCTCGCCGTCCTCGTCGTCGCCCAGGTGCTGCTCTTCGGCCGTCTCGTCGGCAGCGACACCGACTACGACGAAGGCGTCTACCTCTCGAGCGTGGACGCGCTCGAGCACGGCCAGCGGCTCGGCGCAGACGTGTTCGCGCCGCAGCCGCCGGTCTTCTACCTCCTGCTGCGGGCGATCTCGCTCGCGGGCGCCGACTCGGTCCGCGGCTTCCAGATCGGGATGGTGGTGCTCGCGGTGCTCACGTGCCTCGCGGCCTACCTGCTCGGGCGGGCGATCGCAGGCCCGGTCGCAGGATTGACGGCTGCGGCGCTGCTGACGGTCGCGCCGCCCTTCCCGCTCTTCGCCCACCGCGTGCTCGCCGACCTGCCGCCGCTCGGGATCTCACTGCTCGCCTTCTGGCTCGCCTGGGAGGCGAAGGAGCGCCGCTCGCTCGGGATCGCAGCCGCCGGGGGCGCCGCGCTCGCGCTCGCGGTCGCTGTGAAGCCGAACGCCGTGCTCGCAGTTGTGCCGTTCCTCCTGCTCCTGCTCTGGGAGCGATCCGGGCGCGGCCGGATGCTCGTCGCGGCGCTCGGCGGGGCGGGCGTCGTAGGCGCGGTGCTCGTCGTCGCCTACCGCGACGTCCTCGGCGAGCTCTGGGAGAGCGTCGTCGTCTACCACCGCGACGCGCGCGACACGCCGGACGTGATCGACAAGTGGCACGAGCTCGCCACCTTCCTGAACTGGCGGACGCCCTTCGCGTGGCTCGTCGTCGCCGGTCTCGCCGCCTCCGTCCTGCTTGTCGCGGCGGTGGCAGACGGGCGCCGTCTGGGCGCTGTGGGCCTGGGCGGCGATCTCGCTCGCGTTCCTCGCCTACCACCACCCGCTCCACTACAACCATCTGCTCGATGCTGCCGGTCGTGCTCGCCGTGCCGGCCGGGATCGCGCTCGGCGCGCTCGCGGAACGGCTTGCCGTGGCGGAACCTTGCGCTGGGCGCGCTCGCGCTGCTGCTCGTCGCGGGCTACGTCCAGCAGCAACGCCGGGTCGTGCTCGACGACGTGCCCGAGGAGCCGGAGCTCGTCGCGGTCGCCCGGTACCTGGAGCGCGAGACCGATCCGGAGGACTTCGTCGTCTCGGACCACTCGATCGTCCCCTTCCTCGCCGACCGCCGCGTCGCCGGCCCGCTCGTCGACACGGCGATGCTGCGCTTCGAGACCGGCTCGCTGACGGACGCCGAGGTGATGCGCGTGCTCGAGCGCTGGGACGTCCGCGCCGTCGTCGCGGGTCGCGCGTTCGCGGCGCGACCGCAGCTGCTGGACGCGCTCGAGCGCCGCTACGGCGCGCCGCGGCGGGTGGCCGGGATTCCGGTGTACGCCGAGTAGACGTCCGCGAGCGGCGCGTCCGGCCTCCTCGCGAGACCACGCTCTCGGCCGCCTGGGCCCGGGCGGCTGCGCCGAGCCGCGCGCGCAGGTCGGCGTCGCCGAGCAGTCGTTCGATCGCCTCGCGCAGCGCCGGCGCGTCGTCCGGCGGGACGAGCAGCCCCGTGACGCCGTCCTCGATCGCGTCCACGAGGCCGCCGACGGCCGTGGCGACGACCGGACGGGAGTTGGCCATCGCCTCCCGCGCGACGACGCCGTAGCCCTCGCGCCGCGACGGGACGCAGACGACCGCTGCGCGCTCGTAGTAGGCGGCCGAGCTCGGCGCGTGGGACGAAGCCGACTGCCTCCGGGACGTCGACCGGCCCGGCGCCGACGATCACGCGCGGCAGCCCTTCTGTCGCCGCGAGGAACTCGTGGATCCCCTTCTCCGGGGAGAGGCGGCCGACGAAGAGGACGTGCGGCGGCTCGTCCGGCTCGCCGACCGACTCCGGGAGCTCGACAGGGGTCGGGACAACGCGCACGTCCCGCGCCCCGAGCTCGCGAGCCGCCTGGGCAAGGTGCTCGGAGGCGACGATCGCGAGCCGCGCGCGGCGCAGAATCGGGCGGAAGAGCCAGGGAACCCGGCGGGCGAGCTCGACGTCCGTTCCCCAGAGCTGGATGAGAAAGGGCTTGCCGGTCGCGAGCGCCGCGAGGCCGGAGGGAAGCCAGTGCGCGTGGACGAGATCGGCGTCGCGGGCGGCCCGCCGTGCCGCACGCGCGAACGAGAGCAGGAACGCCGGCAGGAGCAGGACGAGCCACGGCCGCCGGCGGAGGTTGCCGATGACGCCGTGCCCGTAGGCGATCCCGTAGTGGCGAAAGGACGCGGGCGAGACGACGGTCACCCGGACGCCCTCCGCGCGAGCCGCCTCGACGGCGTCGCGGACGAAGAGCCCGGCGACGTCGCGCTCGTCGCGGGGATAGGAGGTGGTCAGAACGACGACGTTCAGGTGGGCGATCGTAGACTGCGCCGCGTGGCCGGCCCCGACCTGACGATCCTGATGCCCGTCTACAACGAGCGCGCCACGGTCGAGGCGGCGATCAAGGACGCGCTCGAGACGGAGCTGCCCGTGAGCTCACGGGAGCTCGTGATCGTCGACGACGGCTCGACGGACGGGACGCGCGAGCTGCTCCGAAACGGCGGCTGGCCGGAGCACGTCCGCGTCCTCTTCCACGAGCGCAACCGTGGCAAGGGCGCCGCGCTCCAGACCGCGCTCGCGGAGGCGAGCGGCCGCTTCGCAGCCGTCCTCGACGCCGATCTCGAGTACGAGGCCGCGAGCCTCGGCCCCATGCTCGAGCCGCTCCTCTCCGGCCATGCCCAGGCCGTCTTCGGCAACCGGGCTTTCCTCTCGCACTCCTCGTACAACTTCTGGTACGTGATCGGGAACAAGGCGGTCACGCTGGCGTGCAACGTGATCTACAACAGCTGGATCTCGGACGTGATGACCTGCCACAAGGCGATGAGCCTGGAGCTCTTCCGCTCGCTCGACCTGCGCGAGCGCGGCTTCGGGATCGAGCCGGAGATCGCGGCGAAGCTGCTGCGCCGCGGCGTCCGCATCTACGAAGTCCCGGTCAGCTACGAGGCGAGGTCGCGCGAGGCCGGCAAGAAGCTGACGGCGCTGGACGGCCTGCGCGTCCTCCGGACGCTGCTCAGGTACCGGCTTCAGCCCGCGGGCTCCCGCTGAGGCGGCGCGCGAAGACGATCGGCGCCGCGAGCGCGAGCATCGCGAACGCGAAGAAGTAGTAGAACGACATCGTCAGGTAGAAGGCGTTCGCGGCGATCGTGCCGACGAGCGCGGCCGTCATCCCCCAGGCGAGCGGGCGGATTCGCGGCGAGGCGAGCGCGCGCCCGATCGCCCGCAGCCGCCCCAGCCGGCGGAAGACGTGCCAGAGGAAGGCGACGAAGAGCGCCGTCCCGATCAGGCCCGTCTCGACGATCGTGGCGACGTAGAACGAGTGCGGGCCGAAGTTCGTCCGCCCGGTGACGAACTCGTAGTAGACGGAGAAGTTGTTCAGGCCGAGGCCGAAGAACGGGTTCGAGGTGAGGACGTCCGGGACGAAGGCGTAGACGTCGAAGTGCGTCGAGGTCCCGCGCGCGGACGTGTCGACACGGCTGCGGAGCACCTGCTCGAAGAAGTCCCAGCGCGCGACGAGGACGGCCCCCAGCATGACCGCGACCGCCGCGAGGGGCGCGAGCAGCTCGGGGGTGAAGAGCTTGTGCCGGTACGGGACCGCGAGCACGAGCAGGCCGGCGCCGAGGCCGAGCAGCCCCGACCGGGACAGCGTCGCCAGCTCGACGAGGAGCAGGAAGGCGAGCAGGACGGCGAGCGGCGCGCGCAGCCGGTGGCCCCGCTCGAGCCGCAGGTAGAGCGGCGTCAGCACGAGCAGCGGGATCACGAGCTCGATCCCGAGGTGGTTCGGATCGCCGGTGAGCGCGTTCGGCCGGTAGACGCTCTGCCCCTCGATCGCGCCGTAGATGTTGATCTGGCTCGCGCCGCCCGTGATCGGCGAGAGCAGCGACTGGTCGAGGTTCACGTCCGCCACCTCGGCGACGCCGAGCTGGACGATCCCGTAGAGCGCGTTCGCGGCGAAGCCGGCCATGAAGGCCGCCAGCGTCCACCAGTAGAAGCGCTCGGCGCGGCGGGCGAGGTAGGAGATCCCGGCGACGAGGAAGAGGAAGTGGAGCACGAACTTGACCATCCCCTTCGCCCACTGGGCGAGGGCCTGCTCGGTGTCGAGGTTGAAGAAGCCGACGAGGTAGACGGTCAGGAAGGCGAGGAAGAAGGCCGCCGCCACGGCCGCTCCCCAGGCGAGCCGCCGGTCGCCCGTGCCGAGCCGCGTGCCCGCGACGGCGACCAGGAAGAGCACGGTGAGGACGTCGGAGAGGCTGAGCGTGCCCGCGACCTCCCACTGCAGCTTCGCGAAGGTGACCGTGAAGACGGTCGCGAAGAAGAGCGCGTCGACGACGAGACCGGGCTTCGCGGGGGTCACAGCGACAGGACGAGCTCCGCGAGCTCCTCGGCGCGGGCCCGGCGCGAGAGCCGGTGGCGCGTCTCCTCCGGAATCTGGGTGGCGGGTAGGCCGCCGTTCGCGAAACGCCGGTGCAGCTCGCCGAGCGCCTGCTTCAGCGCCTCGACGTCGTCAGGCGGCGCGACCACGCCGGCTCCCGTCTCGCGGATCAGCTCGGCGGCGGCGCCGTCCGGCGGGACGGCGGCGAGGATCGGCCGCTCGGCGGCGAGGTACTCGAACACCTTCCCGGAGAGGACGCCCTTGCCGCGACCGCCCGCGTCCGGGATCAGCAGCAGCAGCGCCTCCGAGTCGCGCTGGAGCTCGAGCGCGGTCTGGCGGGGCGCGTACGGGATCAGCTCCAGACGGTCGTCGAGCCCGCGCTCGGCCGCCCACTCCCGGTCGGAGGAGCGGAAGTCGCCGAGGAAGCGGGCGACGACGTCGAGCCCCGACTCGTCCAGCGCGGTCAGGAACGGGCGCGGGTCGCGCTTGCCGAAGAAGCTGCCGGTGTGGGTGATCCGGAAGCGCGTGCCCGGGGTGTAGTCGATCCCGGCGAAGTCGTCGAAGTCGCAGCCGTTCGAGATCGTCGCGACCTTGCCGCGCGGCGAGAGGCCGCGCGCCTCGTCGGCGATCGCGTCCGAGACGCACGTGATCGCGTCGGCCGAGCGGGCGACGAGGCGGGCGACGCCCTCGTCCACCTTCTCCTTCGCGCGCACGGCGAGGCTCTCGGCCCGCCGGTGCGGGTGGGCGACGAGCGAGTCACGCAGGTCGGCGACCCACGCGGCTCCGGTCGCCTTCTTCACCGCGGCGCCCACGAGGTGGACGGATGCGGGCGGCGAGGTCGTGACGACGACGTCGATCTTCTCGGCGCGCGCGATCCGGATCGCGGCCGGGATCGCCGTCAGGTTCCAGCTGACGTTCTCGTCGGGGACGAGCAGGCGGCGACCCGCCAGCCGCGCCTGGACGAGCGCGCGCTCGAAGCCCTCCTTCCCGTAGAGCTCCTCGGCCGGCTTGCGCCCTTTCGGCCCGAGATAGCGCGCGCGGTGCACCCAGGCCTGGGTCGGCGCGCGCAGGCCGGCGTCCTCGTGGATCCACTTCGGGTCGTCGGGCGCGAGCACGTGCGTCTCGATTCCGAGCGCCGGCAGGTACTGGGCGAACTTGAGCGGCCGCTGGACGCCGCCGCCCCCCGCCGGCGGCCAGTAGAGCGAGACGAGCAGCAGCTTCATGCCCGGCGATGGTACTGGCCTGGTTGGCGGCTACGGGATCGTGTAGAGCGTGTAACGGTCGTCCCGGAAGACGGCGTAGAGGCGCGGAGTGAGGTCGAAGCGCCGCCGGTCGACCACGAGCCAGTCGGCCCCCGCCCTGCGCGGAATGGCGGTGTTGCCCGTGGCGAAGAAGCGCATGTTCAGCGCGCGGCGGAAGTAGGGGCGGTTCTCGTCCGTGTCCGCGACGTGGCTCGGCGGCGCGGCCGCGATGTAGACCGGCAACTCGGAGGCGATCCGATAGCTCGTCTCGAGGTCGGAGTAGACGACGTCGCCCTGGGGCACGTGCTTGCGCAGCGCCTCAACCAGGCCGGGCGTAAGGGGGCTCGGCCGACGCGCTTCGGACGCGCTCCAGTTCCACGCGGCGTGCACTGCGATCGGAAGCACGAAGAGCGCCGCCGCCGCGCCCGGCGACCCAGGTCGGCCGTTCGACGCGACGGGAGTCGTGTCAGCCCGTAGGCGAGCGCGACGAAGCCGCCCGCCACCGCGAACCAGGTGACGAGCGCTGGCCCACCCTCGTGCAGCCTGTAGTCGAAGTCCCCCGGGTAGAGCAGCTGGAGCGCGATCCCGGCCCAGACCGAGAGCGGCAGGACGAGCGAGCGGAGCAGCGCGGTCAGGACGGCGAAGCCGCCGGCGAACGCGAACGCGAGCGGCCAGAAGCCGGCGGCGCGGCGGGACTGCGAGACCGAGGTGAGGTCGGAGACGGCGACGAAGAGCGGCGGCACGAGCACCACCGCGGCGACTGCGAGGAAGCCGCCGAGCGCGTACGCCGCCCAGCGGCTCCGCAGCGCGAGCCCGGCGAGCGGGACGAACAGCAGCGCCGCGACGGCGATCGCGCCGGCACGGCCGAAGACCTCGGGCGCCAGGCGGTAGATCCCGTCCCTGACGACGTCGATCTGCCCCGCGTATTGCACGAGCGCGCGCTCGAGCTCGTTCGCGGCCGGGGCGTGGGAGGCGGTGTCGCGTACCACCGGGAGCAACCAAGCGAGAAACGCGGCCGCCGGCACGACGAGCGCGGCGAGTGCAACGGCGATCCGCTTCGCCTCACCGCGGGCAACCAGCCAGCGCACGAGGAGGAAGCCGGCGAACGGGATCCACACGAAGATCGCGTAGGTCGGATGGACCACCGCGAGCACGAGCCCCGCCGCCGCCGCCGATGCCAGGACACCACGCGACGGCCGTACGACGTAGGTGAGCGCGAGCGCGATCGCGGCGGGCACGAGTAGCTGCCGCGAAGCCGTCGCGGGGAGCGCGAGCGCCGTGTACGCGCCGCCGTGCCGCGGCGCGAGCGCGGTCACGCCGACCGCGGCGCAGACAACGGCGACGGCGGGCCCGACGCGGCGGAAGAGCGCGTACCCGGCCTCGTAGGCGACGAGCAGCGCTACCGGAGCGAGCACCGAGGCCTCGTGCAGGACGACCACGGAGGGATCGAGGAAGGACACGCGCGCGACGAGCGCGAGGAACCCGTGCCAGAGCGGGAAGGCGTAGCCGGGGTGCAGGCCGCCGTCCGCGAACTCGTTGACGGCGTCGAGCGAGAGCGAGTCGAACGCCTCCAGCTTGCGAACGCGGGCGAGGTGGAAGAGCCCGTCGCCGCCGATCTCGCCCGCCACGAACCAGAGCAGGACGCCGAGCACGGCACCTGCACAGAACACCCACCACCGTCCCGGCACGAGCTCGGAGCGAGGGGCACGGCGCGCGAAGGGCAGCGCCACGACGCCCGCGACGAGCAGCAACACGAGCGCCAGCGTCAACGACGTACCGGCGGCGAAGGTGACGGCCAGCGCGCCGCAGATGAGCGCGAGCGACCACCCGAGCGTGGCCGCCATCCCCCGGGGACCGAACGCACGGGCGACGACCGCGCCGGGGAGGAGCAGTACGCCGGTCGCCAGGGCGAGCCGCAGCAACGTCATCGCTCGAGCAGCTCCGGCACCCGTCGCGAGAAGAGCCATGACGCGGCGTCGCCGTACATCCGCCCGCGCTCGCCGCGGAAGAGCAGCTCACGCACGCGTAGCGAGCAGCCGAGCAGCAGCCGCGCCCGCTCGGCATACGGCACGCCGCGGTGCTTGGCGAGGAAGCGGAGGTGGCCGCGCAGGTTCTCGCGGTAGAGGCGGCCCCCGTGCGCGGCCCCACCGACGTGCACGCACTCCGCGCCGGGGAAGAAGACCACCTTCCAGCCGGCCCGCCCGAAGCGCCAGCACCAGTCGGTCTCTTCGCTGAAGAGGAAGAACGCCTCGTCGAGCGGCCCGACCTGCTCGACGGCCTCTCGGCGGACGAGCATGCACGCCCCCATCACGACCTCGACCTCACGCACCTCGTCGTGCTCGAACCCGCCGGCGTAGAACGCGTTCAGGAAGCGCGTGCGTGGCGCGAGCTTGCGCAGGAAGAGGTACTCGGTTGCGAGTCGCCAGAGGGTGGGGAAGCCCCGTACCGAGCGCTGCAGCGTCCCGTCCGTGTTCAGCAGCCTCGGGCCCACCACCGCCGCCCCGGGCCGCGCGTCGGCGAACGCCACCAGCCGCGCGAGCGACCCGTCGGTCAGCCACGCGTCCGCGTTCAGGATCAGGAAGTAGCGGCCGGACGCCGCGGCCATGCCCGCGTTCCAGCCGGCTGCGAGCCCGAGGTTCTCCTGCTCGACGAGACTGGCCTCCGGAAACCGCTCGCGCACGAGGTCGACCGTCCCGTCCGTCGAGCCGTTGTCGACCACGACCGTCTCCTCTCCGCGCACGCTCTGGAGGCACTGCTCGATCCAGGGCAGCGCGTTGTGGGTGACGACGACGGCCGACGCGTCAGGCATGCGTCGGGTCCGGCCGTCTCCGGAGCCCCTCCCAGAGCAGGATCACGCCGCCCGGCAGCGCCATCGCGACCGTGACGAGGAAGAAGAGGAAGCCCGCGGCGAAGGCGGCGTCGGCGCTGACCCCGAGCTGGCCGAGGAAGCTGACGAAGAACGCCTCGCGCACGGCGAAGCCGTTGAGCGTGAACGGGACGAGGAGGACGAGGAAGAAGAGCGGCCCCATCACGTAGTAGACGAGCGGCGAGAGGTCGATCCCGACGGCTTTGCAGCACGCCCAGATCGAGAGGATGCGGATCGCCTGCAGAGTGAACGTGAGCGTGAACGCAGCCCCGAGCAGGCGGCCGTGGTTCCGGAAGGCGTGCACGCCTTCGTAGAAGGAGCGCAGCGGCCGCTCGAGCTTCGCTCGCGCAAGGAGGGGCGTCGAACGCGAGAGCAGCGGCCGCACGCGCCGCGAGAAGAAGAGCACGGCGAGCAGGATCGTTCCCCAGACGAACATCAGCTCGAGCCAGATATACGCGCCCGTGTCGTAGCGCCCGAGCGCGAGCACGAAACCGATCGCGCCAAGCAGAACGGTGGCGGCGCCGCCCAGCCCGCGCTCGAGCAGCACGATCGCGGTCACGTCGGCCAGCCGGCCCGGATGCCGCCGCGAGGTCTCGAGGACGCGGACGGCGTCGCCGCCGATTGCGGTCGGCAGGATCTGGCTGGCCGTGTAGGAGACGAAGTAGGCGCGGGTCAGCCACCAGAAGCTGTCGAGCATCCCACGCGCCGCGAGTAGCCACTTCCAGCGCAGCGCCATCGGCATCGCCGTCACGGTCATGATCGCGATCGAGAGCCCGAACCACCAGAGGTCCGTGTTCCTGAGCACCTCGATCGTGTCGTCGAGGTTGACCTTCCAGACGAGGTAGGCGACCGCGAGGCCGGTGAGGACAAGGGTCGCGACGATGCGGACGGGGCGGTTCATGCGGCGCGCTCGTGGATCCGGCGGAGCGCGTCGACCACGTCCGCGATGTCGTCGTCGGCGTGGGCCGGTGAGAGCGGCAGCGAGAGGATCTCGTCGCCGGCCCGCTCGGCGACGGGCAGCGCGGGCTGCTTCGGGAAGCGCTCGCGGTACCAGGTGAGGGTGTGGACGGGGAGGAAGTGGATCGAGGTGGAGATGCGCTCGGCGGCGAGCGCGCGCTGGAGCTCGTCGCGAGTGAGGCCGAAGCGATCGGCGTCGACCCGGACGACATAGAGATGGAGGGCGTGCGTGTCGCGCGGGTCGCGCGCGAGCGGCTCGAGCCCGTCGATCCCGGCGAGACCCTCGTCGTAGAGGGCGAACTGGCGCTCGCGCGCGGCCGTGTGCTCGGGCAGCTTGTCGAGCTGGACGAGCGCGATCGCGGCGAGCACGTCCGAGAGGTTCGCCTTGTAGCCGGGGACGGTGATGTCGTAGCGCGAGCCGTCGCCGCGGCGCATCAGCCGGAGGTTGCGAACTGCGTCGGCGACGTCGTCGCGGTTCGTCGCGACGAGGCCGCCCTCGCCGGCGGCGATGTTCTTCGTCGCGTAGAGGGAGAAGCAGGTCGCGTCCGAGAGCCCGCCCAGCTTGCGGCCGCGATACGCGCTCTCGGCGGCGTGCGCGGCGTCCTCGACCACCGGCAGCCCGAGCGCCCAGATCGGATCCAGGTCGCACGGCTGGCCGGCGAGGTGCACGGGCAGGATCGCCTTCGTCCGCTCCGTCACCGCCGCCGCGATCAGCTCCGGATCGATGTTGAGGTCGCTCGCGCGGACGTCGACGAAGACCGGCGTCGCCCCGGCGTGGACGATCACGTTCGCCGTCGCAGGCCACGTGATCGGGCTCGTGATCACCTCGTCGCCGGGGCCGATCCCGAGCGCAACGAGCGCCAGGTGCATCGCGGCCGTCCCGGACGCGACCGCGAGCACGTGCTCGGTCTCGAGGTACGCGGCCATCCGCTCCTCGAGCAGCGCCGCCTTCGGGCCGGTCGTGAGCCAGCCGGAGCGAAGCGTCTCCGCGACCGCCTCGATCTCCTCCTCGCCGAGCGAGGGTGGCTGGAACCCGAGCTGCGTCTCCCGTGTCATGCGACGAGGAAGCGTATTGAGTCCGCCGCACGGCGGGCACGCTCGAGGGCGTCGTCGCGGTCGTCCCCGACGGCGATGACGGCACCCGCGCGGTCGGCGCCGTGGCGCAACGGCCCGAAGTGGTGTCCCGGCTCCCGGTAGATCCGCACGTCGAGGACGCCGTCCACGCCGTGCGCCTCCTCGCGGCCCTCGACCTCACGCAGCACGCCCTCGGGCGCGACGAGGAAGAGCACGCACGCCCCGCCCGCGGTGGAGGAGCCTTGTGTTTCTGAAACACAAGGCTGCCCCGCCCAGCGCGAAGTCGAGCGCGAGGTCGTTCAGCCGGACACCCGTCGCCGCCTCGCAGAGCTCGGCGTCGTGGCCCCCTCCGAGCCGCGCAGCCAGCTCAACCACGCGGCATCCGTCCTCTCCGACTCTGATCTGCGTGTAGGTCGGCCCGTTGCGGATCCCAAGCGCCTCGGCCGCCGCTCGCGCGGCCGCGATCGGGCCTTGTGTTTCAGAAACACAAGGCCAGACGTGCGCCAGCGCGACGCCGAACGCGGGCGGCTCCGCGGTCAACCGGTCGGCGACGAGCAGGGGGTGAAACACACCCTCGACCGAGACGGCCTGAACCGTCACCTCCGGGCCGTCGACGTACTCCTCGACGATGTACGTGCC
This sequence comes from uncultured Gaiellaceae bacterium, assembly GCA_963850995.1. Taxonomy (GTDB): domain Bacteria; phylum Actinomycetota; class Thermoleophilia; order Gaiellales; family Gaiellaceae; genus Gaiellasilicea. The sequence continues at coordinate 765,125 of CAWKNQ010000004.1, read as the reverse complement.
GTTGCGGGAGGCCTCGAGCGCGGCCTCGATCGCGGCCGGCAGCTCGGCGTCCGTCCGCACGAAGGTCAGCCCGCGCTGGCCCTGGCGGTCCGGTGCCTTCACGACGCACGGCGCGGCCGGCTCCTCGAGGAGCCGTGGCTGGGGCACGCCCCGCTCCGCCAGGCGCTCCCGCTGCCGCTGCTTCGAGGTCGCGAGCGCCGCCGTCGCCGCGTCGATCGGATGCGGCAGCCCCATGCGCTCCGCGACTCGCGCCGCGACGACGACCGGCCAGTCCGCGCCCGGCGAGATGATCCCGTCCACGTTCTCCGCGCGGGCGAGCCGGTCGACACCGGGCTCGTCCTCGGTCGAGACGACCGCGCGCTTGTCCGCGTAGGCGAAGCCGGGCGCGGCCGGGTTGCGGTCGACCGCGATCACGAAGAGATCACGTTCGCGTGCCGCGCGCAGGAGCCCGATCTGCGCGGGCCCCGCTCCTAGGACGAGGAGACGCTGTCGCGCGCGGCCAGTGCCCGCCACCACACCTCGTTCTCGCGGTACCACCGCACCGTCTGCTCGAGCCCGCGCTCGAAGCTCGTCCGGGCCCGCCAGCCGGTCAGCCGCTCGAGCTTGTCGGTCGAGCCGATGTGCCGGTCGACCTGGCCGGGCCGCTCCTCGACGAAGGCCCGCTCGGCCTCGACGCCGACCGCCGCGAGCACGGCGTCGGCGACGTCGCGAACCGAGATGTCGACGCCGGTCGCCACGTTCACGACCTCGCCGGCGAGGGCGTCGATGTCGGCCGCGATGATCGCCTCGATCGCCTCGGCGTCGTCGTCGACGTAGAGCCAGTCCCGGCTGGCGTGCCCGTCGCCGTGGATCGTCAACGGCTCGCCCGAGAGCGCCTGCGTGATGAAGCGCGGGATCACCTTCTCCGGGTGCTGGCGCGGGCCGTAGTTGTTGAAGGGGCGGACGATCACGATCGGCAGCCCGTACGTGACGTAGTAGGAGTAGGCGAGCCGGTCGCCGCCCGCCTTGGTCGCCGCGTAGGGCGAGCGCGGGTTGAGTGGGTGCTCCTCGTCCATCGGCGCGTACTCGGCCGTCCCGTAGACCTCGCTCGAGCTGATCAGGATGAACCGCTCGACGGGCGTCCGCCGGATCGCGTCGAGCAGGATCTGCGTGCCCTCGACGTTCGTGGTCACGAACTCGGACGCGCCCTCCTCGATCGACTTCTCCACGTGCGACTCGGCGGCGGCGTTCACGATCACGTCGACGCCGTCGACGATCCGGGCGACGAGGTCGGCGTCGCGGATGTCGCCGTGCACGAACGAGAGCCGCTCGTGGCTGATCACGTCGGCGAGGTTCTCGAGGTTCCCCGCGTACGTCAGCGCGTCGAGCGAGACGACCTCGTGGTCGGTGTTCGCCAGCAGGTGCCGGATGAAGTTCGACGAGATGAAGCCGGCACCGCCGGTGACGAGGACGCGCTTGCTCACAAGCTCCTCCGCGATCGTGTAGAGAGGCCGCCCTTCGACCTCGCGCTGGATTCTGCCTAGGTACTCCCCGACCAGCGCGAGGATGAAGCCCTGGATGCCGAGCACGAAGAGGACGGCCACGCCGCCGAGGAGCGGGCCGGGGAAGTTGGAGCGGTCGATCCAGAACCAGGCGCCGTACACGGCGAGCACCGCCGCGAGGGTGGTGCAGACGACCCCGAGCGCGATCCCGATCCACTGGATCGGCTGGGGCCAGAAGCCGGCGAGGACGTGCAGCGCGAGCCGCGTCAGGCGGAGCGGCGAGTAGCGAGAGTTGCCCGCGCGCGCGGCGTGACCGACGTCCACCTCGACCACGGAGGCGCCGCCGGAGAGGATCAGCGCCTTCGTGAACTTCTGCTTCCCGATCGCCGGCAGCATCGGCTCGACGGCGGTGCGCCGGTAGGCGTTGAAGGCGCAGCCGAAGTCGGAGATCGCAACGCCCGTGAAGCGGCGGAGCATGCCGTTGATCAGCCGCGAGGGCAGCGTCCGCCCCCACGAGTCGTTGCGGGCCGCACGGCGCCCGCTCGCGACGTCCGCGCCCGCCTCGACCGCCGCAACGAGGCGCGGGATGTCCTCCGGCTGGTTCTGGAGGTCGCCGTCCATCGTCACGACGATCTCGCCCCGCGCGCGCGAGAGGCCCGCGTGCATCGCGGGATGCTGGCCGAAGTTGCGCTTGAAGCGCACTGCGTGCACGCGTGCGTCGGCGGCATGGAGGCGCTCGAGCGCGGCCCACGTTCCGTCGGTTGAGCCGTCGTCGACGAAGATCAGCTCGAACGGCTTGGGGTCGAGCGCGGCGACCGTGCGGCGGTGCAGCTCCTCGACGGATTCCTGCTCGTTCAGGAGCGTGACGACCACTGAGACGTCCGGCTCCACGGCGCGACAGCCTACCGTCCAGCCACGGCTCTACCCTCGTCCGGTGGGTCCGTTCCCGCTCAGGCTCCTGCTCGGCTTCGTCGCCGCGGGCCTCCTGGCGACGCTCGCGATTCTCGTCATCCCCGGCGGCGGCGGCGACACCCCGCCGGAGTCGACGCTCGTCGGCGTCGCGGTTGCGGTCGCCGCAGTCACCGGCGTCGCGCTGTACGCGGGCCTGCGGCTCGATCTCGGCCTGCCGGCGTCGATCGCCCTGTACGCGGTCGGCTACAACCTGCTCGTCGTCCTCGTCAAGTTCGTCCTCGGCCCCCGGGCGCTCTACGACGCGAGCGAGGCCGGCAAGGTCACCTCGGATCTCGGCAAGGACGACATCACGGTGATCACGGCGATCGGCATCGCCGCGATGTACCTGCTCGCGTTCTGGATCCTGTACCGGCTCGCGAGGAGACGGCTCGAGCGGCGGCGGCTGACACGCGGGGAACGTGCCTGGGTCGTGGTCGGGATCGTGCTGGTGCTGGTCTTCCTGAGCGGGCTGCTCCCCACGCTCCTCCTCTTGTTCCTGCTGACGGGCGGCGAGTACATCGGCTTCGTCCTCAGCGCTGGAGCCTCACTCGTGGCCGGCGTCGCACTGGCGGGTGCGGTCGTCCTCGCCCGCCTCGCGCTCACGAGCACGGCGGAGCGGGCGCTGGCGGTGGGGGACGCGACGCTGCTGGCCTCGTTCTTCTGGGTCGGCGTCGCCTACCTCGCGCTCTACCACGCGCTCTGGGTCGTCTATGTGCTCGTGCTCACGTCCCTCTGGCCGCTGAAGGTCGTCACGTCGAAGTGATTCACCTCGCCGGGCTCTTCCTGCGGCTGTTGCGCTACCGCGTCGCCGCGATGATCTGGCTCTTCCTCCTCCTGGGCGCCGCGCATCCGGACGGGCTCGACGCAGTCTCGTTGCCGCTCGCCCTCGCGACGCTCGCGCTCGCCGCGAGCTACGTCGCGGCCACGAGCGTCAACGACCTCGCCGACGAGGCGATCGACCGCGTCAACCACCCGCGGGACAGCGGACGGCCGCTCGTCTCGGGCGACGCCGACCGCGCCGACCTGATCCGCCTGCACGTGCTCGCCTGGGTCGTCGCGCTCGCCGCGGCGGTGCCCCTCGGGGCTCGCGCCTTCGGGCTCGTCGCCCTGTCGCTCGCGATCGGCGTCGTCTACTCGGTGCGACCCGTCGCGCTCTCCTACCGGACGTGGCTCGCGCCGGCCGTGCTCTCGCTCGGCTACGTGGCTGTTCCGTACGCGCTCGGAGCGGAAGCGACCGGCCGCAGCTGGACCGGCGCCGATGCCGCTCTCGTCGCGGCGCTCCTCTGCCTCTTCCTCGCCCGGATCGTGCTCAAGGACTTCCGCGACCGCGCCGGCGACGCGCTCCACGGTCGGCCCACGCTGCTGCTCCGCTTCGGCAAGCCCGTCACCTGCGCCGTCAGCCTGGCCTGCCTCGCGACCGGCGCCGCCCTGCTCCCGGCGGCGCTGGGAGAGCCCGCGCTGCTCCCGTTCGTCGCCGCGTTCGCGGCCGCGATCGCCTGGATGCTCCACCGCCTCCTGCTGGCACCCGCCGGGCGCGAGGAGCAGGTCGCGATCGGGCTCGGCGCGCGCATGGGCAACGGGCTGCTGGTCGGCGTCCTGGCCTGGCTCGTGCTCGGCGGCGAGGGAGCGCCGGCCGAGCAGAAGCTGCTGGCGCTCGCGCTCGTCGCGGCCGCGTTCGGCGCGGGATTCGTCGCGCTGGCACGGCGGCCCGACGACGTCGTTCTCGGCTACAAGGGCTGAGGCATGGACAAGCGTTGGCAACCCGGCGAGCGGATCGTCAGGCGCGAGCTGTGTCTCGGACGCGCCATGGCTCGGGCAGGCTGCGATCGTCGTCGAGGACACCGGCGCGCTGCTGGCGCTCTACATCGCGGAGGGCTCTGAGCTCTCGTACCCCGACGGCGACTGGCCCGGCGGCCGCCACCCGTGGCACGGCAAAGCGCGCTGGGGCGGGCCACGGCGTCCTCCAGCTCCAGCGGCCGGGCGAGGCGCACGCGGTCTGGCTCTTCTGGCAGGGGCCCGAACGATCGCTCCGACCGCTGGTACGTCAACCTTCAGGCGCCGTTCCGGCGCACCGCGGCGGGCTTCGACACCCAGGACCACGAGCTCGACATCGTGATCGTAGCCCGACGGCGCCTGGCGCTTCAAGGACGAGGACGTGGCTCGACGAGCAGGTCGCGGCTGGGGCGCTGGACGGAGGCCGAGGTCACCGCGATCCGCGCCGAGGGAGCCCGTGTCGCCGCCGAGCTGAGGCCGGCCGGCGCTGGTGGAACGAGCGCTGGGCGGACTGGACGCCCCGACCCGACTGGCGCGGTTCCTCATCTGCCCGAGGGCTGGGACCGCGGTGAGCGACGCGGTCTGCGCGCGACGTTCATCGGCTCGGCCTCTTCTGGGGCGGCTGGGCCGCGCTCGTTCCTGCCGTCCAGGAGGCCACCGACGCCTCCAGGGGCGAGCTCGGGCTCGCGCTCCTGTTCATCGCGGTCGGGGCGCTGCCCGCGATGCTCGTCACGGGTCACGAGCTCGACCGGCGCGGGTACCGCCTCCTGCCCGCGCTGCTCGGCGGGCTCGCCGTCGCGGCTCTCCTCCCCGCCTTCGCCGACTCGCCCGCCACGCTTGCCGCCGCGCTGCTCGCGGTCGGCGTCGCCTCGGGAGCCGTCGACGTCGGGATCAACGGCGCCGTCGCCGAGCTCGAGGCGCGCCGGAGCATGAGGCTGATGCAGCTCGCTCATGCCCTCTATTCGGCCGGCATCATGGTCGGCGCACTCGCAGTCGGGCTCGCGCGCGAAGCGGGAGCGGACGCGGGCCGAGATCCTCGCCGTGATCGCGCTTGTGGTGCTCGTCGCCGCAGCGCTGAACTTCGGCCACGAGCGCGGCGAGCGTCGAGCCGTCTCGTCGAGGCGGCTGCGGCTGAGCCGTGCCGCGATCCCGTTCGGGATCGCGTGCGGCGTCGCGTTCGTGATCGAGGGCGGGATGGAGAACTGGGGTGCGATCTTCCTCGAGCGGGAGCTCGACTCGGGACCCGCGGTCGGCTCGCTCGCGCCGGCGGCCTACGGTGGCGCGATGATGCTCGGCCGCCTCTCCGGCCAGTGGCTCGAGGGGAAGCTCGGCGACGTCCTCCTGCTCGGCGGCGCGATGTGCGTCGCTCTGCTTGGGCTCGTCGGCGCAGCGCTCGCGCCGAACGTCCCGGTCGCGGTGGCCGCCTTCTTCGTCGGCGGCGCGGGGATCTCGATCGCCGCCCCGACCCTCTTCGGCGCCGGTGGTCGCAAGGCGGGCCCCGACGAGCGCGGCAGCGCCGTCGCCACGGTGACGACGATCGGCTACCTCGGCTTCCTCGTCGGCCCGCCGCTCGTGGGCGGCGTCGCCGAGGCGGTCGGCCTGCGCGCAGGGTTCGCCATCCTCGCCCTCCTCGCCGCCGGGCTCGTCGTGGCGACCCCGCGCCTCGGCCTTCCGGGACGTGTCCCAGGGACAGACCCTGGGACACGTCCCGAATAGGCAGGGGCCTACGCGGCCTCGAGCGCCGGGACGGACACCTCGTCGCGGCGCGGCTTCCCCGGTACGAACAGCGCGATCAGCGCGCCGGCGGCGACGACGACCGCACCGACCCAGATCGCGGCGACGAGGCCGTCGTTGAATGCCTCCGGCGACTCGTAGCCGCCCGTGCGGGCGAAGATCGAGGCCAGCACGGCGACGCCGAAGACGCCGCCGACCTCGCGGATCGCGTTGGAAGCCCCTGACGCCTTGCCCTCGTCGCGGGCGCCGACGGCCGTGAGGACGACGTTCGCGACGGGCGCGAAGAACATCCCCATCCCGATGCCCGAGACGATGAACGGGCCGACGAGCGACGAGTAGGGCACGTCCGCGGACGAGACCGCGGCAATCCAGCCGAGCCCGATCGCCTGCAGCGCGAGACCGCCGGCGAGGAAGGGCCGGCCGCCGATGCGGTCGGAGAGCGCACCCGCGATCGGCGCCACGACCATCGGCATCGCCGTCCACGGCAGGACGCGGAGCCCCGCCTCGAGCGGCGAGTAGCCCTGCGCGGTCTGGAAGAACTGCGAGAGCAGGAAGATCGAGCCGAACATGCCGAAGTACATCGCGAGCGAGGCACCGTTCGCGGCGGAGAAAGCCCGGTCCTTGAAGAAGCGCAGCGGCAGCATCGGCTCCTTCGCCCGCGCCTCCCAGGCGACGAACGCGGCGAGCAGTGCGGCACCGAGCACGAGTGAGGCGACGATCTGCGGGCTGCTCCAGCCGTCCGAGTTCCCGTGCACGAGACCCCAGACGAGCCCGAGCAGGCCGCCGCTTGCGAGTGCGAGACCGGGCAGGTCGAGCGCCTTGTCGGGGCCGTAGCTCTCGTCGAGCGCCCGCGCGAGCGGGAGCAGCACGAGACCGATCGGCACGTTCAGCCAGAAGATCCACTGCCAGTCGATTCCCTCGACGACGGCCCCACCGACGAGCGGGCCCGCGGCCACGGCGAGGCCGGCGATCCCCGACCAGGCGCCGAGCGCCGCACCGCGCTTCTCGGCCGGGAAGGCCGCCGAGAGGATCGTCAGCGTCAGCGGCATCACGATCGCGCCGCCGATTCCCTGCGCGGCCCGCGCGGCGATCAGCGCCTCCATCGACGGCGCCAGCGCGGCCGCTGCGGACGCGGCCGTGAACAGACCGAGCCCGAAGATGAACATACGGCGGCGGCCGAAGCGGTCGCCGAGCGCTGCCCCGGTGAGCAGGAAGACGGCGAAGGTGAGCGTGTAGGCGTTCACCGTCCACTCGAGCTCCTCGATCGTCGCGCCGAGGTCGGTGCGGATCACCGGCAGCGCGGTCGAGACGACGAGGTTGTCGAGGACGACCATGAAGAGCGCGACCGACGTGATCGCGAACGTCCACAGCGTCTTCGTCTTGGCCTGCATCTGGATTCAACTCCTTCCGGCTCTGTCTAGTAAGCAGTTACTCACATCACAACGGAAAAAAAGGGGCCGGCACAGTGCGGCTAGCCGTACTTCTCCGAGCGGCAGCCCGCGATCAGGCGGTCGCCCCACGGGGTCCGGTCGGTGAACACCTGCATCGCGTCGAGCATGGTCAGGAGCATGCCCTGGGCGAAGAACCCGGCGAGCTCCTCGTCGGTGACGCCGTCGACGCCGCCGATCAGGTCGGTCAGCTCCCGCCAGGTGGCCCGGACGGCCTCGCGCACGTCGGGGTCGTCGCAGGCTGCGTGCGACTGGAGCATCAGCAGCAGCCGGTCGCGGTCGACGATCAGCTCCTGGTAGGCCTGGCCGGCTGCTTCGAGCGCCTCCCGCCCCTGCAGGCCCGTCCATCGCGCTGCGGAACGCCTCCGCCAGCTCGCCCATCTTGCGTGCGCACGTCGCCAGGTAGAGGTCCTTCTTCGTCCCGAAGAGGCGGAAGAGGTAGGGCTGCGAGATCCCGGCCGCCTTCGCGATCGCGTCGGTCGAGCCGCCGTGGAGCCCCTTGTGCGCGAACTCGTGCGCGGCCGCCGCGAGCACCGCCTCGCGGCGCTCCCCGGCGGTCTGCCTGACCGTGGTCGCCATGGTAGTAAGTATTTACTTACAAGCAGGTCTTGTCAAGCGAACCGTCGTGACTCCAGCTGCGACACGGTCGAGGTCGGCGTCCGTCAGCCTGGAGTGGAGCGGCAGCGCGAGCGCACGGTCGAAGGCGGCGTCCGCCCCCGGGAACGGCCCCTGGTCGCGGTAGGCGGAGAACCGGTGCAGCGCGTAGGTGCCGATCTGCACCTCGATTCCTTCCCCGCGAAGCGCTGCCATCGCTTCGACTCCTTCCGGTCGAGCCGAATCACGTACGCCTGCCAGCCGTGCACGTCGCCCTCGTCGGCGCTCGGCAGGTCGACGAGCCCGTCGAGCCGCGCCGCGTAGCCGTCGGCGATCCGCGTCCGCTCCGCCAGCAGCTCGTCCAGGCGGCGGAGCTGCGGGATCCCGATCGCGCAGAGGATGTCCGCGAGCCGATAGTTCGTCGACGGCAGGGCGATGTCCCCGTCCGGGTCGATCCCGTGGTGGCGCAGACGCCGGATCGAGGCGGCGAGCTCGCCGTCGCTCGTCGTCACCGCGCCCCCCTCGCCCGTGGTCACGACCTTGCGCGGGTGGAAGGAGAGGCAGCCCAGCGTTCCGAGCCCCCCGCACGGCATCCCGCGCCACTTCGCGCCAAGCGCGCCGGCCGCGTCCTCGAGCAGCAGCACGTCCGGCGGCACGGCGCTCTGGAGCGCCTCCCAGTCGAGCGGCCGGCCGAAGAGGTGGACGGCGAGGACCGCCTTCGTCCGCGGCGTGACCGCGTCGTACACCTTGGCGAGATCGAGGTTGAACGTCTCTTCGTCGACGTCGACGAGCACCGGCGTCGCGCCCGCGAGGCGGACGACGTTCGCGGTCGACGGGAACGTGTAGGCAGGGACGATCACCTCGTCGCCCTCCCCGATGCCGAGCGCGAGCACGGCGAGGTGGAGCGCCGCGGTGCCGTTCGAGACCGCGACCGCGTGCTCGACTCCGCAGGCCGCCGCGACGAGCGCCTCCAGCTCCTCGACCTTCGGCCCCATCGTCAGCGCGCCCGACTCGAGCACGGCGCGCACCTCCGCCAGCTCCGCCTCCCCCAGCTCGGGGAAGGCTAGGCGGACGGGCTCAGTGCCTTCTCTCGATACCAAGCGATCGTCCGCTCGAGGCCCTCGTCGAGATCCACCGTCGCCTCGAAGCCGAGCACCTCGCGCGCCTTCTCGACGTTCGGGATCCGCAGCTCGACGTCGGCGTAGTGGAGCGGCTGGAAGACGACGTCCACGTCCGCGCCCGTCAACCGCCGCACGCGCTGGGCGAGGTCGTAGATCGTCACGGTCGAGCGCGTGTTGCCGATGTTGAACGTCTGCCCGATCGCATCCGGGTGCTCGAGGCAGAGCAGGCAGCCGGCGACCATGTCGTCGACGTAGCACCAGGCTCGGATCTGGGAGCCGTCGCCGTGAATCGTCAGGTCACGCCCGGCCAGGGCGTCCTCGATGAACGCCCGGATCGCGCCGCCGCCGATCTGGCCCGGCCCGTAGACGTTGAAGGGGTGCACGGTGACCGCCGGGAGCGCGAGCTCGTCGTGGTAGGCGTGCGCCATGTGCTCGCCGGCGAGCTTCGAGACCGCGTACGTCCACCTCGCCTCGCCCACGGAGCCGATCGTCGAGACCTCGCCCTCCTGGACCCGGAACGCGTGCGTCCCGAAGACCTCGCTGGTGGAGAAGTCGAGGAAGCGCTCGACCGTCCCATGCGTCGCGACCGCCGCCTCGAGCACGTTGTAGGTGCCGATCAGGTTCACGCGCATCGTCCGCACCGGGCTCTCGCGCACGGTGTCGACCCCGGCGATCGCGGCGCAGTGGACGATGTGCGTCGCGCCGCGGGCGAGCTCGGTCATCGCGTCCGCGTCGAGCACGTCCGCCTGGTGGAAGGTGAGGTTCTCGTGCTCCGCGAGCGGTGTGCCGGAAAGGGCGTCGCGGTGCAGGTTGTCGGCCACGACGACCTCGTTTCGGTCGACGAGGCGGCGGGCAAGCGTGGTTCCGATGAAACCGGCGCCACCGGTGATGAAGATCCGCTTGCCCTCGAGCACGCGGCGAGTGTATCGCCGCGCTACCGTGTAGCCCGATGCGGATCGGGGTCGTCATCGCGGCGGTCGCGGTCGCCGTCGGCTGTGGAGCAGGAGCCTCCGGGTCGGCGACGTCCTCGACCGATCTGCAGGTGAGGTTCTGGCATCAGGGCCAGGGAAAAGGCGAGATGGAGCGCTGGAACCTGCGCTGCGCCCCGACGGCAGGCACGCTGCCTCGTCCCGGCGCCGCCTGCGTCAGGCTCAACGCGATGCGGAATCCGTTCGCGCCGCTGCCGAAGGACGTGCAGTGCACACAGATCTACGGTGGCCCGCAGGAAGCCGTGATCTCGGGCAGCTTCCGCGGCGACAGGATCTGGGTCAAGCTCACCGCCCGCGACGGCTGCCAGATCGCGCGCGCGAAGAAGCTCGCCTTCCTCGCGCCGGGCATCGACCCCGCGTCGTAGCGGTCGCGCCGACCGGGGATCAGACCCGCGGATAGCATCGCGCGACGTGACGACCGTGCTCTTCGTCGGCGCCGGGCGCCACCAGCGCCGTGCGATCCTCCGGGCGAAGGAGCTCGGGCTTCGCGTCGTCGCGGTCGACCGGAACCCCGAGGCGCTCGGCCTCCAGGTCGCAGACGCAGGCGAAGCGGTCGACTTCACCGACGTCGGCGCCGTGACCGACGTCGCGAGGCGGCACGGCGTCCAGGGCGTGCTCACCGTCTCCGCCGACCGCGCCGTCCCGTACGTCGCGGCCGTCGCCGAGGCGCTCGGGTTGCCCGGGATCGGCGCCGAGACAGCGCACCTGATGACGCACAAGATCGCCATGCGGCGCACGCTCGCGGACGCAGGCGTGCCGCAGCCGCGCTTCGCCGCCGCGCGGGACCTCCAGAGCGCCCGCGCCGCGCTCGACGCCGTCGGCCTGCCCGCGGTGCTGAAGCCGGCCGACTCCGGCGGGCAGCGCGGGATCTTCTATCTCGAGTCGCAGGACGACCTCGACGCCCACCTGCACGCGGCGCTCGCCGAGTCCCCGAGCGACGAGGCGATCGTCGAGAGCTTCCACGACGGGCTCGAGCTGAACGGGATCGTGATCGCGCGCGCGGGCGACGCCTTCTCGCTCACCCTGTCCGACCGGCTGCGCCCACCCGGGATCGGCTTCGGCGTCGGCTGGATCCACGTCTACCCGGCTTCGATCTACGCCGACGTGCTCGAGGAGGCCGAGCGCGTGGCAGTCCGGGCGGTGCAGGCGCTCGGCCTGCGCGACGGGATCGCCTTCCCGCAGCTGATCGTCTCCGACGACGGCTCGGTCCGCGTGGTCGAGGTCGCGGCGCGCATCCCCGGCGGTCAGATGGCCGACCTCGTCCGCCACGCCGTCGGCGTCGACCTGGTCGAGGTGGCGCTGCGCCAGGCGCTCGGCGAGGAGATCCCGGACGAGCTCGTGCTCCCGCGCGCGAAGCAGCCGCTGGCGATCCGGTTCCTCACCGCCCAGCCGGGGCCGCTGCCGACCGGGAAGGTGCTCTCAGTCGGCCCGCTCGAGCCGGTGCTCGCCGCGGAGGGTGTCGTCCAGGCCGACACCTACCTCCAGGTCGGCGAGACGATCCGGCCGGTGCGGCTCGACGGCGACCGCCGCGGCTACGTGATCGCGACCGCCGACACGTCCGTCGAGGCGCTGCAGCGCGCCGAGGCCGCCGCGCGGCTGCTGGAGGTGGAGGTGGAGCCGGCATGAGCTGCGCGTTCGACCTCGACCACTATCTCGAGCTCCTCGACGCGGCGAAGGCCGGCGGCTACCGGTTTGCGTTCTTCGAGGGCGAGCCGCAGCAAGGGCGACCTGCTCCTGCGCCACGACGTCGACCTCTCCCTCGACGCGGCGCTCCGCCTGGCGGAGCTCGAGGCGGACGCGGGGGCGCAGGCGACCTACTTCCTGATGACCGGCTCGGTCTTCTACAACCTCGCCTCGCCCGACGGCGAGCAGGCGCTGGCCCGGCTGCGCGAGCTCGGCCACCGCGTCGGGCTCCACGCCGTCTACCCGCGCATCGACCTCGACGACCGCTTCGACCCCGTCCTCGCCTGGCACAACCCCGACCCGGAGTACATGCGCGCGCCGGTCGAGGGCGCGCTCAACGTGATGCAGCCGCCGTGGTTCGACCCCGAGACGTACCGCTCCGACTCGAACCAGTACTGGCGCTCGGGCTGCCCGCACGAGGAGCTCCGGGCCGGCGCGTTTCCCTGGCTGCAGCTGTTGACGCACCCCGAGATCTGGGTCTATCCCGGCTCGCGGATGGGCGAGACGATGCGCGCCATGCTCGAGGAGGAGAAGGAGCGCCGCCTCGACCAATTGGCCGCCGACCGGATCGACCTGTCGTGAAGGACGTCACGGTCCTCGTGAGCGCGTCCGGCGCGCCGGGAACGGCCGCGCTCCTGCGTGCGCTGCGCGAGAACGGCGAGCGCACCGTCCGCCTCGTCGGCACCGACATGAGCGAACGCTCGGTCGGGCGCCACCTCTGTGACGCGTTCCACCTGGTCCCCGCAGGCTCGGATCCGGCCTTTGCCGACACGATGCTCGAAGTCGTCGAGCGGGAGGGCGTCGACGTCGTCCTGCCGCAGTCCTCGTTCGACCTCGCCGGCCTCGCCGAGCACAGGGACCGCTTCCCGGTGCCGGTGCTCGTCTCCTCGCCGGACACGATCCGGCGCTCGAACGACAAGGCCGAGACCTACGCGCTCCTGCAGCGGCTCGGCGTCAAGGGGCCGGACTTCCGGCGCGTCAACGGCGCCGCCGAGGTCGATGCGGCGGCACGGGAGCTCGGCTACCCCGACCGCCCCGTCTGCTTCAAGCCCGTCTTCTCGTCCGGCTCGCGCGGCTTCCGCGTGCTCGACCCGACCGTCGACCGGGCTCACCAGCTCCTGCACGAGCGGCCCGGCTCGGTGGCGATGCGGCTCGAGGAAGCCGTCGAGCTCCTGCCCGACGAGGGCGGCCCCGACCTGCTCGTGATGGAGCTCGCCACGGGCGGCGAGCGGACGATCGACGGGATCGCCGACGGCGAGCGCGTCGTGCTCGGCCACCCGAAGACGCGCGAGGCGATGCGCGCCGGCCTCGCGATGTACTTCGTCACGCTCGAGGACGAGGAGCTGATGGCCACCGCGGACAGGCTCGTCGCGGAGCTCGCGATCGAGTGGTTCTTCAACATCCAGCTCGTCGGCGAGCACGTGATCGAGATCAACCCGCGCATCTCGACGGTCGTCTACCAGGAGGACCTGAACCTCCCCTACCTCGGCGTCAAGCGGGCGCTCGGTGAGCTCTCGGACGAGGAGCTCGCAGCGCTGCGCGCCCGGGTCCGGCCCGGGCGCACTGCGCTGCGCTATTTCGATCAGCTCGAGTGGGACGCCTGATACGTGCCGAAGCCCCAGAGCCTGCCCTCGGGATCGCGAGCCAGGTAGTCGCGCGACCCATAGTCGGTGTCGTGCAGCTCGCGCACGATCTCCGCCCCTGCCGCTTTCGCCCGCGCATAGTGCGCGTCGACGTCCTCGACGACGACGTAGACGCCGTCATCACCCACGCTTCCGCCTCCCGACCCCACCATCACGCCGCCTGGCCCGTACCAGAGCTCCGCGTGCGCGACCTTGCCGTTGGACCTGTGCACCTCGCCGCACTCGAAGCCGAACGCCTGCTCGAGCCATTCGATCGCCGTGGCGGCGTCGTCGTAGCCGAAGAACGGGAAGACGCTCGAGGTTGCCATTGCTCACTCCTTTCGTCGGTCTCGAAACGAGGCTAGGCCGAGGCGGCGAGCGCGTCTTGGACGAATGTGACCGGCCTCCGCCGAGCCAGCTCGCCCGGTGTGCAGCCGGCGAGTCGGCGCACCTCACGGTGCAGGTGGGACTGGTCGTAGTAGCCACAACTGAGGGCGAGGCCGGCCCAGTCCGGCGCCGGCTCTCTCGCGACGAGGCGGAGGAGGCGGTTGAAGCGGAGGAGCCGCGCGACCGTCTTCGGGCCAGGCCCGACGTGCTCGCGAAACTGGGCGAGCAGGTGCTTTCGGCTGCAGCGGAGCTCGGCGGCGAGCGCCTCGACGCGAATCCGGCCGTCGGTCTCCTCGAGGCGCCGCAGCGCCCTGACGACATCGGGCCTGGGCTCGGGCGCGTCCTCCAGCCTGGCTGCGAGGAAGGCCTCGGCGAGCGTCAGCCGCGTCTCCCAGTCGGGCGCCTCGAAAAGCCGCTCCTCCAGCTGCTCGACGCCGGGGCCGAGCACATCGTCGAGCGGGACCACCCGGTCCTCGAGCTCGTGCATCGGCACACCGAGGATGGAACGCGCGCCCAGCGGCGTCAGGTTGACCTGGACGCAGCTGGCCGCCCCGTCGGACTCCGTCATACCCCCGGCCTCGCCGAGACCCGAGACGAAGCCCGCGCGCGGCCGGGCGAGCGGACGCTCGTCGGCGGGATCGAGCAGCCGATACGGCGAGCCAAGGTTGATGATCACCGGAACGAAGACGGGCGGCAGGTGGTGGTGTCGTCCGGGAGCCCGCGACTGCTCCTCGAAACCCTCGAGCACGCGGACGTGATCGCGCAGGGCCGGGTGCGGCCTGCGGAACGTCAGCTCCCAGGAGCCGACGTCTTCCTCGCTGCGGACGACACGCGTCCGGGTGTCCATACCCGTATTCTCGCCGATCGTGGCCGACCCACCGCTGCGCGTCACCCTCTGCCCCGTCAACACGGCCGGCGTACCGTGGACGAACGCGCAGGCGCTGCGCCGCCGCGGCGTCGACGCGCGGCTCGTCGTCTTCGAGCGCTACAAGCTCCACCCCGAGGCCGACGAGTCGCTCGAGATCCCAAGTAACAGTCTGTTACTTGGCCGGCAGGCGCGGCAATGGGCTGCGTTCGCACGCCTTCTCCCCCGGACCGACGTCTTCCACTTCCACTTCGGGCTCACGCTCGTGCCGAAGCGGCTCCAGTTTCCGATCCTCCGTGCGGCGCGGAAGAAGTCCGTCATGCACTACCTCGGCTCCGACATCCGCGGCAAGACGCCGGAGCAGCTCGCCTACGGACAGCGGGCGGACGCGCAGGTGGTCGGCAGCTACGACGCGATCCGGTGGGTGCCCGAGGCGGAGGTGATCCCGCCGGGGGTCGACCTCGCCGCGATCGAGCCGGCGCCGCCCTCGGAGAGCGGGCGCCCGCTGATCGTCCACGCGCCCTCGTCGCGCCGCCGCAAGGGCACCGAGCACGTCGTCGCCGCGGTCGAGGGCCTCGACGCCGACCTCGAGCTCGTCGAAGGGCTCCACCACGACGAGGCGTTCGAGCGCTACCGCGCCGCCGACGTCGTCGTCGACCAGCTGAACGCCGGCTGGTACGGCCTCTTCGCGATCGAGGCGATGGCGCTCGGCAAGCCCGTCGTCACCTTCCTGCACGACGAGGCGGTCCGGCGCACGGAGGAGGCGTTCGGGATGCGCGTCCCGATCGTGTCCGCCACGGCCGAGACGCTGCGCGAGGCGCTCCGGCCGCTCGTCGCAGACGGGGCCAGACGGCGTGAGCTCGGCGCCGCCTCGCGCGCCTACGTCGAGCGCGTCCACGACCTCGAGCGGGTCACCGACCGCCTCCTCGCGCTCTACGCTCGTCTCTAGATGAGCCTCGCGGCGGAGATGAGGCGGCTCGGACGCCACTCGGCGGTCTACGGCCTCGGCGGGATCGTCTCGCGCGTGATCGCGGTCTTCCTGCTCCCGGTCTATACCCGCTACCTCGACCCCGGCGACTTCGGTGCCGTCGGCTTGCTCGTCGCGCTCTCGGCCGTGCTCGTGACGATCCTGCGCGCCGGGATCTCGAGCGCCTTCTTCCGCTTCTGGTTCGACTCGAAGGATGAAGCGCGCAAGCTGCTCGTCCTCCGCACCTCGTTCTGGTTCACGATGGCGAGCGCGACGCTCGGGCTCGCGGCCGGGTGGCTTCTCGCCGAGCCGATCGCGGACGCGCTGGGGCTCGACGACCCCTGGCTCGTGCGCGCCGCCTTCGTCGGCATCTGGGCGCAGATGAACTACGAGCAGCTGACCGCCGTCTTCCGGGTCGAGGAGCGCTCCGGCCTCTACGTGCTCGCGAGCCTCGCCAACATCGCGATCACGGTCGTCGCCACCGTGCTCCTGATCGTCGTCTGGGACCAGGGCGCGCTCGGCCTGATCGCGGGCAACTTCACGGGGACGCTCGCCGTCTACCTCGCCCTGCTCGGCTACCGGCGCGCCCAGCTCGGCCGCTCCTTCTCGCGGCCGCTCCTGCGGGAGATGAACCGCTTCGGCATCCCGCTCGTGCCGGCGGCGCTCGCGCTGATCGCGATGAACCTCGGCGACCGCTTCTTCCTCAACCACTTCGCCGGGATCGAGGAGGTCGGCCGCTACGAGATCGGCGTGCGGATCGCCTCGGCGATGGTGCTCCTGATCACGGCTTTCCGGCTGGCCTGGCCCGCGTTCGCCTACTCGATCGAGGACGAGCGCGAGGCAAAGCGGACCTACGCCTATGTCCTCACCTACCTCGTCACGCTGGCGTCGTGGCTCGCGCTCGCGCTCGGCCTGCTCTCGCCCTGGCTCGTCCGCCTGCTGGCGACGCCCGCGTACTACGAGGGCGGCCGCGTCGTCGCGCTGCTCGCCTTCGGCGGCGTCGCCTACGCCGCATACATCGTGATGGCGATCGGCGTCGGGCGCACCAAGCGGACGCAGTTCAACTGGGTGATCACCGGCGCCGCGGCGCTCATCAGCATCTCGCTCAACCTGCTCCTCGTCCCCGACTACGGGATGATGGGCTCGGCGATTGCGGCAGCGGTTGCCTTCACCGCGATGTTCCTCGGCATGACCTGGTACGCGCAGCGGGTCTTCCCGACGCCTTACCAGTGGCGCCGCGTCGTCACCGCCGCCGCGGCCGCGGTTGCGCTGACCGTCGCCGGCAAGCTGCTCGACGTCCCGCTGGCCGCAGCGATCGCGCTGATCGCCGCCTACCCGCTCGCGCTGCTCGTCCTCGGCTTCTTCCAGCCGCAGGAGCGGATGTGGCTGCTCAGGCGGCGCGCGGCGTAGGTCAGCCGACGAGCAGGCCGGTCACGTACATGATCGCGATCCCGGCGAGGAAGCCGCCGATCGCGTAGCCGGAGCGCAGGCCGACCGGGTCGCGCCGGCGCACGTAGCGGAGAACCTCGGCGACCACCTCGAACGCTGCGCCGGCCGCCGCGCCGAAGAAGAGCGCCGCCAGCACGTCGTTCGCGGCGAAGCCGCCGAGCCAGGCGCCGAGGATCGCGGGCGCTCCGGCGATGACGGCGAGCGCGGCGAGCCGCCCAATCGAGATGCGCGAGCCCTCGTCGGCCGCAGGCGCGGCGATACCCAGACCCTCGGTCACGTTGTGGACCATGAAGCCGACGATCAGGAACGAGCCGAGCGCGAGCTGCCCGAAGGCGAACGACGTGCCGATCGCGAGCCCCTCGCCGAAGTTGTGGACGCCGATTCCGATCGCGACGAGCGTGGCCAGCGCAACGCCGCCGAGCGCGCCGCCGGCCGACCCGGAGAAGCGGCTCGAGATGAACGTCATGCCGAGGAAGCTCCCGGCAACGCCGAGCAGGACGAGGCCGGGCCCGCCGAGCGCGCCGGGTACCGCCGCCTGGAGCTCGAACGCCTCGAAGAGCGCCTCGACGCCGAGGAAGGAGAGCAGGCCGGCGGTCAGGGCCATGAAGCCGGTCAGCCAGCGCTGCTCCGCGCGGCGCAGCGACGGCAGCCAGAGCAGCCCGAGCGCGACCGGCAGCACGCCGACGAGGAAACCGACGATGGCGTAGCCGAGGAACCCCTCGCCGGACACGCCTGGGGTCTCGACGGCGGCGGGGATCTCCTCGACCGTCTCGATCCCGGTCGAGCTCGTCACGCCCACGGTGATCGGATCGCCGTCGACCCAGTCGAACGGGATCACGACGGTGCTCGAGCGCAGCCGGCCGAGCGTGGCCGGCCCGTCGAGCTGGAACGGGACGATCGCGTCGTCGACCGTCACGGACGCGATCGTCAGGTCGTCCTGCTGCGGGTTCGTGACCTTGACGCGAATCTCGCCGGGCTCGAATGTGACCCGGCGGACGTCGAACTCGTCCGCCTGCGGCGGGTTTGCCCCGATCAGCCCGACGAGCGAGGAGCCGGACGCGACGTAGCCGCCGACTGCGAACGCGAGCAGGATGACCGGGACGAACGCCCAGAGACGCCACGAGAGACCGCCGCGTCGAAGGGCTTTCGCTTCCATCAGTCCACCACGTTGAAGAAGCCCATCCAGCCGAGCTCGGCGAACTCCGACTGATGCGCGTGGAACATGAAGAGGCCGGTGTTGGCGAAGTCGACCTCGATCACGCCGCGCTGCCCCTGGCACTGCATCACGGTGTCGGTGTACTCGCGGGCCTCGCCGGTGCCGTTCGGCTGGTAGTAGAAGAAGTCCGCGTGCAGGTGGAAGGAGTTGATCAGGTCGAACTCGGTCAGGTTGGCGAGATAGATCCGCACCGTCTGCGAGCGCTTGACGGTGATCGGGTAGCGCGCGTAGTAGAAGCTCCGCCCGTTGACGGTGTAGAAGTTGTTGCCGCCGTCCCCGTCGGTGTCGTAGCCGTTCATCACCATCACGAGCTCCTGCGCGGGCGGGCGCGGCTCCTTCGGGTCGATGATCAGGCTGCCGTAGAGGCCCTTGTGGATGTGCTTCTTCAGCGGCGTCGCGTGGCAGTGGTAGGGATGGAACCCGGCCGGGCGGGCCTCGAACTCGTAGACGAACTCGCCCCCCGGCTGCACGACCTCGAAGACGCCGTCCATGTCCGCCGGGTGGATGCCGTGGAAGTGGATCGTGTGCGGGTGCGAGCCGGCATTGACGAAGTTGACGCGCAGAGTGTCTCCCTCGGTCGCGCGCAGCACCGGTCCCGGAACGGTGCCGTTGTACGTCCACGCGGGGAAGAAGACCCCCGGAGCGATCTCGAGCTCCCGGTCGGTCGCGCGGATGTCGTACTCGCGAACACGTCCGGGCTGGTAGGGGAGCGCAGGCGGCGGGTAGAGCAGCGCATCGAGGTCTGAGCGACCGCCGACGGCGGGGACGTGCTCGCCGATCATCGCCGCGTGACCCGAGACCGCGTGGTCGTGGACGTGTCCCTGGAGCGTGCGGTTGGCGGCACCCGCGTTGCCGTCGAGGGCGAGCTTGCCGAGCACGGGTGCGGCCACGATCGGCGCAGCCCCGGCCAGCAGCGTCCGGCGCGAGAATTTAGGCATGCCTAAATATTACCGAAACGTGCCGCGCTTTGAAAACACGCAGCGGAGTGCGGCTTTATGGTCCCACCGGTGAAGCCTTCGCTCCTGCCGGCCCGCTCGCTCGGCGCACGCGAGGTGAAGGCCCTCGCCCATCCTCTGCGGCTGCGGCTGCTCGAGTCGCTCGCCGACGGGCCGGCCACCGCGTCGATGCTGGCACGGGACCTGGGGGAGTCGAGCGGCGCCACGAGCTACCACCTGCGCGCGCTGGCCGCGGTCGGCCTGATCGTCGAGGACTTCGAGCGCCGCAAGGGGCGCGAGCGCTGGTGGAAGCGCGAGCCGAGCCGGGTCGGCCTGATCTCGTCGGCGCCGGCGGAAGATCCGGAGTACGACGCCGCCGTCGCGCAGCTCGAGAGCACGATGATCGGCCGCGACGAGGACGCGATCCGCCGCTACATCCACGGCCGCAACGAGGGCGAGCACTCCGACGAGTGGCGCGAGACCGCCTTCATCGGCGGCTGGGGCGTCTACGCGAGCCGCGAGGACGTGGACGAGCTCTCCGAGCTCGTCGTCCGCTGGCTGCGCGACCGCCGCAAGCCTGAGGCCGACCGCGACCCGAACGCCACGCTCGTCTACGTCACCTACCGCGCGCTTCCGCAGACGCGGACCGCCGAGCGCTAGCGGACGGCGGTCGGCCGGAACTCCACGCTCACGCGACCGGAAAGCTCCCGGTCGGGAAGCGTTTCCTGCCGGGTGCCGGTGTCGAGCGTGAAGCTGCGACCGCCGAGCAGCTGCCTGACCGGGATCGACGCGGTCTGCCACGTCTGCCGCTGGAAGGTCGCACCCGGGACGTCGCCGATGAGCCCGACGATGCCTGGTCCGGCCGCGAAGCTACCACCGGGAGCCTGGGCGGTGCCCGTCGGGGCGCCGGCGCAGCCGCTCTTGACGTCCTGGACGCGCGCCGTGAGCGCCTGGAGGGCGGAGGGCGTGAGCAGCGCCCGCAGCACGAAGCGCGGCTTCTCGACCTGCGCGCGGTACGCCTTGACGTCCAAGGCGGCGCCGAGCCCCGCGAACGCGAACGAGGCGGCGCAGGAGCTCGATGCGACGCGGCTCTCGAGCTCGAACCGTCCGGACGCGGTCCCCGCCTTCGCAGCCGAGATGGCGGCGTTCGCCGGTTGGTTCGGATTCACGCGCACCGCCACGCGCGGGAAGACGAGCTCGTACGAGAGCCGGAGCTCGGTTGCGCCGTCGTTCACGCGCGTCGTCACCGATCCGGTCACGCTCACGTCGTACCGGTGAACCGCCGCCTCGCCGCCCGCGCGACGCGGACCCGCTGCCGATGAAGGCTGCCGCGAGGCCTAGGGCGACCAGCGACGCTGTGATCTCTGGCTGTTTCACGCGCATGCTCGAAATGGGCTCTTCTCAGGTAGATACCCAAAACGAGCGGCCGCGTTCCCCGAGCTACGCGACGATGCGGTAGACCTGGAAGCACTCCGCGTAGTCGCGGTTCACGTTGATCCCGTGCACGCGGGCGAGGTTCCAGACGTAGTCCGGGTTCGCGTAGCGCCGGTGCTGCTGCGAGGCGTAGCGCTCGAGCGCGGCGACCTTGCGCTCGACGTGCCGCTCCTCGAGCGCGACGTAGGCGCCGTAGGCGAAGTCGAAGTTGTTCCAGGGGATCTCGTAGCCGAGCACGGTCGTCCGTTTGAACGCGCGGAGGCCCTCCTGAGCGATCGTCTGGTGGTCCTGGTGCACGTCGTGGTGGGAGGGCTGGAAGACCGCGTCCGGCTTCAGCTCCTCCCAGGCCTGTACGAGCAGCTCGAGGATGTCCTGACGCCGTTCCGGAAACGTGCGGACGTCGAAGTCGTGCACTGTGAGCTGCGCCTCCGCGATCCCGAGCTCTCCGGTCGCCTCGCGCACCTCGCGCGCGAGCGTGTCGGGAGCGAACCCCGGCGGCAGCGAGCGCGTGGCGATCGAGAAGGCGTGGTAGTGCACCTCGACGCCCGCCTCGACGAGGCGCGCCATCGTGCCGCCGCAGCCGAACTCACCGTCGTCCGTATGCGGCGCGAGCACGAGCACGCGCTTCCAGGCCTCGATCACCGCGCGGGCTCCGCCGCCGGGTCGCGCGCCTGGCGCGCAACGGCGAGCGCGACCAGGCCGAGCAGGGCCCACACAGTCGGGTCCTCGAAGAGCGCGTTGTAGAAGAGGCTGTGCACGGCGATCGCGCCAAGCGTAAGGCCCGCGACGACCCCGAGGCGACCGGCATCCGACGGGCCGCGCGCCCGGAATGCCGCCAGGAGCGCCGCCGCGCCGAGCCAGGCCAGCAGCAGGAGCCCGGGGATGCCCGTCTCGGCCGCGACCGTCACCGGAGTCGAGTGCGACGCCGCCTTCTTCGGCTCCCGGCCGGGCAGCCCGGTCCGTTCGGCGAACGCCTGCTTGAAGCTGCCGGTGCCGACACCGGCGACGGGATGGTCGACCGCGATCCGGAGCCCGTTCGAGACCAGGCCGGCCCGCCCGCTCGTCGCGGCATCCAGGCCCGCCTTCGACTCGTCGAGCAGCCGGTGCCGGACCTGCGGCGTCGCGAAGCCGACCGAGACGAGGACGACGGCGAGAAGCCCGAGGGCAGCGGCGGCCCGCCAGCGCCAGACGAGCGTCGCGAGCGCGAGCGTCCCCGCGATGAGCGCGACGAAGCTCGACTGTGAGAACGAGAAGAGCAGACCGGCCCAGATCACGCCGATCGCGACGATCGCGGCGACGACCAGCTCCCCGCGAAGGCCGAGCAGCAGGAGCGCGAGCGTCGCCAGGATCGCGACGACGAGGTAGCGGCCGTAGATCGAGGGGTCCCAGAAGACCGAGTTGACGCGGAAGAACGGCGCGTAGGCGTTGTCGACGATCAGCTTCGGGTTCCAGAAGACCTCACGCGTCGCCCACTGGTAGAGGCCGACCCCGGCGTAGAGAAGCGCGGTCGCCGCAAGCGCGCCGTAGAGCCCGAGCAGCGGACGCCGGCGCCAGGGCAGGCGAGCGAAGCCGAGCGAGAGCAACCCGAACGGGAGCACGAAGGCGGCGAGGAAGATCGACCCTTCGCGGAGATCGTCGGTCCAGAGCAGCGCGAGGCCGGTCCAGCCGACGACGACGGCGAGCGGGATCGCCACCGGTCCGAGCTCGCGGCTCCGCTCGTCGCCTCGGAGAAGCCGCCAGCCGAGCGCGACGGCGTACGACGCCACCACCAGGTAGAGCGGCAGCAACAGATTGGCGTCCTCGTCGCCGACGTCGACCGGGAGACGGATCGGGATGCAGGCAAGCGTCGCGAAGGCGAGCGTCCACGGCCAGCGAAGCAGAACCGCCGCGCCCGCAACGGCGAGCGCGAGACCGGCGACGCCGGCTGCCGCGAGCTCGGCCTCGCGACCGGCCGGGGCGAGGTAGAGGCCGAGCGCTGCCGAGCCGAGCGACCAGGCGACGAGGCCGGCGAGGCGGAGCTCGCGCCGGGTCGCGAGAAAGAGCAGCGCGAGGCCGGCGCACGCCACCGGGCCGGCGAGGCGGGCGAGCTCGCTCAGCGCACCGGCTCCCGGACGAACACGGCTGCGCGGGCCGCGTGCCCGTTCGCGGTGACCGTCAGCGTGTAGCGGCCCTTCTGCAGCGGCGCGCGGATGCGCAGAGTCCCCGGAGCGGCGACGCCGCCGCGTTTGCCCAGCGTCCAGCGCACCCTCCGTGCGTCGGACGAGACCCGGACGGCGAAGCGGCGTCCGGCGACGGCGTCGATCTGGTCGCGGCCGAGCGCGACGAAGCGGACGACGAGCGCAGGGAACCGGACGACGTTGCCGACGTTCCCGGCCGGGTCGCGGGCGCGCAACGCCAGCGCGTACGTCCCCTGCTCCACCGGCTCGCCGTCGACGCGCCCGTACCACCTGAGCGAGTCCTCCTCGCGCGGGAACCGGGTCTCGACGCGCTTGATCCCGTCCACGTAGAGGAGCCCTTTCGCAGGCTCGTCGATCCGGTAGCGGACGGCGACGCTGTCCCGCCGCCGGTCGCCGTCGGGGGAGATCACGAGCGGCCCGGCGACGGAGGACGTGATCGCAGGCGGTGTGACGTCGACCCGGATCGGGTTCGGCAGCACGATCGTCTGCCGCTCCTCGCGCAGACGGATCCGCGGCCGATAACGGCCCTCCGGCAGGACCTCGCCCGCGTCGTCGCGACCGTCCCAGTCGATCTCGACCCGGCCGGCCGGGATACTCCCGCCCGTCGTTCGATCGTCCGCACGACGTTGTCGCCGCTGTCAACGATCCCGACGTCGAGGCGATCGCCTTCGCGCAGCCGGAACGCGATCTCGGCCGTCTCCGTGTCGCAGGCGCAGACGGGCGAGAAGACGTCGGCGACCTGCGTTCCGAGAATCGGGCTCGGCTGCGACTTCAGGCCCTGGGTGAGCACGAAGGCCGCGGCGGTGGCCGCGAGGAGTGCAACCACGAGCGCGGTCGAGGCGATCCGGGCCAAGGCGTGGTGATTCTAGTGACGCCGCTGCGCGTCCCGGAGTCGGCCCGACGCGCCCCGGCGCAGGCTCGAGCCGCTCGGCTACCGTCGGCATATGCAGCGCATTGCGGATCCTTATCGGGAGACGACGGTGATCGACGCGCGGGCGCCGCGCTTCAACCAGGCGGTCGTCGGCGTGCTCGCGCTGCTCGCGGTCACTACCGGTCCCTGGTGGCTCCTCGCTCTGCTCGCGGCGCAGCTCGTCGTCGGGCTGATGCTGGGCCGCCGCTACTGCTTGCCCTGCCTCGCCTACTTCGAGCTCGTGCAGCCGCGCTTCGGGGAGGGGCCGCTCGAGGACGCACGGCCGCCGCGGTTCGCGAACCTCGTCGGCGTCGTCTTCCTCACCGCCGCGAGCGTCGCGTTCGTCGCCGGCGCGGACGGGCTC
Source organism: uncultured Gaiellaceae bacterium (assembly GCA_963850995.1). Lineage (GTDB taxonomy): Bacteria > Actinomycetota > Thermoleophilia > Gaiellales > Gaiellaceae > Gaiellasilicea. The sequence goes on along the minus strand of CAWKNQ010000004.1, from coordinate 741,025 downwards.
GGCACCGCGCTCGGAGCGCTCGTCGCTGCGCTCGCGCTGCTCGCCGCTGCGACCGGCCTGTGCGTCGGCTGCGAGGCGTACAAGCTCGGCTACCGGCTCACGGGCAGGAGGTTCGTCTCCTGTCCACTTCCACCGCAGCCGGCGCCGAGCTCGCGTTCGCTCTAGTCGCCGATCGACGCCCCGACCTCGCGCTGCACCTCGGCCATGTAACCCGTCTCGCGGTCGAAGAACGCCGTCTGCACGCTCTTCCAGCCGCCAAGATCCTCGATCGTGAAGAGGTTGGGCGGTGTCGGGTAATCGAACGTGTCGAGCACAGCCTTCGAGACGGGCCGGTACCCCTCCTCGCCGAAGATCTTCTGCGCCTCGTCCGTGACCAGGAACTCGACGAAGTCGCGGCCCGCCGGGGACGCGTCGTTCGTCGCCGCAACCGGGTTCTCGATCAGGATCGTCTCGTCCGGGACGAGATACTCGAACGGCTGGCCCTGGCGCTGGGAGAAGATGGCCTCGTTCTCATAGGCCAGTAGGACGTCGCCTTTGCCGGCGGCGAAGGTCGTCAGCGACTCGCGGGCGCTCTTGTCCTGCACGACCACGTTGCCGAAGAGCTCGCGCAGGTACGCGCGCGCCTCCTCCTCGCTCTTGCCTTGCTCGAGCTGCGCGCCGTAGCCGGCCATGACGTTCCAGCGGGCGCCGCCGGAGGTGAACGGGTTCGGCGTCACCACCTCGACGCCCTCCTGCAGCAGGTCGTCCCAGGTGCGGATCCCCTTCGGGTTGCCCTCGCGGACCATGAAGACGACGACCGAGTCGGTGACCATGCCCTTGTTCTCGCCGTACTCCCAGTCGGGAGCCACGACGCCCGCTTCGACAAGCCGGGTCATGTCGGGCGCGAGCGAGAAAGCGACCACGTCGGCGGCGAGCCCGGCCTCGACGGCGCGGCTCTGCTCGCCCGAGCTGCCGTACGACTGGTCGAACTCGACCCCTGCGCCCTCGTCGGTGGACTTGAAGGCGTCGATCAGCTTCGCGTACGCCTCTCGCGGCGTCGAATAGGCCACGAGACGAACGTTGCCACCGCTGACACCTTCGGGCGCCGAGCCATCGGAGGAGGAGCCGCCACAGCCTCCGAGAACGAGGCCGGCGAGGAGGAGCGAGCAGACGAGTGAGCGCATGGACAGTGTTCTCCCTAATCTCGTAGATGTTATTCCTGCGATTAGTACCAGTTATACAACCACGCTGTGCGCTGGTACGATCCGAGCCGATGACGACGGCCTCTCACCACGACGTCGCCGCACTCGCCGCCCGCTCCGAGGAGCTCTCTGCCGAGCAGCTGGTCGGCGAGCTGGTCGAGCGCTTCGGCGAGCGCCTCTCGCTCGCCTGCTCCTTCCAGAAGGAGGAGAGCGTGCTGCTCGACCTGCTCTTCCGCATCGAGCCGAAGGCGCGGGTCTTCGCGATCGACACCCACTACCTCTTTCCGGAGACGTACGAGCTCTGGCGCGAGGTCGAGCAACGGTACGACACGAAGGTCGAGGTGTTCGAGGGCCCGAGCGCCGAGGAGCTCGAGGCGACGCACGGCGAGAAGCTCTGGGAGCGCAAGCCCGACCTGTACCTCGCGGTCGCCAAGGTCGAGCCGCTCGTCCGCGCGCTCGGAGACCTCGACTGCTGGATCACCGGCGTCCGCCGTGACCAGTCGCCGACACGCGCGGAAGCGCCGAAGCTCGGCTGGGACGCCGCGCACGAGCTGTGGAAGGCGAGCCCGCTCGCCGACTGGAGCGACGACGCCTGCTGGGCGTACATCCGGGAGCGCGGGCTCCCCTACAACGCGTTGCACGACCGCGGCTACGCATCGATCGGTGACACCCACTCGACGATTCCCGGCGCCGGCCGCGAGGGCCGCTGGGCCGACAGCGACCGAACCGAGTGCGGCCTGCACGATGTGATCGAGGCACCCGTCCACCTCTCCCACCTCGACGAGCTCGAGGCGGAGGCGATCCACATCATGCGCGAGCTCGCTGCCGAGCTCGAGCGGCCGGTGCTCCTCTTTTCGGGCGGGAAGGACTCGATCGTGCTCCTGCGGCTGGCGGAGAAGGCGTTCCGCCCCGGCAAGTTCCCGTTCCCGGTCATGCACGTCGACACCGGCCACAACTTCCCCGAGGTGATCGAGTTCCGCGACCGGCGCGTCGCAGAGCTCGGCGAGACGCTGCTCGTCGCCTCGGTGCAGGAGTCGATCGACAAGGGCCGCGTCGTCGAGGAAACCGGGCCGCGCGCCTCGCGCAACCAGCTCCAGACGGTGACGCTCCTGGACGCGATCGAGGAGCACCGCTTCGACGCAGCCATCGGCGGCGCACGCCGCGACGAGGAGCGCGCCCGCGCGAAGGAGCGGATCTTCAGCTTCCGCGACGACTTCGGCCAGTGGAACCCGCGCGTGCAACGCCCGGAGCTGTGGAACCTCTACAACGCGCGCGTTCGCCGCGGCGAGCACGTGCGCGTCTTCCCGATCTCCAACTGGACCGAGCTCGACGTCTGGCAGTACATCGCCCGTGAGGAGCTCGAGCTGCCGCCGATCTACTTCGCCCACGAGCGGGAGGTGTTCCGGCGCGACGGGATGCTCTATGCAGCCAGCGACTTCGTCGAGCGAGTAGACGGCGAGGAGCCGTTCAGCCTCTCCGTTCGCTTCCGTACGGTCGGCGACATGAGCTGCACCGGCGCGGTCGCGTCGGAGGCGGCGACCCTCGAGCAGGTCGTGGCCGAGATCGCCGCGACGCGGGTGACCGAGCGCGGCGAGACCCGCGCCGACGACCGCACCAGCGAGGCCGCGATGGAGGACAGGAAGCGCGTGGGGTACTTCTGATGCCGGTCAAGGATGGCTATTGGCTGACGGCTCCTTCGGAGCTAATGGCGACCGAGCTCGTCCGCCTCGTCACCGCTGGCTCGGTCGACGACGGCAAGTCGACTCTGATCGGGCGGCTGCTCTACGACACGAAGCAGATCCTGGTCGACCAGCTCGAGCACATCGAGGAGACCTCGAAGCGCCGCGGGGACGGCTACGTCAACCTCGCGCTGCTGACGGACGGCCTCCGCGCCGAGCGGGAGCAGGGGATCACGATCGACGTCGCCTACCGCTCGTTCGTGACGCCGCGCCGCCGCTTCCAGCTCGCCGACGCGCCGGGCCACGTCCAGTACACGCGCAACATGGTCACGGGCGCGTCGACGGCCGACGTCGCGATCATCCTCGTCGATGCGCGCAAGGGCGTGATCGAGCAGACGCGACGGCACGCCTACATCGCCGCGATCCTCGGCATCCCCCACGTCGCCGTCGCCGTGAACAAGATGGATCTCGCCGGCTTCTCGGAGGAGCGCTTTCGCGAGATCGAGGCGGAGCTGCGCGAGACGAGCGAGCGGCTCGGCCTGCGCGACGTGCGCGTGATCCCGATGTCGGCCCTGCGCGGCGACAACGTCGTCGAGCGCGGCGAGGGGATGCCCTGGTACGAGGGGCCGACGCTGCTCGAGCACCTGGAGACGGTGGAGATCGCCGGCGACCGCGACCTCGAGCATCGTCGCTTCCCGGTCCAGTGGGTGATCCGGCCGATCTCGGACGAGCACCACGACTACCGCGGCTACGCCGGCCGGGTCGCCGGCGGGGTGTGGCGGGCGGGCGACGACGTCGTCGTGCTCCCGTCGGGGCGGCAGAACGACCGTGACGGCGGTCGAGCCGGACCGTGCTGTGCCCGGAATGTCGGTGACGATCCGCCTCGCCGACGACCTCGACGTCTCCCGCGGCGACATGCTCGCCGATCCCGAGGAGGCACCGACCGTCGCGCGCGAGCTCGAGGCGACGATTTGCTGGATGGCGGAGAAGCCGCTCGAGCCGCGGACCAAGCTCGTGATCAAGCACACAACGCGGACAGTGCGTGCGATCGTCGACGAGCTGGTCTCGGTCGTCGACATCCACTCGCTCGAGGACCAACCCGGCCCGGAGCGGCTGGAGCTGAACGACATCGCCCGCGTGAGGCTGCGTCTGTCCGAGCCGCTTGCGGTCGACTCCTACGCCGAGAACCGCGCCACGGGCGCGTTCATCCTGATCGACGAGTCGTCGAACGACACCGTCGCCGCCGGGATGATCCTCTCCGCGCCGGCGTAGCCGGCTACTCGGGAAGCCAGTCCTCGCGGTAGCGGGCCGGCGTGCGCTGCGCGAAGCGTGCGTAGGCCTGCATCGGCTCCGTCGTCTCCTCCTCGACGCCGGCACCGTGACGCAGAGCGACCTCGTCGACCGTGTAGCCGCCCCACCCTGGCCCGGTCGAGCGGTCGCGCGCCCCGACCGCGAGCACGAGGGACGGCCCTTCACCGGCGCCGACGATCGTGTGCTTCGTCTCCGGCGGGCAGTGGACGAAGTCCCAGGCGCGTAGCGGGCGCTCCTCGCCCTCGATGATCAGCACCGCCTCACCCGAGAGCACGAGGAAGTCCTCCTGGTCGGCCTCCCAGTGGTACATCGCCAGCGGCTGGCCCGGCTCGAGGACGCTGACGTGGATCCCGAGCTGCGCGAACTCCGGCTCCCCCTCGAAGTCGCAGATCGCCGGCCTGTCCTCTCCGTGACGCCAGGCCGCCTCGCGCGCGTTGAGCACGAACCAGCCCTCACCCTTCGGCACCAGGCCGTGCTCCGTCCGCTCGAGGCTCGACTCGGGAATCACATGCGAGAGCGTAATACGCGAAGGCCGCGCCATCGCGACACCCTACGCCGGTAGCGTCTCGCCGGTGTCCGCTCTGGAAGCCGATGTCGATGCACTCGCGGCGGAGACCGCGTTCTCGGGCGTCGTCCGTGTCGATCGCGGTGACGCGGTCGAGCTTGCGAAGGCGTTCGGGCTCGCACATCGCGGCTACGAGATCCCGAATGAGCTCGACACCCGCTTCGGGACCGCGAGCGGGACGAAGAGCCTCACCGCGCTCGCCGTCGTCAGGCTGATCGAGGAGGGCCGGCTCGAGCCGGCGACGACCGCACGCTCGGTGCTCGGCGGCGACCTGCCGCTGATCGACGACGCGGTGACCGTCGAGCAGCTGCTCGCCCACCGGTCGGGGATCGGCGACTACTTCGACGAGGAGGTCGAGCACGACCTGAACGACTACGTGATGCCGGTTCCCGTGCACGAGCTCGCGAGCACGGAGGACTACCTTCCCGTGCTCGATGGACATCCCACCAAGTTCGCGCCCGACGAGCGTTTCGGGTACTGCAACGGCGGCTACGTCGTCCTGGCGCTGATCGCCGAGCGGGTGAGCGGGACGCCGTTCCACGAGCTCGTGCGCGAGCGCGTCTGCGAGCCGGCGGGAATGCACGACACGGCGTTTCTGCGCTCGGACGAGCTACCCGGGCGCACCGCGGTCGGTTATCTCGATCTCGACGGCGCGTCGCGCAGCAATGTCTTCCACCTGCCCGTCCGCGGTAGCGGCGACGGCGGCATCTACACGACCGCGGCGGACGTCGGCCGGCTCTGGGGCGCCTTCTTCGCCGGCCGGATCGTCTCGCCCGACTGGGTCGGCGAGATGGTGCGGCCGCGCAGCGACGTGCCGGAGGAGTCGATGCGCTACGGGCTCGGCTTCTGGCTGCATGCGTCGACCGATGCGGTGCTGGTGATCGGCGGCGATGCCGGCGCCTCTTGCTACAGCGTCCACGACCCGCGGGCGACACTCACGTACACGGTGCTTTCGAACACGACGCGCGGTGCCTGGCCGGTCGCGCGCCTGCTCAACGAGCGACTGGCCGGCTAGGCGGTGACCGCCGTCGCCACACCGGCCGCGAAGGCGACGCCGAGCGTGACGCGCTGGAACGCCTCCTGCGGCAGACGCAGCCCTGCGCTCGTACCGACCGCATTCGCGACCAGGACGCCGGGTAGCCACCAGACGAAAGCCCGGCCGGCATCGCCGTCGAACTGACCCTCGGCGGCGAGAACGGCAAGGCCGATGGCGGCCGTGGCGACGAAGTAAACAGCGAGGTCGGCGATGAACTGGCGGGCCGCCACACGGCGCTGCGTGAGGAGCAGCGCCGGCGGAACGCCGATCAGGGATGTGGTGGTTCCGAGCATGCCGCCCGCAAAGCCGGCCGCGACCGGCAGGCCGGGGACGCTCGGTCGCGGCGGGCGCCCTTCCACCGCCGCCAGTCCAACTGCTGCGAGCGCGACCATGACGCCAACCGCGAGCCTCAGGTCGTGCCCGTCCACAGCCCCGAGCGTCCACGATCCGATCCAGAGCCCCGGCACGGCACCGCCCACGAGCATCAGCGTGCGTCGACGATCGACGGCGTCCCGGAGGCGCCAGGCGACGGGGATGCGGGTCGCGAGTGAGATCAAAAGGATGACTGTGACCGCAAACGGCAGCGAGAACCCGCACAAGAGCAGCGCCGGCATCGCGACGAGCGCGAGACCGAAGCCGGAGGTACCTGCCAGCAGGGCGGCGAGTGCGACGAGCAGCCCGCCCGCAATCAGCACGGCAACCGAAGCGATTGCACTCGCCTCTCCCTGACGGTCACGACGACCCGCGTACCCGGAGCTCGACCGGCAGCGTCACGCCGGCGCGTCGTGAAGCCGGCTCCTCACCACCCAGCCAGCCGATCAGGCGCTCCGCTCCGACGCGACCGAGGTCGTAGCCCGGGACGTGGACGGTGGTCAGCGGAGGATCGGCGAACCGGGCGAACTCGAAGTCGTTGAAGCCCGTGACGGCGACGTCGTCTGGGACGGCCATGCCCCGGCTTCTCGCCGCCTGCAGCGCGCCGAGCGCGAGCAGGTCGTTTCCGCACATGATTGCCGTCGGGCGATCGCCGAGATCAAGCAGCCGGCCAGCCATCCGCGAGCCGTCGGCCGGATCCCAGACGCCATCTGTCACCTCCAACTCCGACACCACGGCATCCGCGGCCGCCAGCGCGTCGCGGTAGCCGCGCAACCGCTCCTCGACCATAGGCCAAGGAGTCCGAGTCGAGATGAAGGCGATTCGCCGGTGTCCTCGCTCGAGCAGGTGCTCGGTGAGCCGGCGCGAGCCCGCGCGGTTCTCGGCAGTGACCGAGACGACCCGCAGGCCAGCAGGCGCCTGCTCGAAGACGACGCCGCTGAAGCCGAGCTCGCCCATCCGCCGGATCGTCCTCCGCCGCACCGCGGGCGTTCCAGAGAGAAACAGGAACGCGCCGTCGACGCGCTCCTCGAGCAACGGCGCGAAGAGCCGGTCGCCGTCGTCCGGATCGGGGCGCGCGGCCTGGATCAGCAGCGCGTAGCCGTTGTCACGGGCGACATCGCCGATGCCGGCGAGGATCAGGTCGGTCATCGGATCGGCGAGGAAGCGCGCACCCTCGTCCAGGACGAGGAAGCCGAGTGTCGTCGTCCGCTTCGCCCGCAGGCTCCGCGCAGCGGCGTTCGGCCGGTACCCCAGCTGCTCGAGCTCATGGCCCACGCGCTCTCTGGTCTCGTCGGACATCAGGTTGAAGCGCCCGTTGACGTAGTTCGAGACGGTCTGGAGCGAGACGCCCGCCCGGTCCGCCACGTCGCGCATCGTCGGCCGGCTCACGACCACACCACGACGACGCCGGCGTACGCGACGGCTGCGACGATCACCCACGAGGAGAGACCGAGAGCGAGCGGGCGGCCTCCGACGGCGAAGAGCCGGCGCAGCTCGACCCGTGCTCCGACGGCGAAGAGGGCGACGGCAAGAAGCGCGGTCTTCGCGTCCGCCAGCGCCGGCAACAGCGCGGAGGGCACGAGGTCCGCGCTCCGCAGCGCAGCGGCAGCAACGAACGCAAGGACGAACGGCGGCACGAGCCGGAGGCGGGGAGCTCCCGTCCCGCGCCCCTCCCTCCAGGAGATCCAGGCGACGAGCGGGACGAGCAGGAGGACGCGCGTGAGCTTGACGACGACCGCCGTCGCGACCGCGACGCCGCCGACCGCAGACGACGTCGCGACGACCTGGGCGACGTCGTGCACGCTCGCTCCGACCCAGACGCCGAAGTCGTGGTCGTCGAGCCCGAGGATCCGGTTGAGCGCCGGCAGGAGCACGATCGCGAGGCTGCCGCAGAGTGTCACGAGCGCGATCGCGTAGGTGACCTCCTCCTCGTCCACGTCACTGACGCCGCGCGCGGCCGCGATTGCAGAGACGCCGCAAATCGAGAAGCCTGTCGCAACGAGTAGCGACTGCCCGTGGCTGACGCCGAGCCGCCGCCCGGCCCAGTGCGTCCCGAAGAAGGTCGCGATCACGACCGCGACCACCACGACGAGCCCGCGTCCACCGAGCGTGAGCATGTCCTGGAGGACGAGCTCGAAGCCGAGCAGGACGATGCCGATGCGGAGCAGCACACCCGAGGCGAGCGCTAGACCGGGACCGGCGTTGGCCGGAACGCCCTTCGTGTTCGCGAGGACGAGGCCGAGCGCGAGAGCGACCAGGACGACCGGTACGCCCGAGACGAGACCGTGGACGAGGAAGCCGGCTGCGGCTCCGGCGAGGGCGAGCGCCAGGCCGGGGACGGCAAGACGCGCGCGGGCGCTCTTTCTGCTGAGGAACGGACGCTCTTCTTGAACGATCAAGAAGCGCCACTATCGCATGTTAGGGTCGCACGCGTGAGCGCGGCTCCCCTCGGGATCGGGCTGATCGGCCTCGGCGACATCGCTGTCCGCGCCCACCTGCCCACGCTCGCCCGCGACCCGCGGGTCGAGCTGGTTGCGGCCGCCGACCTCGACGTCGGGCGCCTCGCCGCCGCACCGCCGGGCGTGCGAGCGACGACCGATCCGGCGTCCGTGCTCGCGGATCCGCAGGTCGCTGCCGTCGTGATCGCGACCCCGCCGTCGGCGACGGCGGGGCTGGTGCGAGCCGCGCTCGAGGCGGGCAAGTGGGTGCTCGCCGAGAAGCCGCTCGGGCTCTCCGTGGCCGAGACCGCGGAAGTGCGGGAGGCGCCGGGGGCTGCCGAGCGGCTCCAGATCGGACTCACGTACCGGCACCATCCCGCCGTCGAGCGGCTGCGCGAGCTGATCGCGGCCGGCACGCTCGGGCGGCCGTTGCTGATCCAGGCGGCGATCTGCGACGAGCCGGCCAACCCCGACGAAGATCCGGACGGCTATGCACGCCGGCTGCGCTCGCTCGAGCGGATCCCGCCGGTCGTCTCGGACGGCGTCCACGCCTGCGACCGGATCAACTACCTGCTCGGCGAGTCGCCGGTCGACGTCACCGGCTGGAGCGTCCGCACCGACCCGGCCTACGCGACCGCGAACGTCAACGGCGGCATCCTCACCTACGAGGACGGCACGGTGGCCCGGCTCGAGGTCGTCTGGCTGACGCCGGTGCTCCCGCGAAGCCAGTTCGTCGTCACGGGCCCCAGGGGCCTGGCGGCCCTCGATCCGCCGACGTTCCGGCTCACAGTCGAGCTGGCGGATGGGACGACTGAGACGTTGGAGCCGCCGGGCGACAAGACCGAGGTCTGCTTCGCGCTCCAGCTCGAGCGCTTCGTCGACGCCTACCGCGCCGGTCGGCCACCGGTCCCAGGCCTCGTCGAGGCGATCGCCAGCCTGGAGCTCGCCGAGCGGATCGCGGCCGCGGCGGGGCTCACACGCCTGGTGCCGGCGTGATCGACTTCCACGTCCACCAGCCCGCGGCCGCCGCCTACGGGGCGCAGGAGTACCTCGCCGTCATGGACGAGCTCGGCATCGACGTGTCGGTCGTCTTCACCTACGAGGGCCTGTTGCGGCCGAGCGCCGCGGCCAACGACTCGCTCGCCGCCTGGGTCGATCCTGCGCCGGACCGGCTGGTCGCCTTCGCAACCGTCGACCCGCGCGATCCCGGCGCCGCCGCGGAGATCGAGCGCTGTGTCCGCGAGCACGGGATGCGCGGCGTCAAGCTCCATCCCTGGCTGCAGGGCTTCTCGGCGCACGTACCGGGCCTGCAGCCCGTCTGCGAGGCGGCGGCGCGCCTCCGCGTCCCGATCCTGTTCCACGACGGAACGCCGCCCTTCTCGACCCCGCTCCAGCTGGCGAACCTCGCGCGACGCCATCCGGACACGCAGATCGTGCTCGGGCACGGCGGCCTCCATGACCTCTGGCGCGAGGCGATCGAGGCGGTGCTGACGGCGGAGAACGTCCATCTCTGCATGTGCGGGACGCCCGGCTACGCGATGCGGGCGATCGTCGCGCGCTGCCCGCTAGAGCGGCTGCTCTTCGGCACCGACGCGGGCCTCCGGCCGGAGCCGCGGCAGCGCTATGCCGTCCTTCGTGTCCGCCAGCTCGACGAGCTCGGCCTCGACGACCGGCAACGCGAGGCGATCGTCGCCACGAACCCGCGCCGGCTGCTCGCCGCATGATCGACGTCCACACTCACGTCCCCACGCACCGCGAGCGCGTGCCATCGGAGGAGCTGGTCGTCAACGACAAGTGGCGCCCCGACCGGCCGGTCACGGCGACGACTACCTGGACCGACTACGCCGAAGCGTTCGCCGACGTCGATCTGTCGGTCGCGTTCACGATCGCCCACAACCAAGACGTGGTCGATCCGGCGCTGAACGATGCGGTCGCCGCCTTCGTCGCCGCCGAGCCGACCCGCCGGATCGGCTTCCTCTCGATTCACCCCGAAGTGGACGGTGCGCTCGACGAGCTCGAGCGGGGGCGCACCGAGCTCGGCCTCCGCGGGATCAAGCTCGGCCCCAACTACCAGGTCTTCGACCCGCTGGGCGAGGCGGCGTTGCGGGTCTACGAGCTCGCAGAGCGGCGCGGCCTCCCGATCCTCTTCCACCAGGGCGCATCGCCGGTCCGTGACGCTCCCCTCCGGTACGCACACCCGCTCCTGATGGACGAGATCGCGATCCGCTTTCCGGAGCTGCGCGTCGTGATGGCGCATCTGGGCCATCCCTGGCAGCGCGAGACAATCGTGACGATCCGCAAGCACCCGCACGTCTACGCCGACGTCTCGGCGCTCTTCTACCGGCCGTGGAGCTTCTACGAGGCGCTTCGGCTCGCGACCGAGTGGGGCGCGCTGGAGAAGCTGCTCTTCGGCTCCGACTTCCCGATCGCCACCCCGGCGGAGACGGCCGCGGGGCTGCGACGCGTGAACGACCCGATCGCGGGCACTGCGCTGCCTGCGGTGCCGCTCGAGAAGATCGAGGAGCTGATCGAGCGCGACCCGCTGCCGCTGCTCGGGCTCGAGCGGCCTACCTGAGCCGCGCTCGCGCCGTCGAGCACCGGTAGCACGCGGCGTCGGTGCAGAGGAGCGCCGCCCGATCGGCGCGCAGGAGCGCGACGGTCGCTTCGATCACAGCCGCGCCGGCGACGAGCTGGGCGAGAGCCCCGCCCACCTTCCCGTCGCGAATCGCTCCCTGCTCGCGCAGCGGCTGCTCCAGCGTGCCGAACGCCCGGCTGCAGCCGGGGAAGCGGTCGTAGCCGTGCGTCGGCCAGTCCGGGTCGAACGGAATGTCCAGGTAGGGCGCGTCGGCGTGGAACTCGCCCACGTGCACCGTCGTGTTCGACGTGTGGCCGACGCCGAGCAGGAGGACGTAGCCGCCGTCCGCCGCCAGCCGGTCGAGCGGGCTGCCCACCGCCGTCGCGCCGACGCGCTCGTGGCCCTCGAGCAGCTCGGCGGCGCCTGCGCCGATCGCGGCCAGCGAGTAGGTCGGGTGCGCCGAGCGCACCGCCTCGGGACGGCGCCGAAACGTCTCCGAGAGAGCGCCCGTGCGGCCCGGGAGCTCCGGCGCGAACGTCTCGTTGTCGTAGGTGAAGGTCGGCATCACGACGAGACCATCGGGGCCGACCGCCGCCAGTAGCGCGTCGATCAGCTCGTCCGCGTCGAGGCCGACCGCACGCAGCGAAGCGTGGACGACGACGCGATCGCCGGGCCCGAGACCGATCACAGTCCGAGCAGGCGCGCGAGCGTGCCGCCGAGGATCGCGTCGCGGACGTCGTCGCCGTACGGCGCCTCGGTCACGCGGGCGAGCTCGATCGCCGGGTCGCCGAACGGCGCGTCGGTCGAGAAGAAGACCCGACTGCCTCGCCCTTCCGGATCGGCGGCGGCGAGCGCGGTCGGCCATTCGACGTAGACGCTGTCGGCGTAGACGTTCGGCGCGGCCGCCAGGGTTGCCGGCCCGTCGTGGGAGAAATCGGTCGCACCCGCCTTGCCGAGCAGGAAGCTGCCCTCGGGGAAGCGCGCCGCGAGCCACGCGACCTGGAGCGGCAGCGCGTGCGGCGGCGTGCCCGTGCGGACGTAGACCGGCCAGCCGGCCTCGACCGCGAACGCGACGAGCGGCTCGGCCTGGCCGTCGAGGAGGTCGAAGCCCTGGAGCGCGGAGTCGAGCTTCAGCGCCACGGCGCCACCCTCGCGCGCCCGGCGAAGCTCCTCGACCGCCTCGGCCCCGAGCCACGGCGTCGCGACCGCGTAGGCGAGCAGGCGCCCGCCGGAGGCCGCTGCTGCGGCGGCGGTGAGCTCGTTGCCCTCGCGATTGCGCACCGGGAGGTGGCCCTCGGCGGGAGAGACGAGCGTCCGGTCGATCCCGAGCCGGTCCATCGTCGCCAGCAGCTCCTCGGCGGTGAGCGAGGCGTCACGGCCGGCGCCGAGCATGACGTGGCCGTCGAGCACCATCAGGCCGGCACCGCAGCCCGGAACGCGTGCGCGGCGGCCCGGAAGGCCTCGAGCCCGGCCTCCGGGACGAGCGAGAGGTTGTAGAGCGCCAGGCCCTCCGCTCCCGCGGCCGCGAGCCGCTCGACGTCCGCGGCGAGCTCGGTCCGCTCCGGCGTCCAGTTCGTGGAGACCGTGCCGGAACGTCCGGCGAGCGCTCGAAGGCCGGCGAAGCGGGCCTGCAGCTCGTCGCCGGCGAGCGGGCCGCAGCCGTAGAGGAGCGCGTCGGCTGCGGACACCGACTCCGGCGAGACACCCTGCAGCGCCGCCTGCGCGGGCGGGCCGGAGGCGAACACGCGGAGAAAGCAGCCCTCGGCGTGCACGGCCGCCGCAACTGCTTCGACGAGCCGCCCAGCTCCCTTGGCGCGGGCCGCCGCGAGCTCGGTCGCGAGGCCGTCATCGGCGGCCCCTTCCCCGAACGGCGCGCCGGCTGCCGCGCGGGCGCGTGCCTCGAGGCCCGGAGGGACGACGGCACGGCACGAGTCGCAGAAGCACTGTGACCCGAGCAAGCGCGCCTGCTCCGAGAGCGGCTCGAGCGCGAGCGTGAGCGTGTACGCCGGATCCCAGGCGGGATAGAAGCCTGCCTCGAGGTCGACCGCCTCCGGCGCGAGCTGGGCCGCAACGTCCCCGGCGAGCGCGGCGACGTATTCGATCGCGTCGGGCGAGGAGGGGCAGAGGCTGTGTCCCGCAGGGGAGCCGTCGAGCAGCTGCGCGGCCGAGTCGGGGTGCTCGGCGGCGAGCTCGCCGTTGTGGAGACCGACGACCCAGGCCCGAAAGCGGAGGCCGGCACGCTCGCACGCCTCCCGGAACCGGAAGAGCGGCTCCGACCGCGTCCCGTCCGGTACGAGCGCGCCGTACCGGCCTCGCGACGGCTCGATGTAGAGCGTGCTCCGGGAGAGCACGCTCACCCGCCGGTGCCGCGGAAACACGCGCCGGGCGCGGTGGTAGGCGACCGAGACCGAGACCGCGTCGCAGCCGAGCGCGAGCACCTGCGCCGCCAGCTCGTCCGGCTCGACGTGGTCGAGCTCCTCCGGATAGAGGAAGACCTGGACGCCGGCGTTCACGCCGAGAAGCTCCGCCGCACCTCGTCGCTCGGCTCGATGCCGAGGCCCGGCCCGTCCGGCAAGCGCGCGACAACGCCGTCGATGTCGAGCGGCTCCGCCAGCGTCGCATCCTCCTCGTAGAAGTGGTGGCCGATGATGCCGTGCGGGATCTCGCTGATCCGCTCGCAGGCGCAGGCGACGTGCAGCTGCGCGGCCGCGCCGATCCCCATCTCCCCGTTCGCGCCGATGACGACCTCCATGCCGAGCTCGGTCGCAAGCCGCGCCGACTCGACTGCCCGCTCGAGGCCGGAGCTCTTGCCCACGTAGACGCTGACGACGTCCGCCGCGCCCAGCCGGCCGATCCGGAGCACGTCGGCGGGTGAGTAGACCGACTCGTCCGCGATCAACGGGACGCCGAGCGAGCGCACCTCGCGCAGTCCCTCGAGGTCGTCGGCGCGCACAGGCTGCTCGATGAACGCGATCCGCGACGCCGCCAGCCGGGGGACGGTGTCGAGCGCGACCGGGAGCGTCCAGCCGCCGTTGGCGTCCGCGCCGAGGAGCGCGTCCTCGCCGGCGAGCTCGCGGGCGAGCTCGACCCGGGCAGCGTCGGCGTCGGGATCGCGCCCGACCTTCACCTTGAAGCTGCGGAAGCCGAGGCCGACAGCCGTCTCGTAGCCGGCGCGCAGCTCGTCGCCGTCGCCGCTGAGCGAGATCTTCACCGGCACCTCGCGGCGGTGCGGCCCGCCGAGGAGCTCGGCGACCGTGACGCCGCGCGTGCGCCCGAGCGCGTCCCAGAGCGCCGTACTGACGCCGGCCTTAGTGAACCAGTTCCCGCGCAGGATGCGGTCGAACTCGGTCGCGTGCGCCTCAATCGGCGCGAGTTTCCTCCCGACGAGCACCGGAGCCAGCACATCGCGCACGAAATGAGTGGCCGTGATCGCGTCCTCGCCGCTCCACGCGGCCGTCGCGCTCACCTCCCCGAAGCCCTCCACGCCCTCGTCGGTGACGATCCTGACCAGCGTGAATGTGGACGCGTCGTGGACGACGCGCGCCCCTCGCACCTTGAGCGCGGCTTTCGCGCGGCCGGTGACTGTCGTCGTCTCGACAGCCGCGATCGTCGGCCCGCTCATGTCAGGCACTGGTGTCGGCGAGCTGCTCGAACGCGGCGGCGACGGCTGCGACGCAGGCCGCGATCGCCCGCGCGCCTCGTTCGCGCGAACCCTCCTCGGGGTGATCGGTGAAGCCGTCCAGCTCCTGCCAGCGGCCGGGCTCGCTGATGAAGAGGCCGGGGAGGCGTTTCCGGGCGGCGCCGGGCGACGGTCTCGTGAGGTCGGGCCTGACGCGGTCGGGGTCGAGCGCGAGCATGACCGACGTCTCGAAGCTCCCGGCATGGCCCTGCACCGGGCCTTCGATCGCGTCCGAATCGACGAGATCGGACGGCATCGCGGTCGCGGCGACGAGGCCGAGCTCGCGCGACGCTTCGGCGACGGCGATCGCGCAGGCGGCCGAGTTGCCGCCGTGCGCATTGAGCACGAACACGCGCCTGATACCCGCCGACGCCGCCGAGGCGAGCAGATCGCGGAGGACGAGCTGGAACGTCGACGTCGCCAGAGAGAGCGTGCCCCCGAACGGGAGGTGGTGGTGCGACGCGCCGAAGGCGAGCGTCGGCGCGAGCAGGATCGTCTCAGGCCGCGCGGCCGCCTCGGCTGCTTGCTCCGCGATCGTCTGGGCGATCAGCGCGTCGGTTGCCGTCGCGAGATGCGGGCCGTGCTGCTCGGTCGAGCCGACCGGCAGCACGAGGAGGGCATCGGACGCGACCGCACGGATCTCGTCACGCGTAAGCGCGTCCCAGCGACGGACCGCGCTCACTGTGCCTCCCGCGCCGCTTCCGCCAGCAGGCTCGCGGCCGGCTGGGGGAAGTGGCACGCGGCCGCATGAGCCGTGGCGACCGCCTCGAGCGGAGGATCGACGGTCTGACAGAGCTCGCGCCGGCCGAGCGGGCAACGCGGATGGAAGCGGCAGCCGCTCGGCAAGGTGTCGGAGGCGAGCGCCTCGCGCAGCGCGACCGGCTCCCGCCGCACGTCGCCCGGTGCGGGCGGGATCGAGGCGAGCAGCGCGTGCGTGTACGGGTGCTGCGGGTCGGCGAAGAGCGCGTCGCGCGGGCCCTGCTCGACGATCCTGCCGAGGTACATGACCGCGATCGTGTCCGCCATGTAGCGGACGACGCCGAGGTCGTGGGTGACGAAGAGAAACGTCAGGTCGAGGCGGTCCTGCAGGTCGCGCAGGAGGTTGAGGATCTGCGCCTGGATCGAGACGTCGACCGCCGAGACCGCCTCGTCGAGCACGAGCAGCTTCGGGTTGAGCGCGAGCGCGCGCGCGATGCTGACGCGCTGGCACTGGCCGCCGGAGAGCTGGCGCGGATAGGCGCTTGCGTGCTCGGGCCGCAGGCCGACGAGCTCGAGCAGCTCCGTGACGCGAACGCGCCGCTGCTTCCGCGAGAGCGACCGGTCGTGCACCTGCAGCGGGAAGGAGATGGCCTGCTCGACGGTCTTGCGCTTGTTCAGCGACGCGTACGGGTCCTGGAAGACGATCTGCATCTCGCGGCGCAGCCGGCGCAGCTCGCGCGGGGGAACCCGGTAGAGATCGGTCGACTCGAAGCGGACCGTTCCCGCCGTCGGCTCGTCGAGCCGCAGGAGGAGCCGGGCGAGCGTCGACTTGCCCGAGCCCGACTCTCCGACGAGCCCGACCGTCTCGCCTCGGTTGAGCACGAGCGAGACGTCGTCCACGGCTTTGACGACCCGTCGAGAGCGCGGGCCGCCGAGCTGGAAGTGCCGGCTGAGCCCCTCCACGACGACGAGGGGCTCGCCTTCGCGCACCGGTTCGGACACCGTCACGGCCGCCTCCGTCGCGCTCACGGGTCCGGGGCTCCCACGGGAAAGTGGCACTCCACCGTCTGCGCGCGGACGGGAGCCGGCTCCGGCACCTCCTGAACGCAGCGCTCGCGCGCGTACGCACAGCGCGGGTGGAACGGGCAGCCGGACGGAAGCCGGTACGGCAGCGGCGGTTGACCCGAGATCGCGGCGATCGGCTCGGCCACGTCCCGGTCGAGGCCGCAGATCGACTCGAGGAGCGCCTCGGAGTACGGGTGCGCGGGAGTCCGCAGCACCGAAGGCGCGCTGCCGCTCTCGACGATCCGGCCGGCGTACATCACGTGAATGTCGTCGCAGAACGACGAGGCGAGACCGAGGTCGTGCGTGATCAGGATCACGCCCATCCGCCGGTCCTCGACGATCCGGCCGAGCATGTCCATGATCCGCGACTGCGTCGTCACGTCGAGCGCGGTCGTGGGCTCGTCCGCGATCAGCACGTCCGGGCTCGTGCAGATCGCCATCGCGATCATCACGCGCTGGCGCATGCCGCCCGAGAACTGATGCGGATAGTCGTCGAGCCGGCGCTCGGGCTGCGGCAGCCCCACGTCGCCGAGCACCTCGATCGCGCGTTCCCGCGCCTCGCGCCTGCCGACGCGCTCGTGCGCCCCGATCGCCTCCGCGATCTGCGCTCCGACGGTCATCAGCGGGTTCAGCGACGACATCGGGTCCTGGTAGACGGTCGAGATCCGGCCGCCGCGGATGCGCGCCATCTCGCGCTCGGACACGCTCGCCAGGTCACGGCCGCGCAGGAGCACGTGGCCGGCCGCGATCCGGGCTCGCGGCGGCAACAGCCGCATCAGCGAGAGCGCCGTCAGCGACTTGCCGCTGCCCGACTCGCCCACGATCCCGAGCCGCCGTCCCTGTCGCACGTCGAACGAGACGCCGCGCACGGGCCGGAAAGGCTCGCGTCGCGACAGTGCGATCTCGACCTCGAGGTCGCGAACCTCGAGGACGACGTCGACGGCGGTCTCCGGCAGCGTCGCGGTCACGACTGCGCGGGGTCGAGGACCTTCTGGATGTTGTCGCCCAGCGTGTTCAGGGCGAGCACGGCGACGAGAATCACCAGGCCCGGGAAGACCGGGTACCAGTAGGAGCTGTACAGCTGCGAGTAGCCCTGCTGGAGCAGCGTCCCCCAGGACGTGTCCGGCGGCTGCACGCCGAGGCCGACGAAGCTGAGGCTCGCCTCGACGAAGATCACCTCCGCGAGGACGAGGCTCGCGCGTGCGACGAGCACGGGCAGCGCGTTCGGCAGGAGCTCCCGGACGACGATGCGCTTCCCGGAGGCGCCGACCGAGACGGCGGCGACGTAGTAGTCGGAACGCAGCTCGGCGAGGAGGGTCGAGCGGGCGATCCGCGCCGTCGCCGGAGCGAAGATGACGCCGAGGATGACGATCATGCTCACCGTCGAGGCGCTGAACGCGGCGACGAGCACGAGGGCGACCAGGATCGCCGGTATCGCCATGAGCGTGTCCGCCGCCCGCATCAGGGCCTCGCCGAGCCAGCCTTCCCGAAACGCGGCCACGAACCCCCACGTGACCCCGAGGAGCATCGCGACGGCGGTGGCTGCGAAGGCGATGGCGATCGACGTCCGCCCGCCGTAGAGCATCCGCGTGAACAGGTCTCGGCCGAGCTCGTCGGTGCCGAAGAGGTGCTCGCGTGAAGGCGGCGCGAAGAACTGGTCGAAGTCCAGCGTCGTCGGCGCGTAGGGCGCGAAGAGCGGCGCGCCGAGCGTGCCGACGATTAGGAGCAGGACGACGATCGCGGAGACGAGGGCAGCGGGGCGCCGCAGCAGTCGCCGGATCACCGAGTCGGTGCGGGTGGCCGGCGTGATCTCGAGCGGAAGGGTCGGGACGACGGTGCTCACGTGACAGCCTTCGTTCGGAGGCGCGGGTCGATGATGCCGAGGACGACGTCGACGACGAGGCTGGTGACGATGAAGACCGCGACCGCGAGCAGGACGAGCGCCTGCAGCACGCCGTAGTCGCGCTGGTAGACCGAGTCCACCATCAGCGAGCCGAGCCCCGGCCGCGCGAAGACGTACTCGATGATCACGGCGCCGCCGACGAGGTGGGCGACGATGATCCCCGCCGCCGTGATCGCCGGGAGGGACGCGTTCGGCAGCTCGTGCCGGACGACGACCTGGCGGCGGAGGAGCCCCTTGCCCTTCGCCGTGCGGACGAAGGACGACGAGCCGACGTCGAGCAGGGAGGGACGCAGGATCCGCATCGTCGCCGCGGCCACGCCGATCCCGAGCGTGATCGCCGGTAACAGCGTCGACTTGATGCTGCCGATCGGATCCGCCTGGAAGGAGACGTACCCCTGCGTCGGCAGCAGCTCGAGCTCGGCTCCGAGCGCGATGATCAGCAGGATCCCGATCACGAACGTGGGGATCGCGATCCCGATCGCGGCGAAGCCGGAGAGCACGGCGTTGAGGACGCGGTTCGGCCAGATCGCGCCCGCGACCGAGGCCGGAACCGCGATCAGCAGGCCGATCACCATGGCCATGAACGCGAGCATGAGCGTGGCGCCGTAGCGCTGCTGGACGAGGGACGTGACGGAGAACTGGCTGAAGTACGAGGAGCCGAAGTCGCCGTGCAGGATGCCGCCGACCCAGTCGACGTACTGCTCGGGGATGGACTTGTCGAGACCGAGCTCGGCCCTGATGCTCGCGATCGTCTCGCCCTCGACTTCCTTGATCGTGCCGCCGAGCTTCGTGATCGTCGGGTCGCCCGGGATCACCCGCATCAGCAGGAAGACGGCCATCGACCCCAGGATCAGCAGCCCGGCACTGGTGACGAGCCGCCTGACGAAATAGCTCAGCATCGAATCGTGGCCGCTCCCCCGGGCGCGCCGGGCGGCGAGGGCGGCCGGACGTGCCGGCCACCCTCGTGCCCTTCGGCTAGCCCGAGATCCGCGCTTCCTCCAGGTGGACGTTGCCCTGCGCGTCCTCCCACGCGTTCTGGATCTTGTTGTGGTGGGCGACGATGTTCGTCTGGTGCGCGATCACCATCACCGGAGCGTACGAGCTGAAGATCTGCTGCATCGTGTCGTAGACCTTCTGCCGATCGGCGAGATCGCGGACCCCCGGAGCCTTGAGCGCCAGGTTCTCGAACGTCGTGTTCTTCCAGTTGCACTCGCAGGAGCCGAACTGACCCTGCTTCATCGCGTAGGTCGGGTTCGGCGGCAGCGAGAAGTAGTTGCCGATGATCGTGTTCGGATACCTCTTGCCGGCCGGGAAGAACTTCGCGAGCCAGGTGCTCACGTCCGAGCGCTCGATCCGGAGGTTGAGCCCGATCTTCTGCAAGTCCTGCTGCAGGATCTGAGCCATCGTGATCCACTCGTCGCGCCGGCCGGCGAGCGCCCAGAACGTGAACGTCGTCCCGGACCGCACGCCCGCCGCGTCGAAGAGCTGCTTCGCCTTCTGCAGGTCGAAGCTGTACGGCTTCAGCTTCTTGTTGTACGCGCCGCTCGACGCGCTGATCAGCGAGTTGCCCATCGACGGGGTCGCCAGGCCGGAGAACGCCGCCCGGTTCATCGTCCGGCGGTCGATCGCATAGGAGAGCGCCTGGCGCGCCCGAACGTCGTTGAACGGCTCAGAGGTCACGTCGAGCTCCCACACGTGGGCGCCGGAGACGCCCTTCGGCGCGAGGAACGACGTGCTGCTCGAACGGAGCGCCTGGACATCGGTCGGGCGGACCTGCCAGATCATGTCGAGGTTGCCGGACCGGAAGCTCGTCACCATCGAGGTCGGGTCGGGCTCACGCACGAACTCGATCCGCTGCAGACACGCCTTGCCGTCGAAGTGGTTCGGGTTCGGCACGAGGGCGAGCGACTGGTTCGGCACGAACGAGGACACCCGGTACGGCCCTGTCCCAGTTCCGCTCGAGGCGAGGGTGTCGACGTTCTCTGTGTCGCTCATCTTGATGTCGACGAGCGCGTTCGGGAGGATCGCGCTCGGGCTGCCCAGCCTGATCCGGAGCAGGTAGGGGTTGATCACGCGCACCGAGCGGATGTCCTTCGCGTTCGCGCGCTGCTGCGAGGGCACCGCCGGATCGAGCACGCGCAGGATGTTGGCGCGCGCGTCATTCGCCGTGAAGGCACGCCCGGTCGAGTACTTCACGCCCTTGCGTAGGGTGAAGAACCACGTCTTCAGATCCGCCGACGAGCGCCACTTGGTGGCGAGGTCGGGCACGACGTTCATATTGCGGTCGTACTTCGAGAGGCCGTTGTAGAGCAGCGTCTGCAGCGGCACCTGGCCCGCGAAGTTGAGCGTGTTCGGATCGAGCTGGCTGATTCCTGCGCCGGCGATGCCGTACTTCAACGTGCCCTTCGACGACGTACAGCCGGTCGCGCCGGCGACGGCGAGCGCAGTCGGCGCCGACTGGGCGGACGTGACGGCTCCGCCGCCCACCACGGCCACAACGGCGAGAGCTGCCGTGGCGGCGAGAAGCTTCCTCTTTCCTGACATGAAGGCCCTCCTCGTTGGGGCTGGGGTTGGGGTGGCGATCACGTCGAGCCGCTCTCGACGGTCACCGTCGGTCGATCGGACACAGGGACTGGTTGCGGAACCCGGAGGCCGTCGGCGCCCGGGCCGGATTGCACGATTCCGTCGTCGAGGCGGCGGGCCCACTCGAGCGCGACCGCCGCCCGGGCGACCTTCGTCCGGGCGATTGCGACGGCGTCCTCGACGAGGTGCTCGCCGGCCGGGTAGAGCGGCCGGGAGTTGCGCAGGCCGAACTTCGCGTACAGCGGCGCGCCGACGCGGACGAGCTCTGCGAGCTCGTTGCCGCGGACGACGCCGCCGAGGCTGTCCGGCGACTCGACGTAGAGGTCGATCGGCAGCGGCGTTGCCGCGCGCAGCTCGGCGAGCTCGGCGATCGTGACGTCGGACGGGATGTTGACGGTCGTCGCCCCGAGCCCGGCCAGCACGAGAAGCGCCGCCGGGTTCGACGGCGCCATCGCGACCGAGATCTTCCAGCCGCAGTCGGCAGGCAGCTCGCCTTCGGCCTGCATGTCGCGGAGGAGCAGGAGCAGCCCGTTGTCGGCGACGAGAAAGCTGCGGATCCCCGCCTCGACCGCGCGGGCCACGTCTTCGATCGCGTACGAGAGCCCGTGCAGGCCGCGCAGCTGGCCGGCGTGGCCGGCCCCGTCGGCCGAGCGTGGATGGGCGCCGAGGCCGTAGCCCTCGCGAGGGCCGACGAAGAGCGAGATCTCGAGGCCTGCCTCGGCGCCGACGAACGACATCTCGCGCAGCTCGGCCTCGGAGAGGAGCATCGCCCCACTCCCCTGTGAGACCCGGTTGACGGTGATCCCGTGCTCACGGGCGGCGGCGAGCACCGCCTCGAGCACGCGGAGGTTCTCGACGCTCGGGATCTCGACCCGGAAGTGCGCACCGTCGGGGAACCGCCCGGCGCTCGTTACCGGCGCAGCTACGCTCGCGCTCAGCCCGAGCCTGTCGAATGCGCGGTCAGCCTGCACGAGCGCCGCTTGCGATCCAGGTGACGATCCGCTTATTGTTCGGCTGTGCCGACCGTCGATGCGCTCTACGCAACATTCGGGGGCAGTTCTAAGTGAGCGCGACCGAAAAGTCAAGCGCCGACGAGCGCTACCGCGTGCGCAGTGTGGAGCGTGCGCTCGACGCGCTCGACGTGCTCGGGGAGGCCGATGCGAACGGGCTCCGGCTCTCCGAGATCGCGCGCAGTCTCGACACCTCGAAGAGCACTGCGCTCGCCGTGCTGCGGACGCTCGCCGCGCGCGGCTTCGTGGCCGAGCTCGGCGAAGGTCGGGGCCGGAGATACCGACTCGGTCTCACGCTCGCGCGGCTTGGCGACCAGGTGCTCGAGCAGATCGACCTGCTCGACGTCGCCCTGCCCTCGCTGCGGGCGATGACGGAGGAGACGGGCTGGACGTCGCGTCTCGGCGTCCTCGACGAGGACTATGCGGTGATGATCGGCAGGGTCGACGGCCCCGGGATCATCCGCTTCCAGAGCAACCTCGCCCGACTCGAGCTGCCGCACTGCAGCGCGATCGGCAAGGCCCTCCTCTCGCACCTGCCCGAGGAGAGCGTGCGCACGATCGTCGCCCGCACCGGGCTGCCCGCCCGGACGGCGACGACGATCACGGACGTCGAGCAGCTCCTGGTCGAGCTCGGGCGTGTGCGTGAGCGCGAGTTCGCGGTCGACGACGAGGAGGACAGCGAGGGCGTCGTCTGCGTCGGAGCGTCGGTCGTCGACCACCGGCAGGTGTGTGTTGCGGCGATCAGCCTCACCGGGCTCAAGCTGACGCTCCCGGCCGGCGGCATCGACGGGTTGGGCGAAGTGGTGCAGCGCTACGCGCGCGAGATCTCGGCGAAGCTCGGCGCCGTGCCTTCGGCCGCGTAGCCACGTGTCCTACGATGCGGCCGTGGCCGGCGACGACACGTTCGCGGACGTCCTCGGCCGCGAACGAGTCCTACGCCGGCGGCTTCCGGCTCGCCGGGCTCGAGCCGCACGCGGCCAGAGGGCTCGCGGTGCTCACCTGCATGGACTCGCGCATCGAGCCGCTCGCGCTGCTCGGTCTGCGCCCCGGCGACGCGAAGATCCTGCGGAACGCCGGCGCGCGCGTCACCGACGACGTGCTGCGGACGCTCGTGCTCGCCTCGCATCTGCTCGGTGTCGACCGGGCGATGGTGATCGCCCACACGAAGTGCCGCATGGCGGCGGGCGACGAGGAGGAGGTGCACGCGGCAGTGAGCCAGGCGGGCGGCCCCGACACGCGCAGCCTCGCCTTCCTCGTCACGGACGACCAGGAGGCGACAGTCCGCAGCGACGTCCAGCGGATCCGCTCGTGGCCGTACCTCGCAGGGCTCCGCGTCGGCGGCTTCCTCTACGACGTGGACAGCGGCCGCCTCAGGCGGCTCTGCTGACGGTCAGGTTCGGCTCGAGGCCGTAGAACGCGCCGATGCGCTCGGCCTCGGCCTCGATGCCCGCCTGCTCCGCTCTCGTAAGCCTCCGCGCGGGCTCGACGTGGAGGTCGATGCGCCTGGCGCCCTTCTTCCGGCTCCAGAGCCCCGCGGCGACGCCGTCGACGAGCAGGAACTTGACCCCGGCCGGCCCTTCGTACCGACCTTTGCCGTGCGCGGCGACCTGCTCGCGCACGGCGGGCGGCACGAGCTGCTCGCGCTCGCGGAAGCCCATCACGTAGACGTCGTACTCGGGCAGCAGGCGGACCGAGCGGCCGGGTCGAGACGGCGGCTCGGGCTCGTCCAGGTCGAGCTCGTCCCAGACCGCGCGTGCGTCGTCGGCGCTGAAGCTGCGCGAGGTGAACCACTCGCGGAACTCGCGGTGCGAGACGGGGCCGTACGTCTCGGCGTAGCGGCGCGCCACCTCGCGCAGCGCCTCGCGCGGCTCCCACGCCCGCTGCGGCCCGAGCCAGTCCTCGGGGTGGACGAACGTCACCTTCTGGCCCGCCGGACGGCCCGAAGCAGAGCACGCCGGCAATCGCCGCGTCGCCGAGGTAGTACCCCCAGCCGGACGCGAGCTTCTCGCGCGGGCCAGAGCCGACCCGAGCGGCGACGGCGTCCGCGAGCTCCTCCCGTAGTCAGCCGTCGGCCGCGCAGAGCCTCGCCGATCGCGTCCACGACCTCCTCGACGTGCTCGACGCCGTCGACCTCGTAGTCCCGCTCGCCGACGACGGCCCGCCGCGCAGCCGTCCAGAGCCCCAGCTCGTCCGACGGGTGGAGGTGCAGCGTGCCGCGCAGGGTCCACGTCTTCGCGAGCGAACGGCTCTCCCAGAGCGCCTCGCGGACATCTGCCTGCGTGATTCCGTCGACGCGGGCCGCAAGCTGGAGCTCGGCAGAGCCCATCACCTGCGCGTGGATCCCGCAGACGTCGCGAACGACCTCGACGAGCCGTTCAGCCGGAGCCCGCTCGAGCAGGTGGGTGCGGGCGAGCCGCCGCGTCCGAACCTCGTCCCAGGTCAGCGGGCACACGTGCCCAGCGTAAGCTGTGGGCATGGAGCTCACTGCCTCCACGCTCGAGCTGCTGACGTGGGTCACGACGCGCCCGCGGAGCTACGACGACGTCGTCGAGGCGTGGAGAAGCAACTGCCCGCGCCACGCGGTCTGGGACGACGCGGTCACCGCCGGCCTCGTCACCGCACGCGCCGACGGCGTTGCCCTGACCGAACGGGGCCAGGCCGCCCTCGCCGCGTCCGGCTGAGCCGTACGTCAGAAGGCTGGGCCTCGGCGCTTGCGTTCAGCCGAGGCCCAGACTGGCTGTCAATCGTCCCGCGGCGGAGCCGTCGCGGCGCCCGTGTGAAAAGCGACCGACGTCGTCACGTTGTAGAAGCCCTCGGGCACGTCGATGCTGGCAACGAGCTCCACCCGGACGCGGGGGAGTGACGCAATCGGCCGTTCCGCCGATGTCGAGTGGCACTGCCTCATACGTCGGGGTCGCGATTCGACTGCTTCGTGAGCGTTGCGAAGCGTGGCGAGCCCGCCGCCGTCCGCGTCCTCGCAGTAAATCCGGGCTGCGGCGCAGTTACCTGCGTTCCATCCTTCGAGATCGAAACGCGCGGATAGAAGAGTCCACGGTCCCGGCGACGTCCGAGAGCGCCGCCGCCTTCACCGCTACGGAGCGACGTTACGTGCTGCGGCGGTGCACGTGAAGCGGAACGTGCCGCCTGTCGTGTCGGCGAGCGGCGACCCGAGCGCCGTCGAATACACGCTCCAGGTCGGGAGGGTCGAGTCACCTCGCGTCACATCGACAGCGGCAATCGCCGTACTCCGACTGCCGGCGGCGTTGTGCCGGCTGTGCCGGAGTCGAGGCGGAGTTCACAACGCCTGGCGGACCTGCCGGGCCCGGCGCGCCCTGCTACCTGCCGGCCCTCTGGCGCCGCGGGCTCCGGCGCGCGCCTGCCGGCGCCTTGGGCGCCCTGCGCACCTGCCGGGCCTGCCGGCCCTTGGGCGCCCCGCGCACCTGCCGCGCCTGGTAGGCCCCTCAGGCCTCGCGGCCCCCGGATGTTCCACGAGATCTTCCTCGCGCCTTTCAAGCAGACCAAGAAGTTCAGATCGCCGGACGTGGCCCTATTGCCCTTCGTGGGTGGCTCAACACACGCCGTGATGACGCCGTTGTGGATGCCCGGCCTATGGGTGGTGTTGCCGGCTCCAGCGATCGCGGAAACCGAGGCGAACGAGACCACTACCGCGGCCGCCAGCAGTTTCGTCGATGGTGACCTCACCATTACGAGCTCCTTCCCTCTTTCCTCCGGGGGCGGATGATCCGCCCCTCGGATCGGCTTCAGCGAAGCTCGTCGGGAGGTTGCTCAAGTCGAACGCTTCACCGCGATCAACGGCTAGCGACGCACGGGCACGCATCCTCGACCCCCTCCTCGCCCGCAGCCTCGCTACCCTCTCGACGCGATCATCGCACGATCCAGCTCCCCTGCCAAGGACGACTACGAAGCAGGCGCCGGCTCGTCGGCGAGCAGGATCTCCTTCAGCGTGTCGCCGCGGAGGCCGAGGCGCAGCGTCTCGAGCGGGATCACTTCCTCCGGCGCGATGTTGCCGAGGTTGACCTCGGGGCCGAAGTGCTTCACGAACCACGCCTGCGAGCTCTTCGACGGCGCCTCCCAGATCAGGTCGTGGAAGTCGATCTCGTGCGCGATCTCGTCGATCAGGCCGGTGCGCATGTCGCCGTCCTTGCGGAAGATCCCGGCCGTGCCGCCCTCGCGCGCCTCGGTGATCACCTTCCAGGCGCCGGCGTCGCGCTCCTCCTTGATCCACTCGACCCACTGGTACGGGGCGTAGACCACCTCGGAGTCCTTCGACCCGACCTCGGAGAGCACGGTGAAGTCGCGCGCGAAGTCGGCGATCAGCTCGAGCTTCTGGTCACGCGGGATCTCGAGCGTGCCGTCGGAGATCTCGACGTGCGAGAACCGGTAGTGCTCGAGCCACTGCTTGAAGCCGTCCAGCTTCCCGCGCGCGTACACCGCCTCGAAGAGCGTGCCGCCGCAGACGATCGGCGTGTCGAAGGAGCGGTAGAGCGCGATCTTCTTCTCGAGGTTCTTCGTCACGTAGCTCGTGCCCCAGCCGAGCTTGACGATGTCGACGTACTCGCCGGCGGTGTCGAAGAGCCCCTCGATCTCGCGGATGTTCAGGCCCTTGTCCATCACGTGCGTGAGCCCGGTCTCGCGCGGCTTCGGCGACCGTGCGGGCAGGTCGAGGAAGTTGGGCTGCGGCTCGCCGTTAGAGGCGGGCATAGAGCTCCTTCAGCTTTTCCTGGGCGGCTGTCTGGACGTCGTGGTAGAGCGAGTTGCCGTGCGCGTCGATCCCGACCGTGAGCGGGCCGAAGTCCTTGACGCGGAACTTCCAGAGGCACTCGGGCATGAGCTCCTCCCAGGCGACCTCCTCGATCTCCTCGATCTGGGTCGTCTCGAGGGCCGCGGCGCCGCCGACGATCGCGAAGTAGACCATCCCGAGCCGTTGCATCGGCTCGATCGCCTCGTCCGGGAAGCCGCCCTTGCCGCAGATCGCGCGGACGCCGTACTGGGCGCCGAGCGGCTCGGTGAAGCGGACCATGCGCGCGCTCGTCGTGGTGCCGATGCAGACCTTCTCGTAGCGGCCGTCGTCGAGCTTGCGCACGCCGGGCGCCGTGTGGAGCAGAAACGCGCCGGAGAGGTCCATCGGCGGCTCGACCCCCTCGTCGAAGATCCGGATCTGCGTCCGGTCACGGATGCCGATGATGTGGCCCTGGACGGTGACCTCGTCGCCGGCGTGAAGCTTCAGGATCTCGGCCGGGTCGGTGACCGGGAAAGTGACTGTGTGCTCGGCCAACTCAGAACTCGCGGTCGTAGTCGAGGTTGCCCTGCGCGTCGACGTGCACCGAGGCACGCCGTGCCGCCCAGCACTGGTAGTTGACCGCGACGGGATTGAGCGTCATGTGCGTGTCCGCGTGCTCGATGTGGCACTGGAGCACGGTCACGTCGCCGCCGAGGCCCATCGGGCCGATCCCGGTCTCGTTGAGGAGCCCGTAGAGCTCGTCCTCGAGCTCGGCAACGACGGGATCGGGATTACGGGTGCCGATCGGGCGCGCGATCGCCTCCTTGGCGAGGTACATCGCGTAGTCGGCCGAGCCGCCGATGCCGACGCCGACGATCCCGGGCGGGCACGGCTTGCCGCCGGCGCCGACGATCGACTCGAGCACGAACTGCTTGATCCCCTTCACGCCGTCGGCGGGGACGCACATCTTCAGGAAGCTCATGTTCTCCGAGCCGGAGCCCTTCGGCACGCACTTCACGTCGAGGCCGTCCCAGTCGGCGATGAACTCCCAGTGCACGATCGGCAGGCGGTGGCCGATGTTGGGGCCGGTGTTCTCGCGCGTGATCGTGTGCACCGCGTTCGAGCGGAGCGGGTGCTCGATCGTCGCGCGCGCGGTGCCGTCGCGGAGCGCCTCGTAGATGCGCGCCGGATGGAGCGGGAAGTGCTCGCCGACGCGGCATGTGTAGACGGCGATGCCCGTGTCCTGGCAGACGAGGTTCTTCTCCTCGTCGGCGATATTCACGTTCCGGTGGATCGTGTTCAGCACGCGCTTGCCCGTGACCGACGTCTCCCGGTCCCTCGCTGCGGCGAGCGCGTCCCGCAGGTCCTGCGGGATGTCCTTCAGCGCCCAGACGTAGAGGTGCGCCGCGGCGTCCTCGACGGCGTGCTGGAGATCGGTGGTCGTGATCGTCGTCATGCGCTCGCTTTCTCCGCCGCCGCCTTGCCGGCGCGGCGGCCGAAGACGCAGCATTCCAGAAGCGAGTTCCCCATCATCCGGTTGCGGCCGTGCGTGCCGCCGGCGATCTCGCCGCACGCGTAGAGGCCCTCGAGCGTCGTCTGGGCGTCGGTGTCGATGGTGAGGCCGCCGTTCTGGTAGTGGAGGACGGGGTACGTGAGGATCCTCTCCTGCAGCGGGTCGATGCCCGCGCCGCGGTAGCGGCGGAGCATGTACGGAAGGGAGATCTCGGCGTCTTCTTGCGCGATGCGGGTCGTGTCGAGGTAGACGGCGGGCCGTCCGTCCTCGGTCTCGACGCCCTTCCCCTTTTCGACCTCGTCGAAGATCGCCTGGCTGACCTCGTCGCGCGGCCCGAGCGAGTCCGTGAACTCCTCGCCGTCGGCGTTCAGGAGCACGGCGCCGTAGGCGCGCGTCGTCTCAGGGATCGAGTAGCCCTGCATCGTCGCCGGCCAGGCGCCACCGTTCGGGTGGTACTGGAGCTCGTCGAGGTCGCGCGCCTCGGCGCCGAGCTCGAGCGCGATCCGCGTCACCTCTCCGGTGGCATTGGGGTGGTTGGTCGAGAGCTCGTTCCTCTCCTCGGCGACGCGATAGCAGCGGCCGCCGGCCGCGAGGATGACCGTCGCGGCGTCGAGCTCGTGCTCGCCGCAGGTCGCGCGCCAGCCGTGCTCGCGCTGCTCGAGCGCGGTCAGAGGGCTGTTCGCGAAGAGCGTGCCGCCGCCTGCCTCGAACGCGTCCCGGAGCGCCTTCGTGATCGCGTGCCCCGTCCGGTCGCCGACCTGGAGCAGCCGCTTCGCCGACGCGCCGCCGCAGCGGGCGAGCCTGTAACCGCCGTTGTCCCTCGTGAACTCGACGCCGAGCTCCTCGAGCCAGTGGATCGCGCCGCGGGCATCGCCGGTCAGGATCTCGACGAGACGCATGTCGGCGCTCTCGTGCGAGCTCTTGAAGACGTCCGCAGCGTGCTGCTCGGGCGAGTCGTCGTCGCCGAAGGAGGCCTGGATCCCGCCCTGCGCCTTGGCCGAGTTGCACGCCTGGATCGAGCCTTTCGTCGCGAGGCCGACGCGCGCGCCGGCGTGGTCGGCGGAGACGGCGGCGGCGAGGCCCGAGGCGCCGCTGCCGACCACGAGCACGTCGAAGGCGCGCGAGCCGCTCACGCGTCCAGAATAGCCAATCCGCTAATGCGGTGCATTAGTTGCTCTTATTCCTCTACCAGATCGAGCGCAACAGCCGCTCGACGTCGGCAGGCGTGACCGGGCGCGGATTGGCCTGCGCCCCGCGCCTCGCCACGACGGCCTCCGCCACCTCGACCGGCGCCTCCTCCGGGATGCCGAGGTCGCGGAGGCGCTCGAAGCCGCCCAGACGGGCCAGCTCCTCCACACGGGCCGCCGGATCGTCGCTCCTCCCGAGCGCCGAGCCGAAGCGCGCGATTGCCTCCCCGGCGACGGGCTCGTTGAAGCGCAACGCGGGCGGCAGGCAGAGCGCGTTCAGCGCCCCGTGCGGGGCGCCGTAGCGGCCGCCGAGCCCCTGGGCGAGCGCATGGCCGAGCGCGAGCATCGAGCCGCCGAGCGCCGCGCCCGCATGGCAGGCGCCACGGAGAAGCCCCGTGCGCGCCTCCAGGTCGTCCGGCCGCTCGACCACCTGCGGCAGCCACTCGCCGATCAGGCGAGCTCCAGCGAGGGCGTCCTCGTCGCTCGCGGGCGTCCGCTCGCGGACGTAGAGGGCCTCGGCGCAGTGCGCGAGGGCGTTCAGGGCCGTGCCGACGGTCGGGGCGCGCGGCAGGCCGAGCGTCAGCTCCGGCTCGTAGACGATCGCGTGCAGGTTCGCTCCGGAGCCGCCGCCGCGCATCTTCCGGTCCGGGTCCCGCACGCCGAAGAACGGCGTCCACTCGGCTCCGGAGTACGTGGTCGGAACAGCGACGAGCGGCAGGCCCGTCGCCGCGGAGGCCGCTTTGGCCGTGTCGATCGCACTGCCGCCGCCGATCGCGACGATCGTGTCGACGCCGTCGGGTGCCTCGATCCGGTGCGAGGGAACCTCCTCCCAGCGGTCGTCCGCGTCGAGCACGTGCCGCCAGCGCGGTCCGGCGACGACGAACGGGCGGGAGCCGGCGAGGTCGCGGAGCTCGTCGAGCCCCCAGCGGACGATCACCGCGGGAGCGCGTCGCGCGCGAACTCGACGAACGCGTCGGCCGCTCGCGTCGGACTGCGCCCGGAGGCGCGCACGAGCGAGATCTCGCGCTTGGCATCGAGCCCTTCGACCGCGGCGGCCGCCAGCGTTCCTGCGGCGAGCTCGGGCTCGACCGCGGAGCGGGAGATGAAGGTGAGGCCGTAGCCCGCCTGGACGGCGCTGCGAACGGACTCCTGCAAGCCGAGCTCGAGCCGAACGTCGAGATCCCGCAGGCGCACTCCCAGGCTACGGAGCTCGTCCTCGACGATCTGGCGCACGCCCGCGCCGTCCTGCATCAGGATCAGGTTCTCGCCGCGCAGCTCGTCCAGGGAGACGGTGCGTCCGGCGAACGCGTGCTCCGGCGGGCAGGCGAGGATCACCTCGTCGTCGAAGAACGGCTCGAAGCGCACCGCCCGGTGGCGACGTGCGGCGCCGACGATCCCGAGCTCGAGCTCACGCGCGGCGACGCGCTCCACCACCGAGTG
Source organism: uncultured Gaiellaceae bacterium (assembly GCA_963850995.1). GTDB lineage: Bacteria > Actinomycetota > Thermoleophilia > Gaiellales > Gaiellaceae > Gaiellasilicea. Next base: position 710,048 of record CAWKNQ010000004.1, on the reverse strand, counting down.
CGTGTCGGAGACCGTGAGAGAGACCTTCAACGCCGAGTGCCGGCGCTGAAACTCGCAGAGCAGCAGGGGGACGACGATCGCCGCCGGGCCGGTCGAGGCGCCGATCTGCAGCTCTCCGACCAGTTCGCCTTCGGCCTCGCCCGCGAGCTCGTCGAGCAGCTGCTCCTCGAGCGAGAGCAGCCGCTGCGCGCCGCGGTAGAGCCGCAGCCCGGCCTCCGTCGGCTCGACGCGGCGGCCGGAGCGGTCGAGCAACTGCGTGCCGAGCCTCTTCTCGAGCGCGCGCACCTGCAACGAGACGGCCGGCTGCGTCACCCCTAGGCGCTCAGCCGCCTGCGAGAAGCTGCGGCGCTCGACGACGGCGCAGAACGCCGCAAGCTGGCGCGTGTCCATAAGCACAGCTTATGCGACGCCGCACGCGCCCGGCGCTCCCGGCTCACGGCGAGGTCATGTGGCGCCAGAGGTTCTCCATCATCCGCCAGATGGGCTGGAAGGTGATCGAGCCGCTGAAGTCGAGTGCGCCTGCCGAGAACACCCGTGCGCCGGCGGGCGTCTCGTAGTAGGTCATCTCGCCGCTCAGGCCCGGACCGAAGACGTCCGGGATGCGAGCGAGAATTCGTGTGCCGGGCGGCGAGAACGGCGTGGCCGAGTCGATCTCGATCCCGTAGCCGCCGACCATTTCGCCCAGGGTGCTGCCGTTGCCGAGACCGGTCCCCTCGAAGAGCCACGGCGCACCGTCGGTATCCAGGATCGTGTAGACACCCTGTCTCGACCCGTTGTCGTTCGCGCGGTACTGCACGCCCATGAGCGCCGACTCCGGGCGGCCCAGCTCGCGCCAGAGCTTGATCCGGCGCATCCACCGGCCGCTCTTCTCCACCTTCCAGAAGAAGTTGTTCGCGGAGAGAAAGACGAGGCGGCCGCCCAGGTCGCGGAAGCGTTGCACGACGTCGTACGCCTGCTGGGTCACGTACTCGGTGTGCCCGGGGAAGACGACGAGGTCGTAGAGCCGGCGCAGCTCGTCGCCGCTCGGGAACGCCTCGAGATCGTCCTCGGCGAGGAAGTCGGGCGTCTTCCCCGTCTGACGGACGAACTTGAGGAACGGGACGTCCGAGCGGCGGAACCACGGCGGCGTGCCGCGCTGACGGTACGGCCGGTCGAGTCGGACGGGCGGGTTGCCGCCCGCATACCAGGTGTCGCCCCAGCCGTCGCCGTCCGCGTCGTCGAAGTTGTAGGCCTGCCACGTGTTCGTCGGCATCACCACCGCCTGCCGCGCAGTCCCGAGCATCAGAGGACGGAGGATCAGCGGCGCGAAGCCCATGCGGCCGTCGTCGGTGGTCAGCTTCGCCGCGTACACGCCGCTCGCCCACGCGGGGACCGGGATCGCGATCGTGTACGGGGCCGTCCGCTTCCCGTTCCACCCGTACGAGAGCGGCGGCCCGATCGGGTGCCCGCGCATCTCGTCGACGCGGTCGGTGTACTCCGACTCGGTGCCGCAGGCGAGGAACTGGAGCACGAGCCGCTCACAGTCGGCGCTGACCGTCAGCTGCGCGACCTCGCCCGGGGCGTAGCTGCGCTTGTCGAACGCAGCTTCGACACCGAGGACCCGCACGACCGGAGTCGTCGAGCTCGCCGGCTTCGAAGGTCGGCGTCCGCCGTACGTCTTCCTGTTCCCGTCGTCATCCTCGACCGTCAACCGCATGACGTACGAGCCAACCGGAAGCTTCGGGTCGGGCTTCCACCAGATCCGGTTCCGGCCAGCAGGGAACGGCTGCTCGACCTGCCACACGACCGTGCGCTGACGGAGCGCGGTGCGCAGCGCCTCGATCCGTACGGTCGCGGGGCGGTCGAGCGCGAAGCGGATCGAGGCCCGGTCGCGTCCACGGACACCCGGGCTGACGCTGGCGAAGAAGCGGCGGTCGCCACGGTAGCGCCTGCCCACGTTTCGGACCGAGACCTTCGCGAGCGACGGCGCGCGCACGCGGGCGAGCGCGGCACGCGGGCGGACGAGGACGGCGCCGATCGACAGAGCCGCAAGCTGCAGCAGGCGCGCACGAGAGAGCGGTTCCACAGAGCCGCGGATCGTAGTCGGCGCGCCCGACGTGCGGGGCATACGCTGCGCACCGATGAAGGTCTGGATCGACGTCACGAACTCGCCGCACGTCCTCTTCTTCCGTCCGCTGATCCGACTGCTCGAGGCCGACGGGCACGAGGTGGTCGTGACGGCGCGCGAGTACGCCCAGACACTCGAGCTGCTCGAGCTGCACGGAATCGGCCACCACGTCGTCGGCCCGGGCCACGGCGGCGCCGGACGGGTCGGGAAGGCACGGGCGCTCGCGAGACGGCTGCCCGCCCTCCGTCGCTTCGCCGCCGCCCGAGCCTTCGACCTCGCGCTCGCGCACGGCTCGCACGAGCTGACGCTGGCGGCGCGAAGCCTCGGGATCCCGAGCGCGACCGCCCACGACTACGAGTTCGCGACGCTGCAGCACCACCTCGGCTTGCGCGCTGCGACCCGCGTCGTCTTTCCGGACGCGGTCCCGCCTGATCGGCTCGCGCGCTACGGTGCGCGGCCGCCGAAGCTCGTCCAGTACCCGGGGCTCGAGGAGGAGTACTCGCTCGCCGACTTCGAGCCGGACCGGAGCGTGCTCGAGGGGATCGACCCGGAGAAGGTGCTCGTCGTCGTGCGCACGCCGCCCGACGTGGCGCTCTATCACCGCCACGGCAACCCGCTCTTCGGGCAGGTGCTCGACCGGCTCGGCCGCGACGAGTCCGTCCACGCGGTCGTGCTGCCGCGAACGGACGAGCAGCGACAGGCCGTCCGAGCGCTCGATCTGCCGTCGCTCGACATGCCCGAGCACGCGATCGACGCGCAGAGCCTCGTCGCGCTCGCGGACCTCGTCGTCTCGGCCGGGGGGACGATGAACCGCGAGGCGGTCGCGCTCGGCACGCGCGTCTACACGACGTTCGCGGGCCGACTCGGCGCGGTCGACGAGTCGCTGATCCGGGAGGGCCGGCTGGTGCCGCTGACCGATCCGCAGGCGCTTCGGCTCGAGAAGCGCGACGTGACAGCGCAGACGAGAACGCGACGAGAGCCGCGACTGCTGCTCGACCTGCTCCTCTCGGCGCGAGGGCCGGCCCTCTCGGGCCGGCCCTCGTGATCCGAGTCGAGCGCGTCGGCTAGGGGCCGACGATCCTTCCCTCGACGACAGGCGCCACCGGCGAGTGCGCGTCGACGTAGTCGATCGCCACCTGGAGCAGGTCGTCGCCCGGCTGCAGCACGTTCGTGCCCTGGGCGAACACCGTGTAGCCGTCGCCGCCGCCGTACATGAAGTCGTTCGTCACGAGCCGGACGGTGTCGGCGGGCCCGATCGGTGTCAGCGTCCCCGCTGGGCCGTTCGGCGCCTTCCACATCCCATCCACGACCGGGACGATGCCGTCGCAGTGGAACTGCACCTTCAGGCCCGAGATCTGCGGGAACCGGCCCGTGCCACCCGGGAAGCCCGGCTGGCAGAACGGCGTGAAGCCGTTCAGGAAGGCCGTCTGGAGATTGGCACCGGTGAGCGTGAGGATCGTCGTCCGGTTGCCGAACGGCAGGACGGCGAACATCTCACCCCACGTGATCTCCCCAGGCGCCTCGCCTGCACTCGGCGGAGTGATCAGGAGGTCCTGCCTGAGCCCGCCCGAGTTGGTGTATGCCGCGTCGATGCCCGGATACTTCTCGCGCATCGCGTCCGCGACCATGTTCCCCATCGCCGACTCGAAGAGCCGGGTCGGGGCACGCAGGATGTTGATCGACTGGGTGCCGATCACCTGGTTTCGGAGCACCGCGGTCTGGGCGTTCGCGTCGTCCACGATCGCCTTGACGTCCGGGCGGGCAGCGACGCCGAGGTTCTTCGCAACGCGCGTCGCCCCGCCGGCCCAGGCCACGTCGCGGCCCTGGATCAGCAGCTGGAGCACCGAGTAGCTCGCCCCGGCGTTGATGCCCTCCGTGATCAGGATGTTCCCCCGCATCAGGTTCGAGACACGATGGGTGTGGCCGGCGACGATGGCGTCGACCGTCGTGTCCTGGAGCGCGTCGGCGATGTCGAGGATCGGGCCGACCCAGGGCGCTCCGGGCGCGTTGCCGATCGGATTCACCCCGGTGTTGGTGCCCTGGTGGATGACGACGACCTGAACCCGGACACCGCGAGCGCGGAGCCGCTCGGACTCCTCCGCGATCCTTGGCGCCTCGGGGAGGAATCTCAGACCGGCGGTCGCACCGGCGGAGACGAGCTCCGGTGTGTTCTCGAGCCCGGCGCCGATCACGCCGACCTCGACCCCGTCGACCTCGAACACGACCGACGGCGTCACCCACGGCGGCGTCTCCCCGGTCACCGCGTCGACGATGTTCGTCGCGAGGAACGGGAAGTTCGCCCGTTCCTGGTGCGCGAGCAGCCGGGGGAGGCCGAAGTCGAACTCGTGGTTGCCGTAGGACGTCGCGTCCAGGCCCCACGCGTTCTCGACGTCGATCGCCGGCCTGTCATCCAGCAGCGCCGAGTTCGGCGGCGACGCGCCGACGTTGTCGCCGCCTGCCAGGAGCAGGCTGGCACCGGGCAGCGCCGCGTCCTCCTCGTCGAACAGCGTCGCGAGGAACGGGGCTCCGCCTACCGTCTGTGCGATCCCGTTGTCGCCGAGAAGCGTCGTCTGGTCGAGCTGCCCGTGGAAGTCGTTCAGCCCGATGATCGAGATCTGCTTGTACGCATTCCCGCGCCTGAGCACGTCGAGCAGGACCGTGCCCTGGCTGTGCTGCGGCTCGGGGATCCCGAGCAGGAAGGAGAGGGTGGGCGCGAGGTCGATCGAGCGCGCCGTCACCTCGCCCTTGGCGATCCCGTCGCCACCGGCCAGGAAGGTCGCCCGCATGTTGATGTTCGCGGACAGGTCCTGGACGTCCGGGACGTAGCCGTGCTGGCCGAAGAAGTGCGACGGCGCGACCAGCACGCCGGGAGTCTCGGCGTCGTACTGGTACGGCGGATACGAGAACGCGATCACGTCGCCCGTCCGCGTCGGATGGGCCATGTCGGTCGTGCTGCCCGGGCCGTTCGGGATGTACCGCGCCTCGGCCTTCGTGAAGACGCGGTCGATCATCTTCCAGCCCTCCGGCCGGCCGTCGCCTGTCCAGTCGTTCGGGTCGACCAGGCCCGCGTACTTCGCCTTGATCGCCGCGACCGTCGCGGCGACGTCTGCCGCGGCGACCTGCGTGAAGCCGCCGCCGGCCGGGTCGCGGCCCACGACGTTCAGGTAGACCTGCAGCGCTCCGCCGGCCCAGCAGGCCTTCGCCTTACCGATCGTCTCGCCCGTGGCGGGACGGCAGTTCGACGTCTGCGGACGCGAGAGCAGTCCCAGCTCGACCAGCGGCTGGCTGGCGTCGATTGCGAGGAACTGCGGCGCGAAGCCGTGGTCCGAGGCGACGAATGTCGCTGGATCCCTGCCCATCAGCTCGCGGGCCCGGCGTCAGGACCTCGTCGGCCTCCTCGTATGCGGTGCGGATGAACGCCTCGCGAGCGGCGACGCGCCCGTCGGGCACGCGGTTCAGGTCGACGTCGTCGAACGCGGGGTTCGGCGCACCGCCCGGCAGCTTGGGCGAGACGAGCCCGAGGAACTGGTGCTGGAACTCGTCCGTCGTCGGCATCCCGGCAAGGAGCAGGTCCGGCTGGTACGTCTCGACGACGTACTCGAGCATCGGCAGGTGGGCCGTCTTCCAGAAGAGGCCCTGCTCCACGTACGTCTCCTCCGAGACGACGCCGGCCTCGAGGATCGCGAAGTCGGCGGCCGTCGAGGTCGGGAACTTCTGCGCGAGGAACTCGGCGAAGTCGCCGGTGAAGCCCGCCTCGCCCGGCCACGTCGGCCAGCTCGCGATCGCGCGGCTGACCGACGTGTGGAACAGCCGGACGCGCGACAGGTTCGCGGTCAGCTCCTCGACCCTGATCAGCATGCCGGCGGTCAGGCCGTTCTGCGTGCCGCCCTGGATCGTCACCTTCACGTCCGCCCACTCGCCCTTGGCCAGGACGCCGACGGAGTCCGCTGCGCTCTTCGTCCTCGAGAAGAGGACCTTGTCGTAGTTCGTCGTGCGGTCGTTCGTGCTGTCGAAGATCCAGGCGTTCAGCCCGTACTTGTCGACGCCGAAGTCGAGGACGCGCATGCGCATCTCACGTGCGGGGCTGAAGGTCGCCGGCAGCGCCCCGGTCCAGCCGGTGGCCGGGGTCGGAGCCGCGCCGGGGAACGGCGCCTGACCCGCATACCCGCTCGGGTGGTCGAACTGGAGCCCGAACGCGGTGATGAACGGCACGTCGTCGAAGAGGACGTCGCCCGCCTGCCCGGTGAAGTTCGTGGCCACGCCGCGGCCGGAGAGGAACGTCCGGAAGTCGATCGTCGGGCCCTGCGTCGTCGCGTTACGGCCGCCCGCCCACTCGACCTGGGCGACCTTGAGCCCGCCTCGCTCGGCCGCCTGGGCGATCGACTCGGCCTGGAGCACGCCGGGATCGAACGCGGCCGTGCGGACCGCGAACCCGGGGGTCGTCCCGACCGCCGGCTGGCCGTTGATGTGGAACGTGTTGTTCGTCGAGCCGTGGACGCCGGGCCAGGCGCCCGTGGCCAACGAGTACCAGCCCGCGCCCGTGTTCGGCGGCGCCTGCGTCAGCAGGCCGTTGCCTGTCGCCGACGTTCCCTTCTTCAGGAACTCCGCCATCGTCGGCACCGGGCCGCCTCTCTTTTCCGCGGCGTATTTCGCGACCAGGTCTTGACGAAGGCCGTCGGCGGCGAAGAAGACTGCTTTGTCGGTGAGCGGCTTCTCTGCCGACGTGCGCGCGCCGGCGAGACTTGCTGCCGGCCCACCCGCCGCAGGAGCCGCGAGAACGAGCAGGACTGCGGTCGCACTCAGGAGCGCGACCGAACGAAGTCGAACAAATGCTGTCACCCCGTACCTCCCGGGAACTGGAGCTTTGATGGTCGAAATCTCGATGTCTCCCCTGAGTGGCGTCCCCCCGGGCGCCACGAGAGACCATGCTATTCCTGTTGCCGCGCCGCGGCAAAGCCCCGCCCTTCGTCGCGATCCGCCGCGCTGCGCCCCGCTTCGTCTTTCCGCGCGCGGGGCATAGGATCGCAACGCCAAAATCCCACCACTGGGGCAAGAAGGGGGATTCCATGCGCAAGGCTTTCGCAATCGTCCTGCTCGCAGCCGGCCTCGCGGCAGCCGCCGCGTCGACGGCCGCGAGGAGCGGCAGCCCCGGCTTCAAGACGAGCCAGGGGCCGATGATCGACCCCGCCGTCGCCGGCGCGTCGTACGAGCCGATCATCACGGTCGGCGACACGCTGTCCGACGGCTATATGTTCGAGTCGATCCCGGACGGGATCTCTATCTCCACCAACGGCAAGGGCACCGTCGACCTCTACGTGAACCACGAGACGTCCACGGTCCCGTTCCCGTTCACCGGCTCGACGGGCGTCGGCTTCAACGACTTCACCAACTCGCTCGTCAGCAAGCTGCGGCTGCACCAGAAGTCGGGCGGCGTGCTCGGCGGCTCGTACGCGATCCCGTCGGAAATGAACTTCCAGCGCTTCTGCTCGAACTTCCTCGCGACAAAGGAGCACGGCTTCGACCGCCCGCTGGTGCTCACGAACGAGGAGGGCATTGACTGGGTGAACCGGAGCGGCGAGGCCTGGCCGGCCGTGATCGGAGCACCCGAGGCCCGGCAGATCGGAGCCGCCGTCGCCATCGACGAGCGGACCGGCAAGGTCAAGCCGATCTGGGGGATGGGGCGGCACAACCACGAGAACAGCGTCGCGATTCCGGGCTACGACAAGCCGGTCGTGCTCTCGGGCGACGACTCCTTCGTCTCCAATCCGGCCCAATCGCAGCTCTACTCGTACATCGCCGACAGCTCAGATGCGGTCTGGAATGACCAAGGCGACCTCTGGGCGTTCGTGGCCAACGGCGTCGACGATTACTACGACTTCGGGATCAGCTCCGGGATGAGCGTGTCCGGCCAATTCGTGAAGGTTCCGAAGGACATCGCGACCGGGCAGGCGCCCGACGGCACCGACCTGATGGCGGCCGACAAGGGCTTCCCGCTGCCGCCGAACGACGGCACCTGGCAGCGCGATCCGGTCACGAACCTCGGGCTCGACGGGCCGCAGTGGGTGCTCGAGCACTGGGGCGACACGCTGGCACCGCAACGCGTCTTCCAGTTCACGCGCGTAGAGGACGTCGCGTACGACAAGCGGCCGGGGATGCAGAACGTCGTCTACGTCGTGGACAGCGGCCGCGGCGCGACCAGCGCCGGCGGCAACCCGTTCACGTCCTCGAACGGCCGTGTCTGGAAGCTCGTGCTCGACCCGAACGACCCCACGAGGGTGCTCTCGTTCTCGATCCTGATCGAGGGCGACGACGCTCCGGTCAAGGCCGTGGACGAGATCCACCAGCCCGACAACCTCGAGTCGACCAGGAACAGCCTGCTGATCCAGGAGGACCCTGGCTCGAGCCAGCAGTTCCCGTTCGGCTCGACCGACCCGGCCGCGACGACGGCGCGGATCTGGCAGTACGACCTCGCGACGGGGACGAAGCGCGTCGTGGCAAGGGTCAACCAGTCGGCCGACGAGGGCCCGACCGACGTCGACGCCGCTCCGAGAGGCAACCTCGGCGCCTGGGAGTCGAGCGGCATCGTCGACGCGTCGAGCGTCTTCGGGCCCGGCGCGTTCCTCGTCGACGTCCAGGCCGGGACGCTCGTGATCGACGAGGAGGTGCGCGGCACGCTCACCTACCAGCGTGACGGCGGCCAGCTCGGCCTGCTGCGGATCCCGGGCGCGTAGCGCCTAGACGGACTCGGAGGCGGGCGTCGCGGTCGCCGCGGCGCCCGTCTCCGCCTCGTCAGCTCCCCGCGGGCCGCGGACGATCGCGGCGAGCTGGCCGACGAGCTCCAGCGTGTCGCCCGCCTCGACCAGCCGGCCGAGCTCGTCGAGCCTGCCCTCGAGCCACGCGCGGTCGAGCGGCGAGACGTCGAGCGCGACGATCTTCGGGTGGATCGTCGGCTTCCAGGTCTCGCCGGGGGCGAAGAGCTCCTCGTGGACCTTCTCGCCCGGTCTCGCGCCGATGAAGGAGATCGCGACGTCCCGGTCGGGCTCCTTGCCCGAGAGCCGGATCATGTTCCGCGCGAGATCGAGAATCCGGATCGGCTCGCCCATGTCGAGCACGAGGATCCGCCCGCGGCCGCCGATCGCCCCGGCTTGGATCACGAGCGCGACCGCCTCCGGGATGGTCATGAAGAAGCGCGTCATCTCGGGATCGGTGACCGTCACCGGCCCGCCGCGCTCGATCTGACGCCGGAAGAGCGGGATCACGCTGCCGGCGGAGTTGAGCACGTTGCCGAAACGGACCGCGACGAACTTGGTCGGCACGTCGTCCCGCTCGCCGTGCGAGCCTACTATCCACTCGCAGAGCGTCTTCGACTGCCCGTAGACGCTGTGCGGGTTGAGGGCCTTGTCCGTCGAGATGAGGACGAAGCGCTCGACGCCGTGCGCGATCGCCGCGTCGGCGACGATGCGGGTGCCGAGGACGTTGTTGTCGACGGACTCGAGCGGGTTGGCCTCCATCAGCGGCACGTGCTTGTACGCGGCCGCGTGGAAGACGACCTGGGGGCGGTAGCGCTCGAGCACCTGGTCGAGCCGCCTGCGGTTGCGGACGTCCGCGAGCACGGGCACGCACGCGGGAAAGCCACGCTCGTCGACGAGCTCACGCTCGATGTCGTAGAGCGCGCTCTCGGCCTGGTCGACGAGGACGATCCGCTGCGGCTCCACCCGAGCGAGCTGGCGGCAGAGCTCCGAGCCGATCGAGCCGCCGGCGCCGGTGACGAGCACCGTCTTGCCCGAGACGTAGGAGGCGATCGCGTCGACGTCGACCTCCACCGGCTCGCGGCCGAGCAGGTCCTCGACCTGCACGGGGCGGATCTGGTTCGCGAGATCGAGGTCGCCGGAGATCAGCTCGTGCAGGCCAGGCAGCGTCTTGACGATCACGCTCTCGGCGTTGGCGACTTCGACGATCCGCTGACGGACTCGGCCGGAGGCCGACGGGATCGCGATCAGAAGCTCGTCCGGACGCCGGTCGCGCAGCAGATGCGGGAGCTCGTCGGTCGTGCCGAGCACGCGGACGCCGTGCAGGCGCAGGTTCTTCTTGCGCGGGTCGTCGTCGACCAGGCCGATCGGCGTGTACCCGAGCGCGGGCGTGCGCAGCATCTCCCTCAGGATCAGCTGCGCGGCGTCCCCCGCCCCGACGACGATCACCTCCTTGCCGCGTGCCACGATCGACCGGCTCTGCGGGCGCTCGAGGATCGTCCGCGCGAGCATGCGCGAGCCGGCCACGAGCGCAAGGGTGAGCAGGCAGTCGATCACCCAGACCGTCCGCGGCACCTCGACGACGTGAACGTCGAAGAAGGCGAAGACGAGGAAGGTGACGAGCGACGCGGCGACGACGCCCCGCGCGGCGCCCCACATGTCTCGCGTCGAGACGTAGCGCCACCAGCGGTTGTAGAAGCCGAAGAGCGCGAAGACCGAGAGCTTGATCGCGGCGACGAGGCCGAGGACCTCCCAGGAGAGGTAGCGCTCGTAGTAGGACGGCAGCGCGGTGTCGAAGCGGAGCCGGAAGGCCAGGAACCAGGCCGTCAGCACGATGAGGAGGTCGGCCGCGAGCTGCGGCAGCCGATGACGGTTGATGGGGGTTCTCACCGGGGGGACGCGACGGCGACGGCGTCCAGGACCGCCTCGACGACGCGCTCCTGCACCTCTGCCCCGATCCCGCCCCAGAGCGGCAGCGCGATGTTCTCGGCGGCTGCCCTTTCGGTCTCGGGCAGCGAGCCCGCGTCCCAGCCGAGGTGGCGCAACGCAGGCTGGAGGTGGAGCGGCGTCACGTAGTACGCGGCCGAGGCGATCTCCCGCTCCGCGAGCGCCGCGGCGATGCGGTCGCGCTCGGTCGAGCGGACGACGTACATGTGGTAGACGTGGCCGGGATCGTCGGGCGGCAGCTCGACCGCGTCGCCGAGCCCGAGCTCCGCGTAGCGTGCCGCGGCCTCGCGCCGCGACGCGTTCCAGCCGGCGAGGTGCGGCAGCGAGACGCGCAGGAAGGCGGCCTGGAGCGCGTCGAGCCGCGAGTTGGTCCCGATCAGCTCGAAGGTCCGCTTGTCGCGCGAGCCGTGGAAGTGGAGCAGGCGCACCCGATCGGCCACCGCGTCGTCGGTCGCGGCGACGAGGCCGCCGTCGCCGAACGCAAACAGGTTCTTGGTCGGGAAGAAGCTGAACGTGGAGCAGACGCCGGTCCTCGCGATCCCCTCGGCGCCGAAGGCCTGGGCAGCGTCCTCGAGCAGCGGCACGCCGAGCGCGGCCAGCTCGGCGAGCGGAGCGGGTCGCCCGAACAGGTGCACGGGCATGACCGCCTTCGTCCTCGGAGTGATCCGGCGCTCGACGTCGTCGGGGTCGAGGTTGAGGGTGACGGGATCGATGTCGGCGAAGACGGGTGTCGCCCCGGCCCGCACGATCGCCTCGGCGGTCGCATAGAACGTGAACGACGGGCAGATCACCTCGTCGGCTCTTCCATTCCCTGCGTGGCCGATTCCCATCGCCTCGAGCGCGAGGACGATGGCGTCGGTGCCGTTGGCGACGCCGATCGCGTGCGGGACGCCGAGGAACGCGGCGGCTTCCTCCTCGAACGCCTGCACTTCGGGGCCGAAGATGAACCGGCCCGACCCGAGCACGCGCTCGAAGGCATCGCGCAGCTCCGGGACGAGCGGCGCGTACTGCGCCTTGACGTCGACGAGGTCGATCTTCACGGCTGGCCAGTCTATCGGGGGTCGGGAGCGGTTCTCCCGCCTCGCCGGATGAGCTTCCACGCCAGGAAGGCCACCCCTGCCGCGACCGTCCCGATGATCACGTAGTCGACGTAGCGGAAGGCGTGGTGGAACTCCTCCCACTGGGAGCCCAGCGCCCAGCCGACCCCGGCGAGCGCGAAGCACCAGATCGCCGAGCCGATCAAGGTCAGCACCGTGTAGCGGCCGAGCGCGACGCGAAAGACACCCGCCGGGATCGAGACGAACGAGCGCACGACGGGCGTGATCCGGCCGAGGAAGACGGCCCAGTCCTCCCAGCGCTCGAACCAGCGCTCGGCGCGGTCGAGCTTGGCCTCGTTCAGGTGCAGCCAGCGCCCGTGACGTTCGAGCAGCGGCCGGCCGCCGTGCAGGCCGATCCACCAGCCGCCGAGCGAGCCGACCAGGTAGCCGAGCGTCCCCGCCAGCGCGACGGCGAGATACGCCTCGAAGCCCGGCTCGAGCGTCGACCCGAAGAGGACGATCTCCTGGCCGGCGAAGGCGCCCGCGGCGACGGCGCCGCCGTAGACCATCACCGCCTCGCTCGCGGCCGGCAGCACAGCGTCGACCAGCATCAGGAGGAAGACGGCGTAGAGGCCGTAGTCGCCGATCACGGTCGTGAGGAGCTCCGTGATCTCGGAGAGGATGGAGGCGACCGGCACCGGCGCAGGGTAGACGCTAGCCGCGCGGCTTCGGCGGCTGTCTTCTTCTTCACCGGCGCCGCGCGGACGACCTTGAACGGCTTCGTCGTCAGCTCGACCGCGCCGAGCTCGTTCACGGCCCGGAAGCGAAATCGGTACAGGCCGCCGTAGACGAACGAGCGACGGATGGTGCCCTTCCACTCGATGCGGAAGCGTCCCGGCAGGACCTGGCGGAGCGCGATCGGAGCGATCCGGACGCCCGAGGCGGTCTCGACCGAGACGACGACGCGCGCCGGCCGCGTCGAGCGTGACGCCGGCGGCGATCGACTGCTTGCCGCCCTGGCGCAGCACGAGCGTGCGCCGGGAAAGGCCCGTGAACCCGAGCGTGTTGTTGACGGAGAACTTCTGCACCGCCCGGGAGGGCCGTCCCTGGTCGTCGACGGCGTCGACCTGGAGCTGCCACTGGCCTTCCGCGGGCGCTGCGGCCTCCACAGTCGGGTCGAGCGGCAGGGGCGGGAACGCGACGGGGTAGCTCCCGGGCTCCTTCAGCCCGGTCTCCGTGAACGCGACGGCGCCGCCCGGCGCGGTCAGGGTCGCAGTGGCCGTCGACGGTCGCACGAGCTTGTAGGAGAGCGGCCGCTGCGTCTCGTCGGCGCCGTCGCCGTTCGGAGAGATGACGGGCAGCACGGCCGGCGAGTAGGCGCCGTAGTACATGAGCTGGAGCGACGTCGAGGCCGGGCGCTCGCCGCCCGGGTCGGAGGGCCGGTTCAGGAGCGTGCCGTCGAAGGCGAGCGTCGAGGAGCCGCCGCCGTCGAACGCCGACGCGGTGACCGCACCGAGGCGAACGAGCGTCTGCGCGAGCTCGAAGTTCGTCATCCCGACGCTGTACCCGGCCCGACGGCCGTCGGCGACGACCATCACGATCCGGCCGTCGGCGAGCTGGCCGACCGCGGTGCGCGGGTGGCGCGGCGCGAGCTGGCTGGACGTGAACGCTTCGTGGGCGCGAAAGACCGGACTGCCGTCGCGGACGAGGACGGGGCCGCCGCCCACCGCCTGCGCGATTCCGGTCCACTCGGGCCGGAAGATGAGCCGCAGCGTCAAGCTCGTCCCGACGGGCGACTCCTCGACGAGGCGCTGGGCGGCCGTGCCGCGCGCGACGAGCACCGCCCCACCCGGCGGGATCGGCGTGCCGCCGCCGCCCCGGATCTCGGTCACGGGGCCGACGAGGTCGGCGTTCGGCGTCGTCGGCGGCAGCGGCAGGATCACGACCTCGGCGGTGCCCGCCTGGACCGGAGTGGCGGCGCCGTAGCTGGGTGTGAAGATCGAGATCCCGTTCGCGCCCGGAGATTGGTTCACGTCGTTGAGGGTGCGCCGCTGGCCGAGGCCGCGCCACGTGCCGAAGAACTCGACCCGGCGAATGTCGAGCGCGCCTTCGGGCGCGACGCCGACGCTGGAGCGGTCGCCGAAGGGTGGGCTGTCGATGACGCCGTCGCGCATCAGCACGCCGCTCGGACGGCCGGAAGCCGCGAAGAAGTCGGCGTTGACGCCGACCATCGTCGCGGTCGGCGCGAGTCGCTTCTGCATCGAGGTCAGGCGCTCGAGGCCCTGGATCGACTCGTTCGAGAGCACGGGGCGGAGGGCGTAGAGCCCGCTCGGGCGCGGACCGCGGACGACGTGCAGCGCCACCGGCCCGTGCGGCGTGAACTGGACGACAGGCTCGTAGGTGACGCCCGGCAGCAGCGTCGTCGTCTTCGCCGCCGCGGGCACCGCGGCGAACAGGGCGAGCAGACCCCCGATGAGGATTGTGCGGACCACGACCGCGACCGAGGCTAGCCGAAGGCCCGGCCCACCTTGCAGGGGTTTAACGGAATCCGAACAGCACGCCCGTGACCGCTCCGGACACGTCTGGGGTCAGACCCCAGCCAGGTCCGCTCCGGACATGAGGGGTCCTGGCCCCGACATGTCCCACGGCGCGGCACATGTCCGGCAGACAGCCACCGGACGGAATCCGATCATCGTCCACAGCGGACATGAGGGGTCCTGGCCCCGACATGTCCCTCGCGGACGACGGTGCTAGGCGAAGACCTTGACGTCGCGGTAGAGCGTGTCCCGCTGCACGGGGACCTTCCCGACCGAGCGGATCAGGTGCACGAGCTCCTCCGTCGAGGTCCGGTAGGTCGTGCCGGCGGCCGAGACGACGTTCTCCTCGATCATCACGGACCCCATGTCGTCGGCGCCGAAGCCGAGCGCGACCTGGCCGATCTTCAGTCCCTGCGTCACCCACGAGCTCTGGATGTGGTCGACGTTGTCGAGGTAGATCCGCGACACGGCCTGCGTGAGCAGGTAGTCGAACGAGGTCGGCCGGTCCTCGTCGCGAACGACGTCGTCGAGGCGGTTCCCGTCGCGCTGGAACGTCCAGGAGATGAAGGCGCGGAAGCCGCGCGTCTCGTCCTGGAGCTCCCGGATCCGGCGCATGTGCTCGACGCGGTCCTCGACGGTCTCGACGTGGCCGTACATCATCGTCGCGGTCGTCGACATGCCCAGCTTGTGCGCGTGGCGCATCACGTCGAGCCACTCCGACGAGGTCGTCTTCTTCGGCGCGATGATGCGCCGCACGCGGTCGACCAGGATCTCGCCGCCGCCGCCCGGCACCGAGTCGAGGCCGGAGTCGCGCAGGCGCTGCAGCGTCTCCCACACGGTCAAGCGCGAACGCCGCGCGATGTGCTGGATCTCCGGGGGAGAGAGCGCGTGCAGGTGGATCTTGTAGCGCTGCTTGATCGAGCTGAAGAGATCCTCGTAGTACTCGATCCCGAGATCGGGATGGTGGCCGCCCTGCATCAGCACGCCGGTGCCGCCGATCGCGAGCGTCTCCTCGATCTTCTTGAAGATGACCGGCTTCGGCAGCAGGTAGCCCTCGCTCCGGTCGCCCGGGCGCCGGTAGAAGGCGCAGAAGTCGCAGTCGGTGACGCAGATGTTCGTGTAGTTGAGGTTGCGGTCGACGATGAACGTGATCCGGCCGGGATCGACCTTGCGGTTGCGCAGCTCGTCCGCGACGCGCCCGATCGGGACGAGCTCCCGCGAGCGAAGCAGCGCGACGGCCTCGCCGTCCGAGATCCGCTCGCCGTCGAGCGCCTTCGCGAGCACCTCGTCCACGGTGCGGGTCTCGAGCGCCGTCATGCCTCCACCGGATCCCGCCTGTTGACGAAGCGAAGCTCCGGCACGTGCTCGAGCTGGCCGACGTCACGCGCCATCTCGAGGAACGTGTAGAAGCCGGCGCGCTCCCGCGGCCCGAACGAGTAGCGCAGCTTCTCGAAGTAGCGCGCGAGAAAGCCGGGCGGGTAGCCGTAGCGCTCGCTCGCCTCGTAGGCGAGCACCTCGGGCTCTGCGCGGGCGAGCCGGACGCTCGAGACGAGCGCGTGCTCGAGCTCGGCGACGCCCTCCGCGACGGGCTCCGGCGCTGCCCAGACCGCGAAGACCATCGGCAAGCCCGTCTTCTCGAGCCAGAGCTTGCCCAGGTCGTAGTGCGGCGTCGGATCCTCGAACGCGCTCCGGAGCGCCGCGTCGCCGATCAGGAGCTTCGCATCCGCCTCCTGCTCGAGCGGGACGTGCGCCGCGTGCGGCAACAGCACCTTCGCCAGGACGACCGAGGTCGCGCTCTCCGCGGTGACCGCGATCGAGCGGATCTGCGGGAAGGGGATGCGCGAGACGATCTGAATCGAGTCGACGGCGCCCTCCGACGAGACACACATGCGCGGCAGGATCCGCAGCGTCGAGGCATGGCGCGCGTACTCGATCGACGAGATCGGCGCCAGGTCGAGCCGGCCGTCGAGCAGCTGCCGGTTCAGCTCGGTCGGGACGCCCTGGACCTCCTCCACGTCGGCGTTCAGCCGATGGAAGACCGGAGCCATGTTCACGTACGAGATGCGGCCGAGCCTCACCATCGGCGCAGCTCGTTGTAGAGCGTGTCGCGCTGGACCGGAATACGACCGGCGTCCTTGACGAAGCGGACGAGCTGGTCGATCTTCTGCTCGGTCTCCGTGGTCGCGCCCGCGGCGTGGAAGATCTCCTCGCGGACGACGGTGCCCTGAACGTCGTTGGCGCCGAAATGGAGCGCGACCGCGGCGAGGGGCATCCCCATCATGATCCAGTAGGCCTTCACGTTCGGGACGTTGTCGAGCAGCAGGCGCGAGACCGCGAGCATCTTCAGGTCGTCCGCGCCGGTCGTGTGCCGCCAGCCCCGCCGCTCGAACACCGTGTTCTCCGGATGGAAGGCGAGCGGGATGAACGCGAGGAAGCCGCCGGTCTCGTCCTGCTGCGCGCGGAGCCGGAGCAAGTGGTCGACTCGCTCCTCGTAGGTCTCGACGTGGCCGTAGAGCAGCGTGCAGTGCGTCGGGATCCCGAGCCTGTGCGCCGCGTCGTGCGTCCGGAACCAGAAGTCCGGGTGCTCCTTGCCGGGCGCGACCAGCTTGCGCACGCGCTCTGCGAACACCTCGGCGCCGCCGCCCGGGAGGGAGCCGAGCCCGGCCTCCTTCAGCTCGCGCAGCACCTCCTCGTGCGAGAGCCCCGACAGCGTGGTCATGTGGTGGATCTCGGAGGCCGTGTAGAGCTTCAGGTGGACGTCCGGGAGCGCGCGCTTCAGCGCCCGCACGGTGTCGACGTAGAAGTCGAAGTCGACGTGCGGGTTCTCGCCGTTGACCATGTGGATCTCGGTGAAGCCCGTCAGCTCGCGCTGGCGCACCGCGTCCTCGACCAGCTCCTCCGTCGAGATCGTGTACGCGTGCTCCTGCTTGCGCGTGGCGGCGAAGGCGCAGAACTTGCACTTCACGCGGCAGACGTTCGTCTGGTTCAAATAGAGGTTCTGGACGAAGTAGACCTCGTCCGTGCCGCCGCGCAGCCGCCGGGCGCGGTCGGCGAGCTCGCCCAGGCCGAGCAGGTCGTCGGTCTCGAGGAGCGCCAGCCCGTCCTCGAAGTCGAGCCGCTCGCCGGCCTCGACCTTGTCCCAGATCGGGTCGAGCGTGGCTGTGCGGGCAAGAGTGGCCATCAGTGTCTCAGCGTCTCCGGTTCACGACTGCGTCTGCGAGCGACTCGAGCTCCTCACGGTGAAGCCCGTTCAGGCTCTCGCGCGCCTGCCTAGCGTAGTCGAGCGCCACCTCGCGGGCCCGCTCGAGAGCGCCGGTCGCGGCGACGCGGACGAGCACGCCCTCGAGTGGGCCGCCGGCGAGCGCAGCGTGCACGACGGCGTCCTCGCGCGCGGCGAGCAGGAGCGGCAGCGTCGGCGTGCCCTCACGCAGGTCGGTGCCGGCGACCTTGCCGGTCTCGCTCGTGTCGCCGGAGCAGTCGAGGATGTCGTCCGCGATCTGGAAGGCGACGCCGAGCTTGAGGCCGAAGCGGGCGAGCGGGCCGCCGGAGCCGAGCGAGCACGCCGCCTCGAAGAGCATCCCGGTCTTGAGCGCGCAGCGCTCGAGGTACGACTCCACCGGCGTGTCGGGGTCGTTCCGCTGCCGGCGCTGCAGCGCCTCGCCGCGGGCGAGGCAGAGCGAGGCGCGGGCCAGCAGCGCGACCGCGTCGACGTCCCCTGTCGCCGCGAGCTCCGCGAACGCACGCGCGAAGAGGAAGTCGCCGGTCGCGCGGGCGGCGGGGGCGCCGTGGGCGGCCCACGCCGAGGTCTTCCCGCGGCGGATCCTCGCGCCGTCGATCAGGTCGTCGTGGACGAGCGTCGCCATGTGCACGAGCTCGACCGCGACGCCGGCGGCAACCGGCGGCTGCCCGCCGGGCGGCGTCGAGAGGAACGCAAGCATCGGCCGCAGCCTCTTCCCGCCTGCCTCGAGCGCGCCGGCGCCGACCTCGGCTTCCCGGCCACCGTGCGAGGCGACCGCGGCGGCGAGCCTGTCCTCGACCTCGTCCATGTACGCCTCCAGGCCCGGCAGCGCCCGGACTTCCTCGAGCGTCGTCACGCTGCGCGTCCCGTGTGCAGGGCGACGATCCCGCCGGCGAGTCGCCGGTAGGTCACGTCCGCGAACCCCTGGGCGCGCAGGAGCGCGGCCAGGTCGTCGGGACCGGGAAAGCGGCGCACGCTCGCCGGCAGGTACGTGTATGCCTTGCCACCTGGGAGGATCTTGCCCGCCAGCGGGATCAGTACGTCGAACCAGAGCCGGAAGAAGAGCCGCAGCGGCCCGCGCGGACGCGTGATCTCGAGCACGCCGACCCGGCCGCCGGGACGGAGCACGCGCCGCAGCTCGGCCAGCCCCTGCTCGAGGTCGGCGACGTTGCGGACGCCGAAGCCGACCGTCGCCGCGTCGAACGACGCGTCCTCGAAGGGCAGCGCGAGCAGGTCGCCGCGCACCCACTCGACGGTCCCGTCCTTCAGCCGCGCCCGCTCCAGCATCCGCTCGGAGAAGTCGAGCCCGACCACGTCGCCGCCGGCCGCGCGGGCGGCGACGGCCAGGTCCCCGGTGCCACAGCACGCGTCCAGAACACGATCTCCCGGCCGGACGACCGATTGGACCGTCAACCTCCGCCAGCGCTGGTCCAGACCGACCGTCATCACCCGGTTCATCACGTCGTAGACCGGCGCGATCCGGTCGAACATGGCGCGCACGCCCTCCGCGGGGAGCGTCCCGCTCTCGTGCGTCATTGGCCCCACCGGGCGATCAGCGTGTTGTCGAGCCCCAGCTGGTCGAGGATCCGCGCGACCACGAAGTCGACGAGGTCGTCGATCGTCTCGGCGCCGTGGTAGAAGCCCGGCGCGGCGAAGAGGATCACCGCTCCCGCCTGCTGCAGGGTCGCGAGGCCGTTCAGGTGGATGGACGAGAGCGGCGTCTCGCGCGGCACGAGGACGAGCTTGCGCCCCTCCTTGAGCGCGACGGAGGCGGCGCGGTGGATCAGGTTCGCCATCGCCCCGGCCGCGAGGGTGCCGACCGTCGCCATCGAGCAGGGGCAGACGACGTAGGCGTCCACCTTCGCCGAGCCGGACGCGTACGGGCTCTTGAAGTCGTTGACGCCGTAGACAGTGACGTTCGCCGCCCCGCCGGTGAAGCGCTCGAGCACCTCCTCGCGCGGCAGGGACGCGTCGCGGTAGAGCTCCGTGGCGAGCACCTCGATCCCGGCGGCCGACGCCGCGAGCCCGACCTCGCAGCCGGACTCGGCGAGCGCGCGCAGCAGCCGGGCGGCGTACGGCGCGCCCGACGCGCCCGTGACGCCGAGGAAGACCCTCATATGGCTATTCGTCCTGAGGGCCCTTGGAGGCGTCGAGGAACACGCCGAGCTTCTGGAGGTTCTCCTCGCCGAGGCCCGCGTAGGGCGGCATGACGGTATTGCCGAACTGGGCCGGGTTGGTGACGTAGGTCGCGAAGTACTCCGGGCCACGGTTCGTCGCGCCGATGTCGGAGAGGTCCGGCGCGCCGAGGTTCGAGGAGCCGCTGCCGAGATAGGTGTGGCACTGGGCGCAACCAGCGCTCGCGAAGATCTCCGCGCCCGCGACCGCGTCCTCGTTGTCCTCGAAGCCCTGGACCTCCGCCCACTCCGGGACGGACTCACGCAGCTCCGACCCGAGCGCCTCGGTGGCCGTCGCGCCCTTGTAGGTCAGCGTGCCCATCGCGAGCACGACGACGATCGCCGCAACGATCGCGACCGGACGCCGCAACAGCCGGCGCTCGCGGCGCAGGTCGATGAACGGAAGCGCGATCAGGATCGCGAGCAGGATGTTCGGGATCCCGACGGTGGCGAGCACCACCGTGTCAGGCCACTTGAAGATCCGCAGCAGGTAGAAGAGGAAGTAGAAGAACCAGTCCGGGCGCGGGATGAAGTCGGTCGTGCCCGGGTCGGCCTCCTCCGTGAAGTGCGGGCCGAGCAGGCCCGGGTCCTCGGTGCCCTCGGCGGTGAAGTACCAGACGCATGCGAGCGCAACGATCACGCACACCACGACGAGGCTCATCACCGTGTCGTGGAACATCGCGTGCGGGAAGAACGAATGCCCCTCGCGCTTGACGTCATCCTTGTAGCGCTCGTGCTGCGCGCGGCGCTCGACGATCCGGCGGCTAGCCATTGCCACGGCCTCCCGGCCGGATCAGCCCCTCACGACCACCAACCGGCGGCGGCGCCTCGACGCGGTCGCGCCCGGCCGCCACGTCGGACCAGGGCGGCGAGCTGACGCCGAGCCGGACCACGAGGTAGAGGTGGAGGATGATCAGCCCGATGATCGCGCCCGGGATCACGAGCATGTGCAGCGAGTAGAACATGCTGAGCGCGTCCGACCCGATCTCGGCGCCGCCGGAGAGGAACTGCGCCAGGAACGGACCGATGATCGGCGCAGTCCCGTTCAGGTTGATCCCGACGACCGTCGCCCAGTACGCGGTCTGGTCCCAGGGAAGCAGGTAGCCAGTGAAGCCCTCGAGCATCCCCATTGCGAGCAGGAGCACACCCACGATCCAGTTCAGCTCGCGCGGGTACTTGTAGGCGCCGAACAAGAACACGCGCGCCATGTGGAAGAACATCAGGATGATGAAGACGCTCGCGCCCCACTTGTGCATGCCGCGCACGAGCCAGCCGAGCGTGAGGTCGTTCGTGATGTGCTCGATCGACGCGTAGGCGGTGTCGGGGTGCGGCTTGTAGTACATCGCCAGCACGACGCCCGTGATGGCCTGAACGAGGAACGCGGTCAGCGTGGCCGAGCCGAGGGTGTGGAACCAGTTCGTGTCGCGCGGGACGCGGCGGTAGAGGAAGTACTTGATCCCGCCGACGAGGCCGGAGCGCTCCTCGAGCCAGTCGAGCGGGTAGAGCGCGACGTCCTTGAGGGTGCTGTGCCCCGACTTCTTCGGTGGGGTCGCGACGGCCATCTACCGCGGAACCTCGATCGGGTAGAGCCACGCTGAGTAACCGTCGACGTGCACGCCGGGCGGCTGGCGGCCGTACCGGTAGATCCGGGCGGTCGCGCCGACGCCCTCGACCTTGGAGACGCTGAAGAACGACCCGAGCACGAGGATGCCGTCGACGATCGAGAACTCGGTCCGGTCGAGCGCGCGCACGGGCGGCCCCGCCGTCCGATTCCCCTCCGTGTCGTACTGGCCGCCGTGGCAGGGACAGCCGAAGCCGGTCGCGAGCACGGGCGTGATCTCCGCGGCGTGTGGGGGGATCCTCTTCGTCTGGTCGGTGAAGACCAATCCGTTCGGCTGCACGGGGCAGCCGAGATGGGCGCAGCGGGAGTAGATGAGCGTGAAGCTCGGCTCGCCGTCGATCCGGCCGTTGTTGCGCACGAACATCGTGCGCCTCGTCACCTCGCCGACGTCAGGGTCCTCGAGGTAGGTCGCGATCACGAACGTCCCCTCGGGGAACTCGTCGATCGGGCCGAGCGGCGTGTTCTGCTCGTCCTGGTTCGTGAACGCAGGCAACACCGCGAAGCCGAGCACGGGCAACGTGATGATCCCCCCGATCGCAGCTCCCAGCCCCAGGGTCGCGACGGAAAGGAACGTGTTGCGCGGATACGCCTTGAGCTCCGGCTCGCCGGCGGGCACGGCCGCGGGAGCCGGCGCGACGAGCGGGCGGGCTTCCGGCTCGACCTCCGGGGCGGGAGCGCGCACCGGCCTCGTCACGTCCCTGATCCAGAGGAAGCCGAAGACGATTGCGATCACCGCGCCGACGACGGCGGCGATCGGGCTGACGACGAGACCGGTGAGGATGCAGGCGATCCCAATCGCGAAGCCGATCGGCCAGAGGCTCGGCGACGGCAGATGCGGCTGGTCGTTCTCGCTCAAGTGACTGGATTCAACCCCTGCGCGACCCGCGCTGTCAACGACGTATCAGCTGCCGCAACCCGCGGCGAGAGTCATTCTCTACTAGGTCACCGCCGCCGTGCGCCGGTATCCCGTACTCGGCCCAGCGGCTGTCGACCAGCTCCTTGATTCCGTCGCTCATCGTGATCTCCTCCGGCCACTCCCGCGCGCCCTCGGCCGGGCTCTTCGCCGTCGCGTCGATCCCGATCTTGCCGCCGAAGAACTGGAGCGTCGGCGCGTGGTCAAGGTGGTCGAGCGGCCCTTCCGCGAGCACCACGTCCCGCTTCGGGTCGACGTTGGCGCCGACGTGGAAGAAGACCTCGTTGTAGTCGTGCACGTCGACGTGCTCGTCGACGACGACGACCGCCTTCGAGAGGCTCAGCATCCCCAGCCCCCAGATCGCGTGCATGACCTTGTGGGCGTGTCCGGGGAACGCCTTCTTGATCGAGACGATCACGCAGTTGTGGAACGCGCCGGCGACGGGCAGGTCGTAGTCGACGATCTCCGGCACGGTCATCCGCACCGCGGGGAGGAAGATGCGCTCGGTCGCCTTCCCGAGCCAGGCGTCCTCCTGCGGGGGCTTGCCGACGACGATCGAGGGATAGACGGCGTCGTTGCGCATCGTGATCGCGCTGAGCCGGAAGACGGGGAACGGCTCCGCGGCCGTGTAGTAGCCGGTGTGGTCGCCGAACGGCCCCTCGAGCCCGACCTCGTCCTTCTGCGATCGTCCCCTCGAGCACGATCTCGGCGTTCGCCGGAACGTCGAGGTCGACCGTCTTCGCCCGCACGAGCTCGACCGGCTCGCCTCTGAGGAAGCCCGAGAGCATCAGCTCGTCGAGGTGCTTCGGCAGCGGCGCGCTCGCGGTGTAGGCCGTGACGGGATCGAGCCCGATGGCGACTGCGACCGGGATCACCCCGTCGGTGGCGAGGTAGTCGGCGCGCCCGTCCTTGTGGATCTGCCAGTGCATGTACGTCGAGCGGGCGTCGATCTTCTGCATCCGGTACATGCCGAGGTTGCGGACGCCGGTGTGCGGATCCTTCGTGATCACGGCCGGGAGGGTGATGAACGGCGCCGGGTCGCCCGGCCAGCAGCGCTGGATCGGGAGCACGCCGAGATCGATGTCGTCGCCGGTGATCACGATCTCCTGGCACGCGCCGCGCGAGACCACCTTGGGCAGCGAGCCGGCGATCGACTTCAGCTTCCGCAGGCCGCGCACCTTCTCGGCGAGCCCCTGCGGCGGTTGCATCTCGAGCACGTCCTCGAGCTTTGCGGCGACGTCGTCGAGGTGCTCGACGCCGAAGGCGAGGCACATCCGCCGCTCGGTGCCGAACTGGTTGATCAGGAGCGGGAGCTTGGAGCCCTTCGGCTGCTCGAACAGGAGCGCGGGACCGCCGGACTTGACGGTCCGGTCGACGATCTCCGTGATCTCGAGGTCCGGATCGACCTCGGCCGCGACGCGGACGAGCTCGCCCTCGTCCTCGAGCAGGCGGATCCAGTCGCGCAGGTCGGCGGGGAGGGCCATCGCGCCGCAGTCTACGATCGTTCACGCGCGCCAGGCACCGCCACCGAACGTGCGGACGGCGAGATAGCCGAGCGCGCGCCGCCAGCCCGAGACGCCCTCCTTGCGCATGATCCCGCGAAACATCGCGTCCACCTCGGCGCGGTTGTAGATGCGGTGCGGGACGACGACGCCCTCGGGCGGCTTGCCGCCGTGGAAGTAGAGGTAGTCGTGCAGGAGCGGCGCCGCGACGGAGAGCTCGAACGGCGCGATCAGCCACCAGAGGAGGCGGGGCACCGAGGAGAGGTCGAACTCGAAGCCCTTCGGGATCGTGATCGTCGTCTCGGCGTCGCGGTAGGGGTAGTCCGCCTCGAGGCGCCAGCGGTTCCCGCCCACGTAGCTGAGGATCGGCGACGGCAGCCGCGACTCCGCGATGTCGACCGGTTCCTGCTCGAGCGTGCGGAGCTGCGCCTTCAAGGCGAAGGCGCGAGTGCTAGGACTGCTTGCGGCGGTGGCGGAGGGCGCGTGAGGTCTCGCCGAGCACGATCACGGCGATGAAGACGAGCCCCGTGATGAGCATCCCGGTGATCACGCGACGCCCTTCGTCGGCGGCGTTGGCGAGCAGCCAGGCGGTCATGGCGCGAGCTTATCCGACCCGCAGGGCGTGCGCGGCGAGCGCAGACCGGCTCTGATCCTGCCCCGGTGAGCCGCCGAGGCGGCGCACCGCGTCGAGCCACGCCTCGCCGTCACCCGGCTCCTGGTCTGCCCGCAGGTGGGCGCAGGTCGAGATCAGCTCCGCCAGCGTGGCGACGGCGTCGAGGTCGCCGGTGGCGGCGATCCGGACGAGGCCGTGCGCGTAGAGGTAGTCGCCGAGCAGCAGCGCCGTCTCGGCGTCCGCCGGCGCAAACAGGCGCGGCCGCCCGTAGTGGACGAGGTAGCCCTCGTAGATCGTCTCCAGGCCGAGCGCGAACCGGTCCGGGGCGTGCGGGCCGAAGACGCCCTCGCGCTCGGGGTCGGCGCGCAGCGCCTCGCCCCAGAGCGGGCTCTCGGCGGCCGCCTCGGCGGCGAGCGTGTCCCAGAGATCAGCTGAAGTAGTCGGCAACGGCCTCGATCGTGCGGTCGACGTCCTCGTCGGAGTGGGCGAGCGAGACGAACAGGCACTCGAACTGCGACGGCGCGACGTAGATCCCGCGCTCGAGCAGGTGCCGGAAGAGCGCGCCGTAGCGCTCGGTGTCGCACGCCTGCACGTCGGCGAAGTTGCGAATCCCGCGGCGGCCGAGGAAGAGCGTGGCCATCGCGCCGACCCGGTGCACGCGCCCGAACGGCTTCAATCCCGCCTCCAGCCGCGCGCCGGTGAGCTCCAGCTCCTCGTAGACGGCGGGATCGCGGAGCCGGCGCAGCACGCTGATCCCGGCGGCGGTCGCGAGCGGGTTGCCGGAGAGCGTGCCGGCCTGGTAGACGTCGCCGGCCGGCGCGAGCCGCTCCATCACCTCGGCGCGGCCCCCGAACGCGGCGAGCGGCAGCCCGCCGCCGACGATCTTGCCGAGGACGGTCAGGTCGGGCAGGACGCCGAAGCGCTCCTGCGCGCCGCCGCGGGCGACGCGGAAGCCGGTGATCACCTCGTCGAAGACGAGCAGCGCCCCCGAGGCGTCGGCGAGCGCCCGCAGTGCCTCGAGGAACCCCGGCGCGGGCGGTACGACCCCCATGTTCCCGGCGACGGGCTCGACGATGATCGCCGCCAGCCCCTCGCCGTACCGCTCGACGGCCGCCGCCGCCGCGTCGACGTCGTTGTAGGCCGTCACGATCGTGTCCGCCGTCGTCCCGGTGGGGACACCCGGGCTGGACGGGATTCCGAGCGTCGCGAGGCCGGAGCCTGCGCTCGCCAGGAGCCCGTCGGCGTGGCCGTGGTAGCAGCCGGAGAACTTGAGGATCCGGTCGCGGCGGGTGTAGCCGCGGGCCAGGCGCACGGCGCTCATCGCGGCCTCCGTGCCGGAGGAGACGAGCCGCACCATCTCGACGGAAGGGACCGCGTCGACGATCTCCGCCGCCAGCTCGACCTCGGCCTCGGTCGGCGCCCCGAAGGTCGTCCCGCGCTGCGCCGCGTCGCCGATCGCTGCGAGCGTCTCCTCGTCGGCGTGCCCGAAGAGGAGCGGCCCCCAGCTCAGCACCCAGTCGACATAGCGGTTGCCCTCGACGTCGACGATCGTCGAGCCGTTGCCACTGCGGACGAAGACGGGCTCGTCCCGGCCCACCGACCGCATCGCGCGCACCGGCGAGTTGACGCCGCCCGGGATCAGCTGCTCGGCGCGGCGAGCCAGGTCCGACCGCTGTCTCAGAGCCACGCCGCGAGGTCCTTCGTCCAGTACGAGCAGACGAGGTCGGCGCCGGCGCGCTTGATCGCGGTGAGGGACTCGAGCGCAGCCGCACGCTCGTCGAGATGGCCGGCTGCGGCAGCCGCCTTCACGAGCGCGTACTCCCCGGAGACGTTGTACGCCGCGATCGGGCAGTCGAACCGCTCGCGGACGGCGCGGATCACGTCGAGATACGGCAGCGCAGGCTTCACCATCAGCACGTCGGCGCCCTCGGCGAGGTCGAGCTCGCACTCGCGCAGCGCCTCGCGCACGTTCGCCGGATCCATCTGGTAGCCGCGTCGGTCGCCGAAGGCCGGCGTGGACTCGGCCACCTCCCGGAACGGCCCGTAGAAAGCGGACGCGTACTTCGCGGCGTACGAGACGATCGGCGTCTCGGGCAGGACCTCGCGGATAGCGCCGACGCGTCCGTCCATCATGTCGCTCGGCGCGACGGCGTCCGCGCCCGCTTCGACGTGGCTGACCGCCGTGCGCGCGAGCAGCTCGAGCGTCTCGTCGTTCGCGACCTCGCCGTCGCGGATCACACCGCAGTGGCCGTGCGCCGTGTACTCGCAGAGGCAGACATCGGTGACGAGCACGAGCTGCGGCTGCTCGGCCCGTAGGGCCCGCAGCGCCCGCTGCACGACTCCTTCCTCGTCCCACGCGCCCGAGCCCTCGTCGTCCTTCTCGTCCGGCACCCCGAAGAGGAGGACCGCCTTGACGCCGAGACGCGCGAGCTCACTCGCCTCGGCCGCCAGATCCTCGACCGAGAACCTGCTCAGCGCCGGCAGCTGCTCGTTCCGGACGGTCGACGGCCCCACGAACAGCGGCAGCACGAAATCGTCGAGGTCGAGCCGCGTCTCACGGACGAGCGCGCGCAGGGCGTCCGTGCGGCGCAGCCTGCGCAGGCGCGTGGCCGGGAAGGCGCTCACTTGACCAAGGTTACGTCAGGCGCCTTGGGCGGCTCGACGCCCACCTCGACCGGCACAGGGCCTTCGCCCTCGCCCCACGGCTCGAGCGTCAGGCGCTCCGCGAAGAACTCCCAGATCGCGCGCATGGCCGCCAGCGTCGGCAAGGCGACGAGGATGCCCGCGATCCCGTACAGCTCGGCGCCTGCGAGCAGCCCGAAGATGACGAGCAGCGGGTGCAGGCGAAGCGCATTCGCCATCACGTTCGGCACGACCACGTGCCCCTCGACCTGGTAGATGAAGACGAAGAGCGCCGCCACCCAGAGCACCGAGATCGGCTCGACGACGAGCGCGTAGATGGCCGGCGGCACGGCCGAGAGCCAGGGACCGATGTACGGGATGACCTCGATCACCGCCGTCCAGATCCCGAAGAGAAGCGCGTACTGCTCGGCGCCCGGGACGAGGTCGAGCGCACCGAGCAGCCACATGCCGATGCCCGCACTGGTGCCGATGATCGTCGAGAGCAGCACCTGGCCGCGCACGTAACCGGCGAGCGCCGACTCGATCCGGAGGGTCAGCGGCGACCCGCCGTGCGGCGGGAAGCGGCGGTCGATCGCGCGCTCCAGCCGATTCATGTCGAGCAGCATGTAGACGGAGATGACGACGATCAGGATCAGCGAGAAGAGCAGCTGGATCACGCCGAACGCCGCACCCTGTGCGAACGAGATCAGATCCTGCGTGTAACCCGAGATCTCCTCTCCGGAAAGCGTCTCGAGCCAGTCCGTGGCCTGCTCGCGGATCTGAATCCGGTCGAGCCCCCTGTCGTCGAGCCAGCCCTGGAGTCGCTCGACGTCGAGCTCGGCACCCGTCAGCCCTGTCTCGCCCGACTCCTCGGTCAGGTACGTGTCGGCCCGGTCGGCGGCCGAGCGCGCCTGGTCGACGACGACGGTGACGAGCGCGACGATCCCGACGACCACGACCGCTGCGAACGCCGTGTACACGAGTGCGACCGCGAGCCCGCGCGGCGTCCGGCCGCGCTGCACGGCCCGGACGACGGGATTGAGCAGGAACGCGATCACCGATGCGGTCAGGAAGAGGAAGATCGCGTGGCCGAGGGTGCTCGCCAGCGACCAGGCCAACAGGAGCAGCACGGGCAAGCCGACCAGCTGAATCCAGCGTGGAATCTGGATCGTCGGCCTTCCGTCAGCCATGCGAGCGATGGTATCCGCGGGCATGGAGGGGCTCGGGCCGGTGCAAGGCAGCGGCGGGGTCGGCTATCGTGCCGCGCATGGCTTCGGCCCGACCCCGGTACGCGGTGCAGCCGCGTGCGCCCAGAGAGCTGCGGCGCATTCGAGCTCGCAGGCGCCGCCCCGAGCGTCACGCCGCGCGCTTCGTCCTCGTCTCCCTCTTTTCGGCAGTCGTCGTCCTGACCCTGCTCGTGACCGCGTTCGGCACCTGGAGCTCGGCGCCGGTCGCGACGCAGCCGCTCGCGGCCGCGAACGTGCTGCCCGGCGGACAACCCCTGCCGCAGATCGTCGCGACCGCGGGAGCGGTACAGCTCCAGCTCCCGGTCGCCCAGACCGCAGTGACGGCGGTCGGGTACCACAACGCCGGCGACGGCTCCCTCGTGCTCGACCCCGTCGGCAGGCAGGGGAACGCCGGCCTCTTCGCGCGCATCTGGCACCGGCTCGTCGGCTCGAAGGAGAACCGGCTCGTCTGGTACCAGCTGCGGGGCAGCCGCGGCCCCGGCACCTCCGCCCTTGCCGTCGGAGCCGCGCCTGGAACGGACGTCTACTCCCCCGTCGACGGAACGGTCGTCGGGATCACCGACTTCGTGCTCTCGAACCGGACGTTCGGAGCGCGGATCGACATTCGGCCGCACACCGCGCCCTCCGTCGTCGTCTCGCTGACCCACCTGCGCCCCGACCCCGCCTTGACGGTCGGCTCGGCCGTCTCCAAGGCGCGCTCGAAGGTCGGCGTCGTCGTCGACCTGAGCCGCGTCGAGCGCCAGGCGCTCGCGCGCTACACGCAGGACAAGGGCAACAACGTGTCCCTCTCGGTGCGCCCGGCCGCAGTGCTGTCGGTTAGATAGATGGTTGACCGGCAATCGCCGCACTCGCGGCTGACGACCCAGACACGGCGCCGGGAACCACCCTCGGCCTTGCCAAGGCAACCAGCCTTGGCTGCGGCCGAGTGCGGCCCCCGGCTTGGTCTGGATCGCCCCCGCGAGCACGCCAATCACCGATCAACCATCTACTGAAGCTCCTCTTCATCGGCGACGTCGTCGGCGCGCCCGGAAGACGGGCCGTCGAGGACCGCCTCCGGCCGTTGCGTGAGGAGCTCGGCGCCTCGTTCTGCGTCCTCAACGGCGAGAACGCCGCGGACGGGCTCGGAATCACGCCGAAGCTGGCCGGTCGCCTGCTGGCCGCGGGTGCAGACGTGATCACGCTCGGCAACCACACCTGGCGGCGCGCCGGCATCGACGCGTACCTCGCCGGATCGGAGCGCGTGATCAGGCCCGCGAACTTCTCCGCCTCGGCGCCGGGCCGCGGCCTGACCGTCGCGGACGCAGACGACGGAACGCCGGTGGCCGTGCTGAACGTGCTCGGCTCGCTGTTCCTCGAGCCGGCCGTCTCGATGTTCGAGCTCGTCGACGCGCTCGTCGAGGAGGCGCGAAGCCGGGCGGCCGTGATCGTCGTCGACGTCCACGCGGAGGCGACGAGCGAGAAGGTGGCCCTCGCGCGCTGGCTCGACGGGCGCGTGACCGCCGTGCTGGGCACGCACACCCACGTGCAGACCTCCGACGCGCGCGTCCTGCCCGGCGGCACGGCGGCGATCACGGACGTCGGCATGACAGGGCCGCACGACTCCGTGATCGGGGTCAAGGCGGACCAGGCGATCCACCGGATGCGCACCGGGATGCCCGTGCGCTTCGAGACGGCCGAGGGCGGCGTCCGGATCGAGGGCGCGCTCGTCGAGTGCGACGCCGCAGGACGCGCTACGGCGATCGAGCCGGTGCGCGTTCCCTATCCCTGAGCAACACGACGAGCAACGCCACGAGCACGAGGTCGCGGGCGAGCACGAGCAGCGAGGGCAGGAGCTCGAGCTCGCGCGCCAGGTCCCAGTAGCGGGACGGGAACCAGAGCTGCGTGACGACGAGCGCGCCGCAGAGGAGAGCCGAGGCTCTGATGCCCCGCCGCCCCGCGACGAGCGGCACGGCCGGCACCAGCCAGACGAGAAACTGGGGCGAGAGCACCTTCCCGAGCGCGACGAAGGCAACGAGCGCGGCCGCGCTCCAGCGAACGAGCTCCTCGGGCTCTCCTGGACGCCGGAGCCAGATCCAGGCGAGCGCGGCGAGCTGGGCCAGCGTGAGCAGGACGGCGGCCACTCCCGTCCCGGTCGCGTGCAGGTTCTGAGAGCCGTGGCCGGAGCGCATCTCGACGTCGAGCCCGACCAGGTGATGTGCCCCCAGGTAGAGCCCCGAGCCGAGGCTCTCGATCTGGAGCGGCCGGGAGAGCTGGTGGCCGACGCTGTCCGCGAGGCCGCCGGGGGCGACGGCGAGGAAGGGGAGGACGGCAACCGCGACGACGGCGGCGAGCACGCCCAGCCCGACGAGCGCCTCTCGCCGGCCGCGGCGACGCCAGACATACGCAACGGCGAGCGGGACGAGCACGGCCGGATAGAGCTTCACCGCGATTGCCGCTCCGAGCAGCCCCAGGCCGAGGCGATGACGTTGGTGCACGAGCGCCGCGAGCGCGCCTGCGACGAGCGCCGCGGGCAGGAGGTCGAAGCGCGTCAGGACGACCGAGCCGAGTAGCAGTGGGAAGACGGCGGTCAGCGCGAGCACGGCGATCGTCCGCCGCCGGGTCGCGCCGAGGCCGCGGAGAGCCACGGCCGTGAGCAAGACGAGCGCAAGCCCGCACGCCGCCATCAGCCATTCGAAATGCTCGCGGTAGCCCTCCAGGTCGTCGGTGAGGAGCGCCGGCAACACGAAGGCCGGCAGCGCGCCGGGCGGATACTCGGGACGGATGTCGCGGTAGGGCACGGCCCCGTCCTCGATCGCGCTCCCGTACCGCTCGTAGACCGGGATGTCGACGATCTCGCCGTCGTCGTACCAGGCCGTGTGCAGGACACCCCAACCGCCCAGGAAGAGCGCCGCCGCAGCGACCGCGGCGAGCTCAGTGAACCGGCGCGGCGCGATCACGTCGGTAGAGCAGGGCGAACGCCACGAACGGGAAGAACCAGGGGATGTAGAGGTAGAACCAGTGCGTCAGCACGAGCTCGAAACCGAGCAGCACCGCCGCTGTCAGCGCCGCGAGCTGCAGGATCGACTTCCGGCGAGGCACGAACGCGACCAGGAGCGCGCCTCCGACCAGGAGCACCTGCAAGACCTGCTGAACGAGGTGCAGGTCCGGCACCCCCGCGGCGTGGTACTGGCCCCAGCCCCAGATCGAGAACGGCGACTCGCGGTCGAGTTGGAAGCCGAACGTGCGCTCGGCAAAGACGCGCGCCGCGTGGAGCGGATCCGGTTCGAGCAACAGGACAAGGAAGGCCGCGAGCGTTGCGCCGGCGAAGCCCAGCGCGAAGCGGCGCGACGGGACGCGCCAGCCGGACGGATACGAGAGCCAGAGGGGCGCCAGCAGCAGCGCGGCGAACTTCGTCCAGCCCGCGAGGGCGACCGCGGCACCGCGTGCCCAGGCGGACGAGGCGAGCCAGAAGCCCCAGATCAGGAACGCCGGCATGATCGCGTCGTTCGTATTCGAGTTCGACGCATAGAGCGTGAACGGGTACGCGGCCCACGCAAACGCGAGCGTCGCCGCCAGCCGGGTGCCGCCGAACCGCCTGCCGACGAGCGCCAGCCCGGCGACACAGATCAAGTCGAAGAGAAGCGCCGTCGCGTGCGCGGCCCAGAGCTCGTCCCAGCGTCCGGTCCAGCCGAAGACGGCGTAGCCGGGCAGGTAAGCGAGGTACGAGACGGGGCCGTACGTGTCACCGCGCGCGTTCGAGGTCTCGCAACGGCCGTTCGTCTGGATCCGCTCGCGGATCTCGCCCTCCGCGTCGGCCGGGCCGCACGGCGTCTGGTTTTCCTGCACCGGCATGTGGCCGTACGGCATCTCGCCGTTCGCGATCCGGTGCGCGCCGACCACGCCGGCGAAGCCGACGTCGATCACGCTCCGCTGCGCCTCGACGTTCAGCCCGACCCGGAAGCCGAGCAGGAAAACCGCGGCGGCCGCAAGGAGCCAGACCGGCCAGACCGGCCGCGAGGCGCGCGGCGGCCGGTTGCTGCGCGCGATCCAGACGCAGCGCGCGAGCAGATAGAGCAGCGGTGGGTAGGCGAGTGGAGCGCTCCAGAAGATCTCGCCCTCGTTGAAGAGGCGGAGCGAGATCGAGAACGAGAGCAGGGCGAGCAGATCGAGGTTGCGGAGCGAGATCGGGCGGCGCACGTTCGCGAGCCCGGCGAAGAACAAGGCGCAGAAGCCGAGCCAGACCCATACCTCGTTGATCGTCTTGCCCCCGAAGGCACCGGCGCCGCCGCGCGCCATCGTCCAGGCGACCTGCGGCCCCGTCCACGCTTCCTGGACGATGCCCGAGTCGTCGTTCACCTTCCCGAGCGCGATCTGGCCCGCCTTCCCCGACCACGCCTTGACGACCCACTCGTCCGTCGCCTTCCGGTACTCGGCGTCGGTCTGCGGGTCGGCCGGGTACCGCTCGAGCCAGTCCGCGACCTTCGGGAAGCCGAGCAGGATCTCGATCGCGCGCTCCTCCGTCAGCTGCGGCTCGTCGGCGGCGCCGGGAGCAGTCACCGCCCCAGCAGGAGCCGCGAGCAGGAGCGCGGCGAACGCTGCGAACGCTGCTAGCGCCGCCCGAAGGACCAGAGCTTGTTTCCCACGAAGTTCAACGGGGTCACGAGCACGATCGCGATCGCCTGCGCGAGCACCTCCGCCAGGCCGAGCCGGACGAGCAGCGCCAGGAGCACCAGGTTCGCGCAGAGCGAGAGCGTCGAGACGACGAGGAAGCGCAGGCCCTGGTAGCCGACGTGGCCGCGCTGGCCGCGGAACGTCCAGAGCCGGTTCCAGGTGTAGTTGTTCGTCACGGCGACGAGGAAGGACAGCGTCGCCGCGAGGAGGTAGTGCACGCCCGCGCCGTGGAGGAGCAGCGTGAAGACCACGAGGTTGACGACGTAGCCGCTCGCCCCGACGGCGCAGAACCGGGCCAGCTGGAGCCAGTTGTGGGGCCGGGAGAGCGCCCCCCGCGTGCGGGCGAGCGCGCCCGAGGCGCGGAGAGCGGGAGAGCGCTGCATCGACGCGGAGGAAGCTAGCAGCGGCCGCGAACGGCAGGACCGACCGGCTACTGGAACGGATCGTCGGCGAACCCCTCCGAGCCGAGCAGAGGGACGAACCGGCAGGGCACGGAGCTCCTGATCTCGGGCCCGTGTGCCCCGCGCACGACCGTCTCCAGCCGCTGGTCGAACCGGCTCCCGACCGGGACGACGAGGCGCCCGCCCGGCACGAGCTGGGCGTAGAGCGCGCGCGGGATCGCCGGTGCGGCCGCGGCGACCGCGATCCCGTCGAAGGGCGCCCGGTCGGGCACGCCGAGCGTGCCGTCGCCGACGCGGACCTCGACCCGCTCGTAGCCCGCTTCGGCCAGCGTCTTCCGCGCCTGCTGGGCCAGCTCGGGCAGGCGTTCGATCGTGACGATGTCCGCCGCCAGCTCGGCGAGCACGGCAGCCTGGTATCCCGAGCCGGTGCCGACGTCGAGCACGCGCTCGCCGCCTATGAGCTCGAGCGACGCACAGATGATCGCGACCATGAACGGCTGCGAGATCGTCTGGCCGTGCCCGATCGGCAGAGCGCGGTCGTCGTAGGCGCGTCGACGGCCCTCCTCGGGGATGAAGAGCTCTCTCGGCACGCGCGCGATCGCAGCGAGGACGCGCTCGTCGCCGATCCCACGCCGGTGCAGGCGCTCGGCGAGCTCTTTGCCGTTCATGTGCGGGCGAGCGGGCGGACGTACGCCGGCGGCGCGACGGCGAAGTGCTCGAGCACCGCCGCCATCACGTCCGTGATCGAGCCCGGCAGCACGTCGAGCCCGACGGTCAGCATCGGTACCTCGGAGTCGCCGGCGGCAAGCGATCCATGCGAGCCTCCGCCGGCGTGATGGCGGCCGGCGAGGTCGACGAACTCCCAGCCGGGCGCCGCAGACACGAGCAGCTCGCCGGCATTCGGGTTCGCGAGCGCGGCCCAGGCGCGCTCGCGGCCGTGCGGATAGTCGAGGATCGCACCGTCGCCGCTCCCCCCTGACGGCGTGAATCGGAGCTCGACGCCCTCGCGGCGCGCGACCGCCTCGACGCCCTCCCGCCAGAGCACCACCTCGACCGCGTCGTGCCCGTCGAGCCGTCTCCCCAGCTCGGCAGGGTCACCGTCGGCATAGACCATCGCGGCCCGGTTCGAGGCCGTCACCATCGCCTCTGGAAACGTGTCCTGGAGGCGCGCGACCTCGCTTACCGGTGTCTGTCCGTGGTCGGAGCAGAGGATCACCGCGTAGCGCTCGAGGAACTCCTCCGGTCCACCGGCCGCCTCGATCAGCGCGCCGACAGCCTCGTCGCAGCGCGCGAGCGCGTCGTGAGCGGCATCCGGCCCGAACGCGTGCGAGGCGAAGTCGTAGTCGGAGAGGTAGTAGACGAGGAAGTCGAACCCGTCACGCGTCACGAGCCAGCGGCCGACCGCCGTGGCGTAGGCGTCGATTGTGCCGCGCTGCCGGTTGCGCACGGCAAGCGGCGCCCCGGTCACGTCTGACTCGAACAGGTTGTAAAAGAAGAAACGACTCGGGCCGTGGGCGGGCCGGGTCAGGAACGGAACCGTGGGCCGGTGCGCGACCCGACCGCGGTAGCAGGTGACGTTCACCGCTGCGGCCGTCAGCCCGGCATCCTCGAGCGCCTCGTACACCGTGACGGCGCCCGCGCCGAGGTGGCTGTCGTTGAGCCCGTAGATCGTGTCGACGAGCGCCTGCCTCGTGCCCGCCGCGCGGATCGCGCCGAACGAGGAGCCGTACTCGACCAGTCGCCGCTCCTCGCGGTGATACCAGACCAGGTGCGGAATCTCGTGGACGTCGGGGTGCGCGCCGGTCGCGAGCGACGAGAGACAGACGGGCGTCAGCGATGGGAACGTCGAGACGGCGCGGCGGTAGCGGCCGTGCTCGGCGAGGAACGCCAGCGAGGGGGCGACACGGCGCTCGACCGCGTCCTCGAACATCGCCGGCGTCAGACCGTCGATGATCACGAGGATCAGCTTCGTGCGGTCAGTCCCTGGCAAGGCTGCGCAGGCCCGCGTACTTCTCGGCCGATGTGCGCCGCAGCCGGGCAGCGAGACCTGGCACCGCCGCCGCGGTGAGATAGCCGACGACGGGCACGAAGGCCAAAGCGGCGAGCGCAGCGGAGACAGCGGCGACGATCAGCGCGAGCCCGCCACGCGTACCGCCGCGCCGGCGCGCGCCCATGACCACGACCGCGGCCGCCGCGGCGCCGACCAGGCCGCCGATCACACCCGCGACGATCTCGGTCCAGTCCTCGATCAACCAGCCGACGACGCCTCCCGCAGCGCCGGCGAGCACGATCGCCGCGATGCGGCCGACCCGCGTGGTCGAGAACAGCCCCGCGAAGAGCACCCCGAGCGCGGTGCCGAGCCCCAGCGCGAGCCCGATCGTGTACCAGTCGCCCATCGCGACTGAGTCTAGTTTCGATGGACTGTTTTCCGGACATACAACAACCCGTCCTGTATCGATCGCCGTGGGAGGAGAGAGGAGTGAACGACGCCGATCGGCCCCTGCTCGTCTTCTTCTGGTCCGAGCGCTCCGGCCCCGCGCGCCGGATGGAGAGCCTGCTCGCCCACCTCGCGCGCAAGGAACGGCAGCGCCTGCGAATCCGGCGCGTGGACGTCGACGCGAGCCCCGAGCTCGCCGAGCGCTTCGGGGTCGAGGTCGTACCGACCCTCGTCCTCGTCAAGGATCGGCGGGCGGTCTCGCGACTCGACGGCCGCACGAGCGCGCCGAAGATCGAGGCGATGCTCGCGCCACATCTCCCAGAGCTCGCGGCCGCCTGATTCGCAATCCGCCCGGCGGGTAGTTGCGTAGGGACCCGGTGACGGCCCGACTCCGGGCCCGTCCGACCACGACCGAAAGGATGGAGGTTGGAATGTCGAAACTCGCTCTGCGAGGCCTGGTCCTGGGAACCGTGATCGCTCTCCTGGGCGTCGCCTCGTATGCCATCGCAGGTGGCGGCTCCAAGAACTTCAAAGACGTTGCGCTGTCCGGCTACGAGGAGACCCCCAACACTCTGTCGACGGCCGGCACCGGAGAGTTCACCGCGCGGCTCAACGACGACGGCACCTCGCTCCACTACAAGCTCACGTACTCGGGGCTCGAGGGCACCGTCACGCAGGCGCACGTCCACTTCGGCGCGCGGGCGCTCAGCGGCGGCATCTCGTTCTGGCTCTGCGAAACCGCCACGAACCAATCTCCTTCAGCCAGCACGCCGACCTGCCCGGCGCCTGGGGGCACGGTCGAGGGGGACATCACGGCGGCTGAAGTGATCGGGCCGAACAGCCCGCCTGCAAACCAGGGCATCGAGCCCGGCGCACTCAACGAGATCCTCGCCGCGATGCGCGCCGGCGCCGCGTACGCGAACGTCCACTCGAGCAAGTGGCCCGGCGGTGAGATCCGCGCCCAGATCAAGAAGGGTGGCGGCGGCGACCGCGACAAGGGCGACCGCAAGAAGGACGACGACGACTAGCTCGATCCGAGGAGCGGCGCCGCACTAGGCGGCGCCGCTCTTCCACTCGGATCCCTCTCCCTCTACTTGATGTCGCCCCGGATCTCTCCGCCGGGGAAGACGACGGTGTGCACGTTCACGTAAGCACCGTCGTTGTTCATCTTCTCGATCACGTCCGCGAGGTCTGCCACCCCGCCCGGACAGGCCGCGGAGTCAGGCCGGTCGATCACGTTCGCGTCGGTGATCGTCCCCTCCGAGAGCACGCCGTTCGGCGAGACGGTGGGCCCGAGCCCGTACAGGAAGACCACGATCGGGCCGTTGACGCCCGGCTGGCCACAGTGGATATGCGACTGCGTGACGTCGACGATGTTCGACGCGATCAACTTGAAGTCGAGCGCGTCGCCGTCCTTCGACAGGTGGAAGATCGCCTGCGCCTGGCCCTGGGTGTCGCGCACCGGGACCTCCATGGAGCCATTCGAGTGCGTGCTCCAATTTCCGTTGATGCCGGCGACCGCAAGACCAACCGCCATGAGCCCGACCAGAAACGCCATCGCGATTCCTATGCCTCGCTTCATGCTTCCCTCGCTTTCCCCCGGGGCTGAGTACGGACCACTAGGCATCAACCACTACGGCCCGAGCGTCGGATTGGTTTGCGTCAAGCGCCTGAAGCTTCGAGCCGCGCGATCACGTCGAGCGTGAACGCCGCCGCCCGCGCCCCGTCGACCACACGGTGGTCGAACGTGACCGAGACGTTGCCGATGTGGCGGGCCACGATCTCACCGTCACGGACGACGGGGCGTGGGCCGATCCGGTGGATCCCGAGGATGCCGACCTCGGGATAGTTGACGATCGGGGTCACCATGAGGCCGCCGAGCTTGCCGGCGCTCGTCACGGTGAAGGTGCCGCCCCGCAGCTCCTCCGGCTTCAGCGTTCCGGCGCGGGCGGCGTCGGCCAGGCGCTCGACCTCGGCGGCGAGCTCGTCGGGCGACGCGCTGTCGCAGCCGCGGACGACCGGGACGACGAGGCCCTGGTCCGTCTGCACCGCGACGCCGATGTCGTAGCGGTCGAGGTAGACGATCTCGTCGCCCTCCAGCCGCGCGTTCAGCTCGGGGAACTCCTTCAACGCGGCCGCTGCGGCAACGAGCACTCGCGGCAGCAACTGCTTCGTGTCGACCCCGGTGAAGTCGCACTCCTCGACGAAGGTCACCGCGGCGACCTCACGGTGCGCCGTCGCCAGATGCTCGACGATCTGCCGCCGCACCCCGCGCACGGGCTCGCGCCGTCCCTCGGCGGGCTTGTGTTGTTCCAACACAATCCCCCCACTCACCGCGTTCCGGACGTCATCCTCGGTGATGCGCCCGTTCGGCCCTGTGCCGCTCAGCTGCGCCAGGTCGACGCCCAGCTCCTGGGCGAGGCGGCGCACGAGCGGGGTCGCCTGCACGCGCGCTTGTGTTGCAACAACACTTGCTTCCGCCGGCGCGGCCGCGGCGGTGGGCGCGGGCTGCGAGGACGCAGCGCTCTCTGGTTGCGCGGTGGCCCCGTCGCCGATCACGACGAGAACCGTGCCGACCGGGACGACCTCGCCCTCCCCGACGAGGATCTTCGAGACCGTGCCCGCGGCCGGCGAGGGGATCTCGACCGTCGTCTTGTCGGTCTGGATCTCGACGAGCGGGTCGTCCTCAGCCAGCTCCTGACCCTCCGCGACGAGCCAGCGGGCGATCTCGCCCTCCGTGAGGCCCTCGCCGAGGTCGGGCAGCTTGAACTCGTACGCCATCGGCGGGCCAGACTACCTAGCCTGGCCGGTCACAGGAACGCGTCGTCGCGAAGCACGGCGTGGACGCCGAGCGCCCCGTTCACCACCTGTGTCACGCGCAGGTCGACCACGATCGACGCGAACGCCAGCGCATCCTCGCGCGAGAGCCCGTGCTCGCGTTCGAGCAGGTCGAGCATGCCGTCGACGGCAATCCGCGCCGCGATCCCGAGGTGCTCGTCGAAGCCGAACGTGAGCCAGGCGCCTTCGATCCGCGCCAGGGGCCACTGGAGCTCGAGGTCGTCGCGCACGTCGATGGTCAGCCGCGCCTCCACCGGCGTCTCGATCGCCGTGCCCGACACCTCGCCGTCGCCCTGGGCGGCGTGGCCGTCGCCCGCCGAGAAGAGCGCTCCGTCGACCGGGATCGGCAAGAAAAGGGTCGTTCCGGCCACGAGCTCGCGACAGTCGATGTTGCCGCCCCACGGCCGGGGCGGGATCGTCGAGTGTACGCCCGGCTCGACAGGCGGCATCCCGAGCACACCGAGGAACGGCGCGAGCCGGACAGAGCGGCCTGCAACGCGCCCGATCCCGTCCGCCAGCTCCCAGTCGAGGCGGTGCTCCGGGCCGCCGACCGTAACGCCCCACGAGCCCGGCCGGACCTCATCGATCCGGACGGACAACGCGCCGCCGGCCAGCGCGCCGCGGACCTCGATCGGCCCGGCGAGCGCGTGACCGGTGTCCAGCTCCGGGTTGCGGGGGAAAGGCTCGTCGGGGCCGACGTTCCAGCCGGCGTTCGGCACCGCGATCGTGACGGAGTCGCCCGGCTCGACCGAGAGCACCGGCTCGAGCTCGCGGGAGAAGTACCCGTGAAGGTTCGCAGAGTCGAGCGGCAGCTCGTGGACGGCCACCGGGCCTAGAACTCGAGCAGCGTGCGGGCGGCGTCGACGACCCGCGCGACGGACGGCATGTAAGCGTCCTCGATCTGCCAGTACGGGTAGGGCACGTCGTACCCGGTCACACGGACGACCGGCGCCTTCAGGTCGAGCAGCGCCTTCTCGGCCAGGATCGCGGCTAGCTCGGCCGCATAGCCGCACGTCCGCGGCGCCTCCTGGACGAGCACCACGCGGCCGGTCTTGGCTGCCGACGCGAGCAACGCCTCCTCGTCGAGCGGCTTCAGCGAACGCAGGTCGAGCACCTCGACCGAAGCCTCGAGCTCGTCGGCGGCACGCTCGCAGACCGGCACCATCGCTCCGTAGCCGACGAGCGTCAGATCGTTGCCCTCGCGGGCGAGTCGCGCCCGGCCGAGCGGGACGACGTGCTCGCCCTCCGGTACCTCGGCGCGCTCCGCGCGGTAGACGACCTTCGGCTCGAGGACGACGACCGGGTCCGGATCGCGGATCGCTGCTGCCAGCAGGCCCTTCGCGTCGGCGGGCGTCGACGGGATCGCGACCTTGATCCCGGGCGTGTGGACGTAGTACGTCTCAGGCGAGTCGTCGTGCAGCTCGGGAGCGCGCACGCCGCCGCCGTACGGCATCCGGATCGTGATCGGGAACGCCATCGCGCCGCCGGTGCGCCAGCGGTAGCGGCCGACGTGGGTGATCAGCTGGTCGAGGCAGGGATAGGAGAACGCGTCGTACTGCATCTCGCAGACGGGCCTGAACCCCGCCATGCAGAGACCGACCGCCGAGCCGAGGATCCCCGCCTCGGCGAGCGGCGTGTCGACGCAGCGGTCGGCGCCAAAGCGGTCACGCAGCCCCGCGGTGGCGCGAAAGACCCCGCCGGCGCGGCCGACGTCCTCGCCGAGCACGAGCACGTTCTCGTCCCGCTCCATCTCGACGTGGAGCGCGTCGTTGACGGCCTCGACCAGCAGGAGGTCAGGCACCGAGGATCCTCCGCAGCTCGGCGAGGTCGTGCTCGAACGACGCGGGCGGGTCGACGAGCGCGTGCTCGAAGACGAGCCCCACGT
Source organism: uncultured Gaiellaceae bacterium (assembly GCA_963850995.1). Taxonomy (GTDB): domain Bacteria; phylum Actinomycetota; class Thermoleophilia; order Gaiellales; family Gaiellaceae; genus Gaiellasilicea. The sequence goes on along the minus strand of CAWKNQ010000004.1, from coordinate 669,530 downwards.
CCGCCGGCGGCTCCGCCTCCGCCGCAGCGATCCCGGCGCGCATCAGCTCGGCCGCCTCCGCCTTGATCTCCTCTTCGAGCTCTTCGCCGAGCACCCCGAGCCGGCGCAGGTAGCGCTCGTAGCGGCCGACGCACTCGTTCGCGCGCTCCTCTTCGACCCGCTCGAGGTCGATGTACGCCTTCGGGTCGTCGGCGGTCGCATGCGGCGCCGCGCGGTAGGTGACCGCCTCGACGAAGCTCGGCCCCTCGCCGGCGCGGGCGCGCGCGACGGCGTCCCGTGTCGCTTCGTAGACGGCGAGCACGTCGCCGCCGTCCACCCGCGTCCCCGGAATCCCGTAGCCGACCGCCTTGTCGGCGAGCGCCTCGGCGCGCGTCTGCGCGGAGAGCGGCGTCGAGATCGCCCACTGGTTGTTGTTGCAGAGGAGGACGAGCGGCGCGCGCATCACGGCGGCGAAGTTCGCCCCTTCGTGGAACGCGCCCTCCGAGGTCGCGCCGTCGCCGAAGATGGCCAGCGCGCAGGAGCTCTCGCCGCGCAGGCGCTTTCCCCAGGCCAGCCCGGCGGCATGCGGCACGTGCGTCCCGATCGGGACGCAGATCGAGGCGACGTTGTAGTCGGCCGGGTTCCACCAGCCGGCCGGATGGCCGCGCCACCACGAGAGGACGGTCGCCGCGGGCATTCCGCGGAGGAGCCCGATCGCCGACTCGCGATAGCTGGGGAAGATCCAGTCGTCCTCCTCGAGCGCGTGGAACGCCCCGGCCTGGATCGCCTCGTGCCCCCAGAAGATCGCGTAGGTGCCGATGCGGCCCTGGCGGTGGTAGACGACCGAGCGCTCGTCGTAGGTGCGCAGGAGCACCATCGAGCGGTAGAGCGCGAGCAGCTCCTGCTCGCCGATGCCCTCGACCTCACCGTCCGGAATCGCGTCGCCGTCGCCGATCACGCGGCGGAGATCGCGCTCCGCGGGAACGGTGGACGCCATCGCGGCGGTGACTCTACCCGAGCGATTGTGCGGGGTTCAGCGCAGTGCGAGGGCGCGGCGCAGCACTGGGTCGCGGCCGGCCAGGAAGTCGGCGACCGTGGGCTCGACCAGCACGTCCGGCCGCACCGCGGGTCGCCTGTCGCCAGGCACGACTTCGACATAGACCGCAGCGACGTAGGCGGTCAGACCGACGGTCGGCAGCTCGATCGGGTTCCGGTCACCCCACTGGTTCGGTGCGCCGCCGCTCGGCTCGCCGACGAGGCGCGCCTTCGTCCGGTGATCGACCGCGGCGACGAAGTTCCCGGCAGCAGAGAACGTCATCCGGCCCATCAACCCGACCACCTTGCCGCGCAGGGGACGCGCGTTGATCAGGTCGAGCAGCGGCCAGTAGGTCGTGTTGTCGCCGCCGCCGTTGTGGCGGACGTCGATCACCAACCGGCGGAAGCCGGGCTTGCGAGCGGTGCGGAGGATCCGGTCGACCAGGGACTGTGGTGGCGAGGCGACCTGGTGGTAGCCGAGGTAGAGCGAGCGGCCACGCTCGAGCGGCACGAGCAGGAACGGCTGCTCGAGCCGCCGGTAGAGCAGCGACGCCTCGAGTCGCGGCAGCGGCGTGAACGCGGTACCAAGCGCACCGTGCCCCGCTTCCAGCGTCACTTCGCTCCCGTCGGCGAACGAGTACGTGGCAGCTCCCCGAACGATCCCGAGCCCCCGCAGGACCTCGGCGCACACGAGGTACTCGGGCAGGAGCAGTCGGACCGTCGACGCGTTGTCGCGCGGGATCAGCGGCTTGACCGCCTCGACGACTTGCGCCACTGGCACGCCGTCGATCGCGGTCACGCGCTTCCCGACGTGCGTGCCGCCGGCGACGTCGGCGACGACATGGACGCCGTCGGCGAAGTCGTGCACGCGAAGTGCGAAGAACGTGAAGGGCTTCGCGTGCGCGGGATCGTGGAGGAAGATTCCGCCGTGGCCGTCGCGCTCGCCCAGCGTGGTCAGCCGCAGCAGGCCGACGAGGAGCTCGTCGCGCGAGATCCGCGGCGCCCGCTCGGCGAGGGCGGCCGCCTCCGCGCGCAGCTCGGGCAGCGGGACCTCGTGGTCGACGTCCGGGTGCAGCTTCGCCATCTGCTCGACGAGGTCTGCGATCTCGCGCTGGATCGGAGTCGGCGCAGCGGCCTCGGGCTCGGACGACGCGGCGCAGCCGGCGAGTGCGAGCGCGACGAGCATCGGCGCCCAGAGCCTCACAGGTCGGCGAGCACCTCCTCCGCCCAGCGGATCGACCCGCGCGTCGACTGCAGCCCGAGCTCGAGCAGGTAGCGGTGGTAGCGGTCGTTGCCGCGACCGGTGTTCGATCGCTCCAGCTCCTCGAGCTCCGCCAAGCGCTCGCGCAGGTCCTCCAGGTGTTGCTCGAGGTGCCGGCGCAGAACGTCGTGCGTCGTCAGGCCGCCGACGAAGAGCTTGAGATGGACGGTGGCGGCGCGGTGCGCCGGGCTCGACTCTCTCCAGCCAGGCCTGAACGGCAGCGCGGCCCGCGTCGGTGATCGCGTAGAGCTGCTTGTCCGGCCGGCCCGACTGGTGCACGTGCCGGCCGTATGCGAGCCCGTCGCCGGCGAGCCGCGGAAGGACCGCGTAGAGACGGCTTTTCGCCGGAGCCCACACGTGGCCGATCGAGCGCGAGACGCTCCGGTGGAGGTCGTAGCCGGACTGCTCGCCCTCCATCGTGAGCAGCGCGAGCACGGCGGCCTCGGTCGTCGTCAGCGTGCGGGCGACGGTCTTCGTCGGGCTCATCAGTCCTGACCGTACTAGTCCTGTCAGGACTATGCCGTTACGGCAGCGTTAAGGCACGAGCACCGAGACGGCGTCACGCTCGGCCTCGAGCACGACCTCTGTCACGTCGCCGACGTCCTCACCGTCGAGCTGGTGCGGCAACGGCACGTCGCAGCGGATCTCGATCCGGTCCCGATCGTGCAGGAGGAGCAGCGGCAACCGGGTGCGCCCTGTCAGCAGGTAGCGCGCCGCCCCCGGGAGGTGGCGGGCGCGGAACGACTGCGGCGCGAGCGCGTCGAGGCCGCCCTCCAGCTCGGCCCCGCGCGGCAGTCGCAGCGGCAGCCGGCCGACGTAGCTGTACGGGTCGCTGTTCGCCACGAGCGCGAACGCCGCGCGGCCGTGCCCGACGACCTCGAGCGCCGGGTCGAAGCGGACGCGCCGCTCAGCCAGCGTCCGCACGGCCGTCCAGGCGAAGGTGAGGTCGCCCGGCCGGCGCCCGTCGTCGTCGCGGCCGTGCGCGTCCATCCGCCGAACGAGCTCCGCATCGAGCCCGACGCCGGCGGCGAAGCCAAAGCGGCGGCCGTTCGAGCGGCCGAGCGAGATCCGGCGCTCCCGGCCGGTCGCGAGCGCGCGCGCCGCGGCAATTGGATCCCGAGGCAGCCCGAGCGCGCGCGGAAGCACGCTCGTGCCACCGCCGGGCACGAAACCGAGCACCGTCTCGGGTCGCGCTCCGTTGAGCGCCTCGTTGAAGCCGCCGTCGCCGGAGAAGACGACCACAACGTCCGTCTCGGCGTCCCGCGCGAGCTCCGTCGCGTGCCCGGGGCGCTCCGTGAACACCGTCTCGACTGCTCCGAGCGCGCGGGCGACCTGTTCGGTCAGCTCGGGCGTCACGCGGCTCGCGCTTCGGATTGACGAGGAGCGTCGCCCTCACGCGGGACGGGTCGCGTAGCCCCGGATGCCGTCGACGAGGATCGCGGCGAAGGAGTCGGCGAGCTCGTCGGTGTCGCGGCCCGGCGTCAGCCACGTGTACGCCCAGTTCGCGGCCGAGAGGACGAGCAGGGCGGCGGCTGCGTCGTCGAGGTCCGTGCGCAGCTCGCCGTGCTCGCGCCCCTCACGGAAGAGCGCGCGCAGCCGCTCCTCGTAACGGCGCCGCTCGGCGACGATCTCCTCCCGGCGCTCGCCCTCGAGATAGCGCCACTCGCGGATGAAGACGGTCGCCATGTCGAGCTGCTCGGCGACGACACGGAGGTGGGCGCGGAGCGCGAGCCTGATCCGCTCGGCCGCCCCGGCTCGTTCCGGCAGCGCGTCGAGACCGGCGTGGAACGCGGCCGCGCCCTCGCGCATGGTCTCGTAGAGGAGCTCCTGCTTCGACGCCGTCAGCGAGTAGAGCGACCCCTTCTGCACCCCCATCGCCGCGGCGAGGTCGCCCATCGACGTGCCGTGGTAGCCCTTCTGCGCGAAGAGGCGGGCGGCCTGCCTGGTCAGCTCGTGACGGCGTGTGGCGATACAATCAATGCTAACGACCGTTAGGATGCAATCAATGCTAACGACCGTTAGGTAGGGAGGCTAGACACGTGTCAGCACGCGAGCAGGAATTCCTCGAGTACGTCCAGGAGGGCGGGCTCGTCGAAACGGACGACTGGATGCCGGACGAGTACAGAGCCCGGCTGATCAAGTTCATCGAGATGCACGGCAACTCGGAGCTGATGGGCGTGCTGCCCGAGCGCGACTGGATCCTGCGCGCCCCCACCCTGCAGCGGAAGCTTGCGCTGACGGCGAAGATCCAGGACGAGGTCGGTCACTGCCAGCTGATCTACCGCGTCGTCGAGGATCTCGGCAAGCCGCGCGAACGCAGCCTCGACGACCTCATCTCCGGCAAGTCGAAGTTCCACAACGTCTTCCACTACCCGACCAAGAGCTGGGGCGACGTCGGCGTGATCGCCTGGCTCGTCGACGCCGCCGCGATCATCAGCCAGAAGGCGCTCCTCAAGTGCTCGTACGCGCCCTACGCGCGTGTGATGAAGAAGGTCTGCTGGGAGGAGTCGTTCCACATCCTCCACGGCCGCGACACCGTCCTCGCGATGGTGACCGGGACGCCCGAGCAGCGCGAGCTCGTGCAGGAGGCGCTCAGCCGCTGGTGGGAGCCGCTGATGCACTTCCACGGCACACGGATTCCGGCCGAGGAAGACCCGATGGTCGTCTGGCGGATCAAGAGCCAGGCGAACGAGGACGCGCGGCAGCAGTTCCTCGAGGGCTACGTGCCGCAGATCCTCGAGCTCGGCCTCGAAATCCCCGACCCGAAGCTGCGCCGCAACGACGACGGTGTCTGGGAGTACACCGAGCCCGACTGGGACAAGCTGACCGCCGTCGTGACGGGCCACGGGCCGGCCTCGCAGGAGCGGCTCGACTTCCGTCGGCTCTCGCGCGCGGAGGTGGACTGGGTCGCGAAGGTCGTCCTCGCGGAGGCCGCGATGTTCCCGGCTTCGGCGCGCTCCTCGGGTGCGCGGCGGAGAGGACGTACGGAGGTACGGACTCGGAGAGCGGTGCGCGAGGGGGCGAGGCTGCGCCGGAGGCCGGCTTGCCGGGGAGGGAGGCGGGTGATCTGGGAGGTCTTCCGGCAGGAGCGGAAAGGGCAGCCCTTCACGCACGGCGGCTCGTTCCATGCGCCCGACAAGGCGTTCGCCGATGCCTACGCGCGCGAGTTCTACGCCCGCCGGCAGGAGTCGGTCGCGCTCTGGGTCGTTCCCCGCGAGGCGATCGCTGCGATCGAGGAGTTCCCGGACGAGTTCGACCTCAAGTACCGCCGCGTCGACGGCTACTCGATCAAGGCCCGGCTGAAGGAGGCACGTGAGCGAGCAGGCACAGCTTCTGATTGAGCTCGCCGACGACGAGCTGATCCTCGGCTGGCGGAACTCGGAGTGGACCGGGATCGCGCCGTTCCTCGAAGAGGACGTCGCCTTCTCGTCGATCGCCCAGAACGAGATCGGGCACGCGCGGGCGCTGTATGACCTTGCCGCCGAGGAGCTCGGCACCGACGCCGACGCGCTCGCGTTCGACCGCCAGCCGGAGGAGTACCGCTGTGCGCCGCTCGTCCAGCTGCGCCTCGTCCCGGACTGGGCGCGGACGATCGCCCGCCACGTCCTCTACGAGACCGCCGACGCGATCCGGATCGCGCACCTGAAGGAGCACGAGGATTCCACGGTGGCGGGAATCGCAGCCAAGATCGACCGCGAGGAGGTCTACCACCGCCTGCACGCCGAGATGTGGTCGCAGCGGCTCGACGGGGAGCCCCGTTATCGCGCGGCTGTCGAAGAGCTCTGGCCGTATCGCGCTCGGCCTCCTGGAACCCTCGTTGCGTCCCGCACTCGCCGAGCGGATGGGGCGTGACGAAGTGGAGGCGGTCGAGCGCAGCACGCCCGGCGAGGAGTTCGCGGCGCTCTGGGAGGAGATGACGATGGTGCGCAGGTCGGCACCAGTCGGCGCGCAATGGTGATGCAGACGTGGATCCGCGAGCTGCAGGCCATCGCGCAGTCGGGCCTCTCGTGGGAGCCGCGCGAGTACGACCGCCAGCGCTACGAGCAGGTCCGGCGCGTCGCGGCGGAGATGCTCGCGAGCGTCGACGGCGGTGACCCGGAGAGCGTGGAGGCGATCTTCGCCGCCGAGTCGGGGCACGCGACGCCGAAGCTCGACGTGCGCGGCGTCGTCTTCCGCGACGGCAAGATCCTGCTCGTGCAGGAACGGGAGGGCGCCGTCTGGTCGCTGCCCGGCGGTTGGGTCGACGTGGGCGAAAGCCCGAGCGAGGCAGTCGCGCGCGAGGTACTCGAGGAGGCTGGCTTTGCGACCCGCCCCGTCAAGCTTCTGGGCGTCTACGACCGCGACCGGCACGGGTTTCCCTCCCACCTCTGGCATATCTGGAAGCTGTTCTTCCTCTGCGAGCTCGCGGACGAGGATGAACATCCGCTCGGGTACGAGACGCTCGCAAGCGGCTTCTTCGACCGCGCTGCACTCCCCAATCCGTTGCGCTACGAGGAGGCAACGCGGGCTCAGATCAATCGCTGCTTCGACCACTTCGAGCATCCGGAATGGCCGGCGCAGTTCGACTGAGCGAGCAGGACGTCTGGGCCGCGCTGGCCGAGATCCCTGACCCGGAGATCCCGGTGATCTCGCTCGTCGACCTCGGCGTCGTCAAGGACGTCGCCGTCGAGGGCGACCGGGTGCGGATCGCGTTCACCCCTACGTTCATGGGCTGCCCCGCGCTCGACGCGATGCGGCGGGAGATGGAGCAAGCCGTCACCGCCCTCGGCGGCGAGCCCGAAGTCGACGTCCTCCTCGACGACTCCTGGTCGACGGACAACATCACCCCGGCAGGCCGCGAGAAGCTCCGCGAGGCGGGCTTCGCGCCCCCCACGCCGCGCGCCGAGGCGCCGACCGCGCTCGTGCAGCTGCAGCGGGCCGTGCACCGCTGTCCCTACTGCGGCTCGACGAAGACGAAGCTGGAAAATATCTTCGGCCCGACCCCGTGCCGCTCGCTCCGCTACTGCGAGAGCTGCAGGCAGCCGTTCGAGCAGTTCAAGACGATCTGAGCTCCGGGAGGTCTGCGAACGCGACGTCGTAGGACTGGAGCTCCTTCACCTCGACGCTCACGGTCTCGGTGATCTTCTCTCTGAGCCGCGTCCGGGCCGCCTGGTGGCGCTCTGCCACCTCGCGGCTCTCCCAGACCGTGAGCACCTGCGTCGTGCCGGTCTCGCCGTTGCTGAGCACGAGCAAGCCGGCAAACCCCTCCAGGTCCCGCAGCCACGTGTCCATCGTCTCGCCGGCCATCGCGGCGAGACCAACCATGTCCTCGTCCGAACCGTGCGTCGTCGTCATCGTCACGTACACGGGGTCACCTGCCCTCTCGCCTTTGATGCGGAGAATCGCACGAATCGACGAGGCTGCTCGACGAGCGTGACCGCATGCTCGACGCCACGCAGCGCCGCCGACTGTCCGCGCCGCCGCGGCGACGGGCAGCAGGGGATCGAAATGGCCGGCGCCCCCGGCGAAGGCGAACAGGAGGCGGCTGCGGCGGGTCAGCTCCGCGCGTCGCGGGCGATGTCCGCCTCGGACGGGCGCATCATCATGTAGATCAGCAGCCCGACAAACGGGAGCAGGAGCATGATGATCGCCCACGCTCCCCTGGCCGATCCGGACAGGTCGGGGCGCCGGAACAGGTCGAACAGCGCGCGCACCCAGAGGACGAGGAAGATGATGACGGCGGCGATGATCAGCAGGCGCACCACGATCGGTCGAGCTTACCGTCCTACACTCGAAGCGTGCATCCAAGCACGCTGGACATGCTCGAGTTCCCCGCGATCCGGGAGCGGATCGCCGCAGCCGCCGCGACCGACCGCGGCGCCGAGCTCGCGCACGAGCTGACGCCGTCGCCGGACCCCGGCGAGGTGGCGCTTCGGCAGGCGCTCACCGCCGAGGCGATCGCGCTGCTCGACGAGGCGGCCGAGCCGCCGCTCGACGGGATCCGCGACGTGCGCGAGCCAGCCTCCCACGCGGCGCTCGGCGGCAGCCTCGCCGCCACGCCCCTTCGCCACGTCGCCGACACGATCTCGGGGGCGCTGCGCGTGCGCGCCGCGCTCGAGGAGCAGGACGTCCCGCTCCTGCGCGGGCTCGCAGCCGAGATCGAGCCGTCCCTCCGGCCCGTCGCGGAGTCGATCGACCGCGCCGTCGAGCCGGACGGCTCCGACCTGCGCGACAATGCCTCGCCGGCGCTGCGCAAGCTGCGCGGCGAGCTCAGGACCGGTCGGCAGCGCGTCGCCGACAAGCTCGAGCAGCTCGTGCGAAGGAGCGGCATCCGCGAGCATCTCCAGGAGGACTTCGTCACGCAACGCGCGGGACGCCCTGTCCTGGCCGTGCGGGCGAGCTCGCGCAGCAGCGTGCCCGGGATCGTCCACGACAGCTCCGACTCGGGTCAGACGCTCTTCGTCGAGCCGTTCGAGGTCGTCGAGCTCTCGAACCGGCAGTCGGAGGCCGCCGGCGCCGAGCGCGAGGAGGCCGAGCGGATCCTGCGCGAGCTTTCGGCCGCTGTCGGCGAGCAGGCCGACGCGGTCGCCGCCGCGGTTGAGGCCACCGGCCGGATCGACCTGGCGCTCGCGGTCGGGGCGGTCTCGCGGAGCTGGCGCGGCGCGCGGGTCGAGGTCTCGGCCGACGTGCGGCTGATCTCCGCGCGCCACCCGTTACTCGACACGACCACGGCCGTGCCGATCGACCTCGACCTCGGCAGCCTGCGCGCGCTCGTCATCAGCGGGCCGAACACCGGCGGCAAGACCGTGGCGCTGAAGACGCTCGGCCTCGCCGCGCTGCTCCATCAGTCGGGCCTCCGCCCACCGGCCGAGCTCGCCGAGCTGCCGGTCTTCGACGCCGTGCTCGCCGACATCGGCGACAGGCAGTCGATCGAGATGAGCCTCTCGACCTTCTCGGGGCACGTGGCAAGCATCGTCGCGATCCTGCGCGCCGCCGGGGAACGCTCGCTCGTCCTCCTCGACGAGCTCACGTCGGGCACCGATCCCGTCGAAGGGTCGGCGCTGGCTCAGGCGCTCGTCGCCAGGCTGGCCGCGCAGGCCCGGCTGACGGTGGTGACAACGCACTTCCCGGAGCTGAAGGAGTGGGCGAGCGCGACCGACGGCGTCGCCAACGCGGCGACCGGCTTCGACCCGGAGACGCATGCGCCGCTCTACCGCATCGCACTCGGCCGGCCCGGCACCTCGCACGCGCTTCAGACGGCGGAGCGGCTCGGCCTCGACGGCGACATCGTGGAAGACGCCCGCGAGCGGGTCGCGCCGGAGCGGCTTCGGATCCAGGAGCTGCTCGCCGAGGCCGAGGCCGCCGAGCGAGCCGCCGCGGACGAGCGCCTCGCGGCCGAGGCGGAGCGCGAAGAGGCAGCCCGCAGCACGTCGAGCGTGCCCGCGAGCGGGAGGCCGAGCTAGAGGCGGAGATCGCCGCGGTCAAGGCCTCGGCGGCCGCGGAGCGCGAGCGTGCCGCCGCCGAGGCATACCGTGAGCTGGGAGCGGCGCGCGCAGAGCTCGAGGCCCTGCGGGAGGAGATCCGCGTCGCCCGCCGGCGCGACCGGGAGTCGAGGCGGTCGGCTCCGGCGGCGCGGGAGCGCGACCGCCGCCTCGGCGCAGCCTCCGAGCGCGCCGAGCACGCCGAGCGGGCGATCCGGGCCTTCGACGAGCCTCTGCCGCTCACCGGCCCGCTCGCGGCCGGGGACCCGGTCGAGGCACCGACGCTCGGCGTGCACGGGACGATCGCCGCGATCGAGGGCGACGAGGCCGAGGTCGTCGGTCCGGCGGGGCACCGGCTGCGCGTGCCGCTCTCGCGGCTTCGGCCGTCGGCCCGCCGCGAGCCTCAACCCGACGAAGCGGAGACGCCCGTGCGTGTCCTCGCCTCGGCGCGTGGGGACGTCTCCGACGAGCTCGACGTGCGTGGGCAGCGGGCGCAGGAGGCGCGCGAGGCGGTCCGCTCGTTCGTCGACGACGCAGCGCTCGCCGGCCTGCCGAGCGTCCACATCGTCCACGGCCGCGGCACCGGAGCGGTCCGCGCCGCCGTCCGCGAGGAGCTCGACGGACATCCGCTCGTCGAGCGCCACGAGAGCGACTCCGCGGACGGCGCAACCGTCGCGCATCTCGCGGGCTAATCACATCAAGCCTCTAGGCCCCCTCGACCACCTTCGCCGCGTAGAGCTGGTACGGCAGGTCGTCGAGCACGCGTCGGCGCGGATCGGGGACGTCGAAGAAGCGCTCGACGGCGAGCGGCTCGAGCCAGCCGAGATCGGCGCGGGCAGCGAGAACGCGCGTGACGGCCGCGCGATCCCCGCCGAGCGCGACGTGGGTGACACGATCCCGCCACGGGCCCAGCACGCGGGCTGCTTCGGCGGCCGCCTCGTCGATCAGCTCCCGCTCCTGTCCCTCGCGCCGCCGCCGGAAGCGGCCCGACGAGGAGCCGCCCTTCTTGTGCCGGCCCTTGACGAAGCGTGCGCCCACTTTCGACACGACGAGCCGCTCGCCCTCGAAGACGCCGACCGCGAAGCCGCCGAGACGGACGAGCAAGACCGCGACTGCGTAGTCCTTCGCGAGCGCCTCCAGCAGCGGCTCCACCTCGACCTGCCCGTACTCCCCGACGTGATCGAGGCCGAACGGCGGCGTCACGGTTAGGACGCCCTCCGTCGCCTCCAGCCGGGCTCGACCGCCCGCGTAGAGGGACCGCCCCGCCGTACCTTCCAGCGGGGCGAGCCGCTTGATCAGGTTGGCACGGCCGATGTGGCGGACGTGCGGCACGCCGCCACGGTATGCGTCGGTCTACGCAGCGTGCGCCGAAATGGATTCCGGAGTACGCTCGGGCCCATGGGCACGCCTGCTCTGGCGCCTGCGGCCGCCGCGCGCGGGTTCTCGGGCGAGATCCTCACCGAGAGCGACGGCTCCTATGACGAGGCGCGGGCCACCTTCAACGCGCTGATCGACCGCCGCCCGCTCGCGATCGCGCGCTGCCGGAGCACGGAGGACGTCGCAATCGCCTTCACGATCGCGGGCGAGCACGAGCTGCCGGTCGCCGTCCGAGGCGGCGGGCACAACGTCGCCGGCCACGCCGTCTGCGACGGCGGCCTGGTCGTCGATCTCTCGGGGCTCGGAGAGGTCGAGGTCGATCCGGAGGCGCGTGTCGCGAGGGCCGGCGGCGGCGCGATCTGGCGGACGTTCGACGCCGCCGCTCAGGCACACGGGCTCGCCGTGCCCGGCGGCACCTTCGCGACGACCGGTGTCGGCGGGCTCACCCTCGGCGGCGGCATCGGCTTCCTGATCGGACGGCTCGGGCTCACCTGCGACAGCCTCGTGGCCGCCGAGGTCGTCACCGTGGACGGCGACGTGCTCGTGGCGAGCGAGAACGATCACGCCGACCTCTTCTGGGCGCTGCGCGGCGGCGGCGGCAACTTCGGCGTCGTCACCAGGCTCGACTTCACGCTCCATCCGCTGCGAGAGGTCGTCGGCGGCTTCCTGGTGTACGCGTACGACACGGCGCGGGAGGCATGCCGCGTCTTCCGCGACGTCGCACTCGCGGCGTCCGACGACTTCTCCGTCCAGTGCCAGATCGCCGAGACCCGCGACACCGGCGAGCGCATGTTCGCGGTGATCGTCTGCTCATCGGGCGAGGACCCCGAGCCGGAGGGCCTGCGCCTCCTCCGGAAGGCGCCCGGCCTGCAAGTCGACGACGTCAGGCGGCGGTCGTATCTCGAGCTGCAGAGCGAGCTCGACCTGCCCTTCGGGCTCCGCCACTACTGGAAGGGGCACTTCGTCAGGGAGCTGCCGGACACGGCCGTCGACGAGCTCTTCGACCGGTTCGAGGCTCCTGCACAGACGCCCGGAGGCATCCTGATCGAGGCGATCCACGGAGCTGCGGCGCGCGTCCCACGCGACGCCACCGCCGTGGGCTTCCGCGAGGCGGCGTTCAACGTCAGCGCGCTCGGGATCTGGGAGGACCCCGCGCACGACGACGTGGGGATCGACTGGGCCCGCGGGACCGCGGCGGCCGTGGAGCCGCACTCGCTCCAAGGCGGCGGCTACCTGAACTACATGCAGGCCGACGAGCCGGTCGAGCGCGTGCGCGCCGCGTTCGGAGCGGAGCGCTTCGAGCGGCTGCGCGACGTCAAGCGCCGCTACGACCCGGGCAACGTGTTGCGCTTCAACCAGAACATCCCGCCGGCCTGATGGCGATCGCCGGCACGCGCGGAGCCAACCAGCCGCCGCCGCTCGCGGGCTACAACCTCTACGAGCAGGACGCGGTTCTGGTCGAGGGGTTGCGCCGCGAGGGCGGTGCGCTCTGGGAGCCGGACGTCGCGGCCTTCGGGGCGTCGCTCGGCGGCGAGCCGCTCGAGTGGGGCCGGCTCGCGAACGAGCATCCGCCCGTCCTGCGGACGCACGACCGCTACGGCGAGCGGATCGACCAGATCGAGTTCCACCCGGCCTGGGACTCGCTCTTGCGGCTGGCGCTGGACGCGCGCGTCCAGTCGCTGCCGTGGGTCGACGAGCGGCCCGGCGCGCACGTGGCGCGGGCAGCGCTCTTCATCCTGCTCGGAGAGGTCGAGGCCGGTGTCGGCTGTCCGGTCTCGATGACGTTTGCGGCCGTCCCGGCCCTTCGGGCCCAGCCCGACCTCGCCGAGGAGTGGATACCCCGGCTGACGAGCGGCGACGCCCTCTGCGGGATGGCGATGACGGAGCGGCAGGGCGGCTCGGACGTGCGGGCGAACGAGACGACGGCACGCGCGGAGGGCGATATCTGGATCCTCGACGGCCACAAGTGGTTCTGCTCGGCGCCGATGAGCGACGCCTTCCTCGTGCTCGCGCAGGCGCCCGCCGGCCTCTCCTGCTTCCTGGTCGAGCGGCCGCAGCCGGGCTTCCGGATCGACCGGCTCAAGGACAAGCTCGGCAACCGCTCGAACGCCTCGGCGGAGATCGTCCTCGACGGCGTCGAGGCGAGGCTCGTCGGCGAAGAGGGCCGCGGCGTCCGGACGATCGTCGAGATGGTCAACCACACGCGGCTCGACTGCGTCCTCGGCTCCGCAGCGCTGATGCGCCGCGCGGTCGCGGAGGCGACGCATCACGCCGCTCACCGTTCCGCCTTCGGCCGGCTGCTCGCCGAACAGCCGCTGATGCAGAACGTGCTCGCCGATCTCTGTGTCGAGTCCGAGGCCGCGACCGTCACCGCGCTCCGGCTCGCGCGGGCTTACGACGAGGCGGACGGCCCCTTCCGCCGGCTCGCCACCGCCGTCGCCAAGTTCTGGGTCTGCAAGCGCACGCCGCCGCTCGTCGCGGAGGCACTCGAGTGCCTGGGCGGTAACGGCTACGTCGAGGAGTCGCAGCTGCCGCGGCTCTACCGCGAGAGCCCGCTCAACTCGATCTGGGAAGGATCGGGCAACGTGAACGCGCTCGACGTCCTGCGCGCGCTCGGACGCGAGCCGGAGACCGCGGACGCGTTCCTCGCTGAGGTGCGGCTGGCGCAGGGCGAGGACGCCCGTCTCGACGCCGCGATCGGGCGACTCGAGCGCGCTGTGGCCGAGCCGGACGAAGAAGGCGCGCGCCGCCTGCTCGAGCTGCTCGCCGTCACGCTGCAGGGCTCGCTACTCGTCCGCCACGGCGCTCCAGAGGTGGCCGACGCCTTCTGCGCGTCGCGGCTCGACCGTCCGGGCGGCGTTTTCGGGACGCTTCCGGCAGGGCTCGACCTCGTCACGATCGTGGAGCGCCACCGACCACGTCTCTGAGGCGGGTAGGGTTCGGCCGTGACGATCGAGATCCACTACTGCCCCGTCTGAAGCGGGTATGACCGACGGGCCGCGAGTCTCGCGGCCGTGCTGAACGGCAACGGCGTCGAGGCCTCGATCGTCGCGGGCGCGAAGAGTCAGTACGACGTGCTCCTCGACGGCAAGCTCGTCTTCTCCAAGCAGAAGGAAGGCCGCTTCCCGGAGGAAGACGAGATCGTCGCCCTGGTGGCCGGAGCTAGCGCCCGCTGAAGCGAGGCTCGCGCTTCTCCAAGAAGGCGCCGACGCCCTCGGCGAAGTCCTCCGTGCCCGTCGCCTCCTGCTGCAAGGCCGCCTCGAGCTCGAGCTGCTCCTCGAGCGAGGCGTCGAAGGCGTGCTCGAAGAGGCGCTTCGTCAGCCCGATCCCCCGCGTCGGCTGGGCCGCGTAGCCGGCGGCGAGCTCGGCGGCGCGGGCGGCCAGCGCATCGGCCTCGACGACCTCGGAGACGAGCCCCCAGGCGTGCGCCTCGGCGGCCGTCAGCTTCCGGTTCGACGTCATCCACTCGAACGCGCGCGCGAAGCCGAGCAGCCGATGGATGAACCACGAGCCGCCCGAGTCGGGCACGAGCCCGATCCCGATGAAGCCGGGAACGAAACTCGCAGTGTCGGCCGCGATCCGGATGTCGCATGCTGCTGCAAGCGACAGGCCCGCGCCCGCGCACGGCCCGTTCACCGAGGCGAGCACCGGCTTCTCGAGCCCGCGGATCGCGCGGATGTTCGGGTGGTAGCTCGCCTCGAGCCGCTCGCGGATCGAGCCCTCGAGCTGCTGGAACTCCTTCAGGTCCTGGCCGGCACAGAAGCCCTTGCCCGCGCCCGTGATCACGACGGCGCGGATCTCCGGGTCGGCAGCCTCCTCGAGCGCTGCGCGCAGCGCGGCATGGAGGGCGGCGTTGAAGGCGTTGAAGACCTCGGGGCGGTTGAGAGTGATTGTCAGGACGGCGCCGTCGCGCTCGGTCAGCACCTCGCTCATGGGCGGAGCCTAACGCTCTACGTCAAGAGCAGCGCGCAGGCACTCGAGCGCCGTCGGCGCGAGCCGGTAGTGCGCGAAGGTGCCGCGCTCCTCCCGCTGGAGCAGGCCGACCTAGCAAACGAGTCCTCCAGGACCGGCGCCGACCGCTGCTGACCATGTGTCCGTTGCGGACGTGTTGGGTCCTGGCCCCGACATGTCCGGAAAGCGCGGCACCCATCGGGGAGGTACGGAGTCCTAGCCGCTGGACTGGTGCGTCCTCGCCTCGACTTGCCTGCAGAGGCGCGTGTCTGTTGCGGACGTGTGGGGTCCTGGCCCCACCATGTCCGCAACGGCCGCGTCAGCGGGAGCGCTCGAGGAAGCTCTTGATCGCGCCCTGCGCCTCGTCGCCGAGCATCGAGAGCGCGAGCCAGTCGCGGGCGTGCCCGACCGTCTCGTGCCAGGAGATGTCGCGCCACCAGTTCAGCTGCTGCTTCGCGTAACGGGTTGTCTCGGGGAGCTTCCGCGCCAGCTTCTCGACCCACTCGTCGACGACCGCGTCGAGCTCCGCCGCCGGGACGGCCCGGTTGACGAGCCCCCACTCCGCCGCCTGGGTCGCGGGCACCTCGTCGCAGAGCAGGATCATCTCCCGGGCGCGGCGGTCGCCGATCATGATCGGCAGCCACTGGGTCGCGCCGCCCGCGGGCACCGAGCCATGCTCGAGCCCGACGTGGCGGATGAAGGCGTCGTCGACCATCACGGCCAGGTCGCACGCCATCTGCAGCTCGTTGCCGCCGCCGACCGCGATTCCCTGGACACGCGCGACCGTGGGCTTGCCGATCTCGCGCAGGCGGTCGTGCATATCCTTGAAGGCGCCGAACCACTTCCAGTACTCCTTCGAGTTCCCGAGCAGGTCCTCGCCCCAGGCGCGCAGGTCGGCGCCGACGCAGAAGGCGCGGCCGGCGCCGGTGACGACGACGACGCGGATCTCGTCGTCCCAGGAGGCGTCCTCGAACGCGCGGGCGAGCTCCCGCAGCATGCGGAAGTCGAACGCGTTCAGAACCTCCGGGCGATTCAGGGTCACGGTCGCCCGCGGAGCGGCCTTCTCGTAGACGATCCGCTCGAAGCCGAGCTCCTCGGGCGAAAGCGGCCGCGGCTGGTCCGGTTCCGTCACGCGCACTCGACGAACGTGACCGTGAACGGGATGCCCATCTCCATCGCGTCCTTGCCGCTCGCCGCGAACTCCTCCGATCGGGCGGCCGTCTTGAAGGCGTCCATGTCGGCCCACTCGAACTCGGCGTAGTACGCGAACGACGGCTCCCCGAACGGCGAACCGAAGGCCTTGCCGTGGCGGAACGCGTCGCACTCGACCTTGGCCGTGTACTCCGTGAGGTGCCGCGCATAACGCTCCGCGTCGGGCTCGGACTCGTACTGGATCACCGCTCGGACCATCTCGACTCTCCTCTCGCCTGTGGACCGCGTGAGCGTATAGCTTCGTCCCGCATGGGAGCAGGCACCGGAGCAGCCGTCGCGCTCGCGCTCGTCGCCGGCCTCGCAGGCTCGGTTCAGGTGGCCGTGATGGGTCGCTTCGGCGAGCGGATCGGCACGTTCGAGGCGCTCGCCGCCAACCTCGCCTTCTCAACGCTCATCGCCGTCACGCTGCTCCTCGTCCTCCGTCAGAGCCTGGCCGGCTTCGGCGATGCGCTCCGCTCGCCCTGGTGGTACTGGGTCGGCGGCGGCGGCATGGGTGTCGTCGTCGTGCTCGCGATCACCGTCGTGACGCCGCGGCTCGGGGCGACGGCGACGATCGCGCTTCTGATCGCAGGCCAGCTCGCAATGGGCGCCGCGATCGATCGCTACGGCTGGTTCGGCGTCGAGAAGGTCGCGCTCACCTGGCCGCGGGTGCTCGGGATCGTCCTGCTCGCGGCGGGCGCGGCACTCGCCTTGCGGAAGTAACTACAACGCGATGTCGTCGGGACGAACCGGTACGCGCGTGAGCTCGAGGCCGGTCGCGTCGCGGAGCGCGGAGACGACTGCTGCGGTCGAGACGACGGTCGGCGGCTCGCCGACTCCCTTGAGCCCGTACGGCGCCGCAGGCTCCGGATCCTCGATGAGTACGCTCTCGACCGGCGGCATGTCGAGCGCGGTCGGGATCAGATAGTCCGTGAAGCTCGCATTCGTGATCAGGCCGTCGGCGGTGCGGATCTCTTCCATCAGCGCGAGCCCGAGGCCCTGCGCGGTGCCGCCCTCGATCTGGCCCTCGACAGCGAGCGGGTTGATCGCCTTGCCGACGTCCTGGGCGGTGCCAATCCAGACAACGCGCGTGAGCCCGAGGTCGACGTCGACCTCCGCGACGACCCGCATCGCGGCGACGGCGAAGGAGACGTGGGCGCGCTCACCGGTGACCTGGCCAGTCTCCGGATCGAGCGGCGTCGTGCGCTGGTGCCGGTAGACGCGCTCGACGTCCACGTCGCCGCCCTTCCGCCGTTGCTCCTCGAGAGCCGCCCGGCACGCCTTCTGCACGGCTCCGGCCGCCATCCACGTCATCCGCGACGCCGACGCCGAGCCGGCCGAGCCGACCGCCGCCGTCCCCGCGGGCGCGAGCACGACCTCGTCCGTGCCGAGCTCGGTGCGGGCGACCTGGAGGATCACGTCGGTGACGCCCTGGCCGACCTCCGCGGACGCGCAGTGGATCTCGGCGGAGCCGTCGGCGCGCAGGAGCACTCGGGCGGCCGTGTGATCGTCGAAGCCCTCCGAGTAGCAGATGTTCTTGAAGCCGACGGCGAAGCCGACTCCGCGCCGGACGCCCTCGCCGCGGGTCGTGTTGCCCGCTCCGCCGGGGAGGCGGATCGCCTCCCGCGGAAGCTGCTCCGGCTCCGGCACCGGCAGCTCGGCCGCGCGTCGGATCACCTCGGCGACCGGCAGCGAGCCCTCGATCGCCTGCCCGGTCGGAAGTGTGTCGCCGGGGCCGAGCGCGTTCAGGAGCCGCAGCTCGACCGGGTCGATCCCCAGCGCCGCCGCGAGCTTGTCCATCTGCGCCTCGGCCGCGAAGCACGTCTGCACGGCGCCGAAACCGCGCATGGCGCCGCAGGGCGGGTTGTTCGTGTAGACGCACGTCGACTCGAGCAGCGCGTTCGCAACCTTGTAGGGCCCGACGGCGAACGAGGCGGCGTTCGACGTGACCGCCGTCGAGCTCGACGCGTAGGCGCCGCCGTCGAGCAGGATCTGCATGCGCACGCTGACGAGCTCGCCCGCCCGCGTCGCGCGGTGCTCGCACCGGATCCGCGCGGGATGCCGGTGGACGTGGCCGAAGAACGACTCCTCCCGGTTGTAGACGATCTTCACCGGCCGCTCCGTGTGCAGCGCGAGCATCGCGCCGTGGATCTGCATCGAGAGGTCCTCGCGGCCGCCGAACGCGCCGCCGACCCCGGCGAGGTGGATCCGCACCATCTCCGGCGGCAGCCCGAGGCAGGGAGCGACCTGGTCGCGGTCGACGTGGAGCCACTGCGTGGCGACGTAGACGTCGACGCCGCCTTCCCCGTCCGGCACCGCGAGGCCCGACTCGGGGCCGAGGAAGGCCTGGTCCTGGATCCCGACCTCGTAGGCGCCGCTGACGCTGACGTCGCCCTCGGCGTCCGGATCGCCGCGCCGGATCACCATGTGGCGGACGACGTTCGACCGGTCGTCCTCGCGGTAGCCGTGCCCCATCGTCGGCCGGTCGGGATGGAGCGGAGGCTGCTCGGTCGCGCGCTCCATGTCGATCACGGCCTCGAGCACCTCGTACTCGACCCGGACCGCGGCGGCAGCGCGGCGCGCCTGCTCGGGCTCCTCGGCCGCGACGAGCGCGACGGGCTCGCCGTAGTAGCGGACACGGTCGGCCGCGAGCACGGGCTGATCGGCGAACTCGAGCCCATACGTCTTCTGGCCCGGCACGTCCGCATGCGTGAGCACGGCGTGTACCCCGGGCATCCGCACCGCGGCCGAGATGTCGAGCTCGACGATCCTCGCGTGCGCATGCGGACTGCGGACGGTGACGCCCCAGAGCATCCCGGCGGCATGGAGGTCGCTCGAGTAGGCGAACTCGCCCGCGACCTTCGGCTCCGCGTCGTCACGTGTCCCTCGGTCGCCGACGCGGGCGCGGCGAAGTGCCGCCTGCTGCTGCGCCGTGGTGCTCATGCGCGGGCGGCGAGCCTGACGGCGTCGAAGATCTTCGCGTAGCCGGTGCAGCGGCAGAGGTTGCCGGAGAGCTCCTCGCGGATCACGTCGTCGGAGGGGCTCGGGACGCGCTCCAGCAGCGCCGCCGCCGCGACGACCAGCCCGGGCGTGCAGAAGCCGCACTGAACCGCGCCCGCGTCGACGAACGCCTGCTGCACCGGATGCAGGCCGTCGGCGGTGCGGAGACCCTCAACCGTCGTCACCTCGTGCCCGTCGGCCTGCGCCGCGAGCACGAGACAGGCGCAGACGAGGTCGCCGTCGAGGATGACCGAGCAGGAGCCGCACTCGCCCTGCTCGCAGGCATTCTTCGAGCCCGGCAACCCGAGCGTGTCGCGGAGCGCCGTCAGCAGGCTCTCGCCGGCCCAGACATCGGCCTCGCGGGCGTCGCCGTTGACGGTCAGGCGGATCTTCATGCCAGGACGCGATCGAGCGCGCGCTTGGTGAGCACGCGCAGGGCGTGTCGGCGGTAGGAGGCCGTACCGCGGACGTCGTCGATCGGGCTCGACGCCTCGGCCACGAGCTCCGGGAAGTCGCCGCGGGCATCGAGCGGGGCGGTCACGAGAGCCGGAACGGGCCCGGCGGAGCCGTACGCGGCGCGCAGCTCGCCACGCTCGCGGTCGGCGAGCACGGCCAGCGAGCAGACGGCGATCACCATCGCGTTCCGCGGTCCCACCTTCATGAACGTCTGCGGCTGGCCGCCGGGCTCCAGGCGTACGGCAAGGACGAGTTCGTCTTCGGCGAGCGCGTTCCGCTTCGGCCCGAGGAAGAACTCCGTCAGCGGCAGCGAGCGGACGCCGCGGACGCTCCCGATCTCCACCGTCGCGGCTTCGACGAGCAGCGGCGGATGCGCATCGCCGGCCGGCGAAGCGGTGCCGAGGTTGCCCCCGATCGTGCCGCGGTTGCGTATCTGTGGCGAGCCGACCGTCCGGGACGCCTCCGCGAGCGCGGGCAGGAGCTCCGCCAGCTCGGGCTGCATCGCCTCCGTGTACGTGAGCCCGGCCCCGAGCCGGAGCGCGCCGTTCTCGCGCGACCAGCCCTTCAGCTCGGGCACCTCGGCCAGGTTGAGGATCACGTCCGGCCTGACGCGGTCGAAGTTGAGCTCGACGAGCAGGTCGGTGCCGCCGGCAATCGGGCGCGCGTCGGGCCGCTCCGCCTTCGCGCGCAACGCCTCGTCGAGCGTAGCGAGGAGTGATCACCTCCACGCGGCAAAGATACGGTACGACGCCATGAAGTCCCTGCTCACGGGCGCACACGTGCTCACGCTCGACGACGCGGGTGCCGAGCACCCCGACGGCTGGATCCTGGTCGAGGACGGCTTCGTCGCCGCCGTGGGAGCCGGCGAGGAGCCGGAGGCGGACGAGCGGGTCGCGCTCGGCGGCGCCCTCGTCACGCCGGGCCTCGTCAACACGCATCACCACCTCTACCAGACGCTCACCCGCGCCCGCGCGCAGGAGGCAACGCTGTTCGAGTGGCTGGTCGAGCTCTACCCGACCTGGGCCCGGATCGACGCGGAGGCCGAGTACGCCGCGGCGCGCACGGGCCTTGCTGAGCTGATGCTCTCCGGCTGCACGACCGTCTTCGACCACCACTACGTCTTCCCGCGCGGCCGGAGCGGGCTCGTCGAGGCGGAGGTTCAGGCCGCGCGGGAGCTCGGCTGCCGTCTCGTCGCCTCCCGCGGCTCGATGGACCTCGGCGCCTCCGACGGCGGCCTGCCGCCGGACGAGCTCGTCGAGGAGATCGACGCCGTGCTGGCCGACACCGAGCGCCTCGCGGGCGAGCTGCACGAGCCCGGCCCCGGCGCGCGCGTCCAGATCGCGGTCGCGCCGTGCTCGCCCTTCTCGGTCACGGGCCGCCTGATGACGGAGTCGGCAGAGCTGGCGCGCCGCCTCGGCCTGCAGCTGCACACGCACCTGGCCGAGACGGTCGAGGAGGAGGCGTATTGCCGTGAGCTCTACGGCTGCTCGCCGGTCGAGTACCTCGACTCGCTGGGTTGGCTCGACGGCGACGTCTGGTGCGCGCACTGCGTCCACCTCTCGGAGGCCGAAGTCGGGCGGTTCGCCGCCACCGGCACCGGGGTCGCGCACTGCCCGACCTCGAACCTCAGGCTCGGCGCGGGCGTTGCGCCTGTGCGGGCGATGCTGGATGCCGGCGTCCGGGTCGGCCTGGGCGTGGACGGCTCTGCCTCGAACGAGCGCAGCCATCTCGGCAACGAGGTCAAGCAGGCGCTGCTCGTCGCGCGCGGGCGCGGTGGTCCGACGGCGCTGACGGCGCGCGAGGCGTTCCGGCTGGGAACACGCGGCGGCGCGGAGGTGCTCGCGCGCGACGACATCGGCTCGATCGAGCCCGGCAAGTGCGCCGACCTCGCCGTCTGGGCGACCGACGGGCTCGAGCTCGGCGGCGCCGCCGACCCGGTCGCGGGTCTCGTCTTCGCCGGGCCGCACAGAGTCGACCGGCTCTACGTCGCCGGCGAGCTCGTCGTCTCGGGCGGGGCGCTCGTGCGCGCGGACGAGGGCGAGATCGCACGCGCCCACAGAGCACAGGCGAGTAGATTCGCGCCGTGACCTCCCTCTCCACCCACGTGCTCGACACCGGCGCGGGCGCGGCAGCCGAGGGAGTCCTCGTCGTCCTCTACCGCGGCGACATGTTCATCGCCGAGTCGCGCACCGACGGCGACGGGCGCGCCCGGCTCTCCGACTCGCTCGACCCGGGCACCTACCGGCTCGTCTTCCATCCGCCCTCGCCGTTCTTCAAGCGCGTCGAGCTCGAGATCGCGCTCGACGAGGGCCACTACCACGTCCCGCTTCTCGTCTCGCCGTACTCGTGCGCGAGCTACCGCGGCAGCTGAGCGCCGACGAGCTCGCCGAGCTCTTCGAGGGCCGGACAGCCCTGGTGGAGCGGCTCGCCGCGCTCGAGGACCCGCTCGGCCGGGCCGACGCGGTGCTCGCAGAGCTGTCCGAGGAGGAGCAGGTCGAGGCGCTCGCCGCGCACCCGGCGATCGGCGCGCGCTCGGGGCTTTCCGCGCGCTCCGCAGCGGAGCAGGGCGGCGACGCCGATCCGGTGATCCTCTCCGAGCTCGCCTACCTGAACCAGGTCTACGAGGAGAAATTCGGCTTCCGCTTCGTCGTCTTCGTGAACGGGCGGCCGAAGTCGGCGATCCTCGAGGTGCTGCGCGAGCGACTCGCCCGCACGCGGCAGCAGGAGCTCGAGACCGGCGTCCGCGAGCTGGTCGCCATCGCCCGATCTAGGTGGGAACAGCACCGGTGGACGCGGACTACCTGAGGGACGTCGCCGACCTCTGCCTCCGGCTGCTGCACGTCGTCGCCGGGATCGCGTGGATCGGAGCGTCGTTCTACTTCATCCGGCTCGACCTCGGCCTGCGTCCGACCAAGAACAAGGACGATGACGCGCGCGGGATCGTAGGCGAGTACTGGGGCGTGCACGGCGGCGGCTTCTACCACTCTCAGAAGTACCGGGTCTCCCCGCCCGAGCTCCCCGAGCCCCTGCACTGGTTCAAGTGGGAGGCGTACACGACCTGGCTCTCCGGCTTCGCGCTGCTCGTCCTCCTCTACTGGCTCGACGCCGGCGATCGCCTCGTCGACCCGGCCGTCGCCGACCTCGAGCCGTGGCAGGCGGCAGCGCTCTCGGCGGCGGGCCTCGCGCTCGCCTGGCTCGTCTACGACGCCGCCTGTCGCGTGCTCCGCGACGACCGCTACGTCGCAGTGGCGGTAGGGGCGCTCGTGGTCGCGTCCGCGTTCGCCGTCGACCAGCTCTTCGCCGCCCGCGCCTCCTTCCTCCAGGTCGGCGCGATGCTCGGGACGATCATGGCCGCGAACGTCTTCCTGGTCATCATCCCCGCGCACCGGGAGCTCATCCGCGCGAAGCAGGAAGGGCGCGAGCCCGACCCGGAGGTGGGCCTGCGCGCAAAGCAGCGCTCGGTGCACAACAACTACCTGACGCTGCCGGTCGTCTTCACGATGCTCGCCGGCCACTTCCCGCTCACGTTCGGCCAGGAGCACGCGTGGCTCGTCCTGCTCGCGCTCTTCGCGATCCTCGTCGTGGTCCGCCACTTCTTCAACCTGTGGCACGTGGGGCGGCGGGCGTGGTGGCTGCTCGGGGCGGCCGGCGTCGGGGCCGTCGCGCTCGCGATCGCGCTCGCTCCGGACGACGCCGGCACGACGGCCGTGCCGACCGACGAGGCGGCGCTCAGCATCGTCACGGAGCGGTGCGCGACGTGCCACTCGGGCATATCCGCGCCGCTCGGCGTTCGGCTCGACAACGTGGAGCAGATGAAGCAGCACGCCGGAGCGATCGAGACAATGGTCGCCGCGCGCGCGATGCCGCCGGGCAACGCGACCGGGCTCACCGACGACGAGCGGGCCCAGCTCGTCGCGTGGGCCGGAGCGGCGGGGTAGGTTCTGCTCGTGCTCGAGATCACGGCAGCGGGGATGCGCTTCGTGGCGCGCTGGGAGGAGGAGCTGGCGCCGCAGACGGTCGCCGCCTTCAAAGGGATCCTCCCGTTCGACGACCGGATCATCCACTGCCGCTGGAGCGGCGAGTCGAACTGGATCCCCTGGGGCGACCGCGACCTCGGGATCGGCCCGGAGAACGCGACCAGCTACCCGCACCCGGGCGAGCTCGCGCTCTACCCGGGCGGCCAGAGCGAGACCGAGCTGCTCTTCCCGTACGGCTATTGCGCCTTCGCGAGCAAGGCGGGCGCGCTGTGGGCGAACCACTTCGCCACGCTCGTCGAGGGGCAGGAGCAGCTGAAGGAGCTCGGCCGGCTGACGCTCTGGGAGGGCGCGCAGCCGATCTCGTTCCGCGAGCGCTAGACCGTCACGGAACCGCGAGCAGCACGTACGCGTTCACGGGATCGCCCTTCCCTTTCAACGTGAGCCCCGATCGCGCCTTCACGACCGTTCCGGAGGGCAGCTCCGCGCGCGTGCTCGCGCCGATGAGGACGCCGCCGGACGGTGCGAGACCCTCCAGGCGCGCGGCCGTGTTCACGGTGTCTCCGACGAACGGGTAGGCGACGTGACCATCCCCGCCGACCTCGCGGAGCACCACCTCGCCGCTGTTGACACCGATGCGCAGGCGCGGCCAACCAGGATGCGCGTCGGCGAGCGCGGTCACGGCCCGCTGCAGGGCCAGAGCCGCACGGGAGGCTCGGAGCGCGTGGTCGGGCTGGTCGCCTTGGCCGTTGAACGTGGCGACGATCCCGTCGCCGATGAACTTCTCGATCTCGCCGCCGAACCGACGGGTGAGCAACGGCGCCGCCGCGCCCCAGTACGCGTTCAGCATCGCCGCGACCTCGGCCGACGACGCCCGCTCGGAGAACGCCGTGAAGCCCTCGAGGTCGCCGAACAGGACGCTGACCTCCTGCCGGCGCTCGCGCGTGCTCGGCAGGTAGAGAGCCCGGAAGCGCTCGTCGCGCCACTCCCGGCGCGCGGCGAACCCGATGATCAGATACGCGAGGAGGATCAGGAAGTGCCACTCCCACCAGCTCGCGTGCCACTTCCGCTCACCCGTGATCGCGACGCCGATCATCGCCTCGGAGAGCAGGAGGAAACAGGCGATCACGGCGGTCGAGAGCAGGGTCGGACGCTCCCGGAACAGCTGCCAGTACCGAGCCGCGCTGACGGCGTAGAGGATCGTCCCGAGGATCGCCATCGCGCCGAGCACGGTCCCCGTAGCGGCCTCGCTGTCCGGCCCGCCCAGCGGACGCAGGTCCACAGCGTCCACGCGAACCACGCGCTCATGGCGATCAGCACCGCTCCGCGGAGCTTTGCGCGGCGACGGATCAGCCACGGCCCGAGCTCCGGCCGCGCGTCGACGAACGCCGAGCCCACCGCGAAGAACGCGCTCACCAGCAGACCGACCGGGATCGCGATCTGGAAGCCGGCCCGGCTCTCGGAGAAGAGCACGCCCGTCGTGCCGAAGGCGTGGAGCCCCATGAAGCCCCCGGTCGCCATGAACGCCAGTGACAGGAGCAGGATGCGGGCGTCTCCGCGGCGGTTGGCGGCCTCACCGGCCGCATAGCCGAGGCTGTACGCGACACCGCCGGCGAGCCCGAAGATGACGAAGTGCGCCTGATGGTTGTGCAGCTGAGGGTCCAGCTGCTCCCGCAGCAAGAGCGAGACGAACCCGACCAGCGGCAGCGCGACCGCGACCAGGCCGGCGGCGCGTACTGCGGGTGACCCCGTTCCGGGACGAGATTGCTCCTTTTGCATCCCGTGAGGGTAAGAGGTGCCCCCTCGTCGGCGGGAACGATTTTGTGTCGTTCCTGAGAACGATGCTTTGAAGCAGGTTTAGCCGACTTTGAGCAAGTGTCGAAGCGCGCGCTCGAGGGCGTCCGTCGCGAGGGCGATGTCCTCATCCGAGCTCAACTCGGCCGGGTTGTGGCTGATACCACCGTTCAGGCTGCGGACGAAGAGCATCCCGCTCGGGACCCCCGCGCTCGCGAGGATGCCCGCGTCGTGGCCCGCGCCCGAGGGGAGCTCGAGCACCGGCGCTCCTACGGACTCGACCGCCGTGCGCAGCGCTCCTCGCACGTCTTCCGACATCGGCGACGGCTCCGTCCGCACCGGCTCCTCGATCTCGAGCGCGGCCGCAAGCCGGTCGAGCCGCTCCGCGTCGGGAGCCCGCGCGTCGACCGAGACGACGACACGCCCCGGAATCACGTTCGTGCCGCCGGGCTCGACCGTGACCTGGCCGATCGTGGCCACCGCGCCCTCGATCCCGCCCGCAACCTCGCGCGCCCGCAGCACGTACTCCGCCGCGGCGACGAGCGCGTCGTCCCGCCCGGCCATCGGCGTCGTGCCGGCATGGCCGGCCGTCCCCTCGAACGTCTTCCGGCCGTGGACGTAGCCGACGATCCCGGTGACCAGGCCGAGCGGGGCGTCCGCGCGCAGGAGCGTCGGCCCCTGCTCGATGTGCAGCTCCACGAACGCGTCGGGCCGGGCGGCGCAGGCCCGGCTGCCGGCACAACCGCGCTCCTCGTCGCGGAAGGCGACGACGGCGAGCCCCGGCAGCCCGAGCCGCTCGACCGCCTCGAGCCCCGCGACGACGCCGAGCGCGCCGTCGAAGCGGCCGCCGCCGGGAACGGTGTCGAGGTGCGAGCCGGTCCAGATCTCCCGATCCCCGCCGGGCACTCGCCCGACCAGGTTTCCGGCGGCGTCGACCTCGACCTCGAGCCCGGCATCGCGGAACCAGCCGGCGGCGAGCTCGTGAGCGGCGTCCTCCTCGGGCGAATAGCCGATCCGGTCGCCGATCGCGGCCAGCTCCTCCAGGCGCTCGAGGATGCGCATGCGCGGAGCCTAGAGCGCCCGCAAGAGCCAGGCGCCTACCAGTGGAAAGGCGGCTGCGAGCGCGAACGCCGCGCTCCACGAGGTGGCCGAGACGGCGGCGGCGAACGCGACCGGTGCGGCGACGCCGAGCGCGGAGAGCACAGTCTGCTGGAAGCCGATCGCGGCGCCGCTGCGGCGGCCGCCGAGCTCGGCCGCGATCGTGAACGAGAGGCCGTTCCAGGCCATCGAGAGCGCGGTGGCGACGACGAGCGCCGGGACGAGCAGCACCTCAGGCGCGTCCGACAGCACCGCGACGAGCGCGAGCGCGACGCCGATAGCGAGCCCGATCAGCCGCAGCGGCCGGACGCGCGAACGGACGACGTCCGACCAGCGCCCGACGCCGATCCGGAGCGCCGCGGCGAACACCTGGCCGACGGCGAAGACCGCGGCCGCCTCACCGGTCGAGAAGCCGTGCTCGTCGTGGAGGAAGAGGACGACGAAGCCCATCATCGCCACCTGCGCGACGAGGTAGAGCCCGCTGCCCCAGCAGGCGAGCCAGAGTCGGCGGTCGCGCAACGTGATCTCGACGTCCACCGCCTCGAGATGCTCTTCCGTGCCGGAGCGGAGCACGAGCGCGCCCGCAAGCGCCCCGGCGAGGACGAGCCCGGCGACGAAGAGGAACCCGGCCTTGGGACTGCCCAGCTGCGGCAGGACGAGCGCCGCGACCGCCCCGCCGATCGGGACCGCCGTCTGACGGATGCCGAGCGCGAGCCCTCGCTCCTGCGCCGAGAACCAGCCCATCACCGCGCGCCCGCTGCCCGACTGGACGCTGCCGCCGGCGATCCCGGCGAGCCCGAGGAGGACGACGAGCCACGCGAAGCTCGGCGCATACGCGGCCGCGGCCAGGAGCACGGCGCAGGCCGCGAGACCGCCGGCCACCGTCCACCGCTCGCCGAAGCGGTCGACCGCGAAGCCCCACGGCAGCAGCGCGAACGTGAGTCCGATCCACTCCGCCGAGAGCACGATTCCGATCTCCGTCAGGCTCAGGTCGTACTGGTCGCGCAGCGCCGGCGCGAGCACCGCGATCGCGAAGGAGACGCTCGAGAAGCTGGCCTGCGCAGCGGTACCCGCCGCAAGGACGGCCCAGCGATACGACAAGGCCTAGAGGCCGAACGGGTTGATCGGCCGCGCGCCGGTGTTCACGTTCACGCTCTTCGTCTCGAGGTAGAGGTCGAGCGTCTCGATGCCGAGCTCGCGCCCGAAGCCGGACTGCTTGTAGCCGCCGAAGGGGAGGCCCGGGAAGCCCGTGTAGGGCATGTTGATCCCGATCAGGCCCGCCTTGATCCGCCCCGCGAGCCGGTGTCCGCGGGCCGGGTCGCCTGTCCACACCGACGCCATCAGGCCGTACTTGACGTCGTTCGCGATCCGGATCGCATCCTGCTCGTCCTCGAACGGGATGATCGTGACGACCGGGCCGAAGACCTCCTCCTGCGCGATCGTCATCGAGTTCTCGACTCCGGTCACGACGGTCGGTGGATAGAAGGCGTGCTCGCCCGGCTCGCCGCCGAGGACGACCTCGGCGCCGTCACTGCGTGCGCCCTCGACGAACCCGTGCACGCGCTCGCGGTGCGCCTGCGAGATCAGCGAGCCCATCTGCGTCTCGGCATCGAGCGGGTCGCCGACTTTGACCGCCGCGGCCTTCTCGGTGAACGCGTTCACGAATTCGTCGTACAGCGGCTTCTCGACGAGCACGCGCGAGCGTGCCTCGCAGCTCTGTCCCGCCGAGTAGTAGATCGACCAGGCCGCACTCGGGATCGCCGAGTCGAGATCGGCGTCGGCGAAGATCAGGTTCGGGCTCTTGCCGCCCAGCTCGAGGGTGAGGCGCTTGATCGGATCGGAGCAGAGCCGCATGATCTCGCCGCCCGTCCTCGTCGAGCCGGTGAACGCGACCTTGTCGACCCCCGGATGCTTGACGAGGTAGGCGCCGGTCGTCGGTCCGTCACCCGGCACGATGTTGACGACGCCGGCGGGGAAGCCGACCTCGGCGGCGAGCTCGGCGAGGCGAAGCGCCGTCGCGGGCGTCTGCGGGTCGGGCTTGAGCACGACGGCACAACCGGCCGCGAGCGCGGGCGCGAGCTTCCACGTCGCCATCAGCAGCGGGTAGTTCCAGGGGACGATCTGCCCGGCGACGCCGACGGGCTCCTTCAGCGTGTAGGAGAGGAGCGAGCCGCCGATCGGGCTCGAGCGGCCCGCGATCGTCGCGATCGCGGACGCGTAGAAGCGGAAGTTCTCGGCCGCTGCGAAGAGCTCGGCCTTGGCGGACGAGATCGCCTTGCCGACGTTGCGGGTCTCGAGCTCCGTCAGCTCCTTCCGGTTCGCGACGACCGCGTCGGCGAGGGCGTGCAGAAGCCGCGAGCGCTCCGTGGCTCCTGTCTTGGCCCAGTCGCCCGCGAGTGCGGCGCGCGCAGCGTCGACGGCGCGGTCGATCTCGGCCTCGCCCGCCAGCTGCGCGGTACCGAGCGGCTCGCCCGACGCCGGCTCGACGAGGTCGCGCGTCGACGAGCCCTCGACGGTCTCGCCGTTGATGAAGAGCCCGAACTCGTGCGTCGCGACTGCCACGGCCGGACGATACCGCGACGGCGGCGAGCGCCGGCCTAGAACGGGCCGCGCCGCACCCGGCGCGGGCGCCCGGGCACCCGGCTCGGCGGCTTCAGGATATGGCCGAGCCGGTCGAGCTCCGGGAACGTCTCGACGCTCTCCTGCGCCTGGGGATCCGAGCGTGCCATCAGGGCGACCGCATCGGTGTCGCCGTAGTTCGCGGCGACGTGCGGCACGCCCGCCGGGATGAAGACGAAGTCGCCCGCGGTGGCGGTGACGTGCTTCTCCAGCGCCTCGCCGTACCACGTCACGACCTCGCCCTCGAGCACGTACGCGGCCGACTCGTGCTCGCCGTGCGAATGAGCTTGCGAGCGGACGCCCGGCTGGATCCGGACGAGCTGGAGCGCGATCCGTTCACACGCGACCGTCTCCGCGACGACGCCCGCCGCGTAGTCGAAACCCGTCGTCGCCGCCTTCTGCGGGTCGGGCGGCTTGATCACACGGACGTGGTCGCCCTTCATCGCTCGAAGAGGGCCGC
Source organism: uncultured Gaiellaceae bacterium (assembly GCA_963850995.1). Lineage (GTDB taxonomy): Bacteria > Actinomycetota > Thermoleophilia > Gaiellales > Gaiellaceae > Gaiellasilicea. The sequence continues at coordinate 639,875 of CAWKNQ010000004.1, read as the reverse complement.
CTGCCCCTGGCCGACGCCGACGCACATCGTGGCGACACCGTAGCGTCCGCCCCGCCGCCGCAGCTCGTGCAGGAGCGTGACCACGAGCCGGGCGCCGCTCATCCCGAGCGGGTGTCCGATCGCGATCGCACCGCCGTTGACGTTCACGCGCTCCTCGTCGAGGCCGAGCTCGCGGACGACGGCGAGGCTCTGAGAAGCGAACGCCTCGTTCAGCTCGACGAGGTCGAGCTCGGCCACGGTGATGCCGGCCCGCTCGAGCAGCTTGCGCACCGCCGGAACCGGGCCGATCCCCATCACGCGCGGGTCGACGCCCGCCACGGCGCTCGCGACGAAGGCGCCGAGCGGCTCGACGCCGAGCGCCTGCGCCTTTGCCTCGGAGCAGACGACGAGCGCGGCGGCTCCGTCGTTGAGCCCGCTCGAGTTGCCGGCCGTGACCGAGCCGCCTGCACGAAACGCCGGCTTCAGCGCGGCCAGCTTCTCTTCAGTCGTGTCGGGACGAGGGTGCTCGTCGCGCTCCAGCTCACCTGCGGCGACGAGCTCGTCGGCGAAGTCGGCAGCCGCCCAGCGCCGTTGCGAGCGAAGCGCGAACGCGTCCTGCTCCTCGCGCGAGACCTCCCAGCGGTCGGCCACGTTCTCGCCCGTCTCGCCCATCGTCTCCAACGGGAACTTCGCCTCCAGAGCAGGGTTGGGAAACCGCCAGCCGAGCGTCGTGTCGACCATCGTCCGATCGCCGCGCGGAAAGGCGGTCTCGGGCTTCGCGACGACGAAAGGCGCGCGGCTCATCGACTCGACCCCGCCCGCGACGAAGAGGTCGCCGTCCCCGGCCGCGATCGCATGGCACGCGCCGACGACGGCCGAGAGACCGGACGCGCAGAGCCGGTTCACCGTCACTCCCGCAACGGAGTCGGGCAGGCCCGCGAGCAGCGCCGCCATCCGCGCGACGTTGCGGTTGTCCTCGCCGGCCTGGTTCGCGCACCCGAGGTAGACGTCCTCGATCTCGGCCGGATCGACGCCCGCGCGCTCGACCGCGGCCGAGACGGCGATCGCGGCGAGGTCGTCGGCGCGCACGCCCGCGAGCCCGCCGCCGTAGCGTCCGACCGGCGTGCGGACGGCGGAGAGGACGACCGCGCGGGGCATCTACAAAACGTAGTCGAGGCGTACCGGCTCGGGAAAGGCGCCGATCGCGTCGCCGCGGCGGAGAAGCTCCTCGACCGCCCTGCGGCCCTCCTCGCCGTAGTCGCACGTGAGCTCGTTCACGTACATGCCGACGAACTGGTCCGCCGTCGCCTGGTCGATCCCGCGGCCGAAGCGCATCGCGTAGCGCATCGCCTCGCGCCGGTTCGCGAGCCCGGCCTGGATCGAGTCGAGCAGGACGGCGGAAAGGTCGTGCAGGCGCTCGCCGAGATCCCGGCGGGCGACGTTCACCCCGAGCGGCAGCGGCAGACCGGTCTCGAGCAACCACCACTCGCCCAGGTCGAGCACCTTGTGCAGTCCGTCCTCCTCGTAGGTGAGCTGGCCCTCGTGGATCACGAGACCGGCGTCGGCGCGCCCCGACGCGACCTCGTCGAGGATCCGGTCGAACGGCAGCTCGCGGTGGGCGAAGTCCCCGAGCGCGAGGCGGAGGGTCAAGAACGCCGTCGTCATCCGGCCGGGGACGACGATCTCGGCGTCGCGCAGCTGGTCGAGCACGACCGGCTCGCGTGCGACGAGGACCGGCCCGTAGCCGGAGCCGATGCTCGCCCCGTGCGGCAGCAGCGCGTAGCGGCCCTGGACGAAGGGGTACGCGTGCAGCGAGATCGCAGTCGCCTCCAGCCGGCCCTCGAGCGCCCACTCGTTCAGCGTCTGGATGTCCTGGAGCACCTGCTCGAAGCGAAAACCGCGCGTGTCGATCGCACCGGCCGCGAGCGCCCAGAACATGAAGGCGTCGTCGGGATCCGGGCTGTGGCCGAGCCTGATCAGCACGGCGCGAGGCTAGCACCCACCTACACTCCCGCTGTGACGAAGGTCGGTCTCAGCGACGCGATCCAGGACTATCTGAAGGAGATCTACAAGCTCGGGACGGAGTCCGAGCGCGTGTCGACGTCCGCGCTCGCCCGCCGGCAGCAGGTGTCGGACGCGTCGGCGAGCGCGATGGTGAAGAAGCTGGCAGCGCTCGGGCTCGCGGAGCACGCGCCCTACCGCGGCGTCACCCTCACGCACGCGGGCGAGCAGGTCGCGCTCGAGGTGATCCGCCACCACCGGCTGCTCGAGCTCTACCTCGCGGAGACACTCGGGATCGGCGTCGACGACGTCCACGACGAGGCCGACCGGCTCGAGCACGCGCTCTCCGAGGAGCTGGAGGAACGGATCGACAAGGCGCTCGGGTTCCCGACGCACGATCCGCACGGCGACCCGATCCCGGACGCGAACCTCGAGTGGCCGAAGGACGATTAGCGCTCCCGCTGGCGCCTGGCGCGCCGCTCGCGGTGCGTAGGCCGGTGGAACAGTGCTTTAGCACGGGCCGCCGGTGGAGCGCCGCGAGCGGCGCGAGGTCGGCGGAGCCGGGCTCCGCCCGGCGGGAGCCGACCGGCCAGGCGTCAGCGGCGGCCGAAGAAGAAGCGCTCGAGGACTGGCAGGACTTCCTTCCGGGTGAACGGCTTCACGCTGTTGCCGCCGCCGCTGCCGTCGTCCTCGAGCACGCGCACGTCGTCCTCGAGCGCGTCGTTCGCCGCCTCGAGCGCGTCACCGAGCTCGTAGCCCTCGAAGACGTAGTCGTCCCGGCGAGGCTCGCTGCTCGATCGGTGCTGCGCGTTGACGGAGCGGCCGACGGCCCAGAGCGCACCCTCTTTGCGCTCCACCCAGATCACGACCTGCTCCTCGCGTCCCTCGTCGTCGACCCCGCGGAGGATCCGCTCTGCGCAGCGTCCCTCCGAAGCATTGCGACGCATGCCAGGAGGATACAATCGCCCGCGATGGCGTTCCGGGACCTGTTCTCGTTCCTCTTCCAGCGCTCGTCGGCGGAGGAACGGGTGGCGTCGTACGTGATCCGCGAGCACGACCGCGGCCGGGACCTGGCCGAGATCCTCGACGACCGCTACGTGCAGAACCGGCTCAACCCCGATCAGCGCGCGCGGCTGCTCGACCGCCCCGAGGTGATCAAGGCGATCGGCAACGACACGATCTCCAGCGCCCGCGAGGCGCTCGAAACCTAAAGCTCCCTCCCGACGCCACGCTTGCGGGCGCGCGCAAGCGCCTCGACGCCGATGGCGACGTCCCAGGCCGCAAGCCCGTTCGACTTGAAGAGGACGATGTCGGCGTCCGCCCCGCGGCCTTGCAGCTCGCCGGCCACGACCTCCTGCAGCTCGTGCACTTCGAGCCAGTCGAGGACGCCGCCTGCCACAGGGTCGATCAGGTCGCCGGACTCGAGCCGCGCCTGCTCGCGCGAGTCGCAGCAGACGAAGGTCGCGCGCTCGAGCACGACGTTGTCGAGCTCGCGGGCGCGCGGGTCGTTCGCGCCGATCGCGCACACGAGCGCGCCTTCGCGCAGCCACTCGCCGCGCAGGACCGGGTCGCGGGACGTGGTCGCGGTGACGACGACGTCCTGGGCAGCTGCATCACTGGGGCTCTCTCCCGGCTCCGCGTCCGTCGTGGCACAGAAGGCGCGCAGCTTCTCGGGCGTGCGGCAGTAGGCCACGACCCGCTCGATCGTGGGGACGGCAGTGCGGATCGCGTCGACCTGTGACTGCGCCTGCCAGCCGCAGCCGATCACGCCGAGGCTGCGGGCGCCCTCGCGGGCGAGATGCTTCGCCGCGACCCCGCTCGCCGCGCCTGTGCGGCGCTGACCCAGCGCGTCGGCCTCGATCACGCCCGCGAGCGAGCCGCTCTCGAGCTCGAAGAGACAGACGACGAAGACCGCCTTGCCGCCGACGACCGTGTACGACTTCAGACCCGCGTAGCCGAGCCCGCGGTCTGCGGCGGCCATGACCGCGAACGTCCCCTCGTCGAGCGCGAGCCGGCGCCGCGGCACGTTCTCGACGACGCCCGCGGCGAGACGACGAAAGCTCTCCTCGATCACCGGCACCGCGTCTCCCGGCGTGAGCAGCCCCTCGACGTCCGCCTCGGAGAGGATAGAGCGGCATCGCAAAAGCCTAGGGCCTGGTGATGAAATGCGGAACGTGGATCTCCAGTCGGAGCTCGTGGCTCGTCCTCGGGGACGAGCGGAACGTCAGCGTCGGCGACTCCGTGCTCGACGAGCACGCGACACGACCTCTCGCATCACCCGCCCCGCCGGCCCGACGCGGTGGTCTACGCGGAGAGCACGGCTCAGGTTGCGTCACTGCTCGCGTGGGCCAACGAGCGGCGCGTGCCCGTCACGGCCTACGGCGCCGGGACGAGCCTCGAGGGCCATGTCATTCCCGCGGCCGGCGGCGTCTCGCTCGACTTCACGCGCCTGGACCGCATGCTCGAGCTGCGCCCGGAGGACTTCCTCGCGGTCGTCCAGCCCGGCATGCCGCGCTCGCGCCTGAACGAGGCGGCCGGGGCGCACGGCCTCTGGTTTCCGGTCGATCCGGGCGCGGACGCGACGCTCGGCGGCATGGCCGCGACGAACGCGAGCGGCACGACCACCGTCCGGTACGGCGGCATGCGGTCGCACGTCCTCGCGCTGGAGGTCGTGCTCGCGGACGGCAGCGTGATCCGCCCCGGCTCGCAGACCGTCAAGACCTCGGCCGGCTATGACCTCCGCTCCCTCTTCGTCGGCTCGGAGGGGACACTCGGTGTGATCACGGAGCTGACCCTGCGCCTGCACGGCCTGCCCGAGCACGCGATCGCCGTCCGTGCCGCCTTTCCCTCGCTCGATGCAGCCTGCAGAGCGGCGACGGCGATCGTCGGCTCCGGACGTGACCGCCAGCCGGGTCGAGTTGCTCGACGCAGAGACCGTCGCAGGCCGTCAACGCCTACAAGGGCACGGACTACGCCTCGGCTCCGAGCCTCTTCGTCGAGCTCGCGGGATCGGAGGAGGGAGTTGCGGGCGACCTCGAGGCGGTCCGGGAGGTCGCGGCGTGGGAAGGCTGCACCGAGTTCGAGCACGAGCGCGACGCCGAGGGCCGCAGCCGCCTCTGGGAAGCACGACACCACGTGCTCTTCGCCCTTCTGGCGGCCTCGCCGGGGAAGCTGCACAAGTCGACGGACGTCTGCGTGCCGCTCTCGCAGCTCGCACCGGCTGTCGCCCATGCACGCGGGCTTGTGGACGAGCTCGGCCTCGCTGCGTCGATCGTCGCGCACGCCGGCGATGCGAACTACCACGTCCTCTTCATGCTCGATCCAGACGACCCGCGGGAGCTCGCGGCGGCGGAGCGCCTCAACGGCGAGATCGTCGACTGGGCGCTCGAGCGCGGCGGAACGTGCACGGGCGAGCACGGGATCGGGCTCGGCAAGCTCGGCTACCTCGAGCGCGAGCACGGCGACCTGCAGCCGTGGTTCCGCGCGCTCAAGGACGTCTTCGACCCGAACGGGATCCTCAATCCCGGAAAGGTCGTTAGGTCTTTACGATGAAGCTGAGCTGCCCGTTCGTCTCGAGCACGCCCCAGCGGACGTCGCCGAGCGAGCCGATCTGCTGCTGACGCGCCGCCGCGGCCAGCTCCTCGATCGTGATCCGGTTGCGGCGCAGGTTGCGCTCGATCGGCTTGCCGTCCTCGACGACGATCACCGGCTCGCCCTCGAGCGCCGGCCGAAGGCGGGGGAAGCGGAAGTTGAGGTACGAGACGGCGACGGTGAGCAGCCCGATCGTGCCGCCCACCAGGATTGCGCCCGTGACGGAGAAGTCGTTCTGCGTCACGCCCTGCTGGACGAGGTCGCCGATCATCACGAGCAGGATCAGGTCGAACGGCTGCAGCGAGGAGAGCTCGCGCCGCCCGATCACCCGCGTCAGCAGGTAGACGAACGCGAACGCGACGACTGCTCGGACGACGAGGTCCATCAGGGGAAGATGGTCACCGTGCGGTCGACCTCGAGCAGCGGGGTCTCGCCGTCGTGGAGCGCCACGTCCTGCGAGCGCCGGCCGACCTCGGTCGGGTTGACCTGGAAGTGCAGGAAGAGGACGTGCTTCGCCCCGGCCGGCACGCGGCCGAGGTCGAGCGCGATCTTTCCGTCGCGGCTCGCCTCGCCGACCGGCGACGGCACGAGCGAGTTGAGCGTGATCCCCTCGAGCCAGCCGGGATCGAGCACGAGCGTCGCGGCCTCGATCTCGTCCTGCGCGCGGATCGTGAAGCGCGACATGAAGAAGAGCCCGCTGCGGAGGCGCTCGGGCGAATAGACCTCGAGCTCGGCGCCGTTTGCGGCGACGGTCTCCGTGTGCGGCCGCTGCCCGAACACGTTCGCGAGGCCGAGCAGCGTGACGAGCCCGATCAGCGAGAGCAGAGCCCAGCGGACGTACGGCCGGCGCTCGCGCCCCTCGAGGTCGCGGTGCCGCGCGAGCGTCAGCTGGTCGGGCGCGGCCATGACGGGTCGTTCGGGCGCCGGCGGCCGACTCCTACCGACGCGACGGCTACGGCAGGCGGATGCGCTGCAGGCGGCGGATCGCAGCCGCGACGTTCGCCTGCGCCGACTCGAGCCGCTTCGCCGCGGCCGCGTAACCGCCCTCGTCGCCGCTGCGCGCGGCGGCCGACAGGGCAGCGCTGCGCCGCTGCGCCTGCCGAAGCGCGCCGTAGAGCGCGAGATGCGAGGGACGGGCGAACGGGGTCGGGTGGATCCGCAGGACACCGCGCGCAGCGTCCCCGTACGCAGCCGCCAAACCGGCGGCGGCGCGCCGCTGCTCCGGACGGGTCGCCGCGCCGGCGAGCTGCCGGTGAGCGGCAAGGCGCTCGCCGTCGAGCCGCGCGAGCGCCGCCGCAAGCGCATGCGTGTACTCCATGTGCCCACCGAGCGGTAGGGCGTGAAGCCCCCGCAGCCGGAGCGTCGCGGCTACCTGACCGCAATCCGCCGGCTGGGCATCGGCGCGAAGGGCGCGCGGCGTCAGGCACGCGACCGCGGCTGCTCCGCGCCGTGTGGGAACGAGCAGGAGGTCGAGGCGCTCGCGGACCTGCGCCGCGGACAGACCGCTGTAGAGGAGCCCTTCGGCCGGGCCGACACGCACCGTGTCGGCCGCGGGCGAGCCCCTCAGCTGCCGGCGCAGGGCCGTCGGCAACAGGCCGGCCCCCTGTGCTCCAGGAACGAGCCCCACCACGACCGTCCCCGGCCGCCGCTCGTCGGTGGAGCGCAGCGCCACTGCTCCCTCGAGCCCGAGCCCGGGGATGTCGGGCGCGGCGGCGGGCGCCCATTCGTCGTCCGGGAACGACACCGAGAGCGGGCCGGCCGTGGCCACGCCGCGCCGCTCCTCCGCGTCGCCGCGGGTCAGCCGGCCGAGCGCGAAGCCGGCAAGCACGAGGCCCGCCAGCACGACCGCCGCGATCGCAATCGCACGCCACGGGATCACCCGCGCCGGCGCGAGGTCGACGACCGGAGCGGAGCGCAGCACCGCCGGATCCGAGATCGTCTCGCCGAACCGGCGCCTGCCACCGTTCTCGTGTGCGGCGGCGGCGGGTGGCGAGGCGAGCGCGCGGCGAGCCTCGTCGACGAGCGCCGTCGCCGACCGGTAGCGATCTTCGGGTCGCTTCGCCAGTCCTCGCGCCACGACCGCGTCCAGCGCCTGCGGCAGCTCGGGCCGGCGCTCGCTCGGCCTGGGCGGCGTCTCCGCGACATGGGCGTAGAGCACCGCGGCCTCGGTCTCGTGCGGGAAGGGCACCTCGCCGGTCAGCGCTTCGTAGAGCACGGCGGCGAGCGCGTACAGGTCGCCGGCCGGGCCGACGGGCTCACCGCGGATCTGCTCGGGCGGCGTGTAGTCGAGGGAGCCGAGGTACTGGCCCGTCAGCGTCGTGCCGCGGTCGCCGGCGCCCTTCGTCAGCCCGAAGTCGGCCAGGTAGGCGCGGTCGCCGTCGACGAGGACGTTCTGCGGCTTCACGTCGCGGTGGACGAGCCCCGCGCCGTGGGCGGCGTCGAGCGCGGCCGCGACGTGTGCGAGCAGGACGAGCACGCGCTCCGGCTCGAGCTCGCCGCCCTCGGAGAGCCGCTTCAGGTCGGTTCCCTCTACGAGCCTCATCGCCATGAAGAGGCCCGCCTCGCTCTCGCCCGCCTCGTAGACGGGAACGATGTTCGGATGCTCGAGCGCCGCCTGCAGCATCGCCTCGCGCCTGAAGCGCTCCCGGAAGCCGGCGTCGGCGCTCAGGGTCGGCGAGAGGACCTTCAGCGCAACGACGCGGTCGAGCGAGAGCTGCGTCGCCTCGTAGACCGCGCCCATTCCACCGGAGCCGAGCCGCCGCTCGACCCGGTACCCGGCGATCGTCGTCCCCGCCCCGACCATCAGGCGCCACCGTAGCGCGAGCAGGACACGGGGTTCTTCCGGGCCGGCGGGGTGCAGGCGTGGGCGACGCGAACGCCGCCGGGCAGCCCGACGACGGTGACGCGTGCGTAGTGGCCGGCGCGGTACGGCTTGCGGGCGCGGACCTCGACGACTGCGCCGCGGCCCAGCCACACGCCGCGCAGGAGCGGCAGGTCGAGCGTCGCCGAGCGGGCTCGTCCCCACCAGGACGTCCGGCAGCCGCGTGTGCAGCGCACGTCGACGCGCGCGCCGCGGCTCAGGCCGGTCAGCGTCAACCCGACGACCTGGATCCGGCGCGGCAGCGCCCGCAGGCGGTACGCCACTCTGAACGCAGGAAGCCGCGCGACGCGCGTCTCGACGATGTGCGGATGCATCGGCAGGCACGGGCCGGAGCGCATCGTGAAGTTGCGGGGCCGGGCGACGTAGCGCGGGCGGGCGACGATGTTGCCCCACACGGCGAAGCCCGTTCCCGCGGTGTGGCCGCGGAAGCCGTTCCAGAGGCAGTTCGAGGAGACGACGTTGCCGCCGCCCCTGCGCCCGTCCCAAGCCGAGTGGACGCTCCAGTCGCCGGAGTTCGAGATGACGTTGCGCGTGACGGCGTTGTGACTCGACGCGGTGCGCGCGTCGCCGCCGATGTAGATCCCGGACACGTTGCCGTCCACAAGATTCCGGGTGACGCGCGTGCGCTGCGCATTCGGCCCGAGCGCAATGCCGTCGCCGAGCGTGTGGAAGACCACGTTGTGGGCGACGCGGGCCCGGACCGCGGAAGCGACGTGGATCCCAGCTGAGTAGAGGTCGCGCCGTCCCGACCGGGTGCAGTCGTGGACGCGGTTGGCCTCGACGACGACGCCGTGCACGCCGTCGAGCAGCACACACGGAAGGTTGCGGTCGCGATAGCCGCCGCTGATGTCGTTGCCGACGATCCGCGCGCGGTCTGCCTGGACGAACACGGCCGCTCTGCCTCGTCCGCTGCCGATGATCTCGAGCCCCCGAACGGCGGCGCCCCGCGCGCGAGAGGTGACGACAACCCCGCCGAGAATGGTCGCGCGACCGCCCACCGACTGCAGCGTCGCAGGCCTGCGGAGAAAGACGCGCTCGCGGAAGACCGACCCTCGGACGAGGCAGCCAGTCGCGCCCGCCGGCAGCGCGCGCAACAGCCTCGTCACCGTGCGGAAGGGCGCCTCGGCGGTGCCGCGCGCGCGGTCGTTGCCTCCTTCGGAGGCCCAGCGCGAGCAGGCAGCCGACGCGGCCGGAGACGCGGCCAGCACCACAACGGCCGCCAGCACGACGACGAGTGCGGCCCGTCTAGCCATTGCCGACGATGACGACAGGCCGCGGAGTCGCGGGCTTGGGACGCGGCGCGGGGGGCTGCGGGCGCGGCGCGGCTCGGCGCGGCCGCGACACGGGACGTGGCGGGGCGACGGCTCGCGCGACCGGCCGGGCGCGGCGCACCGGCGGCGCGAGCTCGGGTAGCGGCTCCGCTTCGGAAAGCTGCGGCAGCGCGAGACCTGCGCTCGCGACGGCCGCCGGGCTCAGCGACGGCGCCGCGGCGGGCGCGTCGGAGCCGGTCGCGCGGCCGGCCGCGAACGCGGCCAGGAAGCAGAGCGCGCCGAGGAGCGCCGCGGCCGCCGCGCGCCGAGGCACGCGAGCCAGCGAGCGGGCTCGCTCGACCAAAGGCGTCAGCTCATCTCCACAGTCAGCCTCATCACGCCGCTCGGTGTGGAGGTAACCGCCGCGGCGACCCGCCAAACGCCCACGCGGAACGGCTTACACCGCTTTTACATCCAGGCCGTTTCAACAGGCCGGTTTTTCGGAAAGCAAACCTCGACCCGTTCGAATCGACCGCAAGAGGAGGCGTGCGCATGAGCACCATCGGCGCAGAGATGGGGCAACTCCAGCAGTTGGGGCAGAGCTTCACGAGAGAGAGCCAGACCGTCGCGCAGCTGACCGCCGCGATCAGCGGCCAGGTCAACAACACGTGGTGGAAGGGGCCGGCAGCGGATCGCTTTCGCTCCGCCTGGGAGAGCGAGTTCGCGCCGACGATGCGGCGGCTCGAAGCAGCACTTCAGCAGTCGAGCGCCGAGATCCATCGCCGCCACGACGCGCTGACGCAGGCGGGCACCTAACAGCCCGCCCGTAGGACGGCCCGGCCAGGACCTCGAGGGTGCCGAGTTGACCGAGTTCAAGGCCGCGTACGCGAGTGGGCTGCTCACCCGCTACGCGGGGCCGGGTCTCGCCGACCTCGCGCGGGACTACGCCGAGGAGGTCCACGAGGACGAGAACCCAGGCGGCCTGTCCGGTTTCCTGAACGACGTCGGCGACTTCTTCGAAGGCGCGTGGGACGCGATCGAGGAACCGGCGGTGATGCTCTACCACCTCACACCGCTCAACGACGACTGGACCGACCGCTGGAGCGACCTCGGTCACGGCCTCGCCTACGGCGTCACCCACCCGCTCGAGTTCGGCAAGGCGATTCTCAACCTCGACGCCCTCCACGAGCGCGGCCTCTCGTACTGGCTCGGCAACCTCGCCCCTGCCGCGGCGGCCACCCTTCTCTCCGGCGGCGCCGCGGCCGCCGCTCAGAGGTGCCCGCGGAGCGTCCGCGCTCAGCCGCTCCGCGCAAGGCGCCGTTGCGGCCGAGCGCGCCGCAGGCGCCGCGCAGGCTCGTGACCGGCGCCAGGGACCTGGCCAAGCTCGAGACATCCGCCGGCCGCGCCGGCCGGCATCGACTACGCCGCCCACTTCGCCGACGACCTGAAGAACTTCGAGGGCGGGAAGGCGTGGCTGCACGAGGGACCGCTCGATCGCGACCTGACCCTCGTCCAGTACCCGGTCGGCGACGGCTCTCGCGCCACCGCGAAGTGGTGGACGTCCACCGACGAGGGCAACCTCGCGCAGACGATGGACGACGTCCACCGCCGCCTCGCGCTCCTGCCCGAGTGGGGCGACCGCAACGTCGGTCCGCGTCGCCAGGATCCCCGAGGGCACGGAGGTCGAGTACCTTTACGGCCGCGCTGCGCCGCAGGTGGCGAGGACGGGGTCGTCTATGCAGGTCACGGCGAGCAGTTCCGGTTCAGGGACTTCGACGAGCAATGGATACGCGAGAGACGCACAGCTGCCGTGAGCAGCGAGTACGCCGCGCTCGCCGACGCCGCCCGCGTCGAGGCGGAGCAGCTGCACGCGCGCTGGGCCGACGCCGGTGACGTGGAGCCATGCGCCGCGCACGCGCGGCGTCTCGCCGGAGCTGCTGACGAAGGCAGCGCGACGCGGCGCTGCGCGGCGAGCTGCCGCCGCACGTACGGCGGCTTCGCGCTCACGCGCTTCGCCGGTGAGGTCGAGTGGGGCCCCGAAGGGCGCCGAGCTCGTCGACCGGCTCTACGCGCTGCAACGGCTGTGGGAGGAGCGGGCGTGAGCGAGCCGCTGACGTTCCGGCCCGAGAACGCGCTCGAGGACGCGCTGCTCGCCGCGCGCGAGAACGGCGACCTCGAGCACCTCCTCGTCACGCTCGCGCTCGCAGACGTCTTCATCCCTTCCGCCGAGCCCGGCCCGGACGAGGAAACGCGGGTGACCGCTCGCGCAGGCGAGCAGCTCGCGCTGCCGGTGATCGAGCTCGACGGCGAGAGCTTCGTCCCGGTCTTCTCCTCGGTGACGCAGCTCGGACGGTTCCGGCCGGAAGGGGGCGGCTACGTACGCCTGCACGGGCGCGCCCTCTCCGCTGCTCGCTCCTCCCGACGTGGGCGTCGCCGTGAATCCGGGCGGCGAGCTCGGCCTGTCGTTGACGCCCGAGCAGCTGGCGGGTCTGGCAACCGCCGAGCCCGGCGACTCCGAGGCCGAGTTCCTGATCGGCGAGCCGCGCGAGGAGCCGACGGAGCTACTGGACGTGATCGGCCGGTTCGCGCAGGAGCGACCGGAGGTCCGGGCGGCCTACCGGGCGCTGCTCGTCCGCCGGCCGGGCGCCGAGCCGGAGCACGTGATCGGGCTCGAGCTGCGCGCCGGCGCGGACGCGCAAGCCGTGATCGACGCGGCCGCAGAAGCCGCGCGCGAGGCCGGGGTCGAGCGGCTTGCGCTGCAGCCGCTTCAGCCGGGCGTCGAAGCGGGCCAGATCGGCCGTTTCCTCCTCGGGAAGACGCAGCCGTTCTGGTCGCGGGCGGGTGGCGACTGATGCCCGGCCCGGTCTGGTTGCCCCCCGTCGTCGGCGATCCGGCCGGGATGCGCGCGCTCGCGGGCTCCCTGCGCCGGACGGCCGAGCAGATCTCGGGAGTCGACGCTGACGTCGGCAGCACGGTCTCGTCGATGACGTTCGAAGGACCGGCAGGCAACCGTTTCCGCGCAGCCGCGTCGACGAGCGGCCGCGCCGCCACGGCGGTCGCGGACAGCTTGCAGAGCCTCGCCGGGCTGCTCGAGCGCTCCGCGGCGGAGGTCGAGCAGGCGCAGGCGGACCGGCTGCGCAGGCTGGAGGAGATGGCGCGCGAGCTGGAAGCCGCGCGCGCGCAGCGGGCGGCGACGAGAAGCTGATGAGCGCGCGCATCGCCATCGACCCGACCGACCTCCGCCGCGGCGCAACACGCATCCGCGACGGGTCGGCCGAGGTTTCGTTGGCCGCACGCTCGCTCGGCTCCCTGGCGCTGCCCGAGATGCCGGCCGGTGTCGCCGGTGAGGTACAGGCGGGAGTCGCGTCCGCCGCCTCGCGGCTCCAGAGCCTGGCGCCGATCCTGAACGAGGATGCCGTCGAGCTCGAGCGCCGCGCGCTCTGGGCGGAGATCGCCGATCAGCTGTCGAGCGGCCGCGAGCTGGAGGGTACCCAGCTGCGTGAGTTCCTCGCCTGGATGAAGGACGGCTCGCTGCTGCGCTACGCGGACGTCGACCAGGCCGAGGCGGCCGGCGCCTACATCGGCGCGATGTACCGCGACCGCTTCAAGGACCCGGAGGAGCTCTTCGACCTGGCTCAGATCCTGCACGCATCGCAGGAGAATGCGCATGGCGACGAGCTCGAGGCCTTCTCGGCCGCGTTCGTCGACGGCTTCGGCGCCGAGAACCTCGTCGAGGTGCCGCGGGTGATCCAGGCGGTCGAGTGGTCCCACGTGATCAGCGGCAGCATGAGCATGACCGTCGACCCGCACATCCTCCAGGAGGTCGCGTATGAGTGGGCAGGTCAGGATCTCGAGCACGATCCCGTCGGGGACCTGCTCGCGCCGTTCGCGCTCGCCCTGGCCAACGCCACCTACAGCGGCCGGCTCTCGCGCACGGTCGAGGACGAGATCGCGCACGACGAGGACACCTGGGCGACCGCGCAGCTCCTCCACACCGGCGTGTTCGGGACACGGTTCCTGCTCGAGTGCTTCCGCACCGGCGTCGTCGACCAGATCGTCGAGCACTCGCGCTACGACAGCGCCGGCGTGCTGGCCTCCGAGCCCCAGGGCGACCCGTATTCGCTCGGTCGCTACTGGAGCGAAGGCGAGGACGGCCTCCCCTATGACCCGAAGGAGCTCGTGCTGAACGCGCTCGCGCGCAATCCCGAGGCCGCGCGCGAGGCGTTGACGACCGCGCTGGAGGGCGTCGAGCCGTGGGACCAGTTCGGACAGCAGCATGAGGTCACGAACCCCGTCCGCCTGCTCTTCGACTATGGCGACTTCGAGGACGACGGAGCTGCCTTCGGTCGCGCGTACAACGCGGCCGCCGACGAGCTGTTCGCCGATCCGCGCGACACCGACGCGGTCGACAAGGGCAATCTCCTCACGCTCGACGTGCTCGACCGCGTCGTGAACGGCGACCGCGACCTCGACGGGGTCACCGACGCGCTCGCTCGGGACCTCGGCGACCACCATCTCGAGGCGATCTACATCCAGGCGGCCGCGGAGCACCCCACCGACCTCGACGGCGGCCGCGCGGGCTACGTCGACACGTCGGAGGACCACCTCATCCACCTCTCCCGCCAGGAGCTCGTCGACGTGCTGGCGGCGATCACGGACCGCGACGAGGCCGGGCGTGCCTTCCTCGGCGACGCCGCCCGCTACCAGGCCGCGACGATCCTCGTCGGGACCGAGACCGCGCCGGACTTCGGCGGCGACTTCAGCTGGGCGCATCGGGCCGGGTCGTTCAACGAGCTGCTGCTGGAGGCCGGCGACGTCAACCGGGTCGAGGACTTCGAGGAGGCCGACGCGCAGGCGAAGATGATCGTCGGGTTCGTCAACGACGTCGTCAGCCTCGCCAAGCTTCCACCCGGGGTCGGCATCGTCGTCGACTACGGCGTCGATGCGGTGGGAGCGAGCCTGGCACCGTCGGAGGAGGAGCTCGTGCGCGACAACAACCGCGCGCACGCGATCCTCGAGAACGGGCTCACCGCCTCGATCGTGCAGGGCTATGCCGAGAACGGCCTGATCGACCTGGCCGGCGCCGAGGAGCTCGGGCTCGTCGAGGACGACCGGCTCGTCCCGTACAACGAGCTCGACGGCATCGCCCGCGGCCGCTTCGAGGAGTGGATGAACAACGATCCCGACGTGAGCCGCGTCATCCGCGAGGCGATCCAGGAAGCGAATCGGTGAGAGCCGGCATAGCCGCGGCGCTCCTCACCGCCGCGACCCTCGCCCTCGGCGGCTGCGGCGGCGACGACAACGACGAGGCGCTCGCAGCCTGCAGGACGGAAGCGGAGAACGCGGCCCAGGCCGCCGTGCTGGCGGACGCCTATGGCCGCGGCGAGCTCGGAACCCAGGACGAGGTGCTCGCGGAGTACTTCACCCCGGCCGACCGGGCCCTCCTCTTCGACGCGCAGGGCCAGATGGTCCCCTACCGCGAGCTCCCGCCCCGGACGAGAGCCCGCTTCGACGAGTACCGAGGCAACGCCGCGTTCTCGAACGACGTCCGGGCCAGCCTGGCCGCCGCGAGCGAGGAGGTTCGCGAGGCGGGCTACCCCGGCTGCTGAGGCCTCGTTACTCGGCGACCTGGACGAGCTCGACCGTGCCCCGCTCGACGAGATAGCCGCGTCCGGGCGGGAAGACCGGGCTCGAGCGGCGTGGCAGGCGCGTGCCGAGGATGTCGCCGTCCACGTCGAGGTCGGGGGCGAGCAGCAGCCCGTGCTGGTCCTTGCGCAGCTCGCGGAGCCAGCCGCCGAACGCACGCTGCGCGGCCTGGCGCTCTGCGGCGGCGACCACGCGGACGGGCAGGTCGCGCCCGCGGCGCACGACGGTCTCGAGCGGCGCCGCGCCGAGAGCCTCGGCCAGCTCGTCCCCGTCGTCGATGACCACGAGCGCTGGGTTGGGCTGCGCACCGGCCGCGAGCTCGCCGAGCCGTAACGCCGCCTCCTCGCAGCGCTCGACTCCCTGGGCGACCGTCGTCCAGCCGGCCAGCTCCGTCAACGGGCTGCGCCGCGGCGCGAGCAGGTGCAGCTCGAGGCCGGGCGTCGCTGCGCGCAGCGACTCGACGAGCGTGCGCAGCGCGGTCGAGCGTCCGCTTCGGTACGGGCCCGTGACGAGGAAGTGCCGGTCGGCGAGATCGACCCTCGCGGGCTCGAGCTCCGCATCGCCGAGGCCGATCACGCCCGTCCACGGCGTCACCGGATCGGGCAGCGAGCCGCGGGCGACGTGCGTCGCGAGCGGCTCGATCGCCTGCACCGCCGCCGTTCCGTACCGCTTCGCGAGCGCTGCGCCCGCAGCGGCGAGGTCGCCGTGCCAGGCGACCTGGAGCTCGGTGCCCCCGGGCAGGAAGCCGCGCCCCGCCGGGAGCTGCGCGCCGCGGACGGCCTTCGGCGGCACGCCGAGCGCAGCGAACTCGTCCTCGTCCGCCATCCTGAGCACGAACTTCGCCGGGACGATGCCCGTCAGCGCGTTGGGCACCGCCCCGCGACGGTCGGCCGAGACGGCGAAGTGCACGCCCAGCGGGCGGCCCTCTGCGACGAGCCTGGGCAAGGCGTCGACCAGCTCGCCGAGGTTGACGCGCTCGAAGGCGGCGGCGAACCCCGCGTAGCCGTCGAGCAGCACGAGGATGCGCGGAACCCGTTCGGCCTTCGGCAGGCGTCGATAGTCGCCGAGCGTGAAGACCCCCGCCTGCGCGAGCAGCAGCTTGCGGCGCTCGAGCGTCTTGCGCAGCAGCGAGAAGAGCCGTTCGGTGCGCTCCTCGTCATCGCCGCCGACGACCGCGCCGGTGTGCGGCAACGCCTCCAGTGGCGCGAGGCCCCGGGTCGCGAAGTCGAGGCCGTAGACGTGGAGGTCGTCCGGCGACGTCCGCTCCGCGAGCGCCAGCGCGAGGGTGCGGAGGAAGACGGTCTTGCCGGCACCGCTCGTCCCGTAGACGAGGACGCTGCCCTCCTGCTCCAGGTCGAGCGCGAGCGGGCGCTGCAGCTGACGTTGCGGCTCGTCGACGAGCGCCACCACGGCGGTCGATGCAGACTCGGGCTCGGGGAGCGTGTCGAGCGGGAGCACGGACTCGAGCGGCGGCAGCCACGGAGACGGCGGCGGCTCGATCGCGGCGGCCCGGGCGGCCGCTGCGCACGCGTCGACGAGGCGTGCCAGATCGGTCTCGGCGTCGTCGGCGCCCCGCTGCGCTTGGGCGCGCGCGCTCCCGAACCGAAACGGCCGGACGACGACCGCGGCTCCGATCGCCTCTGGCCGGCTCCCGCCCACGTACCCCGTTTGCAGCTCCGCGAGCTCTCCGTGGCCCGTACGGGCGTAGGCCCGCCCGGGCCGGCCGCGCGGGATGCGCGCCGCATCGGGCACCCCGATCACGTCGGTCGACTCCGCCGCCTCGTTCACCCGCAACGCCACGCGCAGGTTCGTGTTGGCGCGGATGTTCTCGCTGACGACGCCGCCGGGGCGCTGCGTCGCGAGCAGCAGGTGGACGCCGAGGCTGCGACCGCGCTGCGCGACGTCGACGATGCCCTCGACGAAGTCCGGCACCTCCTTGGCGAGCGTCGCGAACTCGTCGATCACGATCAGGAGGCTCGGCGGCGCATCGTCGGCGGCGCGGCGCTCCATGTCGGCGAGATCCTTCGCCTCCGCGTCGCGCAGGATCCGCTCGCGCCGCTGCAGCTCCGCGTTCAGCGATGCGAGCGCACGCTGGGTCAGGTGGGCGTCGAGGTCGGTGACCAGCCCGACCGTGTGCGGGAGGCGCACGCAGTCCTTGAAGGCGGCGCCGCCCTTGTAGTCGACCAGCAGGAACGTGAGCCGGTCGGGCGGGTGCGAGACGGCCAGTGAGGCGATCAGCGTCTGGAGGAGCTCGCTCTTGCCCGAGCCCGTCGTGCCCGCGACGAGGCCGTGTGGGCCGTCCGCGCGGAGGTCGACTGAGAAGGGCCCGCCGGCCGTGGCGCCGATCGTCGCTGCGAGCTCGTCGCCGCCCACCGCCCACCGGCCCGCAACGGAGCGTGCGTCGACATCCTCGTCTCCGAGGAGGTCGACCAGCCCGATTCGGTCCGGGATCCCGTCTGCACGTGCAGCGCCGGTCTCACGAACGGGCGCGAGAGCGAGGGCGAGCTCCCGTGCGAGAGCTGTGTCGAGACCGTCGGCGGAGACGTCCGGCGTCTCGGCTCCTGCACGTGCGTCCGTCAATGCCAGTCTCGCCGAGTCACGCTCGAGCTCGACGATGCCGGCCACCTCACCGGGTAGATGGCGCCGTTCCTGGCCGAGCCAGAGCACGGAAACGCCGTGCTCTCCGCCCTCGGCCAATACGTCGCGAACGAGTGAGCGCTCCGGCGCGACGTCCTCGTCGATCAAAAGCAGGACGTGCGGCCGCCCGCGCCGTGCGGCTCCGCCGTAGGAGCTCTCGCGGTCCGCTCGCCGCGCCGTGATCAGCCGGCCGAGGTCCTCCAACAGCGTCCTCACGGCCTCGGGCTCGGAGGCGAGACGGATCGCCGGACCGCCGGACTCCGGGTCGGCGTGCGGCAGCCACTTCAACCAGTCCCAGCCGTCGAGCCGATCCGGCGCGACCGCGGCCGCCACGGAGAGGTCGCCGGGGGAATGGAGGACGACGGCCTGCGCGACGAGCAGCCGCGCCAGCGCCTCGACCCGCTCGCGGGGGCCGCACAGCCCGACGACCCCCAGCTCGGCGAGAGGCACCGTTACCGGGACCGACGGCACCGTTGCGTACCAGGAGGCGAGCTCCTCCACCTCGGCTCGGAGCGTCTCGCTGCCACCGGGGTCGAGCCGCACCGTCAGGAGCGACGGCAGATCGGCGCTGCCGACGCGGAGCTCGAGAAAGTCCTCGTCGTCGGGACGTCGCTCCCAGAGCGCCGGCTCGAACCGGCGTACCCGCCGGAGCAGGTCCGGCGCCGACGGAGCCGCCGACCGCCGACGGCCGGCCTCGTCGCGCCGCTCGGCCGAAAGCTCGTCACGCAGGGCGCCGAGCCGGTGGTGGTATTCCAGCGAGTGCCGTTCGAAGCCCTTCCGGCCGCTGCGCCGGTCCTCGATGTAGGTCGACAGCGCCATCACCGGCGAGAGCAGCGAGAAGAGGAGCATGGTCGGCAGCTTCGTGACCGCATAGAGGACGATCCCGAGCGCGAGCGGAATCAGCGACGCACCGAGGGGAAGCCGTGAGCGCTGCGGATCGCCGGGGGGCGCGGGAAACGGTCTGGTCACCGACTCGAGCCGCCGGTGGACACGCGGCGGACGGTTGAACGGAACGCGGCCCGTGCGGTCGGCAGGCGCGTCGGGAAGCTCGCCCTCGGGCGACTCGACGGCCACGAGCGTCCGCCCCGCCTGGATCAGCTCGCCCGCGACGAGCGCGCGCTCGTCCCCCGCCGCGAGCGTGACGCCCTCCACGAGCGTCCCGTTGCGCGAGCCCGCGTCGGCCACGGTGGCAGAGCCGTCGGCGGCGATCGTGAGTACCAGATGCTGCGCCGAAAGGGACGGGTCGTCGATCTCGATCGACGCCTGACGTCCGACGCGGTGGACGCCCGGCGGCAACGGCACTCTGCGGCCTGCCTGTGGCCCACCGACGACGACCAGCTCCGCCACTGCGAGCATCGCCGGTGGAGGCAGCATGTCGCCGCCGAAGCTGATCTCGTCTCCGTGGCGAAGCGCGAGCTCGGCGAGCGGCGCGTCGACCGGGAGCTCCTCGCCGTCCCGGCTCGCGGCGGGAGCAGTGTCGAGCCCGAGCTCGTCCGCGAGCGCGTCCAGCAGCTCGCGCGCGGGCGCGTCGGGCACGTACTCGACGCGCACGTCCTGCTGCGTGCCGTTCGGTCCGACCGCGACGAGCCCGAGCTCGAGGACCGTCGTGCGCGTCGTCGTAGCCATCACGCACTCATTTCCCGTCCAGCCTCGATTCGACGCACCGCCCAGCAGCTAGAAAGAGAGGATGGTGACGGTCGAGCAAGTGCGGGCGTTCGCGTCGGGGCTCCCCCGAACGACCGAGGCATTCGTCTACGGCCGCGTCAAGTTCCGCGTCGGCCAGATCGTGTACGCGGCGTTCTCTCGCGACGAGACCGTGATGTGCTTCGGCTTCCCGAAAGAGTGGCGCGACGCCCTCGTGCAGACGGAGCCGCACAAGTTCCTGCTCCCCCGCGAGTCGGACCTCCGCTTCAACTGGGTGTGCGTCCGCCTGGACGCGATCGACGAGGCAGAGATGAGGGAGCTCGTCCTCGACGCGTGGGCGATGGTCGTCCCGAAGAAGGTGTCCGCGCCGTACGCGGAGCGCGAGTGATTCGCTTCCGGCTCGCGTGCGCCGTTCCTGGCGCGTGGCTGAGCGTGCGCGGCCGGAGGGGATAGTGCGGGTAGCACAGACCCGGAGAGCCGCGTGCGCTCAGGCACGCGAGGGCGGCGGAGGCCGGCTCCGCCGGCCGGGAGCCGCCCGGCCAGGGACGGCGCATGCGCCCGGCACGATTCGAACGTGCGACCTCTGCCTCCGCAGGGCAGCGCTCTATCCCCTGAGCTACGGGCGCCTGGGGGGACGGTCAGTGTAGCGGCGCCGCGGTGCGCTGTCCGACGGCGAGCTCGGCGTCGGCAGGCACCTCGCGGCGGACGTAGGCGAGCGCGACGGCGCCGTTCTCGCCGGCTGCCGCGCTCGTGATCCGGCCGACCGTCTTGCCCTCGTAGACGAGCTCGCTCTCGAGCTCCGGGAGCCCGTCCAGCGCAAGCACGCGGAGACCGCGGTTCGCGTGACCGCGGTAGTGCAGGCGCGCGATCGGCTCCTGACCCGGGTAGCAGCCCTTCGTGAAGCTGACCGCTCGCTCCGTCAGGCCCGCCTCGGCAGGCAGGACGCGGTCGTCGATCTCCTTCCCCCACGCTGGGGTGCCGGCGGTGATCCGGAGCAGCTCGAGCTCGTCGGCGGACACCGTCACTTCGATGTCGGCGTCGAGCAGCTCGGCCGCGGGCTCGCCGTAGTCGCGCGTCGGAATCCCATCGCTGCCGAACACGACGTGGGAGGTGTGCTCCTCGAGCTCGATCTCCGCCCGCGACGCGAAGCGGGAGCGGAGGAGCTCCTCGCGGACGCGCGCGCCGAGCTCGGGCTCGGTCAGGAGCAGGAAGTCCTCGTGGCCGCGTCTCAGCACGACGAGCGGCGCGATCACGCGCGCCTTCGGCGTCAGCAGGAGCGCTTCGCACGACTCGCCCGGCCCGAGCGCGGCGACGTCGTTCGAGACCATCCGGTTCAGGTACTCCTCGGCGCCCGGGCCGGCGACCCGGACGTAGGAGCGTGGGCGGAACGCAGCGCGCATCTCTCCGATTACTGTAGTGACGGTGTTCCGGTCGAAGGCGGAGAAGAAGGTCCTCGAGGCCGGGTACGACCCGGCTCGGTTGCCGCCCGGCCAGTACCTGACGGAGAAGTGGCCCGTCCTGCACGCGGGCTCGATCCCCGAGACCGACCTCGCGACGTGGACGCTCGAGGTCTCGGGCGAGGTCGAGAGCCCGGTCACGCTGTCGTGGGACGAGCTCAACGCCCTGCCGCGGACGGAGCACACGCAGGACATCCACTGCGTCACGCGCTGGTCGAAGTTCGACATGACCTTCGCAGGCATCCACTGGCGCGAGCTCGAGGCGATTGTGCGGCCGACACCAGCCGCGCGCTTTGCCGTCGCCCACGCAGAGCAGGGCTTCACCGCGAACGTGCCGATCTCGTTCCTGCGGGACGAGCACGCACTGCTCGCGACCCACGCGAACGGCGAGCCGCTCGCGCCCGAGCACGGCCGGCCGCTCCGGCTCGTGATCCCCGGCAAGTACTTCTGGAAGAGCGCGAAGTGGCTGCGCGGGATCGAGCTCTCGGCGACGGACAAGCCGGGCTTCTGGGAGCGCTACGGCTACCACAACGACGCCGACCCGTTCAAGGAAGAACGGTATGGCTTCTGAGTGGATTCACCCGATCGGGTGACAAGTGGCAAGGGGAGCGGCCGATACCTGAACTACCCCTCCCAAGCATCACCCCAGAAGACCCGGTCCCCTCCGGGTCTTCACCCTTTAAAGGCCGGAGGGCCGGCGCGATGCCGGCCCTCCGGTAGTCAAGCGCGAGCCCGTGGGCTCGACTTACATCATGCCGCCCATGCCGCCCATGTCGGGCATGCCTGCAGCGGCCCCCTGCTTCTCGGGCGCCTCGGCGACGATCGCCTCGGTCGTGAGGATGTTCTTCGCGATCGAGGCCGCGTTCTGCAGCGCCGAGCGCGTCACCATCGTCGGGTCGATGATCCCGGCCTTGACCAGGTCCTCGAGCTCGCCGGTCTCGACGTTCAGGCCCTGCCCCTTCTTGGCGGCGCGCACCTGGCTGACGACGACCGAGCCCTCGAGGCCCGCATTCTGGGCGAGCTGGCGGACCGGCTCCTCGAGCGCGCGGCGGATGATCGACGCACCGGTTCTCTCGTCGCCCTCGAACGCCTCGAGGTCGATCTTGTCGATCGCGTGCATGAGCGCGACGCCGCCGCCCGGCACGATGCCCTCCTCGAGGGCGGCACGAGTCGCCTGGAGCGCGTCCTCGACGCGGTGCTTCTTCTCTTTCATCTCCGTCTCGGTGGCAGCGCCGACCTTGACGACGGCGACGCCGCCGGCCAGCTTCGCGAGCCGCTCCTGCAGCTTCTCGCGGTCGAAGTCCGAGTCGGTGTTCTCGATCTCCGACTTCAGCTGCTTGATCCGGCCCTTGATCGCCTCCGCGTCACCGGCACCGTCGATGATCGTCGTCGAGTCCTTGTCGATGACGACCTTGCGGGCCTTGCCGAGCTGCGAGAGCTTCGTGTTCTCGAGCTTGAGACCCATCTCCTCGGTGATCACCTCGGCGCCCGAGAGGATCGCGATGTCCTCGAGCATGCGCTTGCGGCGGTCGCCGAAGCCCGGCGCCTTGACGGCGACGGCGGTGAAGGTGCCGCGCAGCTTGTTGACCACGATCGTCGCGAGCGACTCGCCCTCGACGTCCTCGGCCACGATCAGCAGCGGGCGGCCGGCCTGGATCACCTGCTCGAGCACCGGCAGGACGTCCTTGACGGCCGCGATCTTCTGGTTCGCAACCAGAATGTACGGGTCGTCGAGCACGGCCTCCATGCGCTCGGCGTCGGTGATCATGTACGGCGACAGGTAGCCCTTGTCGAACTGCATGCCCTCCGTGAACTCGAGCTCGAGGCCGAACGTCTGGCCCTCCTCGACGTTCACGACGCCGTCCTTGCCGACCTTGTCGATCGAGTCGGCGATCACATCGCCGATCTCGCGCTCGCGCGACGAGATCGTCGCGACTCGGGCGATGTCCTCCTTGCCCGAGATCTCGGTCGACTGCGCCTTCAGGTCCTCGACGACAGCTTCGACGGCCTTCTCGATGCCCCGCTTGAGGCCCATCGGATTGGCGCCGGCGGCGACGTTCTTGAGGCCCTCACGCACGATCGCCTGTGCAAGCACGGTCGCAGTCGTCGTGCCGTCGCCGGCGACGTCGTTCGTCGCAGTGGCGACTTCGCGGACGAGCTGCGCGCCCTGGTTCTCGAACACGTCCTCGACTTCGATCTCGCGGGCGATGGTGACGCCGTCGTTGGTGATCGTCGGCGCGCCGAACTTCTTGTCGAGCACGACGTAGCGGCCCTTCGGCCCGAGCGTCACCTTGACTGCGTCGGCGAGGACGTTGACGCCGCGCTCCAGCGAGCGCCGCGCGTCCTCGCTGAACTTGAGCTCCTTGTGAGCCATTTTCTCGATTCCTCCTGTCGTTCCTAGGCTGTGCTTGTTAAACCGCGGCGCGGTCGCCGACGACCTTCGCCAGGATGTCGGACTCGCGCAGGATCAGCACGTCGTCGTCGCCGACCTTGATCTCGGTCCCGCCGTACTTGGAGAAGATGACCTCGTCATCCTCCTCGAGCTCCATCTTGATGTACTCCCCGTCCTCGTCGCGCGGGCCGGGACCGACTGCGAGGACACGGCCGCGCTGCGGCTTCTCCTTCGCGGTGTCGGGCAGCACGATGCCGCTCGTCGTGGTCTGCTCCTCCTCGAGCACCTCCACGATCAGGCGGTCACCAAGAGGCTGCAGGTTCATATAGTTGCCTCCTCGTCAGACTTTGTGACACGGCTTGGCACTCTCAGCTATCGAGTGCCAGGCGATCATATCAATGCCGTGGCCGTGCGCAAGGGTGTAATGCGCGAGCAGTGTCCACTTTGTTACAAACATGCCATGGAGCGCGAGTTCTCGGCCGGAGGGGTGATCGTGCGTCGGCTGCGAGGTCGCTGGTGGCTCGCGGCGATCCGGCCGACCGGCAAGCCGCCGGGGCTTTGGGCGCTGCCGAAAGGGCTGATCGACCCCGGCGAGAGCGGAGCCGCGACCGCCGTCCGCGAGGTCTCCGAGGAGACAGGGCTAGCCGGCGACCTGGTCGAGAAGCTCGGCGACGTGCGCTACGTCTACACCCGCCGCGGCGGGGTTCGCGTGTTCAAGGTCGTCAGCTTCTTCCTGCTCCGCTACCGCGCGGGCCGGATCGGAGAGCTGCCGCCGGGCATGGAGCTCGAGGTCGCCGAAACCCGCTGGCTCCCGCTCGACGACGCCGCACGGCTCCTGGCGTACGGCGGCGAGCGGAAGATGGCGGAGGAGGCTCGCATCCGGCTTGCGGCCTTATGATGGGCGCCCTGTGGCGATGTTCGCGCTGAACTTCTACTCGCCCCTGGTCGCAGACCAGCTGCGCACGCACCGGAAGACGGCGACGATCCGGCTGGGCGACAAGTCCGGCAAGTACAAGAAGGGGATGATCGTGACCGTGCTCGTCGGCGTGCGGTACGGGCAGCGGGAGAAGATCTTCGACGCCGTGATCGACAAGGTCGAGGTCAAGCAGATCCGCGACCTCTCGCCGCGCGAGATCGAGCACGACAACCCGGAGATCCGCCGGCCGGACGAGATGATCCGTTTCCTCGGACAGCTCTACAACCGCGACGTCTCCGAGGAGGAGACCGTCACCGTGATCCGCTTCTCGCAGATCATCGGCTCGATGTTCTAGCCCTTGCTGCGGGCGCGTCGGCCCTCGCCCTTTTCACCCGCGCCTCCGTGCAGCGTGCATGAACGGTCGGGCTTCGGCGCGTGGCCGGCTCGCGGCGCCCCATCTCATCGTCGAAACGCGGGTCTACTGCCGGTTTGACAGCCGGCGACCGCCGTGGTTAGGTAGCGCCCGTGTGGAGCGTCACTAACGTGGCGATGCAATGTCATTGGACGCTCGAGCGGGGGAAGGGCCTGCGGCTGAACGAGTAGCGCGGCCGCGTGACGGGTCGTCCACGACCACAGAACGGAGGCCAGCAATGACCGACACCTTCGACGACCGGGAGCCCGAGGAGACCCGCCGAGCGGGCATCTCCCGCGGCCACTTCCTCGAGATCGGGGCCGGCGGACTGGCGGCGACGCTCATGGCGCCGACGGCCGCATTCGCCGCATCGTCCGCGCGTGAGGACAACAACCCGAATCGGCTACTCCTTCGCGACGGGATCGTCCTCACGCTGGACGACGCCGTCGGCGACTTCGCCAAGGCGGACGTCCTGATCGAGCGCGGCAAGATCGTCGCCGTCGGGCCGAACCTCCAGGCCGGCGGCCAGGTTGTCGACTGTTCGGGGAAGATCCTCATCCCCGGGTTCGTCGACACGCACCGGCACATGTGGCAGGGGCTCCTGCGCAGCATCGGCCCCGATGACCTGCTGCTCGACTACCTGCAGTCGATCCTGATGGGCTTCGCCCTGCGGCTCACCCCCGAGGAGGTGTACCTCGGCGACCTGATCGCGGCGCTGTCGGCAATGAACGCGGGCGTGACGACGGTGCTCGACTGGTCGCATATCAACACGACGCCGGCGCACAGCGATGCCGTCATCCAGGCGCTGAAGGACTCGGGCATCCGCGCCGTCTACGGGTACGGGCCGAACTTCTTCCATCCGGATCCGGCGACGAACCCCTATCCGAACGACATCTTCCGGCTCCGCGACCAGTACTTCTCGACGGAGGACCAGCTGCTGACGCTGGCCCTCGCGCCCGCCGGCCCGCAGTTCGCGGGCGTGCCCTTCGCCGTCACCGAGTGGAACACCGCTCGACACCCGGACGTGCAGGCGCGGATCAGCGTGCACGTGGGCGTCGGCGCAGACGGGCCCGGGTGGGTGAAGCAACTCTCCGACGCGCTGGCAGCCGGGGGGCATCGCGGCCTCGGCGACGACACGACGTACATCCACTCGTGCACGCTCACCGAGCAGGAGTTCGACCTCATCGAGGACACTGGCGGCTTCTTCTCGGTTGCCGCCCCGATCGAGATGCAGATGGGGCACGGCATCCCGCCGATCCAGACAGCGCTCGACCGCGGCATCCCGCTGAGCCTCAGCGTGGACGTCGAGACGAACATGCCGACCGACATGTTCACCCAGATGCGCGCCGCCTTTGCGCTGCAGCGGGGGCTCAAGAACGAGGAGCACCTGTTCCACTTCGAGATTCCCGACCCTGGGCTCGAGGAGCACCGCGAGCAGCTGCTGACGGTGCGCGACGTGTTGAAGCTCGCGACGATCGGCGGAGCCGAGGCGAACGGCCTCGGCCAAAAGATCGGGACGCTCACTCCGGGGAAGGAGGCGGACATCGTCGTGCTCGACGCGACCCAGGTCAACGTCGCACCGTTCAACAGCGCGACCGGAGCGGTCGTCCTCGCGATGGACACGAGCAACGTCGAGTCGGTGCTCATCGCCGGGCAGTTCGTCAAGCGGAAGGGACGCCTGGTCGACGCCAACGTCGATCAGCTGTTGCGCCGGGCGCAGGGAGTGCACGATGCGCTCATGGCGAGAAGCGGACGGCCGCCCTTCGTGACGTAACGCGTCACCCGCAACGAGCCTCGGTTCGCGGGGCTACGAGCGCCCGTCGAGCGGAACGAGCACGAGGTCGTTCTCCACCGAGTACCACTCGCCCTGGACGCTCGGCGGCCGATCCGCGTCGTCGGCCGGCCGCCGGACGAAATCCCGGACGAGGGAAGGCTTCACCGCGAAGACGGCGTCCGAGTCGAGGTGCGGGCTGGCCGAGTCGAAGACGTGGGTCGCCACGGTCCGGTAGCCCGGCGCGCGGACGATCAGGTGGATGTGCGCCGGCCGCCAGGGATGCCGGCCGGTGCGGGCGAGCATTCCGCCGACTGGCCCGTCGTCGGGAATCGTGTACGGAACAGGCCGGACGGCGACGAAGCCGTAGGAGCCGTCCGCCCGCGTGCTGAAGCGGCCGCGCAGGTGCGCCTCGGGCGCTCCCGGGTCCTGGACGGCGTAGAGGCGGTCGTCCCCGTTCTGCCAGACATCGAGCTCGGCGCCGGCGATCGGCCGTCCGTCCAGGTCGAGCACGTGCCCGTGGACCCACGCCGGGTCTCCGGCCGGCCGTTGCGCGAGCGCGGCGCCGTACTCCCGTCGCGGCGCGCCCGGAACGTAGAAGGGTCCGAGCACGGTCGACTCGGTCGCACCTGCGGGCGCGGGGTTCGCGAGGGCGTCAACGAGCATCGAGAGGCCGAGCGCATCCGACCAGAGGACGAACTCCTGGCGGCGCTCGTCGGTGATCCTGCCCGTCTCCGTCAGCAGTCCGAGCCCGTCCTCCCACTCCTCCTGCGTCAGACCGACCTCGACAGCGAACGCATGGAGGTGGTCGACGAAGCTCTGCGCGAGCGTGCGCAGCCGCTCGTCCTCGCAGCCGTCGAAGCTCGCAACCACGGCTGCCGTGATGTCCTCCGGTGCTGTCCGCCTGTCGCCCGTTGTGAACCTCGGCTGAACGAAACCACACAGAGCCTAGTCTGGTTGACGCGCAGGCGACGGTTTGTGCAGAATCACTGCACACGTCGAGCCGCGGGAGGAAAACATGAGAATTGCGTCGCGCGGGGCGACCATGGCGGTCGATTGGGAGCAGCGGGTCGACTTCGACCGACTCCGTCGAGCGCGCCTCGAGAACACAAGGCGGGCGCTCGAGGCTTCCGACCTCGGCGCCCTGCTGCTCTTCGACCCGAACAACATCCGCTACGTCACGAGTACTGCGATCGGCACGTGGGAGCGGGACAAGAACATCCGCTTCACGCTCGTCCCGCGCGGCGGCGACCCGATCCTCTGGGACTTCGGCTCCGCCGCACGCCACCACCAGCTGTACTGCCCCTGGCTGCCCGAGTCGAGCTGGCGCGCGTGGGTGTCGCCGATGCGCGGCGCCATGGGCAACGAGACCGGCATCCCCCAGGCGCTCGCCGCGCTGATCCACAGCGAGCTGTCCGAGCGGGGCCTGGCCGGCGAGCCGCTCGGCATCGACGTCCCAGACACGACGACGCTGCTCGCGCTGCAGGCGCGAGGGCATCCACGTCGCCGACTCGCAGCCGGTCATGCTGAGCGCGAGGAAGATCAAGACGGAGGACGAGCTTGCGCTCCTCGACCACGCCGCCGGGATCGTCGACGCGGTGTACGAAGTGATCTACCGGATGCTCCGGCCCGGGGTCACGGAGAACGAGGTTGTCGCGGCCGCGATGAAGGTGCTGTTCGAGCTCGGCTCCGAGCACGTCGAGGCGATCAACGCGATCTCGGGCGACCGCTGCAACCCGCACCCGCACACGTTCGCCGACCGGCTGCTGCGGCCGGGCGACCAGGCGTTCTTCGACATCATCCACTCGTTCATGGGCTACCGGACGTGCTACTACCGCACGTTCAACATCAGCTACGCGACGCCGTCCCAGCTCGACGCCTACAAGCAGTGCCGTGAGTGGCTCGACGCCGCGATCGAGCTCGTCCGACCTGGTGTCACCACCGACCAGATCGCCGAGGTCTGGCCGACGGCGGAGGACTTCGGCATGAAGGACGAGCACGCGGCTTCGGGCTGCAGTTCGGCCACGGGCTCGGCGTCGGCCTCTACGAGTCGCCGATGATCTCGCGGCTGCACTCGTTCGAGGCGCCGGTCGAGCTCGAGGTCGGGATGGTCTTCGCGCTCGAGACGTACTGCCCCGCGACGCGACGGGCGCTCGGCCGCGCGGATCGAGGAGGAGGTCGTCGTCACGCCCGACCGGCCCGGATGTGATCACCCGGTTCCCGGCCGACGAGCTGCTCGTCGCGGGCGCAACTACGTGCGCGGCGCCGACTTCGTGCGCGGCGGCGTCGCCGAGGAGCCGGTCGAGGTCGGGGCCTGACGTGGCGACGAGCGACGTGCAGCGCGCCGACGCCAGCGCGGAGACGGACGCCGCGCTCGCCCTCGAGCTCTACCGCCGGATGCTGCTCGATCCGCGGCTTCGAGGACCGCGTGCAGAGCCTCTTCCTGCGCGGCGAGGTGTACGGCACGACGCACCTCTACTCCGGCCAGGAGGCCGTCGCGGTCGGCTTCGCGAGCGTGCTCGAGGAGGGCGACCGCGTCGCCTGCACGTACCGCGGCCACGGCCACCTGCTGGCCATGGGCACCGACCCGGAGGCGCTGCTCGCCGAGCTGCTCGGCCGCGCGACCGGCGTCAACGGCGGCCGCGCCGGGTCGATGAACGTCGTCGATCCCGAGCACGGCGTGATGGGCTGCTACGGGATCGTCGGCGGGAGCATCGCGGCCGCCACCGGCGCCGCGCTCGCGCTGCGCGACTCCGGCGCCGTCGCGGTCGCGTACTTCGGCGACGGGGCGACGAACCAGGCGTACTTCTTCGAGTGCCTGAACTTCGCCAAGGTGTTGACGCTGCCGGTGGTCTTCGTCTGCGAGAACAACGGCTACGGCGAGTACACGCCGATGGAGGCGGTCACGGCGGGCAGCATCCTGGCGCGGGCCGAGGCGATGGAGATGCCCGCCGCCCAGGTCGACGGCATGGACGTCCGCGCGGTCCGCGAGCTCGCCGCGGAGACGGTCGGCGCGCGTGCGCGCCGGCGGCGGTCCCGAGCTTGTCGAGGCGCTCACATACCGCTTCGTCGGCCACTCGCGCAGCGACCCAGGCGGTACCGGCCCCCGGGCGAGCTCGACCGCTGGAAGGAGCGCGATCCGCTCCTCGTCGCGGCCGGCAGGCTGCGCGACGAGCTTGGCGTCACAGACCAGGAGCTCGACGCCGCCGGACGCGAGGTCGAGGCGCGGCTGGAGGAGATCGAGCAGGCGGCGCTCGCCGCCCCGTTCCCGGAGCCAGTCGAGCGCCCGGAATTCGCTCCGGCTCGCTGACGTGGCGCAGTCGCCCTCCCGACCCGCCCGCAGCTCGATCGAGGGAACCCGCAGCGCGCTCGGGGGGCGCCTCCGCGAGCGGCGCTCCGAGCGCGGCCTCAGCCTGCGCGAGCTCGCCCGCCGCCTCGACGTCTCGCCGAGCCTCGTCTCCCAGATCGAGACCGGCAAGATCCAGCCCTCCGTCCGGACGCTCTACGCGATGGCCAGCGAGCTCGGCGTGTCGCTCGACGACATCTTTGCCGGCGCGGCCGGAGCTCCACCCGGCGACGGCGGCCGCGCCGCACAGCGCACCGTTCGCATGGCAGGCACCGCCCTCGTGCAGCGCGGAGACGAGCGCAGCGTGATCGACCTGGAGTCCGGCGTCCGCTGGGAGCGGTTGACGACGCACAGCGAGCGCGACGTCGAGTTCCTCTACACGATCTACCCGCCCGGCGGCGAGTCCGGGCCGACGGACGAGCTCGTCCGCCACAACGGCCGCGAGTTCGGCTTCGTGCTCAGCGGCCGGCTGGGCGTCACGGTCGGGTTCGAGGACGTCGTGCTCGCGCCGGGCGACTCGATCTTCTTCGACTCGACCACCCCCCACCGCCTGCACAACGACGGCAACGAGGTCGTGCGGGCGATCTGGGTCGTCCTGGGGAGGCGCTAGTGAGCGCGAGTCCGGCGGTCGAGCTGCTGGACATCGGGATGCCGCGCCTCTCGGACTCGATGGAGGAGGCGACGGTGCTGCAGTGGCTCAAGCAGCCGGGTGAGCAGGTCGCGAAAGGTGAGCCGCTGGTCGAGGTCGAGACGGACAAGGCGACGATCGTCTACGAGGCCGAGACGGACGGCGTGCTCGAGGAGATCGTCGTCGCGGCGGGCGAGACGGCCGCGCTCGGCGAGCCGATCGCGCGCATCCGGAGCGCCGGTCGCGCGCGTCCGGCGCCGCGGCCCCAGGCGCCGGCCGGTGAGACCGAGGCCGCGCCGCGCGAGCCCCGGAAGGCTCTCTCCGCGAAGCCGGGTCGCGCCCGCGCGACGCCCGTTGCGCGGCGGCTCGCGGGCGAGCTCGGCGTCGGGCTCGCCGGGCTCGACGGCAGCGGCCCGGACGGCCGCATCGTCGCCGCCGACGTCGTTGCGGCGGCGGGCGAGGCGCCGGCCGCCGGCGGCGAGGGGCGAGGCGCCACCGCCGAGGTACCGCACTCGGCCACGCAGCGGACGATCGCGCAGCGGATGGCAGAGTCCCGCGCCTCGATCCCCGAGTTCACGCTCGAGGCGGAGATCGACATGGAGGCGGCCGCGGCGCTGCGGGCCGAGCTCGAGGAAGCGGGCCGGCAGCCGGTCCCGTCCTTCAACGACCTGGTCGTCCGGGCGGCCGCCCTCGCACTGCGCGACTTCCCGGCGCTGAACGCCTCCTACGAGCCGGGCCGGGCGCTCCGACACGGCCGCGTCAACGTCGGGATCGCGGTCGACGTCGACGACGCGCTGCTCGTCCCCACGATTCGCGACGCGGACCGCAAGTCCGTCTTCGAGATCGCGACGGAGGCGCGGAGCCTGGCGGACCGCTCCCGCGCCCGAGCGATCACATCCGACGAGCTCGCGGACGGGACGTTCACGGTCTCGAACCTCGGCATGTTCGGCGTCCGCCGCTTCCACGCCGTGATCAACCCGCCGCAGGCGGCGATCCTCGCCGTCGGCGAGGTGGCGCCGCGCGCGGTCGTCGCGGATCGGGTGAGCTGGTCGTGCGCCGGACGATGGAGGTCGCGCTCTCGTGCGACCACCGGCTCGTCTACGGCGCCGAGGCGGCGCGCTTCCTGCAGAGCGTCCGTCATCTGCTGGAGCATCCCGTCCTACTAGTGGCCCCCTAGGAGTCGCATGGCCGAGATCGAGTTCAGGGAGGCCGTCCGCAGCGCGCTCGACGAGGAGCTCGAGCGCGACGAGCGCGTGATCTTCTTCGGCGAGGACGTCGCCGCGGCGGGTGGGGTCTTCGCCGTCACACCCGGCCTCGCGGAGAAGTACGGCCCGACGCGCGTGTTCGACACGCCGATCTCCGAGCTCGCGCTGACCGGCGCCGCCTACGGCGCCGCGATCAACGGCCTGCGGCCGGTGCTCGAGATCATGTTCGGCGACTTCCTGGCGCTGTCGATGGACAGCCTCATCAACCAGGCGACGAAGTACTGGTTCCTCTCCGGCGAGCGACAGAGCTGCCCGCTCGTGATCCGCTCGGTCGTCGGGGCCGGCGGACGCTTCGGCGCGATCCACTCGCAGATGCCCGTCTCGTGGGTGATGGGCGTGACCGGCCTGAAGATCGTCGCGCCGTCCACGCCGGCCGATGCCAAGGGGCTGCTGAAGGCGGCGATCCGCGACGACAACCCCGTGCTCTTCTTCGAGCACAAGCGGCTCTACTCGACGAAGGGCGAGGTGAACGGCTCGGAGCCGCTCGAGCTGAGCCGCGCCGTGGTCGTACGCGAGGGCGACGACGTGACGCTCGTCAGCGCGATGAAGGGCGTCCACGACTGCCTCGCCGCGGCCGACCGGCTCGCCCAGGAGGGCGTGTCGGCCGAGGTCGTCGACCTGCGCACGCTGCGACCGTTCGACCTCGAGACCGTCCTGGCGTCGGTCGGCAAAGACGAACCGGGTCGCGGTCGTCGAGGAGGGCCCGCTCACCGGCGGCTGGGCCGGCGAGGTGCTCGCGCGCGTCACCGAGGAGGGGCTCGGCGACCTCGACGACGCCTGGCGGATCGCGACCGCGGACACCCCGATCCCGTACAGCCCGCCGCTCGAGGACGCGTTCCTGCCCGGGCCCGAGCGCATCGCAGCCGAGGTGCTGGCGAGGCCGTGAAGGATTGGGTCTGTACAAGCTCTCTGAACAGGCGGGTCACCGCAACCCGCTTGAACAGCCCGTTCTGCGGCCAATCACGTTGCTTGACAAGGGCAGATGTTTAGTAATACGGTACGGGTCGTCCCCGACCGCCTTCCCGAGGCAGGAGGCGAAGTCCGGGCGGGGAGAGGTCATGGCTTCGAGCGGTGATCCCGCTCGGGAGGTGATTGCATGCAGCGTCGCGTTCTCAACGGAAGGGGCGGTCGCAAGGTGGCCGTCATGCTGCTGGCGCTCGGCCTCGCCAGCATCGCGGGCAGCGTCCAGCAGGCATCGGCGAAGAAGGCCGCCCAGGATCCGATCGTCGTCGGCAGCACGCTCTCGCTGACCGGTTCGTTCGCCGCGACCGGGATCATCCACAAGGCCGCCGGCGAGGCGTACGTCCGCTACATCAACTCCACCGGCGGGTTGCTCGGCCGGCCCGTCCAGTGGAAGCTCTACGACGACGAGTCCGACCCGGCCAAGGTCACGGCGCTCTACGAGCGGCTGATCAGCCAGGACCGCGTCGACCTGATCATGGGCCCGTACGCGACGCCGAACATCGTGGCGGCACAGGCGGTGGCCGAGCGGCACGGCTACGTCCTGCCGAACCACACCGCCGTGCTGACCTACGCCCTCAACTACGGCTGCCAGTTCCCGACCTGGTCGACGGGCGGCAAGCCAAACCTCACGGTGCCGAAGACGGTCTTCACGGCGCTCAAGACGCAGCGGCGGCCGCCGAAGACGATCGCGTTCGTTACGAACACCGGCGGCTCGACGAACTTCATCTCGTACGGCCCGCCGAACTCGAGCGAGGGCGGCGCGGTCGAGCAGGCCCGCAAGATGGGCTTCAACGTCGTGCTCGACCTGAAGTACCCGCCGACCGTCTCCGACTGGGGCTCGATCGCCGCGCAGGTCCGGGCGGCGAACCCCGACCTCGTCTGGAACAGCGGGCTCGCGACCGATCCGGTCAACCTGATCCAGGCGATGGACCAGCTCAACTACCAGCCGCCGCAGTTCTTCACGCTCTTCCCGGCGCCGGGGCCGCTCCTCGCGCTCGGCGACCGCGGCGACAACGTGCTCTCGATCACGCTGTTCGAGCCGAACGGCAGGCTGCTGAAGCGCATGGGAACCAAGGCGCAGACCATCGTCTCCCGCTTCGCCCAGAGTGCGGCGGCGAACGGGCTCAACTACCGCGTGTTCGACTCGCAGGCAACGGCGTCGTGGACGGCGTGGGAGGTCCTCGACGGCCGGCGTCCGCGGCGCACGCAGCCTGGACAACGAGCGTGTCTGCAACTACCTAAAGGCGAACGGCTCCGACACGACGTTCGTCGGCAAGCTGAAGTTCAACCCGGCGCTGAACAACTTCTCCGTCGCGCGGAACCTCGTGAAGCAGATCCAGAACCGCCGCTGGGTCGTCGTGTGGCCGCCGACCCTCAGGGTCGCGAGGCTGCAGGGCCCGCCGGCGGGATAGAGCCAGCCGCAGGGTGGGAGGCGCCGCGCCTGCGGCGCCTCCCACTCCGAGGCCAGAGGCGCTAGCGTCGCGTGATTCGACGATGAACACGTACGTGCAGGCCGGGGTCTCCGGAGTCATGATCGGCGGGCTCTACGCCGTGATGGCGCTGGGCCTCTCATTCACGTGGGGCCTGCTGAGGGTCATCAACCTCGCCCACTTCGCGCTCATCCTGCTGGGCGCGTACGTCACCTACCAGTTCGCCACCTCGACCGGCGCCGACCCGTTGCTGGCCGCGTTCATCCTGGTGCCGTCGATGTTCGTCCTCGGCGTCGCGATCCACTGGGTGATCGAGCGCTTCCAGGTCGACGAGTTCAACTCGCTGCTGCTCAGCTTCGGGCTCTTCATCATCGCGATCCGCCTGATCGACATCGTCTGGAGCGCCGACTTCCGGCAGATCGCTCGCGAGGACAACCGGTACGCGTCCGAGGCGATCTTCGTCGGCGACATCGCCTTCCCGGTGCCGCAGCTGATGGCGCTCGGCGCGGCGCTCGCTTTCGCGGTCGCGAGCTTCGTCATCCTGCGCGCGACCTACTTCGGCAAGGCGCTGCGCGCACTCGCCTACGATCGCGAGATCGCAGCCGCGTTCGGCGTGAACCCGCGCCGCGTCGGGATGCTGGCCGCGGGCCTCGCCTCCGCGATGGCGGCCGTCGCCGGCGTCCTGATCGGGATCAACCAAGCCGTCTTCCCGCAGCTCGCGTTCGAGTGGGTCGGCCTCATCTTCGCCGTCGTCATCCTCGGCGGGATCGGCAACCTGCTGGGCGCTGTCGGCGCCGGCCTCCTCATCGGCCTCGTCGCCGGCCTCGTCGGCGTCGCGTGGACGCCGCAGGGCGCGCCGCTCGTCGTCTTCCTGCTGCTCATCCTGGCGCTGCTCTTCCGGCCGAACGGGCTCTTCGGACGGCTCGGCGCGTCGTGAGGTGGGTTCAGCTCGCGGCGATCCTGGCCGTCGTGGCCGCGCTCGCCTTCGTGCCGAACCTGCAGGACGCGACCGGCTTCGCGTCCTTCTACCTCGTCTACGCCTACTTCGTCTTCTTCTGGATCGCGCAGGCGACGAGCTGGAACATCCTCTCCGGCTACACCGGCTACTTCAGCTTCGGACAGGGCGCTTTCTACGGCCTCGGCGTCTACACGGCCGGCGACCTCGTGACGCGCGAGGGCGTCAACTACTTCCTGACGATCCCGATCGCGGGCCTGCTCGGCGGCCGCGCTCGGCGCGGCCATCGGGGCGCTCGCGTTCCGGCTCGGCTCGCTGCGCGGCGAGATCTTCGCGCTGCTGACGCTCGCCGTGACGTTCACGCTGGCGTCGATCGCCGCGCTCACGACGTGGGTGGACGGCGGCCAGGGAATCGCGATCGCCGTCCCCGACTACCCGAGCTTCCTCGGGGAGTTCCAGGACCTCATCTACCGCCTCGGCCTCGCCGTCGCCGCGATAGCGGTCGTGACAGCGTTCCTGATCCAGAACTCGCGCTTCGGCTGGGGACTGTTCTCGATCCGCGACGAGGAGGAGGTCGCCGAGGAGCTCGGCGTGCCGACCTTCCGCTACAAGATGTTCGCGATCACGATCACCGGCTTCCTCGGCGGCCTCTCGGGCGCGGTCGCCGCGCTGCAGATCGGCTATCTGACGCCCGAGGGCGTCTTCTCGCTGAATGTGCCGCTGCTCGTCATCGTGATGTGCGTGCTCGGCGGGCGTCAGCACTGGCTCGGGCCGGTCATCGGCGCGCTCGTCATCTACAGCCTCCAGGAGCGGCTGACGAACTCGGGCTTCGACGAGTGGGGGCAGGTGATCCTCGGCTCGATCCTCGTCGTCGTGATCCTCTTCGCACCCGAGGGCCTCTATGCGCGTCTCCGGGACGACCCCCGGCGCGCCGGCGTGGCGGCCGTGACGCTCGTCGTGGTGACACTCGTCGCCGGCTTCGCCGGCTGGGGGATCGCGACGGACTGGCTGGCCACCGGGCTCGCCGCCGCGACGCTCGTGCTGCTCGTCGGCGGGTCGCGCGGCCGGCGCCACCGCATCGAGGAGCGGCGCGAGCTGGCCGCCTCGCCGACGGGGGACGCGGCGGTTCGATGAGCGCCTCGCTGCTCGAGTGCGTCGACGTCGAGAAGCGCTTCGGCGGCGTGCGCGCGCTCGCGGGCGTCTCGCTCGTTGTCGAGCGCGGCGAGATCGTCGGGCTCGTCGGGCCGAACGGGTCGGGGAAGTCGACCCTGATCGCCGTCCTCTCCGGCGTCCACTCCCCGACCGCGGGTCAGGTACGGCTCGACGGGCGCAGGGTCGATCGCCTGGCGCCCCACGTGCGCTCCCACCTCGGCGTCGCGCGGACGCACCAGATCCCGAAGCCGTTCGAGTCGATGACGGTCCGCGACAACATCGCGCTCGCCTGCATGTTCGGCCGCCGCAGCCAGGGCCTCGACGAAGCGCGCGGCCGCGCAGAGGAGTACCTCGACGTCGTCGGGCTCGCCGCGCGCGCCGACGCTCGCCCGCGCGAGGTCAACCTGCACCAGCGCCAGCTGCTCGAGCTCGCACGTGCGCTCGCGACCCAGCCGACCCTGCTGCTGCTCGACGAGGTGCTCGCGGGCCTCAACCCCGCCGAGCTCGACGAGGCGCTCGGCGTCCTCCGCCGGATCCACGAGCGCGGCACCACGATCGTCCTCGTCGAGCACCTGATGCGCGTCGTCACCGGCATCGCGACGCGCATCGTCGTGCTCGACCGCGGTGCCAAGCTCGCCGACGGCGAGCCGCGCGCGGTGATGAGCGACCCGGCGGTCCGGCAGGCCTACCTGGGGCGTGAAGCCGTTGCTTGACGTCCGCAAGCTGAGCGCTTACTACGGCGAGGCCCGCGCGCTCCGCGGCGTCGACCTGCAGATCGAGGACGGCGAGATCGCGAGCGTCGTCGGCCCGAACGGCGCGGGGAAGAGCACGCTCGTCAACGCGATCGCCGGGCTGCTCCGAGACCGCACGGCGAGATCGAGCTCGACGGCGTCGACCTGATGAGGCCCGCCGGGCACGAGGTCTGCGAGCACGGGATCGCGATCGTGCCGGAAGGCCGGCGCATCTTCGCCGGCATGACCGTCCGCGACAACCTCGTGCTCGGCGCGTACCGGAACGGCGCGCGGGCCGGGTCGCGAGGAGCGGCTCGAGCGGGTCCACGCCCTGTTCCCGATCCTCCCCGAACGCAGCGCCCAGCGCGCCGGCACGCTGAGCGGCGGCGAGCAGCAGATGCTCGCGCTCGGCCGCGCGCTGATGTCGGGCCCGCGGCTGCTGCTCCTCGACGAGCCCTCGCTCGGGCTCGCGCCGGTCGTCGTCGACACGCTCTTCGACGCGCTGCAGGAGATCCACGCTTCCGGTGTGTCGATCCTGCTCGTGGAGCAGAACGTGACGCGTGCGCTCGCGATCTCGCAGCGGGGCCACCTCCTGAGCGACGGCACGATCGTGCTGTCGGGCGCGGCCGACGACCTGCTGAACGACCCCGATGTACGGCGCATCTGCCTCGGCGTGTGACCTCCTAGCGACCGAGCGAGCCGTCGTCGTGGACGATCCGTCCGTCCACGACCGTCAGGCTCGAGCGGATCTGCTTCAGCTCCTCGTCCGGCACGGTGAAGTAGTCCTTGTTGAGCACGACCAGGTCGGCGAGCTTGCCGGCCTCGATCGAGCCGAGCTTGTCCTCCTTGCGTAGGAACCAACCGTTGGTGGCGGTGTAGAGGCGCAGGACCTCCTCGCGCGTCATCTGCTGGTTCGGGTTGATGAGGACGCTGCCGCGCGTTGAGCCCGGTCGTCGCGTAGTACATGTGGATCCACGGGTTCATCGGCGCGATCTGCATGCCGTCCGAGCTCATCCCTGTCGGGATGCCGCTGTCGACGATCAGCCGGAACGGCGGGCCGGCGTACAGCGGCGGCGTCGTCGGGAGGTTGCCGCCGAGGTACTGCCAGCCGTGAGCGACAGTCCGCCGCCGATCGCCTTCAAGCGGTTGATCCACTCGAGCGTGATCCGCGGCACGTGCGCGACCACCCAGCGGAGGTCCGTGATCGGGAACTCGGCGTTGACCGCCTCCCAGCCGGCGATCTCCGTCATGAAGTCGGTGGTGCTGAGCGAGTGCACCTCGCCGCGCCAGCGCGCCTGCGCGACCAGGCGGCTCGCCTCGACCCACCTCGGGCCGAGGCCCTGGGCCACGAACTCGCCGATGCCGCCGGTGTTGAGCACGTCGTCGCCGAAGAACTGGAACTGGTTCCGCAGCCGCTCCTTCAGCCCGGGCAGCGCCGGGTCGCTCTCCATGTGCAGGAAGTTGATCTGGACGCGGGCGTCGAGCCGGCCCTCGCGGTGCAGCTCGAGGAAGGGGAGCTGCATCGTGTAGTTGTCCTCGTGCGCGGCGCCGTCGGCGGGCGTATCGGTCTTCTGGAAGGCGCCCTGGTCGAGGTGGGCGGTGACGCCGAGGCTCAGGCCGTAGGCGATCGCGTCGAGCGTCGCGCGCCGCCGCTCCTCCGGGTTCAGCAGCGTCTGGCGGAGCAGCGAGCAGGGCGCGCGTCGCCTGCTGGCCGGCCGTGACGATGAGCCGTTGTCGGCGACCGTGACGCCCCTGCTCTCGAGGAACGCCTTGCCGAGGCTGTTCGTCGACGCCGGGCCGGTGAAGCTCACGTGGACGTACGCCGGATTCCCGGGTACGGCGGCGTCGAGCTCGGCGCGCGTGGGCAGGCGCACCTCGGCGGGAGGGGTGACGGAGGCCAGAAGTGGTTCGGGTTGAAGCCGCCGATCGTCGTGATCCAGGCGCCGGCGGGGACGGCGGCGGCGCGAGCCGCATACGTCTGCTGGACGTCGGCGATCGAGTAGGCGTTCTCGAGCGGCGTGTGGTAGCCGGGCCGGTTGCCCATCAGGATGATGTGGTTGTGGTTGTCGATGATCCCGGGGACGACCGTGCGGCCCCGGAGGTCGATCGCTCGGCCGTGCCTGGGGGTGCCCTTGTCGACCTCGGCGAAGCGGCCGTTGCGGATGACGACGCCGGAGACGACGCGGTTCTGGGCGTCCATGGTGTGGATGCGGCCGTTGTAGAGGACGATCTCCTCGTCGCCGCGCGGCGGCGGGTCGGGCGCGCCCGCCGACTTCGGCGTGGCGAAGGCGGCGCCGCCGCTCCGCCCATTCCGAGGGCCGCGCCGGCGGCCGCGCCGCCGACGATGAACTGCTTCCGCGAGATTCCCTTCCGGCGTTCGTCCTTGTCTTGCTCAGCCATGTTCTCTCCCTTCGCTAGCGCACGACTCCTGCGTCGTGGACGACCCGGCCGCCGACGACCGTGAGGACCGGGCGGATCTGCTTCAGCTGCACGTCCGGAACGGTGAAGTAGTCGCGGTCGAGCACGACGAGGTCGGCGAGCTTGCCGGTCTCGATCGAGCCGATCTTGTCCTCCATGCGCAGGAACCAGCTGTTGCCGATCGTGAAGAGCCGCAGCGCCTCCTGCCGGGTCAGGTGCTGGCCGGCGTTCACCTGCGCGCCGAACGAGTTGACGCCCGTCGTCGCGTAGTAGATGTGGAGCCACGGGTTGAGCGGCGCGATGTGGACGCCGTCGCCGTGGATCCCGACCTGGATGCCGTGGTCGACGATCGTCCGGAACGGCGCGCCCACGCCGGAATCGTTCGGCCCCGAGGTCACCCACCGGAAGGCCGCCATCTGCACGGCCGCTCCGAGCGCCTGGAGCCGGCTGAGCAGCTGCGGCGTCACGAACGGGCACGTGGTGGACCATCCAGCGGAGGTCGGTGATGCCGAACTCGGCGTTGACGGCCTCGTAGGCGTTGACCACCTGCTCGAGCTGGGCGAGGCTGCCGACGCTGTTCTCGTTGCGCCAGCCGGCCTGCGCCACGAGCCGCTGCGCCTCCAGCCAGACGGCGCCGGCGCCGATGGGCGCCGCCCACTCGCCGATCGAGCCGGTCATCATCATGTCGTCGCCGAAGAACTGGAACTGGTTGCGGAGGCGTTCCTTCAGCTCGGGCAGCGCGGGGTCGCTCTGGTTGTGGAGGAAGTTCGTCTGCAGCCGGATGGTCGTCTTGCCCTCGCGGTGCAGCTCCAGCCAGGAGTCGTACATCCGGTAGTGGTCGAGGTTGGACAGGACCTGCGTCGGGGAGAGGGGCCCGGGGGTCGGGAAGAGCACCTGGTCGAGGTGCGCGGTCAGGCCGACCTGCGCCGAGTACGCCATCGCGTCGAGCGTGCTGCGCTTCTTGTCCTCGAAGGTCTGCAGGCGGCGGAGCAGGTAGAGGGCGGAGTTGGACGGCCCGCCGGCGAAGCCGCCCGCGGCGATCGAGCCGTCGGCGGCGGTGTTGACCGGGACGTACTGCGGGTGCGGGCTCGGTCCGGCGTCGGCGGCGTCGAAGAACGCCTTGCCGAGGGTGTTCGTCGCACACGGGCCGGTGAAGCGCGTATAGAGCAACACCGGGTGGTCCGGCACGGCGGCGTCGAGCTCGGCGCGGGTGGGCATGCGGTGCTCGGCCCACTGGTTCGTGTGGAAGCCGCCCATCGACGTGATCCACTGTCCCGCCGGCACCGAGGGCCGCCTCGCGGCCAGCGCCGCCTGGATCTCGGCGATCGACGTCGTGTTCTCGAGGATCGTGTGGTAGCCGGGGCGGTTCGCCAGGCTCACGATGTGGACGTGCGGCTCGACGAGGCCGGGGACGACCGTGCGGCCCCGTAGGTCGATGGCTCGTCCGTGCCTGGGTGTGCCCTTGTCGACCTCGACGAAGCGCCCGTTCCGGATGACGACGCCGGAGACGACGCGGTTCTGGCCGTCCATCGTGTGGATCGTGCCGTTGTAGAGGACGATCTCTTCGTCGCCGCGCGGCGGCGGATCGGGCGCGCTCGCCGACTTCGGCGCGGCGAAGGCGGCGCCGCCGCCCCCGACGCTCAGGGCCGCGCCCGCGGCCGCGCCGGTGGCGAGGAACTTCTTGCGGGAGATGCGCGTCTCGGGCTTCGGGGCGCCTTGCTCTTCCTCCATCACTCCTCCTCTCGCCTCAGCGCACGACGCCGGCGTCGTGGACGACGCGGCCGCCGACAACCGTGAGCACGGGGCGGATGCGCTTCAGCTCCTCGTCCGTGGCGGTGAAGTAGTCCTTGTCGAGGACGACGAGGTCGGCGAGCTTGCCGGTCTCGATCGTCCCGATCCGGTCCTCCATGTTCAGGTGCCAGGCGTTCTCGCGGGTGTACAGCCGGAGCGCCTCACGGCGCGAGATCTGCTGGCCGTCGTTGATGAGCACGCCGAGCGCGTTGACGCCGGTCGTCGCGTAGTAGAGGGCAAACCACGGTGTCAGCGGCGCGATGTGCACGCCGTCCATGTGGATGCCGTTCTGGATCCCGCTCTCCGAGACCATCCGGAACGGCGACCCGTTGGCCGTGGGCGTGCCCGTGCCGTATCGCCAGCAGCCCACCTGAACGCCGACGCCGATCGCCTTGAGCCGTTCGAGCAGCTGCGGCGTCGCGACCTGGACGTGATGGACCGTCCAGCGCAGGTCGGAGATGTCGAACTCGGCGTCGACGGTCTCCAGGCCGGCGACGACGTTCTCGAGCGCGGCGAGGCTGAGCGTGCGGTTCGTGTTGCGCCAGCGAGCCTGGGCGATCACTCGCTGCGCCTCCAGCCAGACGGGCCCGCTTCCGTCGCCTGGCGCACCCCACTCGCCGATCGCGCCGGTCATCATCAGGTCGTTGCCGAAGAGCTGGAACTGGTTGCGCAGCCGCTCCTTCAGCTCCGGCAGGTTGATGTCGTTCTGGTTGTGCAGGAAGTTCGTCTGCAGCCGGATGAACGTCTTGCCCTCGCGATGGAGCGCGAGGACGGGGTCGTACATCCGGAAGTGGTCGAGGTTCGGCAGGCCCTGCGTCGGCGTCAGCGGCCCGGGCGACGGCGGCAGCACCTGGTCGAGGTGCGCCGTCAACCCGACGCTTGCCGAGTACGCCATCGCGTCGAGCGTGCTGCGCTTCTTGTCCTCGAACGTCTGCCGGACGCGGAGGTGGTAGAGGGCGCGGTTCGACTGGTTCGGGTTGCCGGTGGCGATCGAGCCGTCGGCGCCGACCGTCACCGGCCCGGCCAGCGCGTCGGAGACGCTCTCGAAGAACGCCTTGCCGAGGCTGTTCGTGACCGACGGGCCGCCGCCGCCCTGGTAGAGGAACACCGGCCGGTCCGGAACGGCCTCGTCGAGCTCGGTGAGGTTCGGCAGGCGCCGCTCGGCGAAGAAGTTGGGGTGCCAGCCGCCCATCGCCGGTGATGAACTCGCCGGCCGGCACGGCCGGGCGGCGTGCCGCCAGCAGCTCCTGGATGTCGGCGATGCTGGTCGCGTTCTCGATGACGACGTGGTGGCCCGGCCGGTTGCAGAGGCTCACGAAGTGCACGTGGCCCTCGATCAGGCCGGGGACGACGGTGCGGCCCTTCAGGTCGATGGCGCGGCCGTGGCGCGGCACGCCCCTGTCGACTTCGGCGAAGCGCCCGTTCCGGATGACGACGCCGGAGACGACGCGGTCGTCGCCGTCCATGGTGTGGACCCGGCCGTTGTAGAGGACGAGCTCCTCGTCGCCGCGCGGCGGCGGGTCGGGCGCGCTCGCGGACTTCGGCGTTGCGAACGCCGCGCCGGGACCGCCGATCCCGAGGGCTGCGCCTGCCGCAGCCCCGGTCGCCAGGAACTTCTTCCGTGTGACGCGCTGCTTGGGCTCCTCCTGCTCAGGTTCCATGCGTCCTCCCCTCTCAGCCGACGACGCCGGCGTCGTGCAGGATCCGGCCGCCGACGACGGTGAGCACCGGCTCGATCCGCCGCATCTCGGCGTCGCTCACGGTGAAGTAGTCCTTGTCGAGCACGACGAGGTCGCCGAGCTTCCCGACCTCGATCGTGCCGAGGTCGTCCTCGCGGCTCATGTACCAGGCGGCGCCCTGCGTGAACGCCCTGAGCGCCTCGAGGCGCGTGATCGACTGGCCGGGGTTGGTCTGCTGGCCGGCGAAGTTGATCCCGGTGGTCGCGTAGTAGAGCGCGAACCAGGGGTTGAGGGGCGCGATGTGGACGCCGTCCTGGTGCAGCGCGTGCGGGATGCCGCTGTCGACGATCAGCCGGTACGGCGCTCCTGCCGTGCCCGTCCAGCGATGGCCGGACATGGAGACGCCGCTGCCGAGGGACTTGAGCCGTTCGAGCAGCGCAGGGGTCGCGGCATCGGCGTGCTGGATCCGCCAGCGCAGATCCTTGATCCCGAACTCGGCGTCGACGGCCTCGTAGCCGGCGACCACGGTCTCGAGCGCGCCGAGGCTGCCCGCGGCGTTCTCGTTCCGCCAGCGCGCCTGCGCGATCAGCCGCTGCGCCTCCGTCCAGGCCGCGAAGGACGGCGCGGTCGGCGACGCGGGCACGGGCGCTCCCCACTCGCCGATCCCGCCGGTCATGAACCAGTCGTCTCCGAAGAGCTGGAACTGGTTCTTCAGGCGCTCCTTCAGCTCCGGCAGGTTGATGTCGTTCTGGTTGTGCAGGAAGTTCGTCTGTAGGCGGAGCAGCATCTCGCCGCGCCGGTGGATCGCAAGGAAGGGGTCATACATGCGGTAGTGGTCGAGCCCCGAGAGCGACTGCCCAGGATTTATCGGCCCGGGTGAGGGCGGTAGCACCTGGTCGAGGATCCCGGTCAGGCCCGTGCTCACCGAGTAGGCCATCGCGTCGTGCGCGCTCCGCTCCTTGTCCGCGGCGGTCTGGCGGACGCGAAGGTGGTAGAGGGCCGTGTTCGACGTCGCGCCCGCTGCGATCGAGCCGT
Organism: uncultured Gaiellaceae bacterium; assembly: GCA_963850995.1. GTDB lineage: Bacteria > Actinomycetota > Thermoleophilia > Gaiellales > Gaiellaceae > Gaiellasilicea. The sequence continues at coordinate 595,905 of CAWKNQ010000004.1, read as the reverse complement.
CGGCGCCGACGGCGATCGGGCCGGCGAGCGGGCTCGTGACCGTCTCGAAGAACGCCTTGCCGAGGCCGTTCGTCGCCGATGGGCCGCTGCCCGTCATGTGCAGGTACACGGGCCGATCCGAGACGGCTGCGTCCAGCTCCGCGAGCGTCGGCAGCCGGTTCTCCGCGAACATGTTCGCCCGCCAGCCGCCCATGGCCGTGATGAACTCGCCTTCCGGGACGGACGGGCGCCGGGCGGCGAGCAGCTCCTGGATCCCGGCGATGTCCCGCGCCCGCTCGATGACGACGTGATGCCCTGGGCGGTTGCCCAGGCTCACGAAATGGATGTGGCTCTCGATGAGCCCGGGGACGACGGTGCGTCCGTTCAGGTCGATCGCGCGGCCGTGGCGCGGCACGCCCTTGTCGACCTCGACGAAGCGCCCGTTGCGGATGACGGCGCCCGAGACGACGCGGTTCTCGTCGTCGAGCGTGTGGATGCGGCCGTTGTAGAGGACGACCTCCTCGTCTTGACGCGGCGGCGGCTCGGCCGCCTTGCTCGACCGCGGCGCCGCGAACGCCGCACCGGTCGCTCCGAAGCCGATCGCCGCACCTGCGGCGGCTCCGCCCGCGATGAACTGCTTCCGCGAGACCCGCTTCCGGCCGGGATGCTCCTCCCCAGGATCCATGGTGCCTCCCCTCCGGCGAGGTCGTCCGGCACCGTTGCCGCTGTGCCGAACGTCAACGCTGCTTCACAACGTCGTTAGTGACACTCGACAGCGATTGCTACCTAAGCAGGTTGCGTCGAACGTGTCAAACGGGCTTGGAATGGAGAAAGCGCCGCCGTTTACGGACACTGGGGCCCGGTGAGGGCCGGGACGGCTCGCCGGCCGCCGCTGTTCACTCACGATGTACGAAGTGCCGGGCTAGTCTGCGGAACGCGTCGGCGCGCGAGTCGCCGCGCCGGTTCACGACCGTCCACACCGCGACGGCCGGCTCGTTGCCGATCGTCCAGAGCCGGTGCGGCTTCGACGCGTCGAAGCAGATCGAGTCGTTCGCCCGGACGACGTACTCGTCGAACCCGATCTGCACGCCGAGCGTGCCGCTCACGACGAAGCCGTATTCCTTGCCGCCGTGCCGCGTCAGGGCGTCCGGGGCGCAGGACTCCGCGCCCACGGGGTACACGAGGTAGACGAAGTCGACCTCGTCGTCGGAGCCGGGCGTGAGCCGCTCCCAGCGAACGCCGTCCGCCAGGGTGATGACCTTGCGCGTGTCGTGTCGTTGCACAGGAGACCAGGAGGTCGCCGCCGAGCCGGCCGGAGGCTCCGCGCCGTTGAAGAGCTCCCCGATCGGGATCCCCAGCTGCGTCGCGATCGCCCACAGCGTGGCGACGGAGGGCGTTGCTCGGCCCCGCTCGATCTGCGAGATCAGGCTCGGAGACACCTCGGTCTTGGCCGCGAGGCCCCGCACCGAGAAGCCGGCGGCGTGACGGGCCTGGCGAATGCTCGCGCCCAGCGTCTCCGAGACGTTGCCTTTCCCGTTCGTGCGCGTGCCGCGCTGAACGTCCTCCACGTCGTGTTCACTTCGTGCCACACAGTCACTATAGCCCCGTAATTTCGGCTATGACCCGTGACGGAAAGCCACTCGTGCCGCAGGCGCAGCGTGAATCGCCGTGGCGCGGTCGTTGTAGAGTGAGATCGAACGGCCCCGGGTCTTTCGTGCAGTTTGGTTGGATGGCAGGTCGTATGGCGGCGATGCCGCCGGCGCGTCAGCCGAGACCGAGGAGGAGAGCGTGCACCACCTGAAGCGCCTTGAGGAGATCGTTCCGACCGTCGCCTACGAGTCGGGGAGCGCCGGCTTCACGCGCTGCTCCCTCGTCGACGGCTCGACCGGATCGGTTCACATGGGCCTGGGCCTCTGCCGGCTGGACGACGGGCACGTCGACACCCACCTCCACTCCTTCGAGGAGAGCTTCTTCGTGCTGGAGGGCGAGCCCGTCCTCTATCTCGACGGCCGGGGCCTCGAGCTCGGGCCCGGGGCGTGCGGGGTCGTGCCGGTCGGCGTGAAGCACGCCTGGCGCGCCGATGGAGCGGCGTCGTGGATCGACATGATGTCGCCGCGGCCGCGCCCGCCGGAGGAGCCGCCCGACACGTTCTTCATCGCGCCCGCGCCGTCGTCGCCGGCAGCGCCGCTCGACGTGCGCGACCCGCGCAACCGCCACCTCTTCCGGCTCGCCGACTGGGAGATGGACGTCGACGAGCTCAAGGCCGGCGCGCCCGTCGACCAGCCGACGGTTTCCGCGAGCATGGCGACGGCGCTCCTCGCCTACAGTGGCATCGCCGTGAAGATGCTCGTCGACCAGCGGCTCGACGCGCACCTGCACACGATGTTCATGGTCCAGTACCAGCCGGGGGGCGTCGCGCAGCCTCACGACCACCCCTACGAGGAGGCGTACTACATGCTCGAGGGGGAGGTCGAGGCGGTCGCCGACGGCGAGCGCTACACGCTGCGGCCCGGCGACGTGTTTTGGACCGGCGTCGGGTCGATCCACGCCTTCTCCAACACGAGCGGCAAGCGAGTGAAGTGGCTCGAGACGTCGGCTCCCGGGCCGCCGGACCGGCACTCCTACCGCTTCGACCGCGACTGGGACTACCTGGACGGGCAGCTCGCCGCCTCGCAGGAGCTCCACGCGCAGTCCGCTGCTCGGCCTCAGCCCGTCCGCCGGTGAACGCCGGCTTCGCCGGCCTCGGCCGGATGGGGTCGGCGATGGCCCGTCGGCTGCTCGACGCCGGCCACTCGCTGACGGTCTGGAACCGCTCGGCGTCGCGCACCAACGAGCTCGTCGCCGCCGGGGCCGGGCGTGCCGGAAGCCCGCGCGAGCTCGGCGAGTCGTCCGAGATCGTCATGACGATGGTCTCCGACGGGGACGCGCTCCGCGAGGTGCTGCACGGCGACGACGGGCTGCTGGCCGGCCTCGGCACCGGCTCGGTGCTCGTCGACATGAGCACCATCGGGCCGGCGGCCGCACGCGAGTTTGCGGCCGAGGTGACGGAACGCGGCGCCGCCTGGCTGGACGCGCCGGTGTCCGGCAGTACGGCGCTCGCCGAGCAAGGGGCGCTGACGATCCTCGCAGGCGGCGACGCCGAGATTCTCGAGCGCGTGCGACCCGTCCTCGAGTCGATGGGCCAGACGATCTTCCACCTGGGCGGAACCGGCGCCGGCGCCGCGATGAAGGTCGTGTTGCAGGGTGTCCTCTCCGTCATCAACGAGTCGATTGCCGAAGGCCTCGTGCTCGCCGAGCGGTCCGGGATCGTGCGCGAGACGGCGTACGACGTCTTCGCCGGCGGCGCGGTCGCATCGCCTTACGTGCAGTACAAGCGCGGCGCGTTCCTTGATCCGGCGTCGACCCCGGTCGCCTTCACAGTCGACCTCATGCGCAAGGACCTGCGGCTCACCTTCGACCTCGCTGACGAGGCCGGCCTACGGCTCCCCACCGTCGGCGCCGCCGACGAGGTCCTGGCCCGAGCCGCAGCGAACGAGCTGGGCGCCGCGGATTTTGCCCGCGTCGCGGACGTGCTGCGCGAGTCGTCTGAGCACTCTGGATGAACGACGGCAAGGAGGAGGCAATGGCAGAAGGTGGGGCAGTAGTCGTCGTCGGCGGGACGGCCGGCATCGGGCGGGAGGTCGCGCGCCACTTCGCCGAGCGCGGTCGGCAGGTCGTCGTGACCGGGCGCGACGCCGCGCGGGCGGAGGGCGTCGCCGCCGAGCTCGGCGGCAACACGACGGGGCTCGGGTTCGACCTCGCAGCCCCGGAGGCGATCGGCGAGGCGCTCTCCGGCGTGGGCGCGGTCGACAACCTCGTCTTGGCGGCGATCGAGCGCGACAACAACCGCGCCCGCGAGTACGACATCGCGTCGGCGACGCGGCTCGTGACGCTGAAGCTCATCGGCTACACGGAGGTCGTGCACGCGCTGGCGCCGCGGCTCGGCGACACGAGCTCGGTGGTCGTCTTCGGGGGCCTCGCGAAGGACCGGCCCTACCCGGGCTCGACGACCGTCACGACGGTCAACGGAGGCGTGACGGCGATGGTGCGGACTCTCGCACTCGAGCTCGCACCCGTTCGCTTCAACGGGCTGCACCCGGGAATCGTCGGCGACAGCCCCGAGTGGGCGCCGAAGCAGGAGCGGGTCGCCGACGTGCGGGCCCGGACGCCCACGGGGCGCAACGTCAAGATGCAGGACGTCGTCGGCGCGGTCGTCTTCCTGCTCGAGAACCCTTCGGTGAACGGCGTCAACCTCGAGGTCGACGGCGGCTGGTTGCTGATGTGACAAGGCTCACGCCTTGACCGTGCCGGCGTGCCTCGCACCATGCTGGCGCGCCGGTGGAGCCCGGAGGCGGCACCGTCGTAGGATTGGCGCAGAAACGCGCCGTGAACGACTCTTCCCGCAAGCCGCTGCTCGTGGTCGCCGATGACGACCCGGCCGACCGCGCCCGGATCGAGGCCGAGCTCGTCCGGCGCTACGGCGCCGACTACGCGGTCGGGGGCTGCGGCACGAGCGAGTTGAGAGCGACGCTCGAGCGCGCCCGAACCGAGGGCGACGACGTCGCGGTCGTGCTCGCAGCAGGCCCGGCCGGAGCCGAGCTGCTCGCGGGCGTGCGCGGGCTCTTCCCCACCGCCAGGCGCGCTCTCCTGATCCCCTGGCTCGGATGGGCCGACCGTTCGCTCGCGGAGATCGTCCTGAAGGCGATGGCGCGCGGCTCGATCGATCTCTACGTCATCAAGCCGACCAGGTCTCCCGACGAGGTCTTCCACCGCACCGTCACGGAGCTCTTGCAGGAATCGGCGCGCCTCAAGGGCGTCGGCCCTGCCGGCGTGACCGTGATCGCAGATCCCCGCTCGGCCCGCGCGCACGAGCTCCGGAGCGCGCTGGACGGGCTCGGGACGCCGCATCGGCTCCTCGACCCGGAGACGGATGCGCCGCCGGAGGTGACGCTCGCAGACGGGACCGTCCTCCAGGACCCCTCGCCGGGCGAGCTCGCCCGGGCGCTCGGCTTCCCGACCGAGCTCGAGGAGACCGCTGCCGACATCGTCGTCGTCGGAGCCGGCCCCGCTGGTCTCGGTGCAGCCGTCTACGCGGCCTCGGAGGGCCTGCGCACGATCGTGCTCGACGCCGGCGCCGTCGGCGGCCAGGCCGGCTCGAGCTCGCTGATCCGCAACTACCTCGGCTTCCCACGCGGGCTCGGTGGCGGCGAGCTCGCCCAGCGCGCCTACCAGCAGGCGTGGCTCTTCGGCACGCGCTTCCAGCTGACGGAGCGCGTCGTCCGGCTCGAGCCTCGCGACGACGGCTTCGCCGTCGGCACGGCGGACGGGGGTGAGGTGACGGCGCGCGCGATCGTGCTCGCACTCGGCGTCGAGTACCGGCGCCTCGACGCGCCCGGGCTCGCCGAGTTCGAAGGCGTCGGCGTCTACTACGGCGCCTCGATGTCCGATGCGCAGGCCCTCGCCGGCGAGGAGGTCTACGTCGTGGGCGGTGGCAACTCGGCCGGGCAGGCGGCGCTGCACGTCGCCCGCTATGCGGGCCGGGTGACGATTCTGGTTCGGGGCGAATCGCTCGCCTCGAGCATGTCCCGTTACCTGATCGACGCGATCGACGAGACCCGCAACGTCGATGTGCGCACCCACACGGCCGTCGCGCAGGCCGCCGGGGAGGGACGGCTCGAGCACCTCGAGCTTCGCGATGCCGAGACCGGCAAGGTCGAGCGCGTGCCCGCCGCGGCGCTGCTCGTCCTGATCGGGGCGATCCCACGCACGGAGTGGCTTCCCGCGAGCATCGAACGCGACGACTGGGGATACGTCGTCACCGGAGCGCCGGCAGGCGCGGGACGGATGACCGAGACGACGCTACCCGGCGTGTTCGCCGCCGGCGACGTCCGCGCGACCTCGATCAAACGCGTCGCGGCAGCCGTCGGGGACGGTGCGTTGGCCGTGAGCGAGGTGCACGTCCACCTCGCCGAGCAGGAAGCGAGCCGGTGGCCGGCCCGAGGCTGATCCTCCTCACGGCGGGTCTGGCGCTCCCGCTGATCTGGCTCGCCGTCGTCCTCGCGCAGCCGTCGGCGGACGTGCACTGGCAGCACCAGCCCTCGCACTTCTGGCTCGTCCTCATCACGGCGGGGATCAATGCGGCGCTTGCCTACGCCACGGGCGTGGCCGCCCGCCGCCGCGACGACCGCCGCGTCTACCTCGTCTCGCTCGCGTTCCTGTCGGCGTCGGGGTTCCTCGCGCTGCACGCCCTCGCGACGCCGGGCGTCCTGCTCGAACGCTCGAATCTCGGCTTCGTCGTTGCGACGCCGATTGGGCTCGTCGTCGCCGGCGGCTTCGCCGCCGCGTCGGCGCTGGACACGGACCGGATCCCCACGTCGCTGCTCCGGAACCTGCTGCTCGCGGCGCTCGCCGTCTGGCTCGTCGTCTCGCTGACGCTCTTCCCCGACCTGGACGACGACGCGGTCCCCGAGCGGCTGTCCTTCCCGCTCGTCGCTCTCTCGGTGCTCGGAGTCGTGCTCTTCGCGTTTGCCGTCGTCCGCTACCTCATCCTCTACCGGCAGCGAGCGTCGACGCTGCTGCTCTCTTTCGCTATCGCATTCGTGCTGCTTGCGGAGTCGATGATCGCGATCGGGCTCTCGCGGAACTGGAAGGCGTCGTGGTGGGAGTGGCACGTGCTCATGCTCGCCGCCTTCGCCCTGATCGCGTGGGCGGCGCACCGGGAGTGGCACGAGGAGCGGTTCAGCCCTCTCTACAGCGACGAGACGGCCGCCGCCACGCGCACGGTCTCGGTGCTCTTCGCCGACTTGAAGGGCTTCACGTCCTTCTCGGAGCAGCACGAGGCGAGTGCCGTCACGGCGATGCTGAACAGGTACTTCGACGTCGCGATCCCCGCCGTCGAGCTCTACGGCGGCGAGATCGACCGCTTGATCGGCGACGCCGTCTTCGCGACCTTCGACGGCGACGGGCATGCGGAGCGCGCGGCGAGGGCGGCGTTGGCCCTGCAGGAGGAGTGCGGCGGGGTCTCGGCCACGATGCCGGACTGGCCGCGCTTCCGCGCCGGGGTCCACACGGGGGAGGCGACGGTCGGCGTGCTCGGCACGGGCTCGGGGCGGACCTACAGCGTGATCGGGGACACGGTCAACCTCGGCGCGCGGATCGAAGGTCTTGCGCCCGTCGGCGGTGTCGCGATCAGCGCCGAGACGGCCGCACAGCTGTGGGGCGCACAGACCGAGCCGCTCGGCACGGTCCAGGTCAAGGGACGAACCGAGCCGGTGGAGGTGCTGCGGCTCCTCTCCCTCCCGCCGCCGCGGACCTAGCGACCAGGCTTGCGGATCCGGACGCCGAGCACCTCGGGCGGCCTGATCGCCGCGCCGCACTCCTCGCACTCGACCGCGAACGCAGACGGGAACGGAGCCGCGCACTCCGGGCAGCGGTGTCGCATCTCGCCGCCGCACTGCGGGCACACCGCGGGGAGCTCCGCCTCGAGCTCGAGGAAATAGCGCTGCACGGCGCCGCAGCCGAGGCAGAAGGTGACCCAGTCGCCCAGCGTCTTCCGGCGCTCCTCCTGGATCCAGTTGCGCTTCTTCGGTGGCATGCGGCAAACCGTACCGCCGGGCTCGCGCGCGATTGATAGAAACCGCGTCTTGCCCACGAAGCACGTCAACCCGTGGCTCGTTCTCTCACTGGTCTGCCTCGCGCAGTTCATGGTCGTCCTCGACGCGACGATCGTGAACGTCGCCCTGCCGTCGATCCAGGCCGACCTGGACATGGACGAGGCCGACCTGCAGTGGATCGTCAACGCCTACACGCTGACCTTCGGCGGCTTTCTGCTCCTGGGCGGCCGGGCCGGTGACCTGCTCGGACGCAAGCGCGTCTTCCTCGCCGGCATCGTCGTCTTCACGGTGGCCTCACTGCTGAACGGGCTCGCTGACTCGTCGACGACGCTCATCCTCTGCCGCGGGCTCCAGGGCCTCGGCGCCGCGCTGATCTCGCCCGCCGCGCTCTCGATCATCACCACGACCTTCGCGGAGGGCCCCGAGCGAAACAAAGCGATGGGCGTCTGGGCCGCAATCGCGACCGGCGGCGCCGCGGCCGGCCTCCTCGCAGGGGGGATCCTGGTCGAGTTCCTCTCCTGGCCGTGGATCTTCTTCGTCAACGTCCCGATCGGGCTCATCGGCGGCTTGGCGGCGCTCCGCTACGTGCCGGAGTCGCGCGACGCGAGGCACGAGACCTACGACATCCCGGGCGCCGTCACCGTGACCGCCGGCCTGATCGCGCTCGTCTACGGGATCGTCTCGACCGCCGAGAACGGCTGGGGGTCGGCGCAGACGCTCGGCTTCCTCGCGCTCGCGGTCGTCCTCCTGGTGGCCTTCGTTGTGATCGAGCGTCGCTCGCCCGAGCCGCTCGTCCGGCTCAGCATCTTCAACGTGCGGACGCTGCGCGCCGCGAACGTGGTCATGCTGCTCGTCGCCGCGGGCCTCTTCGCGATGTTCTTCTTCAACACGCTGTACCTCCAGCGCGTGCTCGACTTCTCGCCGCTCGAGGCCGGGCTCGCGTTCCTGCCCTTCACGGTCGGAGTCGCCATCGGTGCCGGGATCTCGCAGGGGATGATGAGGTCGCTCGGCCTACGCACGACGGCCGCGATCGGCCTCGTGATCGCATCGGCCGGCATGCTCGCCCTGCTCACGATCGACCAGGACGGGACCTACCTTGCAGACGTGCTCCCGATGATGATTCCGCTCTCGATCGGGATGGGGCTCACGTTCGTCCCCGTGACGCTGCTCGCCACCTCAGGCCTCCAGGCCGACGTGGCCGGGCTCGCGTCGGGCCTCTTCAACACGTCGCAGCAGATCGGTGGCGCGATCGGCCTGGCGGTACTCTCGACGATCGCGGTGAACCGGACCGACGACGAGCTCGCCGGCCTTTCCGGCGCCCCGAACCCGATCCAGCTCGGCGACGCGCTCGTGGCCGGCTTCAAGGGCGCGTTCTTCGCCGCCTCAGTCCTGTTGCTCGCCGGCCTCGTCCTCCTGCTGACGATGCTGAAGAAGCGAGATCTCGAGCGGATCCCAACCGACGAGCCGTTGCGCGTCCCCGCTTAAGCTCGATTCAGAATGAGCTCTTAGCGCGATTGGAGCGCGTCAAGCCCGACTCCGAGCGCGATTCCCAGCCGGCGGTCGATCGTGCGCTCGCTGTCTGGCGTGAGGTCGAGGTCGTACGTGTCGCGCATCCCGATCCGGCGCGTGAAGTCGCCAAGGTGCCGCTCGCCCTCGTCGATCGTGAAGTGGAAGATGATCGGCACGAACTCTCCGTACGGCACCGCGTCGATCACCCGGCGGAGGACCGCCACCGGCGCTGAGCGCTCCTTGGCGATGCCGAGCTCCTCGTCGAGAGGGCCGATCACCCGCCACGTCGAGCGGAATAGCGACTTGGAGAACACTTTCTCAATCGCCCCGATCCGCTCACCCGCTGGGATCGTCAGCTCGTAGCGACCGCTGAGCTCCATCACCTTCCGAGCCTTGATCCGGAATAGCTCCTGCGTCTGCGCCTCGTCTGCGTAGAAGCGAATGTCCTCCTTGATCGCGAGCTTCTTTTGGCGCACGAACGCGATCGGCCGCCCCGACGCGGAGACGCGGTAGAGGTTCGCCACCGGCCTGATCAACTGGTCGATCACGAACCTGTCCTCATGGAGCCAGTCAACCGCCGGCCCCTCGTCGGACAAATGCGACCCGACGCTCACGTGCGCTCGGCCACCGCCCGCAGCACGGCGTCGTAGACCGCGGGGAATCGGCCCACGACGGCGCGGAAGTCGCGCGCCGGAAGGACGAGCACCCGAACCGGGCTCGTCGCGCGAATCGACGCGTTCCTGGGCGCGTGCGCGACGAGCGCCGTCTCGCCGAAGAAGTCTCCCGGCCCGAAGGAGCGGAGCAGGACACCGTCGCGCTCGACGTCGACGGTCCCCTCCACGACCGCGTAGAAGCAGTCGCCGCGCTCCCCTTCGGTGACGAACCGCTCACCGGCTGCGATGCGTTCCTCGTGCACGTAGCGCGCCACACTTTCGACCTCCCGCCGCGGACAGCCCGCGAACAGCGGCAGCCGCGCCAGCAGGTCGGAGGCCTCGCTCATCGTGCGTGATCCGCCCGGTGGTGGTTTCGCGTCGCTGGCGTGCGAGCCGCAAGCGAGGCAAGGACGCAGGGAGCGTCCATACCCGAAGGTATGGACGCGACTGAGGACGCGGCATCGCGCCGCGGATCGCGCGCCAGCGACGCCCTAACTACCGCCGGGTGGGTCACGACAGTGCCTCCACCGCGCGCGGGTCGTCGAACGCCTGCAAGACGACCGTGGCCGTCCTGCGGACGAGCGGATCGGCGTCGTCGAGCGCGCCGATCAGCGGCTCGACCGCTTCCGTCGCTTTCGTCCGGCCGAGCGCGGAGGCCGCCATTGCTCGGACGCGGGGCTCCGCGTCCCCCAGCGCGTCGACGAGGGCCCCGCGAGCCTTCAGCACCTCGCCCGCCGACTGCGGCCCCGTCAACTCTCCGAGCGCGAGCGCCGCATTCGTGCGCACGAGCTCGTCGTGGTCCCGCAGAGCGGCCACGAGGGCGTCCGTCGCCCTCGCGTCGGGGATTGCGACGAGCGCGTTCGCCGCCGCGCGCCGCGTGCGCAGCCCGCCGCTGCGCAGCGCCTCCACGATCGCCGGCACGTCGCGCCGGCGGCGGCTGCGGTCGACGCGGGGAGACCAGAATTCGAGCACCGGCCGATTCTCACATCACACCCGCGCGAATGGAACCCCTGACGACTCCAGCGCTCGTTAGAGTGCAGGCCGTCGTCCCCAACCCCGACGGGAGTGGTTACGCATGGCGGTACGCGAGGCGGAGCCGGTCGGCTCGCTGCACGAAGTGAGGGAGGCGGGCCTCGACCGCGAGGACCTGCTCGGCATCTACCGCAATCTCCTGGTCACTCGCGGGATCGAGGAGCGAGGCCACATCCTCTACAAGCAGGGCAAGATCCCGGGATCGTTCTACACCGGGCGCGGCAACGAGGGCGCCGCCGTCGGCGTCGCGACCGCGATGGGCCCGAACGACGTCGGCACGCCGCTGCACCGCGACATGGGCGTCCACGTCACGCGCGGCGTCGAGCCGTGGCGGATCTTCGCCCAGTACATGGGCCGCGAGGACGGGCCGACGCGAGGCCGTGACGGAAACGTGCACATGGCCGACGCGAAGCTAGGGATGATCGCGATGGTCAGCCACCTCCCTGCGATGCTCCCCGTCGCGGTCGGTTGCGCGCTCGCGTTCCGGATCCGCGAGGAGAAGCGGGTCGCCGTCGGCTGGTTCGGCGAGGGCGCCTCCGCGCGCGGCGACGCGCACGAGGCGATGAACCTCGCCGGCGTGCACGGCCTCCCCGTCGTCTTCATCTGCGACAACAACCAGTGGGCATATTCGACGCCCACGCATCTCGGCTATGCGGTGGAACACCTCGCCGACCGCGCCGCCGCGTACGGCTTCGAGGGCGTCGTCGTCGACGGCACCGACGTGCTCGCCGTCTACCGCGAGGCCCGCCGCGCGATCGAGAAGGCGCGCGAGGGCGGTGGTCCGACCCTGCTCGAGCTGCAGACCCTGCGCATGGAGGGGCATGCCGTCCACGACGACGCGTTCTACGTGCCGAAGGAGCTGTTCGAGGAGTGGGCGAAGCACGACCCGATCGAGCGCTTCCGCACCTGGCTGCGCGACAACGCGGAGCTCACGGACGAGGAGGAGGACGAGATCGCCGGGCGGGTCAAGAAGATCCTGAACGACGCGCTCGCGCGCGCCGACGAATCGCCCCAGCCCGATCCCTCGACGCTGCTGGACGGTGTCTACGCGACGCCCGAAGACCTCGACACGCCACACCACAAGTAATGGCTGAAAAGACCTATTTGCAGGCAATCAGCGACGGGCTCCGGCAGGAGATGCGGCGCGACAACCGCGTCTTCGTGATCGGCGAGGACGTCGGCGTCTACGGCGGTGCCTTCAAGGTGACGCTCGGCTTCCAGGAGGAGTTCGGCCCCTGGCGCGTGATCGACTCGCCGCTCGCCGAGACCGCGATCCTCGGCGCCGCCACAGGCGCGTCGATGATGGGCATGCGCCCCGTGGCCGAGATGCAGTTCGCCGATTTCATCTCCTGCGGCTGGGACCACCTGGTCACCGTCGCGGCGAAGCAGCGCTTCCGCGTCGGCACGCCCGTGCCGATCGTCGTCCGGCTCCCGTCCGGCGGCGGTTTCTCCGGCGGTCCGTTCCACTCCCAGAACCCGGAGAGCTCGTTTGCGCACATCCCCGGCCTGAAGTGCGTCTGCCCGGCGACGCCGGAGGACGCGAAGGGCCTCCTCGTCGCCGCGATCGAGGACCCGAACCCCGTCCTCTTCTTCGAGCACAAGCACCTCTATCGCCGGATCAAGGGCGAGGTGCCGGACGACCGCTATGTGACGCCGATCGGCAAGGCGCGTGTGCACCGCGAGGGCGACGACGTCTCCCTGATCACCTGGGGCGCGATGGTCTACACGGCCGACGAGGCGGCCAAGCAGCTCGAGGGTGACGGCGTCTCGGTCGAGATCGTCGACCTGCGCTCGGTGATGCCGTGGGACAAGGCAGCGGTGCTCGAGAGCGTGCGCAAGACCTCGAAGGTGGTCGTGCTGCACGAGGACAACCGCACCGGCGGCTTCGGCGGCGAGATCGCCGCGACGATCGCCGAGGAGGCGTTCGAGGACCTCGACGCGCCCGTGAAGCGGATCGCGGCGCCCGACTGTCCGGTGCCGTTCTCGCCGGTGCTCGAGAAGGCGTTCATCCCGCAGGTCGATGACGTCGTGAAGGGACTTCGAGAGTTGGCGGAGTACTAGGAGGGCGATGGCCACCGGAACGCAGATCGACGTCGTCATGCCCCAGATGGGCGTGTCCGTCTCCGAGGGGACGATCACGAAGTGGCTCAAGTCGGAAGGCGAGCAGATCGCCGCCGACGAGCCGCTGCTCGAGATCTCGACCGACAAGGTCGACACGGAAGTCCCGAGCCCCGGCGAGGGCGTCGTGGCGAAGATCATGGTGCAGGAAGGGGAGACGGTCGACGTGGGAACGGTGCTGGCCGTGATCGCGCCCGCAGGATCCGAGCCCGCCGCGCCCGCCCCGGCCGAGGCGCCCCCCGAGCCCGCAACCCAGGCTGCGGCCGACGCGTCCGAGGCGGCCGCGACCGAGACTGCCGAGCCCACGCCGTCGACTCCCCCCGCGCCTGCCCCGACCCCGGCTCCGGCGGCCGCGCCGTCCGACGGCAACGGCCGCACGTTCGTCTCGCCCGTCGTCGCCCGGATCGCCTCCGAGCACGGCGTCGACCCGAGCGCCGTCCAGGGCACCGGCACGGGCGGCCGCGTGACGAAGAAGGACATCCTGGCCTTCGTAGAATCCGGCGCCTCGACGGAGGCTCCGCCGACTCCGCCGGCGGAAGAGCCAGCGGCAGCCGCAGCGCCCGTCGCTCCGCCACCTCCAGCGGCACCGACGCCGGCACCCGCGGAGGCCCCACCTCCGCCGCCCGCCCCGGCACCTATCGCGCAGGCGGAGCCTGCGCGACCCGCCCCCGCCGAGCCGGCGGAGCCCGCCCCCGGCGAGACGTTCGAACCGATGACGGCGATGCGGAAGGGGATCGCCGAGCACATGCGCCGCTCGCTCGACACCTCCGCGCACGTGACGAGCGCGATCGAGGTGGACATGTCGCGCGTGGTCGCGATCCGCGCCAAGCTCAAGAAGGAGTACGAGGCCGCCTACGGCGTCAACCCGACGTATCTCGCCTTCATCGCCCGCGCGACGGTCGAGACGCTCCGCCAGTATCCGTGGATCAACGGCGAGATCCGCGGCGACAAGATCGTCACGCGCAACTACGTCAACCTCGGCTTCGCCGTCGAGCTCGCCGACGGCAAGGGCCTGATCGTCCCCGTCGTCAAGCACACCGAGGGTCTGAACCTGCTCGGGATGGCGCGCTCGGTCGCCGAGATCGCGCAGCGCGCCCGCGACAAGAAGCTGATGCCCGACGACGTCCAGGGCGGCACCTTCACGATCACGAACCCCGGCGGCTACGGCACCTTCCACGGCACGCCCGTGATCAGCCAGCCGCAGGCCGGCATCCTCGGGACGTACGCGGTCGTGAAGCGGCCGTGGGTCGTCCAGGACGACCGCGGCCAGGACGTGATCGCGATCCGGCCGATGATGAACCTGACGCTGACGTACGACCACCGGCTCGTCGACGGCGCCCTCGCAGGCCGCTTCCTCCGCGACCTGCGCGAGAAGCTCGAGAGCTGGGGCGAATCGGACTACTGAGCCGTGTCGCAGCTCGCCTGGGACGAGCCCGAGTGGCTCGGAGAGGCGACGTCGTGGATCGACCGGCACGTCACGCGAGCCGGCGAGATCGAGGTCGTCCTCACGCGCGTCTGGTCCGCCGTCGCGCGCGTGCCGACGAGCGACGGCGAGGCGTGGTTCAAGCAGGTCCCTCCGTCGCTGGCCTTCGAGCCGCCGCTGACGGCGGCGCTCTCGCGGCGCCGGCCGGAACTGCTGCCCGAAGTGATCGCGTTCGAGGGCCCTCGGCTGCTCACGCGCGATGCCGGACGCCGCCTGCGTACACAGCTCGACGAGGGCGGGCCGGCACCGCCCTGGGAGGAGCTGCTCACGCAGTACGCCCAGCTGCAGATCGACCTGGCGCCCGCCGCCGACGAGGCGATCGCGCTGGGAACGGTCGATGCCCGGCCCGAGCTCCTGGAGCAACGGTCGGCGGAGCTGCCCGGCCACGAGCGGCGCGCTGCCCAGGTCCGGCAGGCAGTTGCCGGGCTTGGTCGCATGATCCCGGACACGGTCGTCCACACCGAGGCCCACGACGGCAATCTCTTCATTCGCGACGGCCACGTTCGGCTTCTCGACTGGGCGGAAGCGGTCGTGTCCCACCCGTTCGTCGGCCCGGTCCTGCCGCTCCGCTTCGCAGCAGAGCGCATCGGCGCCTCGCCGGGCTCGCCCGAGGTCGAGCGGCTGCGGGACGCGTACCTCGAGCCGTTCACGCAGTTCGGACCACCCGCAGCGCTCCGCAGCGCCTTCGAGCACGGCTACCTGCTCGGGACGCTGGTGCGGGCCCTCTCCTGGAACGAGGTGCTCGCGCCGCACGACCGGGCCGTGGCGGTCGAGCTGGGCGACCCCGTCCCCGCGTGGCTCGAGCTGTTCGACGGCGTGGCGAACGGGACGATTACCCTGGGAGCGGCATGAAGGGCGCCTACGTGATGAACCTCGGCCTCGTTCCCTACACGGAGGCGTGGGAGCTGCAGCGGTCGCTCGCAGGCGCGGTCTCGCAGGGCGCGATCCCCGACACGATCCTCCTCCTCGAGCACCCGCCCACCGTCACCACGGGCCGGCGCACGGAGGCGTCGGAGCTGCACATCCCGGAGGGCGCGACGGTCGAGCTCGTCGAGACCGATCGCGGCGGCAAGTCCACCTTCCACGGCCCGGGGCAGCTCGTCTGCTACCCGATCTTCGACCTCCACAGGTACGGCCTGGACGTGAAGCGCTACTGCCGCGACCTCGAGGAAGCACTGGTCCAAACGCTTGCAGCGCTTGGACTACAAGGGCAGAGGATCGAAGGGTTGACCGGCGTCTGGCTGGCTCCCCCGCCGCGGAAGATCGCGAGCATCGGCATCCATGTCGCCAAATGGATCACGACGCACGGCTACGCCCTCAACGTCGACCTCGACCCGGCCCCGTTCACGCAGTGGATCACGGCGTGCGGGCTCGAGGACGCGGCCTTCACGACGATCGCAAAGGAGCTCGACCGCCCGGTCACCGTCGACGAGGTGCGCGGGCCTGCACTGGCAGCGCTCGCCGAGGTGTTCGAGCTCGAGCTCGAGGAGCTCCCGGCCGACGCCGGCCACGGTCTCTGGCCACAGCCGGTGCACGGGCAGCTGGCGGCCCACCGCTAGGGTGCGCGTGATGGAGACGTCGCTTCCCGTCGCCGAGCGGCCGCGCCGGCCGGAGTGGATGAAGGTGCGCGCGCCGAGCGCCGACTCGCGCTACTTCGACGTGAAGAAGCTCCTGCACGGCCTCTCGTTGCACACGGTCTGCGAGGAGGCGCGCTGCCCCAACATCTCCGAGTGCTGGGGACGCGGGACGGCGACGTTCCAGATCCTCGGCGACACGTGCACCCGCGCCTGCCGCTACTGCTACGTCCATTCGGGCAAGCCCGAGGCCGCCCCGGACGCGCTCGAGCCGCTCCGCGTCGGCCAGGCGGCGGCTCAGATGCAGCTCAAGCACGTCGTCGTCACGTCGGTCGACCGCGACGACGTCCCCGACCGGGGCGCCGGCCACTTCGCG
Source organism: uncultured Gaiellaceae bacterium (assembly GCA_963850995.1). Lineage (GTDB taxonomy): Bacteria > Actinomycetota > Thermoleophilia > Gaiellales > Gaiellaceae > Gaiellasilicea. The sequence goes on along the minus strand of CAWKNQ010000004.1, from coordinate 579,529 downwards.
GCCACGATCCGGGCGATCAAGGCAAAGCTGCCCGAGTCGAGCGTCGAGGTGCTGACCCCGGACTTCCTCGGCGTGGAGGAGGAGGCGCTTCGCACCGTCCTCGCCGCGCGGCCCGAGGTCTTCAACCACAACATCGAGACCGTCCGCCGCCTGCACCGAAGCATGCGGGGCGCGAAGGCCAGCTACGACAAGGCGCTCTGGCTGCTCCGTCGGGCCAAGGAGCTCGCGGATTACCCCGTGCTGACGAAGTCCGGGATCATCGTCGGCCTCGGCGAGACGAACGACGAGGTCGTCGAGACGATGCGCGACCTCCGCGCCAACGGGGTGGACGTCGTCACGATCGGGCAGTACCTGCAGCCAAGCCCGAAGCACGCCCTCATCGACCGCTGGGTGCACCCGGACGAGTTCCGCTGGCTCCGCGAGCAGGGCGAAGCGCTCGGCTTCGGCTCCGTTTTCGCCGGCCCGCTCGTCCGCTCGAGCTACCGCGCGGATGAGCAGCGCCACGCGGCGGCCACGGGCCGCGGCGCAATTTCCTACTGATTCCTGCTGAAAACCCCCCTTTTGTGGGGCGCGGCAGGACGTCGGGAGTGGCTTGATGCTCGGTAGGAGGACGCATGCGCGCAGCACCTGCCGTTGGTCTCGTCATCACGATGCTCGCTCTTGCGCTGCCCGCTTGGGGAGCGAAGCCGCGCCCTGCCGCGCTGAAGCTCGGCTCGGTGGCGCCGCTCGTCGTCCAGGGAAGCGGCTTCCGGCCGCGCGAGGGGATCCTGTTGACAGTGACGATCGGGACCCGCCGACGTTTCGCCGGGCCCATCGCCCGCCAGAACGGCACCTTCGTCGCCCGCTTCAACGTCCGGATCACGAGCTGCACGAACCTGACGGTGCGCGCGATCGGCAGCCGCGGCAGCCGCGTGACCTTGAAGGCGCGTCCCGAGTGCGAGCCGAAGCCGGCTCCACCGTCGAAGCCGGCCAGGCAGACGGAGCGAGGGCCCGCAAAGGAGCCCTCGCCCCATCCGGTCAAGCCGACAGGACTTAGCCCTGGTCGACCCGGTTCGGGTCGTTGATCCACGCCAACACGGGCGCGCGGTCGAGCCGGTACGAGAAGTCGTGCCCCGTGCAGATCGCGTTCATCCCGAACGAGGTCACGGCCGCGATCACGTTGGTGCCCTTGAAGAACACCGGGCCGCCCGAGTCGCCGCTGCACGTCCCACCCTTGCCCTGTGAGGCGTTGGCAGTCGTCTTCAAGTTGAACTCGGTGACCGGCGCCTCGTTGTTGACGAGATACGACTCGGCCATCAACCGCTCGCGGAAGGAGACGACGACGGGCTTCACGTCCGAGATCCCGTAGCCGCTGACCGTGAAGCGCGCGTCCTTCTTGGGGCGGGCAGCGTAGGCGTCGATCGCGCCGACCTGCGGCAGGATCCCGAAGCCGTTCGCCGGCGTCACCGGCCGGTCGAGGATGACGACGCCGACGTCACGCGTCTCCGGGTAGTCGGCGAAGTTGTCGAAGCCGTAGTCGTCGGCGCGGCTGAACGTGATCCCGTTCTCGTAGGGATAGCCCGTGGTCGGGTCGCCGCCACGGCCGCCGAACGCGTTCGGGTCGTAGTTCGGCGCGGCCGACTGCTGGAAGTAGACGCGACCCGAATCGACGCCGTCCGTGCAGTGGCCGGCCGTCACCATCACGGTCGGCGAGATCAACGTGCCCGAGCAGCGGTGGCTGAACGGATCCTCGCCCGGAGGCGTGTTCGGTGTGTAGAAGACGAGCAGGCCCACGTTGTCGTGGACGAAGTCGTCCGTAAAGTTCCCCGTGATCGCACCGGCCGAGCCGGTGAAGCTCACGAGTGCTGCGGCCATGGCCGCGAGCAGCGCGAGGCGCTTCAGCATGCGTTCCCCTCCCCATCCGTGAATTGCAAAAGAAGTTTGCGAGCGTAGCGCAGGTTTAGTGGAACGTCTACCCCGAGGCGTGCGGCTTCGCCATCCGGCGGTAGTCGAGCGCCTCGTCGAGGATGGCGTCGTCCACGCCCTCCTCGCGGGCGACCTCGCGCAGCGAGCGCCCCGATGCGGCCGCCTTCTTCACGATCTCGGTGGCCTTGTCGTAGCCGATGTGGGGATTGAGAGCAGTCGCCGCCGAGAGCGTCAGCTCCGCGTAGCGCTCGTTCTGCTCCCGGTTCGCCTCGATCCCGTCGACGCACTTCTCCGCCAGGAGCCTCGCGGCGGAGGCAAGCAGCTTGATCGAGCCGAGCAGGTTGCGGGCCATCATCGGAACGAAGACGTTGAGCTCGAAGTGGCCCTGGAGACCGCCGACCGTGATCGCCTGGTCGTTCCCGATCACCTGCGCGGCGACCTGCGTCACGACTTCCGGGATGACGGGGTTCACCTTGCCGGGCATGATCGAGCTGCCCTTCTGTAACTCCGGCAGGAAGAGCTCCGAGAGCCCGGCGCGAGGGCCGGAGCCCATCAGCCGCAGGTCGTTCGCAACCTTGGTCAGGCTGACGGCGACGACCTTGAGCGCGCCGGAGGCCTCGACGAGCCCGTCGCGGGCGGCCTGCGCCTCGAACGGGTCCGCGGGGGGCGAGATCTCGAGGCCGGTGTCGGCGGCGAGGAGCTCGCGCACCTTCGCGGCGAACTCCGGATGTGTGTTCAAGCCCGTGCCGACTGCGGTCCCGCCGAGCGGGATCCGGCCGAGCCGCTTGCGGCAACCCTCCACCCGTTCGATCCCCTGGCGAACCTGCGCCGCATAGCCGCCGAACTCCTGTCCGAGCGTCATGGGGACGGCGTCCATCAGGTGCGTGCGGCCCGACTTGACGACGTCGTCGAACGCCGTCGCCTTCGCCTCGAGCGACGCGGCGAGCAGCTCCAGCGCGGGCAACAGGTCCTGCTCGATCTCGCCCAGCGCGGCGAGATGGACGGCGGACGGGAAGACGTCGTTGGAGCTTTGCCCCATGTTGACGTCGTCGTTCGCGTGGACGTCCTCCCCGGCAAGTGCCGCGATCACCTCGTTCGCGTTCGTATTGGAGCTCGTGCCGGAGCCGGTCTGGAAGACGTCGATCGGGAACTGGTCGTCGTGCTCGCCGTTCGCGATCGCGTCGCCGGCGGCCGCAATCCGCTCCGCCTTTTCGGCGTCGAGCAGCCCGAGCTCAGCGTTCGCGCGAGCTGCCGCGGCCTTGATCCTGCCGAGCCAGCGGGCGACCGGAACCGGGATCGGCTCGCCCGAGACGGGGAAGTTTGCGACCGCCTTGCGCGTCTCCATGCCCCACAGCTCCGGCGTCGTCTCCGTGCTCATCGCGGCGGAGTCTAACCGCCCTCGAATGCGGCCCTGAGCGCGTCCCGCGAGGCGCCGGTCTCCGCGTAGTTCGACGTGCCCTCGCCGAGCAGCTCGCCCGCCCCGGCGAGCAGCGCGCCGTACGCCGAGCCCGCCAGCAGGCTGCCGGTGGAGACACGGCGAACACCCACCGAGGCGAGCTCGGGCACGCTCGGCCCGCCCGGGAGAGCGAGCACGTTGACCGGAGCATCCACCGCCTCGACGACGGTTCGGATCTGCTCGAGGTCGCGCAACCCCGGTGCATAGACGGCGTCCGCGCCGGCGTCCCGGTACGCCCGCAGGCGGGCGATCGTGTCGTCGAGGTCGTCGACCCCGTGGAGGTGGTTCTCCGCGCGCGCCGTGAGCACGAGCTCCCCGGCCCTGGCGGCGACCGACACACGCTCTGCAGCGAGCTCCAGCGTCTCGATCTCACCGGTCGCCGGGTTGAAGTCCTCGATCGAGCAGCCGGCCGCCCCGGCGTCGGCCAGGAGCCGCACCGTCTCCGCAACGCCGCCAGGGTCGTCGGGGAAGCAGCGCTCGCTGTCGACGTTCAGCGGCAGCGGCGTCGCTGCCGCAAGCGCTCCGACGTGAGCGACGAGCTCGTCGCGCGTCACGCGCATATCGAGCTTTCCGAGTGACCACGCGAATCCCGCGCTCGTCGTCGCGAGTGCCTCGAACCCCAGCGACGCGAGCAATTTCGCGGAGCCGATGTCCCAGGGATTGGGCATGACGAAGATCTCGTCACGCTCGTGCAAGGCGCGGAAGCGGTCGCGTCGATCGTCGGCCACCCACGCAATCTACGCAACGCCGACCGGGCTACACTGGTGGTCGCCCAGGCGAGGTAGCTCAGTTGGTAGAGCACACGGCTGAAAACCGTGGTGTCGCCGGTTCAAGTCCGGCCCTCGCCATTGCCACCCTGCGCGGTAAGTAGCCTTCGGCGTCGTGGACCGAGCCAAGCAGGTCGCGATCATCGGGGCGGCGCTCGACCTCGGGGCCGGCCGGCGCGGCGTCGACATGGGGCCGTCGGCGATCCGGTACGCGGGCCTGCACGAGCGGCTGCGGGGGATCGGCTACGAGTGCCTCGACTGGGGCGACGTCGAGACCGCCGTCCTCGAGGCGACGGAGGACACCGACGAGAGCGCCCGCTACCTCCCCGAGATCAAGGCGGCGGCAGAGCAGGTCGCACGCCTCGTCGGAGAAGCGCTGGAGCAAGGTGCGCTGCCGCTCGTGCTCGGCGGCGACCACTCGGTCGCGCTCGGCACGCTCGGCGGGCTGGCCCATGCGCGCGGATTGGGCGGCGTGCTCTGGCTCGACGCGCACGGCGACCTGAACACACCCGAGACCTCGCCGAGCGGGAACGTGCACGGGATGCCGCTGGCTGCGGCGGTTGGGCTTGCGAACGGGCGCTTCGCGAGCGACGCCTGGACACTGCCGGCCGTCGAGCCGAAGCGCGTCGCCCTCGTCGGGCTGCGCGAGCTCGACACGCGTGAGCGCGGGAAGATCCGCGAGCTCGGGATCAGGGCGTACACGATGAGCGACATCGACCGGATCGGGATCGAGCGAGCGATTCGGGAGTCGCTGACGCACATCGCCGGCCCGGGCTTCGTGCACGTCTCGTTCGACATGGACGCACTCGATCCCGAGGTCGCCCCCGGCGTCGGCACCCCTGTGCGCGGCGGGCTCTCCTACCGCGAGGCGCACCTCGCGCTCGAGCTCGTGGCCGAGTCGGGCCTGCTCACCTCGCTCGAGGTGGTCGAGGTGAACCCGATCCTCGACCGCGAGAACGCGACCGCCTCGCTCGCTGTCGAGCTGGTCGCGAGCGCGCTCGGCAAGACGATTCTCTAGAGCTCGATTCAGAATGAGCTTCGTCGCCGGGGTGCTCCGGGTGGTGCGAGCGCAAGGACGCAGGGAGCCCCGATAGTGGTGCTATCGGGGCGACTGAGGACGCCGCGATCGTGCCGCCCGGGCGGCCCGGCGACACAAGGCTCATTTTGAATTGAGCTCTAACGACCGCTCGTCACGAGCGCGACGCCCGGAAGGACGTAACCCTCGTCCGCCCGGAAGGGTGCGAGCCGGCCTCGGGCAGCCTCGTCGACCTCGGCGCGAGTGTCGTCGTCGAGCGATTCGAGGGCCTGGCGCTGCGACGCGGCAAGCCCGGTGATGATGCGGCGGAACTCCTCCCAGCTCTCGAAGCGGAACTCGATCCCGACCTCCTGCACGGCGACCTGGTCGAAGCCGGCGGTCCGAACAAGGGACTCGATCCGCTCTGGCTCGCCCAGGGTGAACTGGCCCGGGTCGCCGGGCTTCGGCGGCTCCTGCAGTCCGCGCTCGATCAGAATCGGCATGAACGCGGTCGCCCAGGGGTTTCGCTTTGCCGGCGCCCAGGTTGCGAACGCGAGCCGTCCGCCTGGCCGGAGCACACGGCGCGTCTCGCGCAGCGCGAGAGCGACGTCGGGGACGAGCATGTAGCCGAACCGGCAGACGACGGCGTCGACGCTCGCATCGGGCAGGTCGATCGCCTGCATGTCCATGACGCGGTGCTCCGTACTCGCGAGCCCGCGCCGGCGCGCGGCCTCCACCATCGCCGGCGAGAGGTCGGTCGAGATCACGTGCGCTACCCGTCCGGAGAGCGCCTCGGCGAGGTCGCCCGTCCCGCCGGCGAGGTCGAGCACGACGTCGGCCGGAGCCGGCTCGATCGCGGCGACGAGCGCCTCGGTCACGGGCGCGTTGACCGCCGCGACCGTCTCCCGGTGGGTCTCCCAGCCGGACGCGGCCGCGTCCCAGCGGCGCTGCAGATCCTCCTGCGCCTCTACGCGGCGACTCCTGCGAATCCCGGGAGGATGTCGCGACCGTACGCCTCGAGTGTCTCCTCCTGCCCCTTCGTCATCAAGTAGATGTTGAACTGGTCGACCCCAATCGACTCGAGCTCTTTGAGCTTGCCGGTCGCCTGCTCCGCGTTGCCAAGCACGCAGAAGCGGTCGCAGATCTCGTCCGTGACGAACTCGCCGTGCTTGGCGCCGACGCGGGAGTGCTCGTTGTAGTCGTAGAACTTGCGCGCCTCGACGTAGTCGGTGAGTGCCTGCGGGATCACGGAGCCGTCGGTGCCGTAGCGGTCGATCAGGTCCTGGACGTGGTTCGAGACCATCGCCGGGAACCAGCGCACCTGCTCGCGTGCGTCGGCGAGGTCGTCCGAGATGTGGCTGGGCGCGCTGACGATGCACTTCAGGGCGGCGGGGTCCCGGCCGGCCTCCTCGGCCGCCGTGCGCGCGGTCGCCATGATCCACTGGATGATGTCGGGGTCGGCGAGCTGGATGATCACGCCGTCGCCCTGGCGTCCGGCGACCGCGAGCGCCTTCGGCCCGTATCCGGCGACGTGCATCTCGATTTCCGGCAGCTCCGGCCGCACCCACTTGAGCTGCAGATCCTTGTCGTTCCAGCGCACTTCCTTGCCGTTCATGAACGGCTTGATCATCTTGAGCGCTTCCTCGAAGTCGGCGACCTTCATCGGCTTGCGACCCACGTAGCGCACCGCCGAGTCGCCGCGCCCGACGCCCATGATCATGCGGCCGTTCGAGATGTCCTGCAGCGTCGCGTACGCGCTCGCGAGCACCGTCGGGTCACGCGTGGCGGGATTCGTGACCATGTGGCCGAGCTTGATCGTCGAGGTCTTGTCGGCGAGGAGGGCCATCACCGGCATCGACTCCTGCCAGAGCACGTGCGAGTCGTAGGTCCAGCCGTACTCGAAGCCCTGATCCTCGGCCAGCTTCGTCAGCTCGAGCAGGCGACTGTAGGGCGGATCGGGCAGGACGGTGACGCCGAAGCTGAGCATAAACCGTGCCTCCAGGAGTCGCGGTCGGACGGGACGAGTATGCGTCGAAACCGGTGTGAAAGCCTACTCGACCCAGACGGCGCCGCCGAAGCCGGTGCCGACGTCGAGCGGGCAGCTCGACCGGGCGCCCGTGCCGTCCGCGCGCATTGTCGCGAGCGCCCACTTGCGCCCGTAGGCGAGCCAGGAGCCGTCCGGGGACCAGGGACCGGGGTAGCTCCCGTACTGTGGCACGCCACGGGGCGGCGGCTTCGACGTCGTCAGCCGCTGCTTCGCGGTCCCGTCGGCGGCCATCGTCCACACCTCGTCGACCCCGGCCGGCCCGCTGCCGCGGAAGGAGATCCGGGCTCCGTCGGGAGACCAGCGCGGCTGGGATCCCCTGGTCAACGTCCGGACAGGGCCGCCCGTCGGTGGGACGGTGAGGATGCGAGCCGTGTCCTGAATGCCGAATGCAATCGCCGATCCGTCCGGCGACCACTGCGGCTGCGGCTGCGAGCCGTAAGGCCCAGGGTCGACGAAGAGCGTGCGCCGCACGATCGAGAGCGTCGAGAGGGTGATCACGTCGAGCGTCGTCCGCAGCGTGCCCTTGCGGCCGTTGCCCGTCGTGGACGCGAACGCGAGCCGCGTTCCGTCGCGCGACCACGCCACGCCTCCTGCGACGAACCGCGCGAGCAGGCGGGCCCCTCGGCCGTCGACGCCGATCACGCGCAGGCTGCCGCGCTCGAGGTAGGCAAGCCGGCGGCCGTCCGGCGACCACGCTGCGCCCCGCAGGCTCGCCGAGCCGCGGAGGAGAGGTCTCGCACTGCCGCCCGCGAGCGTCACGATCCGGATCGCGGCCGTCTTCGCGCCCGACGCCGTCACTGCGGCGAAGCGTCCGTCGGGCGAGATCAGCGCCTGCTCGGAGGCTCGGAGCGTCAGCAATCGCGTGCAGCGACCTCGCGCCAGGTCGGCCTCGGCGATCGCGAAGCGGATTGGCCCAGACCCGCCCGACACGTCCTGCTCGAAGACGATCCGGCCCGTCGGCGACGAGGCGCCCAGCGACGACGAGCTCACGCCGGTGACAGCTGCTGCCAGCGCGAGCGCCGCGGCCAGCGTGGTCCGAGTTCGCCGTTGCAGGGTAGGTGGATGATGCCTTGAACTGACGACCGTGGCCACCGTGCCGTACTACGCGTTCGCCGTCGCCGCGGGTGCGATGCTGCCGATCCAATTCGGGATCAACGCGCAGCTCGCGAGCTCGGCGCCGCGCCGTGGTGGGTCTGGATCGGCGGCGCCCTCGGCGCCTTCTACGTCCTCGGCTCGGTCGTGACCGCGCCGAAGCTCGGCGCAGCCGCTCTCTTCGCCTTCATCCTCGCCGGCCAGGCGGTCGCCTCTCTCGCCGTCGACCACTTCGGCTGGGTCGGCTTCGACGAGAACCCGATCACGCCCGGCCGCCTGCTCGGGATCGGCCTGGTCGCCGCCGGAGTCGCGGCGGTCCGCTTCCTCTAGCCAAGCAACAGACTGTTACAAGGCTTCCGAGTCGCGGCGCGGCACGCTCGACGCCAAGTAACAGACTGTTACTTGGCCACGTGCGCGAGCGTTTTCGTCGCGAGGCGGTCCAGCGCCTGGACCGAGAGCTCGAGGTGCTCCGGCTTCGTGTCCTCGAGCTTCGTGTGGCTGAGCCCGCGGAGGCTCTGGACGAAGAGCATCACCGTCGGTACCCCGGCGCGGGAGACCTCGGCGGCGTCGTGGAGCGGGCCGCTGGGGAGCTTGTGCGAGGTACCCGCCACTTCCCGAACCGCCTCGTCGGCGAGTCCGATCAGCGTCTCGTCGAACAGGATCGGCTCGATCGACCAGATCTTCTCGTACTCGACCGCCAGCCTCTCCTCCTCCGCGAACCGCTCGCACGCGTCGCGCACCTGCTCCCACATCTCGGCGAGCTTGCCCGCGTCGAGGTGGCGCATGTCGAGCAGCTGCTCGGCGGTCTCGACGACGGAGGTGACGATCCCGGGCTTGCAGGTGACGCCGCCGCTCGTGAGCACGGCCCCGTCGCCGACACGGGCGGCGATCTCGCGCAGCTCGAGCGCCAGCCTGGCCGCGCCGGCAAGCGCGTCGCGCCGTTGGTTCATCGGGGTCGAGCCGGCATGCGCAGCCTGGCCGCGCCAGGTGATCCGGTGCCGCTCGACGCCGAAGGTGCCGAGAACGACGCCGAGCGGCAGGTCCATCGACTCGAGCACGGGCCCCTGCTCGATGTGGAGCTCGAGATAGGCGGCCGCGCTCTCGAGCTGAGCCCGGGCCTCGACGGCGCCGTTCAGGTTGACGCCGTGCGCGTTTAGCGCCTCCGGAAGCCCGATCCCGTCGCCGTCGCGCAGGTCCCGGAGCTCGTCCTGGTCCGCCATCGAGCCCGCGGCTGCGGACGAGCCGAAGAGCGAGCGGCCGAAGCGCGCACCTTCCTCGTCGGCCCAGCTCACGAGCCTGACCGTGACGGGCGGCGTCCCCTCAGCGGCGATCCGGCGCAGGACCTCGACCGCAGCCATCAGGTTGAGGCAGCCGTCGAGCCAGCCTCCGTTCGGGACCGAGTCGATGTGCCCGCCGAGGAGGACGGCGCGAGCAGAGTCGCCGGGCAGCGTCCACCACTGGTTCCCGGCCTCGTCGACGTCGTACTCGAGCGGCAGGCCCTCGAGCTTCGAGCCGAGCCACTCCCTCGCCGTCACCCAGGTGTCCGTCCAGGCGACCCGCTGCGCGCCGTTCTCGTCGCCCGTCAGCTCCTGCAGCTCGCGCAACTCCGCGACGGTTCTGGCGGGGTCGAGGGCCACGCGCGGAATCTAACTCCCGCCGACCGGGTGTGTGGTAAGCACTACGCAGTGTCGGCTGCGACCGTAGCGGTGAACCGTCCGCCGAGGGAGAGCGGGGACCGGATCCGCGCTGCGGCGACCCAGGTCGGGCTCTTCGTCCTCGTGCTCGGCGGGCTGTGGGCGCTGTGGGAGGGGTTCAAGTGGGTCGGCGAGACGACGGGACTCCGTCTCGGGACGTTCGAGGTCAACGACCGCACGCTGCCGCACCTGCACGACATCGTCTCGACCCTGTTCGAGCCGTCCCGCAGGAACGGCCCGCTGCTGATCGACGTGCTCCTCGACGCCGCGCTCTTCACGGCGAAAGAGGCGGTGGCCGGCTTCCTGCTCGGCGCGGCCTTCGGCTTCGCGATCGCGGTCCTGCTCGCGCACTCGTCCGTGCTGCAGCGCGGCTTCCTGCCGTACATCGTCGCCTCGCAGACGATCCCGATCCTGGCCGTCGCGCCGATGGTGGTGGTCTGGGTGAACCCGAAGCTGCCCGCGGGCTTCCGCGACTGGGGCGCGGTCGCCGTCATCGCCGCCTTCCTCACCTTCTTCCCGGTCGCGATCAACACGCTCCGCGGGCTCAAGTCCGCCGACCCGCGGGCGCTCGAGCTGATGCGCTCGTACGCGGGGAGCACCTGGTCAGTGCTCTGGAAGGTGCGCGTGCCCGCCTCGCTGCCGTACCTGTTCGCGGCGCTGAAGGTGAGCGCGACCGCCTGCGTCGTCGGCGCGATCATCGGCGAGCTGCCCGCCTCGATCCAGGACGGGCTCGGGGGCGCGATCCTCAACTTCAACCAGTACTACTCGAGCGCGCCGACCCGGCTCTGGGCGACGAACATCGTCGCGGCGGCGCTCGGCATCGCCTTCTACCTCGCGATCGCCGGAGTCGAGAAGCTCGTCGTCCGGAAAGCGCCGGAGCACGTCGCATGACCGAGCAACAGGCAGTCGTCCGGCTGGTGGACGTGACGAAGCAGTTCGGCAAAGGCGGCGTCACTGCCCTGCAGGACGTCGACCTCGAGATCCGCCCGGGCGAGTTCGTGTCGCTGATCGGCCCCTCCGGCTGCGGCAAGTCGACGCTGCTCCGGGTCGTCGGCGACCTGATCCAGCCCTCGTCCGGAACGGTCGAGGTGAACGGGAAGACGGCAGCGCAGGCCCGCGTCGACCGCGACTACGGCATCGTCTTCCAGGACTCCGTCCTGTTCGAGTGGCGCACGGTTGCGAAGAACATCGGCCTGCCGCTCGAGCTGGCGGGGTGGAGCCGCGAGCGCCGCCGCGAGCGGGTGGAGGAGATGCTCGACCTCGTCGAGCTCACCGGCTTCGAATCGCACCACCCGTGGCAGCTCTCGGGCGGCATGCAGCAGCGCGTGTCGATCGCCCGGGCGCTCTCCTTCTCGCCGGCGCTCCTGCTCATGGACGAGCCGTTCGGCGCGCTCGACGAGATGACGAGAGAGCGGCTCAACCTGGAGCTGCTCCGGATCTGGGAGGCGAGCGGCTCGACGGTGATCTTCGTCACCCACTCGATCTCCGAGGCCGTCTTCCTGTCGACGCGCATCGTGGTCATGTCACCGCGGCCCGGGCGGATCACCGGCATCGTCGACGTCGACCTGCCGCAGCCGCGGCTGACGAGGACGCGCGAGGAGCCCCGCTTCGCGGAGCTGATCCGCGAGGTCCGCCGGGTGCTGCGCGCCGGCGGCGGCTTCGAGGTCGACGAGACGGTGGACGAGGAGCAGCTGATCGTCGCCGAGGAAGGCCTCTGATGGCCGCCTCGCCCGTCCTGGGGCGGCTCCGCGACTGGGGCCCCGCGCTGCTCGTCTTCCTGCTCGGGATCGCGCTCTGGGAGGGCTACACGCGCGGCTTCGACGTCGAGCAGTTTCTGCTGCCGCCGCTCTCCGACATCCTGCAGACGCTCTGGGACGACCGCAGCACGTTCTTGAGCGCCGGCTGGTTCACGTTCAAGGAGGCGCTGGGCGGCTTCGTGATCGGCTGCAGCTGCGGGATCCTCGTCGCCCTCCTGCTCGCGCGCTTCCGCAGGCTCGGCCGGGCGATCATGCCCTACGCGATCGCGGCGAACGCGATTCCGATCATCGCCTTCGCGCCGATCACGAACAACTGGTTCGGCGTGCTCAACCCGCTTTCGAAGATGGTGATCGCGGCCGTGCTCTGCTTCTTCCCGGTGTTCGTGAACACGCTGCGCGGGCTGACGTCGGTGCGGCCGAGCTCGATCGAGCTGATGCGCTCCTACGCCTGCGGTGAATGGGAGATCTTCCGGCGCGTGCGGATCCCGAACGCGCTGCCGTTCATCTTCTCGGCCTTGAAGATCGCGACCGTACTCGCGATGATCGGCGCGATCGTCGGTGACTACTTCGGAGGCTCACAGGAGGCGCTCGGGATCCTGATCAGGCGGTCGGCGGGCATCTTCGCCTTCGAGGAGGCCTGGGCCGCGATTCTCGTGGCGAGCCTGCTCGGGATCGCGTTCTACGCTGCGGTGGCGCTCGCCGAGCGCCTGACCATGACCTGGCTCCCATCGGCACGGGTCGAATGACGAGGGACTAGCGAAGGAGGAGGATCGTTCGTGAGGGTTCGCAGATTGTGGTGGCTGGCACTGCCAGTGGTCGTGCTCGCATTGCTCGTGGCGGGTTGCGGCGGAGACGACGAGGAGAGCGGTGGCGCGGCGACCGGCGCAGCGGAGACGGGCGCAGAGGCCGCGGCGGCGGACGTCACGCTGCAGCTGAAGTGGGTCACGCAGGCGCAGTTCGCCGGCTACTACGCGGCGCTCGAGCAGGGGTACTACGACGACGAGAACCTGAACGTGACGATCAAGCCGGGCGGGCCCGACATCGTCCCCGAGCAGGTCGTGCTCGGCAACCAGGCCGAGTTCGGGATCAACTGGCTCGACAACACGCTCGCCACGCGCGACCAGGGCGGCGAGATCGTCAACATCGCGCAGGTGTTTGCGCGCTCCGGGATGACCGAGGTGACGTGGAAGGACACGGGCCTCGACTCGATCGAGAAGCTCGAGGGGAAGAAAGTCGGCGTCTGGCTCGGTGGAAACGAGCACAAGCTGTTCGCCGCATTGACGAAGAACGGGATCGACCCGCAGACCGACGCGGAGATCGTCGCCCAGCCGTTCGACATGAACCTCTTCCTGAACCGCGAGGTCGACGCCGCCGCGGCGATGACCTACAACGAGCTCGCGCAGGTACTCGAGGTCAAGAACCCGGATAGCGGCGAGCTCTACACGCTCGACGAGCTGAACGTGATGAAGATGTCCGACCTCGGCACCGGCGCGCTCGAGGACGGGATCTTCGTCCGCGAGGACTGGATCGCGGACGAGGCGAACCAGGACATCGCGACGCGCTTCCTGAAAGCGTCATTCAGAGGCTGGATCTACTGCCGCGACAATCCGGACGACTGCGTCCAGTACGTGCTCGATGAGGGCCCGACTCTGGGTGAGGGCCACCAGCGCTGGCAGATGAACGAGATCAACAAGCTGATCTGGCCGTTCGAGGGCGGGATCGGGATCATGAACGAGGCCGACTACGACACCACGGCGCAGATCGCCCAGGACTACGACATCGTCAAGAACGACCCGGGTGACGGCGTCTTCACGACCGAGTTCGCCGAGGCCGCGGTCGCAGCGCTCGAGGACGACGGCGTCGACGTCAACGGCGCCGACTGGGAGGCGCCCGAGGTCGAGGTGACCGAAGGCGGCGAGTAGCACAGCCGGCGAGTAGAGCGAACCGAGAAGGGAGATCCGCATGAGCGTTCTGATCAAGGGAGGCCGGGTGATCACGGCCGCCGACGACTATGTCGCCGACATCTTCATCGAGGACGAGCGGATCTCCCTGATCGGGGAGTCGCTCGACTCCGCAGCCGACAAGGTCGTCGACGCCACGGGCAAGTACGTGCTGCCGGGCGCGGTCGACCCGCACACGCACCTCGACATGCCCTTCGGCGGCACGGTCACGATCGACGACGTCGAGTCGGGCCAGCGCGCGGCCGCCCGCGGCGGCACGACCTGCCACGTCGACTTCTGCATCCAGGCGCCCGGCACGAGCTTCGCGGACGCCCTCGCCGACTGGCGCTCCAAGGCCGAAGGCAAGCAGGTGATCGACATGGGCTACCACATCGCCGTGACCGACCTGAAGGAGGGCGGCTCGCTCGAGGAGCTCGCGTCGCTGCCCGACCAGGGAGTGACGTCGTACAAGCTCTTCATGGCCTACAAGGGCGCGCTGATGGTCGACGACGAGACGCTCTTCAAGACGATGGAGGTCGCGGCCGCGACGAATGCGCTCGTCATGGTCCATGCCGAGAACGGCGACGCCATCGACGTGCTCGTCAAGAAGGCGCTCGCGGAGGGAAAGACCGAGCCGAAGTACCACGCGCTGACACGGCCGCCCGAGACCGAGGGAGAGGCGACGAACCGGGCGATCCAGCTCGCCCGCGTCGCGGGCTGCGCGCTCTACGTCGTCCACGTCTCCTGCGAGGAGTCAGTCGAGCCGATCCGGCTCGCCCGCGAGAAGGGCTGGGACGTCTGGGGCGAGACGTGCACGCAGTACTTCTTCGTCGACTACACCTTCCTCGAGCGGCCCGACTTCGAGGGCGCCAAGTTCGTCTACACGCCGCCGCCGCGGGACAAGGCGAACCAGGAAGTGCTCTGGGAGGCAGTGCGGCGCGACACGCTCAGCGCGATCTCGACCGACCACTGCGCCTTCCTCTGGGACGGCCAGAAGACGCTCGGCCGGGACGACTTCTCGAAGATCCCGAACGGCGGACCGGGCCTGGAGAACCGGCTGCACATGATCCACCACTTCGGCGTCCGCGAAGGCCGGATAGGGCTGAACCGGATGGTCGAGCTGCTCTGCACGAATCCGGCCAAGCTCTTCGGCCTCTATCCGCGCAAGGGCACCGTCGCCGTCGGCTCCGACGCCGACCTGGTCGTCTTCGACCCCGAGAAGCCGCACCGAATCACGGCGGCCCGCCAGGAGTCGAAGACCGACTACAACCTCTACGAAGGCACCGAGGTCGTCGGCGACGTGGAGACGGTGCTGCTGCGCGGCAACGTGATCGTGGACGGCGGCGAGGTCGTCGGCAAGCCTGGAGTCGGACGTTTCGTCAAGCGCGCCCGCTTCGGTGAGCAGCTGCACGCGGCGGACAAAGTAAAGGCCGCCTCGTAGGGAAGCTCGAGGCAGTCGCGGTTGCGGCGCTCGCGGCAGTGGTCGCCGTCGCGGCGGTCGACGCCGTCCGCAACCGAGACGACGCGGCGGCGCCTGCGGAGACGACGAGCGAGCTCGAGGGACGTGACGCGCTCACCGGACAGCTGACACGGCTGGGAGCCCGCGGCGAGCTCGTCCTCCACGGCGACGGCTGCCGTGTTGAGGTGCTCGCGTTGCCGACGCTCGAGCAGACGCAGGAGCCGGCGAGCGGCTGCCGCCCGCACGGGGCCGTTTCGCCCGACGGGAGCTCGGTCGCGCGGTGCGGCGGCGACGCGGTCGAGGTCTTCGTGCACGAGACGGGCGACCACGAGTACACGATTCCGGGCTGCGCGCCGGCGTGGCGGCCGGACGGCACGCTCACGGTCGCGTTCGGCCGCGAGGTCGTGCGTCCACGGACGTGTACGGGCGAACGGTTCTGCCCGCAGACGCTGATCTCCCGCTCCGAGCTCGAACGCGCAGCCCGCCGGCATCCGAATATGCCGAGCGGCCCGTTTCGCGTGCGTGCGCTGATCGACGGGATCGCGTGGGTCTCCTCGACGACGGCTGCCGTGCAGCTCTCGATCCGGGGTAGCGGAAGGCTCGGCGGCCTGGGGGCGCTGAGCGCGATCGCGTTCTTCGAGCAGGGCCGGCTCTCACGGGAGCAGTCGTACTTCCGCGTCACGGGTGGGCGAATCGCGGCGAGCCCGCGAGGGTCGTACGTGTCGATGGCTCCAGACGTGATCCTGCGCCGGGACGGCTCGCAGGTCACCCTGCCTCAGCACCTGCGCGGCAGTCACGCGTTCGCGTGGTCGGCCGACGAGCGCTTCCTCGCGCTCGCGACGAGCTTCGCCGTGCACGTGCTCGACGTCCCGAGCCTCGAGCGGTACCACGTCACCGGCAGCGACCTGCGCTCGGTCACGCTCCCCCTCCGCGTGACCGAGCTGGCCTGGCGTTGAAACCGGTCGTCGCGGGGTGGGCCGACGCGGCCGCAGTCGCCGCGGACCACGGTGCCGGCCAGCGCCGAGGCCGTCGCCCGGCGCTGACCGACACGGGACGTGCCCTAGTTGCAGTCCACGCGCGGGTTCCAGGCGTACAGGAGCCCGCTCGGGTTGTGCTTCCAGATCCACGAGTGGAGCGCGTAGAACGCCGGCAGCCCGAAGCGGTTCCCCGCCGGCACGTAGTCGAACTCGCGTCCGAAGAGCTCCGGCGGCTCATCTCCTGTCCACGCCGATTCGAACACCACGTACTCGACCGCGACCAGCCGGAGCCGATCACGCGACTTCGGCTCGTACACGAGCGCTTCGGGGTGCTTCGAATCGATCGTGGAGTCGAGCAGAGCGGTGTTGACCATGTGCACGCCCATCGCTCCCTCGCCGGGCTCCTCGATGCAGGTGTTCCCACTCAGGTCGGGCAATCGGAACGAGTAGCCGTCCGCGATCGCGCGGTCGACGTCGTGGTAGCGGGCCGTGGCAGGCAGCCCGTCGGTGTACGCGTTCCACCAGCTTGCTGCCGCGATGCCGGTGACGACGAGCGTCACGGCGGCGACGAGCAGAAGGATCAGCTTGCGGCGGTGCTTCATCTCGACTCCCTCCGTCAGGCCGCCGCCGGCACCGGATCGGGGCGAACGATGACGGTGTCGGCGACAGCGATGATCTCGTCCACCGGCAGCTCGGCCGCGGACGCGTGTGCGTGGATCGCCTCCGGGCTCGAGGCCTGGTAGATGCAGACCGTGCCGACCGAGCCGTTCTCCTCCTCCAGCACGTAGCTGCGGATCCAGCGGATGTCGTCGGGCATCCGCTCACCCTGTGCGGTCGAACGAGCTGCGGCCTCCTCGAGCTCCTCGGCGGAGCGCCAGCCGCCCCGGCGAAGAATGACGTACTGATTCACAAGCGCCTCCTGGCCGTCGTGAACGGGACGAGCCCATCCTCGATCGGCCGCGTCAGGGCACCGTCACGGCAACCGTCAAGGAATCGTCAAGCGTCACGTTGTACGCTTTGACGATGCTGCGTCTCCGGCTCGTCGGCGACGTCCAGGCAGAGGTGGACGGCGAGAGCCGCCCGCTTCCTTCGGGCAGACCGCGCGCGCTCCTCGCCTGGCTTGCCCTCCATCCAGGGCCGCATCCACGCGCCGCGGTGGCGCCGATCTTCTGGCCCGACGTCCTCGACGAGTCCGCTCGCGCCAGCCTGCGTAGCGCGCTCTGGACGCTCCGGCGCGCGCTCGGCGACGACGCGCTCGTCGCGACGCGAGAGCGCGTCGAGCTGGCGCCGGACACGTGGGTCGACGTCCTTGAGGCCGAGCGCCTACGCGGGGAGGGACGCTGCGACGAGGCGCTCGCCTTGTGCGAGGGCGCGCTGCTAGCCGGCGTTCGACGACGAGTGGGCGCTCGAGGCGCAGGACGAACACCGCGAGCGCGTCGTCTCGCTGCTCGAAGACGCTCGCCGTCGGCCGCCGCCGAGGCAGGCGACCTGCGCCGCGCCGTCGACGCTCACCCGCCGCCAGGCTGCGCTCGAGCCGCTCTCGGAGGAGATCCACCGAGCGCTGATGCGCAGGCTCGACGCGGCGGGCGACCGCGGCGCCGCACTCGCCGAGTACGCGGAGCTGCGCAGCCGGCTCGTCATGCGTCTCCACACCGGCCCGTCGCAGGAGACGCAGGCCTTGGCCGATGCCCTGCGCAGCGGACGCGCCACGACGCCGTCGGCGTTTCCGGTTCGACTGCTGCGTGCCGATCGAGCCGCGTTCGTCGGCCGCGAGGCCGAGCTGACGCGGATCGACACGGCTTGGAGCCGCGTCGTCAGCGGCGGCGGCGCGGCCCAGGTCGTCCTGCTGGCAGGCGAGGCGGGAATCGGGAAGTCGCGGCTGGCGGCACGGTTTGCCGCAGAGGCCGGCGCCGCGGGCGCGACGGTGCTCTACGGCGCCTGCGAGGAGCAGTCACTGGTTCCGTACGAGCCCTTCTCCGAGGCGATCGGAGACCGGGCGCCCGAGCGGCACGAGATCGAGGAGCGACTGATCGCGGCAACCGCGACAGGCCCGCTCGTGCTCGTGCTCGACGATCTCCATCTGGCCGACCGCAACACGCTCGCGCTGCTCGCCCGCGTCGCGCGCGGTGCGGCCGGAGAGCGGCTGCTCGTGCTCGGCGCCTACCGCGACGCCGACGCGGTCGGCACGCCACTCCTCGCGGCGATCGCCGATCTCCGCCGCGACTGCGACGTCGAGCGCGTCGCCCTCGAAGGGCTCTCCGTCGACGAGGTCGCCGCGCTGCTCGACGGCACGGCCGACGCTCGCCGGATCCACGACCGCACCGACGGGAACCCCTTTTTCGTCCGTGAGCTCGCACGCCACCTCGCCGAGCGTCGCCACGCGGGTGCCGTCCCCGAGAGTGTCAGCGACGTCGTGCTCGCGCGCGTCGCGAGGCTCTCCGCCCGGAGCGCAGAAACGCTGGCGCAAGCGTCCGTGCTCGGCGAGTCGTTCGACATGGCCGTGCTCGGGCAGTTCGGCCGGCCGGATGCCCTGCTCGACGCCCTCGACGAAGCGGCCGCCGCCGGACTGCTCGAGGACGGCGCTGGAGGCCGCTACCGGTTCGCCCACGCGATCACGCGGGACGCCATCTACGACAGCATCGGGCCCGGTCGGCTGCCCGACCTGCACCGTCGGGCGGCGGCGGCGCTCGAACACGTCCACGGTCTCGAGCCGGGGCCGGAGCTCGGCGCCATCGCCCTCCACCTCTGCGAAGGCGCGAGCGTCGAAGAGCGACCGAAAGCCGTCGAGCTCGCCGAGCGCGCAGCGGCCTG
Source organism: uncultured Gaiellaceae bacterium (assembly GCA_963850995.1). GTDB lineage: Bacteria > Actinomycetota > Thermoleophilia > Gaiellales > Gaiellaceae > Gaiellasilicea. The sequence goes on along the minus strand of CAWKNQ010000004.1, from coordinate 560,609 downwards.
GGCTGGCGAGCGGGACGCCTGGGAGCAGGTCGTCGCGCTGCTCACCAGGGCACTCGCGATTCTCGACGAGGCGGACGTCGAGCGGCGTCGCCGAGTGATGCGCACACGCGCCATCGCGTATGCGCGCCTCACGCACGCACTGCTCGACGCGCAGGGCTAGGAGCTCGAAGTGGTCTGCGCGTTCGCCGCGCGGCGGCGGATCTCGACCGGCGTGACGTCGTCGAGCAGCTCGTAGATCCGGGTGATGACATGTGACCCGAACGCGAGCGCGTGCTCGCGGAGCATCTCCTCGGTCGGGGCACGGTAGACGCAGAACGTCAGGATCTCGCCGTCGTCGCCGGCGACGATGTGGCTGTGCTCCCAGACGATCTCGGGGAAGCGCTCCGTGGTCATCGCGTCCGAGCGCACGGACGCGGCGAGCATGTCGTCGTCGCTGATCCCACCGAAGTTGCGCTCGATCAAGAAACGTGGCATGCGCCGCATCCTAGGTGACCACCGGCCCGAAGGGAAGCAGCTTCGCGTAGGTTTCCGCCCGTGCCGCTGCGCCGGATCCGCCTGCTGCCGCCCGACGCCGACGAGATCGCGGCCGCCTTCGCGGAGCTCCGGAAGAACCTCCACGTGACGCTCGGGTTCCCGGACGACGTCCTCGCCGACGCGGAGGCGTCGGTGCGCTCGCCGCGGCTTCCGGACGCGGACGAGACGGCGATCCCGTACGTGACGATCGATCCGGCGGAGTCGATGGACCTCGACCAGGCGATGCACGTCGAGCGCCGCGGCAAGGGCTATCGCGTCCGGTATGCGATCGCGGACGTCGCTGCGTTCGTCACCCCCGGCGGGCCGATGGACCGCGAGGCACACGAGCGCGGACAGACGCTGTACGCACCGGACGAGAACGCGCGCCTCTACCCGCCGCAGCTCTCCGAGGCGGCAGGCAGCCTGCTTCCCGGAGAGACCCGCCCCGCGCTCGTCTGGACGATGGAGGTCGACGAGACCGGCGAGGGTGTCGAGGTCGACGTGCATCGCGCCCTCGTCCGCAGCCGCAAGCGGTTCGACTACGCCGACGTGCAGCGCTCGCTCGACGCGGGCACAGCCGAGGAGACGTTCCTCCTCCTACGCGAGGTGGGCCTGCTCCGCCAAGAGCGTGAGGCGCGGCGCGGCGGAATCAACCTGCCGATTCCCGAACAGGTCGTCGACCGCGGCCCGGACGGATACGAGCTCGCCTTCCGCGCGCCGGCCCCGGTGGAGGGGTGGAATGCACAGATCTCGCTGATGACGGGCCAGGCCGCGGCGGAGCTGATGCTGGACGCACACGTCGGCGTCCTGCGCACGCTGCCGAAGGCGAACGAGAGTGCGCTGGCGCGGCTGCGGCGGACCGCGCAGGCGCTCGGCATCGACTGGCGGGACGGCGTTGCGTTTCCGGACTTCATCCGCACGCTCGATCCGAGCCTGCCCGCCCACGCGGCGATGCTCTCCGAGTCGACCGTGCTGCTGCGGGGCTCGGGCTACGCCGCGTTCGACGACGAGGTGCCGACGCGGGCACAGCACGCCGGTGTCGGCGCGGAGTACGCCCATACGACCGCGCCGCTGCGGCGTCTTGTCGATCGCTACGTCGGCGAGGTCTGCGTGTCGGTGTGCGCGGGCGACCCGATTCCCGCCTGGGCGCACGACGCGCTGCCGGACCTCCCGGAGACGATGGCGAAATCGATCGCGAGGGCGCAGCAGTACGAGGCAGGAGTCATCTCGGTCGTGGAGGCGGCGGTGCTCGAGCGGAGCGTGGGACAGGTGTTCGAGGCGGTCGTGGTGGACATCCACGAGCAGCACGGAGGCGGCGACGTGCGGCTCGCCGAGCCGGCGGTCAGGGCCCACTGCACCGGTGACAACCTGCCGCTCGGTGAGCGTGTCGAGGTCCGCCTGACGCTGGCGGACGTGATGCGACGACAGGTGCGGTTCGAGCTCGCCTAGGAGGGTCTAGCGACAGGGACGACCGAGCGGGATGCGGACGCGGTAGGCGCGACCGCCGACGACCCGCACGTCGAGCGGATAGCAGCCGGGATGCGTCAGCTCGAAGCCGCCGCTGAAGCCGGTGACCGGCCCGACTCGTCCGGCGTAGGAGAAGGCGCGAGTGGACGGCGGGCACGGTTGGATCCGCACGACCGGTTCCCCCTGATCGGTACGGGAGTAGTGAAGGAAGAGCCTGCTCCGGTAGCGCTCAGGAACGGACAGTACGACCGGCTTCCCGGCGCGAACGAGCGCGCCGACCTTGGCGAAGTAACGCCCGTTCTCGCGGGGTGGCCCGAGCGCCGAGACCGTCTTCGCGAAGAGGCCGGAGAAGGCGAGCGGACCGGCGAAGATGCTGCCGCTGTCCGACGCCGGGAAGCGAAGCGGTGCGTCACCGGCTTCGATCCGAGCCTCGCACGCGCGCGTCGGGATCTCCTCGGCGCTCGCCGGCGCGGCACCGGCGGCGACTGCAGCCAGCACAGCCGCCGCGCGCCGCGAGCCTCATCGCGTCTGCGGGAAGCCCAGGTCGACCTTCGAGGTCGCCGGGTCGGGCCAGCGCGAGGTGACGACCTTGCCGCGGGTGTAGAAGTTGATCCCTTCCGGGCCGTAGATGTGCGTGTCGCCGAAGAGCGAGGCCTTCCAGCCGCCGAACGAGTAGTAGGCGACCGGGACCGGGATCGGCACGTTGATCCCGACCATGCCCGCCTGCACCTCGAACTGGAACTGGCGCGCGACGCCCCCGTCGCGGGTGAAGATCGCCGTCCCGTTTCCATACGGATTCTCGTTCACGAGCCGGACCGCCTCGTCGTAGGTCTCGACGCGGGTGACGCCGAGCACCGGCCCGAAGATCTCGTCCTTGTAGGCGTCCATCGACGGGGTGACGTCGTCGAGCAGCGTGACGCCCAGGAAGAAGCCGTCGCCCTCCGGTGCGGTCTCGCGCCCGTCGACCACGACCGTCGCGCCCTGCTCGGCGCCGCCGTCGATGTACGACGCGACCTTGTCGCGGTGCTCGCGCGTGACGAGCGGGCCCATCTCGACCCCCTCGTCGAGGCCGTTTCCGACCTTGATCTTCGGGAGGCGCTGCTTGATCGCCGCGACGAGCTCGTCGCCCGCGTCGCCGACCGCGACCACCTGCGAGATCGCCATGCAGCGCTCGCCGGCCGAGCCGTAGGCCGCGCTGACGGCGGCGTCCGCGGCCATGTCGATGTCGGCGTCGGGGAGGACGACCATGTGGTTCTTGGCGCCGCCGAGCGCCTGCACGCGCTTGCCGTGCTTCGTCCCGGTCTCGTAGATGTAGCGCGCGATCGGCGTCGAGCCGACGAAGCTGACCGCGGCCACGTCGGGGTGCTCCAGCAGCGCGTCGACGGCGACCTTGTCGCCGTGCACGACGTTGAAGACGCCGTCCGGGAACACCGGCCTCCTTCAGCAGCTCGGCCGTCCAGTTCGACGCGGACGGGTCCTTCTCGGAGGGCTTGAGCACGAACGTGTTGCCGCAGGCGAGCGCCGGCGCCCACATCCACATCGGCACCATCGCGGGGAAGTTGAACGGCGTGATCCCGGCGACGACGCCGAGCGGCTGCCGGATCGAATAGACGTCGATCCCGGTCGAGGCCTGCTCGGACATGCCGCCCTTGAGCAGGGTCGGGATCCCGCAGGCGAACTCGATCACCTCGAGCCCGCGGGTGACCTCGCCGAGCGCGTCGGAGAGCACCTTGCCGTGCTCGGCCGTGAGGATGCGCGCAACTTCCTCGCGGCGGTCGTGCACGAGCTCGCGGATCCGGAACATCAGCTCGGCCCGCTTGGCGAGCGAGGTGGCGCGCCAGGCGGGGAACGCTGCCTTGGCAGCGGCGACCGCGGCGCCGACCTCCTCGGCCGTCGCCAGGTCGACCTCGCCGCTCTGCTGCCCGAGCGCCGGGTTGTAGACGGGCCCGGTGCGGCCGGACGTTCCTTCGACGGCCTTGCCGCCGATCCAGTGGCTGATGCTGGTGAGCGCTTCGCGCTGCTCGGTGGTCGGGGTCGCGAGCTCGGTCATGCTCTCCTCCTCGAAATCGTCGCTAGGGAGCGTAGCGCGACGAGTAGGCTCAACACGTGCCCCGCGAGATCGTCGAGCGCATCGAGCGCGAGCTCGGCATCCCCGGTCTGGCGGAGATGCTCGCGACGCAGCTTGCCCCGACCGACCTTCAGTCACTGCTGCTCGAGGTTGCGCGGAGGCGCGCGGCTGCCACGATGCCCGCCGACGTCCTGCGCCGCTATGCAACGGATCGCTTCGTCCGGCCTGCCGCAGTCGACTCTGCGCAGTTGCAGCGACTCGCGGAGAAGGTGCTCGACGAGCTTTCGGTCGAGTACGAACAGATTCAGCTCTCGCCCATGTGTCCGCTCGGCACGAGCTCGTCGCTCGGTGGGATCAGTCAGGACTGGGTGGTCACGACCGTCCGCGGCGGCGAGATCGTCAGCGATCCGACGAGCGTTCTCGCCCTCGAATGTTCACTGCGGCGACGGCGCGATCGGACGCGACCCGTGCGGCTGAGCACGATCCATCGAGTCCTCCGCGCCCAGGTCTTCGAGCCTCCGTTTACCCAGCACTTCGGGATGCTCGCACTGTGTGCCGCCGACCGGGCCGGAAGCGAAGAGACGCTTCTGGCGGAGCACGTCGATGCCTACCGGCGATTCCTCGAGGAGCTCGACGCCGGGCCCGTGTCCGTCGACCGGGCACCGCGGAAGCCTGCGTACTACTGCGGCGCCACGTTCGGAATCTCGCTCGCAGGGACCGAGATCGTGGAGGGAGGCTTCGTCGACTGGACGCAAACGCTGCTCGGAGACCGGAAGGAACGACTTCTGACGAGCGCGGTCGGGCTCGACCTCCTCGTTCGAGTGACCGAGGCGAGCTGAGCTCTCGGTCCTAGGGACAGACGACGAGCTTGCCGCGCCGATCCCACGCAGCTCCGACCTCGTCGAGGCCGATCCGGTCGAGCGGGAGCGCGATCTCTCCTGCGAGGGCGTGTCCGACCAGGAGCCGGTAGTGCTCGTCGAAGACGTCCGCGGGGACAGCGAAGTCCGAGAAGCCGTACACCTCGAGCTGCTTGCCGCGGATCGCCGCGGACGTCAGCGTGGCGGCCGGCGCCGCCGACTGGCCGAGCTGGACGATGCGGGCGCCTGGGGCCGCCGCCTCGACGGCCCGCTCGAGCGGCTCGCCGCAGAGCGGATCGACCACGTACGTCGGCTCGCCGAAGTCCCCGTCCAGCCCGACCGCCTCGTCGGCCCCGAGCTCGCGCGCGCGTTCGAGACCCGACTCGTCTCGACCCGCCGCGACGACGTGCTCCGCCCCGAGCAGCTTCGCCGCCTGCACCGCCACCTGGCCGACTGCTCCGGTCGCCCCTAGGACGAGCACGCGGTCGTCGGGGCGGACGGGCGCACGCCAAGCCAGAGGAAGCCAGCCGGCGAGGCCGGCGATCCCGAGCGCGGCCGCGAGGGCCGGGTCGGCTCCGTCCGGCACCTCGACGACGACCGCTCCCGGCTCCGCCCGCTCGGCCATGGTGCCGTTCCGAGCCAGGCCGAGCCCACCGCCGAACGTCCACACGACCCGCCCGCCGGCTTCCCGTCCGACGCACTCGCAGCCGGGCACGAACGGGAGCGGCGGGTGCCCGCCGTAGAAGCGCCCCGCCGCAACCGCGCGGTCGAGCGGATTGAGCGGCGCGGCGAGCACCTCGAGCGCGTCGCCGGCGGGCTCGGGCGCCTCGCCGACCTGCGGCGGGCGCCCGAGCTCCGCGATCAGCGCAGCTCGCACGTACGAGCTATTAGACCTTCCCGAGGTTGCGCCACTTCTGGAAGATCCGCTTGAAGGAGCGGTCGTAGACCCTCGCCGCCTCCGCCGGCGTCCGCTTGCCCTGGGCCACCTCCGCGAACATCTGCGGGATCATGAACTTGTTGAAGATCTCGTCGATGGCTGCGGTCGTATTGCCCGGGTGGCCGGGGTTGAGGGTGTACTTGTCGGCGATCTCGGCGAGCACCTTGTACTTCCCCGGCGGCTTCGCCACCGGGTCGCGCTCCACCCGCCGGTTGATGTTCGGCACCGACGCCGGCCAAGACGGGAAGTTGTAGAACTTCGAGTTCTCGAACGCCCCGATGTACTTGGTCTCGAGGTCGATCAGGAACTTCGACGCAGCCGCCTTGTTGCGGGCGAACTTCCAGATCACGTAGGCGCCCATCACGTGCTCGAGCCCGAGGCGGCCGTTCGGGCCCTCCGGGATCGGCAGCAACGAGATCTTCGACGCGAGGTCCGGATTCGTCAGCTCGGCCGTCCGTGTGATCGAGATCGCGTTCATGGCCATCGAGAGCCGGCCCGCGACCATCGCCTGATTGTTCGAGGCGGCGGTCCAGGCGAAGATCTCGTTCGACATCCCCTGGCGGAACAGGTCCCGCGCGAAGGTGAGCACGTCGACCGTCGCCTTCGAGTTGAGGACGACGCGGTGGTCGCGGTTCTGGATGAAGGACCCGAAGGTCATCATCATCGCCATCAGGGCCATGTTCGAGTCGATCTCGTTCGACATCCCGAGGCCGATCGGGTTCCCCATCGCCCGCAACCTCGGCGCCGCCTTGAGCACGTTGTCCCATGAGTCGGGCCTGAGCCCGACCTCGCCCCACAGGTCGGTCCGGTAGTTGACGGGGTCGGGGACGTAGTTGTCGGAGAAGGCGAAGTACTTCTTCGTCTTCGCGTTGTAGGTCGCCTTGAACGCGACCGGCTTCATCTGGCCGCGCTTCTTGTTCACCTCCTGGACGATGTTCGCGTGGTCGATCACCTGGTCCTCGTAGGCCGCGGGCGGCGAGAGGAAGAAGAACAGGTCGTGGCCGCTCTGTGCGGCGACCTCGGCGGCCGCGCGCGCCGGGATGTCGGCCTGGTTGATGTGGTCGACGATCACCTCGGTGTCGTTCGCCTGCCCCCAGCGCTTGACGTAGACGTCGTCGAACCACTTGTCGTAGGCGGGCACGAAGTGGCTCCACTGGATGATCCGGAGCGTCCCTGCGAGCTCCCGGCCGCGGTACTTCGGTACCCCGGCGGCGGAGGTCTTCGGGACTGCTCCGCCGTAGACGACGAGAAGCGTCCCGGCGGCCCCTTTCTTGAGGATCTCCCGTCGGGTCGTGCGCCCAGCCACCACCTCCCCCTCGGGCCGAGTGGTGGTCGTGGTCTCGTCCGCCATCTGGATCTCCTTTCCTCGGTGCGGACTTGTCGTCACCGGAAAGCGCCGCCGGTGAAGCCGGCGATGAAACGGTCGAGGAACGTGTTGTAGAGGAGGGCAAGCGGGATCGCGGGGATCAGCGTTGCCGCCATCAGCGCGCCCCAGAAGAAGACGTCGCCGCGAATCAGCTCGGTGTAGATGCCGGTCGAGATCACCTTCGAGTCGGAGGCGGTGATGAACGCGAGCGCGTAGATGAACTCGTTGACACAGAGCGAGAACGTGAAGATCACCACCGTCAGGATGCCCGGCAGCGAGATCGGGAAAACGATCCGAACGAGCGTTCGTATCCGCGAAGCGCCGTCGACGAGAGCGGCATCCTCGAGCTCTCGCGGAATCGACTTGAAGAACCCCATCAAGAGCCAGGTCGCGAACGGGATCGTGAAGCCCGGGTAGACGAGGATCAGTGCTGCGAGCCGATCCTGCAGCCCAACCTCGGCGACGACGCGCGACAGCGGCAAGAAGAGCAGCGTGGGCGGCACGAGGTAGACGAGGAAGATGCCGACGCCGAGGCTCTGCCCCCAGCGGCCGGAGAGCCGGGCGAGCGCGTAGCCGGCCGGCATCGCGACGAGGAGCGTGATCGCGACGACGGCGAGCCCGACGAGCACGGTGTTCAGGAGCCAGCGGGCGTACTGCGTCTCCTCGAAGAGGAACCTGTAGTTGTCGAGCGTCGGCGAGCCGTCGCCGAAGCTGAAGGGGACGTTCTCGACGTTGTAGAGGTCCAGCTCGGTCTTCAGCGAGGTCTGCAGCATCCAGTAGAACGGGAACGCGAGCACGAGCGCGAACGGACCGACGACGAGCCAGTGATCACGTTGTCGCGGCGGCGCGCAGGCACGGGCTAGGTGACCTCCACCCGGCGCGCGAAGAGCAGCATCAGCACGGTCACGACCGCCAGCACGGGTAGGAGGAAGAGCGCGATCGCGGCACCCGGGCCCAGAGAACCGGCCTGGATCCCCGTCTGGAAGGCCCACATCGGCAGCATCTGCGTCGAGTTGAAGGGACCGCCACGGGTGAGGATGTAGACGACGGCCATGTCCGTCGCGGTGAACACGATCCCGAAGAGCACGGCGATCGTCGCGATCGGCAGCTGCAGCGGCAGTGTCACGAAGAAGAGCTTCCTGAGCCCGGTCGCCCCATCGACCTTCGCCGCGTCGTCGACCTCCTTCGGGATCGACGCGAGCCCGGCGATCATGATCACCGTCGCGAACGGCAGCAGCCGCCAGGCGTGCACGGTCGTGATCGCCGCGAGCGCCTTGTTGGGCTCGCCGAGCCACTGCGGCGGGTTGAACTCGTCGACGAGCGAGAGGTGGACGAGCGTCCAGTTCACGATCGAGAAGAGCGAGTCGAAGATCCAGAGGAACCCGATCGTCGAGAGCGCGACCGGCGCGGCCCAGGGCAGCAGGATCAGGAACCGCGCAAACCACTTGCCGGGGAAATCGCGGATGAGGAAGTGCGCGAGGATGGCGGCGCCCACGACCACGATCAGGTTCGCGAGCAGCGTGAAGACGATCGTGTTCCGGAAGGCGGTGCGGAAGTTCTCGTCGGACCACTGGTCGGCGTAGTTCGCGAAGCCGACGAAGTCGCCGCTGAGCGAGCCCGCGGTCGCGTTGGTGAGTGAGAGGTACGCAGAGAGGATGAGCGGCGCGCCGACGAGCAGGCCGACGAAGAGCACCGCCGGCGCGATCAACGCGGGCGCGAGAAACCGGCGCTCCTCGAGGAGGTCGCGTCTCCGCCGGGGACGCGGCGCCACAGACTCCACCTGTCGATCCTAACGAGTCGGTTTGGTTAATGTCCCCGACGGCGTGGCCCGAATCGCCCTCGAGAACGTCTCGAAGGTCTATGCGGACGGTACGCGCGCGGTCCACGAGCTCGACCTCGCGATCGAGGACGGCGAGCTGATGGTGTTCGTGGGCCCGTCGGGCTGCGGCAAGACCTCGGCGCTGCGGATGATCGCGGGCCTCGAGGAGATCACGGAGGGAACGATCTGGATCGGCGACACGGCGGTCAACGAGCTGCCTCCGAAGGATCGCGACGTGGCGATGATCTTCCAGAACTACGCGCTCTACCCGCACATGAACGCGTACGACAACATGGCGTTCGCGCTCAAGATGCGCGGGATCGACAAGCCCGAGCGGGACCGGCGCGTGCGCAAGGCGGCCGGCGTGCTCGGGCTCGACGACGTTCTCGTCAAGAAGCCGAGGACGCTCTCCGGCGGGCAGCGGCAGCGGGTCGCGATGGGCCGGGCGATCGTGCGCGAGCCGCGGGCGTTCCTGATGGACGAGCCGCTCTCGAACCTCGACGCGAAGCTGCGCGTGCAGATGCGCGCCGAGATCGCGCGCATCCAGCGCGACCTGAGCGTGACCACGATCTACGTCACCCACGACCAATCGGAGGCGATGACTCTCGGCGACCGGGTCGCCGTGATGCGCAAGGGCGAGCTCCAGCAGCTGGACACGCCGCCGAACCTCTACAACGCGCCGGTCAACCTGTTCGTGGCCGAGTTCATCGGGTCGCCCGCGATGAACCTCGTCGAGGCGGAGGTCTCAGAGGGACAGGTGCGCTTCGGCCCGCACACGCTGCCGCTCGACGGCCGCGGCGGGCTCGGTCCGTACGAAGGGCGCAAGGTCGCGCTGGGGATCCGGCCGGAGGATCTCGAGGACGCAGCCCTTTCGACGGCGCCTGACGGGAGCCGGCTCCCCGTCACGGTCGAGCTGCGCGAGGACATGGGAGCGGAGATCTTCCTCCACTTCTCGATCGACGCGTCGCACGTCGCCACCGAGGACGTCAGGGACGCCGTCGACGCGGCCGAGGCGGTCGCGGCGCTCGAGCAGCACGCCGAGGCGCGGGGCACGCCGTTCGTCGCGCGGGTCGGACGCGAATCGCAGGCCCGCGAGGGGGAGCCGGTCGAGGTGGCCGTCGATCTGCGCCGGCTCCACTTCTTCGACCTCGAGACCGGGGCGGCGATCCGGGAGTAGGCTTTCGGTATGGCGACGATCGAGACGAATCCGCAGCTTGGCGCGCAGGTCAAAGCCGACGCGAAGGAGTTCGTCCTCCACTCGTGGTCGGTGCAAAGCGCGATCGACCCGATCCCGGTCGCCGGCGCCGAGGGTCGTCACTTCTGGGACTACGACGGGAAGCGCTACCTCGACTTCGCGTCGCAGCTCGTCAACGTCTCGATCGGCCACGGGCACCCGAAGGTGATCGCGGCGATCAAGGAGCAGGCGGAGAAGCTGTGCACGATCGGCCCGCCGATGGCAACCGAGCCGCGCTCGACGCTCGGGCGGATGCTCGCCGAGATCACGCCGGGAGACCTCAAGATGTCGTTCTTCACGAACGGCGGCGCCGAAGCGAACGAGAACGCGATCAAGGTCGCGCGCTGGGTCACCGGCCGGCACAAGATCGTCGCCCGCTACCGCTCCTACCACGGCGCCACGGGCGGCGCGATCACGCTCACCGGCGATCCGCGCCGCTGGCACGCTGAGCCCGGCCTGCCCGGCGTCGTGCGGATGCTCGACCCGTACAGCTACCGCTGCCCGGCGGGCCATCCCGACCCCTGCCCCGTCTGCTCGGGCGCGCCGCACCTCGAGGAGATCCTCCAGTACGAGGGGGCGCACACCGTTGCGGCGGTCATCCTCGAGACCGTCGTCGGCACGAACGGGGTGATCGTCCCGCCCGACGGCTATCTCCAGTCGATCCGCGAGACGTGCGACCGGTACGGGATCCTGCTCATCTGCGACGAGGTGATGGCCGGCTTCGGCCGCACCGGCAAGTGGTTCGCGTGCGAGCACTGGGACGTCGTCCCCGACATCCTCACCGTCGCGAAGGGGATCAACTCCGGCTACGTCCCGCTCGGGGCGATGATCGTCTCCGAGCCGATCGGCGACGAGATGCGCGACCGCTTCCTCGCCGGCGGGCTCACGTACTCCGGCCACCCGCTCGCCTGCGCCTCCGCCGTCGCTTCGATCGAGGCCTTCCAGGAGGAGGGAATCGTGGAGAACGCGGCCGAGCAGGGCGCCTACCTCGCCGAGGCGCTACCCGCTCTCGCCGCGAGGCACCCATCGATCGGCGACGTGCGCGGGCTCGGTCTCTTCTGGGGGCTCGAGCTCGTCAAGAACCGCGAGACGAAGGAGATGCTCGTCCCCTTCAACGCCGGCGGCGAGGCGGCGGCCCCGGTGGCGAGGCTGCAGAAGGCCGCCCTCGAGGCCGGGCTCTACCTGATGACGCACTGGAACGTGGTCATGATCGTCCCGCCGCTCACGATCACCCGCGAGGAGCTCGACGAGGGCCTGACCGTCCTCGACGACGCGCTCGCGATCGCCGACGAGTACGTGAGCTAGCTAACGCAGCTGCCGGCGCCCACGCCGGGCAGGCGGCCGAGCAGCTCGCTCAGGTGAACGACCTCGTCCTCATCGAGAGCGCCGCGGAAGAGCGCGCGAAGGAGCTCGGCGTGCTCCACGCCGACGCACTCGAGCGTGCCGCGACCCTCGTCTGTGAGAGCGGCCCAGGTGACGCGGGCGTCGTCCTCGCAGTGCTTGTTCTCGACGAGACCGGTCGCCTGCAGCCCTTCGAGCAGCCGCGTCACGCCGGACGGCGTCAGCATGAGCAGGTTGACGAGGTCGATGCGGCGAAGCCGCTGCTCGTCGGCGCGGTAGAGGTGGTAGAGCGCCTCGAAGTCGTTGAGGGTCAGGCCCCGCGGGGTGAGCACCTCTGCCTCGAGCTCCCGCCGCAGAATGCTGTGCGCCCGCATCAGACGGGCGAATGTCTCGATCTCGACGGTTCGTTCACTAGTTACTTGACGACTCAATCTTTTTCCTCTACAGTTGCTTGCGCCCTCAAGAATACACCACAACCAAGGGGAGAGCAATGAGCACGACAGAACAGACCACTCACACAGATTCCGGTCGGCAGCTGGCAGGCCTCGACCCCATCCATTCGAGCATCGGCTTCGCCGTCAAGCACAGCGGCGTGATGACGTTCCGGGGCACGTTCGGCGAATTCGACGCACAGCTCGTCGACGGAAGGCTCGCGGGCACCGCCAAGGTCGCGAGCGTCATCGTCGACGACCCGAACCTCGCCGGCCACCTTCAGACCCCCGACTTCTTCGACGCGGAGCAGTACCCCGAGCTGCGCTTCGTCTCCCACTCGATCGAGCGGGAGGGCGAGCGCGTCTCCATCGCAGGCGACCTGACCCTCAAGCGGCGTCGCGCGCCCGGTCGAGATCGCCGGCACGTTCTCCGGGCCGATCACGGACGGCTACGGAAACGAGCGGATCGGGCTCGACCTCGAGACCACGATCAACCGCCGCGACTTCGGGTCAGCTGGAACGCCGACCTGCCGGGCGGCGGTTCGATGCTCGACGACGACGTCGTCATCACCGCCAACCTCGCGCTGGTGCAGGCGTAGACGGGTGAAGATCCTCGCGATCAGCGGCAGCCTCCGCGCCGGCTCCCACAACACCGACCTGCTCCAGGCGGCTGCCGCGGTCGCGCCCGACGGCGTGGACGTCGAGCTCTTCGGCAGGCTGAAGGAGATCCCGCCCTACGACGCGGACGACGACTTCCCCGGCGCACAGCCGGCCGCGGTCGAGCGCCTCAGGAAGGCACTGGACGAGGCCGACGCCGTGCTCGTGGCCACGCCTGAGTACAACTCGTCGATTCCCGGCGTGCTCAAGAATGCGCTCGACTGGGTCTCGCGCCCGCTCGCCGAGTCGCCGGTGCGGAACAAGCCGGTCGCGGTGCTCTCGTCGAGCACCGGGATGTTCGGCGGCGTCTGGGCCGCGGCCGAGACCCGCAAGGTGCTCGGCGCTCTCGGCGCGCGGACGCTCGAGGACACCGTCGCCGTGCCGAAGGCGCACGAGCGCCTCGCAGACGGCGTCGACGCGACGCTCCTTGACGAGCTTCGCACCGTCGTCGACGCACTTGCCGCGGCGGTCGAGGCGCGCGAGAGAGTCGCGGCCTAGCTGAGAAAGCGCTCGACGGCGCCCACGGTGTCGTCGAGCGCATCCCAGAGCACCGTGTGCCCGGCCGGGATGCGGGCGACCTCGAGCAGGTCACCCAGCGCTTCGGAGTGCTGGTCGAGCAGGTGGTCGTAGGGCAGGTACGAGGTCTCGCCGAGCACGAGCAGCGTCGGGATCCGGACGCGCTCGAAGGCCGGCGGCTCCCGCGTCATCTCGCCGTAGGCTGCGACCACGGCGCTCTGGCAGTAGCGATAGCGGAAGCGGCCGTCGCCGTCCGCGACCAGATGCTCGCGCAGCGAGCCCTCGACGAGCTCGCGCGGCGCGGTCGTGAGCACGCTCTCCTCGTAGCGGCGGTCGATGCCCTCCGCGAAGGACGCGTAGGAGCGGTCCGTCCGCGCGTTCTCGGCGGACGCGAGGCCCACGTGCGGCGGCAGCCGGATGGCCGGGTCGAGCAGCACGAGCCGCTCGACGCGTTCCGGCGAGGCCGCTGCCACCTCGTACGCGATCCGGCCTCCGAACGAGTGGCCGAGCCAGCTGCAGCGCTCCGACGGGGCCGCCTCGAGCACGTCGGCGACGTGCTGCTCGACGTTCCAGGGCGGCTCCCAGGTCGAGTCGGCGTGCCCGCGCAAGTCGAGCGCGACCACGTGGAACCGGTCCGCCAGGCGCTCTCCCAACTGGTCGAAGTGGCGGCCGTGGCTCGTGACGCCGTGCAGGCAGACGAGCGACGGAAGACCAGGGTCGCCCCACTCGTACCAGGCGAGCGTCAACCGGCGGTGACGCCGAGCGGCCCGGAGACGAGCTCCGTACGGCGCGTGTCCGCGTCGTTGACGAGGCTCCAGACGACCATGCCCTGCTTGTCGATCAGGAAGGTGCCGCGCACCGGCGCGCCGCGCGTCTCGTCGAAGACGCCGTAAGCCTTCGCCGCCGCACCGTGCGGCCAGAAGTCCGACGCGAGCGTGTACGTGAGACCGAGCTTCTCCTTCCACGCCTGCCGGGCCGGGGCGGAGTCGCAGGAGACGAGCACGACATCGGTGTCGGAGCTCTCGAATGAGGGCAGATTCTCCTGCAAATCGCGTGCTTCCTCCTCGCAGACGGGCGTGAACGCGAAGGGATGGAAGACGAGCAGAACGTTGCGGCGGCCGCGATAGTCGGCGAGGCGGGACCGCGTCGCCTTGTCGACCTCGAGGTCGAAGTCCGGCGCCTCACTCCCGGTCTCGATCATCCCGCTCCTCCTCGCCGTTGCCCGAGGGCCGATAGTACCGCCGTCCTCGCAGTTCCTCCGGCAGGTAGTCGAGCTCGGAGCCGCGCGGATCGACGTGCGGGTCGATGTAGCCGACGCCGTGGCCGAGCTTCTTCGCGGCTGCGTAGCTCGCGTCGAGCAGCATCGGCGGCGGTCGGAGGTTGCCGCCCTTGCGCACGTCCTCGCGCGCCGACCAGATCGCGTTCGCGCTCGCCTTCGACTTGGGAGCGGTGGCGAGGTAGATCGCGGCCTGGGCGAGATTGAGCTGCGCCTCGGGCAGCCCGACGTGCTCGAGCGCGTGGGCGGCAGCGACGGCGACCTGCAGAGCGCGCGGGTCGGCGTTGCCGACGTCCTCGGAGGCGAAGATCGTCATCCGGCGGGCGATGAAACGCGGATCCTCGCCGCCCTCGAGCATCGCGGCGAGGTAGTAGACCGCGGCGTCCGGGTCGGAGCCGCGCATCGACTTGATGAACGCGGAGATGAAGTCGTAGTGCTGGTCGGCTCCCTTGTCGTAGCGGAGCGGCCGCTTTCGCGCAGCGTCCTCGACGTGGCGCTCGGCCAGCGGCGCCTCCTCGGCCTGCGCGGTCTCCCAGGCGAGCTCGACGGTCGAGAGGGCGGTGCGGGCATCGCCGCCGGCGCGTCGGGCAACGAGGGCCACGAGCTCGTCGTCGAGCTCGGCTCCGATCGCGGCCGCGCCTCGCCGGACGACCACGGAGAGCTCCTCTTCGGAGAGCGCCTCGAGCTCGACGACCTGGCAGCGGGAGAGGAGCGCCGAGTTGACCTCGAAGTACGGGTTCTCGGTCGTCGCTCCGATCAGGGTGACGAGCCCCTCCTCGACCGCGGGGAGAAGCGTGTCCTGCTGGGCCTTGTTGAAGCGGTGGATCTCGTCGAGGAAGAGGATCGTCCGCTGCCCCGAGCCGCCGAGCCGGTCGCGGGCGCGCTGCATCACGCCGCGGACGTCGTCCACGCGGGCCGAGACCGCCGAGAGCTCCTCGAACGCCGCCCCTGTCTCCGCAGCGACGATCCGGGCGAGTGTCGTCTTCCCGACCCCCGGAGGGCCGTAGAGGATCAGCGAGCGAAGCCTGTCCTGCTCGATTGCGGCGCGCAGGGCCGACCCCTCGCCGAGCACGTGCTGCTGGCCGACGAGCTCGTCCAGCGAGCGGGGCCGCAGACGGAGCGCGAGCGGGGCAAGCTCGGCCGAACGCTCGCGCGCTGCGTCGGCGAAAAGGTCTTCCATGCGGCCAGTATGCTCCGCGCGTGGCGACGCACGAGGACTTCTCGGAGCCGATCCTCGCGGGCGACGCGCCCAGCGACTACGAGCGGTACCTGAACACGGAGGAGCTGCTCGCCCTCCAGAAGACCGCCGACGAGTGGGTGCACCGCGACGAGCTCCTCTTCCAGACCGTGCACCAGTCCTCGGAGCTCTGGCTGAAGCTCGCGTGGAACGACGTCGAGGCAGCGACCGAGCACCTGGTCGCGGGGGAGATCCCGCCGGCGCTGCGGCTCCTGCGCCGCAGCACGCTCTGCATGCGATACGCGACGGAGCAGCTCGACATGCTCGAGCAGATGTCCCCCTGGGAGTACCAGGAGATCCGCAAGGTGCTCGGCCACGGCAGCGGCTTCGACTCGCCGGGCTGGCGCGAGATCCGCCGCGTGACGCCGGCGCTCGGCCAGGCCTTCCACGGCCTCCGGGAGCAGGCCGGGCTGACGCTCGCGGACGTCTACGTGCAGGGGCGTGAGCACGAGGAGCTCTACCAGCTGGCGGAGGCATTGATGGAGTGGGACGAGCGGATCAATCTCTGGCGGATCCGCCACTACAAGGTGGTGGCGCGGGTGATCGGCGACTCCGTCGTCGGGACGCAGGGGACGCCGGTGGAGGTGCTCGGCCGGCTCGTTCACCACGTCTTCTTCCCCGAGCTCTGGCGTGTGCGCAACGAGCTGACGGCGCTCTCCAAGGAACAGTGAGCGCCACCGAGGTCCGCGACGAGGCCGTGGAGCTGCTCCAGCGGCTGCTGCGGCTGAACACGGTCAACCCGCCCGGGAACGAGACGCTCGCGGCGGAGCTGCTGCGCGAGTACCTGGAGGCGAACGGCGTGGAGGTCGAGCTCTACGCGCGGACGCCCGAGCGGGCGAACCTCGTTGCACGCCTCCGCGGCGGCGACGGGCCGAGCCTCTGCTTCCTCTCGCACACGGACACGGTCCTCGCCGACCCGTCCGAGTGGTCGCGCGACCCGTGGTCGGGCGACCTCGACGGCGACCACGTCTGGGGGCGCGGCGCGCTCGACATGAAGAATCAGGTCGCCGCGAGCGCCATTGCCATCGCCTCGCTCGCCCGTGAGGGCTTCAGGCCCTCCGGCGACCTCGTCTTCGTCGCCGCGGCCGACGAGGAGGTCGGGAAGGCCTTCGGCCTCCAGTGGCTCTGCGAGGAGCACGCGGACGCGGTTCGGGTCGACTATGCGATCAACGAGGGCGGCGGCGAGCGGATCGTCTTCGGCGGGACGCCTGTCTATCTCTGCGCCAGCGCGGAGAAGATGTCGTCGCCCTTCACCCTGCGGGTGCACGGCCGCAGCGGGCACGCGTCGATGCCGGGCATCGCCGACAACGCGCTCGTCAAGGCCGCCGGGTTGATCCAGAAGCTCGCCTCCTACGAGCCGGAGCCGGCAATCGGGCCCGAGGTGGCCGGCTTCCTCGACGCCGTGCTGGGCGAGCAGCCGCCCCCGGCCGAAGTGCTCGAACGCCTGCGCGCCGTCGACCCGCTCGCCGCGGACACGATCGAGCCGCTGCTCGCGTTCACGCTCTCGCCGACGATGATCGACGCCTCGAAGCAGCGGAACGTCGTCCCTGGAACGTGTGAGGTCACCGTCGACCGGCGGCTGCTCCCGGGGCAACTGCCCGAGGACGTGGATCCGGTGCTTCGTTCGTTCCTCGGCGAGGGGGACTACGAGCTGGAGACGATCGAGCGCTGGGGCGGCACCCGCTCGCCGCTCGGCACGCCGCTCTGGGACGCGATCGCGACGTGGGTCGAGGAGACCGAGCCGGGCGCGAAGCTCGCCCCGCTCTGCTGTGCGGGCTTCACCGACTCGCACTGGCTGCGGGACGCGTTCGGCACCGTCGCCTACGGCTTCTTCCCGATGAACGTGATGGACGCCGAGCTGGCCGGCCGGCTGATTCACTCGGCCGACGAGCGGACGCACGTCGACGACCTCGGGCTCGGCGTCGGCTTCCTCCGCCACGCCGCGCGCTCGCTCCTGGGCTGATGCTCCAGCTTCACTCGCCCGAGGCCGCTTTCGAGCAGATCGAGGCGTACCTGCGCGATCACGGCTTCTTCGCGCCGGGCGGCGAAGGGCTCGTGGCCGATCTCTACCTCGGCTACGGGCTCTCGGAGCCGCTGCGCCGCACGACGGCGCCTGCGCCGCCGGAGCCGTGTCCGCTCCCGCTCGCGGCCGTGTCCGTCCGGGACATGAGGGGTCCTGGCCCCGTCATGTCCGCGAGGGACGTGTCCGAGGGACAGTCCCCGGGACATGTCCGGATCGGCCCATGGGAGCGGAGCTGGACGGACGCGGAGTACGCCGCGGCTGTTGAGGCGGTGCGCGCTGCGATCGGTCGTGGGGACGTCTACCAGGTCAACCTCGTCCAGCACCTGAGCGCCGAGCTCGAGGGCTCGCCGGCGGCGCTCGCGGAGCTGCTCGGCCGGTTCGGGCCCCGGACGATGGCCGGCGAGGGCTGGGCGATCGTCTCCGCCTCGCCGGAGCTCTTCCTCGCGAGGCGCGGCCGCCGCGTCTGGACGTGCCCGATCAAGGGCACCCGCCCGCTCGGAGAGAGCGTCGAGGGCGAGAAGGACTCGGCCGAGCACGTGATGATCGTCGACCTGGAGCGAAACGACCTCTCCCGCGTCTGCGAGCCGGGCTCGGTCCGCTGGCCGGAGTTGATGGTGGAGCGCGAGCTGGCCGGGGTGACGCATCTCGTCTCGACGGTCGAGGGCACGCTCCGCGAGGATGTCGGGCTCGCGGAGCTGCTCGCGGCGACGTTCCCGGGCGGATCGGTGACCGGCGCTCCGAAGATCGCCGCAGTCGACCTGATCGCCGCCCTCGAGCCGGTCGGGCGGGGCGCCTCGATGGGCGCGCTCGGGACCGTGCGCGGGAACGGCGACCTCGACCTCGCGCTGACGATTCGCACCTTCGCCGTCGCCGACGGACGGATCCATCTCTGGGTCGGCGGCGGGATCGTCTGGGACTCCGACCCGGACGCCGAGATCGAGGAGTCGTGGACGAAGGCGCGGCCGCTGCTTGCGGCGATCGACGCACCGGTGGAGGCGAACGCACGGTGAGCCTGCTCGCCGTCGCAGTGAGCGGGCGCGGCGTCGTCGACCCCGCCGAGCCGGTCCTCCACGCGGACGACGAGGCGCTGCTCCGCGGCCGTGGCGCGTTCGAGACGATCCGGGTCTACGGAGGAGCGCCGTTCCGGCTCGCCGAGCACCTCGAGCGGCTCGCAGGCTCTGCCGAGCGGATCGGCCTCCCGTCGGTGAACCGGCTCGAGCTCGACGAGTTGGCGCGCCAGGCGCTCGAGGCTGCCGGCAGGCCGGAGGCCGTGCTCCGCCTCTACTGGACGCCGACGCCGACCGCGCTCGCGCTCGTCAGCGACGTCCCCGCGCACCTCGAGGATCTCCGCGTCCGCGGCCAGCGGCTGATCTCGCTCCGCGGCTTCCGGGCGGACGAGCCGTGGCTGCTTCCCGGCGTCAAGTCGACGAGCTACGCCGTCAACATGGCCGCGGAGGCCGAGGCGAGACGGCGTGGCGCGGACGATGCCGTCTTCGTCGACGCCGCCGGCATCGTCCTCGAAGGGCCGACCACGAACATCTGGTGGCGGCGCGACCGGACGCTCTTCACCCCCTCGCTCGACCTCGGCATCCTCGCCGGGATCACACGCGGCGTCCTGCTCGAGCTGGCGGGGAGCGTCGGCTACCAGGTCGAGGAGGGGCAGTTCGGGCTGGACGACCTCCACGACGCCGACGAGGCATTCACCTCGTCCTCGGTCCGCGAGGTGATGCCCGTGACCGAGCTCGACGGCCAAGCGCTTGCCCGAGGCCCGGCCGCCGACGAGCTCCAGGCCGCGCTCAGACGGAGTGCCGAGGCTACGCTGCCGTGATGAGCGACGATCGCAAGGTTCGTCTCGGCGGGATGGCGCTCGCGAACGGCGTGCTCGTGCACGGGCCGAGCACCTGGGCCTGCGCGATCCGGACGGACGCCGGCGAGATCAAGGTCGCCTCCGCGCGCAAGCGGCTGCTCGCGCCCGGGATCCAGCAGCCGTTCCTGCGCGGGCCGCTCCGACTCGCAGAGTCGTTTGCAGTCATTCCCGCGCTGCGACGAGAGCTGCCGGAGGCGCGTCTGCCGTTCGAGCAGCCGGCCGTGCTCGCGACGACGCTCGCAAGCGCCGTCACAGTCCAACTCCTGCGCCGCTCGACGCGGCTGAGCGGCCTCGTGCGAGAGGTTCTCGCCGGCGGGCTCGCGCTCGCGCCTGCCGTGCTCGCGCTCCGCGGCGGCGAGCTGGCCGCCTACCACGGCGCGGAGCACGTCTCGATCGGGACGTACGAGCTCGGGGAGAGACACGCCAAGGAGCACGAGCGCTGCGGCTCGCACCTGATCGGGCCGCTGCTCGTCACCTCCGCCGCCGCGAACCTCCTCGCGGCACGCGCGCCGGCACAGCTCCGGGGCACGGCCCGGATCGCGGGCACGCTCGGCGCCCTTGCCACAGCCGTCGAGGTCTTCGCCTGGATGACTCGGAATCCGGGCAATCCGCTCGCGAAGGCTCTGGCGCGGCCCGGCCACGAGCTGCAACACCGGCTCGCGACCGAAGAGCCGACCGCGGAGCAGCTCGAAGTGGCCGAGGCCGCCCTCGCCGCCTGTCTGGAGCTCGAGAATGGCAACTCGCCAACGGACTGAGCGTCTAGATCCCGAGGTCTTCGAGCTCCCCGTCGAGAAGATGCGGGAGGGCTACTACACCGACGCGTACTTCAACCACACGCGCGAGACGCTCCTCCGCGACGGGCGCCGGCCACGCGTGGTGATGCAGGTCTTCCAGCGCGGCCAGGCGATGCTGGGCGGGGCAGACGAGGCGATCGCGATCCTCAAGCTCTGCTCGGACGACTGGGATGCGCTCACGGTGCACGCGCTCTACGACGGCGACCGGATCGAGCCGTGGGAGACGGTGATGACGATCGAGGGCGACTACACCCTCTTCGCGCATCTCGAGACCGTCTACCTCGGCGTGCTGACGAGACGGACGCTGATCACGACGAACACGGCGCGGGTCGTCGAGGCGGCGAACGGCAAGCCGATCATCTTCATGCCCGCCCGCCACGACCATCACCGCGTCCAGACCGGCGACGGCTACGCGGCCTTCGTCGCCGGCGCGATGGTGGGAGCGCGAATCGGCGTCACCTCCGACGCGCAGGCCTCCTGGTGGGGCGGGCGCGGCGTCGGCACAGTGCCGCACGCGCTGATCGCGGCGTACGGCGGCAACACGGTCCTCGCCGCGACGAAGTTCGTCGAATGGGCGGACGAGGACATGAACATCGTCGTCCTCGTCGACTTCGAGAACGACTCGGTGCGCACGGCTCTCGAGGTCGCGCGCGCGCTCGGGCCGCGCCTCTGGGGTGTCCGGCTCGACACGTCGAACCTGCTCGTCGACCGCTCCCTCTGGGACGAGCTGGGCGACTTCGACCCGCGCGGCGTCAACGAGCGGCTCGTGCGCAAGGTTCGGGACGCCCTCGACGCAGACGGCTTCGAGCGCGTCCGGATCGTGGTCTCGGGCGGCTTCACGGTCGACAAGATCGAGAAGTTCGAGCGCAGGGGCGTACCGGTTGACGCGTACGGGATCGGCTCCTCGCTGATCCGAGGCCAGAACGACTTCACCGCCGACATCGTCCTCGCCGACGGCCGTCACGCGGCCAAGGTCGGTCGCCGCTTCCGCCCGAACCCGCGGCTCGAGCTCGTCAGCTAAGAGGCGAGCGCTTCGCCGACGACTCCGGGCCACTCGTGCATCGGCGTGTCCGAGCGAACGAGATGTGCCCCGGAAGCGGCGAAGCGCGCGAACGCCTCGTCCGCATGGTCGGTGTAGTCGACGGCACCGGGAATGACGACGGACGAGGTGCAGTCCTCGAGCAGATAGACCTTCTCCGCAAGCCCGCGCGCCTGCACGTTCGGGTCGCCGAGCAGGTCCTCGATCGTCCACGCGACGCAGTGGCTCTTCGCCTGGCCCGCGATCACGACCGCGTCGTAGCGGAGCAGTCGCTCGATCAGCGGGTGGTTGCGGCGCCCGAGCGGCTCGCCCTCGCGATCGAACTCGACTTCCGGACCGAGCATCGAGTAGTGCTCCGTGAGCGGATTGTCCCCCTTCGGCTGGAAGTCGAGCGGCGTCGACCGGGCGATCGAGTGGAAGAAGAGCGCTTCTTCGACCGCCGACACGAGCGCGTGCCCGATCCCGCCGAGCATGGCGTGGAACGGCCAGACGGTGAGGTCGTACTTGCCTCCCTCGGCGAGGGTGCGCGTGTAGTAGCGCAGGTGCTCCTCGGCGTAGCCCGCATCGAGCCCGAGCCCCTCTGCGGCCGCCGGATTGATCTGCCAGCGGCCGGCTTCGACGTCATCGGCGGTCACGATCGTGAACGGCTCCGGGTAGCCGCCGTCGCCGTCGACGAGCAGGACGCGGTGGAATATCTGCAGCGCCTGGTGCGTGTCCAGGGTCGGCACGATCTGGGTGAGCCGGCGCAGGTTGCGGTAGACGAACTCGCACAGCCGGCGCGAGTCGTCGAGCGCGCCCGTGCCCGTCCGGCCGGCGACGAAGAGCTCGAATCCGGGCGTGCAGAACGTGTTCTGGACGTCGACGACGACGAACGCGATGCGGAAGCGGTCGACGGAGGCAGGCTCGAGCGCGTGCTGCTCCCGCCAGTGCCCCGCGTCGTCGAAGCGGGCTGCATAGTCGACGCGCCACACCTCGCCGACGCGGTCGGCGTCCCAGTGCGGCGGCAGCGGGAGCGGCTCGGCCACCGAAGTAGTGTAGGAACGTGGTTCCGCCCCTCGTCGAGAGAGCGCTCGCCCTCGCCGAGTCGCACGGATTCGAGCGGTCCTGTACGCCGGAGGTCGGCCGCCTGTTGCACGTGCTCGCGAGCTCGCGCGGGCGCGAGCGGGTGGCCGAGATCGGCACCGGCACCGGTGTCGGCGCCGCCTGGATCGTCTCCGCGCTCCCGCCCCAGGTGCCGTTCTTCACCGCGGAGCTCGACGAGAAGCGCGCGGCGGCCGTGGCGGAGCTGTTCGCGGACGACGCGAACGTGCGCGTGCTCGCGGGCGACTGGCGCGAGCTCCTGCCGGCCGAGGCGCCGTTCGACCTCGTCTTCTTCGACGCGGCCAAGCAGCTGCGGCCGCGTGAGGACGGCGAGCTCGTCACGGGGATGCTGGCGCCGGGCGGAATCGCGGTGCTCGACGACCTCACGGCCGGCCCAGGCCCAGATCCCGTGCGGGACTACTGGCTCGGACGGCCCGAGCTCACAGCGGTGGAGATCTTGACGGCGCCCTCCGCCGCAGCCATCCTGGGAGTCCGGCGCTAGCGTTCAAGGCCGGGCCGAGGGCGACAAGGGGAGAGAGGATGCCGGATTTCGGAGCATGGCTGGACACGATCGCCGACTACGCGCTGACGTGGTTGCCGCTCGTCTTCTTCGGGCTGATCATCTACCTGCTCTGGCGGACGCTCCAGTACATGCCGCGCGTCAAGCCGGCCAAGCTCGAGGCGAGCGGAAGCTCGTCCGTGTCCTGGGGGGACGTCGCCGGGGTGGACGAGGCCAAGGAAGAGCTGCGCGAGGTCGCCGACTTCCTCCGCTATCCGAAGCGGTTCCAGCGACTCGGCGCACGCGTGCCGAAGGGGATCCTCCTCTACGGACCGCCGGGGACCGGCAAGACGCTGCTCGCGAAGGCGGTCGCGAAGGAGTCGGGCGCGAAGTTCTACTCCCAGAGCGCGTCGGCGTTCGTGGAGATGTTCGCCGGGCTCGGCGCCTCCCGGATCCGCAAGCTCTTCGAGGAGGCCCGCCAGAACGCGCCCGCGATCGTCTTCATCGACGAGCTGGATGCAGTCGGAACGGCCCGCCAGGGAGGCGGCTTCCACCGCGAGCACGACCAGACGCTGAACCAGCTGCTCGTCGAGCTCGACGGCTTCGACGAGGCGGCCCAGGTGATCGTGATGGGCGCGTCGAACCGGCTCCAGGACCTCGATCCAGCGCTGCTGCGGCCGGGCCGCTTCGATCGGCAGGTGCTCGTCTCGCCGCCCGACCTCGCGGGCCGCGAGGAGATCCTGCGCGTTCACACGCGCGGCAAGCCGCTCGACGACGACGTCGACCTGTCCCTGATCGCGCGCCAGACCTCCGGCCTCACCGGCGCCGACCTGGCGAACCTCTGCAACGAAGCCGCGATCTTCGCCGGCCGCCAGGAGCGGACGACCATCCTCGCGGAGGACTTCCAGGGGGCGATGGAGCGAGTCGTCGCCGGCCTCCAGCAACGGCGCGTCGTCTCCGAGAAGGAGAAGCGGATCCTCGCCTACCACGAGGCGGGGCACGCTCTGATGAGTCACCTGATGGGCGACCTCTTCCCCGCGCAGAAGGTGACGATCGTCTCCCGCGGCCTGGCGCTCGGCTACACGCTCAACATGCCGACCGAGGACCGCTACCTGCACACGCGCGAGGAGTTCATCGACCTGATGAAGGTCTTCCTCGCCGGCCGTGCCGCGGAGCAGGTCGTCTTCGGACGGATCACGAACGGGGCGGCCAACGACCTCGAGCGCGTCACGGAGCTCGCCCGCTCGATGGTGTTCGAGTACGGCATGTCCGAGGCGTCGGCTTCACGGACGATGCGCGCCGACAACTACGCGCTCTCGGAGGAGACGAAGCAGCGGCGCGACTCGGAGCAGACGCGCCTCACCGACGACGCCTACGAGGAGGCGCAGCGTCTGCTCTCGAAGCACCGTCCCGCACTCGACCGGCTCGCGCAAGCGCTGCTCGAGCGGGAGACGCTCGTCCGCGAGGAGATGAACGCCCTGCTCACCGACGTCGAGCCCGAGTCGCGCGCGTCCGAGACGATCGGCACCGTCCGGGTGCTTCCGGCTGCGGAACAGTAGGCCTCGGTTAGCATCGAGCCGTGGTGAGCCGCGGCATCCACCATCTCGGCGTCGCCGTGACCGACCTCGACGAGGCGGTGACGACGTACGAGCGTCTCTTCGGCGCAGCGCTCGAGCACCGGGGCCGCGTGGACGACCAGGGGGTCGAAGCGGCAGCCGTTCTCGTCGGCTCGGGCCGGGTCGAGCTGCTGGCGCCGCTTGGCGCGGAGACCCCGGTGGGGAAGTTCCTGGCCTCGCGCGGCCCCGGGATGCACCACGTCGCCTACGAGGTCGACGACGTCCGAGCCGCGCTCGACTCGCTCGCAGCAGAGCGGGGCCGAGCTGATCGACGAGGAGCCCCGCGAAGGCCTGTTCGGGCTCCAGGTCGCTTTCGTCCATCCCGACGCCGTCCACGGCGTCCTCAGCGAGGTGGTGTCCGTTGGCAGACACTGAGACCGACTCCGTCCGCGTCGAGCTCGCGTTCGACGGCGGCTCGATCCTTTCCGCTCTCGTCACCGTCGAGGGCGCCGACGAGCTCGAGCGCGCGCTCGCGGCCGAGGCAAGCGGCACCGTGATGCTGGATTCGACCGACGGCCGCTACACCGTCGTCCTCTCGCGGGTCGTCTACATGAAGCGGTACGCGCGCGAGTCCCGCGTAGGCTTCGGCATCTAGGAGGGTCTGGCGGAACGTCGCTCGTCGCCGGGGTGCGCTGCTCGTTCCGAGGCAAGGACGCAGGGAGCGCCGATAGCTGAAGCTATCGGCGCGACTGAGGACGCAGCATCGGGGCGAGCAGCGCGGCCCGGCGGCTCAGCCGATGTTTCGCCAGACCCTCCTAGGCGCGGAATCCAGGTTCGGGAACCCTGCGGGCCGGGCACGAGCTTCGGGGGATGACCGAGACGACGCAGAAGGGCCCGCCGGCGGCCGAGATCAGGCGGCTGGTCGAGCTCGGTCAGCAAGGCGACCGCGCCGCGCTCGAGGAGCTCTACCTGATCCACTTCGACCGGATCTACAGCTACCTGCACCTGACGGTCGGCAACCGGCACGACGCCGAGGACCTGACGACCCAGACTTTCCTGCGCATGCTCGAGTCGATCGGCAAGTTCCGCTTCCAGGCGGCGCCGTTCTCGGCCTGGCTGTTCCGGATCGCGCACAACCTCTCGATGGACCACTTCCGAGCAAACCGGCGCTGGCAGCCGGAGGAGGAGGTCCCCGAGCCGCCCGGGTCGGAGGAGCGCTCCGCCGAGGACGAGGCGCTCCGCTCGCTCGGCCGCCAGTCGATGCTCGAGCTGATCGACTCCCTCTCGGAGGAGCAGCAGCAGGTGCTCACGCTGAAGTTCGTCTTCGGCTTCTCGAACGCGGAGGCGGCCACGATCCTCGACAAGACCGAGGGCGCGGTGAAGTCGCTCCAGCACCGGGCACTCGTCTCGTTGCAGAAGCAGCTCGCCGCCTAGATGGCCCTTGAAGTAGGAATCGTCGGGCTTCCGGGCGCCGGCAAGACAACCCTGTTCACAGCGTTGACGCGGACCGGCGGAGCCGGCTTCGGCAAGGAGAACGTCGGCATCGCCCAGGTCGCGGACGAGCGGCTGGGCAAGCTGGCGGAGCTCGTGGGCGCGCGCAAGGTCACGCCCGCGACGATCCGGGTCGTCGACGTACCCGGGACGGGGCCGCAGCTCCTCGGCGGCCTCCGTCAGGTGGACGCGATCCTCGCGGTGGCGGACGGCTTCTCTCCGGGCGCCGACCCGTCGCGCGACCTCGAGACGCTCGACCTCGAGCTGCTCGTCGCCGACCGCGACCACGTCGAGCGGCGACTCGAGCGCGTCGAGAAGCAGGCGAAGTCCGGTGACCCGGCGCTCCGCAAGGAGGCGGGGGAGCTGCAGGAGCTGCTCGCGCACCTCGAGACGGGCTCGACGCTCCGCGACTACTCCGGCGAGCTCCCGCCCGAGCTCGAGCCGCTGACGACGAAGCCGCTGCTCGCGATCGAGAACGGACCGGGTGGCATCGACCTGAAGCTCGAGGCGGAGCTCGCCGAGCTCGGTGACGAGGAGGCGGCGGCATTCCGGGACGGGCCGTCGGCGCTGGAGGAGGTCGTGCGCCGCCTGCGCGACTCGCTCGACCTGATCACGTTCTTCACCGCCGGCGACAAGGAGACGCGCGCGTGGACGCTCCGGCGCGGTCAGACGGCGCTCGAGGCGGCGGCGTCGATCCACTCCGACATCGCGCGGGGCTTCATCCGCTGCGAGACGATCTCGACGGACGACCTGCTCGCGGCGGGATCGCACGCCGAAGCCGCGCGACGGGGCACGCAGCGACTCGAGGGCAAGACCTACGTCGTCCAGGACGGCGACGTCCTGAACATCCGCTTCAACGTCTGACCCGCCGCCCCTGGCCGGTCGGCTCCCGCCGGGCGGAGCCCGGCTCCGCCGACCTCGCGCCCCTCACGGCGGGTGCTACCGCAGCCGCTCGGCGAGGTAGCGCAGACCGAGCGGGTAGCGGTACTCGATCGCCTGGTGGGTCGCGTCGAAGAGCTCGACGTGCAGGTCCGCGACCGGAAGCTCGGACAGGTGTCGCCGCAGCCACTCTGCGGTCAGGTCGAGGTACCACTCGTCGCGCGTGCCGCAGTCGACGTAGATCGCGCGGAGCTCGCGAAGCGCGTCGGCGTGGCGGGGGACGAGGGTCGGGTAATCCCACTCGAGCCAGCGCTCCCAGAGCTCCGGGATCACCTCCGCGGTCGCGATCTCGTACGGGAGGCGGACCGTCCCGTCGTCGTCGGCGGAGTAGGCGGCGGCGAACCCCCACTGGAGCAGCACGTGGAGGTCGTCGGGATGCGCGAGGGGCGCCGGGCCGTCGCGAAGCTCGGCGAGGAAGCGATCGACCG
Source organism: uncultured Gaiellaceae bacterium (assembly GCA_963850995.1). GTDB lineage: Bacteria > Actinomycetota > Thermoleophilia > Gaiellales > Gaiellaceae > Gaiellasilicea. The sequence continues at coordinate 533,174 of CAWKNQ010000004.1, read as the reverse complement.
ACCCGCCGTAGGCGTCCCGCAGCCGGCGGGCTGCAACGCGGAAGAACGGACGGATGGAGACGTCGAAGAGCCCGCCGCCGGCATGGCTGGCGAAGCCGTGGAAGAGGTCGGGGCGCAGCATCGCGGTCACGGCGGCGCCGTAGCCGCCGCTCGACTTCCCGGACACTCCGCGCAGGCCGTTCGTCTCGTACCGCTCGTCGACGAACGGGACGATCTCGTCACAGAGGTAGGTGTGGTAGCGGCCGCTCCCGGCGGAATCGACGAACTGCGAGCCGCCCACCGAGGTCCAGGCATCGACGAAGACGACGCGTGCGTCCACGTCCGCCTCGTCGAGCAGCTCGAGGAACGTCGGCCGGAAGGCGACGCGGTTGCGCCACATGTCGAGCCGGCCGGTGAAGCCCTGGAGGACGTAGACGGCCGGGCCGTCGGCGTAGGAGGGCGGCGTGTAGACCCACAGCGGCCGCTCGTGCGGATCGCCGAGCGGGTTGCCGCGGAGCGCCTGACTGACGAGCACGTGCTCGTCGAGCTGACCGCGCAACGGCTTCGTCCACCGAGTGTGCATGGCGTTCATCATCCCGCTCCGGCTGCGCGGGCGCCGAGGGACGTGGCCGTCGCGGACATGTGGGGTCCTGGCCCCGACGTGTCCGTTCCGACGAGCGCCTTACGCGCCGACACACCGTTCTCTGCACACAGACCTGGCCGTTGCGGACATGTGGGGTCCTGGCCCCGACATGGCTCCAGCGAACGGCTCCGAGTGCCGCGTCAGCCGGCGGTGATCAGCGCGGCGCCGGTGAGCGCGCCCGCGACGCCGACGCGCTGCGCCGGGGCGATCCGCTCGTGGAGCAGGAACGCTGCCAGGCCGACCGTCACGATCGGGTAGAGCGAGGCGAGGACCGAGACGACACTGAGCAAGCCCCGCGCCGACGCGAGCCCGAACAGGACGTTCGCGCCCACATCGCAAAGACCGACGACGACGAGCACCGGCATGTGGGCCCGACCCGGCCGCAGCGACGCGCCGACGACGATCGCAGCGACGACGGCGAGCAGCGACGAGGTGCCGCGCGCGGTCGCGACGGCCCACGGGACGCTCTCCTCCGCCGCGCGGTCGAGGAAGACGAAGTAGAGCCCGAAGCCGAGCGCCGCCAGCAGTGCCAGCCCGACGCCCGCGGCACGGCCGCCGCCGCGCTCCGCGGGCTCCCGGGACGCGAGCGCGACGCCCGCCAGCGCCAAGCACGATCCCGGCGACCTGGAGAGCGCCCGGCCGCTCCCCCGACGCGACCCCGACCGTGAACGGGATCACGGCCGACACCGCCGAGACCGGCGCGACGATCCCCATCGCTCCAACCGCCATGCCGCGGTAGAGCGCCCCCAGCCCGACGCAGCCGCCGACGCCGGCCGCAACGGCCCAGGCCGTCGCCGCCCCACCGGGAAACGCGTCGCCCGAGACCGCCAGCCAGACCAGCACGGCGGCGAAGCCGGCCGCCTGCGAGATCGCCAGCACGGTGAGGACGTGCAGGGTGCGGGACTTCAGCCCGCCGAGAAAGTCCCCGAGCCCCCACGCGAGGCTCGCGCCGACCGCCAGTGCGAGCGCGGTCACTCGACAGGCTTGGTGGCAGCGACCGCGTCGAGCTGGTTGGCGTGGTAGAGCACCGCCGCCTCGGCCGTCCGCGCCGCGTTGCGGTCGTGGTGCGACGCGACCGCGTGCAGCAGCTCGGCGCGCACGGCGGCATCGAGCCCGTCGGAGCGCTCCTCGACCAGCCGCAGCCCAAGGTGAACGTGGCCGAGCAACCGCCCCTCCTCTGTCGGCCGGAACGCCGGGCCGCGGCCCAGCTCGCGGACGCGGCCGACGTCGTGCACCAGCGCAGCCGCGAGGAGCAGGTCGCTCCGCAGGCGCGGGTGCAGCTGCGCGGTCTCGCGCGCGAGCGTCGCGACTCCCACGGTGTGCTCGAGCAGGCCGCCCGCGTAGGAGTGATGCGTCTCGGCGGCAGGGAGCTCGCGCAGCGCCTGCCTGATCTCCACATCCCCGACGAATCTCCGCACGACGCCCAGAAGGCCCGGATGGGAGATCTCGGCCGCCAGAAAGTCGAAGAAGCCGTCGAGCTCGTCGGCGTCGCGCCGCAGCCTCGGCGCCAGCCCGGCGGGGTCGGCGTCCGAAGCCTCGACGGAGCGGATCTCGAGCTGTAGCCGGTCGGCAAAGCGCTCGACCCGGCCGAGCACGCGGACCGCGTCGCCCTCGGCGAAGCGCCCGTCGAGCAGCTCGACGTCGTTCCAGATCCGCCCCTCGATCCTTCCTGTGGGGTCGACGAGCTCGAGCGCGAGATAGGGAGCGCCCTTCCGGGTCGTGCGCCGCTGCTTCCTCGCGACCGCGAACACGCCCTCGACGGTCCTGTCCGGCGTCAGCTCGGCGATCGTGCTCACGAAGCGGAGTCTAGGGCGTTGGTAGGCTCGCTCCGATGGCCGTCGTCAAGCCTTTCCGCGCCCTGCGGTACGACGAGGCCGAGGCAGGATCGCTGGAGAACCTCGTCGCGCCGCCGTACGACGTGATCTCACCGGACGAGCGTGCGAAGCTGCGCGCGCGGAGCCCCTACAACGTCGTTCGCCTCACGCTTCCGGACTCCGATGAAGAGGCGGCGCGGGAGCTCGACGCCTGGCGCGCCCGCGGCGTCCTCGTCGAGGAGCCGCCGGCCGTGTGGGCGCTCGAGCAGGACTACGTCGGCCCCGACGGAGTCGCGCGGACCCGCTTCGGCACGGTCGCCTCGCTCAAGGTCGAGCCCTACGCGACGGGGACGGTCCTGCCGCACGAGCGGACGCATGCGACCCCGAAGGAGGGCCGCCTGCGACTCCTCCGCGCGACTCGGGTCCAGCTGGAGCCGATCTTGCTCCTCTACGACGGGGCCGCTCCGGTCGAGCGCCCCGAGCGTGACCCCGACGCCGAGGTCGAGGGAGCAAGGCTCTGGCGCATCGACGACCCGACGGTCGTGCGCGCGTTCGACGACAAGCAGCTCCTGATCGCGGACGGTCACCACCGCTACGAAACAGCGGTCGCGTTCGCGCAGGAGGAGGGGACGCCTGCGAGCGCACAGATGCTCGTCGTGCTCGTCTCGACCGACGATCCGGGTCTCGAGATCTTCCCCACCCACCGCCTCTTCGCCGAGCCGAGACACCTCGACGGCGACCGAGCGCCGGCGGACAACGGGGGCGCAGGCGTGGTCGAGCTGACTCGGGCCGGCGCCGAGCTCGTCCGCGTTCCGGAGGGCATGCTCGACGTCCAGCTCGTCGACACGCTCGGGCACGACGGAATCTCGTACACGGCCGATGCCGCAGACGCGGAACGCCGTGTGCAGGGCGGCGAGGCCGCAGTCGCCTACCTGCTGCGCCCGACGCGGATCGAGGACGTCTTCGCCTACGCGCGCCGCGGCGAGGTGCTGCCGCAGAAGACGACGTACTTCTTCCCCAAGCTGATCTCCGGCCTCCTCTTTCAGCCCCTGTGAGCCCCTGGCTCGAGGTGTGCCGCGAGGCCGTCGCCGAGATCGAGACGGTGCTTGCCGAGCTGCCGACGCGCGTCGAGCGCGAGCCGGTGCTGGCGGCCGGCGTGGGCGGCGACGACACGACCGCGATCGACGGCGCCGCCGAGGCTGCGGTCGTCAGGTGCCTCGAACGGCTTGACCTCGGCTTCACGCTCGTCTCCGAGGAGCTCGGCGTGCGCACCTTCAACGGCGGCGGTACGACATGGGTCGTCTGCGACCCGATCGACGGCTCGCTCAACGCCAAGCGCAACATCCCCTTCTTCTCCCTCTCGGTCGCGGTGGCGGACGGGGAGACGATGGGGGACGTCGGCTTCGGCTACGTGTACGACTTCGGCTCGGGCGAGGAGTGGACGGCCGAGCGGGACGGCGGTGCGTTCCTCGACGGGATCCGTCTGGGGGCGGTCCGGCCGAAGGACCGGATCGAGATCCTCTCCTTCGAGGCGACCACCACGGCGCAGGTGGCAGACAAGGCAGCCCAGATGGTCGGGAGCGCCTACCGCCTGCGGATCATGGGCTCGCTCGCGCTCTCCCTCTGCCACCTCGCCGCCGGCCGCGTCGACGCGGTCTGCTCGCTCAAGCCGGCGCGCTCGGTCGACATCGCCGCCGGCCAGCTGCTCGTGCGCGAGTGCGGGCTCGCGATCGAGCTCTTCGAGGATCCGCCGTTCGAGGCAGCGCCCCTCGACCTGACGGGGCGTTCCCGCGTCGTCGCAGCAGGAACGCAGGAGCTGTGCAGGACGCTGGAGGCCGCACTCACGGCGTAGGCTGAGCCGCGGGAAGGAGCCTCGCACCGAGGAACGCGCTCCGGCTCCCCGAATTCTTGGACCCCACCTCGGAAAGAATTCGGTACCTTCGTACGCGCTTCTCCCCGCCCCGGTGACCCACGCAATGCCCCATCCCGATGCCGATGTCGCGACGATTCTCGTCTGCGACGACGACCCCAGCCTGCGCGAGCTCGTCCGAGCCGTGCTCGGGTCCAACTACCGCTTCATCGAAGCTGCGGACGGGACCGAGGCGTTGACGGCGGCGCGCGAGCTCGCTCCGGACCTGATCGTGCTCGACGTGATGCTTCCCGGTCTGAGCGGAATCGAGGTGCTCGAGACGATCCGGAGCGACGAGAAGCTGAAGGACATGCTCGTGGTGGTGATCACCGCCTGGAGCCACGCCGAGGTCGAGGCGCAGGTCGCCGGCGCAGACCGCTTCGTCCCGAAGCCGTTCGACCCCGACGAGCTGAGCAACGTCGTCGCGGAGCTGCTCGCATGACCCTCGCGCGGCGGATGTTGCTCGCGAGCGGCGTCCTCGCACTGATCGTGGCGGCCGCCTTCGCGGCGCTGATCCTTGCGGTGGACGCGCAGCGGGATGCGACCGCGCGAGAAGCGCAGATCCCGGGAGGTGACCGCGGCGCGCTCCGCCTCGAGAAGCTCGTCGTCGAAGTCGAGACCGGCGTCCGCGGCTACGCGATCACCCGCGACGAGTTCTATCTCGGATCCGTACACGACGGCGAGCGAGGAGATCCCAGCCGCGACCAAGGCGCTCCTCGCCCTCGTCGCCGACGACAGGGCTCAGCGGCAGACGGGCGCAAGCGCTGGACCAGAAGGCGCAGGAGTACCTCGACTTCGGACAGATGCTCGTCAACCTCGTGCGCGATGAGCCCGACCGTCGGCAACGCCGACCTCGTGGTCGTCGGAAGAGGGAACGCACTACACCGACGAGATCCGGGAGCGCGTCGACGACTTCCTCGAAGCGGAGAACCAGCTCGCGATGGCTGCGGCAGCCGACGCCGACCGCACGGCCAGGCTCGCGGTGATCGTCGGCGCAATCGGCATCGGCGCCTCGACCGCCCTGATCATGCTCTTCGGCGTCTACCTGGCCCGGACGGTGGGAGGGGCGGTGCGCTCGGTCGCGGACGGCGCTGGAAGGCTCGCGGCGGGCGAGTCGTCGCTGCGACTGGCGGAGGAAGGGCCCGGCGAGATCGGCGAGCTCACGCGGTCGTTCAACGAGATGGCCGAGCGGCTCGAGCAGAACCGTGCCGAGCTCGAGCAGCAGAACGCGGAGCTGCGAGAGAGCGAGCGGATGAAGACCGAGCTCATCAACATCGTCTCGCACGAGCTCCGCACGCCGCTTGCGAGCGTGCTCGGCTTCACGGCGCTCCTGCTGAAGCGCGAGTTCGACCCCGCCGCGCGGCGCCACTACCTCGGGATCGTCGACGCGCAGGCTCGGCGGCTCGCGGCGCTGCTGGAGGACTTTCTCGACGTGCAGCGGATCGAGCACCAGGGTCTCGAGCTCTCCGCGGAGAGCGTCGACCTGGCCTCGCTGCTCGACGAGCAGGCACAGCTCTACGCTGCGCAGAGCCCGAAGCACCGGCTCGAGGTGGCGCTCGAGGAGCGGCCGCTGCCGGTACACGGCGACGCGAACCGGCTGGCGCAGGTCGTTGGCAATCTCCTCTCGAATGCGATCAAATACTCACCGGAGGGGGGCGTGGTCGAATTGGCGGCGGTGCGGCACGACGGCGAGGTGAGGCTCAGCGTCCGAGACGAGGGCCTCGGCATCCCGTCCGACCAGCAGCAGCGGATCTTCACCAAGTTCTTCCGCGGGGACGCCGGCGCGACCGGCATCACCGGCACCGGCCTCGGCCTGGCGGTCTCACGCGAGATCGTCGAGGCGCACGGGGGGCGGATCGGATTCGACAGCGACCCCGGGGAGGGATCGACGTTCTGGGTCGAGCTGCCCGAGGCGCGCGAGGAGAGAGGCGTAACGACCATGAAAAAGGGGACGACATGATCATCAGGGTAGGTTTCCTGCTCGCGGGGGTGCTCGCGGGCGTTCTCATGGTGAGCCCATGGGAGCGCGGCTCCGAGGCGGCCACCGGGCCGGCGACGATCCGCATCACGAACAGCGAGGTCAGCGTGGCGCGCGTCGACGTCGGACGGCGAGGGAAGTCGCCCGGCGACATGGAGATCATCCGGCAGCGCCTGTTCGACCGCACATCGGCCAAGAACCTGATCGGACGTGCAGAGATCATGTGCACGTTCGTCGACAGCAAGCGCGCGCGGTTGTGCCGGGGGACGTACTTCATGCCGAAAGGAAAGCTCATGGTCGGCGGCTCGCTGAGCTTCCGCCAGTTCTACGACCTCGCCGTCACCGGCGGGACCGGGCTCTACGACAACGCTCGCGGCACGGTCACCGTCACGCGAATGGCGAGGAGGCCCGTCCGTGACCTGGTCGTGTTCCGGCTCGTCGGCTAGCGCCGCGGAGCTACCCTGAGTTCGTGAGCCCCGACCGCGACGCCGTCCTCCGTGCGCTCGAGCGCGTGATCGACCCGGAGCTGAGAAAGCCGGTCACCGAGCTCGACATGGTCCGCGACGTGACGATCGACGGCGGCGCCGTCTCGGTCACGATCGCGCTCACCGTCGCGGGCTGCCCGCTGCGGAGCTCGTTCCAGGACCAGGTCGCCGAGCACGTCGGTTCCCTGCCGGAGCGTGCAGCGGGTCGAGCTGCGCTTCGACGTCATGAGCGCCGACGAGAAGGCCGCTCTGACGACGAAGCTGCGCGGCGGCCGGCCCGAGAAGTCGATCTCGCTCGATCCGCGCACGCGGGTGATCGCGATCGCGAGCGGCAAGGGTGGCGTCGGCAAGTCGTCGCTCACCGTCAACCTCGCGGCCGCCCTCGACGAGCTGGGCCAGGAGGTGGGGGTGATCGACGCCGACGTCTACGGCCATTCGATCCCGCACATGCTCGGCGTCCATCAGCGCCCCATAGTGGTCGACAAGATGATCGTGCCGCCAGTGCGCGGCCGCATGAAGCTGATCTCGATCGGCAACTTCCTCGACGAGAACGCGCCGGTGATGTGGCGCGGGCCGATGCTCCATCGCGCGCTCGAGCAGTTCCTCTCCGACGTCCACTGGGGCGAGCTCGACACGGTCGTGGTCGACATGCCGCCGGGGACCGGGGACATGGCGATCTCGCTCGGTCAGCTGCTGCCGCGCGCCGAGGTGCTCGTCGTGACGACGCCGCAGCCGCTCGCCCAGGAGGTCGCCGCGCGCGCCGCGATGATGGCGCAGAAAACGGGCCAGAAGCTCCTCGGCGTGGTCGAGAACATGAGTGGAGACATGTTCGGGTCCGGCGGCGGCGCGCAGCTCGCGGAGGAGCTCGGCGTGTCGCTGCTCGGGACTGTGCCGCTCGACGCCGCGCTGCGCGAGGCCGGAGACACGGGCGCTCCGGTCGTGGAGACCAATCCCGAGTCCGAGTCCGCCCGCGCAATCGTCGAGATTGCCGAGGCCGTGCTGGCCGCCCGGCCCGCGGCGATCCGCAAGCCTCTGACCGTCCTCTAGAACGTCGAAGGGCGCCCCTAGGCGCCCTTCGTCGCAGCTCTCTCGTACGTGCTACCGGCGCAGCCGCACGAGCGTCCACGCGCCGGCGACCTGGACACAGGTCATCTCGACCCGGTCCCCGGTCTCGACCCGCCTGACGTCGTCGGAATCCGTTACCGCGCACGTCTGGTTGGCCGTGCCGTCGCGCGGCGTGACCGTGATCGAGGTCGTGCTGACCGCGGCAACCTGACCGCGAACGGTCAGGTGCACGCTCGGGCGGACGGGCTTCTGGGCCCGACAGCTCGTGTGCTTCGAGATCACGGCTGCGTTCGTCGCCGTTCCGCTGCCGAGCGCGCCGCCCGTCAGCCCACCGGTCTTCGAGAAGGAGCCGGCGAGGCTGCCGAAGACGACGCCGTCGCCACGGCCCGCGCTCCCGCGCACCCAACCGTCGAGCTTGCCGTCGGAGTTGATCGCGGAGAAGTGCGCGTGCGTGCGGTCGTCGGAGGCGGTCACGATCAGCCTGCCGTCGACCCAGCCGAGCTTCTTCGTCACGTTGTAGACGCTCTTCACGCGCAGCTCGAGCGCACCGTTGAGATCGGCGGTGCTGCTCGTCGCCGTCCCGGAGTAGCGACCCGTCGTGATCTCGATCGTCTGCCCGTCGCACGTGAGCGTGCGCGTCTCGACGTTCGAGGCAGTCGCCGCTGTCAGCGCCGCGCTGACCGGCGTCACGTCACCCGACCGCAGGGTCGCAACCGCAACGCTTGTCGTGACGAGGGCGCCGAGCGCCGCCGCTCCCAGCATCAATCGCTTCATCGAAGCTCTCCTTCCCTGGGTTGGTCTCGCAAGACCAAGACGGCGTGAGCATTCCGCCTCCGTGAGAGGAGGCGGTTAGCAAACCGTGAGCATTCTGTTTGGTGCTTTGGACGCGCACGCGAGCCGTACACTCGCCCCATGGCCGGCGCCGCCTTCTTCGACCTCGACCGCACGCTCCTCCGCCGCTCCAGCGCGCTCGCGCTTGCCGGCTCGTTTCGCGAGCACGGCGTGATCGGACGCGGACAGCTGGCGAAGGCCGCCGCGTGGCAGCTGCTCTTCGCCGCCCGCGGAGCCGGCGCCGAGACCGTCCGCAAGGCCGCAGAGGACGGCCTCATGATCCTGAAGGGCTTCCGCGTCGACGACCTGCGCACGCTCGTCGCGGGCGCGATGGAACCGGTCCTGAAGCCGCTCGTCTACCAGGAGCCGTTGCACCTCGTCGAACGCCATCGGGAGCGCGGCGAGCCCGTCTACATCGTCTCGGCGACGCTCCAGGAGATCGTCGACGAGCTCGCCCGCGAGCTCGGCTTCGACGGCGCGATCGGGTCGACCTGCGAGATCGTGGACGGCGCGTACACCGGCCGCTCGCTCCGCGCCTGCCACGGCGAGGGGAAGGCCGCCGCGCTCCGCGAGCTGGCGCAAGCGGAAGGGCTCGATCTGGCCGCGTCGACCGCGTATTCGGACAGCCACACCGACCTGCCCTTCCTCGAGGTCGTGGGCAACCCCGTCGCGGTCAATCCCGACCGGGCGCTGCGACGAATCGCGGCCGAGCGCGGCTGGCCGGTGCTCGAGTTCACGGAGGCGGCCTTTCCGGCCGCGCGCCGACTGCGGCCCGCCCTCGTCGGCATCCCGCTCGTGCTCGGAGCAGGCGCCGCAGTCTGGGCGGCGAAGCGGCGTGCGGCCTGAGGTCGAGCGGCTCCGCGGGCTCGGCTTCTCGGAGACCGACGCCGAGACGCTCGCGGACCATTTCCTCGACGCCGAGACGCGCGGGAAGCTCGGGCACGGACGCGCCCGCATCGACTGGCTCGCGACCCAGCAGTTCGATCCAGCCGCCAAGCCGGTCAAGACGGCGACCTACCCAGGCTTCGACTACTGGGAGTCGCGCGGGACCGTCGGATACCTCGTTCTCGCTGCAATCTGCGCCGAGCTCGCCGAGGCGGAGCCGTGGCCGGCCCGCGTCGTGGCCGCCGACGCCTTCCCGACCGGTCACCTCGGCTACTGGGTGCGTTGGCTGGCCGAAGCGGGCCTCGTCGCGCTGCTGACGGCGACCTCACCGGCGCGGCTTGCGCATCCGGAAGGTGGCGAGCCGCTCGTGGGCACGAACCCGATCGCGATCGGATTGCCGAACCCCGGCGGCAAGCCGATCGTGGTCGACGTCTCTCCGGCGCGGGCCACGTACGGCGACGTCCTTGCCGGCCGTGCGCAACCGGAGGACGTCGTCCCCTTCGGCGGGGAGCACGCGTACAAGTCGTTCGCGCTCGCCCTCGGGGTCCAGGGCCTGGTCGAGTCCTTCGTCGGTGAGCGGAACGGGGTCCTGCTGCTCGCCGCGAAGCCCGAGTTCGACGGGTTCGCCGCGGGCTTGCGCGAGCGGGCGGCCGGGCTGCGACTACCCGGGGACTCGTAACGGCTCCAGGTCCTCGTCCTCGTCGGCCCACTTCTTCAGCTCGGGGTCGCCTGCCAGCGCGCGGTCCAGAAAGTCCCGCGCCTCGTCGAGCCGGCCCGCCCGCGCGAGGATGCAGGCCCGGTGGTAGAGGAGCGGCGGGTGGTCGGGCTTCTCCGCGAGGCCCGCGTCGAGCTCGGCGATCGCACCGTCGTAGTCGCCGTCGTCGGCCTTCGGATAGGCGGCGAAGAAGTACTCCCAGGCGGAGATGTCGTGCTGACCCGGCTTGCCGCCGACCGCGAGGATTGTCGTTCCCGCCTCCTCCGCGCGCGCGAAGCGCTTCACCTTCGGATCGCGCAGATAGACCGCGGAGCCCGCGGGCACGTCGTGCTCATCGCCGTCGAGGACGAACGTCGCTCGTCCCGCCACGACCACGTACATCTCCTCGTGCCCGAGCCGCTCTTCCGTGTGCTCCTCGACCACGTCCTGGCCGGCCTCGTTGGCCGTGTAGGCGTTGACGCCGAAGGCGGTGATGCCGAAGTGCTTGCGCAGCGGCGTCCAGCGAAGCGTCCCGGGGCCCGGTAGCGACTCGACCCCAGTCAGGCTTGCGATCTCGTATCCGCTCAACTCTTCCTCCTCAGCTCCTCGAGCACGACAGGGTCGATTGCCGTGTCGCCGTCGACCCGCTCCTCCAGGTTCTCCACTCCCGCCCAGTCTTCGAGCCGCTCGTAGCCGAGCCGGCCCAGACGCTCGTTGACCTCGGCACGGAGCTCGTCGTCGACGTCCACCCACTCGGACCGGGGCGTCTTGCCGAACAGCTGCTCGTGGAGAGCGTGGAGCCGCCGCAGCTCCTCGATCGGCGACTCGTGATCGTCGACGCGCAGGTCGAGCGCGACGTCGGAGAGCCCGGCGTAGCCGCCGTCCCGCTCGACCACGAGGAGCGCCGCGGACTGCTGGCCACGACTGTCGCCGCCTGCTGCCTGCGCGGCTGCGAGGGCCTCGATCAGCCGTTCCCCGAGAGAGCCTGAGGAGCCCTCGAAGGTCTCGGCGAGAGCGTCCACGGTCTCGCCCGAGACGAGGATGTTCCCCTGCGCCGCGTAGCCCGGGCCGGCGCGGCCCCCAGCCCAGTCGAGGCATTCGTCTCCGGTGTAGGTCGCTCCCCGGCCTGCCGCGTCGACGATGCCCAGCTGCCGCTCGGCGCGGCCGTCGTCGGCCTCGGTCAACCGGCGGACGACCTCCTCGGCGGTGAGCCCCTGGCGCAGGAGGCCGAGCCCGTCCGGACCGTAGCGCGGGTTCGCGTACGCCTGCGTCGCGACGGCGCCCGCGCCGGGCTCTGCCCAGGGCACGACTGAGCCGACTGCGAGGAACTTCGACTGCACGGCGACCCCCCACTGGCCCGCGTCGACGTCGCACGCGACGAGCGAGTACGTCGAGACGGGTCTAGCCATACGTGAGGGCCGTCAGATCCAGGGCCAGCAGCTCCTCGGTGGGCACGAGCACGCTCGCGACCTCCGGCCGCGCCAGCGCCGCCTTGATCGCCTCCGGTGTCGCCGCACGCACGACGAGCGGTGTCCCTTCCGCGTGCGCCTGCCGGAGCAGAGCGTCGTCGGCGACGTCGTCGAGGACGAGCGCGCCCTCGACGTCGAGCGAGCCCTCGAGCGCGAGCTCGGGGACGCGCCTGCCCGTCGCGCCGAACCAACGCTCCCTCACAGCTCGATCGACCCCCCAGGCTCGGGTGCGATGACCTCGACGCCCGGCGCAAGCTCTCGTAGCTGGTCCGGCGTCCCGGCGAGGATCGGAAAGGTGCCGTAGTGGCATGGGACGCACCGCTTCACGTTCGAGCAACTCGAGCGCGACCGACGCCTCTTTCGGATCCATCGTGAAGTGACCGCCGATCGGAAGAATCGCGATGTCCGGCGCGTAGAGGCGCGCGATCAGCGCCATGTCGCCGAAGACGTTCGTGTCGCCGGCGAAATAGAGCTTCGGGCCCTCGCCGAAGTCGAAGACGAGCCCACACGGTTCGCCCGTGTAGACGATCTCCCACTGGCGCGAAGAGCCGGGGGGCGCCTCGGTCATGTAGCTGGACGAGTGCTGCGCGTGCACGAGCGTGACCTTGACCCCGTCGAGGTCGACCGTGCCGCCCTTGTTCGGGTCGTGCGGTCCCTCGGCCTCGCAGCCCATCATGCCGAGCAGGTCGCGGACCTCGACCGGGGCGATCACCGGGCACTGGAACTTCTTGAACAGGTCGAGCGTGTCGCCGACGTGGTCGTTGTGCCCGTGGGTGATGAAGATCGCGTCTACCCGCTCGGGCTCCTTCTCGTTCTCCGGGCACTTCGGGTTGCCGTTCAGGAAGGGGTCGACGTAGATGCGCTTGCCGCCCCTGCGTTTCAGGCGTGTCGATGCGAAACGCCGAATGACCGAGCCAGGTGAGTGTCGTAGACATGCCGAGAGCCTAGAGCGAAGGACCATCCGATGCGGCGGCGAACATCCGGCACATGAGCGCGCGGCTTGCCTCCATCTCGCTCGTGCTCGGCGCGGCGATGGCCGACGCCGTGGGCCGGCACTCACTCGCGTACTGGGCGCTCGTCGCCGCCGTTCCAATCCTGGCGCTCGCCGGACTCTCGGCGCTCGGCGACGTCCTCGACGGCACCGCCGCGGCACCCCACGATCGGGCCCTTGCCGTGCTCACCGGCCTCGCGCTCGCATTCGTCCTCCTCGGTGCAGCGGTGCGCGCCCCGCTGCTCGCGGAGGGCCCGCCGCCCGCGATCGGCGTCACGGCCGTCGTCGCCGCGCTGGCGCTCTTCGCCGCACAGGCGCTGCTGTCCGCGACGGCGGCGGTCCCACGCAAGCGCCTCCGCACCGCCTTCCGCGCCAAGTAACAGTCTGTTGCGAAGTCCCTAGAAGGGGAGCGACGCGGCCGCGTCGCCGGCGAGCTCGATCAGAGGCTGCACGAAGAAGAACGAGCCGACCGTCACGCCGACGGCGAGGAGAACTGCGCTCTGGAGCAGCGGGTCGCGCGGCGGCGAGCCGCCGGCCACCACGGCCCGGAGCTCCGCACCGGGGCGCATGTAGAGCGCGCGGACGACGGCGAGGTAGTAGTAGAGCGAGATCGCGGTCGCGATCACGCCCGCCACGATCAGCCACCACATGTCGGCCTCGTAGGCGGCGGAGAAGACGTAGAACTTGCCGACGAGGCCACCCGTGAACGGCATGCCCATGAAGCCGAGCATGAAGATCCACATCGACGCGCCCAGGAAGGGCCGCTCCCAGCCCATCCCCCCGAGGTTGGCGAGCGTCACCGGGACGCCGAGCTCGCGTTCACGGGCCGCGACGACCGCGAAGGCGCCGATCGACATCGCGCCGTAGGGGATCAGGTAATAGAGCAGCGCGCGTGCGCCGAGCTCGTTGTTCGCGGCGATCGCGATCAGCATGAAGCCGGCGTGCGAGACGGACGAGTAGGCCAGCAGCCGCTTGACGTTCCGCTGGACGAGCGCGGCGAGGTTCCCGACCGCGAGCGAGACGATGGCAAGCACGGCGACCGCGATCGTCCAGAGCTGCTCCTCCTCCGGGAACGCGACGACGAGGAGGCGGAGCGTCAGGACGAGCGCCGCGGCCTTGGTCGCCGCGGACATGAACGCGGTCACCGAGGTCGGCGACCCTTCGTACACGTCCGGCGTCCACATGTGGAAGGGGGCAGCAGACGCCTTGAAGCCGAGGCCGGCGATCAGCATCGCCAAGCCGGCCAGCAGCAGGTAGTCGTCGCCCGCATTCGCAGCCGCGATCTCCGAGAAGCCGATCTCGCCCGTGGCGCCGTAGACGAGCGCCGACCCGTAGAGCAGGATCGCCGAGCCGAAGGCGCCGACGATCAGGTACTTGAGCCCGGCCTCGAGCGAGGTCGCGCGGTGGGTGTCGAGCGCGCAGAGGACGTAGAGCGCGATCGAGAACCACTCGAGGCCGAGGAAGAGCGTCATCAGGTTCCCGGCGGTGACGAAGAAGGCCATCCCGGCTCCTGCGGCCGTCAGCAGCGCGTAGTACTCGCCCGCGTGATCGCGCCGCCGCTCGCCCCAGGAGACGAGCACGGTCAGCGCGCCTGCTCCGGCGATGATGATCGCCGCGAACGCGCCCAGGCGGTCGCGTGTGAACGACTCCTCGATCAGCGGACGCCCTTCGGCGGAGCGGTCGAACACGATCCCCGCGAGGACGCCCGCCGTGACGAACCCCGCAAACGCGATGAAGGCTGTGAAGCCGCGTCGCAGCACCCAGGGCACGAGGACGCCACCGAGGAGCGCCACGAACGAGGCGCCGAGAAGCGCCAGCGTCGGCGAGAGCGCGAGCCAGTCGACGTTCGGGGTCGGGATCACCCGCCGGCCTCCGTCACGTCGCCGCTGAACGGGAACGAGCGCTCGGAGATCGCCGCGGGCCAGGCAGACAGGAAGAGCAGCGCGGCGACGAGCGGCACCACGAGCGCGAGCTCGCCGACGCGAAGGTCGGGCATCTCGTCGCTGACGTCGAAGCCGCGGGCCCGGTGCAGCACGGCCGAGATGAGCCGGAGCATGTACATCGCGGCGAGGACGATCGCCGCAGCGCCGATGACGGCCCACCCCCAGCCGACGTCATAGACGCCCGCCAGGATCAGGAACTCGCCCGCGAACGCCGCGGAACCGGGCACCGCGAGCGCGATGATCCCGGCCGTCATCAGCACCGTCGCGAGCGCCGGACGGCCGCGCGCCATCCCGCCGAGCACGGCGAACCTGCTCGTGCCGGTTCGGGCCTCGACCATCCCGGCGAGCAGGAAGAGCGTCGCCGACACGAGCCCATGCGCGACCGACTGGAGGATCGCGCCGTTCACGCCGAGCTGGTTGAGCGAGAAGAGCCCGAGCACGATCAGCCCCATCTGCGCCATCGACGAGTAAGCGATCACCGAGCGCATGTCGGGAGCCCGGAACGCCAGCAGCGAGGCGTACACGAGCGTGACGGCGGCGAAAGCAGAGGATCACCACCTGGTAGTCGTCGACCGGCTCGGGGAACTTCGCGATCACGATCCGCAGCAGGCCGTAGACAGCCGCTTTCGAGACGACGCCGGAGAGAACCGCGGACACCTCGGGGGGCGCCTCGCGGTAGGCGTCGACGAGCCAGCCGTGGAACGGAAAGATCGGCGCCTTGACGGCGAAGGCCACGAGGAAGCCGAGGAAAAGCCACTCGTTCGACGACGTGCCCGAGTCGACCAGCGAGAACGTCTCCTGCGAGAGGCCGAACGCCACGATCGCGGCCAGCATCAGCAGCGAGCCCGCCATCGTGTAGATGACGAAGGTCGCCGTCGCGCGAAGCCGCCTCGGACCGCCCCAGACGCCGATCAGGACGTAGAGCGGGATCAGCATCGCCTCGAAGAAGACGTAGAAGAGCAGCAGGTCCTGGGCCGTGAAGACGCCGACGATCGCGCCGGTCAGGAAGAGCAGCAGCCCGTGGTAGGCCCGCCCGCGCTCGCGGCCGGCCCAGAGCGCGTAGCCGATCGCCGCGGCCGAGACGACGATCGTCAGACCGACGAGCCAGAGCGAGAAGCCGTAGAGCCCGACGTGGTACGAGACGTCGAGGTCGCTGAACCAGCTCTGCTGGTTCTCGAGCTGCAGCCCCCGATCGAAGTCGAAGCCGCCGAGGACGACCGCCCAGAGCGCGAGCTCCGCGAGCGCGGCGAGCAGCGCGAGTGCTCCGGCGGCCCGGCCCGGAAGCGGCAGCAGCCAGACGACGAGGGCGGCTGCGAGCGGGAGAACGATCAGTGCGGTCGTCATTGCACCGAGATGAACACGACGACGAGGACGGCGACCGCCGCGGCGATGGCGAGCGCGTAAGTCCGGAGGTACCCCGTCTGCACGTCTCCGAGCGCGCCGCCCGCCTCGCGCGCACCAAGCGTCACGCCTGCGATCGAGCCGCCGATCAGCGGCTCCTCGACGCCTCGCCGGAGGAGGCGGGAGATGAAGACGGCCGGCTCGTAGAAGACCTTGTCGTAGAGCTCGTCGAACCAGAACTTGTGCTCGAGCGTCTCCTGGACGACTGACCAGCGGGGCACCGGGCGCGCACGCGCACCGTAGAAGAACCAGGCGACTCCGATCCCGAGCAGGCCCAGCCCGACCGCGATCGCGCTCGTGACGTAGTCCTGGGTCACCGTCGGCTCGACGAGGCCGAAGTGCTCGCGACCGACCGCGACGGGGTCGAGCCACTCGCCGAACTTCTCCCACAGCCCGGCGACCTGCAGCCAGCCGCCGAAGGCTGTGAGCACCGTGAGCACCGCGACGGTCCACGTCATCGTCCACGGTCCCTCCCCGTGCTCGTGGCCGTGAGCGTGCTCATGCTCGTGCACGAGCGCGGACGGCTCGCCGAGGAAGACGACGAAGAGGAGCCGGAACGCGTAGATCCCGGTCAGCAGCGCCCCCAGCAGCCCCGCGACGTACAGAACCTGGCCATAACTTCCGCTCGCCAGGGCAGACGCCAGGATCGAGTCCTTCGAGAAGAAGCCCGACAGCGGCGGGATGCCGACGAGCGCGAGCGAGCCGATCAGGAAGGCGATGAACGTCTTCGGCATCACGTGGCGCACGCCGCCCATCCGCCGGATGTCCTGCTCGTTCGCGAGGCGGTGGATGACGAGGCCGGCGGCGAGGAAGAGCAACGCCTTGAAGTAGGCGTGCGTCATCAGGTGGAACATCCCGCTCCCGTACGCCCCGAGCCCGGCGCCGAGGAACATGTAGCCGATCTGCGACATCGTCGAATACGCGATCACGCGCTTGATGTCCGTCTGCACGAGCGCGACGAGGCCGGCGACGAGCAGCGTGATCGCACCGAGCCCGGCGGCGAGGTCGGAGATCGCCGGCGCCTGCTCGAAGATCGGGTGCGCCCGAGCGATCAGGTAGACGCCGGCGGTGACCATCGTCGCGGCGTGGATCAGGGCCGAGACCGGCGTGGGGCCCTCCATCGCGTCCGGGAGCCAGGTGTGGATCGGGATCTGGGCGGACTTCGCGACCGCGCCGCCCAGCAGGCCGAGGGCGACGAGGTTGACGAGCGTTTGCGACATGCCGCCCACCTCTGCGAAGACGCCCGCGAAGTCGAGCGTGCCGGTCTGCCAGATCAGCACGAAGAAGGCGAGCGCCATCGTCGCGTCGCCGAACGCGTTCATCACGAAGGCCTTCTTCGCGGCCGCGACGGCCTCCGGCCGCTCGTGCCAGAAGCCGATCAGGAGATACGAGGCGAGGCCGACGAGGCCCCAGCCTGCGAGCAGGAGCAGGAAGTTCCCCGCCTGGACGAGCAGCAGCATCGAGAAGACGAAGAGCGCCATGTAGGCGAAGTAGCGCCGCTCCTCGGGGTCGTCGTGCATGTAGCCGATCGAGTAGAGGACGATCAGGCCGCCCACGCCGGAGACGATCAGCATCATCGAGACCGAGAGCGGGTCGACGAGCAGCGACAGACCTACCTCGAAGTCGCGTGTGGCGAGCCAGGTCCACGCGGTCGTGACCGCCTCGCGCTCCTCCGGGTCGCGGCTCAGCAGGCCGACGAACGACGCGATCGCGCCGCCGAAGGCGGTGAAGACGGAGAGGGTCGAGATCCAGCCGGCCGTGCGCCGCGAGATCGAACCGCCGAGGAGCGTGATCGCGAGCGCTCCTGCCAGGGGCGCGAGCAAGCACAGCCAGGCGCCGAAGATCATCCTCTGAGCACCCGGAGCCGGTCGACGTCGAGGTCGAGGCGCTTGCGCGCGATCGCGACGATCAGCCCGAGGCCGACGACGACCTCGGACGCCGCGACCGCCATCACGGCGAGCGCGAAGACCTGTCCGTCGTGATCGCCGTGAAGGCGTGCGAACGCGATCAGGGCGAGGTTGGCGGCGTTGAGCATGATCTCGAGCGAGAGCAGCACGATCAGCGGGCTGCGCCGCAGGAGCACACCGGCGATGCCGATCCCGAACAGGATCGCGCTGACGACGAGGTACCAGGAGACGTCAGGACCCTGCACGCGCAGCCTCCTCCTCGTCTTCGGCCCGCGAGCGCGTCCCGAGGACGACACCGCCGACCGCGGCGACGAGCAGGACGATCGAGGTGATCTCGAACGCGAGCAGGTGGTCGGTCAGGAACAGCCGCCCGACCTCCTCCGGGCTGCCGAAGGCGCGCGTGATCTCCGCCTCGTCGGCGAGGCCGTTCCCGGCCGCGAGGCCGATCACGACCACGATCTCCACGAGCAGCGCCGACGCGGCGACGAGCGCGCCCACGGACACCCACGACGGCCCGCCCGTGAACGGCCCTTCGGTGCGGTCGCCGAGATACGCGATCACGAACAGGAACATGACCATCACCGCGCCGGCGTAGACGAGCACCTGCGCGGCCGCGACGAACTCGGCCGAGGCGAGCAGGAAGAGGACGGCGAGCGAGCCGAGGTTCCCGATCAGCGCCAGCGCCGAGTAGAACGGGTTCACGAACGAGATCACGGCGAGACCGGAGCCGAGGCAGGCCGCCGCGGCCAGGAACCAGATCACCCAGACGAGGAAATCGCCCATACCTCAGGAGCTGGAGCGGTAGGCGGGGATGGGCGTGTCGTAGAGGTCCCGGTCGGCGACGGGGGTTCGCTTCATCGGCTCCTCGAGCAGCATGTCCTTGGTGTAGATCAGGTCGTCGCGCGAGTACTCGGAGATCTCGTACTCGTTGCCGAGCGTGATCGCGTCGAACGGGCAGGCGAGCTCGCAGTAGCCGCAGAAGATGCAGCGGCTCATGTTGATCTCGTAGATGCGGGCGTAACGCTCGCCGGCCGAGACGCGGTTGTCGGGCGTGTTCTCGGCCGGGACGACGCGGATGCAGTCGGCCGGGCAAGCGGCGGCGCAGAGCGAGCACCCGACGCACTTCTCGAGGCCGTTCTCGTGCACGTGCAGCCGGTGGCGCCCACGGAAACGGGGGTAGACCGGCCGCTTGAACTCCGGGTACTCCTGCGTGATCGGGCGCTTGAAGATGTGCTTGAAGGTGACGCCGAAGCCCCTTGCGGTTCCGATGGCCATTAGTGGGTCTCCCGGTGACGACTTCGCGTCTCTGCCGTGCGAGCTGCAAGCGAGGCAAGGACGCAGGGAGCGTTCATACCTGAAGGTATGGACGCGACTGAGGACGCCGCATCGCGCCGCAGATCGCGCGGCAGAGGCGCACTAGTTGTTGCCGGGAGGCCCACTAAATCCAGACCACCAGGATCGCGGTGATGACGGCGTTGATCGTCGCCACGGGAAGCAGCACCTTCCAGCCGAATCGCATCAGCTGGTCGTAGCGCAGGCGCGGCAGCGTCGTCCGCATCCAGATGAAGACGAACAGGAGCACGAGCAGCTTCAGGACGAACCAGAGCGGCGCGAGCCCTTCCCACACCGGGAAGTGCCAGCCGCCGAGGAAGAGCGTCACGGCGAGCCCGGAGAGCGTGATCAGGTTGATGTACTCGCTCATCGTGAAGAGGCCGAAGCGCATGCCGCCGTACTCCGTGTGGTAGCCCGCCACCAGCTCCTGCTCGGCCTCGGGGAGGTCGAACGGCGCTCGGGCGGTCTCGGCGGTGCCGGCGAGCATGAAGACGACGAAGCCGACGAACTGCGGGACGATGTACCACCACTCGTCCTGCGCCGCGACGATCTCGGTCAACGAGAGCGTGTGCGCCATCAGGACGACGCCGAGCACGCTCAGCGCGAGCGACACCTCGTAGCTGACGAGCTGCGCGCACGTCCGCATCGAGCCCAGCAGGGCGTACTTCGAGTCCGAGGCCCAGCCGCCGACGATGAAGCCGTAGATGCCGACGGAGCCGATCGCGAAGATGAGGATCAGCGCGATCGGGACGTCCGCGATCTGACCGTCGACCTGGGTGCCGAAGATCTCCCAGCCCGGCCCGAACGGGATCACCGAGAAGGTGCAGAGGGCCGCGAAGGCGGCCACGAAGGGCGAGCTGATGTAGAGCACGTCGACGGCTGAGGCCGGGAAGAAGCTCTCCTTCCGGATCAGCTTCATCAGGTCGGCGATCGGCTGCAGCAGCCCGAACGGGCCTGCCCGGTTCGGGCCGTAGCGGAGCTGCATCCGGCCCATCACCTTCCGCTCGGCGAGCGTCAGGTAGGCGAAGGCGCCCATGACGAGGTTGATCACGATCACGCTCTTGATCACCGACACCCACCAGGGCTCGCTCATGCTTTCACCACCTCGACGTCGAGGTGGAGGTCGCCGGCGTGCTCCTCGGCGATGCGGGCGGTGCCGGCTGCGAGCGCCCGGCTCACCCGGGCTCGCAACTCGACCGACGTCCCGTTCGAGCGGACGCGGACCGGGTCGCCGCTTGCGATCTGGCGGCGCTCGGCGTCGCTCGCAGCCAGCTCGATCACGGCTTCCGGACGCTGGAAGGCGAGCTCCGGCACGCGCTCGACCGCGGGGCCGGAGAAAAGAGGCCGGTAGCGGCGGAGCTTCAGCGTGCCGAGGAAGTGCTCGTCCTGCTCGGCGGCGGCGGGCGTGACCGGCGCAGCCGCGGCACGCTCGGGAGCCGTGTAGGGAGCTCGCTCCGGGAGCGGCGCCCGCTCGCCGACCTCGCCGAACGCGAGCCCCCGGTAGATCAGCTCGGAAAGCTCGGCGAAGACGACGGACGCATGCGGCGAGAGCTCGACGTCGAAGCGCTCCGCCAGCTTGGCGATCCAGGCGAGCTCGTCCGGAACGGGCGGGATTACAGCGCGGCGCAGACGCTGCACGCGGCCCTCGAGGTTGTAGTAGGACCCGTCCCGCTCGAGATAGCTCGTCCCGGGGAGCACGACATCCGCCCAGCCGACGGCGAGCCCCTGGAACATCGTGACCGCAAGCACGTGCTCGGCCCGCTCGGCGAGCACGCGGACGGCCGGGTCGGCCACCGCTTCGTCGCCGGAGACGATCAGGAGCCCGATCGGCTCCGGGTTCGCCTCCTCTTCGTCGGCGGCCGCTGCCCACGCGTCGGCGACGCCACGGGCGTTCGGGGTCGACGGCAGGTGGAAGGCGGCGCAGCCGGGCTTGCCGTCGAGCCCCAGCTTGTGCGCGAGCTCCGCGAGCCGGGCGCCCCCGCCTCCGCCACGGCCCGACCAGATCAGAACAGCGCGGTCCGACGTCGACACGCGCTCGGCGAGCTTCTTGCCCAGCTTCACATCCGGCCGGAGCACGACCTCGGCGCCGTTGCGGCGGGCCTGCTTGAGCCAGAGCTCGACGATCGGGGCGCGGTCGGCGACGTCGTCCTCGCCGACCACGACGACGATCTCGGCCGCCGCGATCGTCGACAGCGGCGCGCGAAAGGCGTCGAGCGCCCAGGACGTCGCCTCGGGCATGACGGCGGAGTGGGCGCCCAATCCCTGGCGGAGCAGCTTCGCCAGCGCGTACGCCTGCTCGACCGTCTCGGAGCCCGAGAGGGCCGTCACGATCCGCCCCTGCGCGCCGCGCAGAAGCGCTTCGACGCGGTCGAGCGCGTCGTCCCACGAGAGCTCGCCGAAACCGCGCCGGCGCGTCCGCTCGAGCGGGTCGACGATCCGGTCGTCGGCGTAGATGTGCGGGTACGCGAAGCGGCCCTTGTCGCAGAGCCAGCCCTGATCGACCTCCGGGTGGTTGCGGGAGAGGATGCGCTTGACCTTCCCCTCGCGCGTGGTCGCAGAGACGTTGCAGCCGACCGGGCAGAGCCCGCACACGGTGGGCACGTTCTGGATCTCCCACGGGCGCGCCTCGAAGCGGTACTGCGTCGACGTGAGGGCGCCGACGGGGCAGAGCTCGATCACGTTGCCGCTGAAGGGCGCCCGGTACGCCTCGTCCTCGAAGGTCGTGATCAGCGAACGGGCGCCGCGGTCGCGTGCCACGAGCTGCCCGTCCTCGGCGACGTCGGAGGAGAAGCGCGTGCAGCGGTAGCAGAGGATGCAGCGCTCGCGGTCGAGCGCGATCGTGGGCGAGATCGGGATCGGCTTGTCGAACGTCCGCTTCGGGAAGGTCATCCGCGTCGAGCCCGGCCCGTACTTGAAGGTCAGGTCCTGGAGCGGGCACTCGCCGCCCTTGTCGCAGACCGGACAGTCGAGCGGGTGGTTGACGAGGATGAACTCGAGCGTCGCCTCCTGCCCCTCCGCCGCCTTCGCGGACGACTGTGCCGTGCGCACGATCATCCCGTCCTGCGCGGTCAGCGTGCAGCCGGCCTGGAGCTTCGGCATCCCTTCGATCTCGACGAGGCACATACGGCAGGCGCCGACCGGCGGCCCGAGACGCGGCTCGTAGCAGAAGACGGGGATCTCGATCCCGGCCGCGGCCGCTGTCTCGACGAGCCCGGTGCCCTTCGCGACCTCGACCTCGCGCCCGTCGACGGTCACCTTGACCGTCTCGAGCGCGCTCACGCTGTTACCTCGGCGACCGGCTCGTGCGCGTGCTGGTCGACCGGCGCGAGGATCCCCTCGAGTGAGGACTCGCCGTGCATGGGGCAACCGCTGTCGACGTGCTCCTGGAACTCGGCGCGGAACGTGTCGACGTAGCTCGCCACCGGCATCGCAGCCGCGTCGCCGAGCGGGCAGAGGCACTTGCCGAGGATCCGGTCGCACACGTCGAGCAGCAGGTCGAGGTCGCCCTGCCCCGCCGTCCCCTCCTCGATCGAGCGCAGGATCTGCACCATCCAGCGCGTTCCCTCCCTGCACGGGGTGCACTTGCCACAGCTCTCGTGCATGTAGAACTGCGCCACCCGCAGCCCCAGCTGGACCATGCAGCAGCGGTCGTCGATGACGATGATCGCGCCCGAGCCGAGCATCGAGCCCGCTTCGGCCATCGAAGTCGCGTCGAGCGGCACGTCGATCTGGTCGGCGCTCAGGACCGGAACGGACGAGCCGCCCGGGATCACGGCCTTCAGCTTGCGGCCGTTCGGAATTCCGCCGCCCAGCTCGGCGTCGTAGACGAGCTCGCGCAGCGTCACTCCCATCGGCAGCTCGTAGTTGCCACCGTTGACAACGTTGCCGGACAGTGAGAAGACCCGGGTGCCGGAGGAGTCGGGCGGCACCCCGATCTTCGCGTACTCCTTCGCGCCGAGCTCGACGATCTTGGGCACGGTCGCGATCGTCTCGACGTTGTTGATCAGGCTCGGAGAGGCGTAGAGGCCGGCGACGGCCGGGAACGGCGGCTTCGTCCGCGGCTGCCCGCGCTTGCCCTCGAGCGACTCGAGCAACGCGGTCTCCTCGCCGCAGATGTACGCGCCGGCGCCGCGGTGGAGCACGATCGTGACGCCGCCCAGCAGCTTCGCCGCACGCACCTGCTCGAGCGCGTCGCGGAGGATCTCGAACTCGTGCAGGTACTCGCCGCGGATGTAGATGAAGACCCGGTCGCAGCCGATCGCGTGCGCCGTGATCAGGCAGCCCTCGATCAGCCGGTGCGGGACGGTGAACATGATCTCGCGGTCCTTGAAGGTGCCCGGCTCCGACTCGTCCGCGTTCACGACGAGATACGTCGGCTTGCCCGTCCCCTGCGCGAGAAAGCTCGCCTTGCGGCCGGTGGGGAAGAAGGCGCCGCCCCGGCCGCGGAGGCCGGAGTCGAGAATCTCCTGGACGACCTGCGCCGGCTCCATCGCGCGCGCCTTCTCGAGCGCGTCGTAGCCGCCCGCCGCGCGATAGTCCGCGAGCTCGACGAGCGGCTGCTCCTCGGCTCCCTCGAGGACGACGAACTGCTCAGCGGCCACGAAGCTCCTCCACGATCGCCGGGACGTCGGCGGCCGTGAGCCGCTCGCGGTAGCGGTGGTCGACCGCGACGACGGTGCCCCACCCGCAGCCGCCCGCGCACTCGACCGTGCGGAGTGTGATCTCGCCGTCCTCGGTCGTCTCGCCGGCACGCACGCCGAGCTCCGACTCGAACGCCTCGAGCACCTGCTGCGCGCCGACGAGCGCGCAGGAGATGTTCGTGCAGACCTCGACGACGTGCTTCCCGACCGGTTCCAGGTGGTACATGTCGTAGAAGGAGGCGACCGCCATGCAGTACGCGGGTGTCTCCTCGAGCGCCTCCGCCACCTCGCGGAAGGCCTCCGGCGGGAGCCAGCCGTATCGCTCCTGCGCGAGCCGCAGGGCCGGCAGCGTCGCCGACCGCGACTCCGGGTAGAGGGCGCGAACCTTCTGGATCTCGTCGTAGAGCAGTCGAGCTCATCCGGTCGACGTCTCCCATCGACGGCGTCGAGCGAGCCGACGATCGCGATCAGGTCGGCCACGGCGGCGTCCGTCATGCAGGCGGCGGTCGCGTGGAGCGCGGCGAAGGACGGCGCCCGGAACTTGACGCGCCACGGCTTCGGGCCCCCGTCCGAGACGAGGTAGCAGCCCGACTCGCCGCGCGCCGACTCGACCCCGACGTAGACCTCGCCCTCCGGCACGCGATAGCCCTCGGTGACGATCTTGAAGTGGTGGATCAGCGACTCCATCGAGGTGTGCAGCTCCTCGCGCGGCGGCAGCACGACCTTGCGGTCGTCCGCGATCCACGGCTCGCCCTGCATCTCCTCGAGCCGGTCGACGCACTGGGCGATGATCCGGGTCGACTCCCGCATCTCGTCGACGCGGACCCGGTAGCGGTCGTAGACGTCCCCGCCGCCGTACACGGGCACCTCGAAGTCGACGTCGGGATAGGCGAGGTACGGCTCGCGCCGGCGCAAATCCCAGTCCACTCCGGAGGCACGCAGGTTCGGCCCCGTCTGCCCGAGCGCGATCGCGTCCTCGGCCGAGAGAAGGCCGACCCCGACCGTCCGCTCGAGCCAGATCTTGTTCGAGTTGAGGATCGCCTCGTAGTCGTCGACGGCCTTCGGCATCCGCTCGCAGAAGGCGCGCGCCTGCTCGTAGAAGCCGCGCGGGATGTCCTCGGCGAGCCCGCCGACCTGGAAGTAGCGGGTGTGCATGCGCACCCCGGCGACCATCTCGAAGAGGTCGAGCACGAGGTCGCGCTCGCGGAAGCAGTACCAGAACATCGAGATCGCGCCGATCTCGAGCGCGGACGTGCCGAGGTAGACGAGATGCGAGTGGATCCGGGAGAGCTCGCCGAGCGCCATCCGCATCCAGGTCGCCTTGCGCGGGACCTCGAGCTGGAGCAGCTTCTCGACCGCGAGCACGTAGACGAGCTCGTTGTACTGGAACGAGACGTAGTCGACGCGGGCCGGGTAGGTGACGCCCTTCCACCAGGTCTTCTGCTCCATCGTCTTCTCGAAGCCCGTGTGGAGGTAGCCGATCACGGCCGCGATGCCGACGACGTGCTCGCCGTGGAGGTCGACGATCAGCCGGAGCACGCCGTGCGTGGACGGATGGTTCGGCCCGAAGTTGACGGTGAGGACGTCCTCGAGGCCCGGGCCGACCTCGAGCACGGTCGGGATCGGGTGCGGAATCCGCGAGCCCTCGTAGATCGGCGCGCGGCGCGCGCGCGACGACGGCCACTACTCCGCCTCCGAGAAGCGGACCGGCTCGCCGCCGATCGGATAGTCCTTCCGCAGCGGATGGCCCTTCCCAGTCGTCTTCCATCAGGATCCGCGTCAGGTTCGGGTGGCCCTCGAAGACGATCCCGAACATGTCGTAGGCCTCGCGCTCGTGCCAGTCCGCAGTGGGCCAGACCGGAACGACCGTCGCGACCGGGTCGCCGTCGTCGAGCCGGACCTGGACGCGCACGCGCGCCGAGTCGTCGGCGACGCGAACGAGGTGATAGCTGACGGTGAAGCGCGTCGGCTTCGGCTCAGGCGTGCGCGCATACCCCTGCGCAGCGGGCTCGTTGAGGTTGCGACCGGCGGCCGTGCCGATGTAGCCGGCGACGGGCGTCTCGCCCCAGCCGAGATAGTCGGTCGCGGTGATGTCGACGAGGAGGTCGAAGCCGAGCTCGTCCCGCAGGTGCGAGCACGCCTCGACGAGGCGCGTGGGGTCGACGACGAGCGTCGTCTCGCCGAACGCCTCCTTCGTCTCGACGAGACCCGGAACCCCCTCGTAGGTCACTACGAGGCCACTCCGCGAATCTGGTAGGCGGGCGGCACCCCGGCCAGCACCTTCTCGTGCAGGCGCATGATCCCCTCCATCAGCGCCTCCGGCCGCGGTGGGCAGCCGGGCACGTGGATGTCGACCGGGACGATCTTGTCCACGCCCTGCAGGATCGTGTAGTTGTTGAACATCCCGCCCGAGCTCGCGCACGCGCCCATGGCGATCACCCACTTCGGCTCGAGCATCTGGTCGTAGACCTGACGCAGCGGCGCCGCCATCTTGTGCGCGACGCGCCCCGAGACGATCAGCAGGTCTGCCTGGCGGGGCGACGAGCTGAACTTCTCCATCCCGAAGCGGGCGATGTCGTAGCGCGACGAGACGATCGACATCATCTCGATCGCGCAACACGCGAGCCCGAACGTCGCGGGCCACATCGACTTCGTCTGCGCCCACGCGAGCGCTTTCTCGAGCGTCGTCAGCCCGAGCGCGTCCTCGAGATTCTCGACCTCCTCCTCGAAGACGCCCTTCCCTTTCGTCGGCCAGAGCAGGCGCTCGGACTGGAGGCCCGCCTGCGCGAGCGGCCGCGTCGAGACGCGCTTCGGGTCGACACTCTTGTCTAGTGCCATTCGAGCGCGCCCTTGCGCCAGATGTAGATGTAGGCGACGGCGAGGATGGCGACGAAGACCAGCAACTCGATCACGCCGAACCAGCCCAGCTGCTCGAGCACGACGGCGAGCGGGTAGAGGAAGACGATCTCGATGTCGAAGAGGATGAAGAGCATCGCGGTCAGGTAGAAGCTGACCGTGAAGCGCTGCTGCGGCGGCGGCCCTTCCGACACGCCCGACTCGAAGGGCAGGAACCGGGCCTTCACCCGCCCCTTCGGGCGCTGGGCGAAGAGGAACGAAAACGCGATCATCGTGGCCGGGATCGCGGCGGCAAGTAAGGCGTAGACCAGGAAGGGAAAGTAGTCGCCCAGCATCCGAGTCGGGCGAACGCTACCAAGCTTGCGGAGGACGCACGAAGAGAGGTGCAAGCGTTGGAGCCAAGCGTTACGAGGGTGTTACAAAGTCGGCCGTTCGGAGGCCGCCGGAGACACTGCTACCATCCGCCGCATGGAGATCGTCGAGCGCCCCGACACCCTCGTCTCGCTGACCCCGGTCGCCGCGGAGAAGATCCGCGAGCTGATGGCCGAGGACCCCGAAGGCGACACCTCGGTCCTGCGCGTCGCCATCCAGGGCGGCGGCTGCTCGGGGTTCCAGTACGGGCTCGGCTTCGACGCGGGCCCGGTCGAGGACGACGAGACGCTCGAGCAGCACGGCGTCACGATCGTGATCGATCCCTACAGCGCCCCGTACCTGAAGGGCGCGACGATCGACTTTCTCTCGGGGCTCGAGGAGTCCGGGTTCAAGATCGACAACCCGAACGCCGCCGCGTCGTGCGGCTGCGGCCACTCCTTCACCGTCGAGGAAGGCGCCGCCGAGGACGCCCACGCGGGCGGCTGCGGGTCCGGCTGCTCGCACTAGCTGGTTAGCATCGCCCGATGAGCCTCCGGGTCGCTGTGGTCGGCTCCGGCCCGGCCGGCTTCTACGCTGCCGCCGCGCTCCTCGCGAGCGACCTCGAGCTCGAGGTCGACCTGATCGAGCGTCTGCCGACGCCGTGGGGGCTCGTCCGCCTCGGCGTCGCCCCCGACCACCCGAACATCAAGGCCGTCTCACGCGCGTTCGAGAAGACGGCGGCGCAACCGGGCTTCCGCTTCTTCGGCAACGTCGAGGTCGGACGCGACGTGACGCACGCCGACCTCGCCCGGCTCTACGACGCGGTGATCTACTCGATCGGCGCACAGACCGACCGGCAGCTCGGCATCCCGGGTGAGGACCTGCCCGGCTCGTGGGCGGCCACCGAGTTCGTCGCCTGGTACAACGGCCACCCCGACTACCAGCACCTGAGCTTCGACCTCTCCGGCGAGCGCGCGGTCGTGATCGGGAACGGCAACGTCGCGCTCGACGTCGCGCGGATGCTGGCGCTGACTCCGGCGGAGCTGGCACCGACGGACACGACGGACGCGGCGATCGAGGCGATCAACGACGCCGGCGTCCGCGAGATCCTCGTCGTCGGGCGGCGTGGGCCGGTACAGGCGGCGTGGACCCCGGTGGAGGTAGGCGAGCTCGGCGAGCTCGAGGGCGCCGACGTGCTCGTCGATCCCGCCCAGCTCGAGCTCGACGAGGCGAGCGAAGCGGAGCTCGCCGCCGCGCCGCCGACGGTGCGCCGGAACGTCGACCACCTGCGCGAGTACGCCGTCCGCGCGCCGGCGGGGAAGCCGCGCGCGATCCGCCTGCGCTTCTTCGCCTCGCCCGTCGCGATCCTCGGCGACGAGAAGGTGGAAGGCATCGAGCTCGTCCGCAACGAGCTCGTCGACGGGCGCGCGGTCGCGACCGACGAGCGCGAGACGATCCCGTGCGGGATCGTGTTCCGCAGCGTCGGCTACCAGGGCGTCCCGCTTCCCGGCGTGCCGTTCGACGAGGGCTCGCGAACGATCCCGAACGAGGGTGGACGCGTGCAGCCGGGCCTCTACGCGGCCGGCTGGATCAAGCGCGGGCCGAGCGGCGTGATCGGGACGAACAAGAAGGACGCGACCGAGACGGTGGCGCTCCTGCTCGAGGACGCACGCGCCGGGCTGTTGCCGCCTCGTGGCGAGGGCACGCTCGAGGAGCTCCTCGAGGAGCGCGGCGTCGAGGCCGTGCTCTACGCGGGCTGGGAGGCGATCGACGCCGCCGAGCGGGCCGCCGGCGAGCCGCACGGCCGGCCGCGGATCAAGCTCGCGACCTGGGACGACCTCCTCGCCGCCGCCAAGGCGGCCGCCACGTAGCAGGTTCCGTCCGGCTCGCCGCTCATCCTCTCCTTCGCAGGGTCAACTCAGCGCAAGGAGACGGCCGCCATGGACGAGACCGCGCGGCGTGGGCCGCAGGCCGGGGAGAGCTTCCTCGACCGTCGCTTCCGCTTCTCGGCGAACGGGACGACGCTCGCCCGGGACACGATGGCCGGCGTGACGACCTTCATCGTCATGTCGTACATCATCTTCGTGAACCCCCAGATCCTCAGCTTCGCGGGGATCGAAGGGTTGAGCGAGATCGGCCTGCCCTTCAACCAGGTGCTGGCCGTCACCTGCCTCGTCGCGGGCGTGATGACGATCCTGATGGGGCTCTACACGAACCGGGCCTTCGCGATCGCCCCGGGCCTGGGCCTGAACGCCGTCGTCGCCTTCGGCCTCGTCGCCGGCGAAGGTCTCTCGTTCCCGGCCGCGATGGGGCTCATCGTCGTGGAGGGCATCGCGGTCACGATCCTCGTCCTCTCGGGCATGCGCGAGCGGATCATGGACGCGATCCCGCTCGACCTGAAGAAGGCGATCGCGATCGGCATCGGCCTCTTCATTGCCTTCATCGGGCTCGTCAACTCGGGGATCGTCGTGCAGGGCACCCCAGTCGTCGACCTCGCGCGGCTGACCACGTGGCCCGCGTTCGTCACCTTCGTCGGGCTGATGCTGACGATCGCGCTGCGCGCGCGAGGCGTCCGCGGCGACCTCTTGATCGGGATCATCGCGACGACGATCCTGGCCACGATCATCAACGAGGCCTCCGACGGCGACGCCGGCTTTACCTCCGGCGCCTCGTGGCCCAGCGACGTCTACGAGACGCCCGATCTGGCGCTGCTCGGGGAATTCAACTTCGACGCATTCACCGAGCTCGCGTTCATCTCCGCGATCGTCTGGGCCTTCTCGCTCTTCCTCGCCGACTTCTTCGACACGATGGGCACGCTCGTCGGAGTCGGCAAGCCGGCCGGCTACCTGGACGAGGAGGGCCGGCTGCCGGAGATCCGCAAGCCGCTGCTCGTCGACTCGCTCGCCGCGGTCGCGGGCGGGGCCGCCTCGTCCTCGTCGGCGACGACCTACATCGAGTCGGCGTCGGGTGTCGGTGTCGGCGGACGGACGGGCTGGGTCGCCGTCGTCTGCGGCGCGCTCTTCTTCCCGTTCATGTTCTTCGCCCCGATCATCGGAATGGTGCCTCCGCAGGCAACGGCGCCCGCACTGATCATCGTCGGCTTCCTGATGATGACCGCGCTGACCGAGGCGGAGGAGGACGCCGAGGGCGCGGCAGAGCGGGCGCAAGCTGGCGGGGATCGACTTCACCGACGTCGGGATCGGCATCGCGGCGGCGCTGACGATCATGATCATGCCCTTCACGTTCTCGATCACGGACGGCATCGGGCTCGGGTTCCTCGCCTTCGTGACCGCCCGGACCGCCCAGGGGCGTGCGAAGGACGTGCACCCGTTCATGTGGCTCGCCTCGGCCGCCTTCCTCCTCTACTTCCTCGTCCCCTTCCTCCAGGACACGTTCGACTGGATCTGATCTAGCGCCTGATACGGTCGCCGGGTGGAGCTCGCGTTCCTCCCGGCGACCGAGCAGGCTCGCCTCGTCCGGGAGCGTGAGGTCTCCCCGGTCGAGCTCGCCGAGACCTACCTGGCGCGGATCGAGCGGCTGGACCCGGAGCTCGGTGCCTACGTCACCGTCTGCGCAGACGAGGCGCTGGCGGACGCGCGGGCGAAGTCCGAGCAGCCGGCGGAGGCGCCGTTCCACGGCGTGCCGATCTCGCTGAAGGACCTCGACATCGTCGGCCGGGATCCGAACCACGTTCTCCTGCGAAGCGTTCGCGAACAACGTGCCCGATTTCGACACGGCGCACATCGCTCGACTGAAGGCGGCCGGCTTCGTCGTCCTCGGCAAGACGAACACGCCGGAGTTCGGCACGACCGCGTTCACCGACTCGGCGCTGAACGGCCCCTGCCGGACGCCCTGGGACCTGTCTCGTAACGCGGGCGGCTCGAGCGGAGGCGCCGGCGCAGCGCTCGCGGCTGGTCTCTGCGCGATCGCGGGCGGCTCGGACGGCGGCGGCTCGATTCGCATCCCTGCGTCCTGCTGCGGCGTCCTCGGCTTCAAGGCGTCACGCGGCCGGGTCTCGAGCGCGCCGCTCGTGCCCGGGATCGGTCTCGGCACGGCCGGGCCTCTGGCCCGGACGACCGGCGACGCCGCGGCCTACCTCGACGTCGTGTGCGGCTACGAATGGGGCGATCCGTTCCCCGCCCCGCCGCCCGAGCGTCCGTTCGCGGCGGAAGTCGGAATGGATCCCGGCCGGCTGCGCGTCGCAGTGACGACGACACCGCCCGTAGACACTCCGGTGGACGAGGCCTGCATCGCCGCGACCCACGATGCGGCCGAATTGCTCGCCTCGCTCGGCCACGACGTCGAGGAGACAGCTCCGGACTGGGGCGCCGAGGGACTGATGGAGGACTTCAAGGCGATCTGGCAGCCCGTGCCGACGCTCTACCCGATCGCCGACCCGTCCGTGCTGAGCCCGCTCAACCAGGCGTTCCTCGCCGCCGCGCTCGAGACGCCGAGCAGCGCCTACGTGGGCGCGCTGACGAGGCTCCAGCTGCGCGCGAGGAAGCTCGTGCCGTTCTGGGCCGACCACGACCTGCTGCTGACCCCGACGCTCGCTCTGCCCCCGATGCCGGTGGGCTGGGAGACGGAGCCGGACGATCCGTGGGAGCAGTTCGAGCGCGCCGTCCGCTTCACGCCGTTCACCGCCGCCTTCAACGTCACGGGCCAGCCTGCGGTCTCGGTGCCGCTGCACTGGACGGACACAGGTCTTCCGATCGGCGTCCAGCTCGTCGGGCCGCCTCTTGGCGACGCCCTCCTCCTTCGCGTCAGCGCGCAGCTCGAAGCAGCCCGCCCGTGGGCGCAACGGCGGCCGCCGCACTCGTAGCCACAAAGAAAGGACGTCCGGGACGGTGATACCGCTCCGCGAACGTCCTTGTGAAGCTGAGATTTACAAACCCGGCGGCACGGCCGCAAGTCAGATTCGGCCGACGTTGATCCGGATCGACTGGCCGGCGCGGGCGTGCAGCATCTCGGCGGCGGAGCCGTTGCGGATCGCGACCGACATGTTCCGGTAGCTGTCTTCGTAGAGCATGATGTCGCCAGGCCGGGCGTCGGCGAACGTCCGCGTCGCAAGGGCGTAGAAGCGCTCCCCAGCGAGCTCGAGCTCGACCTGCGTACCCGGAACGATCCCCGCCTCGAGCGACGTCGTCGCGGGTCACGTTGAGGGCGACGTTGCCGTAGGTATCGACGTAGAGCACGGTCGCGGCGATCCGGTCCGAGCGCACCTCCGGCTGCGGGAGGTCGAGCCGGACGAGCGCGTCGACGGCGAGGGGAGGCCCGAGCTCCTCGATCGCAACCCCGCGTGAGAGATGAGCGGCCGCGGGTGCGAACAGGTCGCGGCCGTGGAACGTCCGCGAGATCGAGTCGAGCGCGTAGTCGGGATTTGCCAGCTCGTACGCTGCGTCGATCCCGGCACGATCGGCCGCCGGAACGAGGAGCCCGTTGTCTGGGCCGACGAAGAACCGCCCGTCCCGGTCACGCAACGCAAGCGGCCTGCGGCTCCCGCCCACCCCAGGGTCGACGACCGCGAGGTGGACTCCAACTGGGAGGTACGGAAGCGTTTTCGCGAGCACGAGCGCTCCCTGCAGGACCTGCTGCCGTGGAATCCCGTGCGTCACGTCGATGATCTCCGTCTCCGGCGCGATCTGCTTGATCACGCCGTGGCAGATGCCGACGAAGTCGTCCTTGAGCCCGAAGTCGCTCAGGAAGGTGACGAACACCCGCGAGAGGTTATCGCCGCCACGAGCCCTTCGACGTCGTGCGTCGCTGCCTCGGCGACGACCTCGACCCCGTGCTCGCGCGCCGCCGCGGTGGTCTGAGGACCGATGCTGACGGCCGGGAGAGGGACGGCGAGTCGGCCGAAGGCCCGCGCTGCGGAGGCGGACGCGAGCACGACGAGGTCGCCGGCAGGAGGCTCGGCGGGCATGAGCTCCCTGGTCCGGTAGAGAGGCACGAACGTCGCGCCAAGCTCGTCGACGAGCAGCCGCCGCGCCCCCTCGGCCCCCGCGAAGAGCACACGGCCGGCGGGGCGCGGCAGCTCCGCGAGCAAGCCCTCCTGTGTCGAGACGGCCGGGACGAGGTCGGCGCCTCCGAACGCCTCGGCGGTGGCCGCGCCGATCGCAGCTACCCGCCGGGGCGAGCCCACCATCCGCCGCCGCAGCTCCCGGGCACCGCTCACGCTCGTGACGATCACCCAGTCGTAGCCCGAGATGTCGACCGGCTCGTCACCGATCGGCTCGACCTCGATCAGCGGGCAGTGGACGACGTCGTGCCCGAGCGCCCGGATTCCGCGCACGAGCGACCCTTCGCTCCCCTGCGGCCGCGTGACGACGATCTTCACGTGACGAAGGCGAGCAGCTCGCGCGCGACGGTTTCGGGGTCGTCCCCGCTTCGGCGCTCGATCCAGGCTCCATCCTCGTCGGCGACGAGCGCCGTCAGAGACGAGCCGTCGTGGTACGCCGCGACCGGCGCGAGGCAGCCGCCTCCGATCAGCGCGACACAGCGCCGCTCGGACTCGACCCGGCGACGTGTCTCGGCGTCGTCGGCGGCGGCAACGAGCGGCTCCTCGCCGGCGCGCACCTGCAGCGCAAGCGATCCCTGGCCCGCTTCGGGGAGCACCTCGGCCGGCTCGAAGCGGCGGCCGACCTCCGCGCCGAGACCGAGCCGGTCGAGACCGCAGGCCGCCAGCACGACCGCGTCGAGCCCTCGCTCGCCCCGCTTGCGCAGCCGCGTGTCGATGTTGCCCCGCAGCGGCTCGATCGAGAGCTCAGGCTCGAGCGCCAGCAGCTGGGCGCGGCGGCGGATCGACGCCGTTCCGACCCGCATGCCCGGCCGAAGCGCGTCCGCGCCGCAGAGTGCGTCGCGCGCGTCCTCGCGCGGAGGGTACGCGCCGACGACGAGGCCGTCCGTGTCCGTCGAGGTCATGTCCTTGGCCGAGTGGACGGCGACGTCGATCCGGCTCTCGAGGAGCGCCTCCTCGAGCTCCTTGACGAAGACGCCGCGCGCACCGATCTCGCCGAACGGCCGCGTGCGGTCACGGTCGCCCGCCGTGGTGATCGGCACGAGCGCGATCTCGATCCCGGGCTTCCGCAGCCGCGCCGCGGCTTGCTCCGCCTGGGTGAGCGCGAGCCTACTGCCGCGGGAGCCGACGCGGATGAGCACAGCTTCGCCGCGAGACGGGCCTCGACTCGCCGCAGCCCCGTGCTCCGCTCGGATGGGTGCTCGGCCGGATGCGCACGAACGCCGTGGGCACCTGCAGCGGCAGCGGCCTCGACGACGCGAACCGCGTCGTCATCGTCGCCGCTCCTCGTCTTCCAGGCCGAACAGGTACCTCACGACGTCAGCATAGAGCACGCCGTCGGCTGCCGCCGCTCCCTCCTTCATGCGAATCGTGGGCAGATGCAGGAGCTTTGCCACGATCTGCGAGGTCACCGACTCCACATGCCGGCGCTCGCGCTCGGAGAGGCGGCCGCCGGCCTTCGCGAGCTC
The DNA here is from genome assembly GCA_963850995.1 of uncultured Gaiellaceae bacterium. Lineage (GTDB taxonomy): Bacteria > Actinomycetota > Thermoleophilia > Gaiellales > Gaiellaceae > Gaiellasilicea. The sequence goes on along the minus strand of CAWKNQ010000004.1, from coordinate 498,516 downwards.
GCGGTCGCGAATCTCCTCCGCGAGCGCGCGCAGCGAGGCGATCGTCGGGACGACGTCGAGCGAGGCCTGCCAGTCGCGGAATCGGCCGGCCTCCTCCGCGACGAGCTGCTCCGCCCGCGCCGCCTCTCCACGGCGGCCCGAGAGCGTCTCCGCGACGACCGACTCGAGGTCGTCGACGTCGTAGAGGAAGCAGCCGTCGAGCTCGTTGATCGCCGGGTCGAGATCGCGCGGGACGGCGAGGTCGACGAGCAAGAGCGGACGGCCCTTCCGGGAGCGCAGCGACGTGGCGACCGCGTCTCGAGAGAGAACGAGGCCCGACGCGCTCGTCGCGGAGACCACGACATCGGCCTGATCCAGCTCCGCCGCGACCCCGTCGAGCGACAGCGCCCGCGCGCCGAGCCGACGAGCGAGGTCCTCGCCGTGTGCGAGCGTCCGGTTCGCGACGACTGCGACCACCGCGCCGCGCGAGACGAGGTTGCGAGCAGCAGATTCGCTCATCTTCCCGGCGCCGAGCAGCAGAACGCGGCGACCGTCGAGCTCCCCGAACACCTGCTGGGCGAGCGCCGCCGCGGCCGAGGGCACAGACGCCGGGCTCTCGGCGATCGCCGTCTCGCGGCGCACTCGCCGGCCGGTGTGGAGCGCCTGGCGGAAGAGGCGGTCGAGGAACGGTCCGGCGGAGCCTGCCTCGAACGCCGTCCGTACTTGCCCCAGGATCTCTCCTTCGCCGGGCACGAGCGAGTCGAGCCCGCCGGCGACGCGGAAGAGGTGCAGCGCCGCGGCTTCGTCCCGGAGCCGGTACAGCGCCGGTGCGAGCTCGCCCGCCGACTCCCCTGCGAGGCCTGTGATCGTCTCGACCGCCTGCTCCTCGACGTGCTCGGGCGCCGCGAGGTAGAGCTCCGTCCGGTTGCAGGTCGAGAGCACGACCGCCTCGCCGTCCAGCCGTGCGGCCAGCTCACGGCAGGCCTCCAGGTCGAGCGCGACGCGCTCACGCAACTCGATCGGAGCGCGGTGGTGAGAGACGCCGGCAAGCGTGAGCTTCATGCGAAGTGAGTGATCGGAAGGACGATTGCGACAAGCGCGAAGCCGGCCAGATTGAGCAGCGCGGCCCGCCGTCCGCGCCAGCCCTCGTAGCGGAGCACGAGCAGTGACGCGTAGGTCGCCCAGATTGCAAGGGTCACGGCCATTGCGGCGTCGAAGTCGCCGCGCTCGAAGCTCGCCGCGCCGACGCCGATCCCGAGCGTGAGCACGACGAGCGAGCCGAGCACGGTTCGGGCCGCCAGCCGGTCGAGCGCGTCGAGCGCCGGCATGCGCACGCGGAGGACGCTCCGCTCGTGCCGCTTCAGCCGGCGCTCCTGCCAGAGGTAGAGAACGGCCATGGCGGCGGCGAGAAAAAGCCCCGCGAAGCCGGCGAGCATCAGCCCGGCGTGGACTGCGAGCGCGAGACCGGAGCGCTCGCCTTCCTCGACTGCCGTGCCGCCGCCGGCCCATGCGAGCACGAGCAGGATGACCGCGACGGGCATCACGGTCAGGCCGAGGAGCCGGTAGCGAGGCGTGCAGCCCCAGATCAGGTAAGCGCCGACGACGAGCCACACGAAGAGGTTGAGCGCGCCCGCCCACGTGCCCCACGGAAACCCCTCCGCGGAGGCGGCCTGGCCGACGAGGAGCGCCGTCTGCGCGAGCCAGCCCAACCTGACACCCCAGGTGGCGAGCCGTCCGGCGAGACCCGGACCGCGCAGCTCGCCCACGTAGGCGAACGCAGCCTCCCCGTAGGCGAGCAGCGCGGGGACGACGAGCAGCTCAGCCACGACCGCTACTCACCCGTGCGACGTCTCGCCAGCTCGGCCAGCTCGGCCGTTTCGCGCTCGAGCCGTGAGAGCTTCGCCGCGATGATCACGACATAGACGAGCACGGTGACGAAAACGACGCCGTAGGCCGCCGCGACGTACTTCTCGCCTGAGCTCACGACAACGCCTCGCGCAGCTCGCGCAGGTTCGCGTCCACGCGCTTGCCGGCGAGCTCGACGCGATAGAGCGCGTAGGCGAGCGTCGTGATCGCAAGCCAGGCGACGCAGAACGTGAAGAACATCGTCCCCGTCATCTGCGGGCCGTCGCGGGTGAACGTCGTCGGGTGGATGAAGTCCTCGGCAAGCCGGATCGCGAGAAAGCTGACCGGGATCAGGGCGACGCCGAAGAGCGCATAGACAGCCGAGATGTTCGCACGCCGGGGTCCCTCCTCGATCGAGAAACGAAGCATGAAGTAGGCCGAGTAGAAGAGGAAGAGGACGAGGAAGAGGACGAGCTGGTTCGAGTCCCAGACCCACCACTTCCCCCAGGAGGCCTTGGCCCAGATCGACCCGGTCGCGAGGGTGAGCGCGCCGAAGATCGTGCCCTGGTGGATCGCCACGTAGCTCTCGAGGTCGTACCGGCTCTCACGCTTCCAGAGCAGGAGCAGCGCCTTGTAGGCGCCCCAGCCGAAGCAGGCGTACGCAGTCAGCGCGATCGGGACGTGGAAGTAGAAGATCCGCTGCGAGATCCCCTGGTCGGCGTCCTCGGGAGCGACGAAGAACGCGAAGAAGATCGAGAGCCCGACGAGCCCGGCGGCGGCCGCCGCGAGCACCGGGATCGAGATCCTCGACGGCCTGCTATTCGGAGACGACGTACTCAAAGGACGCCCAGCACAGTAGCGCGAAGATCGCGTCGTACAGCCCCAGGAAGGTGAGGTAACGGCCCGGCTCCGCGGAGACGCTGGCACCCACGCCCCCGACGACGAGCGGGATCGCGAGGGGCAGGAAGAGGAGCGGCAGGATCAGCTCCCGCGTCCGGCTCGCCGCGGCCATCGCCGCGAGCAGGGTGCCGACGGCGCAGATGCCGACGTTGGCGAGCAGCACCCCGAGCACCGCAGCAGCGCCGAGCGGCGAGAAGAAAAGCGCGAATGCCGGGAGCGCCACGAGCTCGATCGCCGCGAGGAAGACGAACACCGACGCGGCCTTGCCGAGCCAGATCGCGCTCCGGTCGGACGGTGCGAGCACGAGCCCGTCGAGCGCTCCGCTCTCACGCTCGGGCGCCCATGCGCGCGCAAGGCCGAGGAGCGCAGTGAAGATCAGCGCGATCCAGAGCAGCCCCTGTGCGGCGACCTCGTCGGCGCCCGTGGGGAGGGCGAAGTGGAAGACGACGAGCGTCGAGAGGACGAACAGCAGCATCGCCGGGAAGGTGTCGCGCGCGCGCAGCTCGAGCCGGAGATCCTTGCGCGCCAGCGTCGCCACGTCGGCCAGGTAGCTCATGCGAGCGCGAGCCGGGCGGTCGCGAACGGCTCGACGCGGGCAGGATCGTGCGTCGACAGGAGGACAGTCGTGGCGCCGGCGAGCTCGGCCAGCTGGCGGTCGAGCAGCTCTGCTCCTTCGGTGTCGAGAGCGGTGAACGGCTCGTCGAGCACGAGCAGCTCCGGCTCGTGCAGGAGCGCGCGGCAAAGCGCGAGTCGCTGGGTCATGCCGCGCGAGTACGACGCGACCCGCTCGGAGCGAACGTCCCAGAGACCGAACCGCTCGAGCAGCATCCCGATCCGCTCGCGGCGCTCGGGCACCCGGTAGAGACGCCCGTAGAGATCGAGGTTCTCGAGTGCGGTCAGGTCTCGATAGAGCAGCGGCTCGTGCCCGAGGAACCCGAGCTCGGCCCGCTCGGCGGCGACGTCCAGCTCACCGCCGGTCGGCGCGGCGAGCCCGGCGACGAGCCGGAGCAGCGTCGTCTTGCCGGAACCGTTCGCGCCCGTGACGACCAGGAACCCGCCGCGGTCGAGGTCGAGGTCGAGCGGCCGCAGCGCCCGCCGGCGCCCGTACCGCTTCTCGAGCCCGCGTGCGCGGATCACGGCCGCGGCCCCCGCGAAAACCCCCCCACGCAGCCCCAGGGGCACCCCGGTGTCCCTACGGAAACGCTATCCAGGATCTTCCAACAGAGGTGCGCCGGCATCGTCATGCCAGTGTGACGGTTTCTCCCCGGCGGCACCGCCGCGGCAGGAACCGGCCGCGCCTCAGCCTGTGACGACGTCGAGGAAGACGAAGCCGAGGAAGACGATGCTGATCACGCCGTTGACGGTGAAGAACGCCGCGTCGAGCCGGCGCAGGTCACCCGGACGGACGAGCAGATGCTCGTAGGTGAGCAGCACCGCGACAGCCGCGACCCCCAGCCAGTACCAGAGGCCGACGTCGAGCCCCAAGCCGGCGGCCGCGAGCAGGACGACGGTGCCGAGATGGAGCAGCCGAGCGCCGCGGAAGACGCCGAGCTCGCCGAAGCGCACCGCCCAGGAGTGAAGCCCCTCGGCGCGGTCGTGCTCGAGGTCGAAGAGCGAGTAGAAGAGGTCGAAGCCGGCGACCCAGAGCGCGACCGCGCCGCCGAGCGTCCAGGCCGGCCACGGCAGCTCGCCGGTCACGGCCGCCCACGCGCCCACCGGGGCGAGGCCGAGGGACGCGCCGAGCCAGGCGTGGCAGAGCCACGTCACCCGCTTCAGGTACGGGTAGACGACGAAGAAGGCGACCGGCACCGGCCAGAGCCAGCGCACGATCGGGTCGAGCTGGAAGACAGCGACGAGGAAGACTGCGAATGCGAGCGCGCAGAGCACGGCCACCTGGGCACGGGAGAGCGTCCCGGCCGGAAGCTCGCGGGAGGCGGTGCGGGGATTGCGAGCGTCGAGCTCCGCGTCGATCAGCCTGTTCAGCCCCATCGCGAGCGTCCGCGCGCCGACCATCGCCACGGTCACCCAGAGCCAGTCTCCGGCCGCGGGCACCTCTCCGAGCGCGAGCAGCATCCCGACGTACGCGAACGGGAGAGCGAAGACGGTGTGCTCGAGCTTCACGAGCGATGCGAAGCGCCGTGGAAGCGAGATCGTGACCGGCGAGGTGCTCACGTCTGCCGGTGCGCCGTCTCCGCGCCGGCGATCAGGTCGAGCGCGTGCGCGAGTGCCGGGCGCAGGACCGCAAAGCCGTCTCGGCAACCGCCGGGCGACCCCGGCAGGTTGACGACGAGCGTCTGCCCCCGGATGCCCGCCACCCCGCGCGAGAGCAGCGCGTGCGGTGTCCTCGCGATCGAGTCGGCACGGATCGCCTCGGCGATCCCGGGGGCGTCGCGGTCCAGCACCGACCGGGTCGCCTCCGGTGTCACGTCGCGCGGCGCAACGCCCGTTCCGCCCGTCGTGAGCACGAGCGCCGAGCGCTCCGCGAGCTCGGCGATCGCCGCAGCGATCTGCTCGGCTTCGTCGGCGACGACCTGACGCTCCACCTCGTGGCCGTCCGCCTCCAGCAGCCCGGAGAGCAGATCGCCGCTCGTGTCCTCCCGCGTGCCGGCCACGACACCGTCCGAGACCGTCAGCACCGCCGTCCTCACGCCGGCTCCTTCGTCTTCTCGATCAGGGCGACCTCGCCGACGACCATCTCCTTGTCGATCGCCTTCGCCATGTCGTAGACGGTCAGAGCCGCGACGGATACCGCAACGAGCGCTTCCATCTCGACACCGGTCTGCGCTGTCGTCTCGACAGCGGCGGTGATCTCGACCCCGTTCGCGACGACCGCGAGCGAGACGTCGACGACCGAGAGGGGAAGCGGATGACAGAGCGGGATCAGGTCGCTCGTCCGCTTCGCGGCCATGATCCCGGCTAGCTGGGCGGTGGCGAGCGCGTCACCCTTCGGCAGGTCGCCGAGTCGGCTCGCAGTCTCGGGCGCCATCCGCACGGCCGCCCGTGCCACAGCCCGCCGCCTCGACATCGGCTTCGCGCCGACGTCGACCATGCGGACGGAGCCCGATTCGTCGACGTGCGAGAGGTCGCTCATCGGCCGGTTCTCGGCCGATGAGCTTTAGGGGGTGTGGGGGAACTTGGAAGTTCCCCCACAAGACAGAAGAAGGGGGCACGTGGGGGAAACATGGTTTCCCCCACGGGAGCGAGCCGTAGGCGAGCGACTTTCATCGACGAGAGATCGTACTCGCGCGGTCGAGATCGGCCAGCTGCGCTTCGATCCATGCCGTCAGGTCATGCCGCCGAACGTGCGCGCGGATCTCGTCGAGCCGAAGCCGACGCTCGGCTGCCGACAGCGCGAGCGCCTGCTCGAGCGCTTCCGCCTGCGCTTCGACGTCGAGCGGATCGACCGAGACGACCCACTCGCCGATCTCTTCGTGCACGCCTGTGTTGACAGAGAGGACAACGACACCGTCCCGCGTGTTCACGAGCGGCGCCTCCTTCGCGACGAGGTTGAGCCCGTCCATGACGGCATTCACGAGCAGGACGTCGAACTGCTTGTACGCCGCCACGGATTGAAGAAAGTCGTCTGCGAGTCGGACTCGGAGCGCCCCGGGGAAGCGCTCCTCGACCGCCGCCGCGGCGGCCTCGATCCTCTGTCGCTCCTCCGCGTACTCGGGAATCTCCTGTCGGGAAGGGTCGAGCAGCGCCAGCATGCCCACCCGTCCGCGCAGCTCCGGGCGCCGCTCGAGCAGCAGGCCGAACGCCTCGAACCCACGCGGGACGTTCTTCGAGGGATCGGTCCTGTCGACGCGGAGGATCAACGTCTCCGGACGCGACGAGAGAAGGTCGTGCTCGCGCTCGATCACGGCGTCGCTCGCGGCGAGCGCGGTGAACTCGGCCGGGTCGATCGAGATCGGGTGCGCCGTGACGAGCGCCGAGCCCGGGTCGAGCCCGAGCACGGCACAGCTCGCGAGAAAGGCTTGTTGCCAGCGGCGCGTGTGAAAGCCGACGACGTCGGCTGACAGCAAGCCGGCATGGATCGACGTCACGATCTCCCGGGGCAACACCGACCAGCCGTCGGCATCCACCCACGGGATGTGCGTGAAATGGGCTATCGATGCGGCCGGGCGCTGCTCCCGCACGAGCCGCGGCGCGACATAGAGGTGGTAGTCGTGGAAGAAGACCGCCGCGTCCGGTTGCAGCTCGAGCTCTGCGACGACGGCGTCCGCAAACGCCCGGTTCACGGCGACGTAGCCCTCGTCCCAGGCCGGCAGCAGGTCGCGCTCTGGATCGTGCTTGCGATCCCAGAGCCCGTGCTGCACGAACCAGAGGGTCGGGTTCGCAACGACGTTGTAGTAGAGCTCGTACGCCTCGGGTTCGTGGGCGACGAGCCGCAGGCGGTACCGCGATCCGTCCGCAGCGGTCTCCTCGACCGCACCCTGAGCGGCGACCGCACGGTCCTCGGCGGAGAGCGCGCTCGCAATCCACGTGACCTCGTGGTGAGAGACGAGCGGCGCCAGAGCGGTGACGAGACCGCCGGCCCCGCGGCGCGCGACACGCTCGCCGCCGTCGAGGACGTAGCCGATCGGACCGCGGTTGGAGACGACGATCAGCTTCCGTCGCGCCGGCACCCGGAGGAGACTAGAGCCTAAGAGCTAAAGCAGCTTCACGAAGCGGAGGCGCGAGCCGCGCCCGTCCGGGCCGTCACCGATCTCGACCTCGTCGGCGATCGAGCGGATGATCGCGATCCCGAGCCCGCCTTCCGACAGGTCGTCCCCGTTCGCAGCCGGATCGGCGGTGTAGGGCTCGAAGCCGGAGCCGTCGTCCGCAACCTCGATGATCAGACGATCGTCACGCAGCTCGAAGCGGATGTCGACGTGCCCCTCGTCGTCGCCGTACGCATGGCGCACCGAGTTGGAGCACGCCTCGGTCAGGGCGAGCTTGAGGTCGGCCAGCGTGTCGTCCGCAAGAGGACGCACACGCGAGAGGCCGGAGAGGGCGAGTCGGGACAGGGTGATGTACTCGGGCTTCGCCGGGATTGTCAATCGAACCGTTCTGCCTGCGTCGTTCGCAGAGTCAGCGAGCTGCTTGCTCACCCTCACCTCGTTTCTCCTGACGAAAAGTGCCGGAGACTTGTGACTTCTGTCGTGTCCTGGCCGAGTCCTTCCCGACCTGAGCCCCGGCTAAACCGGCAGGCTCACACCGGCTACCGCGTGGGATCGACCGGGCGCTCGACCAGGCGGACACGCACCGTCGCGCGCTTGCCGGTGCCGCCGCGGATGACGGTCACCGGGACGGTCTGGCCCGGCCGCAGCCGCTCCGTCACGATCCGTGCGATGTCGGCGGCACGCTCGACCGGCCTGCCCGCGAAACGAACGATCAGGTCACCGCCGAGGTAGATCGGGATGGCGTTGAAGACCTCCCGGTCGCCGCCGCCGCGCAAGCCGGCCCGTTCGGCCGGCGCCCCCTCGACGACGGACTGGATCAGCGCGCCGCGCTTGGCGCCGAGATCGAACCGCTTCGCGATCGTGGGCGTGACGTCCTGCGTGGTCACGCCGACGTACGCGTAGGCGACCTTCCCGGTCGCGAGCAACTGCCCCATCGAGCGGCGCGCGGAGTTGATCGGGATCGCGAAGCCGACGCCCTCCGCGTTGCCCGAGTCGGAGCGAATCTGCGCGTTGATCCCGATCACGCGCCCGCGGGCGTCGAGCAGGGGGCCGCCCGAGTTGCCGTGGTTGATCGGTGCGTCGATCTGGATCGCCCCCGAGACCTCGTACGCGGACGTCAGTGACTCGATCGAGCGTTCCGTGGCGGAGACGACACCGACGGCGAGCGAGCTCTCCTGGCCGAACGGGCTGCCGATCGCAGCGACGGGCTCGCCGACGACCACCGCGCTCGAGTCGCCGAGCGGCACCGGCGCGACCGCATGGTCACGTGGATCGACCTTGACGAGGCCCGTGTCGTTGAAGAGGTCCCAGCCGACGATCGAGCCGGGAATGCGGTCGCCGTCCGCAAAGACGACGTAGATGCGTGATGCGCCCCGCACGTTGTCGCCGTTGCCGGCGTTCGTGACGACGTGCGAGTTCGTGAGCACGTGCCCGTCGGCGGAGACGACGAAGCCGGAGCCCTGCGCGCGCTGCCCGTCGGCGAAGAAGGAGTAGATCGTGACGACGCCGTCGGAACGGCTGGCGTAGATCTTCGCCGGGTCGAAGCGGTTCCCCGTCAGCGGGACCGCGGCGGCGGCGGACACGCCCGCGTTCGGGTCGGACGCGATCGTCGGGACGACCACCGTCTCGACCCCGCGCGAGTCGCCGATCCAACCGCCGAGCGAGCCGACGGCGAGAACCGACGCCGCTCCGAGTCCGGCTGCAACGAGCGCAACCACGGCGAGGGCTCCGGAGCGCATCCGGACAGGGTAGCGACGGTCTTCGTTTTCACGTGAAAACGCGCTCGGGGGCGTCCCGCGCCGGGAGCGAGGTCGGCGCCGCGCCCAGCTCGACGCGCACGACCGTCCGCCCAGGCGCCGATTCGAGCGCGACGCCGCCGCCCATCAGTGTCGCCAGCTCGCGCGCGATTGCGAGCCCGAGCCCGCTGCCGGAGGCGATGCCACCCTCGGCCCGGTAGAAGCGGTCGAACACGTGCGGGGCGTCCTCGACGTCGACGCCTGGACCGTCGTCCTCGACCTCCAGGTACGCGTGCTCGCGATCGGCGTACGCCCGCAGGCTCGCAGTCGACCCCGCGGGGGTGTGCACGAGCGCGTTGTCGACGAGAGCACGGGCGACCTGCAGCACCCGCAACTCGTCCGCGCGCGCGATCGGGCGGCCCTCGACCGAGACCTCGAGCACCTGCCCCTTCCGCTCGGCAAGCGCCGCGAACTCCTCCGACACCAGCCGCGCGACCGCGCCGAGGTCGACGGGCTCGTGCTCGACGCGCATCCGGCCGGCATCCAGGCGCGAGAGGTCGAGCAGGTCGGTCGCAAGCTTCGCCAGCCGCTCGACCTGCTCGCGCATCGTCTCGAGGAACTCGCGGCGGGTCGTATCGTCCAGGTCCTCGTCCGCCATCAGCTCGAGGAAGCCGCCGAGCGAGAAGAGCGGCGTCCGCAGCTCGTGCGATGCGTTGGCGATGAACTCGCTGCGGGCACGGTCGAGCTTCTCGAGTCGGACGCGCATCCGCTCGAAGGCGCCGGCAAGCTCGCCCAGCTCGTCCTGTCCGCGGTCGACGACCGGCTCGTCGAACTGGCCGCCGGCGATCCGCTCGGCCGCCCGCTCGAGACGCCGAATCCGCCGCGCGTGCATCGTCGCAAGCGCCAGCCCGACCACGAGGGCGAACAGGAGCCCGATCGCGCCCGCCAGCAAGAGGCGGCGTTGAATGAAATTGAGCGTCGAGAGCGGGTCGGCGAGCGAGTCGCTGAGCAGGATGACGGCGTCCGTCCCTCCGGCGTTGGTGGGCAGCGCGACCTCTGCGAACCGCTGGCCGTTCCGTTCCACAGTGTCTCGCTGAGGCTTCCCGGTGGATGCGACCCGTCGCACGAGCGCATTGCGCTCGACGTCGACCGAGGACGTGGTGCGCGAGTCGCCGGTGATCAGGACGAGGTCCGGCGTGACGGCGCTGTAGACCACGACACGCGCGTTGAAGAGCTCCGATGCGACTTCCGCGAACTCCTGCGGCTGGTCCGATTGGCTCGGAAATCCCCTCACGGCCGTGTTCGCGTCCCGCTCGAGCCGGTCGAGCCGTTCGTTCACGAGCTGTGACTCGAGCGACGGAACGACGATCAGATACACGAGCGCCAGCGTCCCGGCGACGACGAGGAGCAGGGCAAGCGCCAGCCGCAGGCGAATGCCGCTGAACGTGCGCCGTGAGATCATCGCTCGCGGAAGCGGTAGCCGACGCCACGCACGGTCAGGATCAGCTCCGGCTCGTGCGGATCGCGCTCGATCTTCTCCCGCAGGTGACGCACGTGGACGTCGATCGTGCGCGGTTCGCGGTAGTCCGCGCCGCCGCGCAGGCGCTCGAGCAGCTGCCGCCGCGAGAAGACGCGGCCAGGGGCCGCGGCGAGCACGCGCAGGAGCTCGAACTCGACGAACGTGAGCTGCACTTCGGCGCCGCGCGCCTCGACGGTGCGCCGCGGCACGTCGATCCTCACGTCGGCGACCTCGATCACCTCGTCGTCGTCGCGCTCGCCTGCTCGTGGGGCCGCCGCACGCCGCAATAGGGCCCGCACACGGCTGCGAAACTCGCGGATAGAGAACGGCTTCGTGATGTAGTCGTCCGCTCCGAGCTCGAGCCCGAGCACCTTGTCGAGCTCGTCGTCGCGGGCAGTCAGCATGATGATCGGCACCGAGCTCTGGGCCCGGAGCCGCTTGCAGACCTCGAGCCCGTCCAGACGCGGCAACATCAGGTCGAGCACGACGAGGTCGACGTCCTCCGCCGCGAACGTCGCCAGAGCCTCCTCGCCGTCCCACGCGTGGACGACGCGGAAACCGTCTCGCTCGAGCGGATACGTGAGCAGCTTCTGCACCGACTCCTCGTCGTCGACGAGAAGGATGGTTGACGCGTCCGCCATGGACGAATGCTAGAGGCCAGGGCGGTCCGTTCCCTACACTGACTCGGCCATGGCGCCGCCCAGACGAGCGCGCGCGCCCCGCGCGCGGCCACGCCGCGGGTCGGTGGAGCGGCCGATCAACGCGCGCCTGGTGCGCGGAACATGGCTGTTCGTGGCGCTCCCGTTGCTCCTGGCCGCGTTCACCGTGGGCAGACCGGAGTCGCTGCCGCCGCCGACCCTGCCACCCGGATTCGATCGGTCGACGGCGGAGCAGCTCACGCGGGAGCTCGCCCGCGACTTCCCGGACCGTGCTCCCGGCTCGGCCGGTTCGCTCGGAGCAGCGACATGGGTCGCCGAGCAGCTCTCCCTGCACGGATTCGAGCCGCAGGTGGACCGGTTCTCCGCGAGCATCCCCGGGATCGGGCCGGTGGAGCTGCAGAACATCGTCGCCGTCGTGCCCGGGGTCTCGGAACGCGCGATCGTGATCACGGCCCACCGCGACAACACCGGCCGGGGCCGCGGCGCGAACGACAACGCGTCCGGGACGGCAGCGCTGATCGAGCTCGCACGCGCCTACGCCCCTGCGGCGGGAACGACGACCTTGCAAGCCCAGCCCTCGAACACGCTCGTCTTCGTGTCGACCGACGGCGGTGCCTTCGGAGCGCTCGGCGCGGCGCGGTTCGCCGACAGCTCGCCGTACCGGGACGACGCGCTGGCCGTGCTCAGCCTCGACGCCGTCGCAGGGCTCGGAGAGCCTCGTCTGGTCATCGCCGGCGACACCGCCCGTTCGCCGGCAGCGGCGCTCGTCCGTACCGCAGCGATGCGCATCCAGGAGCAGACCGGCAGCGTGCCGGCGCGAGCATCGGCCTTCGATCAGCTGCTGCAGCTCGGCTTCCCTTTCACGCTCGGCGAGCAAGGGCCTTTCGTGACCCGCGGCGTGCCGGCACTGACCGTGACGACGCTGAGGGACGCAACGCCGCAGGGCTTCGTCGACGACCCGATCTCCAGTCGTCGACTCGGCGAGCTGGGCCGCGCGGCCCAGACGACGATCGGCTCTCTCGACGCCGGCCTCGAGCTCGCCCAGGGAACGACGAGCTACATCTACCTGGGTGGGCGAATCGTGCAGGGCTGGGCGATCCAGCTCGTCCTCCTGACGGCGTTGCTGCCGTTCGCCATCGGCGCGATCGACCTGTTCGCGCGCTGCCGGCGCCGGCGGATCAAGCTGGCGCCGGCGGCACGGAGCCTGCGCAGCCGGCTCGTCTTCTGGGGATACGGCGCACTGCTCCTGTTCGTCGCGGCACAGCTCGGTGCGTTCCCGGAGGGCGAGGCGCGCCCGCTACCGCCCGACGCAGGCGTCTACCAGCCCTCACCGGTCGTGCTGGGCGTGCTCGGGGCGCTGCTGCTCGTCGGCTGGCTCGTGGTGCGCCAGCCGCTGATCCCCCATCGCCCCGCCCGACTCGAGGAGGAGCTCGCGGGCCACACCGTCGCACTGCTCGCGCTCGGGCTCGCCGCGCTCGTCGTCGTCGCCACGAATCCGTACTCCCTCGTCTACCTCCTCCCGTCGCTCTATGCCTGGCTCTGGCTCCCGCAGATCCACAACGCCGGCCCCTTTGCACGAGCGGGTCTCCTCGTTCTGGGGCTGGCAGGTCCCGTGGTACTGCTGCTCTCCTTCGCGACGCGGCTCGACCTCGGCCTGGAGACGCCGTGGTACCTGCTCTCGCTCGTCGCAGTCGGTTACGTGCCCTGGATCGCGGTGCTCGTCGGCGTCGTCTGGTTTGCGGTCGCGGGTCAGCTGGCCGCGCTCGCCGCCGGGCGCTACGCGCCCTATCCGGACGTGCGACGTCGACCGCGGAACCCCCTCCAGGCGGTGCTCTCGCGACGCCGCTCGCGGCCCAGCCGAGCCGACGCGCTCGAGGGCTAGAGTCGCAAGTACCGCACGGATGCGCCGGCCGCCAGCTCACCCGCGCCGCGTGGGACCAGAACGAGCGCATCGGCGCCGGCGGCGCGCGCGATCATGTGGGACTCCTGGCCGGTGACCGGCTCGAGCACGGTCTCTTCGCCCTCGCGGCTGCGACGAGCGCGGGCGAGCTCGTCCCGCTTGTCGTTCTGCCTGAGCGGCGACGCCAGACGACCCCGTTCGTAGTGCGGGCCCGGGTGCGTCACGCCCTGGAGCGCCAGCAGGGCCGGCCGCACGAAGAGCTCGACCCCGACGAGCGCGGAAACGGGGTTCCCCGGCAAACCGAAGACGAGCGTCGCCCCGCGCGTGCCGAAGGCGAGCGGCTTGCCCGGCCGCACGGCGACGCCCCAGAAGTCCTCATCGACGCCCAGCTCGGCCAGGATCCTCCGGACGAGGTCGTGCGGGCCCACCGAGACGCCGCCCGAGGTGACGAGCATGTCCGACTCGAGGCCCCGTGCGAGGGCACCGCGGTGCGCCTCCTCGTCGTCGAGCACCGGTGCGCTCACCTCTACGACCGCGCCCGCGGCCCGGAGTGCGGCGGCGAGCATGGGTCCGTTCGACTCGTAGATCTGCCCCGGGCCGAGCGGCTCGCCGGGTGGGCGCAGCTCGGTGCCGGTGCTCAGGACGGCGACAACAGGCCGGCGCGCGCACGACACCTCCGTCGCGCCGGCGGCGGCGAGAGCGCCGATCTGAGCCGCGCCGAGCACCGTGCCGGAGGCGAGCAGCGGCTCGCCCGCGCGAATGTCACCCCCCGGCGGCCGCACATTGGCTCCCAGGGAGACCGGCTCGGTGACCTCGATCTCGTTGTCTTGTGTGACAACACGCTCGATCGGTACGACAGAGTCCGCACCTTCGGGGACCGCGCCGCCCGTCGAGATCTCCATCGCCGAGCCAGGCTCGAGCGTCCGCTCGGCGGGGAGCCCGGCCGCAATCCGATGGACGACGGGGAGCCGGCCCGGCACGTCAACCGCCCTGATCGCGAAACCGTCCATCGCCGAGCTGGCGAACGGGGGCAGGTCGACGCCTGCGGCGACGTCCTGCGCGAGCACGCGGCCTGCGGCTGTCGCGACCTGGACGCGCTCCGAAGCGAGCGGGCGGGAGCGCGCCAGCACGCGCGCGAGCGCCTCGTCGATGGAGAGCAGGGGCGCCATCGTGGGCATACGCTAACGCGATGATCTCGGTGGTCGTCCCTGTGCACGACGAGGAACGAAGCGTCGCGCTCCTGTACGACGAGCTCGCGCCGGTGCTCGAGCCGCTGACCGAGCCCTGGGAGGCGATCTTCGTCGACGACGGCTCGAGCGACGGGACGTTCGCCGCGCTCACCCGTCTGCACGCGGCGAACGACAACGTGCGCGTCGTCCGGCTGCGGCGGAACTTCGGCAAAGCCGCGGCGCTTCAGGCCGGCTTCGAGGAGGCTCAGGGCGACGTCGTCGTCACGATCGACGGTGACCTGCAGGACGACCCGGCGGAGATCCCGCGCCTGCTCGCGAAGCTCGAGGAGGGCTTCGACCTCGTCTCCGGCTGGAAGACCAAGCGGCGCGACCCGGTCACTCGGCGCATCCTGTCGCGAATCTTCAATGCCGTCACGGGGCGGCTCTCGGGGCTGCGACTGCACGACCTCAACTGCGGCCTGAAGGCGTACCGGGCCGAGGTCGTCCACGGCCTGCGCATCTACGGGGAGCTGCATCGCTTCATCCCCGTCCTGGCCTACTACCGCGGCTTTCGGGTGGCGGAGCTGCCCGTCAACCACCGGCCCCGGGAGCACGGCCGCTCCCGCTACGGGATGGAGCGCTACGTCCGCGGCTTTCTCGACCTGCTCACGGTGACCTTCATGGGCCGTTACCGGCACCGCCCGCTGCACCTCTTCGGCGGCGTCGGGCTCTTGCTCGGCGCCGCCGGGACGATCGTGCTCGCCTATCTGACCGTGTTGAAGCTGACCGGCGAGGCGATCGGCCACAGGCCGCTGCTCACGCTCGGCGTCCTGCTCGTCGTGGTCGGCGTCCAGCTCGTCTCGCTCGGGCTCGTCAGCGAGCTCGTCGCAAGCCACCACGAGGAGCGAGCGGGCGGCCGGACCGCCGAGCTGCACGTGGACGAGATCCTGCGCTGAGCGTCTGAGCTTGCGCGTTCTCTACTTCGGGACGTACGAGCGCGACTATCCGCGGAACGCACAGGTGATCTCCTGCCTCCGGGGAGCCGGAGTCGACGTGCTCGAGCGGCACGTCGGCGTGTGGGAAGGCGGCAGGCGCAGCTGGGCGGCCGGTGCTGTGACCGCGGCGAGGCTGGCCGTAGCGGAGACCCGACTCCTCACCCGGCGTCCACACGATCGCTTCGACGCGGTGATCGTCGGTTACCCCGGTCACCTCGACCTCGCGGCGGCGAAGCGGGCCGCGCGCGGGAGTCCGGTGCTCTTCAACCCGCTCGTGTCGCTCCACGAGACCCTGGTCGAGGACCGCGGCCGGTTCGCGCCCCGGTCGCCGGCGGCACGCGCTCTCCGCCGGATCGACCGGTCGGCCCTCCGCACGGCAGACCTCGTCGTCGCGGACACCGAGCAGAACGCGCGCCACCTCGCCGCCCTCGGCTCGCTGCCGTCGGATCGTGTGACCGTCTGCTTCGTCGGCGCCGAGGAGCGCCTGTTCCGGCCGGGGTGGCGGCGACCAGACCGCTTCCTGGCGCTCTTCGTCGGGAAGCTGATTCCACTGCACGGTCTCGAGACGATCATCGCGGCGGCCCGGCTCGTGCCCGACATCCCGTTCCGCGTCGTCGGCAGCGGGCAGCTCGACGCGCTCCTGCGCGACCGTCCGGCGAACCTCGAATGGGTCGACTGGATCGAGTACGAGCATCTCCCGGCCGAGCTCGCGCGCGCCGGCTGCGCGCTCGGGATCTTCGGCACCTCCGCGAAGGCCGGCCGCGTGATCCCGAACAAGGCGTTCCAGGCGCTCGCGTGCGCGGTGCCGCTCGTTACCGCGCGCACGGCGGCGGCCGGAGAGCTCCTGCGTGACGGCGAGAGCGCCCTCCTCGTCCCGCCGGGCGATCCCGAAGCTCTTGCCGACGCTGTGCGACGGCTCGCCGCCGAGGACGGCCTCGCCGAGCGGCTGAGCGAAGGCGGCCTCGCGACCTATCGCGAGCAGGCGAGCGAGCAGGTGCTCGGGGAGCGCTGGCGCGGGCTCGTCGAACGGCTCGCCGGACGATGACCCCCGCCGCAGTCGTCAGGCTCGCCGCCGTGGCGTTCGCGGCCGTGCTCGGTGGCGCGGCGATTCTTCGCCACCGTGCCTTCGGCAGCGGCCGTTTCGACCTCGGCAACATGACCCAGGCCGTCTGGTCGACCGCGAACGGCGACCCGCTCTCGGTCACGGACGTGCACGGCGAGCAGATCTCGCGGCTGGGCTCCCACTTCGACCCGATCCTCGCGGCGTTCGCGCCGCTGTGGTGGCTCTGGCCCGATCCGGAGCTGCTGCTCGTCGTGCAGGCGGTCGCCGTCGCCTCCGGCGCGCTGCCGGTCTATTGGCTCGCGCGGAAGCACCTCGGCTCGGAGTGGCCCGCCGCCGCGCTGGCGCTCGCCTACCTGCTCTATCCGTCGACGCAGTGGCTGACGGTGAGCGACTTCCATCCCGTCGCCCTCGCGTGCCCGCTCCTTCTCTATGCCTGGTGGCACCTCGACGAGGGGCGCCTCTGGGCGTTCGCGCTGCTTGCCGGCGCAGCCATCGCGACGAAGGAGCACGTCGGCCTCGCCGTGGCCGCCATGGGCATCTGGTACGCAATCGCCCGCGGCCGACGACGGGAAGGCGTCGCGATCGCCCTCCTGGCGGGCTCGGCCGCGCTCGTCGCGGCGCTCGTCGTCGTGCCGTACTTCGCTCCGGCGGGCTCGTCGGCATTCGAGAGCCGCTACGACGCGCCGACGCTCGACCGTCGCGACCTGGCGTACCTGACCGACCTGTTGCTGCCGCTGCTCTTCTTGCCCCT
The DNA here is from genome assembly GCA_963850995.1 of uncultured Gaiellaceae bacterium. Lineage (GTDB taxonomy): Bacteria > Actinomycetota > Thermoleophilia > Gaiellales > Gaiellaceae > Gaiellasilicea. Next base: position 481,336 of record CAWKNQ010000004.1, on the reverse strand, counting down.
GGCTGCGCCGCTCGCCGCGCTCGCAGCGGCGCCGGAGCTGGGGCTCAACCTGCTCTCGTCGACCGTGACGCAGACTTCTGTGAAGACGCACTACGCCGCCGTCGCGATCCCGGCGCTCCTCGCGGCATCGGTGTTCGCAACGGCACGCCTTGGTCGGCAGCTCGCCTATGCCGCGGTGGCCGCCGCGGCCGTCGGGATGCTCGTGCTCGGCCCGCTCGGCCGAGTCGACCTCACGGCCGACGAACGAGCTGACGCGCAGCGGCGCGCGCTGGCGCTCGTTCCGGACGGAGCGCCGGTCAGCGCCACGAACGCCCTCGGAGCACACCTTTCCGAGCGGCGCCGCATCTTCAGTTTCCCGGTGCTCGCCGAGGCAGAATGGGTCGTCGTCGACGAGCGGCGCCTGACGTTCCTGGACAGCCTGCGCCCGGGACGGGCGCGACCCGCGCTGGCCGCGCTGCGCGGCGACCGCCGTTGGCGCCGGGTCTTCGCCGAGGACGGCATCGTCGTCTTCCGTCGCGGTTAGACCGGGATCGTCTGAGGCAGCAGGTACGCGCAGAAGCCGAGCGCGATCAGCTGCGCGCGGCGATCGTCCTCCGCCGCCGCGAACGGCAGCGCCCAGATCACGTACCACGGCGTCAGCCACGGCGTGGTCGCGAGCAGGAGGCAGCCCGCGAGCCCCAGCCGGACGCTGCCGCGCGAGGCTTCGCGGGCGAGCCACGCGAGCCCGGCTGCGAGCGCCGCGACGGCGACGACGAACGTGAGGCCGTGCGGCACGCCGAGCTGCTCGAGCCGGTGCGGCAGCGCGTAGCTCGACTGCTCCTCCGCGTTCTCGCTCAGCGGCCCGACCGCCCTGACCCAGTCGAAGCCGTAGCGCCAGGTCGCGAGCGCAAGGACGACGAGCGCAGCGGCGGCGAAACCGGCGTGACCGACCCGGCGTCCCTCCTTCCGCGCTGCGATCGCCCGAAGGGCGAAGAAGACGAGCGGAATCCACTTGAGCAGGATCGCGACGGCCCAGGCGACTCCGGCCAATCCCCTGCGGCCGACTCCGGCCAGCGTGATCGCAGCGAGCGTGAGGCCGACGAGAAGCGAGTCGTTGTGCCCACCGCCGGCGAAGTGGATCGCGAGAAGCGGGTTCCAGCCGACGATCGCCGCCGCATACGGCCGGTCGCGCGCGAGGCGGGCAGCGAGCACGACACAGGCGAGGACTCCGCCCGCCGCGAGCACCTTGTAGATCCAGGCGGCCAAGGCCGCGGACGAGCCGGAAACGAGCGCGACGACCTCGGAGAGAAGCGTGAACGCCGGCCCGTAGACCGAGCTCGTGTCACGCCAGGCCGCGCCCGCGTACTCGTAGGCCGGATCGCCGGGGAACTCGTCCGGGGTATCCACGTAGGGATCGCCGTCGTGGACCGCCGCGATCCGCCCGTACTCCCAGTAGGTCCAGGCATCGGTCGAGAGCAGGAGCGGCCCGGCGAGCGGAAGCAGTTGGATCACGAAGGCCGCGGCGAGAACCGCGCTCAGCACGGGCGCGCGCCGGCGAACGAGCACGAGCGCGGCGAGGTAGCAGGCGAAAGCGGCGACGAGAAGCGCCAGAAAGACCGCACCGCCCGAGCCACCGTCGTCGGCCCGGCCGGCGTCGGCGGGCACGAGCGGCGCGTCCTCGACCCAAGCCAAGCCGACGCAACCCGCGACGAGGAGCGCGATCACGGCTGCCGCAAGGAGCGCGGCCCGGCCCAGCGCGCGATCGGGCTGGGCGATTACTGGGGGTCGGCCTCGGGCGGCGTCGTCGGAGGAGGCGTCGGCGCCGGACGCGACGCAGGCGGTGCGAGCGGCGTCGCCGGGGATTCCGGATCGGTCTCACCCGGCGCGGGCGTCGGCTCGGTCGGTGACTCCTCGTCCTCCTCCTCCTCGTCCTCCTCCTCCTCCTGATCCGGATCCCGTGTCGATGCCGGCGGCGCGTAGTCGTCGTCGTCGTAGCCGTAGCCGAACGAGCGATCCTCGGTGCCGCGCTCGAAGGTCGTCCACTCGGGCCAGTCGACCGGCTCCGAGAAGGAGACCGGCTCGAGCCCGCCGATCGCGGAGCTCATGAAGAGGCGCCAGATCTGAGCCGGGAAGGTGCCGCCGGCGACGCTGATTCCGTGCACGCTCTCCATCGGGATCTTGCCCTTCGGATAACCCACCCAGACCGTTGTTCCGAGCCGCGGCGTGTAGCCGCAGAACCAGGCGTCGGAGTGCTCCTCGGTCGTTCCGGTCTTGCCGGCCGCAGGATGGCCGAACTGCGCGGCAGTGCCTGTGCCGTAATCGACGTTCTCGTCGAGGATGCGGGTGACCTCGTAGGCGACCCCGTCGGAGATCACGCGCTTTCGCTTCGGCTTTCCCCAGCCGGCCTTCGTGTCCTCGCCCGTCGGCAGGACGACGCGCCGGATCGCCATCGGCTGCGAGTAGACGCCCCCCGCGGCAAGCGTCGCGTAGGCGGACGCCATGTCGAGCGGCGACACGTCCATGGCCCCCAGCCCGATCGCGGGGACGTAGCTGCCGTTGACGTCGAGCGGCGAGCGGACGCCGAGCTTCCTCGCCATCTCCGCCACCGCCTGCGGTCCGACGTCGAGGGTCAACTGCGCATAGACCGTGTTGTCGGAGCGCAGCGTCGCCCGTTCGATCGACGTCCAGCCGGTGTAGCTGTGGTCGTACGTCTCAGGGCACCACCAGCTCCCGCTCCCGTCCTCGCAGTCTCCGTCCTCCGTCGGCTTGTAGAAGAACGGCGCCGAGAGATAGGTCGAGGTGGCCGGATTGATCCCTTTCTCGATCGCCGCGGCCAGAACAAAGGTCTTGAAGGTCGAGCCGGACTGCCGCCGCGCCTGCGAGAGCAGGTTGAACTGGTTCTTGCGGTTCCCCGGCGTCACGGCGGTCATGGCCCGGATGGCGCCGTTCTTCGGGTTGATCGAGATGATCGCCGCCGCCGGGTCGTCCTTCTCGTACAGCGTGTCCGCAATCGCCGTCCGGGCCGCCCGCTGGAAGCGCGGATCGATCGTCGTGTAGACCTTGAGACCGCCCGAGCGCACCCTGGCCGCGCCGTACTCTGCGATCAGCTCGTCGCGGACGTAGCTGAAGAAGTACGGCTCGCGGATGGTCGTGTAGAGCTTGCCGGCTTTCAGCCCGAGCCCGCGCGACGCGGCCCAGTCGTGCTGCTCGCGGTCGATGTAGCCCTCGCGCAGCATCGCGTCCAGGACCTGGTTGCGCCGATTCGTCGCCACCTCGGTCTTGTTGAACGGGTCGTAGGAGGACGGCGCCTGCGTCATTCCCGCAAGCAGCGCAGCCTCCGGGAGGGTGAGCGCGCTCGCGTTCTTGGAGAAGTAGGTCTGCGCCGCCGCCTCGATCCCGTAGGCGAGGTTGCCGTAGTAGACCTGGTTCATGTAGGTGGCCAGGATCTTCGGCTTCGACCACGCGTCGTTGAGCTTGATCGCGAGGCAGGCCTCCTTCAGCTTCCGCTCGACCGTCCGCTCGCGGGAGACGGGATACAGGTTGCGGACGAGCTGCTGCGTGATCGTCGAGCCGCCTTCGACGATCTCGCCGGCGTTGACGTTCTTCCAGAGCGCGCGGGCGATGCCCTCGGCGTCGATGCCGCCGTGCTGGTAGAAGCGGCGGTCCTCGATCGCCACCGTCGCCTTCGGCATCCAGGGGCTGATTCGCCTGAGCGGCACCGGCTGGCGGTTCCGCTCGGCCGGAATCGCGCCGAGGATCGAGTTGTCGGCCGCGTAGATGAACGAGTTCTGCCCGATCGAAACCGGCCGGAGCGCCTTCAGGTCGCAGTCGGCGCTGAACGTGACGACGCTCGTGACCGCGGCTCCGCCGACGACGAAGAGCAGCGCCACGACCGCGGCGACGGCCAGGATGACGGCGCGGCGACGGCGCTGCCTGCGCTCGACGCGCTTGCGCTTCCGCCGCTTGCGCGCGTAGACCTCGTCGTCGAGGCCCCGGCTGCGACGCGACCTGCTCACGCGAAGACCCCGTGCTCGCGCAGGCGGCCGTGCACGCGCAGGCGCAGGTCGTGCTCCCGCTTCTCGGCCGCGGCCTCGCTCTCCGCCCAGCAGCGAACGGTCAGGGTCGGTGACCCCTCGAGCGAGCTGACGTAGACCTCGTCCCGCTCACCCGGCACCTCTGCGCGGAGGGCCTCGACGAGCGGACGGAGGTCGGTTGAAGGCGGGACTTGGACGATGACCTCGGCGTACTTTGCAGCGCTGCGAATCGTGGAGTTGCGGATGGTATCCGAGGCCAGCTTCTCGTTTGGGATCACGAGCCGGGCATTGTCGTCGGTGCGGATGAACGTGTACATGAGGCCGATCTCCTCGACTGCGCCCTCGACACCGCCGACCTCGACCCAGTCGCCGAGCCGCAAAGGCTGCGTCATCGCGATCATCACCCCGGCGACGAAGTTGCCGAGCGTCCGCTGCGCCGCCAGGCCGATGATCACGCCGATCACGGCCGAGGACGCGAGCAGCCCGCCGGCGATCGCGCGCACCTGGGGCACGACGAGCAACGCCGACAGCACGCCGACGAGGAAGATCACAGCGACGAGCGTCCGCCGCAGCACGCGATAGCGCGTCATCGCCTCGGGCGAGCTGTCGATGCGAATGATCCGCCGGTCGAGCCAGCGCGCGGCGAACGCCGTCAGGGCGAGCACGACGCCGATGACGAGCAGGCGCTGCCACGGCTCCATGACTCCGGATTCGACGGCGCCGCGTTCGTCCCTATCATCGGAGCCTCGTGGAGGCGGAGCGGGGAGAGCGGGGCACCGAAGGCTGGCGGCTGGCCGCCTGGGCCGCCCTCGTCGGCTTCCTGATCGTCCTGGGATACGGCAGCCGAGTCCAGGGCGGCGATCCGCCGGCGGACGCGCTCTATCGCTACGAGACCGCGGTCGGGGGCATCGTCGTGTACGGCATGCTGCTCGCCGTCCTGCTCTGGATCGCCCACGGGACCGACCGGCGCGAGTTCTTCGCGCTCCGCCGACCCGAGTCCTGGCCCGGAGCGCTCGGGCTCGCGCTCGCGGCGTATGTCGCCATCTTCGTCGGCGCCGGCCTGATCCTGATCGCCTTCGACGCGGGAGACGAGCAGGGCCTGACGCCGGACGCATGGGACTCGAGCCGGGCGGGAGCGTACGCGGCGAACTTCGTCTCGGTCGCGCTCGTCGGCCCGATCGTCGAGGAGCTGACGTACCGCGGCGCAGGGATGACGTTGCTCCTCCGCTTCGGCACTCCGGTGGCAGTGGTCGTCACCGCAGTCGCCTTCGGCCTCGGCCACGGGCTGGTACTGGCCTTGGCCGCCCTTGTCCTCTTCGGCTTGGTCACCGCCTGGTTGCGGCTGCGCACGGACAGCGTCTACCCGTGCATGGTCGTCCACTGCGCGTTCAACGCGACCAGCCTGATCGCAGCCGTCACGACCTGAGCCACGCGGGGTTATCCTCGAACATGGCCGCCGCCGAAGACCCCCTGATCCGGCAGCTGCGAGAGCAACTCTCGGACAACGACGTCCAGATCGTCGAGGCCGTGAACGCGCGCCTGAAGCTCGTCGCGCGGCTGAAGCGGGTGAAGGAAGAACGGGGCATCGGCTTTCTCGATCCCGCACGCGAGGAGTGGATGCTCCAGTACCTGACGCGGGCGAACCGCGGCCCGCTCTCGGCGGATGGGCTGCGCGAGATCTACACCGAGCTGCTCGATCTCACCAAGCGCGAGATCGGCCGCGGCGAAGGCTCCTAGCTCTCGTCCGGGTCGGTTGCGAACTCGTCGGGAGAGACCGTGTCGAGGAACGCGCGGAACTCGTCCGGGTCGAGCTCGGAGAGCGGCGGCACGCCGGCGGTGGCGGCGAAGGCGTCGTCGGAGGCATCGCCCTCGAACTCGACGCCCGACTCCTCGATCACATCGTCGGCGACGTAGATCTTGGCCCCGGCGCGGACGGCGAGCGCAATCGCGTCCGACGGGCGGGAGTCGACTTCGATCACCGAGCCGTTCTGCTGCAGCGTGATCCGGGCGTAGTAGGTGTTCTCGCGCATCTCCGTCACGGCGATCGAGACGACCTCCGCTTCGAGATGGCCGAGCACGTCGTTGAGCAGGTCGTGCGTCATCGGGCGGGCGGGAGCGGCGTTCTGGAGCTTCACGAGGATCGCGGCCGCCTCGGGGTGACCGATCCAGATCGGCAGGAACCTGTTTCCGTCGGCCGTCTTCAGGAGCACGATTGGCTGCTTGCCGACCATGTCGAAGCTGACGCCGTAGATGACCATCTCGCGCATCGTCAGGGCCTCGGTTCCAGTGTAGCCCGACCCCGTAGGGGCGAATCCCGGTCAGCCGTATCCAGGCGCGACACCGGCTCGTTGACGTGCCGTGCTCGACCTCTGGTTGCACGACATCGAGTCCCTCGAGGCGTGTAGCGTCAGGACGAGCTGACGCGGCTGCTCTGCCTGCGCATGGCGGCGATGCACGTCCTGCTCACGGTCGAGGACTACGTCCGACGCGCTCGTCACTGAGTGCCGACGAGACGGTCATGGCGACTGAGCTCGGTGAATGCTTCGGCCGCGAAGCGGACGCTTTATGTTCACGCGACGTGGACGTTCGCGGCCCGCGTCCTGCGCAAAGAAGTGGGCGATCCTGGATTCGAACCAGGGACCTCCGCCTTATCAGAGCGGCGCTCTAACCAGCTGAGCTAATCGCCCGCGGGAGGGCGATTGTAGCTACAAGCTCTCGAGCACCTCGACGAGCTCCTCCAGCCGCAACTCCTCGCCGAAGTGGAGCTCGAGCTTGCCCGCGCTGACCCGCGCCGGGAGGCCCGTCAGCCGCTCGGCGGCGGCGCGGGCCCGTGCTGCCAGCGCCGGATCGACCTTCGCCGCCGCCCGTGGCCTGCGGGCAGCCCCACCGTCCTGCGCCGCTCGCTCGGCGGCGCGCACGGAGAGGCCGTCTCGGACGATCCGCTTCGCCAGCCGCTTGCGGGCGTCGTGATCCGGGAGCGCGAGCACCGCGCGAGCGTGACCTTCCGTGAGCTCGCCGCGCGCGACCATCCACAGGACCTCCTCGGGCAGCTCGAGCAGGCGCAGCCGGTTCGAGACGGACGGCTTCGAGCGGCCAACGCGGTCCGCCACCTCACCAAGCGAGAGCTCGAACTCGTCGACGAGAGCTGCGTAGGCCCGCGCCTCTTCGACCGGCGAGAGCTGCTCACGCGCCACGTTCTCGACCAGCGCGAGCAGGAGCGAGTCGCGGTCGTCGGCGTCGCGCACGAGCGCGGGCAGCCGCTCGAGCCCGGCCTCCCGGGCGGCGCGCCAGCGGCGCTCGCCGGCGATCAGCTCGTAGCCGCCGGCAGGCCGGGGCCGGACGACGACGGGCTGGAGCAGACCCTCACGCGCGATCGAGCTCGCGAGGCCGGCCGTCGCCTCCGGCTCGAAGCGGCGGCGCGGCTGGCGCGGGTTGGCGTGGATCGCGTCGACCGGAAGCTCGGCGAGCTCCGTCGCCCCAGGCTCGCGGCCGCCGATCAAGACTTCGAGGCCGCGCCCTAGGCCGCGGCGTGGGTTAGCTCCGCTCGACAAGCTCCATCGCCACCTTCCAGTACGCCTCCGCCCCGGCGGAGCGACGGTCGTACGCGATCGCAGGGAGGCCGTGGCTGGGCGCCTCGGCGAGTCGGACCGAGCGCGGCACCGTCTGGGCGAAGACCAGGTCGCCGAAGTGCCGCCGCACCTCGGCCTCGACCTCGGCGGCGAGCCGGGTACGGCCGTCGACCATCGTCAGGAGGATCCCGGCGAGCCCCAGGCGCGGGTTCAGACGGGACTTGACCAGCTCGATCGAGCCGAGCAGCTGCGAGAGACCCTCGAGCGCGTAGTACTCCGCCTGCACCGGGACGACCACGCTGTCGGCGGCCGCGAGCGCGTTCACGGTGAGCGGGCCGAACGACGGCGGGCAATCGAGGAAGACGAAGCCGTAGCGCTCGCGCGCGCCCGCCAGCGAGCCGCGGAGGTACCGCTCCCCGTCGGCGTGGCGGGAGAGCTCCACCGCCGCTCCTGCGAGGTCGGCCTTCGCAGGCACGAGCTCGAGGTTGCCGAAGCGCGTCGGGCGCGCAACCTCGGCCACCGGAGCGCCGTCGAGAAGGTCGTAGCTCGAGACGCCGTTCGCCTGCTCCCCGAGCCCCGAGGTCGCGTTCGCCTGCGGGTCGAGATCGACCAGCAGGGCCTGCTCGCCCGCCTCCGCAAGGCAGGCGGCGAGGTTGATTGCCGTCGTCGTCTTGCCGACGCCGCCCTTCTGGTTCGCCAGCGCGATGATCCTCCCAGCCACTCCCCGAGGATAGAGACGGCCTCGGACTATCCTCGCGCGGTGCGCGCGCCCGCTCCTCCGTACGCGAACGAAGGGCCACACGCGCTCTGGCACGTCAGCGACGACTCGTCGATCCATCGGTTCGAGCCACACGTGAGCGCGACCGCGGCGGAACACGAGCCGCTCGTCTGGGCACTCGACACACGCCACCTGCCCCTCTACTGGTTCCCGCGCGACTGCCCCCGCGGCGCCTTCTGGGCCAACGAGGCGTCCGACCCGGCCGACGTGGAGCGCCTGCTCGCGGGCGCCGATCGCGTCCATATCGTCGAGGAGGGCTGGATCGAGCGGATGCGGGACGAGCGGCTCTGGGCCTACCGCCTGCCCGAGAGTCCGTTCGAACAGCACGATGTCGGCGGCTACTGGGTCTCGCGCACCACGGTCGAGCCGCTCGAAGTGCTGCCGCTGGGAGATCTCGTCGCACTGCACCAGGCTGCAGAGATCGAGCTGCGGCCGTTGCCGAACCTCTGGCCGACGTGGAACGAGATCGTCGCCTCGACGCTCGAGTTCAGCGGCGTGCGCCTCCGCTACGCGCTTCCGCCGCCCTCGTGAGTAACCCGCCGCGGCTTCGCCTGTTCAACGGGACCCAGCCGTGGGACGATGGGTGCTCGTGCCGACGAACCGTTGCCTTTGGATCCTGGCGATCGCCCTCGCGGGCGTGCCCGCCGCGGCGGCGCCGGCCTCGTCTGCTCACCGGGCCGCCGGTGTGAACGCGTTCGACGTTCGCCCTCTCGCCTCGGACGGTTATCTCGCCGGCACGACGGTCGACCCGAACCTCGTCAATGCCTGGGGTCTCGCCGCGAGCGAGACGAGCCCCTGGTGGATCGCCAACGAGTCGACCGATACGAGCACGCTCTACGACGGAACGGGCGGGAAGCGACCGCTCGTAGTCACCGTGGACGGAGGCCCGACCGGAGTCGTTTCCCACGGCGGTACCGGGTTCGTCGTGAGTCACGGCGCGGCGTCGGCGCCCGCGCGTTTCATCTTCGCTTGCGAGGACGGGATGATCCGCGGCTGGGCCGGAAGCGTCCCCGCCGCCGGCTCCAACGTCACCGAGGTTGCGGTCGACAACTCTCATCGGGGGGCCGTCTATCGCGGGCTCACCGTTGCCACGGGGCCGGACGGCTCCACATACCTCTATGCGGCCGACTTCCACAACGGACGCGTCGACGTCTTCGACGCCAACTGGCGCCCGGTCAGGTGGAAGGGCGCCTTCGTCGACCGCAAGATCCCCGCCTGGTACAACGAGTCCGGGATCCAGGCGATCGGCGAGCGGATCTTCGTCACCTACTCTTCGCCGGCCCCCGTCAACGGCAACGACTCACCGACCGGCGGGTACGTGGACGTCTTCGACCTGAGAGGAAAGCTGCTCGGGCGGGTCGGACGGATGGGCCCGCTGAACCAGCCGGTCGACGTCGCGCTCGCGCCGCCGACGTTCGGGAAGTTCGGAGGAGATCTGCTCGTCGGCAACTTCGGGGACGGTCGCATCGGCGTCTACCACCACGTCGGCTGGAGCCGGTGGGCATATCGCGGCGCGTTGCGGACGCCAGATCAGCGGATCATCGAGATCAACGGCCTCTGGGGGCTCGAGTTCGGGAACGGGGCGTCGGCCGGGCCCAAGGAAGCGCTCTACTTCACGGCCGGTCCACACACCTGGTTCGGCGAGTCCACGGCAGATGTCCGGGGCTTGTTCGGCGCGATCACTCCCGCCGGCTAGGTCGTTCAGGAGGGCCCGGCGAGTGGCCGCTTCTTTGCGACGCCGGTCCGACGCGGGAATCGGGGGGGCGTCGGGCCGGTCTTGCGAAGGACGAGAAACCCCGGCGGCGACTCCTCCAGCTCGGCCGCAATCAACTCGGCGACCTGCGCGACTGCGCCGGCGTCGGCCGACGGGCCGACCCAGAGGACGACGACGCCGCCTGCGGCGACGAGCGGCAGGCACCACTCGGCGGCAACAGGCGGGGGCGCGAGCGCCTTCGCCACCGCAACCTTGTAACAGTCTGTTGCTTGGCTCTCGGCGCGGCCCCAGACGACGCGCAGATTCGGAAGCTCGGCAGTCCACCGCTCGAGGAAGTCGGCCTTGCGGCGCTCGGCCTCGAGCAGCGTCACCTCGCGGTCAGGGAAGGACGCGGCCAGCGGGATCCCGGGCGTGCCGCCGCCGCTGCCGACATCCACGATCGGCCCGTCGAAGCGCCGCACGAGCTCGACACCGGCAAGCGCGTCGTCCAGCAGCACCCGCCGAGCTTCGGCGGGATCGCGGAGCGCAGTCAGCCCGGGCGTCTCGAGGACGGCAGCGAGCCAGCGATCCAGGAGTTCGCTCTTCACACGCTGACCCAGTCGGCACCTGCTCGTGCGCGGAGCCGGGCTTTGCCCGGCGGGAGCGCCGGCGCCGCCCGTGCGTCGCAGCGAAGAAGGAGGGGGCTCATGGGGGAACCCTGGGTTCCCCCATGCCTAGATGTCGACGTGGCGCGGGTAGATGACGACGAAGCGGTTCGGCTCGGTGCCCTCGCTCGCCGTCTCGACCTCGGGGTCGTCCTTCAGCTTCTCGTGCACGATCTTGCGCTCGACGGCGGTCATCGGCTCGAGCTCCACCCGCTGCCCGGTCGCCGTCGCCTGCTCGGCCAGTCGCAGGGCGAGCGCGTCGAGCGTCGCCTGGCGGCGGTCGCGGTACCCGGCCGCGTCCACGACGACCGGCTTGCGCTCGTCGTAGCGGCCGTGGAAGAGGATGGCGTGCGCGAGGTACTGGATCGCGTCGATCGTCTGGCCGTGGCGGCCGATCAGCATGCCGAGGTCGTGGCCCTCGCAGACGGCACGGAGCTCGTCGTCGCTCTCCTCGACCTCGACGCTGCACTGGACGCCGATCTCGCTGACCACTCGCTCGACGAGCTCGCGCAGGCGGGCCGCGTCCTCGCTCTCGTCCGCGCGCGGCTCGAAAACAGGTCCGGGCTCGCGGGCCGGTGCGGCGGCCTCGTCCAGGCTCGCGATCACCCTCGCCGGCGAGTAGCCGACCCCGAGCAAGCCCCGCTCTCCTTCGCTGACGACCTGGAAGCGGACGGCGCCCTTGTCGAGGCCGGGATGCATGCGCTCGAGCTCGCGCAGCGCGGCCCATTTCGCCTCGCCGACGGTCTCGCCGGTCATCTCGACGGAGATCGCGCTCACGGCGCGGCACTCATCGTCTCGTCCCGCCCTTCTTCTTCCGCTTCACCTTGCGGACGCGGGGTGGCGCGCTCGCAGGCTTCTTGTCCGTCGGCGGCTTGGCAGCGTCAGCCTCGACCGCGGCCGTCGCGGTCTTCGGCGGCGTACGCGAGCTCTTCTTCGGCGGCGGTTGCGGCTTCGGAGTCAGCCGGCGCGTGATCAGGCCCTGCCCGGTCGTCCACAAGTTCGTCGTCAGCCAGTACAGCATCAGGCCGGAGGGGAAGTTGAGCACGAAGGGAATGAACGCGATCGGGAGGATCAGCAGCATCGCGCGCTGGGCCGGCTGCATGTTCTGCGACATCAGGTACGACGAGGTCAGCTGGCTTGCCCCGTAGAGGACGATCAGGAGCGGCCCCCAGCCGACCTTCGTGTCCTCGGTGATGTTGATCAGACCGAGCCACTCGAGGCTCGATTCCGGGTACAGCGGGAGGATCTCCTCCTCGAAGTCGCGCAGGACGAAGAAGAGGCCGATGAAGATCGGGAACTGCGCCAGGATCGGCAGGCACGAGGCCGCCGGGTTGATCTGGTTCTCCTTGTAGAAGGCCATCATCTCCTGGTTCATCCGCTGCTTGTCGTGCTTCCAGCGCTGCTGGATCGCCTTCATCTCGGGCGCGTGCGCCTGCAGGTTCTGCATCGAGTGGATCTGGCGCACCGTCAACGGCACGAGGAGCATGCGCACGATCACGACGAGGGCGACAATCGACCACGCCCACGTCAACCCGACGGTCTCGTGCAGGTTCGTCAGCACCCACGTGAGCAGATCCTCGAGCGGGGTGAGGACGCTGGCGACGATCATGCCGGGTCGACCCCGCCGTGACTCCAGGGATTGCATCGGAGCACGCGCCAGCCCGCCTTCGCCGTCCCCTTCACGAGCCCGTGTTTCTCGAGCGCGTCGAGCGCGTACTGGGAGCAGCTCGGGTGGTACTTGCACGTGTTCGGCGGCGTCAGGAGCCCGAACGTGTGGCGCCAGGCCTGGACGAGGCCGATTCCGATGACCTTCACGCAGCCGCCTTCTCGAGTACCTCGGTCACGCGCTCCGCGAGCCAGTCGTGACCGCGTACGTCGGCCGGCTCCGCCAGGCCGGGCCGGGCGACGAGAACGTAGTCGTGGCCGGGCCGGGCGTGGCCGGAGAGCTCTCGCCACGTCTCCCGCAGTTGGCGCTTGACCCGGTTGCGGACGACCGCGTTCCCGACCGACTTCGGCACCGCCAGCCCGAGCCGGGGCTCGTCGGTGTCGCCGTCTTCGCGCGGGAACCAGTAGAGGACGAGAAAGCGCGTGGAGGCAGAGCGGCCGCTGCGGTAGACGGCGTCGAAGTCCCGCGAGCGGGACAGGCGGTTCCGACGTTGCACGTTCTGAGAATAGTCGGCCGGCTCAGGCGGACAGCCGCTTGCGGCCCTTGGCCCGGCGGCGCTTCAGGATCGCCTGCCCGGCCCGCGTCGACATGCGCGCACGGAAGCCGTGCTTGCGCTTGCGGCGACGGACGTTGGGCTGGTAGGTGCGCTTCAAGAGGAGGTTCTCCGAGAGAAGAAGAGGCCGGCGGGCGACGGGGAGCGGAAGTATAGACAAGTCATCCGGAGGCGGTTTTCCACAGTCCGGCCGCGACGGTGAAAGAGCCGCAAACGGGCACCGTTGGCCCCGACTCCTCACACGTTCTCCACACATGTGGAAAGTCGTGTGGACTCACGAAAACACCTGCAAATCGCCGTGTTTTTGCCCGAACAGGGCGCCTTGAGAGCCGTCGGGGACGCTGCTATGCTCGCCCCTCTCGGGGAGCGACGGAGAGGGCCGGCTAACGCGTGGAGCACCAAATCGAGCTGACTGCTGAGACCCTTTGGGACGAGGTGTCGGGTCGGCTCAAGGGGGCGCTCAACGAGGCGACGTTCGGCAGTTGGTTCGGAGACGCGGCGGGCGCCGGCCTGACCGACGACACCTTCGCGATCGCCGTTCCGAACGACTTCACGCGCGAGTGGATCGAAGGTCACTTCCTCGGCCTCATCCGCGCCGCGGTCAAGGACGCGACCGGCCACGAGCGGCGCATCCAACTGAGCGTCCGCGACGACGCCCGCAGCGGGGAGACGAGCTCCGACCGCGCGCCGGTGGAACAGCCGACTGCCCGGACGGCCCAGCCCGCCGCGAGCGGCGCGATGAATCTCAAGTACACCTTCGACCTCTTCGTGATCGGCTCGTCGAACCGCTTTGCGCACGCGGCCGCGCTCGCGGTCGCGGAGGCGCCGGCGCAGGCGTACAACCCGCTCTTCATCTACGGCGGCACAGGGCTCGGGAAGACGCATCTCCTCCAAGCGGTGGGCCAGTACGTCGGCGAGCACGGGAGCGGCCTGACGGCTCGCTATGTCACGAGCGAGACGTTCATGAACGACTTCATCAACTCCCTTCGCGACAAGCGGATCGAGGGCTTCAAGCAGCGCTACCGCACCTACGACGTGCTGCTCGTCGACGACGTCCAGTTCTTCGAGGGTAAGGAGCGGATCCAGGAGGAGTTCTTCCACACCTTCAACTCGCTCTACGAGGCCGGCCGGCAGATCGTGATCTCCTCCGACCGGCCGCCGAAGGAGATCGCGACGCTGGAGGAGCGCCTCCGGTCCCGCTTCGAGTGGGGGCTGATCACGGACATCCAGCCGCCCGACCTCGAGACCCGGATCGCGATCCTGCGCAAGAAGGAGAAGACCGACCGGATCCATGTCCCCGATCCGGACGTGATCATCTACGTCGCGGAGCGGGTGACGACGAACATCCGCGAGCTCGAGGGCGCGCTCACGCGAGTGGTCGCCTTCTCGTCACTCACCGGCCGGGCGATGACCGTCGAGCTCGCCGAGGACGTGCTCAAAGACGTCTTCCCTCGCGGCCAGCCCGTCGAGATCTCGATTCGCCGGATCCAAGAAACGGTCTCGGAGCGGTTCGGGATGAGCGTGAACGAGCTCTGCAGCGCCAAGCGATCCCAGTCGATCGCCTATCCCCGGCAGGTCGCGATGTATCTCTCGCGTGCGCTCACCGACTCGTCGCTACCGAAGATCGGCAAGGAGTTCGGAGGTCGCGACCACACCACGGTGATGCACGCGAACGCGAAGATCGAGGGCATGATTCGCGAAGACCGCAGTGTGTACAACCTTGTGCAGGAACTGACGGCAAGGATCAAGCAAGCCGGGTGAGATCTGGGGAAACCTGCCTGAGGCCGCTCGAGCCTGTTGAACGCTCCCTTTTCTCCACCGCGTGGACCCACTGGGAAAACGCTCTCTCCGCCTAGGATCCCGCCGTCTTCCCCATCCTCCACACTCCCTATGACTTCTACGAGAGGATTTAAAGAACTATGGAGCTAGAGACGGCGGAAGATGCGACGATGGCAGAGATGGCGACAACCGGCACCGGTATGAGGATTGCGGTCGCGCGCGACGAGCTGGTTGCGAAGCTCGGCATCGTCTCCCGAGCCGTCTCGACGAGAGGAACCGTCCAGGTGCTCTCGGGCATCCTCGTCTCCGCCGGCGAGGGCGGGCTCACGCTCGCCGCGACCGACATGGAGCTGTCCTTGCGGACGACGCTGGAGGCCGAGGTGGAGGGCGACGGCTCGGTCGTGATTCCGGGGAAGCCCTTCGTCGAGCTGGCCAGGCTGCTACCCGAGAGCGACGTGACGATCGAGTACCGCCCCGAGGAGGGCACCGTGCAGATCGCCTCGGGCGCCTACAGCTCGCGCCTGAACGTCTTCAACGCCGAGGACTTCCCTCGCCTGCCGGTCGTCGACGCGCAGCTCCACACGATCGACCGCGAAGCGTTGCTGGAGACCGTCGACCGGGTGGCACGCTCGGCCTCGCGTGACGAGTCGCGCCCGGTCCTCACCGGCATCCTCGTCCGCTTCGAGGCGGGCAAGCTCGTGATGGTCGCGACCGACTCGTACCGGCTCTCTGTGAAGGAGACGGAGGTGGGCGAATCTGCGCCCGAGCTCGAGGCGATCATCCCGGCACGGGCGCTGACGGAGCTCTCGAGGCTTGCCGGCGGCGACACGGTCGAGCTCGGTGTGCACGAGAACCATGCGGTCTTCGGCACGGGCGACGCCTGGCTGACCACGCGGCGGATCGACGGGCAGTTCCCGAACTACCGGCAGCTGTTGCCGGAGACGTTCGAGGTCGAGCTGACGCTGCCGAAGTCGGAGCTCGGAGACGTGGTCCGGCGCGCGTCGGTGCTCGCGCTCCGCAACTCACCGCTGCGCCTTCGCCTGGCAGAGGGTGAGCTGACCATTTCCGCCCAGACCCAGGACGTCGGCGAGACGAAGGAGTCGATGCCGGCGCCGTACACCGGCGAGGAGTTCGTGATCGGCTTCAACGCCGAGTTCCTCCGCGACGGCGTCGACGCGATCGCGGGCGACGACGTGAAGATGAAGCTGATCAATCCCCTCCGCCCTGCGATCCTCGAGGATGCGGCAGGCGACTTTACGTACCTGATCATGCCGATCAGGCTGGCCGGCTGATCGTCCGCCGGGTCACCCTTCGCGACTTCCGATCGTACGAACGGCTCGACCTTGCGCTCGAGCCGGGCCTCGTGCTCGTTACCGGCGCGAACGGGGCGGGCAAGACGAACCTGCTCGAGTCCCTGCACGTCGGCACGCAAGGGTTCTCGCCGCGAACGCGTGCCGACCAGCAGCTCGTCCGCTTCGGGGCAGCCGGAGCCCGGGTCGCGCTCGACGGCGACCGTGACGGCCGCGCGCTGTCGCTGGAGGTGACGGTGCAGCCGCAGGCCGGCAAGCGCGCGAAGCTGAACGGTGCGGCTCTTCGCTCGACCGAGCAACTACGCGGCGAGGTCGCGACGCTCGTGTTCACGCCCGACCGGCTCGCTGTCGTCAAAGGAGGACCTGCAGCGCGCCGCGCGTACTTCGACCGGGCGCTCGGACGGCTCCTGCCCGGGCGCGCCACGCTGCCGCTGGAATACGCCGCGGCGGTCGGGCAGCGGAACGCCGCGCTCAGGCGCGTCGCGATCGGCGTCTCGACCCGGGACGCCGTGTCGCCCTGGACCGAGCAGGTCGCGACCTTCGGCGCAGCGCTGGTCGAGTCGCGCTGCGAGACGATCGGGCTGCTGTCGCCGGCTTTCGCCGAGCGGGCGGGCGAGCTCGGCCTGACGGCCGCGACGCTCGCGTATGCCGGCGAGCCTCCGACCGTCGCTGCCCTCGACGCCCGTCTGGAACGGGACGTCGAACGCGGCGTCACGGGTCTCGGGCCCCATCGCGACGACGTCGTCCTGCGCTCTGGAGACCGCGACCTGCGCGGCTACGGCTCCCAGGGGGAACAACGGCTCGCCGTGCTCTCGCTCCTGCTGGCCGAAGCCGAGGTGATCAGCGCGCGCGGAGAGACGCCGCCGCTCGTTCTGCTCGACGACGTGCTCTCGGAGCTCGATGCAGCCCGACGGAGGGTGCTGGCGGCGCGGATCGGCCGGGTCGGCCAAGCCGTCGTGACCGCCACGGGAGCCGACGCTCTCCCGCTGGAGCCGGCCCAGCTGCTCGAGGTGACCCCCGGAACCGTGAGCACGCGCTGATGGAGCGCATCGACCGCCAGCTCCGCGCCGAGCTCGGCCGTTTCGGCCCGGCCGGCGGTGACATGACGGAGATCGTGCGAGCCTGGCCCGGTGCGGTCGGGCCGACCGTCGCCCGGAACGCGTGGCCCGCGCGGCTCGCGCGGGACGGGACCCTGCACGTGCACGCCGCGTCCTCGACGTGGGCCTTCGAGCTCGAAAAGCTCGCTGCGACGATCGCCGAGCAGCTCCGGACGGAGCTCGGCGAGGCGACGCCGCCGACCCTGCGCTTCACGCCGGGGCCGATCCCCGAGCCTGCGACCGAGCCACCCGACCGGCGCGTTTCCGCACCGCCCGAGATCGGTGTCGAGCACCGTGCCGAAGCGGCCCGGATCGCGGCGGTCGTCGAGGACGAAGAGCTGCGGAGCTACGTCGCGAGAGCGGCTGCGGCGAGCCTCGCGAGCGCCTCCGCGGAAGGCCGGTCCGACCGCGGTTTCTGATACACTGCAATCGGCCCGCAAGATGGCTATTTGCAGGGCTTTTTTGATGGCCGAAACAGCGTATACAGCAAAAGACATCACCGTTCTGGAGGGTCTCGAGCCCGTCCGGCTCAGGCCCGGCATGTACATCGGGTCGACGGGCGCGCGGGGCCTCCACCATCTCGTCTACGAGGTCGTCGACAACGCCGTCGACGAGGCTCTTGCCGGCCACAACGACGCCGTCTCCGTGACCCTCCATCCGGACAACTCGGTCACGGTCACCGACCGCGGCCGGGGCATCCCCGTGGACATGATCGAGGAGCAGGGGCTCTCCGCGATGACGGTCGTGCTGACGAAGCTGCACTCCGGCGGCAAATTCGGCGGCGACGGCTACAAGGTCTCGGGCGGCCTGCACGGCGTCGGCCTCTCGGTCGTGAACGCGCTCTCGGAGCGGCTCGTCGCCGAGGTGCGACGCGACGGCAAGCTTCATCGCCAGCAGTTCGAGCGCGGCGTCCCGCTAGCGGACATCGAGGTGATGGGAAAGGCCGAGAACGGCGACAGCGGTACGACGATCTCGTTCCTCCCCGACGCCGAAATCTTCGAAGAGGTCGACTTCTCGGTCTCGACCCTCGTCCAACGCCTGCGCGAGACGGCGTTCCTGACCCGCGGTCTGCGGATCGTGCTCACCGACGAGCGCGAGGGCGAGGAACGGCACGAGTTCTACGCCGAGGGCGGCATCCGGGATTTCGTCGCCTACGTGAACGACACGAAGGACCCCGTCCACAAGCACATCGTCTACTTCGAGGGCGAGTCGGAGCACGGCCAGGTCGAGGTCGCGATGCAGTGGAACACGTCGTACGTCGACTCGGTCTACTCCTTCGCGAACAACATCAACACCCACGAGGGCGGGACCCACCTCCAGGGCTTCCGCTCGGCTCTCACGCGCACGCTCAACAAGTACGCGCGCGACAAGGGCTTGCTGAAGGAGAAGGAGGACAACCTCGAGGGCGACGACGTGCGCGAGGGGCTCGCGGCCGTGATCTCGGTCAAGCTCGCGAACCCGCAGTTCGAGGGGCAGACGAAGACGAAGCTGGGAAACCCTCCAATCGCGGGGCTCGTCGAGCAGACGGTCAACCAGAAGCTGTCCGAGTTCATGGAGGAGAACCCGCAGGACGCGCGCCAGATCATCATGAAGGCGATCTCCGCCTCCCGCGCACGGCAGGCGGCGCGCAAGGCACGCGAGCTGACGCGGCGCAAGAGCGCGCTCGAGAGCATGTCACTCCCCGGCAAGCTGGCGGACTGCTCGATCAAGGATCCGGAGTCTGCGGAGCTCTTCATCGTCGAGGGCGACTCCGCCGGCGGCTCGGCCAAGATGGGCCGCGACCGCACCTACCAGGCGATCCTGCCCCTGCGCGGGAAGATCATCAACTCGGAGAAGAACCGGATCAACAAGGTTCTCTCCAACAACGAGATCCAGGCCATGATCACGGCTATCGGCACCAGCCTCGGCGAGGAGTTCGACATCTCGAAGCTGCGCTACCACCGCGTGATCGTGATGACGGACGCCGACGTCGACGGCTCGCACATCCGGACTCTGATCCTGACGTTCCTGTACCGCCAGATGCCCGAGCTGATCGAGCGCGGGCACGTGTACATCGCCGTGCCGCCGCTCTACAAGGTGAAGCTCGGCAACCGGGAGTTCTACTTCGAGAAGGACGCGCAGCTCGAGGAGCTGCTCGTGCGCGAGCGCGTGGGCGAGCTCGCGATCACCTCCCGCACCGGTGAGACCCTCAAGCTCACCGAAGCCCGCTGGGGCCGTTTCGTGCGCTCGCTCGCCGAGTTCGAAGGCTGGCTCGCGCGCCTGCGCGCCGACTTCGGCCCGGCCCCGGCCGACTTCGTGATCACCCACCGGATCGTCGAGGCCGAGACCGCCTCGATCGCCGAGCTCGGCAAGGCGATCGACGACGCTCCCGACAACGGCTATGCGCTCAGCGTCCTCGCCTCCGTGGAGGGCTCGCTCGACGTCAAGGTGGTCGAGAACGAGACGAGCTCGGCGACGCACGTCACTGTGCCGGCCGAGCTGCTCGCCTCGCCGATCTACGCGAACCTCCGCCGCGCCTACGCGAAGCTGACCGAGATCGTCGGCCCGCCGCCGTTCCTGCTCGCCGCCGGCAAGAAGCGTCGGGCGTCGGAGACGTTCGGCTCGCTCCGGCACGAGGCGCTCGAGCTCGCCAAGGACGGTCTGCAGCTCTCGCGCTTCAAGGGCCTCGGCGAGATGAACGAGGAGCAGCTCTGGGAGACGACGATGGATCCGGCCCGGCGCCTGCTGATCCGCGTCGACGTCGAGGACGCGTCCGCCGCCGACCGGATCTTCTCCACGCTGATGGGCGACCAGGTGGAGCCTCGGCGCGCCTTCATCGAGGAGAACGCCCGCGACGTCAGGTTCCTGGATGTTTGAGGCGACTCGGATGCGCGACGGATGATGGCCGGAGGCCGGCTTTGCCGGCCGGGAGGCCAAGCCGACGCCGGTCAGACTCGCAGCGGAGAAGGAGGGGGCTCATGGGGGAACCATGGGTTCCCCCATGCTTCTCTAGATGAGCGATCTCGCGAACGAACCGCTCGGCGGCGGCCGAATCGAGGCGCGCGACCTCGAGCAGGAGATGCGCTCGAGCTACCTCGACTATGCGATGAGCGTCATCGTCGGGCGGGCGCTGCCCGACGTCCGCGACGGTCTCAAGCCCGTCCACCGGCGCGTCCTCTACGGGATGCACGAGGCGGGGTTGCAGCCGAACCGGCCGTACAAGAAGTCCGCCGCCACCGTCGGCGACGTGATGGGCAAGTACCACCCGCACGGCGACGCGTCCATCTACGACACGCTCGTTCGGATGGCGCAGCCGTTCAGCCTGCGCTATCCGCTCGTCGACGGGCAGGGCAACTTCGGCTCGATCGACGACGACCCACCAGCCGCTATGCGCTACACCGAAGCGCGGCTCTCGCGGATGGCGACCGAGATGCTGCGCGACATCGACGCGGACACCGTCGACTTCAACCCGAACTACGACGAGTCGCGCAAGGAGCCGTCGGTGCTTCCCTCGCGCTTCCCGAACCTGCTCGTCAACGGCTCTGCCGGCATTGCAGTCGGGATGGCGACGAACATGCCGCCGCACCGGCTCGGCGAGATCGTCGACGCGATCGTGCAGCTGATCGACAAGCCCGACGCGAACGTCGACGACCTGATGACGCACGTGAAGGGGCCTGACTTCCCGACCGGCGCGATCGTGCTCGGGCGGCAGGGGATCCGCGACGCCTATCGCACGGGCCGGGGCCGGATCATCATGCGCGCACGCGTCCACGTCGAAGAGCTGCGCGGGGGCAAGTCGGCGATCATCGTCACCGAGCTGCCGTACGGCACGAAGAAGGGCGGCGAGACCGGGGTGATCAAGAAGATCGCCGACCTCGTCCAGGACAAGGTGATCACCGAGGTCTCCGACCTCGCCGACCACTCCGACCGGACCGGGATGCGGATCCAGATCGAGCTGAAGCGCGAGGCGATCCCGCAGGTCGTCCTGAACAAGCTCTACAAGCACACGTCTCTGCAGGCGACGTTCGGTTACAACGCCGTCGCGCTCGTCGACAACGTGCCGAAGACGCTCTCCCTGCTCGAGCTCGTCAGGCACTACCTCGACTACCAGCGCGAGATCGTCACCCGCCGGTCGAAGTACGAGTTGCGCAAGGCGGAAGACCGGGCGCACGTCCTCGCCGGCTACCTGATCGCGCTCGACAACCTCGACGAGGTGATCCGCGTCATCCGCGGCGCCACCGACACCGACACCGCGCGCGAGCAGCTGATGGAGCAGTTCTCGCTCTCCGAGATCCAGGCGACCGCGATCCTCGACCTGCGCCTGCGCGCGCTCACCGGGCTCGAGCGGAAGCGGGTCGAGGACGAGTTCGCCGACCTGCAGGAGCGAATCGCCGAGCTGCGCACGATCCTGGGCGACCCGGAGCGGGTGAACGGGCTGATCCGCGAGGAGCTGCTCGAGCTGAAGACGATGTACGGCAAGAGCGACGACCGCCGCACGGAGATCATCGCGGCCGAGGGCGAGTTCTCGCTCGAGGACATGATCGCGGAGGAGGACATGGTGATCGCGATCACCCGCTCGGGCTACATCAAGCGGCTCCCGGTCACGTCCTACCGCGAGCAGCGCCGCGGCGGCGTCGGCGTGATGGGCATGGACCTGAAGGACGAGGACTACATCGAGCACCTCTTCGTTGCCTCGACGCACGACTACGTTCTCTTCTTCACCACCGTCGGCAAGGTCTACCGGCTGAAGGTGCACGAGCTCCCGCTCGGGTCGCGCCAGTCGAAGGGCCGGGCGATCGTGAACTTGCTCCCCTTCCGCCAGGACGAGTCCGTTCGGGCCGTGATCGCCACCCGCGACTTCAAGGAGGCGAAGTTCCTCGTCTTCGCGACCAAGGGCGGCGTGGTGAAGAAGACGGAGTTCTTCGCCTACAACACGCCGCTGAAGGCGGACGGGATCATCGCGATCAAGATGCGCGAGGACGACGAGCTCATCGGCGTGCGGCTCTCGGACGGGACCGACGACATCCTCATGGTGTCGCGCGGCGGCCAGGCGATCCGCTTCCACGAGAGCGACGTGCGCTCGATGGGGCGTGACGCGTCGGGCGTTCGTGGCATGAAGCTCCGCAGCGGCGACGAGGTGATCTCGGTCAACGTCGCCCAGGACGACGCCGACCTGCTCGTCGTGACGGAGAACGGCTACGGCAAGCGCACGCCGCTGCACGAGTACCCGGTCAAGGGGCGCGGCGGGCTCGGCGTCAAGACGGTCCAGCTGACCGACGCCAAGGGCAAGCTCGCCGGCGCCCGCGTCGTCCGCGACGGCTACGCGGTGATGCTGATCTCCACCGGCGGCACCGTCATCCGGATGGCGGTCGAGGAGATCAAGCGGCTCGGCCGTTCCACGCAGGGCGTGATCGTGATGCGCCTGCGCGGCGAGGAGGAGCGCGTCTCGAGCCTCGCCCCCGTCGTCGAGAGCGACGCCAACGGCGCCGACGACGTCCCGCCGCCGGCTGTTGCCGGGCCCGGCGACGAGTAGCCTCGCGCCTCTTCCAATCCCTGGAGGAACGGTGTATATGTTCGTTCCGGGGGTTCTCGGTACCCGCTGATAAAGGGATGGACGTGGCTTACAACACGCAAGTCGACATCCTCGAGCCGGTGAACCTGGCCGAGCACCTGGACAAGGTCGAGCTCTATCTCGGCCAGGTCTGCCAGATCGCCGGGATCTCGAAGATGCAGCTCGACTACTGGACGAACAAGGCGCAGATCCAGACCAAGGGCAAGAAGCAGCGGATCTACGACATCGACGCGCTCGAGACGGTCATGCTGATCAAGCAGGCGAAGGACAAGGGTCTCAACCTCGGCGCTGCGATCGATGCCGCCCGCCGCTTCCAGGCGGCCAACGGCCAGCTCTCCTAGCTCGGTCCGGACGTGTTTTCGGCGACGGCCTTCCCCATGAAGGCGGTGAGCATGTCGATCGGCGCCGGGAAGACGATCGTCGTCGCGTTCGTGGCCCCGATCTCGAGCAGCGTCTGCAGGTAGCGCAGCTGCAGCGCCATCGGGGCGCGCGCCATCACGTCGGCGGCGTCGGCGAGCTTCTGCGAGGCCTGGAACTCGCCCTCGGCCGCGATCACCTTCGCGCGCCGCTCCCGTTCTGCCTCGGCCTGCCGCGCCATCGCCCGCTGCATGCGTGGCCGGGATCTCGACGTCCTTCACCTCGACGATCGAGACCTTGATCCCCCAGGGCGAGGTGGCCTCGTCGATGATGTTCTGCAGGATCGCGTTGATCTTGTCCCTCTCGGAGAGGAGCTCGTCGAGGACGTGCTGGCCGAGCACCGAGCGGAGAGTCGTCTGCGCGATCTGCGAGGTCGCGACCATGAAGTTCTCGACCTGGACGATCGCGTTCTTCGGCTCGACGATCCGGAAGTAGGCGACCGCGTTGACCCGCACCGGAACGTTGTCCTTCGTGATCACCTCCTGCGGCGGCACGTTCAAGGTGATCGTGCGCAGGTCGACCTTGACCATGCGGTCGATCACGGGGATGAGCAGGAAGAGGCCGGGGCCCTTCGGCTCGGGTAGGAGCCGGCCGAGCCGGAAGATCACGCCGCGCTCGTACTCGCGCGCGACCTTGATCGCCGCGAAGAGGAACAGCAGCAGGATGAGCGCGATGGCGGCGATGACGATCAGCGGGATCAACGGATCACGTCCTTTCGGCGGTAAGGGGCGGAGCGTGCTCGGGCGATCCTACGGTGAGCCGCAGCGCTTCCTGGTCAACGGACTCGACGACGACGCGCTCGCCGGTCTGGAGCGGGGAGCCGTCGGCGGTCTCAGCGTGCCAGAGCTCGCCGTCGACGAAGACGAGGCCGTCGGCCCGCACCTGGCCGGGGACGCCGACGAGCCGGTGCGTCCCGACCTCGGGGGGCCGCCGCCGGACCTGAACGGCCTTCGTCAGCGCGAAGCCGAAGAGGAGCGTCAGCGTGCCGGCGATCGCGATCGCAACGGGCAGCGAGACCTGGTACGCCTCGCCTGCCGGGTCGAAGAGCATCAGGGCGCCGATCACGAAGGTGATCGCGCCCGCTACCGCGAGGGCGCCGTGGGAGACGATGAACGCCTCTGCGACGAAGAACGCGGTTGCGAGCAGCATCAGGAGCAGCCCTGCGATCGAGACCGGTAGCACCTGGAGCCCGTACAGGCCGACGATCAGCGAGATCGCACCGACCGTGCCCGGGAAGATCAGGCCGGGGTTCCACAGCTCCACGACGATCCCGATCAGCCCGATCGAGAGCATCAGGGCGATGATGTTCGGGTCGATCAAGAGGTCGAGCAGGCGCTTCCAGGCCGACATCTCGATCCGCTCGATCGTCGTCTCCGGCGGCGTGTCCAGCGTCAGCCCCTTCGGCTCCGTCGTCGTCCCGTCGATCTGGCGGAACAGATCCGGATAGTCGACCGCGAGCACGTCGATGACGCCCAGCTCGAGCGCCTCGCGGGCGCCGAGGTTCGATGCCTGTCGCACCATCTTCTCGGCCTCCTGGACGTTCCGGCCGTGCTCCCGCGCGAGCTCGCCGATGTAGGCGGCCGCGTCGTTGACGATCTTCCTGCGCAGGTCGCGTGAGATGTCCTCGCCGCCGATCGAGACCGGAGTCGAGGAACCGATGTTCGTCTGCGGCGCCATCGCGAGCACGTCCGCGGCCATCCCGATCACGGCGCCGGCGGAGTCGGCGCTCGAGCCGGGAGGCGCCACGTAGACGATGACGGGGATCTCGGCCGCCAGCATCCCCTTCACGATGTCCCGCATCGACGACGCGAGCCCACCCGGCGTGTCCATCTCGATCACGACGGCCGCATAGTCCCCTTCCTCGCCCTGCTCGATCGCGTCGAGCAGGTAGTCCTGCGTGACCGGGTTGACGTCGTTGTCGAACTCGGCGACGAGCACGCGCGGAGGCGCGTCGGCGGCCAGTGCGGGAACGCCGAGGGCCGCCGCAACCGCTGCGACGAGCACGAGTCCCCGAGCGAGGGCCGCCACAATCCAAAATCTAGCTGTAAGGATTCGGTCAAACGAGGGACGCGGCCCTTGTCGCCGAACGGGTGAGTCGCCACCCTCCGTGGAGAGACCCCCGTGCCCAAGTCTTCTATCGCCATCGTCGTGCTCGCTCTTGCGTTCTCTGCGCCGGCGCTCGCGGCCGACGCCACGATCGTCTCGCGTGACGTTCCGCTGCACGGCGAGCGTGTGCTCATGTCCCGGACGCCTCCGGCGCGGTTCAATCTCGTCGGGCTCCACTGGCGCGGCTCGGGCACGGTGCTGTTTCGGACGCGCTCGCTCGGAGGCGGGTGGAGTGGCTGGCGGGAGGCGGCGCCCGAGGCGGAGGATCGTCCGGATGCCGGGACCGCGGAGCGCGCCCGCGCGGGTACGTGGCGGCTCGGCAACCCATGGTGGGTCGGCGCCTCCGACCGGATCGAGTACCGCCTGCGCGGACAGGTGACGCGGCTGCGGGCGCACTTCGTCTGGAGCCCGCCCGCGGGCGTTCCCGCGCGCACGCTGCAGAAGGCCGGGGCGCCGGCGATCGTGCCCCGGAAAGGCTGGAACGCCGACGAGACGATCAGGCGTGGCAACCCCGCCTTCGCGTCACAGGTGCGGCTCGCGGTCGTGCACCACACCGCCGGCGCGAACGGCTACACGGCCGCGCAGTCACCGGCGATCGTGCGCGGGATCCAGCTCTACCACGTCAAGGGCAACGGCTGGAACGACATCGGCTACAACTTCCTCGTCGACCGCTTCGGCACCGTGTTCGAGGGCCGGCACGGCGGCATCGAGCGAAACGTCGTCGGCGCGCACGCGGAGGGCTTCAACACCGGTTCCGTCGGCGCGGCCGATTCTGGGCGAGTACAGCTCGCTGGCCGTGTCCGCGAAGGCGCTGGACGCGCTCGAGCAGCTCCTCGCCTGGCGCCTCGACCTCGCCCACGTCGACCCGGCGTCGACGCTGTCCTACGTGTCCGGCGGGAACGCGCGCTTCGGGGCGGGCCTGCCGGTCTTCCTGCGCGCGGTGTCGGGTCACCGCGACACGGGCTTCACGGACTGTCCGGGAACGGCGCTCTACAACCTCCTGACCGGAGTCGCCGGCGAGGTCGCCAGGATCGGCCTGCCGAAGCTCTACGCGCCGACCGTGACCGGCACCGTTCCGGGGACGGTCCGCTTCCGGGCGCGCCTGTCCGCGGCGCTGCCGTGGACGGTCGACGTCTACGACGCCGTCGGCAACGCGGTCGCGTCGAGCGCCGGGCTGGGGACGAACGTCGACTGGAGCTGGGACGCCACGGCTGCGCTGCCCGGCAGCTACTCCTATTCGATCCGCTCCGATCCCTCGGTCACGCCGGTGTTCGGCCCGATCGGCGGTGGCGCCGCGGCGCTCGGGATCGCCGGTCTCGCTGTCGATCCCGAGACGGTCTCTCCGAATGCCGACGAGGTCTCCGACCTGACGACGATCACGTACACGCTCAGCGAGCCGGCGAACGTGACCGTCAGGCTGCGCGACGGCCTCGGTGCTGAAGTGGCGACGGTCGCCGCGAAGAGCTGGAAGCGGGCGGGGGAGCACGCGATCCGGTTCGACCCGGCGCTCCTCTCCGACGGCGTCTTCCAGCTCGAGGTCACGGCCAACGCGACGGGCGCCCGCCAGGCGTCCGCGTCCACGCAGTTGACCGTCACGCGCACCCTCGGCGCGGTGCTGGCCGCGCGACGCGCCTTCTCACCGAACGCGGACGGGCGTGCCGACCGGATCGGGATCCGTTTCCAGCTCGCAGCTCCGGCGCAGGTCCGGCTGCGGATCCTCAAGCAGGGCAAGTGGGTGGCGACGCCGTTCACGGGCCCGCTCGAGGCCGGCCCGAGGACGATCGAGTGGGACGGCGCGAAGCGGATCGGCCGGCTCCTCGACGGCGAGTACGAAGCCGTCGTCGAGGCGACCGACGCTGTCGCGACCGCGACGATCGCGGTTCCGTTCAGTGCGGACACGCGTCAGCCGAAGGTGCGAATCCTGAACCGCAATCCACTCAAGCTCTGGGTCAGCGAGCCGGCTGCGGTGACCCTTCGCTTCGGCGTGCGCAAGCTCGTGTACGAGGCGCCTGCGACGGGCGAGGCCCTCGTTCCGAACGCACCGCGCCTCGGGCTCGTCCGCGCCGTCGCCTGGGATCCAGCCGGAAACAAGAGCATCCCGGCCTCCAAACGCTGACGCACGTGGTCCGGTGGCGGGCCGTACACTTCGCTGGTGCAACCGCCTGCTCGCCGATCGCGTCCAATCCCGCGAGAGTTGCGGCCGGATCCGCCGCTCCGGTACGAGAGGTTGAGCGACCCCATTCTGGTGAAGAGAGCAAAGGACGGCGACGAGCGTGCGCTTGCGGCGCTCTGCGAGCGGCACGCGCCGACCGTGGAGCGGCTGGCGCACCATCTGCTGCGCGACGACGAGGACGCCCGCGACGCGTCCCAGGACGCGCTTGCGAGGCTGTGCGTGAAGCTCGGCCAGTTTCGCGGCGAGTCGGCGTTCTCCACCTGGCTGCACCGGCTGACCGTGAACGCGTGCCGCGACGTGGCGCAGCGGCAGCTGGCACGCCGCTGTGAGCCGCTCGACGAAGACCGGCGCGAGGCGCGCGACGGAGATCCAGCCCGTGCGGCGGAGGCGAACGAGCTCCGCGCCGAGCTCGGGGCCTGCCTGGCGGAGATCCCGCCGGCGCAGGCGACGGTCGTCGTCCTCAAGCATGCGTTCGACTTCAGCTTCGAGGAGATCGCAGGCGGGCAGGGGATGCCGGTCGGGACGGCCAAGTGCTATGCGCACCGTGGCAGGACCGGGCTGCGGGAACGGCTCTCGGCATGAAGCTGCCGCTCGACAAGCAGGCGATCGAGACGATCCTCCCGCACCGCGACCCGTTCCTCCTGCTCGACGAGGTGACCGAGCTGCAGCCGGGCGGTCGCGTCGTCGCGCACAAGCTCGTCACCGAGGAGGACTGCGCCGGGCACTTTCCGGGGAACCCGATCATGCCCGGGGTGAAGATGGTCGAGGCGCTCGCACAGGCGGGCGCGGTGGCGGTGCTCAGCGAGGAGGAGAACCGCGGCCGGATCGCGCTCTTCGCCGGCATCGACGACGTTCGCTTCAAGCGCGTCGTTCGGCCCGGTGACCGGCTGATGCTCGAGTGCGACCTGGAGACCGTGCGCGGCCCGATCGGCCGCGGCAAGGCGCGCGCGACCGTGGACGGCGAGCTGGCCGTGCGGGGCACGCTCACGTTCGCCGTGGACAGGTCGTCGTGATCGGCTCCGCGAACGGCGGCCGGATCGGGATCACCGGTCTCGGCGTCTGCGTCCCGGATCGGGTCTTCACGAACAAGGATCTCGAGCAGTTCGTCGACACCACGGATGAGTGGATCCTCGAGCGAACGGGCATCCGTGAGCGCCGGTTCGCGACCGACGAGCAGGCGCTCACCGACATCGCCGCGCCCGCAGCGGTTGCCGCGATGGCCGACGCAGGCGTCGAGCCGGCGTCGATCGACTTGATCGTCGTGGCGACGGTGACGCCGGACATGATGTTCCCGACCAGCTCGGCGCTCCTTGCCGACTCGCTCGGGATGCCGGACGCGGCCGCCTACGACCTGCTCGCCGGCTGCACGGGCTTCATGTACGCGGTCGCGCAGGCGTACTCGATGGTGGCGTCGGGGCTCTCGAAGCGCGCCCTCGTCGTCGGCGGCGACGTGCTCTCGAAGATCCTCGACTGGGGGGACCGCTCCACGCTCGTCCTCTTCGGCGACGGGGCGGGCGCCGTCGTGATCGAGCCGGTCGAGGAGGGCGGCTTCCTCGGCTTCGAGCTCGGCGCGGACGGCGGCGGCGGCGAGCACCTGTGGCTGCCGGGCAGCGGCTCGCGCCGCTTCGAGGATCCGGACGGGCTCGTGAAGATGAACGGCCGCGAGGTGTTCAAGTTCGCGACGCGCGTCCTGGTCAGCTCGGCGGAGAAAGTCCTCGACGAGTGCGGGCTGACGGTCGACGACGTCGACGTCTACGTCCCGCACCAGGCGAACAAGCGGATCATCGACCATGCCGCGGGCAAGCTCGGCATCCCGGAGGAGAAGGTCGTCGTCAACGTCGACCGCTACGGCAACACGTCGTCGGGCTCGATCCCGCTCGCGCTCGCCGATGCCGCCGCCGACGGCCGCCTCCGAGAGGGAGAATTGGTGCTGATGACCGGAATGGGCGCGGGCCTCACGTGGGGCTCCGCGCTGATCGAATGGACCAACGGGAGGGCAGCGTGACGAAGATCGCCTTCATGTTCCCGGGCCAGGGCTCCTACGAGGCCGGCATGGGACGTGACATCGCCGAGGCCGTCCCGGAGGCGATGGCCGTCTACGAGGCGGGAAGCGAAGCCTCGGGGCTGGACCTGAAAGAGGTCTGCTTCCACGGCCCGGTCGAGAACATGCTCGATACGAAGGTGCAGCAGCCGGCCCTCGTGGCGACGAGCCTCGCGATCCACGAGGCGATCCGGGTGCGCGGGATCGTGCCGGACTTCGTCGTCGGCCACTCCGTGGGCGAGTTCGCCGCGCTCGGTGCCGCCGGCTCGCTGGGCACCGCGGACGCGATCCGCCTCGTGCGCGAGCGCGGGATCGCCATGGCGGAGGCGGCCGAGGAGCGGCCGGGCTCGATGGCGGCGATCCTCGGGCTCGCCGACGAGGTGGTGGAGGGGCTCTGCCGCAAGATCGCCAACGTGTGGCCCGCGAACTACAACTGCCCCGGTCAGATCGTCGTCTCGGGCGAGGACGACGCGGTCGGCGAGGTCTGCGTCGAGGCGGAGAAGGAAGGTGCGCGGCGCGCAGTGCGTCTCCGCGTCTCGGGCGCCTTCCACTCGCCGCTCGTCGAGCGGGCCGCCGACAAGCTCCGCCCCGCCGTCGAGAAGATCCAGTTCTCCGACCCGCGCACGGCCTTCATGTCCACCGTGACCGCGAAGCTCGAGGAAGCGGGCCGGTACCGCGAGCTCCTCGTCGAGCAGCTGACCGCCCCCGTCAGGTTCACCCAGGCGGCGGGCGAGCTGGTCGGCAAGGGGGTGACGACCTTCGTCGAGGTCGGGCCCGGCACCGTGCTCAGCGGTTTACTGAAGAGGATCGACAGGAGCGTGCGCACCGTCTCCGTCGCCAATCTGCAGCAGCTGAACGAGCTCGAGGAGCGGCTTGCCTGACTTCGCGTCCTTGGACGGGAAGACAGCACTTGTCACAGGAGCATCCCGTGGGATCGGACGAGCGATCGCGGCCGAGCTCGCGGCGGCGGGCGCGAGCGTCGTCGTCGGCTATCGCTCGGGCCGTGACGAGGCCGAGGCGCTCGCGGGGGAGATCGGCGGCCGCGCGGTCCAGGCGGACGTCTCCGACGCAGAGGAGGCGCGGCGCCTCGTCGAAGAGGCCGGCGACCTCGACATCCTCGTCAACAACGCCGGGCTCACGCGCGACGGCTTGCTCGCCCGGATGTCGGACGACGACTGGCGCACGGTGCTCGACACGAACCTCTCGTCCGTCTTCTACACCTGCCGCGCGGTCACCCGGCCGATGATGAAGAAGCGGGCTGGGTCGATCGTCAACATCTCCTCGGTCGTCGGCGTGCACGGGAACTGGGGCCAGACCAACTACGGCGCCTCGAAGGCCGGGATCATCGGCTTCACGAAGTCGCTCGCGCGCGAGCTCGGGTCGCGCAACGTGCGGGCGAACGTTGTCGCGCCCGGCTACGTGAAGACGCAGCTCACGGACGTCCTGCCCGAGGACGCGACCGCCGCGATGCTCGAGGCGACGCCGCTGGGCCGGCTCGGCGATCCTGAGGACGTCGCCGGAGCGGTACGCTTCCTCTGCTCCGACGCGGCTTCGTTCATCACGGGCGAGGTGTTGCTCGTCGACGGCGGACTGGGGATGTAGTGGCGGGAGAAAACGGAAGAAGGCGCGTCGTCGTCACCGGCGTCGGCATGGTGTCGCCGCTCGGCAACGACGCCGAGACCTCGTGGGAGCGCCTGATCGCGGGCGAGTCCGGCGCAGCCGAGATCCAGCAGTTCGACGCGAACGAGTTCCCGGTCCACTTCGCCTGCGAGCTGAAGGAGTTCGACCCGACGCAGTGGATCGAGCGCAAGCAGGCCAGGCGCATGGACCGGTTCGCGCAGATGGTCCTCGCCGCGGCCCGTCAGGCGGAGGCCGACTCGGGACTCGACATCGCGAAAGAGGCCGACCGCGTCGGCGCCTCGATCGCAACCGGGATCGGCGGTCTCGGAGCCTTCCAGGACTGCTACGAGACGCTGATCGAGCGGGGCCCCGATCGGGTCAATCCCTTCTCGATCACGGCGATCATCCCGAATATGGGCGCCGGCTGGGTCTCGATGGAGCTCGGCACGCGCGGCCCGCTCTCGTCGCAGTGCACGGCCTGCGCGGCCTCGAACATGGCGATCGGCGAGGGGGCCGACGCGATCCGGCTGGGTCGCGCCGACGCGATGATCTGCGGCGGCACCGAGGCGGGGATCACGCGCGTCGGGATCGCGGGCTTCGGCGCCATGCGCGCGCTCTCGCGCCGGAACGAGGACCCGAAGCGCGCCTCGCGCCCGTTCGATGCCGAGCGCGACGGATTCGTCATGGGCGAGGCGGGAGGCACGGTCGTGCTCGAGGAGCTCGAGCATGCGCGGGCGCGCGGGGCGAAGATCTACGCCGAGCTGATCGGATACGGCGTCTCCTCCGACGCGAACCACATGACCGAGCCCGATCCCTCCGGCACGAACCCCGCCCGGGCGATGCAGATGGCCTTCGCCGACGCGGGTATCGACCCGTCCGAGATCGGCTACATCAATGCCCACGGCACCTCGACTCCGCTCGGCGACTCGTCGGAGACCCGCGTGATCAAGCTCGCCGTCGGTGAGGAGAACGCGTACAAGACGCCGGTCTCCTCCACGAAGGGCGCGACGGGCCACTGCCTCGGCGCCGCAGGCGCGGTCGAGGCGATCTTCACGATTCTCGCGACGCAGCGCGGCATCCTGCCGCCGACGATCAACCTCGAGGTCGAGGATCCCGAGTGCGATCTCGACTACATCCCGAACGAGGCGCGCCGGTCCGAGATCCAGGTCGGCGTCTCCAACTCGTTCGGCTTCGGCGGCCACAACGCGTGCGTCGTCTTCCGCAAGCTCGAGCCGTAGCGCGCCTGCGCGCGAAGCCTTGCAACAGACTGTTACAAGGTCCGCTCGGGCCGCGCTCGCGCGAGGATTCGGCCAAGTAACAGACTGTTACTTGGCTACAGGCGCAGCTCGAGCAGGACGACGTCTCGCCAGCGGCCGTCCAGCCGGCCGATCCTCTCGCGCACGCCGACCTCGCGGAAGCCGAGCGCGCGGTGGAGTGCGAGGCTCGCCTCGTTCTCGGGGAAGATTCCGGCCTGCAGCGTCCAGAGACCGCCGGAACGGGCGCTCGCCACCACCGCTTCGAGAAGAGCGCGACCGACGCCTTGTCCGCGCGCCGCCTTCGCGACGTACACGCTCTCCTCGCCCACGCCCGAGTAGACGTCGCGGCGCGAGTAGGGCACGACGGCGACCCAGCCTGCGATCTCGCCGTCGAGCTCGGCCACGAGCCGGTGCTCGGGCAGGTGCGCGGCGTCCCAGGCCTCCCAGGTGGGCACCGCCGTCTCGAACGTGGCGTGGCCCGTAGCGATCCCCTCCGCGAAGATCGCCGCCACGGCCGGCCAGTCCTCGGGACGGAGGGAGCACAGCCCCCACACTAGAGCTCCCGACGCAATGAGGCTCTAGCCGCCGGGCACGCCGGGCGGCACGAATGCTGCGTCCTCAGT
This sequence comes from uncultured Gaiellaceae bacterium, assembly GCA_963850995.1. Lineage (GTDB taxonomy): Bacteria > Actinomycetota > Thermoleophilia > Gaiellales > Gaiellaceae > Gaiellasilicea. The sequence continues at coordinate 448,426 of CAWKNQ010000004.1, read as the reverse complement.
CGCGTCGATATGCCCGCATATCGACGCTCCCTGCGTCCTTGCCTCGTACCACCCGGCGCACCCGGCGACGAGGCCACATCACGTCGGAAGCTCTAAGCTCACGCCATGTCCCGCTGGGCCACGTTCGACTGCTACGGCACGCTGATCGACTGGAACGCCGGGATCGGCGCCGTGCTGGAGCATCTCTTCGGTGCCGCGCGTGCTCCGGAGCTGCTCGGGCGCTACCACCGGCTCGAGCCCGAGGTGCAGGCCGAGTCGTACCGCAGCTACGCGGAGGTGCTCTCGCTGACGCTCGAGCGGCTCGCCACCGAGGCCGAGTTGCCGATCCCCGAAGGCGACTCAGGGGCGCTCGCGCGGTCGTTGCCGGACTGGCCGCCCTTCCGCGAAGTGCCGGACGCGCTCGCCGACCTGCGTCGGCGCGGCTGGAACCTCGCGATTCTCTCGAACACGGACCACGCGTTGATCACCGAGTCCCAGAAGGCGCTTCGCGTCCCGATCGACGTGATCGTCACCGCGGAGGACGTGAGCTCGTACAAGCCTGCACACGGGCACTGGCAGCGGTTCTTCGAGCTGACGACGGCCGACAAGGGTCGGCACGCGCACGTCGGCGCGAGCCTCTTCCACGACATCGCCCCGGGGCGGGAGCTCGGCCTGACCACCGTGTGGGTCAACCGGCTCGGCGAGACGGCCGATCCGGAGCCGAACCGGGAGCTGCCTGACCTTTCCGCGTTGCCGGACACGCTCGACGAGCTCGTTCCGGCGTGAACATCCGCCAGCCCGTGCAAGCCGACCTGGAGGCTGTCCTCGCCGTGCTGCGGGCGGCCGACGCCGCCGTGGCGGGCGACTCGGACTGGACTGCGAGCGACCTCGCCGACGAATGGAGCCGACTCGACCTCGAGCGCGACGCCTGGGTGGTCGAGCTCGACGGCACGATCGTCGGCTACTCGAGCTTCGAGGCCAGGAGCGGGCGGCTCCTGGGCGACGGCTACGTCCATCCGGAGCACCGGCGCCGCGGCGTGGGCAGCGCGATCGTACGGCTGATCGAGGAGCGTGCCCGTGCCGAAGAGTCGAGCGTGCCGGCGGGGGAGCGCGTGTACCTCCAGAACGGAACGCTCGACACGGACGAGTGCACCGACCGCTTCTATCGCGAGCGCGGGTACGAGTCCGTGCGCGGCTTTCGCGGCATGCAGATCGATCTCGAGGCGGAGCCGGAGGTGCCCGACGTGCCCGGGATCGAGATCCGTCTCTACCGCCATCCCGACGAGGCGCAGGCTTTCTACGACACGCACCAGGACTCGTTCGCGTCCCACTGGGAGTTCCGGCCGATGGCGTGGGAGGAGTGGCGAAAGCGTCAGGACAAGACCACGTTCGATCCGACGTTGTGGTGGGCGGCGGTCGCCGACGACGAGATCGCGGGCATCTCGATCTGCGAGCAGAAGAACGATCCCGACCTGGGCTGGGTCGACGCCCTCGGCGTGCGGCCCGCGTATCGCCGGCGTGGGATCGCGGAGGCGCTCTTGAAGACGGCGTTCGCCGAGTTCTGGCGCCGCGGCGAGCGCAGGGTCGGCCTCGGCGTCGACGCGGAGAGCCCGACCGGCGCGACGCGCGTCTACGAGCGCGCCGGGATGCGGACGCTGTGGCACGCGATCGTGTACGAGAAGGAGCTGCGCCCCGGCGAGCGCTGATGTCGCGTCCCCGGCTCATCAGCGCGAACGAGGCGGATGCGGGCCGCATCGCCGATCTGCTCAACGAGATCTCACTCGCGCACTACGGCGAGGCCGAGCTGACGGAGGGAGAGGTGCGCTCCTGGTTCGCGCACACAGAGCTCGAGGTGCTGCTCGCCGAGGAAAGCGGGCGTCCGATGGGGTACGCCGATCGCTGGCGCGAGCTCGATCGCGACCGAGCCTGGCTGGACATCCGGGCCCTCGCCGGCGAAGCCGACGCCGGCGCCGCGCTCCTGGAGGAGATGGAGCGCCGGGCGCGGCCGGACGTCGACCCAGGCGCTCTTGCGATGGCATACGTGCCCGATGTGGACGAGACGATGCGGTCGGTGTTCGAGGCGGCGGGCTATGTGCCGATTCGATCGTCGTACCGCATGTCGATCGCGCTCGGCGACGTCGACAAGCCGGACTTGCCCGACGGGATCGAGGTCGGGATCTACGCCCCTGAGGACGAAGCGGAGGTTCACGCGGCGCAGCAGGAGGCGTTCCGCGACCACTGGGAGCACAAGGACGAAACGATCGAGGAGTGGCGGAAGTGGATGGTCCAGAGCCCGCAGTTCGACCCGACTCTGTGGTTCGTCGCGCGTGACGGAGCCGAGGTCGCCGGCGTGTCCCTCTGCGCTGTCCACTCCTCCGGCGACCCCGAGCACGGGTTCTGTCGAGTCCTCGCAGTCCGGCGGCCGTGGCGCCGTCGTGGGCTCGGGCTCGCGTTGCTGCGGCACTCCTTCGTCGAGATGCAGCGGCGCGGGATGAAGCGCGCCAGTTTGGGCGTCGACGCCGAGAACCTGACGGGCGCGGTCGCGCTCTATGAGCGGGCGGGCATGAGCGTCGAGCGCAGGGCGGACTGCTACCGGAAGGCGCTGTGAGCCGTCTCCGCGCACGATGTCCCGACTGCCGCACGCTGACTGCTGTTGCGCTCGGGCCGGAGTACCAGTGTCACGCATGCGGGCGCGAGTTCGCTGCCGGCCTCGTCCGGGTTCCACAGGCCTGGGGCGACGGCGGCGAGGCGATGGCTGCGGCGGCGTTCCTGGAGCTGCCCTACCCGGAGGCGACGGTGATCGAGGCAGACACGCTCGCCGAGCAGTCGCTCGTGCTGGCGGCGGAGCTCCCAGACCGGCCGCTCGTCCTCGGTGGGTGCTGCTGCTCGCACGTCGGCGCCGTCGAGGCCCTCTCGGCCCGCGAGGACACGCTCGCCGTCGTCTGGATCGACGCGCACGGCGATCTGAACACTCCGGAGAGCTCCCCGTCCGGCAACGCGTGGGGGATGCCGCTACGGATGCTGCTCGACGGAGCAGCCGTCGAGCCGGCCAACGTCGCGTTGATCGGAGCCCGCAACCTCGACCCGCCGGAGCTCGAGTTCATCGAGTCGAGCGGGCTGCACCGGGGCGAGGACGCCGTCGAGCGGGCGCTCGAGGGCACGGATGCCGTCTACGTCGCGCTCGACGGTGACGCGGTCGAGCCCGGTGAGCTCGCCGTCTTCATGCCGGAGCCCGACGGGCTGCGCCTCGAGGAGCTCGAACGGCTGCTGCGCGAGGTCGCCATGCGCTCCCGGCTCGCCGGCCTCGGCTTCAGCGGCCTCCTCCCCGACCCCGCGAACGCGCCGAAGCTCGCACGCCTCGCCGCCTCGTCTGGGCTGTAACCGTCTCCGGGAAGGGCAGGTCTAAACTCCGACGATGGCCGAACGAATCGACGTCTCGATCGAGCACAAGCAGGCGCCCGAGCCGGCTCCGAAACAGCATCCGAACACCTGTCCCGGCTGCGGCTCGCACTACCGGGACGAGGAGCTCCGCGCGAACCTGCGTGTCTGTTCTCACTGTGGGCACCACTTTCCGGTGCGGGCGCGCGAGCGGATCGCCCAGCTCGCGGACGAAGGGAGCTTCGCCGAAGAGGCGGCCGACCTGCGCTCTGCCGACCCGCTCGACTTCTTCGACCTGCGCGCCTACAACGAGCGGCTCGCCGAGGCGGAGGTCGCGACCGGCCTCGGCGACGCGCTCGTGATCGGCAGCGCCACGATCGAGGAGCTGCCGTGTGAGCTCGCGGTGATGGATTTCGCGTTCATGGGCGGCTCGATGGGCTCGGTGACGGGCGAGAAGTTCACGCGCGCGTGCGAGAGCGCGGCTGACGCCGGCGTCCCGCTGATCTCCGTCTCCGCCTCCGGCGGCGCCCGGATGCAGGAGGGGATCCTGGCGCTGATGCAGCTGCCGAAGACGGTCGTCGCGGTCGAGGAGTTGCACGACGCGGGCTGCGCGCTGATCTCCGTGATGGCGCATCCGACCACCGGCGGCCTGCTCGCGAGCTTCGCCAGCCTCGGCGACGTGCTGCTCGCCGAGCCGGGCGCGCTGATGTCGTTCGCCGGGCCTCGTGTTGTCGCCCAGACGACGCGGGAGAAGCTGCCCGACGACTTCGGGCTCGCCGAGTCGAATCTCCGCTTCGGCCACGTCGACTCGATCGTGCCGCGGGGCGAGCTGCGGCCGACGCTCGCTCGCCTGATCCGGCTGTTCGGAGGAGAGTAGGCTGCCCCGTGATGCAGAGATCAGGCTCCGTGACCGCTTGAGCAAGCTAGGCGGTCTCGATCTGCTCCGCGGGGCCCGTCTCTCGGGCGAGCTCGAGCGATTGAAGCGCCAGCTCGACAGGATCGAGGCCGAGCCGACCGACGAGGAGATCTGGGACAAGGTCGAGCTGGCCCGCCACGAGGAGCGCCCGTACACGCTCGACTACGTGGAGCGGATCCTGGGGGACTGGTTCGAGCTGCACGGCGACCGGGGTCGGGCGGACGATGCGGCCATCGTCACCGGATTGGGAAAGCTCGAGGGCCGCACCGTGGCTCTGATCGGGCACCAGAAGGGGCGCGACATCAAGGAGCGGACGCGGCGGAACTTCGGCATGGCCTACCCGGAGGGCTACAGGAAGGCCATGCGGGTGATGGAGCTTGCAGACCGGCACCGGTTCCCGGTCGTCACGCTCGTCGACACGCCGGGCGCGTATCCGGGTATCGCGGCCGAGCAGCACGGTCAGGGCGGCGCGATCGCGCGCTCCCAGGCCAGGATGGCGCGGCTCAGAGTCCCGACCGTTGCGTGTGTGATCGGCGAAGGCGGCTCCGGCGGCGCCGTCGCGATCGCGCTCGCCGACCGCGTGCTCATGCAGGAGAACGCGATCTACTCGGTGATCTCGCCGGAGGGCTGCGCGGCGATCCTCTGGCGCGACGCGGGCGAGAAACGGAAGGCGGCGGCCGCGTTCAAGCCGGATGCGGCGCACTGCCTCGAGCTCGGCGTGATCGACGGAATCGTCCCTGAGCCGCTGGGCGGCGCGCACGAAAGCCCCGACGAGGCGGCGCGGCTGGTGGGCGCTGCGATCGCCGACGCGCTCGACGAGCTCGTCGACGTCCCCCAGGAGAAGCTGCGCGCCCGCCGGCGCGCGAAGTTCCGTGCCATGGGCGTTCTCGCCTGACTTTCCACAGCTTCCACAGGCTTTTCCCCTGCCCCGAAAACTGCTCGAAAAGCACGGAAATATGAATTGCGGCCGGTAAAGACCGGCTTCGACCGACCCGCAGCGTCGGTGGAGAAGGGGTCACGGAGCCGCGAACCGTCCGCCTCTGGTAAGGAGTGATGCGATGGCGTCGCTGGGGGACTACGAGCGGAAGCGCACGCGCGGCAAGACCCCGGAGCCGTTTTCCGGGGGTCGTCGCGGCAAGGAGCCGATCTTCGTCGTCCAGCGCCACGACGCCCGCCGGCTCCATTACGACTTCCGGCTCGAGCGCGACGGCGCACTCGCCAGCTGGGCCGTGCCCAAGGGCGTGCCGCTCGAGCCGGGGACGCAGCACCTGGCCGTGCACGTCGAGGACCACCCGCTTTCGTACGGCAGCTTCGAGGGTGAGATCCCGGCCGGCGAGTACGGTGCGGGGACAGTCGAGATCTGGGATCGCGGCACGTACGAGCTCGTCGAGGAGAAGCCCAACGGCGGGCTCACCGTCCGGCTGAACGGCGAGAGGCTCGGCGGAATCTGGACGCTCGTCCCGGCCAAGCTCGGCGGCGACCCGAAGAACTGGCTTCTGGTCAAGAAGCGCGAGGACGGGGCCGAGCAGCAGCAGCGGCGGTCCTACGCCCCGATGCTGGCGACGCCTGCCGACACGGTCCCAGCCGGCGACGAGTGGCTGCACGAGGTCAAATGGGACGGCTTCCGGGCGATCGCAACCATGCGCGGCGGCGAGCTCGAGCTCCGCAGCCGAAACGACAAGTCGTTCCTCGACCGCTTCCCGACCGTCGTCCGCGCGATCGAGCTCGCGGTCCGCACCCCGGACTGCGTCCTCGACGGCGAGATCGTCGCGGTCGGGGAGGACGGCCGTGCCACCTTCTCGGCGATGCAGCAGGGGAAGGAGGGCACGAAGTACCTCTACGTCGCCTTCGACCTGCTCGAGGTCGACGGCATGCCGGTCGTCGACCTGCCGCTGACCGAGCGACGCCGCCGGCTGGCGGACGTGCTCGACCTGCGCCGCCGCGGCGTCCAGATCTCGGACGTGTTCGACGACGGGCAGGCGCTCTACGACGCGGCCAAGCAGCAGCGGTTCGAGGGGATCGTCAGCAAGCGAGCGGACTCCCGCTACCTGCCCGGCAGACGCAGCCGCGACTGGTTGAAGGTGAAGACCCAGGGCCGCCAGGAGCTCGTGATCGCAGGCTGGACGAAGGGGCAGGGACGTCGGTCCGACGGCTTGGGAGCGCTCGTCCTCGCCGTGAACGACGGTGGTGAGCTGCGCTGGGCCGGGAACGTCGGCACCGGCTTCGACGACGCCGAGATCGCCCGGTTGCTGGCGAGGCTGCGTCCGCTCGTGCGCGAGACGCCGGCATTCCCGGAGCCGCCGAAGATGCCGCGGGTCCGGCGCGGCGACGTTACCTGGGTCGAGCCGAAGCTCGTCGCCGAGGTCCGCTTCGCCGAGTGGACGCATGACGGGCGGCTGCGGGCACCCGTCTACCTGGGATTGAGAGAGGACAAGGAGGCCGAGGACGTGCAACGCGAGCGCGCAGCGATCGGCGCAGAGGTCAGAAAGGGCAGCCGGGTGCTCAAGCTCTCGAACCTGGACAAGCCGTTCTGGCCGGAGGAGGGCATCTCCAAGGGCGACCTGCTCACCTACTACCGCGACATCGCTCCGGTGCTCGTCCCGCACCTGCGCGACCGGCCGTTCACGATGAAGCGGTATCCCGACGGCTGGCAGGGCAAGTTCTTCTTCCAGAAGGATGCGCCGAAGCACATGCCCGACTGGATCCCGACGCGGCAGTTCGAGGCGTCGACGCGCGACAGGCCGCCGCAGCGGCGGCTGATCGACTTCGCGCTCGTGAACGACGAGCTCGCTCTGCTCTGGACGGTGAACATGGGCTGCATCGACATGAACACCTGGTACTCGCGGGTCGACAACCCCTCGCGGCCCGACTGGGTGCTCTTCGACCTCGATCCCTCGCCTGACGTCGGATTCGCAGAGACGATCCAGGTCGCACGGCTGATCAAGGAGACGCTCGAGCTGCTCGAGCTCGAGTCGTTTCCGAAGACGAGTGGCTCTGAGGGGATCCACATCCTCGTCCCAGTCGCGCGCAGGCACACGTACGCGCAGACGCGCGAGTTCTCGGAGATCGTCGCCGGCGCGATCGCGCGGGCCCATCCGGGCCTCGCGACGACGGAGTGGGTGCGGGCGAAGCGCCGCGGCGTCCTGATCGACTCGAACCAGAACGGTGAGGGGAAGACGATCGCCTCCGCGTACTCGGTGCGGCCGAAGGCGGGCGCGCCTGTCTCGACCCCGCTGCGCTGGGACGAAGTGAACGAGTCGCTCGACCCGTCCGCCTTCACGATGGAGGCGGTCCTCGACCGGGTCCGGCGCGAGGGCGACCTCTTCGAGGGCGTGCTGACGACGAAGCAGTCGCTCACGGCCGCTCTGCGCACGCTGCGCTAGGAGGGTCTGGCTGCGGGGTGGAGCTCGCCGGCGGTGCGGCGCCGGAGCAGCGCCTGGGCTCCGATCACGATCAGCCCGCCGGCGAGGCCTGCGACCGCTCCCTGGGCGACGACCTGCTTGAAGACGTCCCAGGAGAACGCCGCGGGGACGGTCCAGGCGCAGGGGCCCGAGTTGAGCGAGAGCGGGTCGACGCACCCGCCCGCGGTCGGTCCGGCGACGATCCCGAGCCAGCCGAAGCAGCCCGCGACGAATGTCGCGCCCAGTGCGCCGACGAGCCCGTCGCGCCATGCGCCGGCCGCGCCTGCGCAGAACTGCACGAGGAGGGCAAGCGAGACCGTCGTGACGTAGAAGGAGAGGATCGCCGCATCCGTGGCGCGCGTCTCGGCCTCGGCCCCGTAGTGGACGGCGAGACGCAGCAACGCGGCGAGGACGAGGAAGCCGACGCCGGCCGTGACGCCGACCACGAGTGGCCGGAGCGGCCGGAGGGTCGGCCGCGGCGTCTGCAGCCTTCCGCCCGGGTCGAGGAACGCCCAGGGCGCCTCCATCGGCCGTTGGCGTACCAGCAGCGCTCCGATGGGGAACACGCAGAGCAGCGCGAGCACGGGCACGAAATACGGCCGGTGGACGATGACGAGGAGCTGGCCGTCCATGACGAATTGCCAGACGCGGAGGGGGACGACCCACACCTCGGCGTCTACGGCGGTGTGCTCCACTTCGGAGGCTGCGCGTGAGAAGGCGAGCGCTTCACGACTGCCGCGGAGTGCGTAGAAGACGCCCATGAAGACGGTCAGCGCCGCGGCTGCGACAAGCAGCCCCGCAGCCTGCGCTGCGCCGGGGCGCCGCCCGCCGAGGGCGCGGAGCCATACCGACGCGCTGCTTCTGATCCAGGCGAACAGGAGCACGATGCCGGCGGCGAGCACGGCCGCCCAGGCAAGCCCGCCGAATGTCGTCAGCTCGCGGAGGAGGGTGTCCTCGGCCGTGATCGACCGCGCGAGCGCGAGCTCGGGGCCGAGGACGAGCCCGAGCGCGAACGCCAGGCCGTCGAGCCACGGCGAGGCGGGCTCCCGCCCGTCGGCGAGCGCGGCGAACGCCTCGCGCCAGATCGCGACGCCGACCACTCCGACGGCGAGCGGCGCGAACGCGACGGCTGCGAGGAAGCGCAAGTCGAGCGGGTCGGTGACGAATGTGGAGAGCAACTGGACGACACTGTCGTAGGCGATCGTCGCGGTGAGCCCGGCCGCGAATGCGACGATCGCGCCGAGCGGGAAGAGCGGCCTCGTGTCGTCGACGAGGGCGAGCCGCCGCTCGGGATCGGGGTGGACGCGCCAGAGCCGTCTGAGCGTCCCGCTCGTCGGGCGCGGCAGCCCGGCGAGCACGCGCCGGAGCGCGCCGCTCGGTCCGTCCGGGACCGAGGCACGGACGTCCGCGTAGATCTCGCGCGACCGGAGCACGGCATTGCGGGTCAGGTAGACGATCGCGGCGAGAACGGCGAGCCGCCAGGCGAGGCTCCAGACCGTCGCCGGGCTTTCGTCGAGCAGGGTGAAGACGAAGGGGACGATCGCGACGAGCAGGAACGCGTACCAGACCGCGAGCGTGAAGTAGGTGATGCCGACGTCGCGGTTGCGGATGTGCGCGAGCTCGTGGCGTACGACCGCCGCGAACGAGGGTGGGTCCGCCGCGTGCTTGACGATCAGCCCGCCGGTGAGCGCGATGCTGTAGCGGCCGGGGTGGCCGAAGGCGAGGCCGCCCGGGGCCGCGTCGAGCGGGTTCCAGAAGAGCCTCGGCGGCCGCAGGCCTTGTTCGCGCGCCAGCTCTGCGACTGTCTCGACCGTCGCAGGCGCGTCGGAGGCGGTGAGCGGCCGCAGCCGGCGCCGCCGTGTGATCCAGAGCGGCATCCCGAGCATGACCGCGGCCGCGACGAGGAGGAGCGCCGCGGTCCCGCCGAGCATCCACCAGACCTGGTAGCGATACAGCTGCGCAACGCAGTCGGAATACGCATTCGACGAGGACGTGAGCTGCTCGAGGCTGTCTGCGCTCGACGGAGAGAGTGCGAGGCATTCGAGCACTCCCGCCGCGTGCTCACCGCCTTTCGTCGCCGACGCGATCCACTGCCAGACGTAGAGGTTTGCCCCGAGCACCGCCGCGACGAGGAGGCCGAAGCGGAACGTCGTGTCCGACGGGAAGGCGAAGGGGTTGAGCCGGGGCCGCCGCCTCCGCCTCCGGCGCGGCGGTCATGCCAGGGCGAGGCTGCCGACCAGGGAATCCGCGAGCAACGTCGCCTTCGCGTCGGAGAGCTTGAGCTCCCGGGCCTTCTCGAGCGCGACGCTCCGGACCTGCTCGAGCTGCTCGTCGGTGAGCTCCGTCGGCTGCCCACCCTCGTCCTTGTCCTCGTCCTTGTCGTTCCCGTGCACGAGGCGGGCGACGAGCCGCTTGATCGCGCTCTCGCCCTCCTCTTCCGCGGACTCGCGCAGCTTCGCCGCGACGAAGTCGATCACCTCGCGCGCGACCTGGAGCGCCACCGGCGAGACGAGCACGAGCGCGGCGTCGACGCCGAACCCGAGCGGGTCGTCGCCCGAGCCGCGTTGCTCGAGCGAGGCTGGATCGGCGAAGTACGCCTCGCTCGTGGCGCGGAAGAGCGGCAGCTCCTCGGGAGCCACCTGCTCGACGGCGGAGCGCGCGAGCGCCTCGACGAGGGCGTCGTCCGTCGGGACCGCGCTCACCGCGCGCGCCCCGCCGCCGCAGCAACGGTCAGAGCTCCCATGTCACTCCCTCGTCGCCTTCGCCCGACCATAGCGCCGGCGTCGGTCAAGTCAAGGCACGGTCACTCGTCCAGACGGTGTGGGTGCCCGAGGCCGGACAGCTCGGCGATGTCTCGGCGGAAGAAGAGCGAGGTCGTCCAGTCGGCGACGACGCGGAGCTTCCTGCTCAGGAGCGGCAGCTGGATCAGGTGGTAGCTGCGGGTGATCCACCAGCCGACGAAGCCTCGGAGGCGGAGTCCGAGCACGTCCGCGATCCCCTTGTAACGGCCGAGAGTCGCGACCTGGCCGAGCATCTTGTAGCTGTACGGCTCCGGCTCGCCGGCCAGGTTCTTGGCCAGCCGCCTCGCCTGGCGGAGCGCGTGCTGGCAGGTCGGGGGATCGAGCCGACCGGGCGTGGCCTCGTTGGGGACGGCCGCACAGTCCCCGAGCGACCAGAGCCGCTCGCGGCCCTCCACGCGAAGCAGCGAGTCGACCCGGACGCGGCCGCGCTCGTCGAGCGGCAGGCCGAGCTCGCCGAGCAGCGGGTTCGGGCGCACGCCGGCCGTCCAGACGAGCGTGTGCGTCGCGATGCGCTCGCCGTTCGAGAGCACGGCTTCGTCTGCGGAGAGCGACTCGAGCGTGGTCGAGACGTTGATCTCGACGCCGCGGCCCGCGAGCTCCCGTGCAGCGTAGTCGCCGAGCCGGGGCGGGATCTCGGGCAGGATCTTCGGCGCCGCGTCGACGAGAACCCAGCGCTGCCGGGTCCCGCGCAAGCGCGGGTAGTGGCGCAGCGCGTCGGCGGCGAGGTCGGAGAGCTCCGCGAGCGCCTCGACGCCCGCGTAGCCGGCGCCGACGAAGACGAAGGAGAGGTGCGCCGAGAGGCGCGCCGGGTCGAGCTCGGCGTCCGCCGCCTCGAGCTCGCGGAGGACATGGTTGCGGAGATGAATCGCATCGGCCAGGTCCTTGAACCCGAGGGCGTGGTCAGCGAGGCCGGGCACGGGGACAGTGCGTGCGACCGCCCCGAGGGCGAGCACGAGCTGCTCGTAGTGGACGTCGTGGGCACCCGCGTCGGCCGTCTCGACCCGGGCGATCCGCGTCGCTTCGTCGATGGCCGTCACCCGCCCGAGCAAGAGCTCGGCGTGAGGACACATCTGCCGTAGCGGCACCACTACGTGCCTCGGCTCGATCGTGCCCGACGCCGCCTCGGGCAGGAGCGGCGTATAGAGCATGAAGTTCTCGGGGCTGACGATCGTCGCGCCACGGCGACCGAGCAGCCGCGCGACGTAGCCGCCGGCGAAGCCGCCGCCGACCACGAGCACTCCGCCGCGCGCCTGACGCATTCCGGCGATTCTCGCAGCAACAGTTGTGAATTGACAGATCTTATTCCTGTCATTAGAACTACGAATCTCTATCAACCCTGTAGACAAACCTCGAAAGGACGCTCATGCGCCGGAGTTTCATGTTTCTCGCTCTGCTCGCGGCCGCGGTGGCCTCGTCCGTCGCCGCCGCGTCGGCCAAGGACATCAAGCTCTCGCTCGTCGCCTACTCGACGCCGCGCGAGGCCTACAACCAGCTGATCCCCGAGTTCCAGAAGACGCAGTCCGGGGACAGCGTCAGCTTCAGCCAGTCCTACGCGGCGTCGGGCGACCAGACGCGCGCCGTGAAGGCCGGCCTGAACGCGGACATCGTCGCGCTCTCGCTCGCACCGGACGTGGACGAGCTCGTGGCGGCCGGTCTCGTCGACGCGACGTGGAAGCGGCAGTCATATCGCGGCATGGTCACGAACTCCCTCGTCGTCTTCGTCGTCCGCGACGGGAACCCGAAGAAGATCCGGGGCTGGAATGACCTGATCCGGCCGGGTGTCCAGGTGGTGACGCCGAACCCGTTCACTTCCGGCGGCGCCCGCTGGAACGTGATGGCGGCGTACGGCGCGCAGCGGAAGCTCGGCAAGACCGACAAGCAGGCGCAGGACTACCTGCTGAAGCTGTTCAAGAACGTCGTCTCGCAGGACAAGAGCGCGCGCGACTCGCTGCAGACCTTCAACGCCGGGCGTGGCGACGTCCTGCTTGCCTACGAGAACGAGGCCCTCTTCGCCCAGTCCCGGGGCCAGAACCTGCCGTTCGTGATCCCCCGGTCGACGATCCTGATCGAGAATCCGATCGCGGTGCTGAAGACAAGCGACCACAAGACCGAGGCGAACGCGTTTCTCCGCTTCCTGCGCACGCCCGCAGCACAGCGTACCTTCGCCGAGAACGGGTACCGGCCCGTCAACGTAGCGGTCGCCCGCGAGTTCACGAAGAAGTTCCCCGCCCGGCCCGGGCAGTTCACGATCGAGCAGCTCGGGCTCGGTGGCTGGGACCAGCGTCCAGAAGCGGTTCTTCGATCCGCGCACGCGGCGTGATGGCCCGGATCGAACGCCAGGTCGGCGGCGTCACCGGCTAGGTGTCAAATTGACGGTGCTTATGCCATCAATTAGCGTTCGCTATCCATGAGCCGACCGCGAGCGTCGCTCCAGAGCGATCAAGTTGCAGGGGGAGAGGGCTGCGACGGCCCTCTCCCTCGGCCTGACGACCATGTATCTGACGCTGATCGTCGCGCTGCCGATCGCCGCGCTCATGTTCGAGGCGACGAACGCCGGGCTCGCGGGCTTCTGGGAGGTCGTCTCGAGCCCGGAGTCCGTGGCGGCGCTGAAGCTGACTCTCGGGGCCTCGATCGCCGTCGCGCTGATCAACGCCGTGCTGGGCACGATCACGGCCTGGGTGCTCGTCCGGGACTCGTTCCGCGGCCAGGCGCTCCTGAACGCCGTCATCGACCTCCCGTTCGCGCTGCCGACGATCGTCGCCGGCTTGACCCTGCTCGCGCTCTACGGCCCGCGGTCCCCGGTCGGCGTCAACGTCGCCTTCACGACCACCTCGATCGTCCTGGCGATGCTCTTCGTCACGCTGCCGTTCGTTGTCCGCACCGTTCAGCCCGTGCTGCTCGAGCTGGATCAGGAGATGGAGCAGGCGGCAAAGTCGCTGGGGGCGTCGGAGCTGCAGACCTTCAGGCGCGTCGTCTTCCCGAACATCCTCCCCGGAGTCCTCTCCGGGGTCGCGCTCGCCTTTGCGAAGGCCGTGGGCGAGTTCGGCGCGCTCGTGATCATCAGCGGGAACCTGCCCTACGAGACCCAGGTCTCGTCGGTGTTCATCTTCGGCCGCATCGAGAGCGGCGACCGGGCCGGCGCCGCGGCCGTCGCAGTCGTCCTGCTCGCGATCTCGTTCGCGGTCCTGCTCTTGATCGGGACGATCCGCCACTACGCGACGAGGCACGACCGTGGCTAGGCTCGCCCGTCGCCTCGGCCTGCGCGCGATCGCGTTCACCTACCTCGACGGCGATCCTGCTCGGGCCGATCGCGCTCGTCTTCTACCGGACGTTCGAGAACGGCTTCGACGCGGCCTGGGCCGCGCTCTCGTCCCCGGAGACGATCAACGCCTTCAAGCTGACGCTGATCATCACCGCGATCGCCGTGCCGGCCAACACGGTCTTCGGGATCGCCTGTGCGCTCTCGATCGTGCGGGACAAGTTCCCCGGCAAGGGAATCGTGAACGCGTTCGTCGATCTTCCGCTGGCGCTCTCGCCCGTCGTCGTCGGGCTCTCCCTCTACCTGCTCTACGGGCGTGACGGCTGGTTCGGCTGGCTCGCGAAGAACGGTTTCGAGGTGCTGTTCGCGCTCCCCTCGATGGTGATCGCGACGATCTTCGTCTCGCTCCCGTTCGTCGCCCGCGAGGTCGTGCCGACGCTGCGCGAGATCGGCGACGAGCAGGAACAGGCTGCGCGCACGCTCGGCGCCTCGTCCTGGCAGACGTTCCGGCGGATCACGCTTCCGGCGATCCGCTGGGCGGTCGTCTACGGCGTCATCCTCACGACGGCCCGCTGCCTCGGCGAGTACGGCGCCGTCGCCGTCGTCTCGGGCCGTGTCCAGGGCGAGACGGAGACGGCCACCCTGCGCGTCGAGGAGCGCTACCAGTCGCTCGACCTCGCCGGCGCCTACGCGATCTCGATCGTGCTCGCCGTGATCGCCGTGCTCGTGCTCGTCGCCATGACCGTGATCCGACCGCGGGAGGAGATCGCCTAGTGTCAATCGTCGTCAAGAACGTCTCGAAGCGGTTCAGCGACTTCACCGCGCTCGAGGACGTCTCGCTCGAGGTCGCCTCGGGCTCGCTGACGGCGCTGCTCGGCCCCAGCGGCAGCGGCAAGTCGACGCTCCTGCGCGTGATCGCCGGGCTCGAGCAGCCGGACGAGGGCGAGATCGTCATCTCCGGCGAGGACGCGACCGGGCTCGCGCCGCAGAAGCGCGGCGTCGGCTTCGTCTTCCAGCACTACGCGGCGTTCAAGCACATGACCGTCCAGGACAACGTCGCCTTCGGCCTCTCGATCCGGAAGCGGCCGAAGGAGGAGATCCGCGAGCGCGTCGCCGAGCTGCTCGAGCTCGTCCAGCTGCAGGCGTTCGCGCGCCGCTACCCCGCCCAGCTCTCCGGCGGCCAGCGGCAGCGCATGGCACTCGCCCGCGCGCTCGCGGTGGAGCCGGAGGTGCTGCTGCTCGACGAGCCGTTCGGGGCCCTCGACGCGCGCGTGCGCGCCGAGCTGCGTGAGTGGCTCCGCCGGCTGCACGACGAGGTGCACGTGACGACCGTGTTCGTCACGCACGACCAGGAGGAGGCGATGGAGGTCGCCGACCGGATCGCGGTGATGAACAAGGGCCGGATCGAGCAGGTCGGCGGCCCGCGCGACCTCTACGAGCATCCCGAGACCGAGTTCGTGATGAGCTTCGTCGGCCCGGTCAACCAGGTCGGAGACACGTGGGTGCGGCCGCACGACCTCGAGCTCCTGGCCGAGCCGTCGCAGAGCGCCGACGAGGCCATGATCGAGCGGATCGTCCACCTCGGCTTCGAGGTCCGGGTCGAGCTGACCCGCGCCGACGGCGAGCGGATGTGGGCGCAGGTGACGCGCGACCGTTGTGAGGAGCTCGAGCTGGCCGAGGGCCAGATCGTCTACCTGCGGCCGAGCCGCGAGCGGGTCTTCACCTAGACGTTCTTCGACGCTCGACGAGCTCCGCCAGCGATGTCTGCTCGAGCACGCCGCGCATGCTCGCCCGCAGCTCGATCCAGACCTCTCCGAGCGCCGCCGCGGCGCCCGTGTAGCTGACGTCCTCCGGCCTGCTCGCCGCGCACGCTCGCGATCGGGCCTTCGACTGCGCGGACGACGTCGGCGATGCTGATCTCGGCCGCCGGCCGGCCGAGCCAGTAGCCGCCGTCCGCGCCGCGCCGGCTCGCGACCAGCTCCGAGCGCCGCAGCTCGAGCAGGATGTTCTCGAGGAAGTTGAGCGGGATCTCCTGGGCGCTCGCGAGCCGCTCGCCCTTGACCGGGACGCCCGGCGGCGACGCGGCGAGCTCCGCGAGCGCGCGCAACGCGTAGTCGACCTTGGCCGAGACCCGCACGCTCTGAAGTCTCTAGGCTCGCGACGGGTGTTCGGCTGAGACCAGGCGGTGCAGATCGACGACGACGTGCGGTGGTCGGTTCCGCAGCAGCCGCCGAGGCCGTTCACGTTCGGCAGCCGCTCCTTCAGAGCCGCGTGTCGGCGCCCAGGTCGTCGGCATCGCTCTCGTCCAGCTCCGTCGCCTCGTCGCGCTCAGCGTGACTCTTGGTGGACGCGTTCGTGCGCAGCCCGCCGATGCGGGAGGCCCACGGTGCGGCGGCGTCGAGCGCGTTCGCGAAGTGGGTCGGTGGCGTCCAGCTCGTCGAGCGAGTAGCCGATCTCCGCCGCCCAGTCCGGGTTCGCACGCCAGGTCGGGCTCTCGAGCACGAGGCCGACACCTTGCTCGCGGGCGAGCTCCGCGTACGGCGCGTAGTAGCGCCGGAGCTCCTCCGTGCCCTGCTCGTCCTTGAGCAAGTCGAAGGCAGCGAACGCGCGCAGCTCGAGGCCGTGGTGGAAGATCAGCGTCGTCTCGATGCCGCCGTCCGTGATGAAGAGCCCGCCGTCGAGCTGCGGGAGCCGCTCGCGGTACATGGGCCGACCGTACCAGCCTGAACGCTAGACCGTCACCTCGGCGAGCCGGCGCTCGAGGAAGGCGCGGTCGCCCGTGTTCATCTCCAGCGCAAGCGCGTCTCGGTAGGCCGAGGCCGCCTCGTCGGGGCGGTCGAGCCTGCGGAGGAAGTCGGCCCGCGCGGCGTGCAGGAGGTGGTAGCGGGGCAGGTCGATCTGCTCGACGAGCTCGAGTCCGAACTCGGGCCCGTGGGCCATCGCGACCGCCACGGCGCGGTTCAGCTCGACGATCGGCGTCGGCTCGAGCCGTGCCAGCTCGTTGTAGAGCGCAGCGATCTGCTGCCAGTCGGTGACGTCTTCGAGATGCAGGGCGGCGATCGCAGCCTGGAGCTGGTAGGTGCCCGGCCGCCGGTGTGAGAGCGCGCGTTCGAGCAGACGCGTCCCCTCGTCGATGCGGGCCTGGTTCCAGCGCCCGCGGTCCTGGTCCGCGAGCAGGACGATCTCGCCCGCGGGGTCGAGGCGGGCCTCGCGCCGGGCGTCGTGCAGCAGCATCAGAGCGAGCAGTCCGAGCGCCTCCGGCTCGTCCGGCATCAGCACAGCGAGAAGCTTCGCCAGCCGGATCGCCTCGTCGCAGAGCTCGTCGCGGATCGCGGCGCCACCGACGCTTGCCGAGTAGCCCTCGTTGAAGACGAGGTAGAGGACGGCGAGCACGG
This sequence comes from uncultured Gaiellaceae bacterium, assembly GCA_963850995.1. Lineage (GTDB taxonomy): Bacteria > Actinomycetota > Thermoleophilia > Gaiellales > Gaiellaceae > Gaiellasilicea. The sequence goes on along the minus strand of CAWKNQ010000004.1, from coordinate 431,297 downwards.
AGCGCAGCCGCTCGGGGAGCAGGTGGTCGGGTGGGACGCGGAAGGGGATGCCCGCGTCGCGAACCTTCTTCTTCGCCCGCACCAGCCGCTGGGCCATCGCCGGCTCGGCGACGAGGAACGCGTGGGCGATCTCGGTCGTCGTCAGGCCGGCGACCTCGCGGAGTGTCAGCGCGACGCGCGACTCCGCCGCGAGCGCGGGGTGGCAGCAGGTGAAGACGAGCGCGAGCCTGTCGTCCGGAATCGCGCTCACGTCGTCCTCGTCGGCCGGCAGGGCCTCCAGCCGTGCCAGCAGCTCGGCCTTGCGGGCGAATGTCCGCTCGCGGCGGAGCCGGTCGATCGCGCGGTTGCGCGCGGTCGTGATGATCCACGCGCCCGGGTTGCCGGGCGTCCCGGCTCCCGGCCAGCGCTCGAGCGCGGTGGTGAATGCATCCTGCACCGCGTCCTCGGCGAGTTGGATGTCGCCGAGGACGCGGGTGAGTGCAGCGACGGCACGGCCCCATTCCTCCTTGAAGACCCGCTCGAGGTCCGGGGTCAATGCTCGATGACCGGCCTCAGCTCGACGGAGGCCGTGAAGACGACCGGGATCCGGGCGGCGATCGCGATCGCCGCGTCCAGGTCCTCGGCCTCGATCTCCATCAGGCCGCCGATCTGCTCCTTGGTCTCGGCGAAGGGACCGTCTGTGACAAGTGTCTCGCCGTCACGGACGCGGACCGTCTTCGCGGTGGTGGGGCTGTCGAGCTCGTAGCCGCTGCCCAGTGCACCGGTCGGGCCGAGCTCGGCGAAGAGCGCCTCCCACTTCGGCACCTCGAGGGCGCGCGCCGCGGCGGCCTCCTCGGGCGACATCTTCTCCCAGGCGGCGACTGCGTCGGCGTTGTTCGTCAGCAGGGCTGCGTACTTCACGACTCCTCACCTCCGTCGACGTAGACAGGCCGGACTTCGATCGACCCGTGCCTCGCGGCTGGGATCTTCGCCGCCCACGTGCACGCCTCGTCGATCGAGTCGCACTCGAAGACGTAGTAGCCGCCGATGGACTCCTTCACTTCGGCGAAGGGGCCGTCGGTGACGAGCGTCTCGTCGCCGCGGACGCGGACCGTCGTCGCCGTCTCGGTCGAGTCGAGCTCGTTGCCTCCCGCCGTCACGGCCGCCTGCGAGAGAGCCATGTACTCGCCCATCTCGCGCTCGCGCTCCTCCGGCGAGAGGCCCCGCCAGTGGGACTCGTCGCCGTAGATCAGTGCCAGATACTGCATCCGTTCCTCCTCTCGGAAGTCGATTTCACCACGTAGACGAACGTGGCGCGGCGAAATCGACAGCGGTGCGAAATCCGTCCCCAACGTGCCCCAGGGGCACCCCGGTGTCCCTACGGAAACGCTATCTAGGATCTGCGCGCAGAAGCAGCACGGCTTCGTGCCGGCTTCGTGTCAGCTTGCGAGCAGCCTGCGCAGGAGCGTCAGCGCGCCGTCCTTGTCGAGATAGTCGTTCAGGTTGCCGCACTTCGGGCTCTGCACGCAGCTGGGGCAGCCGTCCGAGCACGGGACAGCCGGCGAGCATCTTCGCCGTGTCCTCGACCCAGCCCTCGAAGCGCTCGAAGCCGCGCTCCGTGATCCCGACGCCGCCGGCGTGCCCGTCGTAGACGAAGATCGTCGGCAGACCGGTCTGGTAGTGCACGTTCGTCGAGAGCCCGCCGATGTCCCAGCGGTCGCACATCGCCCAGAGCGGCAGGAGCGCGATCAGCGAGTGCTCGGCCGCGTGGAGCGAGGACAGCAGCTTCGGCATCTCCTCGAGACCCTCGAGCTGGGCAGCCGTGGGGCAGAACCAGACAGCTTCGGTCTCGAAGCTCGTCTCCGGCAGGTCGAGCGGGACCGTCTCGAGCGTGTCGCCGCCGCTGATCGACTTGCGCTGGTACCCGATCACCCGCTCGGTGACGGAGACGCGGCCGTGTGTCAGCTCGAGCCCGAGCCGGTGCTCGACCCGCAGCGGCTCGACGATCGAGGTCTGCGTCTCCTTCTTCGCCTGCGTGTACCAGTCGACGTTCGCGCGGGCGACGAGCGCGACGCGAGCGTCGACGTCCAGCCGCTTGACGACGTGCTGCTCGCCGAGGTGGAGGTAGACGGCGCCGTCGTGGACCGTCGAGTAGGCGCGCGAGCGCTCGACGAGCCCGAGCACGGCGCCGGTCTCGGCGTCGACGACGGTGAACGAGTCGAGCTCGCCCGACCTGAGCAGGACGCGCGCGGCGGGGTAGTCGGTTCCGGCCCAGACATATCCCGCGTCCGTCTTCTTCAGCTCCGGGAGCACGGCGGCGCGCTCGAGCGCTTCCGGCCCGAGCGTCGCCGCGTCGGCCTCGTCGATCGGCCCCTCGAAGGCGGCCGAGAGCACGTGGCCGTCGAGGACGCGCGGGTTCGCGTGGTCGAGCAGGGCTGCCTCCACGGTTCGCGCCGAGCAGCGTCTCCGGCTCGCGCATGAAGTACTGGTCGAGCGCGTCCTCGCTCGCGACGAGCACCGCGAGGCCCGGGCTGCGCCGGCCGGCCCGGCCCCACTGCTGCCGTAGCGAGCTGACCGTGCCGGGGAAGCCGACCGAGATCGCACAGTCGAGCGTGCCGATGTCGATGCCGAGCTCGAGCGCGTCGGTTGCCGAGACGCCGAGGAGCTCGCCTGCCATCAGCCGCTGCTCGATCTCGCGGCGCTGTGAAGGGGTGTACCCGGCGCGGTAGGGAGCGAGGCGCGCAGCGAGCTCGGGCTCGAGCCGATCGGATGCGAAGCGGTGGATCAGCTCGACCGCCTTGCGGCTCTTGGCGAAGCAGATCGTGCGCAGCCCGCGTTCGACGAAGGTCGCCAGCAGGCGGGACGCGTCGCCGAGCGCGCTCGCGCGCTGGCCGAGGTCCTCGTCGATCAGCTCCGGGTTCCAGAGCGCGATCGTCCGCTCGGTCGCCGGCGCCGCGTCGCTGTCGACGACGACGGCGGGCTCGCCGAGCAGCGACTGGGCCAGCTGCGCCGCGTTCGCGATCGTCGCCGAGGCGAGCACGAACTGCGGCTCGGAGTCGTACGCGCGCGCGAGCCGGCGCAGCCGCCGGAGCACGTTCGAGACGTGCGAGCCGAACACGCCGCGGTAGACGTGCGCCTCGTCGACGACGACGTAGCGGAGGTTCGCGAGCACGTCGCCCCAGCGGTCGTGGTGCGGCAGCACGCCGACGTGGAGCATGTCCGGGTTCGTCAGGATCACGTTCGCCCATCTGCGGATCTGCCAGCGCCGCTCGGTCTCGGTGTCGCCGTCGTAGATGGCCGGCTTGACGCCCTTGACGCCGAACGCGCCGAGAGCGCGTGCCTGGTCCTGGGAGAGCGCCTTCGTCGGGTAGAGGTAGAGAGCCCTGCTCTTCGGCTCGCGCGCGAGCAGGTCGAGTACCGGCAGATTGAAGGCGAGGCTCTTGCCGCTGGCCGTGCTCGTCGTCACGATCGCGTTGCCCCCCGCGCGGAGCGCCTCCCAGGTCTCGGCCTGGTGCGTGTAGAGCGACGTGATCCCCTGCGCGACGAGCGCGGAGGCGACGCGCGGGTCGAGGTCGTCCGGAAACGGCTCGCTCCGTCCCGTCCGTGCCGGCTCGACCGTCAAGTGGGCGAGCTCCTCTCCGGCCAGCAGGTCGTGCCAGGCGGGGGCGACGGTGCTCACGGCCTCATTGAAGCTTAGGGCGGGGTTCTACCTGGTCGCGTCCTTCCGCTCGTGTCTCAGCACATACAGGATCGCTGCCAACACGACGGCGAGTGTGACCACTCCCGCCGCGAGCTGTGCGAACTCGAGGACCCGTCCGCCGATCCGCAACGAGAGTGGGCTTCGTCCGGCATCGAACTGGGTGGCCTGCTCGGTGAAGATCGAGAGCACGAGGGCGGCGGTTCCCTGGGCCAGGTCGAGCAACGCATAGCCGAGCGCGATTGCAGCGGCGAGTGTCAGCAGCGTCCTTCGGCGCAGCAAGTCGTCGAGCGCGTCGCGCATGTCTCAATGATCGGACCGTGACCGGACGTCCGTTGTGTTGTTGCTAACGTCGGCCTACCGGGGTGCCCCTACGGGGCTGAGATCACACCCGTCGAACCTGATCCGGTTCGCACCGGCGAAGGGAGTGCAAAATCGTCCCGCGCTGCCTCACGATTGCGACGTCCGACTCCGGCGGCGGAGCGGGCATCCAGGCGGACCTGAAGGCCTTTGCCGCCGCCGGCGCGCACGGTTCGAGCGTGCTCGTCGCCCTGACGGCGCAGAACACGACCGGGGTGACGGCGGTGCACGAGCTCCCGTCCGAGTTCATCCGCGCGCAGCTCGATGCGGTCTTCGACGACATCGGCGTCGACGCCGCCAAGACGGGCATGCTCTTCTCGCGCGAGATCGTCGAGACGGTGGCGGAGGCGCTCGCGCGCCGCCCGGTGCCGCTCGTCGTCGACCCGGTCCTGATCGCCAGCTCGGGCGCGCAGCTCCTGCAGGACGACGCCGTCGAGACGCTGGTCGCCCGGCTCTTCCCGCTCGCAACCGTGGTGACGCCGAACCTGCCCGAGGCGGAGGCGCTCACCGGGATGTCGGGCGCGTCGCGGCGGGAGCTCGCCGAGCGTCTCGTCGAGCTCGGCGCGACGGCGGCGCTTGTCACCGGCGGCCACGGCGAGACCGCTGTCGACCATCTCTTCGACGGGGAGACGCACGTGGAGATCGCGGTCGAGCGCCACGATGTGCCGGCGACGCACGGCGCCGGCTGCACGCACTCGGCGACGCTCACCGCGTTGCTCGCGCGCGGACTCTCGCTGGAGGGCGCGGCGCGAGGCGCGGCCGAGGCAGCCTCGGGCGCCGTCCGCAACGGCCTCCATGAGATCGGCGCGGGCGAGGGGCCTGTCGACGTCCTCGACGTGAGGGGCCGCGCATGAGCATCGACCCGGGCGCCACTCTCGCTGCGATCCGCGAGCGCAAGCCGCTCGTCCACAACATCACGAATTACGTCGTCATGAACGAGACCGCGAACGCGATTCTCGCCCTGGGCGCGCTGCCGGTAATGGCGCACGCCGAGGAGGAGGTGCGCGAGATGGTGGGGCTCGCGGGGGCGCTCGTGCTCAACATCGGCACGCTCTCGGAGCGCTGGATCGAGGCGATGCTCGCCGCCGGCACTGCGGCGAACGAGAAGGGCGTGCCCGTCGTCCTCGATCCGGTCGGCGCGGGCGCGACCGCGTACCGCACCGAGACCGCGAAGCGCATTCTCGACACGGTCCACGTCGCCGTGCTGCGGGGGAATGCGGGCGAGGTCGCGACGCTCGTCGGGGCCGAGGCGGAGGTGCGCGGCGTCGAGTCGGTGGGTGTCGGGGGCGATCCCGCCGCGCTCGCGCGCGAGGCTGCGATGTCGCTCGGCGTGGTCGCGTCCGTGACCGGCGTCGTCGACCACGTCTCGGACGGCAAGCGTGTTGCGGCCGTCGCCAACGGCCACGAGCTGCTGGCCGCGATCACAGGAACCGGTTGCATGTCGACCGCGCTCACGGGCTGCTTCCTCGCCGCGAAGCCCGACCCGTTCGAGGCTGCGGCCGAGGCGCTCGTCGCGTTCGGCGTCGCCGGCGAGGACGCGGCAGCCGAAGCGAAGGGCCCGGGCAGCTTCCACGTCGCGCTCTACGACGCGCTCGCGGCGCTCGACCCCGCGACCTTGACGGCCCGGGCACGGATCGAGACGGCGTGAGAGTCCACGCGCTCGTGTCCGACGCGGAAACCGCACGCCGGGCGGCGGCCGGCGGGGCGACCGTCGTGCAGTTGCGGCTCAAGGGCGCCCCGACCGCAGAGGTCGTCGCGCTCGGCCGGTCGCTGGCGGACCTCGACGCGGAGCTCGTCGTCAACGACGACGTGGAGGCCGCGATCGCGTTGGGCTGCGGCGTCCATCTCGGCCAGGCGGATCCGGGGATCGAGCGGGCGCGAGAGGCAGGCATACCTCTCGGGATCTCTGTGACGAAGCGTCGCGAGGCCGCGGTGGCGGAGTTCTCGGGGGCCACGTACCTCGGCGCCGGCCCGGTCTGGGAGACGCCGTCGAAGCCGGACGCCGCGGCGCCGATCGGGGTCGACGGGCTGCGCGACGTCTGCCTCTCGACCTCGCTGCCGGTCGTCGCGATCGGCGGGATCGACGCCTCGAACGCGGCCGAGTGCATCGGTGCCGGCGCGGCAGGAGTGGCCGTGATCCGCGCCGTCGCGGAGATCGAGGCTCTGCGGGCGGCCGTCGATGCGGCTCTCTGACGTCGGCGAGCTCGGGGTTCTACGCGAGCTCGAGGAGCGCGGGCTGATCGTCGGCGTCGAGCACGACGCGGCTCAGCTGGAGGGCGGCCTCGTCGTCACCCAGGACGCGCTGGTCGAGGACGTGCACTTCCGGCTCGACCGGCTGCCCTGGCGCGAGCTCGGCTTCCGGGCCGCCGCGGTCAACATCAGCGACCTCTCGGCGTCGGCCGCCAGCCCCGAAGCCCTCTTCGTCACGCTCGCGGTGCCCGGAGACGTCGAGCTGGACAGTGTCGTCGAGCTCTACGAGGGTCTCGCGGAGGCGGAGGTGCCCGTCCGGGGCGGCGACACCACGAGCGCGGACCGCGTCCACGTCTCCGTGACGGCTCTCGGCCACGCCCGGCGCGTACCGGGCCGCGCGGGCGCGAGGCCCGGCGACCAGCTCGTCGTCACCGGCCCGCTCGGCGCGGCCGGGAAGGCGTTTCGCGAAGAGCGGTTCGCCCGCCCGCCGATCCGCACGGAGGAGGGCCTCCGACTCGGCGGGGTCGCGAACGCGATGCTCGACGTCTCGGACGGGATCGCGGTGGACGCGGGCCACCTTGCGCGCCGGTCCGGCTGCAGGGTCGTGGTCGACCTCGACGCGATCCCGCTCGCGGGCGAGCTGGACGACCTCGGCTTCGGCGAGGACTTCGAGCTCCTCGCCGCGACGCGAGACCCGCTCGGCTTCCCGGTGATCGGCAGGTGCGAGCCGGGTGAGGGCGTCCTCCTGTTGCACGGCGGCGAGCCCTACGACCTCCCGGGCTGGGAGCACTTCAGGTCGCGCTGAGCCAGGGCGCCCACTCGCGCTCGTAGTGGGCGCGCTTCCGGGCGCCGATCACCGTCGAGCGTGGCTCGCCGTGCTCGAACAGGATCACCGTCGGCAGCGAGAGGACGCTGTAGCGAGAGGGCACGCCGAGGTGCTCGTCGATGTTCAGCCGCACGAGCCCGAGCCCGTGCTCGGCCGGCGATCGCCTCCAGCACCGGCTCGATCGCATCGCACGGCTTGCACCACGGAGCCCAGAAGTCGACGACGACCGGACCCTCCGCGCGGAGCACCACCTCGTCGAAGCTCCCGTCGGTGACCTCTCTCACAGCTGTCCTCTCAGCGCTGCGAGCCGGAGCAGAGGCACCTTCCAGATCGCCTCGAGCACGATCGCGCGCGACATCTTCGAGCCGCCGACCTCTCGGTCGACGAACCGGATCGGCACCTCCCGGACACGGAAGCCGCGGCGCAGCGCCCGGTAGGTGACCTCGATCTGGAAGGCGTAACCCTTCGAGTGCACCGCGTCGAGGTCGATCGCCTCGAGCACGGAGCGGCGGATGCACTTGAAGCCGCCGGTGAGGTCGCGCACCGGCACGCCCAGCAGCACGCGCGCGTAGAGCGAGCCGCCGGCCGAGATCAGGCGGCGCACGCGCCCCCAGTTCTCGACCCCGCCGCCGGGGACGTAGCGCGAGCCGAGCACGAGGTCGGCGTCTGCCGCGGCCGCGAGCAGCCGCGGCACGTCCTTCGGGTCGTGCGAGAAGTCGCAGTCCATCTCGACGACGAGCTCGGCATCGCGCTCGAGAGCGCGCCGGAAGCCCGCAAGGTACGCGGGGCCGAGCCCCTCCTTCCGCTGCCGGTGCAGCACCTCGACGAAATCGAGCTCGGCCGCGAGGCGGTCCGCCAGCTCGCCCGTGCCGTCCGGCGAGTTGTCGTCGATCACGAGCACGGCGTCGTCGGGGCCGAGCACCTCACGAAGCGCGCGCAGCATCGGCTCGAGGTTCTCGCGCTCGTCGTAGGTGGGCAGGCAGACGCACGCCCGCACCTCCGTATCATCGCGACAAGTGGCTGCGACCCTGCCGAGGAACGACGAGCTCGCCGACCAGCTCGAGCTGCTGGCCGACCTGAGCGAGCTCGAGGGGGAGGACTCCTTCCGCGTCCTCGCCTACCGCCGCGCCGCGACGCGGATCCGAGAGACCGGCGGTCCGGTCGCGCAGCTCGCGCTCGAGGGGAAGGCGAAGAGCCTCTCCGGGATCGGCAAGACGATCGAGGACAAGATCGTCCAGGTCGTCGAGCTGGGCGAGATGGAGGCGTTGACGAAGCGGAAGGCGCTCGTGCCGGAGGAGGTCGTCAAGTTCATGCGCCTGCCCGGCCTGGGGCCGAAGACCGCGCGCCGGATCTGGAAGGAGCTCGGCGTGACGACCCTCACCGGGTTGAAGGAAGCGGCCGAGCAGGAGCAGCTCCGCTCGCTCGCCGGCCTCGGTGCGAAGAGCGAGGAGAAGATCCTCAAGGCGCTCGCGGAGGAGCCGAAGGACCCGCGCGACTCGAGGCGCTTGCTCGGCGACGGGCTCCCGTTCCTGCTCGAGCTGGTCGAGGAGCTGCGTGCGCACCCGGCCGCGGTGAAGGTCTCCGAGGCGGGATCCGCGCGACGCCGCCGCGAGACGTTCCGCGACCTCGACGTGATCGCGACCTCGACCGACCCCCCGGCGCTGATCGAGCACTTCACGACACGCGACGACGTCGCGAGCATCGTCGCGAAAGGCGACACGAAGGCGACGGTGATCACCGCCAAGGGGCTCCGACTCGACCTGCGCGTCGTGCCGCCGGAGTCGTACGGCAACCTGCTCCAGCACTTCACCGGCTCGAAGGAGCACAACGTCGCGCTGCGCGAGGAGGCCGTCCGCCGCGGGCTCTCCGTCTCGGAGTACTCGGTCACGAACACGGAGACGGGCGAGGAGTTCACGGCGGCCGACGAGGAGGAGCTCTACGCCCACCTCGGCTATGCGTACATCCCGCCGGAGCTGCGCGAGAACGGCGGCGAGCTGGCGGCGGCGCGAAAGGACGAGCTACCGGAGCTCGTCGAGCGGTCCGACCTCCGGGGCGACCTGCACTGCCACTCGACCTGGTCGGACGGCAAGGCGACGATCGAGCAGATGGCGGTCATGGCCCAATCGCTCGGGCACGAGTACCTCGCGATCTGCGACCACTCGCACCGCCTGCGCGACGGGCGCCTCGAGCGGCAGTGGGAGGAGATCGACGCGCTCAACGAGCGCCTCGCGCCGTTCCGGATCCTGAAGGGGATCGAGGTGAACATCCGCGCCACCGGCGAGATCGACTTCGCCGAGGAGCTGCTCGCGCCGCTCGACTGGGTGATGGCGTCGGTCCACGCGAGCTTCGACAAGGACCCGACCGGCCGCGTCCTCGAGGCCATGCAGAGCCCGCACGTCGACTGCATCGGCCATCTGACGAGCCGGCGCATCGGCGTCCGCAACCCGTCCGCGATCGAGGTCGAGAAGGTGGTCGAGGCCGCGCTCGAGACCGGGACGTTCCTCGAGATCAACTCGCAGCCCGACCGGCTCGACCTGCGTGACGCGAACGCCCGGCTCGCCGGCGAGGCAGGGCTTCGGCTCGTGATCTCGAGCGACGGGCACTCGGCGAACGCGCTGCGCTACGTCGACCTCGGCGTCGCGCAGGCGCGGCGCGCCTGGCTGACGGCGGACCAGATCGTGAACACCCGTCCGTGGAAGGCGATCGAAAAGCTCCGCAAGTGAGCTTCCGCGAGGACGGCGCCGCGTCGCTCGACTGGGTCGCGGCCTATCTCGAGCGCCTGCGCGAGCTGCCCGTGCTGGCCCAGGTCGAGCCGGGCGAGCTCCGGGCCCGGCTGCCGAAGGCGCCGCCGGACCGGCCGGAGCCGTTCGCCGACGTGCTCCGCGACCTCGACGAGCTGCTGCTGCCGGCGGCGACGCACTGGCAGAGCCCGCGCTTCTTCGCCTACTTCGCGAACACCGGCTCCGAGCCCGGGATCCTCGCCGAGCTGCTCGCGGCCGGTCTGAACCAGGTCGGGATCCTCTGGCGCACCTCACCCGCACTGCAGGAGCTCGAGGAGCTCACGCTCGACTGGCTCGCGCAGCTGCTCGGGCTCCCCGACGGCCTGCACGGCCACCTCGAGGACACCGCCTCGACCGGGACGATGACGGCGCTCGCGGCGGCGCGGCAGGCCAAGCCAGGAGCGCGCGTGGTCGTCTGCTCCGAGCACGCACACTCGTCGGTGGAGAAGGCCTGCCGCCTGCTCGAGCTCGAGCCGCGCGCGATCCCGGTCGACGCCGCCTTCCGGCTGCGTCCGGACGCGCTCGACCTCGCCGGTGCATGTGCAGTCGTCGCGACGATCGGGACGACGTCGACGAGCTCGATCGATCCAGTCCCTGCGATCGCGGACGCGTGCGAGCGTGACGGCGTCTGGCTGCACGTCGACGCCGCGTACGCCGGCTCGGCGGCCGTCTGCCCGGAGCTCCGGGACGCGTTCGCCGGCTGGGAGCGCGCCGACTCGGTCGTCGTCAACCCACACAAGTGGCTGCTCACGCCGATGGGCTGCTCGGCGTTCTGGACGCGGCGACCCGACGACCTGCGCGCCGTCTTCAGCCTCGTGCCCGAGTTCCTGCGCGTCAGCGAGGACGTGGCCAGCCTGTCCGAGTACAGCTCCGCGCTCGGGAGACAGTTCCGGGCGCTCAAGCTCTGGACGGTGTTGCGCTGCTACGGCCGCGAGGGTGTGCAGGACAGGATTCGCGAGGCGATTCGCCTGGCGGCGCTCTTCGAAGATCTCGTCCGGGACGAGCCCGGCTGGGAGGTCGTGGCACCGCGGCCGTTCTCGCTCGTCTGCTTCCGCCACGAGGGCTCGGACGAGGCGAACGAGGCGCTGCTCGAGCGCGTGAACGCGAGCGGCGAGATCTTCATCTCGCACACGAAGCTCGACGGCCGCTACGTCCTCCGGCTCGCGGTCGGGAACGCGCGCACGACCGAGGACGACGTGCGTCTCGCGTGGGACGTGCTCAGGCGGGAAGCGGCTCGGGTTCAGACCTAGGCGCGAAGCCGTCGAGCAGCTGCTCGAGCAGCTCGCGGTCGCCCTCGATCCGGACGCCGTCCGCGTTCCTGTCCACGACGAGGTGGTAGAAGCCGACCGCGTCGCCCTCGACGAGAACGCCCGGCGCCTCGACGATGCCCTCCGTCGCGACGCCGTCGATCAGCGTCGCCTCCTCGGCGCCGATGCGGAAGGCGATCGCGCCGCGCGGGGAGACCGGTGACAGGGCGAGATCGAGCGCATCGACGAGCCAGCCGTCCTCGAGCGCGTCGAGCGGCGGCGGTCCCAGAAGGCGCGCGCCGAAGCGGGCGAGCTCGTGCAGCACGGGCCGCAGCGACCGGCCGAGAGGTGTCAGCTCGTACACCGTCGAGGCGAACGGAGGCGGGAGCTTACGCTTCTCGACGACGCCTCCTGCCTCGAGCTCCTTCAGGCGCGCGGCGAGGACGTTGCTGCCGATCCGGGGAAGACCGTCGGCGAGGTCGGTATAGCGCCTCGGCCCGTGCATCAGCTCGCGCACGACGAGCAGCGTCCAACGCTCCCCGACGAGCTCGAGCGAGCGGGCAATCGGGCAGTACTGACGGTCGTACCGTTTCATCTGTCGTCCTCGTGGACGAGGCCGATCACGCGAATATCGTCCTCTGGGATGACTTGCTTTTTGAAAGCATGTCGTTCAACAAAGCAAGTATACCCTGCCGAAAGGACAGCGCAACAATGGTGACGTCCCCCCGACTGAAGTGGTTCGGACTGGCGCTTCTGGGTGCCGTCCAGTTCATGGTCGTGCTCGACATCGCGATCGTGAACGTTGCTCTTCCCTCGATCCAGACCGATCTCGGATTCTCGCAGGCCAATCTGCAGTGGGTGATCTCGGCCTACGCACTCGTGTTCGGAGGCTTCCTGCTGCTCGGCGGCCGCACCGCCGACATCCTCGGTCGTCGGCGTATCTTCATGGCCGGCCTGATCCTCTTCACGATCGGCTCGCTCCTCTGCGGGCTCGCGTGGTCGGAAGCGTCGCTGATCGGCGCCCGCGCGATTCAGGGCCTCGGCGCGGCGACGATCTCGCCGGCCGCGCTCGCGATCCTGATGACGACCTTCGCCGAAGGCCGGGAGCGGAACATCGCCCTCGGCGTCTGGGGCGCGGTCGGCGGCTTCGGCGCCGCGGCCGGCGTCCTTCTCGGCGGCGTGCTCACCGACGCACTCTCCTGGGAGTGGATCTTCTTCGTCAACATCCCGGTCGGCCTCGTCGCCTTCGCGCTCGCGCCGCTGCTGCTCCGCGAGAGCCGTGACACGCACGTCAAGACCTTCGATGCGCCGGGGCGGTGCTCGTCACCGCAGGCCTGACCGGGCTCGTGCTCGGCATGACGCAGGGGCGCGACTGGGGCTGGAGCTCTGGACGCACGATCGGCGTCTTCGCCGCGTCGGCGGCGCTGCTGCTCGGCTTCGTCGGCTGGGAGAAGCGCGTGGACGAGCCGCTGATGCGGTTCGGGATCCTCCGCACGAAGACGGTCCTCGGCGCGAACGTCGCCGGGTTCATCCTCGGGACGGCCCTGTTCTCGATGTTCCTGATGCTGACGCTGTACATGCAGCAGGTGCTCGGCTACTCGGCCATGAAGACGGGTGTCGCGTACCTGGCGGTGGCGGGCACGTCGATCATCTGGGCGAACGTCGCCGCCATGCTCGTCAACCGCGTCGGCGTGCGACCGCTGATCGCGGGCGGCATGGCTCTCCTCGCGGTCGGCATGCTCCTGTTCACGCAGGTGCCCGTCGACGGCTCGTACTGGACGAACCTGCTGCCCGGGTTCCTGCTCATCGCGGTCGGACTGGCGTTCTGCTTCGTGCCGATCTCGATCGCCGCGCTCGCGGGCGTGAACCGGTCCGAGGCGGGGATCGCCTCGGGGCTGATCAACACGTCGCAGCAGATCGGCGGCGCGGTCGGGATCGCGCTCCTCTCCACGGTTGCGATCACGCGAACGGAGAACGAGGTTGCCTCGGGGACGGCGGTGCCGGACGCGATGACGTCCGGCTTCCAGCTGGCCTTCTGGGTCGGCGCTGCGATCGCGATCGTCGGCGTGATCGCCTCGCTGGTGCTGATCCGCCAGGAGGAGGTCGAGTCGGTGCCCGAGCCGGCGCTCGAAGCCGCCTAGAGCAACCTCAGCAACTCCAGCACCTCCGCGGGGCCGCCGACCACGATGTCGGCGGCCTCGCGCAGCTCGGACGGCCCTTCTGTCGACGCCACGGCGACCCGGATGCCGAGCTCGAGCCCGGCCAGGGCCGCGAACGCATCGAGGTCGGTGGTGTCGTCGCCGGCGTAGAGTGCGCGCTCGAGCCCTCGCTCGCCGAGCAGGTGCGCGACGGCCGTCCCCTTGTGCGCTCCGAGCGGCGGTCGCAGCTCGAGCACCTTTCGGCCGAAGCGTGCGACGAGGCCCTCGTGGCGGGCCCGCGCGGCGACCGCCTCCAGGTGCGCCAGTGCCTCGGCCTCGTCCCCGGCGCGACGGTAGTGGAAGCTCACGGTGAGGGGCTTGCGCTCGACGTCCTCCCAGTCGACAGTCGCCGCGAAGTGCTGGAGGCGCTCGCTCCAGGCAGCGGCCGCCGGCTCGAGCTCGAGCCCGTGCTCGCCGACGTAGACGAGCTCGTCGAGCCCCACGACGCGACGGGCGTCGGCGCCGGAGCGGCCGCTGATGCAGGCGACGAGCGCGTAGCGGCGGTGCAGCCGGAGCAGCTCGGCCCGCGTCTCCTCCGGCACCTTCGCCTCGTGCGGCACGTCGACGATCGGCGCGAGCACGCCGTCGACGTCGAGCAGGATCGCCGCGCGCTCCGGTGACTCGGCGAGGCGCGCGAGCAGGCGGTCGCCGTCCACCGCCCTAGGATACGAACGGTGCCGCTGAAGCTCATAGCGATCGGTTTGGTGGCCGGTCTCTTCAGCACCCTCTTCGGCGTCGGCGGCGGAATCGTGATCGTGCCGCTCCTGATCATGCTGCTCGGGTTCGACGGGAAGGTGGCGACCGGGACATCGCTTGCCGCGATCGGGATCACGGCGCTCGCCGGCGTCGTCCTCTACGCCTTCGAAGGCCACGTCGACGTCGCGCACGCGGCGCTCGTCGGGCTCCCCGCCGCCGCCGGAGCGGTCGCCGGCACGGCGGTCCAGCAGCGTGTCTCGGCCCATGTGCTCGGCTACGCCTTCTCCGGCCTGCTCGTGGCGATCGCCGTCTGGCTGCTGTTCTCATGAGCGCGGGCACGATCGTGCTCGCGATCTCGCTCGGCTTCGCCGCCGGCGTGCTCGCCGGCTTCTTCGGCGTCGGCGGCGGCATCCTGTTCGTGCCCACGCTCGTCGCCCTCGGCCTGTCGCAGATCGAAGCCGAGGCGACGTCGCTGCTGGCGATCCTGCCGACGGTCGCCGCCGGACCTGGCGGCAGCGGCGCTACGGAAACGTTCGCCTGCGCACGGCGCTCGTGTTGGGGCTCGCGTCGATCGGCGGAGCCGTCGTCGGCGTCCAGGTCGCGACCGCACTGCCGGAGGACACGCTGCGCCGCCTGTTCGCGCTCTTCCTGCTCGCCGTCGCCGCCCAGCTGGCGTGGCGCACGCGGAAGTCGTCCCCGTATCCTTCGGAGCCATGACGAGCAACGAGGAGATCTGGCTTCCGCTCGTCGACGAGCCGATCGGCAGCATCGTCGCGCAGATCCAGGGCGACGACCCGGAGATCGAGCGCCTCGTCGGCTCGCCGCGGCGCATCCTGGCGTTCCGGACCTTCGCCTACATCCGCGTCGGCGTGAAGCTCGGCGAGCTGCTCGTCGACCACGACGTACCGCCGTACGACGGCACCGAGACCTGGGTCGAGCTGCTCCTTCGCGACCCCGGAAACCGCGCCGCGATCGCACACGAGGTCCGGGCGGTCGCGGAGGAGATCGCGGCCGACCCGCGCTACGGGGACGACGAGCAGCTCGGGCCCGACGACGCGGCCCGCGACCGCTTCCGCGAGTTCACGCAAGCGCGAAGCTTGGGCGCAGTAACGGCGACGCGGCAGCAACGTCGGCCAGCGACAGCCGGACGATGTCCGCATAATGAGTCGCCCAGTGCAACGCAGGCTTCTCCCATTCCTCCTGCTCGCGGGCGTCGTCGCCGCGCTCGGCGCGAGCAGCCGCACGCACGCACAGTCGTCCGTCGTCGCGGCCGGCGCGTACGGCATCGCCGTGCTCGTGCCCGGCCAGTCCGGGGCGTCCGCGGCCGTGTCCGGAGTCCTGGGCGGCGGCCCGACCGGAGCAGCCGGCGGCTTTGCGTATCCCGCCGACGGGACCGCGGCGCGAACCGGGGCGCTGTCCTCGAGCGCCGCCACGGACGCGACCGGGACCGTTGGCTCGCATGCGGTCGCGGACGCGTCGGGGATCTCGTTCTTGAACGGCGAGATCACCGCCGACGGCGTCGCCGCCCGCGCCAATGCGACGACCGACGGCGCCGACGTCAACGGCTCGCAGGTGGCCAATCTGGTCGTGCTCGGCACGCCGGTCTCCGCAGGCCCGAACGCGCGCTTCCCGCTCGGGGACTGGGGTTACGCAGTCACGCTCGAGCAGGTGCGGAGGCACCGGTCGTCGACGGCACCCAGCATGCGCGGGCCACCGTCACGGGGCTGCACGTCGTGCTCACGGCAGACCACGGCGGCCTGCCCGCCGGGACGGAGATCTTCGTCGGCCGCGCGGAAGCGGCGACGTCGACCTCGGTCGCCCCGCCGCCGCCGCCGCAGCCGCCACGACGACGACCGAGAAACCCGTGGCGCCGCCGCCGAAGGAGAAGCGCCCGGCGAAGCCGAAGCCTCTGCCCAAGCCCCCCGAGCCGGAGCCTGAACGCCCGGGCCCGATCTATCGACCGCCGCCGACCGACATCTCGGCGCCGCTCTCGCCGGCCGGCTACGTCTTCCCGGTCTACGGCCCGTCGTCGTTCGGCGACACCTTCGGCGCCCCCGCGCGCCGGCGTCGGCTGGCACCACGGCGAGGACATCTTCGCCCCGCTCGGCGCGCCGCTGCTCGCGGTCGCCGACGGCACGGTCTTCTCGGTCGGCTGGAACGAGCGTCGGCGGCTACCGGCTCTGGCTACGCGACCGCCAGGGCAACCAGTTCTACTACGCCCACCTCTCCGCCTTCTCGCCGCTCGCCGTCAACGGGAGCGAGGTGCGCGCCGGGGACGTGCTCGGCTTCGTCGGCAACACCGGCGACGCGCAGTCGACGCCGTACCACCTCCACTTCGAGATCCATCCGGTCGGCCTGCTGCCGATGGGCTACGACGGCGTCGTGAACGCCGTTCCCGTATCTGAGCGCGTGGCGGCGGCTCGACGACGTCTCGCTTCGCGGCCGGGCGCGGCTGGGCGCCGCCCGTGCCGCTGAGCGCGACGCGCCGAAGCCGGCCGCCGTCCTGCTGCGGTCGACCGACATCTCGAGCGCCAGCGGTCTCGAGCCCGGGCTCGCTCGAGCGGGCGCTCGTCGCCCCGGTCTCGGCCGAGGGCGACGGCGCCTCTGATCGGCGCCGGCTAGGAGTCGCTAGGTCGCCCTCGATGACGGCTCGTCGACGCGGCGGCCGAGCTCTGCGCCGCGCTCGAGCCGCGTCGTCGGCGCCGGCGGCGGCGTGTACGAGTAGTCGTCCGAGCTCTCGCCCGTGATCTTGTCCATCAGCCACTGACGCGTCTGCGGGCCCGGTCATCGGGTTGAAGAGGATCCCGAGCGCGATCCCCGTGAGCAGCAGCATCGTGTTGCGCGTGCTGTGGTCCTCCTTGCCCTGGACGCGGTCCGCGGCGTTGCGGAGCTCGTCGACAGCCTTCCGCAGGTTCTCCTGGATGTCCTTGTCGGTTGCGGCCCGCATCGCGGTCGCGCTGAGATTCGCGGTTCCCGAGCAGCTCGCCGTAGACCTGCCGGGCGGCGCCGAACGCCTCCTTCAGGTTGTTGTGGAGCTCCTCGTCGTGCATCGCCCGGTCGACGTACGGCCGCATCGTGTCGGCCGTCTCGTAGAGCTTGTCCTTCGTCTTGACCATCGCGCTCGTCCTTTCGTCGTCTCGTGGTCGTCCAACTAATCGTTGCCCCACCGCGATCCCGAAACAGAGCTACTGGCGCGGCGCGGCGGCCTGGCGGTCGGCGGCGGCGCGCCGGGCGGCGCGCGGACGGGCGCCGCGCCGTCGAACGCGTCCTCGAAGACGTCCTCGATCGTGGTCGGCGAGGACGAACTCGAGCTCCTCGCGCGTCTCGGCGGGCAGGTCCTCCAGGTCGGGCTCGTTCTCGAGCGGGAGGATCACGCGCTTCAGCCCGGCGCGCTGCGCTGCGAGCACCTTCTCCCGGACGCCGCCGATCGGCAGCACCTGGCCGGTGAGCGTGATCTCGCCGGTCATCGCCGACGTCGTCCGCGACCGGGCGGCCCGTCGACGAGCGAGGCGAGCGCCGTCGCCATCGTCATCGCCGGCCGACGGGCCGTCCTTCGGCACCGCGCCCGCCGGGACGTGGATGTGGACGTCGTGCTCCGCGAACCACGTCCGGGTCGATGCCGAGCTCGTCCGCGTGCGAGCGCACCCAGGAGAGCGCCGCCTGGGCGCGACTCCTGCATCACCTCGCCGAGCTGGCCGGTGACCGTCAGCCGCCCTTGCCCGGGATAGGCGGTCGCCTCGATGAAGAGGACGTCGCCGCCGACCGCGGTGTACGGCGAGCCCGGTCGCGACGCCCGGCTCGGCCGTGCGCTTGCGCGACCTCGCCGGAGAAGCGGCGCGGGCCGAGCCACTCGCGGACGCGCGCGCTCGTCGACGCTCGACGCTTCTCCGTCTTGCCCTCGGCGACCTGCGTCGCCGCCTTGCGGCAGAGCGCGGCGATCCGCCGCTCGAGGTTGCGCACGCCGGCCTCGCGCGTGTACTCGCGGATCACGAGCGCGCAGCGCGTCGTCCGGTGAGCGTCGAGCTGCTGGCGCGTCGAGGCCGTGCGCCTCGAGCTGCTTCGGCACGAGGTAGCGCTTCGCGATCCCGAGCTTCTCGTCCTCGGTGTAGCCGGAGAGCTGGATCACGTCCATGCGGTCGAGCAGCGGCGCCGGGATCGTGTCGAGCTGTGTTCGCGGTGCAGATGAAGAGCACCTGCGAGAGGTCGAACGGCAGGTCGAGGTAGTGGTCGCGGAAGGTCGGTTCTGCTCCGGGTCGAGCACCTCGAGCATCGCGCAGGCCGGGTCGCCGCGAAAGTCGGCGCCCATCTTGTCGATCTCGTCGATCAGGAAGACGGGGTTCGCGACTCGGCGTCGCGGAGCGCGCGGATGATCGTCCCGGGCATCGCGCCGATGTACGTGCGCCGGTGGCCGCGGATCTCGGACTCGTCGCGCACGCCGCCGACCGAGATGCGGACGAACTTGCGGCCGAGCGCCCGCGCGATCGACTGCCCGAGCGACGTCTTGCCGACGCCCGGCGGCCCGACGAAGCAGAGGATCGGGCCCGGCAGGTCGTTCTTCAGCTTCGAGACGGCGAGGTGCTCGACGATCCGCTCCTTCACCTTCTCGAGGTCGAAGTGGTCCTCGTCGAGGATCTGCGCGCGCGTGCGTCGAGGTCGAGGTTGTCCTCGGTCGTGCTCGGCCCACGGCAGCGAGAGGATCCAGTCGAGGTAGGTGCGGATGACGCCGTACTCGGCGGCGGCCGGCGGCAGCCGCTCGAGCCGCGCGAGCTCGCGGTCGCGGCCTTGCGCGCGTCCTCGGGCAGCTCGCTCTCGCTCGATCCGCGCGCGCAGCTCGTTCGACCTCGGCCTGCTGCTCGTCGCCCTCGCCGAGCTCCTCCTGGATCGCCTTCAGCTGCTGGCGGAGGAAGAACTCGCGCTGGCCCTTCTCGATCTCGACTGCGACCTGCGACTGGATCTTCGAGCCGAGCTCCGACATCTCCAGCTCGCGGGTCAGGATCACCGAGACGGCGCGCAGGCGCTCCTCGACGTCGACCGCCTCGAGGAGCTCCTGCCGCTCCTCGGTCGGGAGGCGCAGGGTCGACGCGACCAGGTGGCAGAGCGCGCTCGGGTCGTCGACGTTCGCGGCGGCGAGCTGCAGCTCCTCGGGCAGGTACGGCGTCGAGCGCCGATGATCCGGCGCGAACTGGTCCTGGACGTTCGCGGGTCAGCGCCTCGACCTCGGGCGACTCGGCGACGACGTCCGGGAGCTCCTCGAGCTCGCCGACGAGGTACGGCTCGTCCTGCACCGGCTCGACGAGCCGGACGCGCTCGAGGCCCTGGACGAGGATCCGCAGCGTCCCGTCGGGCACCTTGATCATCTTGTGGACGACCGCGACCGTGCCGACCTCGTAGAGGTCGTCCCAGCCCGGCGGGTCGGCATCGGGGTTCCGGACGGTCACGAGCGCGAGCATCCGCTCGCCCGGCGACGACGTCGTCGATCAGCTTCACCGAGCGCTCCTGGCCGACCGCGAGCGGCGTCATCGACTCCGGGAAGACGACCGTCTCCTTCAGCGGCAGGACCGGCAGCGCGAGCGTCTCGGCGCGTCGTCGGCGGCTCGGCTCGAGTCGCTCATCCGACGCCTGCTGCACCGACGATCGCGACCGCGCGCGCGCCGCGGCGCGCCGCTTGGCGATCGGCAGCGTGATCGTCAGTATCCCCGCGCTCGTAGTCGCGCGTCGCCGCGTCGGCGTCGACCTCGTCGGCGAGCGGGATGCGGCGCTCGAAGCGGCCGTACTCGATCTCCATCTGCTGGTAGACGCTGCCCGCCCACGCGCGGCCGCGGCCGCTCGCCGGCGATCGTCGAGCGCGCGCTCGGCGACGCCGATCTCGATCGAGTCCGGGTCGACTCCGGCGAGCTCGACGACGACGTTCAGCTGGTGCGGCTCGTCGGTGAGGAAGCAGTCGACCGCGGGCCGGAAGCCGTGCCGCAGGCCGCGAACCGGGGCACCTGCCAGAGGTCGGCGAAGAGCTCCTCGATCTCCTCCTGCAGCCGGTCGATGTCGCGCCGGCGCGCATCCGGCCGAGCGTACCGCGCTGAGTACGACTCGCGTCGTGACGCCGGTCGGTCGGATCCTGAAGCTCTCGCGGCTGCGCTCGCCTTCGGCGTCTACGTCTGGATCGCCGCCGTCGCGGCGTACGCGCCGCGCGTGCAAGCGGCGCGAAGCGGCGCGCGCGGCCTGCCGGCTAGGCCGCGCCGAGGAGGCGCTCGATGGAGCGCTGGACGCGCTTCGTGCTGCGCCATCGCTGGCGTCGTGCTCGGCGGCCTGGCTCGTCGTCCTCGTCGTGTCGGCTGGCGCGTCGTCCGGGCTCTCCGACCTGCTCACGAACCGCTTCACCCTGCCCGGGCACCGACACGCGAGCGCGCCGAGGCGATCCTCGAGGAGCACTTCGGCCAGCAGCTCGACGGGCTCGTTCACGCGTCGTCGTCGCGGGCCGACCGGGCCGCGCGCAGGAGCTCGTGCCGCGAGGTGCGCGCGGCCGCCGAGCGCGCGCCGCGGCGAGCTGCCGACGAGCACGCGTCGCCGGCGGTCGCGCCGGTCGTCCGACGACGTCGTCGCGGCGACGATCGTCTCCGACCTCGAGCCCGCCGACGCGAAGGGCTACACCGACGACGATGCGCGACGGCGGTCGGCACGATCCCGGGCGCCGAGGTCTACGCTCACCGGGCAGGCGGCGATCGAGCACGACCTCGACCCGGTCTTCGCGCGACGACCTGCAAGGTCGGCGAGCTCTTCATCGCGCTCCCGATCGCGCTCGCTGCTCCTCGTCTTCGTCTTCGGGACGCTCGCGTTCCTGCTCCCGTTCATGCTTCGCGCGCGTTCGACGATCCCGGCGACGCTCGGGATCGTCTGGATCTTCGCGAACTTCATGGAGCTGACGACCTACCTGCACGAACCTCGTCATGCTGATCGGGCTCGGCATCGCGATCGACTACTCGCTGCTCGATCGTCTACCGCTTCCGCGAGGAGATCGCGCAAGAGCGGCGACGAAGGACGACGCGATCGTCCGCACGATGGACGACGGCCGGCCGCGCCGTCGTCTTCAGCGGCACGGCCGTCGCGATCGGGCTCGCGCTGCTGCTCTTCATGCCGCTGCCGTTCATGCGCGGCTTCGGCGTCGGCGGGCTCGCTCATCCCGCTCGTCTCGGTCGCTGGCGCGCCGTGACGCTGCTGCCGGTGCTGCTCTCGCTGCTCGGCGACGCCGCTCGACCGCGTGCGCCTGCTGCCGAAGCGGGTCGCTCGAGCGGCGCGTCGGACCACGAGCGGGGCTTCTGGGCCGCGGCTCGCGCGCCGATCATGCGCCGGCCCGTCGCTCGTTCGCGGTCGGCGACGTCGGCGCTCCTGCTCGCTGCTCGCGCTGCCGGTGCTCGCGCTCGCAGCTCGGGCCCGGGCTCGAACGAGGGCATCCCGCAGGACCTCGAGGCGGTGCAGGGGCTCGAACGTCCTCGACGGCGGCGGTCGGCGCGGGCGCGCTCGCGCCGTCGGACGATCGTCGTCGACACCGGCCGCGCCGGCGGCGCCGCGCGACGCCGAGCGTGCGAGGCGGCGATCGGGCGGCTCGACGCGCGGCGCTCGAGGCCGACCCGGAGGTCGCGCGCGGTGCGCTTCGAGCCGAGCGCGCCGCAGCACGTCGACCCGACGCGGCCGCTACCTGCAACGTCGAGGTCGGTCGGCACGCAGCGAGTACGGCAAGCCGGAGGCGCACGACTTCGTCGACCGGCTGCGCGACGAGCTCGTCCCGGCCGCCGGCTTCCCGCGACGGCGTCGAGCGTGTACGCCGGCGGCGGGCCGCCGGGCGGCGTCGACTTCCTCGACCTCACCTACAGCTGCGTTCCCGTGGCTCGTGCTCGCGGTGCTTCGCCACCTACGTCCTGCTTCGTGCGCGCGTTCCGCTCGCTGCCGCTGCCGCTGAAGGCGATCGTCCTCAACCTGCTCTCGATCGGCGCGGCCTACGGGCTGCTCGTCGTCGTCTTCAAGTGGGGCGCGGGCGAGTCGGTCGGGCTGATCGCCTTCGACCAGATCGAGGGCTGGATCCCGGTCTTCCTCTTCGCGATGCTCTTCGGCCTCTCGATGGACTACGAGGTGTTCCTCGTCACGCCGCATGCGCGAGGAGTGGGACGACGGCGCACGACAACGAGCGAGGCGGTCGCGGAGGGGCTCGCGAGACCGGCCGGCTCGTGACGGCGGCCGGGCTGATCATGGTCGCCGCGTTCATGGGCTTCGTCGCCGGCTCGATCGTCGGCCTGCAGCAGTTCGGCTTCGGGCTCGCGGTGGCGATCCTCATCGACGTCACGATCGTCCGCGCCCTGCTCGTGCCGAGCGCGATGGAGCTCTTCGGCCGCTGGAACTGGTGGCTGCCGGCCGGCGTCGCGCGCGTGGTCCGCGTCGCCGCCCTCGCCGCTCGCGCGACGCGGCATCCGCCGCCGGCGCTCGCGGCCCGGCCGGCCGCTGAGCGCCGCAGGATCCTTGACGTGTCGAAACCAGCTGCCGGGATACCGGGCCGCAATGCGTCTTCTCGCCGCCGGTCCTGCTCGCGGGCGCGCTGCTTGCTCTCGCCCCCACGGCGGAGGCCTCGAGCGGCGTCCGTTTCGGGATCCAGGACGACTCCTGGCTCGCGCACGGCCCCGGCACGCTCGACGACCGGCTCGACCGGCTGGAGCGATTCGGCGTCGACCTCGTTCGCTTCAACCTGCACTGGGACCGGATCGAGCGCGTGCGAGGCAAGCCCGACTGGGAGGAGAGCGATCTCGTCCTCGAGGGCCTGCGTGCGCGACGGATTCCGGCTGTGGTCGGGATCGTCGGCTCGCCTCGTTGGGCGAACGCCGGCCGGACGCCCAACTTCGCACCCGGCGCGACGTCCTTCGCCCGCTTCGCCCGCACCGCCGCCGCGCGGTACCGGTGGGTGAACCAGTGGCTGATCTGGAACGAGCCGAACCAGCGGCGCTGGCTGCGTCCGACCACTCCGGACACCTATGTCCGGCAGCTCCTCAACCCGGGCTACCGGGCGATCCACGCCGTCAACCCGAGGGCGAAGGTCGCCGGCGGCGTGACGGCTCCGCGCGCCGCGTCGGGCGGCGTCTCACCCGTCGCCTTCATCCGCGGCATGAAGGCCGCCGGCGCCCGCCTGGATGCGTACGCGCACCATCCCTACCCGTCGAGCACGCGCGAGACGCCGTTCTCGGGCGGCTGCGCCCACTGCACGACGATCACGATGGCCACGCTCGAACGGCTGCTCGCCGAGGTCGGTCGCGCCTTCGGGAGCAGGAAGCGGATCTGGCTGACCGAGTACGGCTACCAGACGGGAGCCTTCGGGGTCTCGCAGCAGCGCCAGGCCGAGCTGATCGGCCAGTCCGGCCGCCGCGCGCACGCGACGCCGCGCGTGGACATGCTGATCCACTACCTCATCAAGGACGAGCCCGAGATCGATCGCTTCCAGAGCGGCCTCTTCAATGTCTCGGGCGGGCCGAAGGTGGCAGCGCGCGCGTTCCCGCTGCCGCTCGCCCAGGCGGGCAGGAGCGGCGGCCGACTCGTCCTCTGGGGCCAGGTGCGACCCCGCTCCGGCGTGCAGACCTACCGTGTCCAGGTGCGCACGAGCGGCCCCTGGCGGTTCAGCGGCGGCGTCCGCCGGACGGGCGGGCGCGGCTTCTTCAGCACCAGGGTGGCGGCCCCGCCGGGCGCGAGCGTGCGGATCTACTCGCCTCGCGACAAGGCCTACAGCGCCTCGTTTCGCGTGCAGTAGCTGCAGCGAAGTAGCATCGGCGCCTGCATGAAGGCGAAGGGCTTGATCGCAGCCGGAGGCGAGGCGACGCGCCTCGGCGAGCTGACGCGCGTCGTCAACAAGCACTTGCTGCCCGTCGGCGGCTGGCCGATGATCTACTACCCGCTGCAGCTGCTCCAGCTCTGCGGCGTGCGCGAGGTGCTGATCGTCACCGGCCAGGGGCATGCGGGCCAGGTGATCGACCTGCTCGGGGACGGCCGGATGGCCCACCGCGGCAACTCGACGCCGCTGTTCGACCTGGACCTGACCTACAAGGTGCAGGTCGAGGCGGGCGGGATCGCGCAGGTCGTCGGCATGGCCGAGAGCTTCGCCGGCGACGACGACCTGATCGTCTGCCTGGGCGACAACATCTTCGAGTACGCCGAGACGGACGCGGTCCGCTCGTTCGTCGAGGGAGACGACGGCGCCGCCGTCTTCGTGAAGGAGGTGCCCGACCCGGAGCGCTTCGGGGTCGTCGTCTACGGCGACGACGGTCGCGTGACGGACGTGGTCGAGAAGGCGGGTGTCGTCGACCTGCGCTACCCGTCCCCGCCCTCGAGCGACGCCGTCGTGGGCCTGTACGCGTACTCGCCGGACGTCTTCGACGTGATCCGCCACCTGGAGCCCTCGTCGCGGGGCGAGCTCGAGATCACGGACGTGAACCGGCACTACGCCGAGAACGGCACCCTCGCCTGCCACCGGGTCAGCGGCTGGTGGGAGGACGCGGGCACGCAGGAGTCGCTGCCGGAGATCGGCGCCCTGATCGGCCGTACGGGCGTGAACAAGGTCGCGGCGCCGTGATCGAAGGACTCTTGCGGATCCCGCTCGAGCGCTTCGAGGACGAGCGCGGCTGGTTCACGGAGCTGATGCGGGCGGGCCGGCTGCCGAAGCCCGTGCGTCAGTCGAATCTCGTCTTCTCGCGCCGGGGCGTCGTGCGCGGGCTCCACTTCCACGAGCGCGGCCAGGACGATCTCTTCGCCTGCGTGCGGGGAATGGTGAGGGTCGTCGTGCTCGACCGCGAGAGCGGCGAGACGTTCACCGAGGACATCGGCGACGACAACCCGGTCGCGATCTACATCCCCGGGACGAAGGCCCATGGCTACGAGGCCCTCACGGACTGCCTCTTCCTCTACCACGTGACCGAGGAGTACGACCCGTCCGCCCCGGACGAGCACGGCGTTTGCTGGGCCGACCCGCGCGTGAAGCACCTCTGGTCCACGGACGCGCCGATCCTGTCGCCGCGCGATCTGGCGGCGTGTATCTAGTCACCGGGGCCGGCGGCCAGCTCGGGCGAGCGCTCGCGCACGAGTTCGCGGCCGACGGCGTCGTCGCGCTGACTCGGGCGGACTGGGACGTCTCGCTGCCGCCGCCGCTTCTCGAGGCGCCCGACGTCGTCCTGCACGCGGCCGCCTGGACGGACGTCGACGGAGCCGAGGACGATCCGCAGGGTGCAGCCGCGGTCAACGTCGGAGGAACGGCGAACGTGGCCGCTCTGGGCGCGCCGATCGTCTACTACTCGACCGACTACGTCTTCGACGGCGAGAAACGGGAGCCGTACGTCGAGTCGGACGGCCCGAGCCCGCAATCGGCGTACGGGCGGTCGAAGCTGCACGGGGAGGCGGCGGCCGGCGAGCAGGCCTGGATCGTCCGCTCGTCCTGGCTCTTCGGGCCGACCGGCCACAACTTCGTCCGGACGATGCTCCGGCTGGGCGCCGAGCGCGACGAGGTCGCGGTCGTCGACGACCAGCGCGGTTCGCCGACGTACGTCGGCCACCTGGCCGCGGCAACCCGGGACGTGCTGCCCCTGCCCTACGGGGCGTATCACATCAGCGCGGCGGGCGACTGCACGTGGGCGGACTTCGCAGAGGCGATCTTCGCCGAGGCCGGGCTCGACTGCAGCGTGCGCCGGATCTCGACCGCGGAGCTCGGGCGTCCCGCGCCGCGGCCCGCGTTCTCGGTGCTCCGGAGCGAGAAGGGCGCGCCGCAGCTGCCGGACTGGCGTGACGGCCTTCGCGAGTGTCTCGCAGCCATCCACGCGCTGGCGGGCCGCGAATAGCCAGGGATGGCCCGCTACCGCTTCCTGACCACATGGGCGCTCGACGCGCCGATCGACGAGGTCTGGACGGCGATCTACGAGACGGAGCGCTGGCCGGAGTGGTGGCGCGGCGTCAAGGTCGCCGAGCAGGTCGGGCGCGGCCGGGATCCGGACGACGGCGTCGGCTCGATCCACCGCTACATCTGGCGCAGCCGGCTGCCGTACGACATCGAGTTCCGGATGACGACGACGCGCGTCGAGCGGCCGCACCTGCTCGAGGGCGAGGCGGACGGGAGCCTGCGTGGCAACGGCCGCTGGCGGCTGTGGTCGGGTCACGGCACCGCCGTCACCTACGAGTGGGACGTCGAGACGACGATTCCCTGGATGAACGCAATCGCGCCGATCGGCCGGCCGGTCTTCCACTGGAGCCACGACGTCGTCATGCGCAACGGCGGGCGCGGCCTCGCCGAGCTGCTCGGCGCCAGGCTGCTCGTCTGCGACTAGATGGTTGATCGGTAATCTCGGCGAGTGCGGTAATTGCCGATCAATCGATCTAGGCTTCCCGGCCGATGCGCGTGCTCGTCACCGGCGGCGCCGGCTTCATCGGCTCCCACTTCGCCAAGCGGCTCCAGGCCGCGGGCGACGACGTCCGCGTGCTCGACAAGCTCACCTACTCGGGCAACCCGGCGAACCTGGACGGGACCGGGATCGAGCTCGTCGTCGGCGACATCTGCGACGCCGACGCGGTCGCCGACGCGGCGGCCGGTTGCGGCGCGATCGTCAACTTCGCCGCCGAGACGCACGTCGACCGCTCGATCCTCGGCCCGGCGGAGTTCATCCAGACGAACGTCGCAGGCACGCAGGTGCTGCTCGACCACGCCCGCGATGCGGGGATCAGGCTCGTGCACGTCTCGACGGACGAGGTCTACGGGGACGTGCCGGAGGGCGGCTCCTCGGTCGAGGACGACCCGTTGCGGCCGTCGAGCCCGTACTCCGCCGCGAAGGCGGGCGGCGACTTGCAGGTGCTCGGCTCGGTGAGGACGTACGGCGTCGACGCGCTGATCACGCGCGGCTCGAACACGTACGGGCCGAACCAGTATCCGGAGAAGCTGCTGCCGCTCTTCGTCACGAATGCCCTCGACGGCGAGCCGCTGCCGCTCTACGGCGACGGCGGCCAGACTCGCGACTGGCTCTTCGTCGAGGACCACTGCGCCGGGATCGAGCTGGCGCTGCGGCGCGGCCGCGCAGGCGAGGCGTACAACATCGGCGGCGGCGAGGAGGCGACGAATCGCGAGATCACGAACCTCGTCCTCGAGCACACCGGCGCCGACGAGTCGCTCGTGCGCCGCGTCGAGGACCGGCCCGGGCACGACCGCCGCTACTCGCTCGACACGACGAAGGCCCGCGAGGAGCTCGGCTGGTCGCCTCAGACGCAGCTCGCCGAGGGCTTCCCGCTCACCGCGGCGTGGTATGCGGCGAACCGCGGCTGGTGGGAGCCGATCAAGTCGTCCGGCGGCTACCAGGAGTACTACGAGAAGCAGTACTCCGCGAGACTCGCCGGCTCCTAGGCTCGCTAGTCGTCGCCCGTCGTCGTCGTCGCAAACGCGGCGGGCCTCGCGGCGCAGGCGGCTGATCTCCTTTCGTTCGCCCTGCACCTGCTCCGACCGGTCGAGCAGCTCGGAGACGCCGTTGCAGTCGCCGAGCGAGAGCCTCGCGAGGGCGAGGTTGTAGGCGGCGTAGGCCTCGACGAGCTCGCCCGACCCCGACGCGAGCTCGACTGCGCGCTCGAGCAGCGGCACCGCCGCTTCGTAGTCGCCGACCTGGATCAGCGCGAAGCCCTGGTCGTTCAGCGCGGTCCGCATCGCCCCAGACGTGGTCGTCGGAGGGGTCGGCCGGAGCCGCGTCGTCTCCGGCGAAGCCGTCGTTACCGTCTGGACGACGGTCGTCGCCGGCAACGTCACGGTCTCCTTGACCGTCCAGGCGACGTCACGGTCTGAGCGCCGCCGGCTCACGCCTCCGTCGCCCGCGAGCAGCGCCGCAGCCAGGATGCCCGCCGCGACGAGGAGGCCCCCAGCATCCCGCAGCGCGACCGGGACGCGCCGCTCGAACGAGTCTGGGGCGCGGCGACGATCCTCGTCGTACCCTGCCGCCTCGTCGAGCGCCTCGCGGAGGCTGTGTACGAGCTCGGACGCCGAGTCGTACCGCTGCTCGGGATCCTTCGCCATGCCTCGAGCGAGCGCCGCGTCGACGCCGGGCGGCAGCTCGGGATTGAGCCGCGACGCCGGGGGGATCGGAGCGCTCGCGTGCGCCAGCGCCTCGGCGGTCGTGGACTCGCGCGCGAAGGGGCGCGCGCCGGTGAGGAGCTCGAAGGCGACGACCGCCAGCGCGTAGCGGTCGCTCGCGGGCGTTCGCGCGCTCGCCCCGGGCCTGCTCGGGCGCCTGGTAGCCGGCTGTGCCGACGACGGTGCCCGTCTCCGTCAGCGAGGCCAGGTGCGCGGCGCTCGCGACGCCGAAGTCGGCCACGTGGACCTGGCCGCCGTCGTCGAGGAGCAGGTTGGCGGGCTTGACGTCGCGGTGCACGATCCCGCTCGCGTGCGCCGCGTCGAGCGCGGCCGCCGCCTCGCCGCAGCCACGCGAGCGAGCGGCCGAGCGGCTGTGCTCCTTCCGCCGCGATCCGGTCCGCCAGTGAGCCGCCGCCGAGGTACTCCATCACGATGTACGGGCGCCCCTCGTGCTCGCCGACGTCGAAGATCGTCACAGTGCCCGGCGCGCTCGACAGCCGGGCTGCCGTCAGCGCCTCGCGCGTGAACCGTTCCCGGATCGCATCGTCGCCCGCAAACCGGTCGGCGAGCACCTTGATCGCGACGACGCGGTCCAGGTCGCCGTCCTCGGCACGGTAGATCTCGCCCATCCCGCCGCGCGCGATCCATTCGGCCCCTCGGTAGCGAGGTGGCAGCCGGCTTGCGTCCACGCGGACCATCGATGCCCGGTTTCCGGCCTGAATACGCCGTGAGCGACTTGAAGGGTTCGGTAAAGACGGCGGGATGTGCGGCTGGACTTGCGCTAGCCTCAAACGGTTGGGCTCGACGATGCGGCGCATGGTTTTCGCCCTCACCGGTCTCGTCCTCGCGCTCGCGGCTTCCGCGCCCGCGGGTCCTCGCGCGCCGGCTCCCGTGCAGGCGGCGGCCGTCACGGCGACGACGTTCGTCGCCAGCGGCCGTGGCTGGGGGCACGGCGTCGGCATGAGCCAGTACGGCGCGCTCGGCTTTGCGAACGAGGGCTGGACGTACGACCGGATCCTCGGCCACTACTACGTCGGCGCCACGCTCGGCCCGGCCCCGGTGGCACGGGTGCGGGTGCTCGTCGCAGAGGCCCGACCGAGCGTGAAGGTGCGCTCGCAGGCACCGTTCCGCGTGCGCGACGTCTTCGGCGCGACCTACGCGCTGCCGGCGGGCGAGATCGCGCTCGGACCCCAGCTGCGCATCACCGTGAACGGCACGCCGACGGCGCTCGCCGGGCCGATCGCCCTCCTGCCGGGCACGGCGCCGCTCGAGCTCGACCGCGCGTACCGGGGTCAGCTCGAGATCGCCGTCACCGGCACGAAGCTGAACGCGATCAACGTGGTCGGCCTGGAGCAGTACCTCGCGGGTGTCGTGGCGCAGGAGATGCCGAGCTCTTGGCCGGAGGAGGCGCTGAAGGCGCAGGCGGTGGCGGCGCGCTCGTACGCCCTCTCGCGCCGGCTCACCGGCAAGGGCTTCGACCTCTACGCGGACGTCCGCAGCCAGGTCTACGGCGGCATCCGCGGCGAGCAGCCCTCGACGACGGCTGCCGTCGAGGCGACGAAGGGCGAGGTCCTCCTCTGGGAAGGCAAGCCGATCGACGCCCTCTTCCACTCGACGTCCGGCGGCGCGACGATCGACGCTGCGGAGGGGTTCGGGAAGGCCGTGCCGTACCTCGTCGCGGTCGACGATCCCTACAGCGCGCTCTCGCCGGTGCATCGCTGGGGACCGGTACCTGTCGCCGAGGCGGCGATCCGCAAGGGCCTGAAGCTGCGCACCCCGCTCACCGGGCTCGCGCTCACGCGGGGTCCCTCCGGGCGGGTGACGAGCGTCGAGCTCCGCTCCGCAGGCGGATCGGCGACGGTGACGGGTGCGGCGCTCCGCTCCGCTTCCGGGCTCCGCTCGACCTGGATCACGCAGCTCGCCATGCTCTCGCTCACGCGTCCCGGCGGGCCCGTCGTCTATGGGAAGACGGTGGCGCTGCAGGGGAAGGCCGCCGGCATCCCGGGGGCCGTGCTCGAGCGGCGCGTCGACGGTGCCTGGACGAGGCTCGCAGGGCCGGCCGCCGCACCGGCGGCCACGGTGAAGCTGATGGCGCCGACGACGGTCAGGATCTCCGCGGGCGCGCTCGCGGGGCCGACGATGCGAGTGCCTGTCGCCCCGCGCGTGACCCTGCGGTCGGACGGCCCGGCCGGCATCGCCGGCCGCGTCACGCCTCTCGAGCCGGGTACTCGGGTCGAGCTCCAGCTCGAGCGGGCCCCCAACGACTGGCTCACGGTGGCTGAGACGACCTCGGGGCCCGAGGGCGCGTTCGCGCTGGCGACGACCGAGCCTGGCACCTACCGTGCCCGCGTTGCCCCCGTGCAGGGGTTCGCAGAGGGCCTCTCGGCCAGGATCCTGCTCTCATGAGGCGCCTCCTGCTCACGTCGGTTGCTGCCGCCGCGCTCTTTGCACCGGCGGCCGACGCCGCGCGCTATGCGGTCGGCGCGCGCTCGGGGGCCGATCTGGCTCGGCTCCAGCATGCCCTCCCGGGTGCGGAGAGCCTCGCGCCGCTGCCCGCGCTCGTCGTCGAGCGTGCGACGCCGCCGCGGCTCGCCGATCTGCCCGGCGCGACCTACGTCGAGCGCCTCGACAGCCGCCGCCGGCTCGCCTACGTGCCGAACGACCCGCTTGCGCAGAGGCAGTGGCATCTCAACATGACTCGCGCCTTCGACTACTGGGACGTGGCGCCGGCGCTGGCGCCGGTCCGGGTGGCGGTGATCGACTCGGGCGTCGACGCTACGCACCCGGAGCTCGTGGACAAGATCGTCAAGGCCGAAACCTTCGTCGGCGGCTCGGCGCGGGTCGACGAGCAGGGGCACGGGACGTTCGTCGCAGGTGTGATCGCGGCCGGTGTCGACAACGCCTCCGGGATCGCCGGCATGGCTCCTTCGGCGGAGCTGCTCATCGCCAAGGTGGTCGACGCGGACAATCTGATCGACGTCGAAGGCGAGGCGCGCGCGATCCGCTGGGCGGTGGAGAACGGCGCCCGGGTGATCAACCTCAGCATCGGCGGCTTCCGCGACCCGCACGATCCCGACCAGGACGCCTTCTCGCAGCTCGAGGCTGCCGCGATCGGCTATGCGCACGGGCAAGGAGCGGTCGTGGTCGCCGCGGTCGGCAACAGCCTCGAGGATCCTCCGGTCCCCTGGCCGTACGCGAGCTACCCGGCGGCTCTCCCGCACGTTCTCGGCGTCAGCGCGCTCGCCCGCAACGGCTCGGTACCCCTCTTCTCGAACCGCGACAGGATCTACAACGACATCTCGGCGCCCGGCGAGGGCATCCTGTCGACGTTTCCGCTCGCGCTGACGGCCGAGTCGAAGGAGTGCGCCGAGCAGGGTTACTCGATTTGCGCCGCCGGGGACTTCGACGACTTCCGCAAGGGGGAGGGCACGTCGTTCGCCGCGCCGCAGGCGAGCGCCGCGGCTGCGGTCCTGCTTGCGCTGCGGCCGGGGCTTCGACCCGAGCAGGTGACCGCCCTGCTCACTCAGTCGGCGCGCGACGTCAACGCCGCGAGTGGCTGCCTCGCCTGCCCGCTGCGACGCGACAAGCTCTCCGGCTGGGGGCGCCTCGACGTCACCGCCGCCCTGCGCGCGCTCGACGGCCCGATCCCGCCACCGGACCGCCTGGAGCCGAACGACGACGCGGGTGCAGGCGCGATGCGGCTCTGGGGCCTGATCAAGCGGATCGAGGCGACGCTCGACTTCTGGGACGACCAGAGCGACGTCTACGCGATCAAGCTTCGCCAAGGGCAGCCGGTCTTCGTGAGTGTCCGCGGCCCCGCCGGCACCGACACGAACCTGCTTCTCTGGCGGCCCGGCACGCGGCACGTGGACGACCTCGCGTCGCTGCGGCTCGTCGCACGCCAGTCCGCCCGGCCCGGCCCGCATGAGCATCTCTCGTTCCGGGCCAAGCGAACCGGGCTGCACTACGTCCAGGTGAAGCTCGCCTCGCGCGGCGAAGGGCGTTACAAGCTCGCCATCGTCAAAGCCTGACCCGCGTCCCTGGCCGGCTGCGCCTCCCGGCCGGCGGAGCCGGCCTCCGGCGCAGCCTCGCGCCGCTCGCGGCGCTTCAGCCGGCGGCCCGTACCTCCGTACTGTTCCACCGGCCTACGCACCGCGAGCGGCGCGCCAGGAACGCGGGTCACTCGCCGCCGCTCGCCGGTCAGGTGCCGAGCGGCGTGCGGGTGTTCCAGATCGCCTCTGCCACGCGCCACGCCCCGTCCGGCTCCCTCCGCCAGATCTCGAGGAAGTCCCCCTCGTCCGAGATCGGGCCGGGAGCGCCTCTGGGGCGCAGCGTGATCGCATACCGACCACGGACGTAGGCGAACCCGTCTGCGCCGACGATCGCGTCCCGCTTCAGCTCGTACGAGACGAGCTCCTCGATCCCGCCGAGCCACGCCTCGATCGCGTCGCGCCCCTGGTGAGGCTCTTCGTGCGGCGGGATGCGGACGGCATCCTCCGTGAAGGAGTGCGCCACGACGCCCCAGTCCTCAGCCCGCATCGCCGCCAGATACCCGTCGGCGGCGGACTCGACAGCTGCCACGTCGGCCGGAGTCAGCGCTCCCATGGGGCGATTATCTCTCCTACTGATTCTCGAGCAACTCCTCGTCGGGGACCTCGCGCAGGACACGCGCCGGATTGCCGACGACGACCGTGCGCGGCGGCACGTCCTTCGTCACGACGGCGCCGGCGCCGACGAAGGCCTCCTCGCCAACCTCGACCGCGGGACAGAGGATCGCACCGCCGCCGACGCGGGCGCCGCGGCGGATCGTCGGGCCGATCACGTTGCCGATGCGCTTCTCGGTCCGGCCCATCCAGTTGTCGTTCGTCGTCACCACGCAGGGGGCGATGAAGACGTGCTCCTCGAGCGTCGAGTAGGCCGTGATATACGCGTCCGCCTGGATCTTCGTCATGGCGCCGATCGTGGTGTCGTTCTCGACGTAGGAGCCGCGACCGAGCACGACGTCGTCGCCGATCTCGACGCGCTCGCGCACGCAGGACTGGTCACCGAGGATGACGCGGGAC
Organism: uncultured Gaiellaceae bacterium; assembly: GCA_963850995.1. Lineage (GTDB taxonomy): Bacteria > Actinomycetota > Thermoleophilia > Gaiellales > Gaiellaceae > Gaiellasilicea. The sequence goes on along the minus strand of CAWKNQ010000004.1, from coordinate 398,148 downwards.
CCGATCCGGGAGCCGGCGAAGACGATCGCGCCGGTCGAGACGATCGTGCCGTCGCCGATCGTCGTCGGTTCGAGCGGTTCGCGTTTCGCGGTCGAGCGTGGCGAGAGCGTCGGCTGCTTGCCGACGACGGCCCCCTCGAGCACCTTCACGCCCTCACCCAGAATCGTTCCCTCGTACACCGTTGCAGTGGGGTGGATCTCAGCCACGCAGGCTCTCCGTCAAGCGGTCGAGCGCGCGTACTACCATCGCCCCGTCCGCGGCGACCGCGCGCCGGTCTCCTTTGCCCGCGATCAGGTCGAGGAAGGCCTCGCACTCGAGCCTGAGCGGCTCGGCGGTGTCGATCTTCGGAATGTGGATGTCGCCCGTGCGCGTCTGCCACTCGCCGTAGCCCGCCGCCTGCTTCCAGGGCCCCTTCTCGTAGACAGTCACCTTCCGCTCGAGCTCCATGTCGTCGAAGACGACCATCTTCTCCCGGCCGACGACGGTCATCCTCCGCATCTTGTGCGGATCGAGCCAGGAGAGGTGCATGTGCGCGATCTTCCCCGACGGGAAGCGGAGGTAGCAGAAGACGACGTCCTCGACCCCGTCGGTGAGGAAATCCCGGCCGTGTGCGACCGCCTCGACTGGGTCCTCGCCGATCAACCAGAGGATCACGGACAGGTCGTGCACCCCGAGCGACCAGAGCGCGTTCTCGTTCGTGCGCACGATGCCGAGGTTCTGGCGGTTCGTATAGACGCACAGCACGTCGCCGAGGGCGCCTGCGTCGACGAGCTCCTTCAGCTTGCGCACGCCCGGGTGGTAGAGGAGCAGGTGCCCGGGCATCAGCACGAGGTCGCGCTCTGCCGCGAGGGCGACGAGCTCGTCCATCTCCGACGCCTTCATCGCCGGCGGCTTCTCGACGAGCACGTGCTTGCCCGCCTCGAGCGCCTGCTTCGCGAGCTCGTAGTGGGTCGGCACCGGAGTTGCCACAACGACGGCATGGAGCGCTGGGTCGGCGAGCAGCTCCGCGTAGTCGCCGGTGACTCGAGCCTGCGGGTACCGGGAGGCGAGAGCGTCGCGCTGCTCCCCGTCGTGGTCGCAGAGCCACGTGAGGTCGGCGAGGTTGTCGAAGTTGCGGGCCAGGTTCGGGCCCCAGTAACCGAGCCCGACCAGTCCCACCGTCGTCCTCAAAGCTTCCAGACCTTGTCGCTCTTGCGGCCCTTCTCGCCGGTGGCGTTGCGGAAGTCGACGATCACCGGCTCGGCGTCGACGAGCCCCTCGTAGTCGATCCCCTTGTGGTCGGTCACGATCGCAATGCAGTCGTACTCGTCCGGCGCCAGCGGGACGGAGGTGAGGCCGAACTCGTCCAGCACGGGGACGTGCGGGTCGTGGTAGGAGACGTTCGCGCCCGCCGTCTCGAGCAGCTCGATCAGCTTCAGCGCAGGGCTCTCGCGCATGTCGCCGATCCCAGGCTTGTAGGCGACGCCGAGCACCAGCACCTTCGAGCCCTTCAGCGAGCGCTGCTTGCCGTGGTTCAGCGCCTGCGAGATCAGCGAGCGGCAGTACCAGGGCATGTTCTCGTTCACCTTGCCCGCGAGCTCGATGAACTCGGTGTAGAAGTCGTACTCGCGGGCCTTCCAGGTCAGGTAGAAGGGATCGATCGGGATGCAGTGGCCGCCCAGGCCCGGGCCGGGCTTGAAGCTCATGAACCCGAACGGCTTCGTCGCGGCCGCGTCGACGACCTCCCAGACGTCGACGTTCATCCGCTCGCAAAGCTGCGCCAGCTCGTTGACGAGCGCGATGTTGACCGAGCGGAAGATGTTCTCGAGCAGCTTCGTCAGCTCGGCCGACTCGGGTGAGGTGACGGTGTGCACCGTGTCGACGGCTCCGGCGTAGAGGGCCGCGGCGCGCGCAGTGCACTCCTCCGTGATCCCGCCCACGACCTTCGGCACGTTCTTCGTCGTCCAGTCCGTGCGGCCCGGATCGACGCGTTCGGGCGAGAAGGCGAGGTGGAAGTCCTCGCCGGCCTTGAGGCCCGAGGCCTCGAGCCGGGGCAGCAGCTCCTCGCGCGTCGTGCCCGGGTACGTGGTCGACTCGAGCACGACGAGATGCCCCTTGCGCAGCCGTTTCGCAATCTCCTCCGTCGCCTTGTTCACGATCGAGAGGTCGGGCTCGCGTTGCTTCGAGAGCGGCGTCGGCAGGGCGATCACGATCGCGTCCGCGTCGCGCAGCTCGTCGTAGTCTGTCGTCGCGCGCAAGCCCGTTCTCGTCGACGAGCCGCTTCAGCACGTCCGAAGGAACGTCCTCGATGTAGCTCTCGCCGCGATTCAGCATGGCCACGCGCTCGGCATCGCGGTCGACCAGCAGCACGCTGCGGCCCGCCTCCGCGAAGACCTGGGCGAGCGGGACGCCGACGTAGCCGGCTCCGACAATGGCAACGTCGGGCATCGGCGCGGAATCGTACAGAGCAGGTGCGGTGCCGTCGCCGCCCGAACGGGGAGGATCGGGAAAACGGCGTGCATGCGGCTACAATCTCTCGCCGCGGGCCGTTAGCTCAGCTGGTAGAGCAGGGGACTCTTAATCCCAAGGTCGAAGGTTCGATCCCTTCACGGCCCATGCTTTGCGCGCGAGGATTTGAAGCGCGCCCTGGCGCGGCGCGGTGGCCGCCGGATACCGTCTCGGACGTGGGACAAGTCGTCGGAGAGCGCTTCACGCCGGGTCAGCTGGCCGCCATCCTCGGCACCATCGGCCACGGGATCACCGCGCAGGGGCCCGACGGCGCGCTCGTCTACGCCAACGACGCCGCCGCCCGGCTCTGCGGGCTCGAGTCGAGCGAGGAGCTCCTCGGGCTCACCGTGCCTGAGGTGCTCGAGCGGTTCGAGATCATCGGCGAGGACGGCGAGCCGCTCCCGTCCGAGCGGCTACCGAACCGGCTCGCTCTCGAGACGGGCGAAGCGCAGGAAGGACTTGTCGGCTACCGCCTGAAGCCGAGCGGCGAGGATCGGTGGTCGGTGCTGCGGTCGACGCCCATGCTGTCGCCTGAGGGCGACGTGCACCTCGTGATCAACGTCTTCCAGGACGTGACGGAGGAGCGCAGCGCGGAGGAGCGCATTCGCTTCCTCGGCGAGGCGAGCACGATCCTCGCCGCTTCGCTGGACGTCGACGCAACGCTGGCTGAGCTTGCGCGGCTGCTCGTCCCACGCGTGGCCGACTACTGCATCGTCGATCTTCTCAGCGAGGACGATGTGTCCTTGCGGCAGGTCGTGATCTCGCATCGCGAGCCCGACCGGGAGCAGCTCCTGCGCGAGCTGCGCCATCGCTATCCGCCCGAGGCGAACGACTCTCATCCGGTGACCCAGGTCTTGCGGAGCGGCGTGCCGTTATTGATCTCGGACGCCCGTCACGGAGCGCTCGCGGACGCGGCGACGGACGAGGAGCACCTGCGGCTGTACGAGTCGCTCGAGGCGCTCTCGTACATCGTCGTCCCGCTGGCGACGCGCGGCAGGCTGCTGGGGACGATTTCGCTCGGGACGGGCGAGTCGCGTCGGCGCTTCGGCACGCCCGAGCTCGACCTCGCCCACGAGATCGCGCGCCGGGCGGCGCTCGCGATCGACAACGCACGGCTCTTCAACGCCGCGCAGGAGTCGTTCGCCCAGCTGAACACGATGCTCCTCTCGGCTCCGGTCGGGATCGGCTTCTGGGACCGCGACCTGCGTTTCGTCCGCGTCAACGACGCGCTCGCCGAGATCAACAGGGCGACTCCGGAGGAGCACGTGGGCCGGACGCTGCCTGAACTGCTGCCGGGCCTCGGGGAACGGCTCGAGCCGCTCTACCGCAGCGTGCTCGAGACCGGCGAGCCGGTCGTGCACACGGAGTCGACCGACGATGCGGGCCGGGCCGTAGGCGACCGGAGGCACTGGCTCTCGAGCTACTACCCGGTACGCACGGAGAGCGGCGAGGTAATCGGCGTCGGCGCCGTGATCATGGAGATCACCGACCGCAAGCGCGCCGACGACCGCGTCCGCCTGCTCGCCGAGGCCGGCGAGCTCTTCTCCTCGTCGCTCGACCGGGAAGAGATCTTTCGCAGGATCGCGCACGTCGTCGTGCCCCGAGTCGCCGACGCTTGCAACATCTTCCTCGCGGATGGCACGCAGCTCCTCCGGGTCGCCCACGCGCATGCCGACCCCGAGCTGGAGCGGCTCATGGACGCGATGCCCGACAGCTATCGGATGCCTGACGTGCCGCCACCGCTGATGCGCCGCGTCGTCGGCGCGGGGGAGCCGCTGCTCGTCCCGACGGTGACGCGCGAGCTCATGGACGAGCTCGCGCAGCTCGGCCTGGACATGAATGCGTTCGCTCGGGTTGGGTCGCGCTCGATGATGTTCGTGCCGTTCGTCTCGCGCGGCGAGACCCTGGGCGTGATGACGATCGGCTCGCGGGAGCCTGACCGGTACGAGGACACCGATCTCGAGCTGGCGCTCGAGCTCGCGCGGCGGGGATCGGCGGCGATCGACAACGCCCGTCTCGTCGGGGAGCTGCGGCGACGCGCCGTCGCCGGGCAGGCCCTGGAGTTCGTCGGCGAGGGCGTCTTCCTCGTCGACCGCGACGGGATCGTGCGGCTCTGGAATCCGGCCGCAGCACGGATCACCGGACTCGCCGAGCGCGACGTCGACGGCGCGACCGCGGCCGACGTCCTGGCCGGCTGGCCGCTCGAGCAGGCCGGAGAGCGGCCGCAAACGTTTCCGGTCGACGGCTCCGTCGGCGAGCTCTGGCTGTCGCTCACCGCCGTCGAGTTCCCGCAGGGCCGGGTCTATGCCTTTCGCGACCTCACCGACGAGCGTGCGGTCGAGCAGCTCAAGAGCGACTTCGTCTCGACCATCTCGCACGAGCTGCGCACGCCCCTTGCCGCGATCTACGGCGCCGCGATGACGCTGCGCCGCGACGACGTCTCGCTCGGCGCCGACCAGCAGGAGGGGATGCTGGGCGTGATCGCAGGCGAGTCGGAGCGCCTCGCCCGAATCGTCAACGACATCCTGCTCGCGAGCAGGCTCGACTCGGGCGCCGCTCAGGTCTCGATCGGGAGTGCCGACGCCACCGAGCTCGCGCGCACCGTGCTCGCGGCGGCTGAGACGCATTTGCCGCCGGGCATCGAGCTCGCGCTGTCGGCTCCGGAGCCGGGTCCCCAGGTCGCGGCCGACCCCGACGGCCTCCGCCAGGTGCTGGTGAACCTGGTCGAGAACGCGGTCAAGTACTCGCCCGACGGCGGCCTCGTCGAGCTCGAGATCGACCCCAGCGACGGACACGTTCGGTTTGCGGTGCGCGATCGCGGGCTCGGGATCCCGGCCTCCGAGCACGAGCGCATCTTCGAGAAGTTCTACCGGCTCGACCCGAACCTCTCCCGCGGCGTGGGCGGCACGGGGCTCGGCCTCTACATCAGCCGCGAGCTCGTGCGACGCATGGGCGGCCGGATCCGGGTCGAGTCCGAGCCCGGCCGCGGCTCGACGTTCTCGTTCGACCTCCCGCACGCTTAGTCGTCGCATGAATCGGGATCCGCAGAAGCGGATCCCGATTCCCGCAAATCCCTGAAGGGGCCGCTTTCGCGGCCCCACCAGCTCGTACCTCGTTAGTAGCGCGGGCCGTCCTCGACGAACGTTGTTCGACGCCGCTCGCCGCCGAAGCCGCCCCACGAGGACCAGAAGATCATCGAGAGCACGAGGCCCAGCGCGCCGACGACCATCAGGATCACGCCGATCGTCTGCAGCTCGAGACCCGTCACCGTTGCGTTCACGGCCCAGGTCAGGATCGCCCCGACGGCGATCAGGAAGATGCTCACTCCAAGACCCATTTTCGTCCTCTCTGTAGGCAGGGGGTGTGTGTCGTGCACCGGAACAACGGCCGCCGCGGCAAATCGGTTACGGGCGCTGCTGCCGACGGGGACGGGCTGATGTAGGCTCGCCGCGGTGCGTAGGGGCTCGATTGTCCGCATCACGATTTACGGCGTCCTCGCGGGTGTCGTCGCATCGGTCGTGGCCGTGCTCGTCCCGTGGCTGCCCACGTCGGCCTCGGAGGAGATGGACCGGATCGAGTTCACCTTCTGGTTCACGACCATCATCTGCATCGGCGTGTTCGCGGTGGTTGCGGCCGCGATCATCTACTCGGTGCTCAAGTTCCGGGCCCAGCCCGAGGATGACTCGGACGGACCGCCGATCCACGGCCACACCGGCCTCGAGATCGTCTGGACGGCGATCCCGGCCGTGCTCGTGACGGCGATCTCGGTGGTGAGCGCGATCGTCCTCGCGAAGAACGAGGACGCGGGCGCGAGCGCGATCCCGATCGCGGTGACGGCACAGCAGTTCGCGTGGAAGTTCGAGTATCCGGGCGATCCCGCCGTCGTCTCTGGGCAGCTCGTGCTCCCCGTCGGCGAGTCGGCGAAGCTGACGCTGAGCTCGCTCGACGTGATCCACGCGTTCTGGGTGCCCGAGTTCGGTCAGAAGTCCGATGCCGTGCCGGGGATCCGGACGACGCTCGTGATCACGCCGACGAAGGTGGGCGAGTACACGCTCATCTGCACGGAGCTCTGCGGCCTCGGACACTCGACCATGCGCGGCGCGGTGCGGGTCGTCGAGCGCGCCGAGTACGAGGAGTTCCTCGCCGGCGAGTCCGGCGGCGGCGAGGAAGACTCAGGCGAGGCGATCTTCGCGAACGCCGGCTGCGGCGGTTGCCACGAGTTCGCCCCTGCCGGGACGGACTCCCAGGTCGGACCGTCTCTGAACGCGGTCGACCCGGGTGGGGAGCCGCTCGAGGAGTTTCTGCGCACGTCGATCGTCGATCCGAATGCCATGGTCGCCACCGGCTATCAGCCCGACGTGATGCCGTCCACGTACGGCGAGTCGCTCTCGGACGAGCAGCTCGACGCGCTCGTGCAGTATCTCGTCGACGGGCAAGAGGGATAGCGAGTGACCGAGATCGCCGACACCCAGCACGAGGTCCACGGACACGCTCCGGCGCCGCCGCGGCACGGCATGCAGCACCTGACCCGTCCCGGCTTCGTTCGCGCAGCCTGGCTGACGGCGTTCTTCTGGCTGATCGGCGCCGGGATCGTCTGCTTCTTCCGCTGGCTGGGCGGCTACGACCCGACGTGGGACTGGACGATCATCACGGTCGTCGCCTCGCTGACGCTCGCGCCGGTGGGCTTCCTGGCCGGGATCGGCGCGTTCGACTACTGGCTCTACTACATCTCCGGGCGCCCGACGCGCGAGGAGGACCACTCGGGGCACGGCGCCTACAGCTGGCGCGACTACTTCAAGGTCAACACCGACCACAAGGTGATCGGCGTCCAGTACCTGACGACGACGTTCTTCTTCTTCGTCGTCGGGGGGCTGCTGGCGATGATCTTCCGCGCCGAGCTCGCTCGGCCCGACATGCAGTTCGTCGACACGCAGACCTTCAACGGCCTCGTGTCCGAGCACGCCGCGCTGATGATCTTCCTCTTCATCATCCCCGCGTTCGCCGGGCTGGCGAACTTCGCCGTGCCCCTGATGCTCGGCGCGCCGGATATGGCGTTCCCGCGCCTGAACGCGCTCTCGTACTGGCTCCTGCCGATCGCCGGGATCATGTTCCTGGCCGCGTTCCTCGCGCCCGGAGGGGCCTTCGCGACCGGTTGGACGAGCTATGCGCCGCTCGCGTCCGAGCAGCCGCTCGGCCAGGTGTTCTTCAACATGGGCGTCCAGTGGGCAGGCGCCTCGTCGATCATGACGGCGCTCAACTTCCTGGTCACGATCATCACGATGCGGGCGCCGGGGATGACCTTCTGGCGGATGCCGCTGCTCGTGTGGGCGAACTTCACGACCTCACTGCTCGTCGTGGTCGCGACCCCGTTCATCGCCGGCTCGCAGTTCTTCGTGATGTTCGACCGGATCATGCACACGAACTTCTTCAACGTCGCCGAGGGCGGCTACGTGCTCGGCTACCAGCACATCTTCTGGTTCTACTCACACCCGGCCGTGTACATCATGATGCTGCCGGGGTTCGGGATCATCTCCGAGGTGATCGCCGTGATGAGCCGCAAGCCGATCTTCGGCTACCGGCTGATGGCGCTCTCGTTGATGGCGATCCTCGTGCTCGGCTTCTCGGTGTGGGCGCACCACATGTTCGTGGCCGGGATGGCGCCCTGGCTGCGCGTGCCGATGATGGTGACGTCGATGATCATCGCCGTCCCGACGGGGATCAAGGTGTTCTCCTGGTTAGCGACGATGTGGGAGGGCAAGCTGCACTTCCGAACGCCGATGCTGTTTGCGCTCGGCTTCCTCTCGATGTTCGTGCTCGGCGGCCTCTCGGGCATCTTCCTCGCGTCGGTGCCGATCGACATCGCCGCCTCGGACACCTATTTCATCGTCGCGCACATCCACTACGTGCTCTTCGGCGGCTCCGTCTTCACGATCTTCGCCGGGATCTACTACTGGTTCCCGAAGATGACGGGCCGGATGTACTCCGAGAAGCTCGGCAAGACGCACTTCTGGCTCGCGTTCATCGGCTTCAACGGCACGTTCTTCCCGATGCACTGGGTCGGCCTGCAGGGGATGCCGCGCCGCGTCGCCGACTACGACTCGCAGTTCGCCGACTGGAACATGGTCATCTCGATCTTCTCGTTCATGCTCGGCGCCTCGACGATCATCTTCTTCTACAACGTGATCGTCAGCTGGGCCCGCGGCCCGATAGCGCCCGCCAATCCCTGGCGCGCGCTGACGCTCGAGTGGCAGGTCTCCTCGCCGCCGCCCGTCTTCAACTTCGACGAGATCCCGCAGGTCGTCGGCAGCCCGTACGAGTACGGCGTCCGCGGTGCCAAGCACGCGGTCTTGCACGGCGGCAACGGCCGCGTCGCCGCCGCCGAGCAGCCGGACGAGGAGGTCGTCCGGTGAGCGACGGCCAGCGCCGGATCCTCGTTGTCGCCAACGAGACGCTTGCGGGCGACGAGCTGCTCGACGCCGTCCGGAAGAAGGTCGCGGGCGGCGACGCGCTCGTGACCGTGATCGCGCCGGTGAACGAGCCGCGAGAGGGCTACGTCGTCTACGAGAACACGCGCCGCGCGTCCGCGGGTCGCCGACTCGACCGGACGCTCGCCAAGCTGCGCGAGGCGGGCATCTCGGCCGACGGCCACGTCGTCGCCAACGACCCGCTCACCGCGGTCAAGGACGCGATCGCGACCGAGCGGCCGACCGAGCTCGTCGTCTCGACGCATCCGGACGACAAGTCCGGCTGGCGACGGCGCAACTTGCTCGAGGAGATTCGCAAGGCGGCCGGCCCGATCCCGGTCGAGCACGTCGTCTCCGACGTCGCGACACGCACCGGCGCGGAGAACGTGCTCGTGGTCGCGAACGAGACGGTGCTCGGCGAGCCGCTGCTGGCCCGGATTCGCGAGCGGGCGCGCTCGAACCCGCGTACCGCGTTCCTGATCGTCTGCCCCCAGAGCGATCCCGACCGTGGCTCGCACCCCGAAGCGGAGGAGCGCCTGCGCAGGGCGCTCGCCCGACTGCGGTCGGAGGGGATCGAGGCGCATGGGCAGGTCGCCCATCCCGATCCGTTCACGGCCGCGATGCACGCCGTCCGCGACGAGCGCGTCGATGCGATTCTCGTCTCGACCTTTCCCGAGCAGAAGGGCTCTTCGTGGCTCCGCCGCGACCTCGTGGGACGGCTGCGGAGCGAGTCGAAGGTTCCCGTCGAGCACGTCGTCGTCGAGCCGGCCGACGTCTCGAGCGAGTCGTCATGAGCGCGCACGCCGACGTCCACGCGCACCACGGACCGCCGGTTGCGAACAAGAGCTCGCGCATCGACGCGACCGTGCTCGGCATGTTCCTCTTCATCGCCTCGGAAGCGATGCTGTTCGGCGCCTTCTTCACGGCCTACTTCTTCATCCGCGTCGTCAATCCCGAGGCGCATCCGTGGCCGCTGCCGCCGTTTCACCTGCCGGTTTTCGTCGCCGGCGTGAACACGGCGATCCTGCTCACGTCGAGCTTCACGATGCACTGGGCGCTCCAGTCGATCAAGCGGGGCAACCGCGCCGGCCTGAAGGCCGGCCTCGTGCTGACGTTCATGATGGGCCTGGCGTTCCTGCTCACGCAGATGCTCGAGTACGCGCGCATCGGATTCAACCCCTCGGACGGCGCGTTCGGCACCATCTTCTTCGGCCTTACGGGCCTGCACGGGGCGCACGTCTTCGTCGGCCTGACGCTGCTCGGAATGGCGACCGTGCGCGCGTTTCGCGGCCACTACACGGCCGAGCACCACCACGGCGTCGAGATCCCGGGAATCTATTGGCACTTCGTCGACGTAATGTGGATCGTGGTGTACTCGACGATCTACCTGATCTGAGGCGGCACCAAAATGGCACGCAACCCGTTCCGGAGCGAAGCAGAGGCTTACCGCTTCCTGCTGATGACGGTCGGGTACTTCGCGCTGATCGTCGTCGCCGCGTCGATCGCGACCTGGCTCGGCGTCGTCGTCTTCGCGGCCCTGACCGCCATTGGCATTGGGCTCTGGATGCGGACGCGCTCGAACGAGCCCGTCGTCAAGACGGTCGTGCCGCGTCTCGGGGCCGAGGACGAGCGGCGGATCCTCGTGATCGCGAACGAGACCGTCGGCGGCGAGGAGCTGCGGGAGATCCTGCGGAGCAAGGCGGAGGGGGTGCGCGAGCATGTCCTCGTCGTCTGCCCCGCGCTCAACTCCGCCGTACGGCATTGGGCGTCCGACGAGGACGGCGCGCGCGCCGCCGCCCAGCAGCGCCTCGACCGGAGCCTCGCGCGGCTGCAGGAAGACGGCATCCAGGCGCGGGGCGAGGTGGGCGACGGCGACCCGCTCCAGGCGATGGAGGACGCGCTGCGCACGTTCGGGGCGGACGAGATCGTGATCTCGACCCATCCCGAGGGCCGCTCGAACTGGCTCGAGCGAAACGTCGTCGGTTCCGCCCGCGAGCGCTTCGACGTCCCCATCACGCACGTCGTCGTCGACCTCGAGGCGACGGCCGCAGACGCCTAGCCGGACACGACACGTCCGCGCGGGACCTGTCGGGGCCAGGACCCAACACGTCCCGAACTGCCACTATCGCCCCGAGCTGCGTGGCGCTACCGTCGGACCGTGCCTCGTCCACCGCGCGTCCATGTTCCGAACGGCGTGTGGCACGTCACCCAGCGCGCTACCGACGCCGAGGTGTTCTTTCGAGAAAACGCCGACTATCGCGCCTTCCTCGATCTCCTCACCGCGACGGTGTGCTGGGCGCGCTGGATCCTTCACGACTACTGCCTGATGACCAATCACGTCCATCTCGTGATTCAGACGCCGCATCCGACGCTGCCGGCCGGCATGCGCCGCCTGATGGGCACGTATGTGGACGAGTTCAACACCGGCCACGGCAGGCGCGGTGCGCTTGTGCAGGGCCGGTACAAGGCGAGGCTTGTCGACACCGACGACTATTGGTCGAACTGCCTCCAGTACGTCGCGCTCAATCCTGTCACGGCGGGTCTCTGCGAACGTCCGGAAGAGTGGCCGTGGAGCAGCTATGCGCGGCGGCTCTACCCGTCTATTGCGGACGTGTGGGGTCCTGGCCCCGACACGTCCTACCTGGACGGTCAATTGCCGGCGTTTGCGACGACGTAGTCGGCGACCGCCTCGATCTGCTCCGCCGAATAGGAGTCCTTGAAGGCGGGCATCGCGCCCATGCCGTTCGTGACGCGCTCGATCACGAGCTCCTTCGGCGGCTGTGCCTCGTCGAGGTTGGGGCCGACGGTGCCGCTCGAGCCGGCTGCGTCGAGCACGTGGCAGCCGCCGCACCCGGCCTCGGCGAAGATCGCCTCGCCGTCCGGAGCGCCCGCGGCCTCGCCCTCGCCTTCGCCAGTCGTCGTCCCCCCGCCCTCACCGGTGGTCGTGCCGGGCCGCGGGCGTACCGGGAGCGCCGCAACCGAGGCGACGTACGCCGCCACGGAGTCCGCGTCCTCGCCCGTGACGATGTCCGCGGGCATCCCGGGCTCGCCTGTGGTCGGTTCCTCGACCGGGTAGGCGATCTGGCCGCGGACGACCGACTCGATCGTCGTCTCGCCGAGCCCGTCCTCCCTGGACTGGCGGAACGCGTCGTCGAGGTTCGGCCCGATCTGGCCTCGCGTCCCCGCATCGGCGAGCACGTGGCACGAGCCGCACTTCTCGATGAAGAGCTCCCTGCCTCGGTTCGTGTCGCCGGCGCCGGCCTCCGGCAGGCCTTCCGTGCCGCAGCCGGTCGTGGCGAGCGCCGCGGTCAGGACCGCGCAGGCACCGACCAGCCCGCGCAGGCTCACGCCGGAACGGGCACTAGGCAGCAGACCCCGTGCCGACGGCGGCCTCGCGTGTCTCGTGGATCGTGAAGACGCGGTCGAGGCCCGTGATCTCGAAGATCTTCGTGATGTTCCGGTCGCTGCACACGAGTGACAGCTGGCCCTCGTTCGCCCGCAGGCGCTTGACGCCGCCGACGAGCACGCCGAGCGTGGTCGAGTCGATGAACGTCGTGCCGCTGAGATCGACGACGACGTCGCGGCCACCCTGGTCGATCACCTCGAGCAGCTGCTGCTTGAACTCCGGGGCCGTGTACAGGTCGACCTCCCCCGAGAGGGAGATCACATACTGGTCGTCGCTGAGCTTCTCGGTCTTGACGTCGAAGTTCATGTGCCGTTGCCCCCCGGAGTCGCCGACAGGATCTGCCGTGGTCTTACCGGTCGCGGGTGAGTCTAACCCGAGCCCGGAGGCGCCTGCGCGGCCTTCAGCTGCGCGATCTGCTGCTTCACGATCGCGGCACTGGGGTCGTCCGGGGCGAGCTTCAGGAAGGTCTGGTAGGAGCTGATCGCCTTCGCGTAGTCGCCGCTCTGCTGGGCGGCCTGCGCCAGCTCGAGCCGGACGTTCGGATCGTTCGGCGTCACGGTCACGAGCTTCTCGTATGTGGCCACCGCGCTCTGGAACGACTGCTGCGCCTTCGTATAGGCGTCGCTGATCGCCTGGTTCGCCTCCGTGGAGAGCGCCTCGTCGATCGGGTCGGGGCCGAGCGTCTGGCCCTTGCCGAGATCGAGCGGGGAGCCGAAGGTCGAGCCGAACGTGCGATAGCTGGCGCTCAGCTGCTCGACCTGGGCCTGCTGGGCGAACGTGCTCCCTTGCGCAAGATGGATTCCGGCGAGCTCGCGCAGCGCGTCCTGATCCGTGGGAGAGAGGGCGAGATAGCGGTTGTACGCGGAGATCGCTTCCTCGGTCTGGCCCTCCTCGCGCAGGGCGGTCGCGAGGTTGAGTTGCGCCTCGGCGCTCTTCGGATTCTCCGCCACCTGTTCCCGCGCCTCGGAGACGGAGACGCCGCTGCTCGTGGCGCCGCCGCTGTCGCGGAGGATGTCGCCGATCCCGGTCCCCTGGTCGGAGCCGATCCCGAAGATGACGAACCCGAGCCCGAAGACGAGGGCGAGGAAGACGAACATCCACTTCGCGTGGCTCCGAAGCCGCGAGAAGAAGAGCGTGTCTTCTACGGCTTGGCGCTCCCGCTGGCGCTGACGCGCGGTCGCGCCAGCATTCGGCCGCGCGCTGCGGACGTTGCGTCGATCAACTCGTGCCACTCGAATGCTCCTCTCTCGTACCTCGTCTGGCCGTCGACCAGGGTAGCCGTGATTCGCTCCGGTGATCCTCCGTAGACCACGGCGGCCGCGGGATCCTCCCATGGTAGATACGGCGAGCCCGCCAGCGTGACGACCGCGACGTCGGCGCGCTTGCCGGTCACGAGCGAGCCGATCTCGCGGTCGAGCCCGAGCGCTCGCGCGCCGCCGAGGGTCGCCAGCTCGAGCGCCTCGCTCGCGGAGAGCGTGCCGGCGCGCTCGGAGCGGGCGCGCGCGAGCGAGATCGCCGCGCGAAGCTCCTCGAAGAAGTCGTGCGACGGAACCGACGAGACGCCGTCCGTGCCGATGCCCACCCGGAGGCCCGCGGTGCGAAGCGCCTCGAGCGGCGCGATGCCACAGCCGAGCAGGGCGTTCGAGCGCGGGCAGTGCGCGACCGCGACGCCGTGGCGGGCGAGCAGTCCGATCTCCTCGTCGTCGACCTTGACGCAGTGAGCCGCGACGACATGCTCGTCGAGCAGCCCGGCTTCGGCGAGGCGCCGGATCCCGCTTCTCCCGTCCGGAGCGACGAGCAGCTCGGCGACCGCTTGCCACGGCCCTTCCCCGCGCTGCAGCCAGTCGAGCTCGTCGGCGCTCTCGTTCAGGTGCGTCGCCACCGGCAGGTCGAGACCCGCGCAGGCGGCGTACACCTCCGTCGAGCACGTGTAGGGCGCGTGCGGCGAGACGCCGAGCTGCACCAGGTCCGAGAGAGCCGGCTCGGCGTACTCCCGCTTGGACTCGAACTGCCGCAAGGCGTCGTCGGCCTCCTGCCCGAAGACCTCGAGATACACGATTGCCCGCAGGCCGAGCTCGGCGCAGGCATGGGCGCTCGCGCCCGAGAAGGCGAGATCACCGACCGTGCCGATCCCGGAGCGGAGGCACTCGGCCGCGCCGAGCCGCGCGATCGCCTCCATGTCGACCCGCTCGAGCCGGCGCTTCCGCTCGACGTGGAGCGAGAGCCAGGGTCCGAACGAGAGCCCGTCTCCGAAGCCCGCGTAGACCGCGTACTCGAGGTGGGTGTGCGCGTTCACGAAGGCCGGCACGATCGCAGCCTCCGGGTAATGGTCGCCCGCACCGAGCTCGTCGATCGTGCCGACGGCTGCGATCCTGCCCCCCTCGATCGCGAGCGCGCCCCGCTCGATCGGCTCCCCCTCGACCGGCAGCAGCCAGTCGGCAGAGAGGACCCTCACTCGACCGCCCAGCGCGAGCGCTCTTCGACGATGTCCCAGCGTTTCTCCATGAACGCCGACAGCCAGATCGAGAGCTCGAAGAGGAGGAGCAACGGCACGACCTCGAGCGCGAGAGAGACAGGGTCGACCGTCGGGAGCAGGACCGCGAAGACGACCATGAAGAGGATCCCCAGCCGCCTGTTCCGGCGGAGCTGCGCGGCGGTGACGATTCGCAGCCGGACGAGCGCGAGGATGAACATCGGCATCTGGAACGCGATCCCGGTCGCGATCAGCGTCACCGTCACGAACGAGAAGTAGTAGCTCGCCCTGATCTGGATCTCGAAGACGTCCTCGTTGAAGTTCGTCAGGAACTCGAGCGCGCGCGGCAGCACGATGAAGTAGGAGAACGCGACTCCGGCCGCGAACAGCAGGGTCGAGAGGATCGCGAAGATCGCGACCGTCCGCTGCATTCGCGCCTCGATCGCGGGCGCGAGGAAAGCCCATAGCTGGTAGAGCAGCACCGGGAGCGTGACGGCGACCGCGGCCGCCATGCTGACCTTGACGGCGGTCGTGAACGGCTCGAGGACGCCGATCGTGATCAGCTCCTTGTCGTCCGGAAGCGGGCGCGAGAGCCACTCGACGAGCCGCTCTTGAAAATAGAAGGCGACGATGAATGCCGGCGCGAGCGTGAGCAGGCTGATGACGAGCCGCGCCCGGAGCTCGCCCAGGTGCTCGACGAGCGTGGCCTCCTCGCCGTGCTCGAGGCGCCGTGGCAGACGCTTCAGGGCCACGTGACTGGTGCGCTAGGAGACGGTGTCGCGCTCGCGCTCGGCCTGCGCCACCGGGTGCTCTTCCTCGGCGGGCGGGAGCTCCTGCGCAAGCTTGTGATGCACGGGCTCGTCGTCGTCCTTGCCGGAGATCGAGTCCTTGAACTCGCGCATGCCCCTGCCGAGCGACCGGCCCATCTCCGGCAGCCGCTTCGGCCCGAAGACGAGCAGCACCACGAGGAGCAGGATCAGGACCTCCCAGATGCCGATGCCGAACGGCATGGCCGCAGCGTACCACCGTTGACCGAACCGCCCGAGCGCGTCGGCTTCGCCACGGCAGCACCTGGGTAAGATCGGGGGGATGGCTGCGCGCGGGGGCACCGGTCGCGGCTGCCGTGATCGGCTACGATGAAGTCACGAAGCGGAGCGGAAATCCGCTCAAAAACTGGGAAAGAGGGATCACAAGCTTGGCATTTCTGACCATTGAGAACCTGCACGTCGCGCTCGAGGACGGCACCGAGATCGTCAAGGGGGTCGACCTCGAGGTCGACCTGAACGAGAAGCACGCGGTCATGGGCCCGAATGGGTCCGGCAAGTCGACGCTGGCCTACGCGCTCATGGGTCACCCCGCATACGAGGTCACCGAGGGCCGGATCATCCTCGACGGCGTAGACATCGTCGAGGCCGGCGCAGACGAGCGCGCGCAGCGCGGCCTCTTCCTCGCCTTCCAGTACCCGCACGCGATCCCCGGTGTCACCGTCACGAACTTCCTGCGGAGCGCGATCAACGCGATCCGGAAGGCGAAGGCGGGCGGCAAGGACGACCCGATCCCGGTGAAGGAGTTCCGCACGCAGATCCTCGCCGCGATGGAGCGGCTGAAGGTGCCGCGCGAGCTCGCCTCGCGTTACTTGAACGACGGGTTCTCCGGCGGCGAGAAGAAGCGCGTCGAGATCCTGCAGATGGCGCTCCTGCAGCCGAAGATCGCGATCCTCGACGAGACGGACTCCGGGCTCGACATCGATGCGCTGCGGATCGTCGCGAACGGCGTCAACGAGCTCGTGACGGCCGAGATGGGCGCGCTCGTGATCACCCACTACCAGCGCATCCTCAACTACGTCACGCCGGACCGCGTGCACGTCTTCGTCGGCGGCAAGATCGTCGAGAGCGGCGGCCCGGAGCTGGCCGAGCGCCTCGAGGCCGAGGGCTACGACGCCTGGCTACCGAAGGAAGAGGAGGTGGCGGCGTGACTCAAACCGAGACCGACGTCGTCAAGGGGATTCGCTCCGAGTACCAGTACGGCTTCTCCAACTCCGACGAGGCGGAGAACTACTTTTTCAAGTCCGGCCGCGGCCTCTCGCACGAGCTCGTCGAGGCGATCTCCGAGCACAAGAACGAGCCCGACTGGATGCGCAAGTTCCGGCACAAGAGCCTGGACTACTTCCTCGCGCGCCCGCTCCCGACCTGGGGCGGCAACGTCGCGGAGATCGATTTCGACAACATCTACTACTACATCCGACCGACCGAGAAGCAGGCCGACAAGTGGGAGGACCTGCCCGCCGACATTCTCGACACCTGGGACAAGCTCGGCATTCCCGGAGGCGGAGAAGAAGTACCTGGCCGGTGTCGGCGCCCAGTACGAGTCGGAGGTCGTCTACCACAAGCTCCAGGCCGACCTCGAGGCCCAGGGCGTGCTCTTCCTCGACATGGACTCGGGCCTGCGTGAGCACGAGGACATCGTCAAGCAGTACTTCGGGACGATCATCCCGCAGAACGACAACAAGTTCGCGGCGCTGAACAGCGCCGTCTGGTCGGGCGGCTCCTTCATCTACGTGCCGCCTGGGGTGCGGATCGAGCTGCCGTTGCAGGCGTACTTCCGGATCAACGCCGAGAACATGGGCCAGTTCGAGCGGACGCTGATCATCGTCGACGAGGACGCCTACGTGCACTACGTCGAGGGCTGCACGGCGCCGATCTACTCCTCCGACTCGCTGCACAGCGCCGTCGTCGAGATCGTCGTCAAGCCGCGCGGCCGCTGCCGCTACACGACGATCCAGAACTGGTCGAACAACGTCTACAACCTCGTCACCAAGCGCGCCGTCGCCTACGAGGACGCGACGATGGAGTGGGTCGACGGGAACCTCGGCTCGAAGCTGACCATGAAGTACCCCGCGATCTGGCTGATGGGGCCGCGCGCGCACGGAGAGGTGCTCTCGATCGCGTTCGCCGGCAAGGGCCAGCACCAGGACGCGGGCGGCAAGGTCGTCCACGTGGCGCCGAAGACGACGTCGGTGATCACCTCCAAGTCGATCTCGAAGAACGGCGGCCGCGCCGGCTACCGCGGCCTGCTCGAGGTGGCGAAGGGCGCCGTCGGCGCCAAGTCGAAGGTCGTCTGCGACGCGCTGATCCTCGACGAGGAGTCGCGCTCCGACACGTACCCGTACATCCAAGTCGACGAGAACGACGTCGACCTCGGCCACGAGGCGACCGTCTCCAAGATCGGCGAGGAGCAGTTGTTCTACCTGATGAGCCGCGGCCTGACCGAGGCCGATGCGAGCGCGATGATCGTCTCGGGCTTCGTCGAGCCGATCACGAAGGAGCTGCCGCTCGAGTACGCCGTCGAGATGAACCGCCTGATTCAGCTCCAGATGGAAGGATCGGTTGGCTAGCCCGATCAGCAAGGTCGACGCGATCGGCATTCCTTCTCAGAACTCGGCGCGTTCCCGGACCTTCTACATCGACACGCTTGGCCTCCGGCCCGACGAGCACGCGGTGAACGAGTTCTGGATCGACCAGACGTGCTTCGCGATCTGGGAGCCGGCGCGGGTCGGGATGGAGTTCCATCCGGCCAAGAGCAGCATCGCGCTCCTCCAGGTGGACGATGTGGCGAGCGCACGCGCGGAACTCGAGGCCAAGGGCGTGGAATTCGCCGGCGAAACGCTCGACAGCGGCGTTTGCCACATGGCCTTCTTCGCCGATCCGGACGGCAACGAGCTGACGCTGCACAAGCGCTATGCGCCGTACTCCGACGGTACGCAGCCGTGATCGGCGCCGAGCGCACCGACTTCATCGGCGTGCCGGTGACCGACCGCGAACGCGCCGTCGAGTTCTACGGCGAGACGCTCGGGCTGAAGCGAAACCCGCTCGCGCACGAGGAGTGGCCCGAGTTCGAGACCGGCAACGTCACGATCCTCCTGAACACGCCCGAGCAGACCGGCGTCCCGTTCAGCCCGAGCAACACGGCGATCGCGCTGCGCGTGCCCGATGTCCAGGCGGCGATGGCCAAGCTCGAGGAGGCCGGCGTCACCTTCCTCTTCCCCGAGGCGTACGACTCGGGCGTCTGCCACATGGCGTTCTTCAAGGACCCGGACGGCAACTCGCTGATCCTGCATCACCGGCACGCGCCGTACGCCGACGGCTCGACCCCGTAGCCATGCAGGTCGAGCACGTCGACTTCGTGTCGTTCCTGACGCAGGACATCAAGCGCGCGCGGGCGTTCTATGCCGACACGCTCGGTCTCGAGATCGAGACCGAGGGAGAGCACGACATGGAGTTCAGCTGCGGCCAGGTCACGCTCGACATCTTCGACCCGTCGAGCATCGGCGAGCCGTTCTCGCCCTCGCCCGCGGGGCTCGCGCTGCGCGTCCCGGACGTCGCGGCTGCGAGGGCCGAGCTCGAGGCGCAGGGCGTCGCCTTCGACGGGGAGACGATGGACACCGGCGTCTGCCACATGGCCTTCTTCAAGGATCCGGACGGCAACTCGCTGCTCCTGCACAGGCGGTATGCGCCCCGTGGCTAGGCCCGACCAGCTCGAGCGGTATCGCGCGCTGCCCCTCCCGACGACGAAGGACGAGTCGTGGCGGTTCACCGACCTGAAGGACTTCGACCCCGAGGCGTTCTCCGCCGACGGCGCCACCGAGGTCGTCGCCGCGCCGGCGATGCTCGAGCTCGAGGCGGCCGGGCTCGTACGCGTCTCCGAGGCCGGGCTCGAGCTCGACCGCGTCCCGGAAGGGATCCGCTTCGAGCCGCTCGACGAGCACCCGCGCCTCGGTGAGCTGGTCGGCTCGGACGAGAAGTTCGCCGCGCACAACGCCGCCGAGTGGGAGCACGGCCTGCTCGTCCACGTCCCGAAGGGCGTCGTGCTGGAGCAGCCGCTGCTCGTGCGGATCACGAACTCGGTCGAGGGCGGCTCGCTCTTCTGGCGCCTGTTGATCGTGGCCGAGCCCGGCAGCCGCGTCTCCGTGATCGAGGAGTACGCCTCGACGTCGCCGGAGCTCTCCGGCTACCTCAACGCCGCCGTCGAGATCTTCGTCGAGGACGGCGCCAAGGTCGAGTACGTCTCGGTGCAGAACGTCAGCCGCGAGACGTGGCACTTCGGCAGCCACCACGCGCGGATCGACCGCGATGCCGAGCTCGACTGGGTCGCGGGCGGCTTCGGCTCGAAGAAGGGCAAGATCCGGATCCAGAACGACCTCGCCGGCCAGGGGGCAACGTCGCGTGTCACCGGCGCGTACTTCGCCGACGGTGTCCAGCATCTCGACTACGACACCTTCCAGGAGCACATCGCGCCGAACACGACCTCCGACTTCGCCTTCAAGGGCGTCCTCAACGAGCAGTCGTCCGCCGTGTGGCGCGGGATGATCCGCGTCGAGGAAGACGCGCAGAAGACGAACGCCTACCAGGAGAACCGGAACCTGCTCCTCTCGAAGCAAGCGCACGCCGACTCGATCCCGGGGCTCGAGATCCTCGCGAACGACGTCCGCTGCACGCACGGCGCGACGCTCGGCCAGGTCGACCGCGAGCAGCTTTTCTACCTGATGGCGCGCGGGCTTTCCCGCGCCGAGGCCGAGCGGCTGATCGTGCGCGGCTTCTTCCAGGACGTGCTCGACCGGATCGAGCTCGAGCCGGTGCGCGAGGCGCTCGGCGCGGCGCTCGAGGCCCGCATCCCGCAGGCGTAGCGGTTGACCCGCCAGGCGTAGCTCAGGCCACGTCGAGCGGGATCTCCGCCGTGATGCGCGTCCCTGCTCCGGGCTGCTCTCCACCGTGAAGCTGCCGTCGAGCGCCGCGAGGCGGTCGGCCAAGCCGTGCAAGCCGCTGCCCTCTGTCGCGTCGGCGCCGCCGACGCCGTCGTCCTCTACCTCGACCACCAGGCGATCGTCGGAGCACGTGATCCGGACCGATGCAGCCGACGCGTGTGCGTACTTGGCCACGTTCGTGAGCGCCTCGACGACGACGTAGTACGCGGTCGCCTCGACCGTCTCCGGATAGCGGTCGGTCGGGACGGACAACTCGACCGGCACGGGCGTCCGGTCACTGACCACGTGGAGCGCGGCCGGGAGGCCGCGCTCGGTCAGCGCCACAGGATGGATGCCCCGTGCCAGCTCGCGCAGGTCGTAGAGCGCGCCCGACAACTCGTCGATCGCGTCATCCAGGCGCTGCTGGAGCGCGGAGTCGTGCGCGGCCTCGATCCGCAGTGCCCGCAGCGAGAGCAGCAGGACCACGAGCCGCTGCTGGGCGCCGTCGTGGAGGTCGCGCTCGAGCCGGCGACGGGCTTCGTCGGCCGCGGTGACGATCCGTGCGCGCGAGGTCCGCACCTCTTCCTCCTGCCGCTTGCGCTCCCTGATATCGGTGCCGCAGATCAGATAGAGCTGACCCTCGGCGATGTTGGGCAGGGGCGTGCAGGACCACGCGACGTCGACCGTCTGTCCGCCGCGCGTCAGCCAGCGACCGTCCTGCTCGGTCACGGTTCCGTTCGCGATCGTGTCCTCGATCGTCGACCGAACTTCCGCAGCGTCGTCCGAAGGGACGTACTTCTCCCAGAAGAGGTCGCCGCCGGTTGCGCCGGGCTCGTACCCGAGCAAGCGCTCGAACGCGATGTTGCTCGCGCCGGGGCGGACACGTCCCTCGACGTCGACGAGGCAGAGCGGGCTCGGAGCGTAGTTGGCGATCGCGTTCATCAGCTCGCGGACGCGCTCGAGCTCCACCACGCGCGCGAGCAGGTCGACGGCGCCGACGTTGTCCTCTGCAGGAGCCACAGCGGCAATCGTACGCCGCTCCGAAGCGCGAGTTCTACGGCTCGACGAGCCCGTGGAGCTGCTCCACTGCGTTGTCGGTGATCGCCTCCCCGTGGCCGACGCCGACGATCGCCGCCTCGAGCGCGGCTAGTCGCCGCAGCGACTCCGCGTGCTGGACCGGGTTGATCGTGAAGGCAGCCCAGCCGCCCTCGAAGCGCGGCCACGTGGCGATGGCGTCGCCGGCGATCAGCAGGCCGCGCTCCGGCCAGTAGAAGGCGAGATGGCCCGGCGAGTGGCCGGGCACGTGGAGCACGCGGAGCGGCCCGACCTCGTCGGCCTCCCCGACCGCCTCGTCAACCGGGCAGGGAGCGTGCTTGGGTCTCCCGAGGAAGATCCCGACCTGGAAGGGATACGTCCGAAGCGGCCGCGTCGGCTTGAGCCCGACGGACTGCGCGGGGCGCTCGCCCGCAACGATGTCCGCTTCCCACTCGTGTCCCAGCACGGTCGCGCCTGTCTCCCGCTTCAGCGCCGCGACGCCGCCGAGGTGCGAGCGATGTGCGTGCGTGAGGACGATGCGCGTCAGATCACGTGGGCTGCGTCCGATCGCCCGGATTGCCTCGAGCACGCCGCTCCCGTCGCCCTCGAAGAGGGTGTCCACGAGCGTCAGCTCCCCGCCCGACTCGAGCAGGAAGGCACGCACGTGGCCGCCCTTGCGGCCGCCGAGGCTCCAGATGCCCGGACCGAGCTCCCTCACGCGGCGACCCGCGTCCACGGCTGGAACGCGTTCTCGACCCCCTGAAGCGCCGGCCCGAGCGCCGGGAAGTGCCGGAGCAGGACGTCACGCATGCTCGTCTCGTCGATCCAGTCGAGCCCGGCCTGCGTGTAGGTCTCGGCGTTGTAGTCGCGGGTGAAGAAGCGATCGCTCTTCAGCCGCCGCGACGCCATCAGGATGAAGACCCGAAAGGCGGTGTCGCTGAAGCCGAAGCCCTCGGGCAGCGGCTCCGCGTAGAGGCCGACCATCAGGTCGACCCGCTCGACGTCGCCGTACACGCGCCGGAGCTCGTCCGCCCAGACGGGGTTGTCGGTCAGCTCCTCGAACGTCTCGGCCGGCTTCAGGTGGAAGAGGCGGCGGAACTGGTTGTAGCGGGGCACTCCTCGCTCGCGGATGCGGAGCACGTCGGTTGCGGCGAGGTCGATCACCGTCCCGTCCGGCCGCTCGAACTCCTGCAGGAAGCGCGGGTAGTTGTGAAGCGTGATCGCGCCCGGATGGGCGACGCCCAGCGAGTAGAACGCACTCTCGAAGCCGAGCTCGGTCAGCCGCTCGCGCACCTGGAGGGCCCCGAGGTCGCGGAACGACCGCTCGGCCAGTACCTCGTCCGTCTCGACCGAGCGGAACGTGAAGTCGTCCGGAATCAGCGGGTGCATCCGATAGACGGCGACGAACTCCTCGGTCAGCGAGTAGGGGATGCCGTGGTGGTCGGTCGACGAGCCCGGAATTCCGCCCAGCACGTCGTTCTTGCTCCGCTTGCCGAGCCGCTTGCCGAGGATGCCGTACCAGTTCGCGCGCATCCCGAACGTCGTCGTCTTGTGCGCGATGATCGCCGGCGTCCACTCGACGGTATGGATCTTCGCCATCAGCGCCGCGTTGACGAGCCGCGCCGTGTCGAAGAGCCGGTCGTCCTCCCAGCCCGGGTTTTCCGCGGCGAGGCGGTCGCAGATCGCGTTGTGCTCGAGCATGAAGAGGGTGTGCAGGAGCGCGAGGCCGAGCCAGAAGTTGCCCGCGACACCGCTCAGGTCGATCTTCGCGTCGAGGTCGCGCGGCAGCTGCCTGTCGGGGTCGAGGCGGAGCTTGCCGCCCGTGCCGGTGCGCAGCGCCGCCGAGAACGCGGGCTCGCTGCCGTAGATCTGGGAGCCGTCCCACCAGTGCGAGTCGGCGGTGACGTAGGTCGGGGCCGCTCCCTCGCCGGCCGAGTCCGGGTCGCGGCGCGTGCGCCGGATCCGCATCGGCCGTTCCTCCCACGGGTCGTCGTCGGTCAGCTCGAGCTCCCAGGGGCTCTCCGGCTCGTCCTGGCCGTGGCTGAACCAGTCGTGCACCTCGAACTGGAGCCAGGCGGCTGCGAGCACATTGACGATCGTGGCCGGGACGAACTCCTCGCGCGTGAGCAGCTCCCGGCTGACCACCCGCGGGTTCGGCTCGAGCAGCTTTGCCCTCGGCTCGGGGTAGGTGTGCTCGAGCGGCACGTTCCGGCCGAAGCGCGCGCCGATCATCCCCATCTCCGGAGCGGTCAGGTCGTTGTGGCTCCCGTCCGGGTTCCGTGTGCCGGTCGCGCCGTCGGGAGACGCCCGCAGCGACGGGCCTGCACCCGTGTCGTACAGGTTGCGCTCGCGCAGGCGCGTACGCAGCCCGACGAGGGTGATGATGCCGAGGGGTCGCGGCAACCGGTCCCAGCCGAACCGGCGGTCGAGCGCCTCCGACATCGAGGCGAGCAGCTTCACGAGTTCCCCCGAGCCATCCCTCGGCGATTTGAACACCCGCTGCGGCCGGCGTCAACCGGCGTCGGCCGGCCGCCGTCGTATCCGCCGAACGGCGAAGCGCGCAAGCTCCCCGAGCGCGAGCGCGCCCAGGAGCAGCACCGAGATCGCGCTCCAGAGGAGCATGATTCCGGCGCCGATGTTCGCGCCTTCGTCAGGCGCCAGCTCGACCGAGGCGACGTACCCGAACATCGCGACGATCGTCGCCGAGCAGGCGATCCCGCCGGCCCACCGCATCCACCGCTCCCGCAGGAAGAGCGTGCCCACCTGAAGGAGCAGCACGAGCGGCGCGACCGGGATGGCGATGTAGTCGTACCAGGGATCGGCGACGATCACTGCTCGGCGAGGGCGCGCTGCAGCTCGGCGACCTGCTCTTCGAGGCGGGCGACGCGCTCTTCGAGCGGAGATTGTGTTGGAACAACACTTTCGCCGTTTGTCGAACGCACGGGCTCGCCGCCGTCGCCGCCGCCGTCCTCGCCGCCGAGGAGCTGCCGCCAGCGATCCTGGCTCTGCCCGGGGCGGCGCGGCAGCCGTTCCACCAGCTCGTGCTCGGCCAGCGCGTCGAGCGTTTGCTGCACGTCCTCGATCGAGCCGTACGGGTACAGGCGCTCGACCCGCATCTTCAGCTCGCCGGGCGTCTGCGGCCCGCGCAGCATCAACACGGCGAGCAGCGCGATCTGCGACGGCACCCGCCCGAGCGCCTCGTCGAGGAGGTGGCGGTACTTGGCGACGCGGCTCCCTGGGCCGCTCGCAAGCCGCACCCAGCCGCGGCGGGAGAGCCGGTCGATCGCGGCCCGGATCGTCGCGTCGTCGTAGTCGACCACCGGGTCGCGGTTCGTGGCCTGGTTGCAGGCGAGGCGGAGCCCGTTCAGCGAGAGCGGATAGGTGTCAGGCGTCGTCCGCTGCTTCTCGATCAGGCAGCCGAGTACCCGGATCTCGACAGCGTCCAGGTCCATGGCCTCAAACCTACCGCGGCGCCCCAGGGGAGTGAGGGGCGCCGCGGCAAGCTGCAGTTAGAAGGCGGGCGCGATCGGGTGGTTGGAGCGGATCAGGTCGGTCGGGTCGACGATCGCCTTGATCCGGCGCAGGCGGTGGTGGCTCGCGCTGGAGAAGAGCGACGCCGCGTTCCGCCGCGTTTCGGCGAAGTTCATGTACGTGTGCTCCGCCTCCCACGGCGTGAGCGCGTCGCGCAATGCGCTGACACACGCCTCCACCGCCTCGCGAAGCGCGGGCGTCGGAGCCATGCCGACGGAGTACATGATGTACGGCGCTTCCCAGGCGTCGATCGCCCCGTGCTGGGACGAGCGGCGTGCGACCGCGCCGCCGAGCTGGCGGATCTCCACCGAGAGGAGCGGTGCGCCGACGACGCGCTCGACGAGCCGGTCGATCAGTTCGTCGTCGACCTCGGAGAGCATGCCGCCGTCACCTGCGGCCGGAACCGGCTCCTCCGGATCCATGTGCAGCCTGGAGAGGTGGGCAATCGGCGTCGTGTCGACCGTGTCCATGACGGGCCCGAGCGCGCGCAGCGGCTCGAGCAGGCGGGCGCCCTCGCTCGCCTCGCCGAGCCAGATCGCCTGGACGACGACGAACGACTGTCCGCGCACCGGCTCCGGGATCTGCGGGATCGGCGGGAACTGGAGGATTCGCCCGACGGAGCTCATCTCCTCGGGCAGGTCGTCCGTCCAGGCGCGCCAGGCCTTCAAGACCTCGGCGGCCCGCTCGACGGGATACCAGAGGATGCCGGCGTAGACCTCCTCGATCGGGAAGAGGTTGAACTCGATCGCGGTCACGATCCCGAAGGCGCCGCCGCCGCCGCGGAGGGCCCAGAAGAGGTCGGGCTCGTTCGCCCAGTCGGTGCGGACAAGGTCGCCGGACGCGGTCACGACCTCGATCGCGGTCACCTGGTTCGCGCCGATGCCGTGCTTGCGCGCGAGCCAGGAGAGGCCGCCGCCGAGCGTGTAGCCGACGACGCCCACGTCGGGTGAGGAGCCGGCGAGCGCGGCCAGCCCGTGCTCGGCCGCCGCCTCGACGACCTCGATCCAGATCGTGCCCGCTTCGGCGCGGGCGGTCCTGGCGACCGGGTCGATCGTGACGCCGCGCATGCGTTCCGTCTTGAGCAGGATCGTGTCGTCGAGCGCGCCCATCGCGTGGGCGCCATGGCCGGTGCCCTGCGGCGCGACCCGGAGGCCGTTCGCCCGCGCGAACGCCACGATTGCGGTCACGTCGTCGGCGTTCTCGGGGTGCGCGACCGCAGCGGGCCGCTGGTCGACGGAGAGATTCCAGGCGAGGCGGGCCTCGTCCCAATCGGGCTCGCCGGGACCGACGACGTCGCCTTCGAGCACGTTGCGGAGGGTGGTGAGGTCGAGCTCGGGATACGTGGATTCTTGGATGCTGAGGATTTGTGTCATGGCCTCATCGTCTCGGCCGGGAGGCCCCCGGCACATCGGTCCGGCGGCCGAAATCGGCTCCGCCGGGAGGATGAGTCCGTCGTCGTCCTAGCGGGGGGCTTCGGCGGTGGTGAGCCGCCGCGGGAGCGGTCGCGCCCCGATCGAGAGTGCGATCCCGGCCGCTGCAAGCGCCGCCACCGTGCTGAGGGCGAACGTCGTTGTGTACGCCGACTCAGCCGGTATCGAGGTATCGCCGATGGTGTGCGCGGTCAGGAGTGCCGCCGCGACCTGGCCGCCGACGACGGCGCCGATCATCCGCACGACCGTGTTCATCCCGGCCGCGACGCCCATCTCGAGCGCGTCGACGTTGTCCGCGATCAGCGCCGCCATCGAGGCGAACGCGGCTCCGACTCCGAGCCCGAGCAGCCCGCTCGCGACGAGGACGGTCGAGGGGTCGTCGTGCGCCGTCACGAAGAGCAGTGCTGCGAAGCTGACCACCAGCATCCCGCCGGCGAGCGTCCACTTCGAGCCGATCCGGCGGCCGATCGTGCCGGCGAGGGGGCCCGCGAAGAGCATCGCCACCGAGCTCGGCAGCAGATAGAGACCGGCCTGGGTGGCGCTGGCGCCGAACCCGTACCCGTGGCTCGGATCGGTCTGGACGAACGCGGGGAGGAGCACGAAGCAGCTGAAGAGCGCGAAGCCGGAGACCATCGTCGCGACGTTCGTCAGCAGGACGGGCCGGTGCGCCAGCATGCTCAGGTCGACCATCGGCGAGCTCGAGCGCGCCTCGACGAAGCCCCACAGCGCGAACAGCGCGCCCGACAGGGCCAGGAGGCCGAGCACGGGCGCCGAGCTCCAGCCCCAGCTCTCGCCCTCGGTCAGCGCAACCATCAGCGAGAGGAGGCCGCCGGAGAGGAGAAGCGCGCCCGGCACGTCGACGCGCGACGGCGAGCGCACCGGCGACTCGGGGACGTAGCGGTGGATCAGCACGATCGAGAGCGCCACCGGGATCGCCCCCAGCAGGAAGAGAAGACGCCAAGAAAAGTGGTCGACCACGACGCCCGAGAGGACGATTCCGAAGCCGCCGCCGACGCCCCACACCGCCGAGAGCAGGCCGATTCCGACCTTGACCTTCTCGGCGGGGAACTCGTCACGGATGATGGCGAAGCTGAGCGGGAAGAGCGCCGCGCCGGCCCCGGAGACGATCCGGAACGCGATCAGCGACCAGATGCTCCAGGCGAACGCGGCGCAGAGGCAGCCGGCGAGGAAGAGCCCGAGGCTGATCAGCAGCACCCGCTCCTTCCCGAACTGGTCGCCGAGACGGCCGAGCACAGGCGTCAGAACGGCGCCCGAGACGAGGAAGCCGGTCAGCACCCAGGTCGTCCACGCGGGGGTGGCCCCGAACTCCTCCTGGAACGTGCCGAGCGCCGGGAAGACCATCGTCTGCTGCAGCGAGAACGCGGCCCCCGCGAGCGTCAGAATCGCCAGGGTGACGTTGTGATGCTGCCGCGCGGGGTCCACCCGTCGCACGCTAGCTGTCGGCGGTGTCCACCTATCTGGACGATGCGTCCACGTCCTGACGCAACCTGTTAGGTTCCGCGGGCCAACTGGCTCCGGCGGCGCCGCAGGCCGGAGCAGAAAGGGGGGTTGAGAGTGAAGACCCGACATCCGGGCCTTCGTCGCGTCGCCTTGCTGGCGGTCGTCGTCCTGACGACCACGATGGCGTCGTCCGCAGCCGCGAGATTCCGCCCGATGCCGCGACCACCCGCTCCTCCAGCCGATCGACGCGCAGAAGTGGGTCGACCAGGGCGAGCTGACGTGGGACGCCTACACGCCGTTCCGGCCGGACTCGTGGAACGACACGACGGGCTCGGACGGCTCCGAAAACCAGTACCGAACGGCCGTCATCCTGCTCGAGTTCCAGGACCAGCCGATGCTGATCACGCAGCCGGCGGGCTCGCATCCGTTCGGCAATCCGCAGGCAGGCTGGCAGCCGGTCGCGCGTGAGGACGTCGCGGACTGGTACTACGACTACTACGCCGTGCCGAACCAGTACAACGGCGGCCAGACGCTGCACGGGTACTGGATGGAGGACAGCCACGGCAAGATCGGCGTCGACGTCGAGGTGTTCGGGCCGTACCTCATGCCCGGCAAGCTGCACGAGTACGGCATTCCCGACGGAAGCTTCAACGCCCCACGCGAGGCGTACTGCCCGCAGGGGGACAGCTGCAACAAGAACCTGCGCACCGACGGAGGCGCGGCCTGGCGGGCCGACATCGGCTGCCCGTCGGGCCTCTGTGGGTTCGACAACGGCTTCTACGTCACCGCCGGCCACGACGAGTCGTCGACGTGGCAGGAGTTCGGCGAGATGATGTTCCAGACGCGCGACGACATTCCGGACGCCTTCGGGCCGCCGCGTAATCCCGACGGAAGCGCGCCGCTGAACCAGCTCGGGCAGCCGATGCCGAACTGGGCGGACACCCGCTACGTCGACTGGACGTCGTGGAGGGCGGCCGCCAACCACTGGCCGAACGCCGGCGGCGGCACGTCGACGCAGGCCGAGAGCTCCGGGCTCAGCGTCTTCGCCCACGAGTTCAGCCACCTCCGCGGCCTGCCGGACAACTACAACAACCCGTTCGCCGACAACGAGCGCAACTTCACCGGCTACTGGGAGATGATGAGCCGAGGCACGTTCAACGGCCCGGGTGGGACGCACAACCGCTGGCAGGTCCCGAACCAGGGCGGCTCCGGGCTCGGGCCCCACCACCTGCTCCACTTCAAGAACCAGCTCGGCGTGCTCACGCCCGCCGATCAGGTCACGCTGGAGCGGGACACGCTGGCGGGCCAGGGCGTGGCGGTCGTCGAGCTGAAAGCCCGTGAGTCCGTGCCCGACGGCGACCTCGTCGGCCTCACGGTCAATCTCGGCACCGGCGACCTCGCCGGCACGTGCGAGAACCAGGGCTACACGGGCGCGGACGTCTTCTACTGCCCGAACCGAACGGGGCCGAACTACCTCCACTACCGGATGGAAGTCGTCGACCGGGTCGGGAACGACTCGTTCGCACCCGGCCACGGCGTGCTGCTCACGAAGAGCCGCAACGGCGGCACGCCGCGGGTGTGGATGATCGACCCGAACCCGGAGGACATCGGGATGATCGACTTCTACCGGCCGGACGGCACCCCGGTGGCCGTCGTCCGCGGCGACCCGCGCCAGCTGAACGACGCGTCGTTCCACGCGGGCACCGGCTCGGGGAGCGAGTACGAGTACGTGGACACGTTCAACAACCTCCGCTTCTACGTGCTCTCGACCAGGCGGGACGCGGACGGCGTCCTCCACTACAGCGTGGCCGTCCGCCGCGTCGGGCAAGGCGATCCGTTCGCGCGCGGCGTCGGCCTCGGCAACGCGACCAAGAAGGGGCAGCGGCCGGGCTTCCTCGCCACGTGCACCTTCCCGGTCATGAACACCGGTCAGGCGGGGACGGGCATGTTCGACTCGGACGTCTACCGCGCTGTCGGCCACATCGAGCGAGCGCCGACTGGAAGGTGACGCTGCCGAACGCGCTCGCCGCCGCGAAGGCCGGCCAGACGGTGCAGGTGCCCGTGCACGTGCTCCGCGATCAGCTTACCAACGACGGCGACGCACGGACGACGGTGACGCTCACCGCCACGTCCGAGACCGATTCGTCGAAGACGGCGACGCGGACGTGTGCGGTGCACGTGCGCGACACGACGCCAGGCGGCAACTAGCCGATGGGAGCATGGGGCGGGGCCGCGAGGTCCCGCCCTCGCTCCGTCTACCGTGGGCCCGTGCTCCGTGGGCTGTTCCTCCTGCTGACGTCGTTGCTCGTGGCCGGGTGCGGCGGGAACGACGAGGTCGCCGGTGGCGCCGGTGACCTGCCGGAGCAGGTCCCGACTGGGGTCAGGTTCGCCGAGCCGCCGGCGGGTGCGCTCGCCGCGCCGGACTTCACTGCCGAGCTGCTGGACGGCACGGCTGTCACCGCGAGCGACCTCTGGCGCGATCGCCCGCTCGTGCTCGTCTTCACGGCGAGCTACTGCGACCGGTGTGCCGACATCCATCGCGAAGTCGCCCGGGCCGTCGACGAGCACGACGGTGCGGTCGGGCTGCTCGGCATCGTCGGTGAGGACGACGTCGACGGCGGCCGCGAGTACGCCGAGGAGCTCGACCTCGGCCATCCGGTCGCAGTCGCGGACGAACGGACCTGGCTCAACTACGCCGCGCGCGAGCCGGGTCTCGTGACGCTCGTCTCGCGCGGCGGGAAGGTGCTGCGCGGCTGGCCGGGAGGCGTCACCGCCGCCGAGCTCCGGCCGCGGCTCGAGGAGCTCTTCGCGAAGTGAGAGCGGTCGGGGTGGCCGCCTGGTGCGTCCTCTTCCTGGCCCTCCCGGGCTGCGCGTCCGGCGACGACGACACGCGGTCGGCGGACATCCAGCTGGTCATCCCCGACAACAACATCCGCGAGGAGGGCGTCGAGTGCGCGGGCGCCCGCCCGTTCAGGGAGGTGCGGCGGGGAGCGCCGTTCACCGTCGAGGCGGGGAACGGCGAGGTCGTGGCCGAGGGGGAGCTACCCGCCGGCACGGCCGAGAACGCCGACCCGAGCGTGGATTGGGGCGTCGAGCGGATCCCGACCGTCTGCGTGATGGAGCTCGAGGTCGACCTGCCGGAGCGGGCGCGCTACCGGTTCGTCGTCCCGGGCACGGTGCCGATCGAGTTCGACGCAGCGCTGCTCGAGCAGGACGAGCCCGCGCGGCTCGTCCTCAGCGGCTGACGCGAGCGGGTCGAGCGCAGCGGCATCGCGGAACCTTCACTTCGTCCTCAGAAACCCATCACACGAGGTTTCTACGCTCTCGGCATGACGCGGGTCGCGCGAGCGATGCTCGCGCTTGCGGTGCTGACGCTGGCCGGGGGTGCGGCCGAGCGCGGCCACGCCGGCTGCTCCCCGAGCTACACGATCGGCGACCACGCGCCCGTCTGGTCGCCGACGGGCGAGTGGATCGTCTTCGACCGCCACGACATCGGCTGCGGCATGCCCGCGTTCATGACGTCGGTCCGCGCGGACGGGACGGCGGAGACGCGGCTGCCGCTCGTCGGACGCCAGAGGATCGAGTGGACGCCGGACGGGGCCGCGCTACTCGGTCTCGGCCTCGCGCTCGTCGAGCCGGATGGACGGGTTCTTCGCGCGCAGCAGGAGCTCGGGCCCGACTCGAGCGTCCAGCCGTCGTTCTCCCCCGACGGGTCCGAGATCGTCTACGCGGCCGGGCTCCCGAGTCATCTGTACGCCGTCTCGAGCTCCGGCGGCGCCCGGCGTATGCTCACGACGGGCCCCGGCGAGGCACGGCCGGTCTGGTCGCCGCGCGGAGATCTGATCGCGTTCGCAGTGGGGGGCGGGCTCGACGTCGTGCGACCGGACGGGACCGGTCGCCGTAGCGTCTGGCGCGGCAACGTGGATCGCAGCGGGGTTGCGTGGTCGCCGGACGGCACTCGGCTCGCATTCATCCACTCGTCCGACCCTCGCTACATTCCGGACCTGCTTCGCGTGGTCGACGTAGACGACGGCGGCGGGCGCGATATTGCCCGGGGTACGTTTCCCTCGCACCCACCCGCCTGGCGGCCGGACGGCGGCGCGATCGCCGTGACGCGCCTGGAGGACGAGCGCACCGAGGTGCTCACGGTCGACACCAACGGCACGGGAAAACACGTCTTCGGACCGGGCGGCGAGCTGACGTGGTCTCCCGACGGCAGCCGCGTCGCCTTCGTGTGGCACGGACGGTGTCCCGCAACGCGCCTGGGCGTCTACGTGGCCGCGGCGGACGGCTCCGGCGCGCGCCGGCTGACGAACGACTGCCGCTTCGACGGCGGGCCCGGCGCCGATGTGCTCCGGGGTACCGCAGACGACGATTTCCTGTTCGGCCGGGCCGGAGCCGACGTGCTCGTCGACGGGTTCGGCGAGGACCTCCTCGAGGGCGGCGACGGCCACGACCGGCTGGCCGGAGGCGAGGAGGCCGACGTGCTCGGCGGCGGCCGCGGCGACGACCTCGTCCGCGGCGGAGGCGGCCGTGACCAGATCTTCGGCGGGCCTGGCCGCGACCGGATCGATGGCGGCATCGCCAAGGACGGGATCTACGTCGCCGACGGCGAGCGCGACGTCGTCGCCTGCGGCCCCCAATTCGACGTCGTGGTCGCGGACCGACTTGACGTGATCGGCCGCGACTGCGAGCTGATCCGGACCGTCCGGCGCTGAACGGCTACGCGCGGACGAGCGGCTTGTACTTGATCCGGTGCGGCTCGAGTGCGTCGGCGCCGCGGGTCTCCTTGACCCAGCCGGCGTACTCCTCGTAGCTCCCTTCGAACCACGTCACCTGGCTGTCGCCCTCGAAGGCGAGGATGTGAGTCGCGATCCGGTCGAGGAACCAGCGGTCGTGGCTGATCACGACGGCGCAGCCGGCGAAGTCGAGCAGCGCCTCCTCGAGTGCGCGCAGCGTGTCGACGTCGAGGTCGTTCGTCGGCTCGTCGAGCAGAAGCACGTTGCCGCCGCTGCGGAGCAGCTTCGCGAGGTGGACGCGGTTCCGCTCTCCGCCGGAGAGGTCGGGGATCCGCTTCTGCTGGTCCGAGCCCTTGAAGTTGAACCAGGAGACGTACTGGCGCGAGTTGACCTCGCGCTTGCCGAGCTCGATCGTGTCCTGGTTTCCCGAGATCTCCTTCCAGACCGTGTTCTCCGGGCTCAGGTCGGCGCGCGCCTGGTCGACGTAGGCGAGCTCCACGCTCTCGCCGACCCGCAGCGAGCCCGAGTCGGGCTGCTCCTCGCCCACGATCATCCGGAAGAGCGTCGTCTTGCCGGCCCCGTTCGGCCCGATCACGCCGACGATCCCGCCGGGCGGCAGCGAGAAGGTCATGTCCTCGACGAGCAGGCGGTCGCCGAACCCCTTCGCGACGTGGTCGGCCTGGACGACGACGTCGCCGAGCCGCGGCCCCGCGGGGATGTGGATCTCGACCCGGTCGAGCCGGACGTTCTGCTCCTCCGCCAGCAGCTTCTCGTACGCGGTCAGGCGCGCCTTCGCCTTCGCGTGGCGGGCCTTCGGGCTGGCGCGGACCCATTCGAGCTCGCGCGCGAGCGTGCGGCGCCGGGCCGACTCCGTCTTCTCCTCGACCGCGAGCCGCGCCTGCTTCTGCTCGAGCCAGGAGGAGTAGTTGCCCTGGAACGGGATCCCCTTGCCGCGGTCGAGCTCGAGGATCCAGCCGGCGACGTTGTCGAGGAAGTAGCGATCGTGGGTGACGGCGACGACGGTGCCCTTGTACGACTCCAGGAAGCGCTCGAGCCAGGCGACCGACTCCGCGTCGAGGTGATTGGTCGGCTCGTCGAGGAGGAGCAGGTCGGGCGCGGCGAGTAGCAGCCGGCAGAGGGCGACGCGCCGTCGCTCTCCGCCGGAGAGGGTCGTCACGTCCCGGTCTCCGTCGGGCAGGCGGAGCGCGTCCATCGCCCGGTCGAGCGTCGCGTCGAGGCTCCACGCGTCGGCTCGGTCGATCTGCTCCTGCACGGTCGCCTGCTCGGCGAGGAGCGCGTCGAAGTCCGCGTCCGGTTCGGCGAACTGCGCGGAGATCGTGTTGAAGCGGTCGAGGAGGTCGCGCAGCTCGCGCACGCCGTCCTCGACGTTCTCGCGCACGTTCCGGGCGGGGTCGAGCTCCGGTTCCTGGGCGAGCATGCCCACGGACGCCCCCGGAGCGAGCTCGGCGATCCCGCTCGACGGCTCCTCGAGCCCGGCCATGATCCGCAGCAGCGTCGACTTGCCGGCGCCGTTCGGGCCCAGCACGCCGATCTTCGCCCCGGGCAGGAACGAGAGCGAGATGTTCGCCAGCACCTGCCTGTCGGGGCCGTAGAACTTGTCCGCCCGGTACATCGTGAAGACGTAGTCGCTCACGGCGAGAGCACGATAGCCGGAGGCCGGCTCTATGCTCGGCGGGTGAGCCGCTGCTGCGCACGGCACGGGCAAGAGGAGTTCTTCGGAGCGAAGACGGCTGCCCACGACGCGCGCAGGTACCGGCGCAAGGGACCGGACGCAATCGCTCGTTCGCTGGCGAGGAGGTCCGGCGCCCGGGGCGTCGAGGGAGCGACGGTGCTCGAGATCGGCGGCGGCATCGGGCAGGTGCTGCTGGAGCTGCTCAAGTCGGGAGCAGCTCGGGGAGAGGTGATCGAGCTGCTGCCGGACTACGAGACGCATGTCCGCGCGCTCGCGCGTGAGGCGGGGGTCGCAGACCGGGTGTCGTTCCGGATGGCCGATCTCGTTGCCGACCCGGCCGCGGGCAGCCCGGCCGACATCGTCGTCATGAACAAGGTCGTCTGCTGCACGCCCGACGGCGTCGAGCTGGCAGGGATCGCGGCCTCGCTCGCGCGGCGCACGCTCGCGCTCAGCTATCCACGGCGGGCGTGGTGGGTACGCGGTGTCCTCCACCTCGTCAACGCGTACTTCCGGGTCCGCCGGCGCCGCTTCCGCGTGTACGTTCACGCACCGGACGCTCTCCACACGGCAGTGGAGGCGCACGGTCTCGCACGGGCGTCCGAGCGCGACGGCCCCGTGTTCCGCGTCGTGGCGTTCGAGCGGACGTAGGCTTTCCGGATGAGCGAGCTCGGCCTCTTTCCGCTCGGGATCGTGCTGCTCCCGACCGAGCAGGTCCCGCTGCACATCTTCGAGGACCGCTACCAGGAGCTGATCGGCGAGTGTCTCGCCGAGGAGCGCGAGTTCGGCCTCGTCTACGCCCACGACGACGGGCTGAGCGAGATCGGGACGCGGGCGGCGGTGACCGAGGTGCTCGACCGCTTCGAGGACGGCCGGATGAACGTCGTCGTCGAAGGGCGGGAGCGCTTCCGGCTGGTCGAGCTGACGGAGGGGCGCTCGTTCCAGACCGGGCTCGTCGAGCCGATCGAGGACGAGCCCGACGCCGCCGACCCGGAGGACTCAGAGCACGCCGTGGAGCTCTTCCACCGGCTCGTGGAGCTGACCGGCGCCGAGGTCGAGGAGCCGAGCCTCGCAGCCGAGCAGCTGTCGTTCGAGCTCGCCGGTCGGTTCGAGTTCGCGCCGGAGTTGAAGCAGCGGCTCCTGCAGCTGACCTCGGAGCGCGAGCGGATGCACTTGCTCGCCGAGCTCCTCGCCGGCGCGGCGACCGCGGTCGAGCGCGAGCGCGAGATCGCCCAGCGCGCCCAGGGCAACGGAAAAGTCGACCCACGTGGCTGACCAGCGGCCACTGGCCGGCTGCGCCTCCCGGCCGGCTGAACCGGCCTCCGGCGCAGCCTCGCGCCGCTCGCGGCGCTCCAGCCGGAGGCCCGTGCTAGAGCACTGTTCCTCCGGCCTACGCACCGCGAGCGGCGCGCCAGAGGCCGCTGATCGGCCAGTACCATGACCCTATGGCTGTAACTGCCGAGGCAAAGCTCGACGTCGAGCGCATCCGCGCCGACTTCCCGTACCTCGAGGAGCTCCAGAACGGCAAGCCGGTCGCGTTTCTCGACTCTGCGGCGTCTTCCCAGAAGCCGCGGGTCGTGCTCGAGACGATGAACAGGTTCTACGAGACGTCGTACGCGAACGTGCACCGTGGCGTCTACCGGCTCGCGGAGCGCGCGACCGAGGCGCTCGAGGGGGCGCGCGAGAAGGTGCGCGCGCTGCTGAACGCGAGCGACGCCCGCGAGGTCATCTTCGTTCGCAACGCCACGGAGGGGATCAACCTCGTCGCCTACTCGTGGGGCCTGAACGAGCTCGGCCCGGGTGATCTCGTCCTCGTCACCGAGCTCGAGCATCACTCGAACTTCGTCCCCTGGCAGTACGTGGCCAACCGCACCGGCGCCGCGTTCCGGATGCTCCCACTCGACGACCACGGCGAGCTCCGGCTCGATCTTGCGGACGAGATCGCGGGCGACGACCGCGTCAAGGTCGTGGCTGCGGGGCTCACCTCGAACTCCCTCGGCACGAACAACCCGATCGAGCGGCTCGCGGCCTGGGCGCACGAGCGTGGCGCGATCGTCGTCGGCGACGCCGCTCAGGCCGCTCCGCACCGGCGTCTCGACGCCCAGACGCTCGGGTGCGACTTCCTCGCGGTCTCGGGTCACAAGATGTGCGGGCCGAGCGGCGCAGGCGCGCTCTGGGGCCGCGCCGAGCTGCTCGAGCGAATGGAGCCGTTCCTGCTCGGCGGCCACATGATCCGCATGGTCGGGGCCGAGCAGACGACGTGGGGCACGATCCCGCACAAGTTCGAGGCGGGAACTGCGCCGATGGCGGAGGCCGTCGGCTTCGGCGCGGCGATCGACTACCTGACCACCGTCGGCTTCGACGCGATCGAGCAGCACGAGCACCGCCTCGTGGCCTACGCGCTCGACGCGCTCGCCGAGCTGCCGTGGGTGACGGCGTACGGCCCTCCGGCCGGCCGCCGCGCCGGCATCGTCTCGTTCAACGTCGAGGGTGTCCATCCCCATGACGTCGCGCAGATCCTGGACATGGAGTCAATCGCCATCCGCGCTGGTCACCACTGCTGCCAGCCGCTGATGCGGAAGCTCGGCGTCGTCGCGACGAATCGAGCCAGCTTCTACCTCTACACGACCATCGAGGAGATCGACCGGCTCGTCGCCGGGCTGCACCGAGCGAGGCAAGTGTTCGCTTGAGTGAATTCGACCAGCTGTATCGGGAGGTCATCCTCGATCACTACAAGAACCCGCGCGGGCACGGGCTGCTCGACGCGCCCGATGCGCAAGCCGAAGGGCTGAACCCTCTCTGCGGCGACGAGGTGACGGTCTCGCTCCGCTTCGACGGGGACGTGATCGCCGACGTCGGCTTCGAGGGCCGCGGCTGCGCGATCTCGCAGGCGGCGACGTCGATGCTCACCGAGCTGGTCGTCGGCCGGGACGCGAACGAGGTGGCGCGCATGCCGAAGGAGGAGCTGCTCGAGGAGATCGGGATCCCGCTCACGCCGGTCCGGCTGAAGTGCGCGATCCTCGGACTGGGGGTGCTGAAGGTGGCCCTGCACAAGTCGCGGGGGACGCCGCTGCCCGGACGAGTGGGCCCAGGGCGACGACCTCTCGATTTCCTAGTGGCGACCGTCGACGTCTGCCCCGAGGCGGAGCTGCCGCCCGGGCACGTGAAGATCGTCTGGTCCGGGCCGATCGCGATCGGCGTCTACAACTGCAACGGCAGCCTGTACGCGATCGAGGATCGCTGCTCCCACGACGACGGCCCGCTCTGCGAGGGCGAGTGGGAGCCCGACGAGTGCGTGGCCATCTGCCCGCGCCACGGCTCGCGCTTCGACATCACGACAGGCGCGGCGCTGACGCTGCCGGCCTACCAGCCTGTGGCGACGTTCCCGGTTCGCGTCGAGGACGGCTGGGTCCGCGTCGACGTCTGAGCGGGATTGGGCCGACCAGGCGGACTCAGGTGGGTGTGGGGAGGGACGAGGTGTCCCTCCCCACGGGTTCTCTACTTACGAAGCAGCGAGCCCTTGAACTTGCCAACCGACTGCTCCGCCGACGAGGAGGCCTTGCCTGTCCCGCTCGTCGATGACGTCGTCATCGCGAACTGCAGGGTCGCGTCCGCGGTCGCGTCCGCCATCTGATCGAGAACCGTCGAACTGACGTTGCTCGGGTAGGTGTCGCAGGCCTCGTGGTAGCACGGGTCATAAGCAATCCCTGCTGTGCCGCCGTAGACGGCCGCCTGCGCGGCTGTCTTGATTCCTTCGGCTCCGGTGAAGAGACCTCCGGCCGGGATGCCGCGGTCGATGAACGGCCCATAGTCGGAGCGGCCGTCGAAGGCGGTCGGCTCGGTCGCGAGTCCCTGCGAGGCGAAGTAATCGAGGAAGACACGCTCGATGTTCCCCGACCCGCTCGGGCCCTTCGTCCCGGTCGCCGAGCCGTCGCCGTCATAGACGAAGCGGACGAAGTTCGGCGAGCCGACCATGTCGAAGTTCAGGTTCAGCATCAGGTTCTTCAGCTCGGCCTTGGGCAGCGTCGCCAGATAGTGCTCGGCTCCCAGCAGTCCAAACTCCTCGCCACCCCAGAATGCGAAGCGAACCCGGTTCGTCGGCTTGACGCCCAGAGCGGCCATCTGCTTCGCGACCTCCAGGATCGCCGCCGTGCCCGAGCCGTTGTCGTTGATGCCAGGCCCGGCATCGACCGAGTCGAGGTGGGCGCCGACGACGACCGTCCGGTCAGCGCGACCGGTCGGCGTGTCGGCGAGGACATTGGACGACTCGGTGGTGACGACATGTGCCTGCACCGCGACCCGCACTGTCACCGTCGCTCCCGACTGGATCAGGTTGTAAAGCTCCTGGCCGACGGCGAAGGAGGCGCCGATCACCGGCAGCGTCATCTGCGGCGGATCGAGCGTCCCGAAGACGGTGCCGATTCGATCGTCATTCGGATCCGGGTTCCCCTCGTTGAAGATGACGACGGCAGCCGCGCCCGCGGCCTGTGCGTTCGTCGCCTTCTCCCGGAAGGTGCAGGTGCCGCGCTGGATCAACGCGATCGCTCCAGCCGGAAAGCCGTTGAAGTCGGATGCGGCGCAGCCGCTCGCTCCGCCACCAGGAGACGGGATCACGATCCCGCCGACCGCAACGAGGCGGGCGGTGACATCGCCGCTACCGGAGTAGTCCATCGTCGCGAACTCGCCGTCTTGCACATACGTCCGCGCCGTCGGGCTCGTCCGCTGGAAGATCGGCGGCGCCGTCTCCTCGAAGCGATCGAAGATGAAGTCCTGGACGGTCACCAGATAACCCGCAGCCCGCATCTGGTTCGCCACGTATGCGACGGACTGGGTGTAGCCCGAGCTGCCGTCGACGCGGGTCGGATGGCCGAACTCAGCAACGCTCGACTGCGCGAACTGCTGGAAGTTCGCCAGGTGGCCGTTGATGTTCGCGACCGTCACGGCCGCCCTCAGTTGCGATGAATCCGCTCCGACAGCGGTTGTCGCTGCAGGAACGAAGGCTACGGCTGTCGCAACGGCGAGTGCCGCTGCGACTGAGATAAGTCTCTTCATCTACCTCCCCCTCGATTGATGGGACACGAAGGCGAACGCCTCTTCGAGCCCAATGTGGCGTTGAACCTAGTAGAGACCGGCAGGACCTGCAACGGTGCCCCGTTCTGTCTAGGACGGCTGCGTCGCGTCGAGCTGCCGGTCGCGGAGCCGGGCGGCCAGCGTCTCGGGGTCGTCCACGCTGAGCACGACGCGGCGGAACTCGTGCCCGGCGAGGTCGAGCACGACCGCCCGCTCCCGGTCGTCGACGTCCAGGAACGACCACCGGCCGTGCTCGCGGAAGCGACCGCGCTGCGTCGTGCCGAACGGCGGCGTCGAGAGCCCGATCCGCCACGCGAGCGCACCTGGCGGGTCGGTCAGGCCGACCGAGACGAAACGGATCACCGTGTACGGGACGCGCACCATGCCGGTGAGTGTCGCGAGCGCGGCGAGCCCCGAGTAGTCGACGACGAGCGCGTCCTCGCGCAGGTCGATTCGGCGGCTCATGCCTCGATCCTATGCCCGGTCTTCCCGTGTTGCGCCGGCCGTCCGTGATGCTAGAGTCGTGCTACCGCGGAAAGGAGGTGGTCCGGCAGTGGAGATTTCCAGTACGGGCAGTGGAGGTGCCAGCCGGTAGGGACGTGCCCCTGGGACCTGCAAGGGGAATCGTCTAGCCAACGTAGGGGGCCCGCGGAAGGACTCGCGCCGCTTCGGCAGGAAGCGTCTCTGCCACTACTAGGTTGGTCACCGAAGATCGAGGGGCCGCATTCGTGCGGCCCCTCGTCTTTCTCGGACCCGGCGGTCTCGCAACCCGAGTCGCGGGGACTGTCCCCGGACACGTCCGCGTGGGACATGACGGGGCCAGGACCCATCACGTCCCAGAAGACGCGTCTCAGTCGGCGGCGACGGAGCGGCGGAGTTGCTCGTCGAGCGGGACGAGCGGGAGCCCGAAGGTGTCGACCGCGTCCGTATTCGTGACGACGCTGTCCCCCGCCTCGAGCATGGTCAGCTGGTCGCGCGTGACGGGCGGCTTCGGCAGCTTCTCCAGCACCACCGCCTGAGCCCGCATCAGCCCGAACGGCAGGTGGATCGAGGGGCGGCGGATGCCGAGCGCGCTCTTCAGCCGCGCCCAGAAGTCGTTCCAGGTGACGACGTCCGGACCGCCGATCTCGAAGGTGCGATTCGTCGCCTCGGGTCGCGCGAGCCCTGCAGCGAAGTACGCACCGATGTCCTCGATCCAGATCGGCTGCATCCGCTGCGTGCCCGGCCCGACGATCGGCGTGACCGGCGCGAGCTTGGCGATCTTCTTGAACTGCTCCAGCGCGGCGCCGCCGGGCCCGAAGACGAAGCTCGGCCGGAAGATCACGTGCTCGAGCCCGGACTCCTTCACCGTCTGCTCCATTGCCCACTTGGCGCGGTAATAGGGCACCAGGTCCTTCGTCTCCTCGGTCACCCCGAGCGCCGAGACGAGCACGAACCGCTGTGCACCCGCCTCCTTCGCCGCCGTGACCAGGTCGCGCGTGCCCTGCTCCATCACGCGCTCGAAGTCCTCCGGCTTGCCGGTGATGATCGCAGCGAGGTGGACGACCGCATCCTGGCCGTCGACCGCGCGGCGCAGGCTGGCTGCGTCCGTCATGTCCCCCTGGACGGCGTCCACGCCCTCGAGGCCCGCTTGAGCGGCCTGCCCCGGCTTGCGCTCGAGCACGCGGACCGTGTGCCCCGCGGCGAGCAGCGCGCGCACGATCGCCGAGCCGACGAAGCCCGCTCCACCGGTGACGAGGACCTTCACTGCTCGAAATTCCTCCAGTAGCGGCTCGGCGTCGGCCCCTTCTGGCCCTGGTACTTGGACCCGAGCCCGCCGGAGCCGTACGGTTTCTCGGCGGCGGTCGTCAGCCGGACGAACGAGAGCTGGCCGATCTTCATCCCGCGGTAGATCGTGATCGGAAGGTTGGCGACGTTCGAGAGCTCGAGCGTCACGTGGCCGTCCCAGCCGGGATCGATGAAGCCCGCGGTCGAGTGGATCAGGAGGCCGAGCCGGCCGAGCGAGCTCTTCCCCTCCAACCGGGCGACGAGGTCGTCCGGGAGCCGCACGCGCTCGAGCGTCGAGCCGAGCACGAACTCGCCCGGGTGGAGGATGAACGGCGTGTCGTCGTCGATCTCGACGAGCTCGGTCAGCTCCTCCTGCTCGGTCTTGACGTCGATGTAGGGGTAGCGGGAGTTTCGGAAAACGCGGAAATAGCGGTCGACGCGCACGTCCATGCTCGACGGTTGGAGCAGCGACTCGTCGTACGGATCGATCTCGATCCGGCCCTCGCCGAGCAGCTCTTTGATCGTCCGGTCGGAGAGGACCACGGGCCGGAGTCTACGTTCCTCCTTGCAAAAGCGGGGTTTTCCACATACCGTTCGCCGCCGCGTGTCGATGCTGTTCGAGCCGATGGAGCCGAACGAGCGCTTCCGTGCCCGCCGCGAGGCGGCGCGGCGCCGGCGCCGGCGGCGGCGTGCGGTCCTGCTCGGCGTCCTCCTCGGCGTCACCGCAGCCCTCGCTGCCGGCGCGAGGTTCGTGATCGGCGACGAGCAGCCGACCAAAGCTGCGATCGCGACCCCTCCTGTCGCGGCGAAGCCGACGGCACAGCCCGCCGCCGCCAAGACGCCGCGCGCCCTTCCGGAGGAGGTTCGCGGCATCCACGTGACGATGGCGCTGGCCTCGCTCGACGGGAAGCTGAAGGAGTACCTGAACCTCGTCAAGCAGGGCCTGAACACGATCGAGCTGGACGTCAAGGACGAGAACGGCGAGGTCGGCTTCGTCCCGTCGTCGGTGCCGCTCGCGCGCGCCGTCGGCGCGGCCAAGCCGTACTACAAGCCGCGCGACGCCGCGCGCCTCGCGCACGCGAAGGGCGTCTACCTGATCGGCCGGGTCGTCGTCTTCGAAGATCCGCTGCTCGCGGCCGGCCGGCCCGGGCTCGCGATCAAGCGCCCCGACGGCTCGATCTGGCGCAACGACGCCGGCCTCGGCTGGACGAACCCGTACGACAAGCGGGTCTGGGACTACAACGTCTCGATCGCGGAGGTCGCGGCGCGGGCGGGCTTCGACGAGATCCAGTTCGACTACGTCCGCTTCCCGACCGACGGCGACGTCGACGCGGTCGTCTATCCCGGCAAGACGGCGACTGCGCCCGGCTGGGTGATCACGCAATTCGTCCACTACGCGACGAAGCGGTTGAAGCCGCTCGGCGTGCGCGTCTCGACCGACCTCTTCGGCCTCGCAGCCACACGCGACCTCGGCATCGGGCAGGTGCCGCGGCGCCTCGCGAAGTACGTCGACGCGATCTACCCGATGGTGTATCCGTCGCACTACCGAGACGGGGAGTACGGGCTGGACAGCCCGAACGCCGCGCCGGGCCCGACCGTCGAGTGGGCGCTGTCGGACTTCCGTGCGCAGATGAGAAAGGGGAAGGCCGAGCTGATCCCCTGGCTGCAGGATTTCTCCTACGGTCGGACGTACGGGCTGGCCGAGGTGAAGGCCCAGATCGAGGCTGCCCGCCTGATGGGCGCACGCGGCTACCTGCTCTGGAACCCGCTGGGCGTCTACACGCCGGGGGCGCTCGCCCCTGCGTGACGCTTGTTACGATCGCCGCCCATGGCGATCGGCGACGTGATGAGGACACGGGTCGTGAGCGTCGAGACGGGGGATTCCGCACGCCTCGCCGTCCTGCGGATGCTCGAGGAGGGCGTCGGCTCGGTCGCCGTCACC
This sequence comes from uncultured Gaiellaceae bacterium, assembly GCA_963850995.1. GTDB lineage: Bacteria > Actinomycetota > Thermoleophilia > Gaiellales > Gaiellaceae > Gaiellasilicea. The sequence continues at coordinate 354,913 of CAWKNQ010000004.1, read as the reverse complement.
GACACGGGCAAGCTCGTCGGCATCTTCACCGAGCGGGACGTTCTCGCGCTCGCCGGCAACGGCACGGACCTCGATGCCGTGCAAGTCGGCGACGTGATGACGCGCGAGCCCGTCACCGTCGATGCACGGGTCGCCGTGCTCGACGCCGCGCGGCTGATGGGGGAGAAGAAGATCCGCCACCTCCCGGTCGTGGAGGGCGAGCACCTGCTCGGGATGATCGGCATCCGCGACGTCCTCGGCAGCCTGGTCGAGCGCCTCTGGCAGACGCACGACCCCGCGGCGCACGACACGGCGCGCTCCCTCTTCAAGGAACGCTAGGCCCAGCTACGGAGCGAGCCGCTGCCGGCGCCAGTCGGCGCCCTCTCGCTCGTAGCGGACGCGGTCGTGCAGGCGGTCGTCCTGGTGCTGCCAGAACTCGTAGGCGTCCGGTAGGAGGCGGAAGCCGCCCCAGTGCGGCGGGAGGGGCACGTCGGGCTCCGGGAACCGCGAACGGGCGGCCGCGACGAGGCGGTCGAGCTCTGCCCGGCTCGCGAGCGGCCGGCTCTGCGGCGAGGCCCAGGCGGCGAGGCGGCTCGGGCCGGGCCTCGTCCGGAAGTACGTCTCCGACTCCTCCACCGGGACGCGCTCAACCCCGCCCTCGACGCGAACCTGACGGCCGAGCGGGCGCCAGTGGAAGAGGAGCGCCGCCCGTGGGTTCTCCTCCAGCTCGACGCCCTTGCGGCTCTCGTAGTTCGTGTAGAAGGCGAAGCCGCGCTCGTCCGCACCCTTGAGCAGCACCATCCGGGCCGACGGCCGGCCCTCCCGCGTTGCCGTCGCGAGCGTCATCGCCTCCGGCGTCTCGACGCCTGCGTCGGCAGCCTCGGCGAACCACCGCGTAAACGCACGCAGGGGGTCGGAATCCAGGTCTCGCTCGTCCATCGCCGTCAGCCTATTCGGCTACGCTGCCCGCCCATGGCGGCCACGAAGACAATCGACATCCGCACCGCGATCCCCGGACCACGCTCCGCGGAGATCCTGGAGCGCAAGGCGCGCGTGATCGCGAACGCGAAGTCGATTGTGCTTCCGATCGTCGCGCAGGAGGGGCGCGGCTCGACGCTCGTCGACGTCGACGGCAACGTCTTCATCGACTTCACCGGCGGAGTCGGCTGCCTCAACGTCGGTCATGCGCATCCGCGCGTCGTCGAGGCGGCGACGGAGCAGCTCGGCCGCTTCATCCACACCGACTTCACGGTCGTCCCCTACGAGCCGTACGTCGAGCTCGCCGAGCGCCTCCTGGCACGCGCGCCCTTCACGGTTCCCGCGAAGGCGGCGTTCTTCAACGCCGGCACCGAGGCGGTCGAGAACGCGGTCAAGTTCGCGCGCCTCGCCACCGGCCGTCCTGCCGTGATCGCCTTCGAGGGGGCGTTCCACGGGCGGACGCTCCTCTCGGTGACGCTCACGTCGCGGCCGCACCCGTACAAGGCCGGGATGGGGCCGTTCGCGCCGGAGGTCTACCGCGCGCCGTTCCCGCAGGACTACCGCGGGCCCGACGCCGAGACTGCGCTCGAGGAGCTGCGCGGCCTGTTCCTCACCCAGGTCGCGGCCGAGCAGGTCGCGGCGATCATCGTCGAGCCGGTGCAGGGCGAGGCGGGGTTCCTGCCCGCGCCGCAGGCGTTCCTGGAGGGGCTGCGCGCGATCTGCGACGAGCACGGGATCTGCCTGATCGCGGACGAGGTGCAGAGCGGCTTCGCCCGCACGGGCAAGCTCTTCGCGCTCGAGCACTACGGGGTCGAGCCGGATCTGATCACGATCGCGAAGTCGATGGCCGGCGGATTCCCGCTCTCAGGCGTGCTCGGCAAGGCGGAGATCCTCGACGCGGCGCACGACGGCGCCGTCGGCGGCACGTTCGTCGGTAACCCCGTCGCGCAGGCGGCGGCCCTCGCCGTGCTCGACGTGATCGACGACGAGCGGCTCTGCGAGCGCGCTCTCGCGATCGGCGAGACGATGCGAGCCCGGATGCTCGCGTGGCAGGAGCGGTATCCCGCCGTCGGCGACGTGCGGGGTCTCGGCGCGATGCTCGCGATCGAGCTGGTCGCCGACCGCGCGACGAAGAAGCCCGCGCCCGAGCTCGTGCAGGCGGTGATCGACGCCGCGATGCACCGCGGGCTCCTCCTGCTCAAGGCCGGCGTGCACGGGAACGTGATCCGCGTCCTCTCCCCGCTCGTGCTCACCGACGCCGAGCTCGACGAGGCGCTCGCAGTGTGGGAAGACGCGCTCGCGCACGTCCTCGGCTGAGCCGCGCGTGTCAGAGCGCGGCCTGATCGCGGACCGGTACGAGCTCGGCGAAGCCGTCGGCAGCGGCGGCATGTCGAGCGTCTACCGCGCCTTCGACACGCTGCTCGAGCGCAACGTCGCGCTCAAGATCCTGCACCCGCAGTACCGGGGCGACGCCGACTACGTCGAGCGCTTCCGCCGCGAGGCGCGCTCGGTCGCCCAGCTCTCGCACCCGAACGTCGTCACCGTGATCGACCGCGGCGAGGAGGCGGGCCTGGAGTACATCGTCTTCGAGCTCGTCGACGGCGACGACCTGAAGGAGCTCGTCGAACGAAGCGGTCCGCTGCCCGTGCGCAGGGTGCTCGAGCTCGGCCTCGAGGTCGGCCGTGCACTCGCATTCGCCCACGGTCAGGGGCTCGTGCACCGGGACGTGAAGCCGCAGAACGTGCTCCTCGACCCGGACGGCCGCGCGAAGGTGACCGACTTCGGGATCGCCCGCTCCGTGGGCACGATCGGCAACACGGAGACGGGCACCGTGCTCGGCACGAGCCACTACATCGCGCCCGAGCAGGCGCAAGGTGAGCCCGTCGACGCAAAGACCGACATCTACTCGTTCGGCGCCGTCCTCTACGAGCTGCTCGCCGGCGAGGTGCCTTACCCCGGCGACAGCTTTCTCACGGTGGCGATGAAGCACGTCTCGGAGCCTGTGCCGAACGTGCTCGACCGCCGTCCGGACGTTCCGGTCCGGCTTGCCGTGCTCGTCGAGCGCTGCATGGCGAAGGAGCCGGCCGACCGCCCGGCCTCGATGAACGAGGTCGTGGGGGAGCTGCAGGCGTGCCTCGCCGACCTCGACGCGAAGGAGGACGGCGAGGCGACCATGATCAGGAAGCCTGTCCCCGTCCCTCCGCGGCGTCGCCCGCAGCGTGAGCGCCGCGCGCCGGATCCCGCTCCTGGCCCTCCTCGCGGGCGCGCTCGTGCTCGCGGCGCTGGTCGGCGGCTTCCTGCTCCTGCGCGGCGACGACGGTGCGGGCTCGACCGCGTCGGGGCCGGTGCGGCTCGAGGGGGTCGCGTCGTACGACCCGGACCCGGGCGACGGCCGGGAGCACGACGAGCTGGTCGGGGACGCGACCGACGGCGACCCGGCGAGCTATTGGACGACCGAGACGTATCAGGCGTTCACGAAGCCGGGCGTCGGGCTCGTGCTCGACGCGGGCGAGTCGACCGAGCCCGCGCAGCTCGCTGTCACGACCGACACGCCGGGTTTCACTGCCGAGATCCGGGCGGGCGACTCGCCGGACGGCCCGTTCGAGACCGTCGCGGACGGCAAGCCGGTGGAGGCGGCCACGGTCTGGGACCTCGACGGGCCGTGCCGCGCGCTACTACGTCGTCTGGATCACCGGCCTCGACGGCGTCGCGCACGTCAACGAGGTCGAGGCGAGCAGCTCCTAGTACTCGAGCCTCGAGCGGCGCTCGTGGCGCTCGAGCGCGAGCTCGATCAGCCGGTCGAGCAGCTCGGCGTACGGGATCCCGGACGCCTCGAACAGGCGCGCGTACACGCTCGTGGCCGTGAAGCCGGGAATCGTGTTGAGCTCGTTCACGACCACCTCGCCGCCCTCGCGCACGAAGAAGTCGACGCGGGCCATGCCCTCGCACTCGGTCGCGATGAACGAGTCCACCGCCAGCTCCTGCACGCGCGCCGCCACGTCCGGCTCGATCCGGGCCGGGACGATGATGTCCGAGCCGCCCTCGTCGTACTTCGCGGCGTAGTCGTACCACTCGGCGTGCGGGACGATCTCGCCGACGACGGACGCGAGCGGCGGGGGACGAAGGTTGCCGAGGACGCCGCATTCGACCTCGGTGCCGGCCACGAACTCCTCTACGAGCACCTTCTCGTCGTGGCGCCGCGCCAGCGCGACCGCCGCCTCGAGCTCCGCCGCGTCGTGCGCCTTCGAGATCCCGACCGAGGAGCCCAGGCGCGCCGGCTTCACGAAGACCGGGTAGCCGAACGGGTTCTCGAGCTCGTCGCCGAGCCGCAGGGTCACGTTGCGCGTGACCGGGATGCCGCGGTCGCGGAGCACCGCCTTGAACAGGTCCTTGTCCATGCAGAGCGCCGAGGCGGCGACACCGGCGCCGACGTAGGGGACGCTCGCGAGCTCGAGCAGGCCCTGGACCGTGCCGTCCTCGCCGAACGGGCCGTGCAGGACGGGGAGGACGACGTCGACCTGCCCGAGCACCTGCGCCGGCTTCGAGTCGGCGAGCACCGGCAGCGTCTCCGTGACGGGACCTTGTAACAGCCTCGAGCTTGGCCCTTCGAGCGCCCAGCGGCCGTCGCGGCCGATCGCGATCGTCGTCGTCTCGTAGCGCTCCGGGTCGAGCGCGTCGAGGACAGACCGGGCCGACGCGAGCGAGATCTCGTGCTCGCTCGAGCGCCCGCCGGCGACGACTGCGACCCGCAGCCGCTGGCTCACGGCTGTGTGATGGTGGGATCGGTCGGCGGCGGCGTGTCCTCGGGCGGCGGGGGCTCGAAGCGCCCGACGACGATCACGACCGTCGTCCCCTGGTCGGCCTCGGTGCCGCCCTCGGGGTCCTGCGAGAGGACGAGCCCGTCGAGGCCCACGTCGTCGACGATCTCCTCGACCACCTGCACCTCGAAGCCCGACGTCTCCAGCTGGGTGGTCGCCTCTGCCTCGGTCCGGCTCGAGACGTCGGGGACCTCTGAAGTCTGCGGTCCGAGCGAGACCTGCAGCGTGATCACGGCGCCCTTCGGCTGCTGCGAGCCCGCGGCCGGGTTCTGACCGACGACGATGCCCGCGTCGGACTCGTCGTCGACGTCCTCCCGCGCCACGGCGAAGCCGACGCCCTGGAGCTGTGACTCGGCCGACTCGTAGGCGCTGCCGATCACGTTCGGCACGGTGATCGGCTTCGGCCCCTTGGAGACGTTCACGCGCACCGACGAGCCCTCGATCAGCTCCGTGCCGGCCTTCGGGTCGGTCGCCGTGACCGTGTTCACGGACTGGAGTGAGTTCACCTGGACCACGTTCGCCTCGAGCCCCGCGTTGACGAGCGTCGAGACGGCTGCATCCCTGCTCTGGCCGACCACGTCCGGGACGCGGGTCTTGGGAGGCCCGCTGGAGACGACGATCGTGACGTAGTTGCCGCGCTCGATCCGCTCGCCGGGCTGCGGGTCCTGCTCGAAGACGATTCCCTCCTCCACGTCTCCGTTCGGCTCCCGCTGGACGAGGTCCTGCAGGCCCGCATCGTGGATGTCGGCGACGGCGAGCTGCTCGGTCACGCCCTTGACGTCGGGGACCGCCACCGGCTCGGCCGCGCTCAGCTGGTCCTGCACTGCCTGCCAGGCGAACCAGCCGCCGACGAGTGCCCCTGCGATCAGGAGCGCGGCGAGCAGCCAGGGCCAGATCGCGCGGCGCCGCGGCGCCTCGTCGTACTCGTAGTAGCGCCCGGGCGTATACGTCGTCGCCGCCGCGCCGACCGTCGTCGCCGCCTCCGCGACGTCGCCGCGCGCGAGCACCGTCGTCGCGGCCTCCGCCGTCTCCGCCGAGACCCCGATCCCGCGCGCGATTCGCTCCAGGTCGGAGTCCATCTCCTCCGCGGAGTGGTAGCGGTCGTCGGGGTCCTTCGCGAGCGCCCGAAGGACGACGTAGTCGAGGTCGCGAGGGATCTCGGGCCGGTGGGTCGACGGCGGCACCGGCGTCTGCGAGAGGTGCTTCATCGCGATCTCGACCGGCGTCTCGCCCGTGAACGGCACCGTGCCCGTCAGCAGCTCGTAGAGCACGATCCCGGTCGAGTAGAGGTCCGAGGTCTGGTCGACCGGAGCGCCCCGTGCCTGCTCGGGCGAGAGGTACTGGGCCGTGCCGATGATCGATCCCGCCTCGGTCATCTGGCTCGCTGCGCCGGCGCGCGCGATCCCGAAGTCCATCACCTTCACGCGCCCCTCGCCGTCGACGATCACGTTGTGGGGCTTGATGTCTCGGTGGACGATCCCGTTGCGGTGGGCGAAACGGAGCGCCGCCAGGATCTGGCGCGTGTAGTCGATCGCGATCCCGATCGGCGAGGGGCCACGTGCAACGAGGAGCTCCTTCAGCGTCCGCCCCTCGACGTACTCCATCGCGATGTAGTACGTGCCCTCGGCCTCGCCGCGGTCGTAGATCGAGACGATGTTCGGGTGGGAGAGGCCGGCGGCGTTCCGCGCCTCGCGGCGGAAGCGCTCGACGAACTGCTCGTCGCTCGCGTGCCGGTCGTCGAGGATCTTGATTGCCACGCGCCGGCCCAGCTCCTGGTCGGCAGCGAGATAGACGTTCGCCATCCCGCCCGAGCCGAGCTTGCGGGCGATCTGGTAGCGGCCGTCGAAGAGCGTGTCGATGATGGTGTCGCCGGTGGCCATGGGCGTACAGGTTAGGAGTTCGCCGTCCCTCCCAACAGCGCCTGCAAGACGTCGTGGGCGACCGGCGCGGCGGTCTCTCCGCCGGTCGACTGCTGCTGCTCGACGACGACTGCGATCGCGTATTCCGGCTCGCCGCGCCCGGCGAAGGCGATGAACCAGGTCGTGTTCAAACCGGCGATTCCCGTCTCCGCCGTGCCCGTCTTGCCGCCGACAACGACGCCCGGGATCTGGGCCGCCGTGCCGGTGCCCCCCTCGACTGCGGCCACCATCATCGTCCGCCACGGCCTGCGCCGTCTCCGGCGTGACCGCCCGGCGGATCTCGTCAGGCCTGTTTCGGACGACGACCGAGCCGTCCGGCGCGACCACGCGGTCGACGGCGTACGGCCGCATCAGAACGCCGTCGTTGGCGATCGTCCCGGCAAGCATCGCCATCTGCAGCGGCGTCACGAGCAGGCGCTCCTGGCCGAAGGCGAACCGGCCCGGGTCGACGTCGGTGTCCTCGGCCGGGTCGAACAGCTTCGTCCCCTTGTAGAGGCCGCTCGGCGCCCGCTCGCTCGACGGGGTCTCGAGCGGCGGGTCCTCGTAGAAGCCGAACCGCTTCGAGTAGCGCACGAGCAGCTTCGCGCCCAGCTCCTTGCCGACGTTGCAGAAGACGGAGTTGACCGAGTACTTCAAGGCATCCGCCAGGTTGAGCCGGCCGAACGGCCGCGTCGTGTCGTAGTTGTTCACGCGCTTGCCGTAGACCTCGCAATAGCCCGGGTCGAAGAAGCTCGATGAGGGCGTGAAGCGGCCGGCGTCGATCGCGGCCGCCGCGGTCAGCACCTTGAAGGTGGAGCCGGGCGCATAGAGACCGGCCGTCGCGCGGTTGAGGAGCGCGTCCGGCCGCCGGCAGTCGGCGTCCGTCCCGGTCACCTCGTCGAAGTTCTCCTCGACGTCGTTCGGGTCGTAGGTCGGCGACGAGGCCAGGACGACGACCTTGCCCGTCTTCACCTCGATCACGGCAACAGCGCCGCAGCGCGACCCGAGTGACTCCAGCGCGACCTGCTGGGCGCGTGGGTGGAGCGTGAGGACGAGGTCGTTGCCGGTGATCGTCGCGCCCGTGAGCTGGTCGAGCGTCGTGTCGAGGACGGTCGAGAGGTTCGCGTTCTGCCCCGTCAGGTAGTCGTTCATCGAGCGCTCGAGACCGGTGCGGAAGCGGGATTGCGTCGAGTAGCCGTGGACGTGGGCGGCGAGCCCTCGTCGCGGGTACTCGCGGAAGTAGAGCGTGCGCCCGCCGACCTTCTCCGCCCGGTTGCGCGCCAGCGTCAGGCCCCGGCTCCGGATCTCGCCCCGCTTGATCGTGAACTGCGCGACCTGCTCGATCTGGTTGTCCTGCCGGTCGGCGAGATCCGCCGCGGCCCACGCCTGCCAGTAGGTCGTCGCCACGACGAGCACGACGATCAGACCGACGCCGGTCAGCGCGAGCCGGGTGATCTGCCGGTTCATGCCCTCCCCTCCGCGAGCGCGTTCGCCCGGTTGGAGACGAGCAGGAGCAGCGCCAGCAGGATGAAGTTCGCCACGACGCTCGAGCCGCCGTAGGAGACGAACGGCAGCGTGATCCCGGTCAGCGGGATCACGCGCAGCACGCCGCCGACGATGATGAACGTCTGCAGCGCGAAGCCGAACGTGAGCCCGGCGGCGAGCAGCTTCGAGAAGCCGTCGTCCGCCGTCAATGCCACCCGGAAGCCGCGCGCGACGAAGAGCATGAAGACGAGGAGCAGGCCGGCCGCGCCGACGAGCCCGAGCTCCTGCGCGATCGCCGAGTAGATGAAGTCGGTGTTCAGGAACGGGATGATCCGGTCGCCCCCGGTCGTCGTGAACGTGCCCCTCCCGAGGCCGGTTCCGCCGAAGCCGCCGTTCCCGATCGAGTAGAGGCTCTTCACGAGCTGGAAGGAGCCGCAGTCCTGGCGCAGCGCCAGCTCGCCGGTCTGGGCGCAGAAGACGGGCTCGTCGGTCCACGGCGTCAACCAGATCGTGACCCGCTCCTGCACGTGGTCGACGTAGCGGTAGACGAGCGCCGCTCCGCCGAGGAAGAGCGCCAGGCCGGCGGCGGCGAACGACGCTCGCCCCGTGGCGACATAGAGCATGGCGAGGAAGATCCCGAACAGGAGCAGCGCGCTGCCGAGGTCGTTCGTCTGGACGAGCACGAGCATCGCGGCGCCCCAGATCAGGAGCAGCGGGCCGAAGTCCTTCAGCCGCCCCTGCGCCAGCACCTCGCGCTTCTCACGCAGGTACCCGGCGAGGAAGATGATCAGGAAGATCTTCGCCAGCTCGCCGGGCTGGAACTGGAAGGTGCCGATCCTCACCCAGAGCCGCGCGCCGTTGATCGACTGGCCGACCACCGGCAATGCGGGCAGCATCATCAGCGTGATCGCGGCGATTCCGAAGAGGTACTTGTAGGACTCGAGCACGCGGTAGTCGCGCCGGAGCGCGATCAGCGTCAGCGAGAAGAGGCCGACGCCGCAGATGATCCAGAGACTCTGGCGGAAGGCGTCGTCGGGGTCGAGCCGGTAGATCACGGTGACGCCGATCGCCGAGAGCAGCGCGGCGAGCGGCAGGAGCACGGGGTCCGCCCACGGAACGACCGCGCGCGTGACGAGGTGCGCGACGAGGTAGAGCCCCATGAAGATGCCGGCGTAGGTGAGCGACGTCGCGTCGACGAGCGAGGAGCGGGCGATGTAGACGCTCGCGAAGCCGATCGCGGTGAGCACGCCGACCGCGAGGAGGTTCGCGAGCTCGCGGTTTCTCAGGGACATCGTCTGCCGGCGCTCAGCGCGTGAGCCCCCAGGCCGCGAGGACGGCGATCGCAGCGATCACGACGATCAGGAGCAGGAGCGGCAACAGCCGGCGGCCGTGCTCGTCCGGCTCGGTCGCCTCCGGGAGTTAGGCGGTGTCGACGACCGGAACGGGGTCGAGGCCCGAAAGCGTGTCCTCGTCCTCGTCCACTGTCGGCTCCTCCTGCGGCTGCTCCTCGACGCTGTCGAGCTGGAAGAGCACGACCGTGATGTTGTCCTCGCCGCCGCCTCGATTGGCGGCGTCCACGAGCGCGTGCGCCGCGCCGTCGAGGTCGTCGCTGCCCTCCAGGAGCGAGAGGATCTCGCCGTCGGTGACCATGTCCGTCAGCCCATCCGAGCAGAGGAGGAAGAGGTCGCCGGGCTCGGCAGGGATCGTCTCGACGTCGACGTCGACGTCTGGCTCGGTCCCGACCGCGCGCGTGATCACAGAGCGCTGGGGGTGCATCTCGGCCTCCTCGGGCGAGAGCTGACCGCTCCGCCGAAGCTCCCCGACGAGCGAATGGTCCTCGGTGAGCTGCTCGAGCTCGCCGCTGCGAACGCGATAGGCGCGCGAGTCCCCCACATGACCGAGCACGATCGTCCCGGCCTCGGAGTCCACGAGCGCCACCGTCATCGTCGTCCCCATTCCCGAAGCGGCCGCGTCTTCGCTCGAGCGCCGGAACACGCGCCGGTTCGCCTCCTGGATCAGAGACCTGACGCGGTTCTCACCCCGCTCGTCGCCCGCTGCCTCGGCGAGGACGGCGGCGGCCAGCCCCGAGGCGACCTCGCCCGCCTGCGCGCCGCCCATCCCGTCGGCGATCGCGAAGAGCGGTGGCTCGCAGACGTAGGCGTCCTCGTTGCGCCGCCGTTTCCGGCCGGTGTCGGTCCTGACCGCGGCGCGCATCAGACCTCCACCTTGAAGTCGGTCTGGCCGACCCTGACGATGTCGCCCTCGACGAGCCGACGGGGCGTCGTCACGCGCGCGCCGTTGACGAACGTGCCGTTCGTCGAGCCGACGTCCTCGACCCAGAGGCCGTCCCGCTTCGACTCGAAGCGGGCGTGCTGGGCGGAGGCGAACTCGTCGCCGTCGAGCGGCACCTGGTTCTGGGCGCCGCGGCCGATCGCAACGGGCAGCGAGTCGATCGGCACCTCCTCGCCGGCCTCGAGCGCGGGGCTCTCGAGCACGACGAGGCGAGCGCGCCGCGTGGGCGCGAGGCCGAGTCCTCCCGCCGCTTCCCCCGGCCGCATGATCACGCTCTCCTGTGCCGGCGCCGTACCCCCGGAGCCGGGGCGGAGGTCGCGGCTCGCGGCGCGGACGATCCGCCAGATGAAGAGGTAGAGGAGGATGATGAAGGCGATCTTGAGTGCGAGCAGAGCCTCGTCGACGGCGATCGACTGCGCACTCATATGACCTTCCGCGAGAAGACGAGCTCGGCTCCGCCGAGCGAGAGCGTGTCGCCGTCGTCGAGCTTTGCCCGCTGCACGCGCGTGCCGTTCAGCTCCGTCCCGTTCGTCGAGTCGAGATCGACCACCCACCAGGCCGAGCCCTCGCGGCGCAACTCGGCGTGGCGGCGCGACACGTTTGCGTCGTGCACCTGCACGTCGCAGTCCTTCGAGCGGCCGAGTACGGCCGTCGACCCCTCGATCGCGTGCCTGCGCCCGTTGAGCTCCAGCGAGATCGTCTCCTGCGCGACGGCGAGCTCGGCGGTGGGGACGGCCTCGGTCGGCTGCGGCTGCTTCGCCTTGTAGATCATCGTCGAGCCCGGCTCGAGCTGCGCCGCCGGCTCGTCGGGCTGCGGCGCCCGCCGGTCCTCCGGCTGCGCCATGCGCGTCGCAATCCCGAACTCGCCCACGGAGAGGTCGGCGTCGGTCAGCATCACCACTCTCGGCGGCGTCAGCAGGGCGTAGCTCTCGCGCCGCGCGTGCTCGACGAGGTAGTCCTGGAGCTCGCCGATCAGTGAGCCTTCGTACTCCGTGAACTGCTCGCGGTCGGGCTCGGAGAGGTAGACCGAGTACTCGTTCGGGACGTAGACCCGCGAGACCGAGATCGTGCGGTGCTCGTCCATCTCCTTCGCGAGCTTGCGGGCGAGCTCGACCGGCTGGACGTGCGTCCGGAAGGCACGCCCGAACATGCCCTCGAAGAGGCCTTCGATCTTCTGCTCGATCGTGCGGAGGACGCTCATGGGGCTCGGGAGTCATTCCCGAGGACTTCGAGTCTAATGCTCGCCCTGCGGCCCGCGGCCCCTGGCCGGCTGCTCCTCCCGGCCGGCGGAGCCGGCCTCCGGAGCAGCCTCGCGCCGGTCGCGGCCCTCCAGCCGGCGGCCCGTACCTCCGTACTGTTCCACCGGCCTACGTGCCGCGACCGGCGCGCCAGGAACCGCGGGATTCGCGAGCGGCGAGGACGGCGCACGTGAGCCAGGCGGCCACGACCAGCGGCGTCGCCGGGGCGGCGGGCACGGCGAGGATCGTGACGGCGAGCGCGCCCGCGCCGAGGCCCGCGATCCGCCACGGCGTGCGTGCATAAGGGAGAGCGACTGCAGTCGCGGCCAGGGCCGCAGCCCCCAGCGCGAGACCGGGCGGGACCGCGCCTGCGATGGCCACTACGGCGTCGACCGCGCTCTCCGTCCCTGCCACCTGGAGCGTCTCTGGAGATCCCTGGCCGAAGGGAAGCTCGTCCCCGCGCAGCCCGGCGGCGAGGGCGGCCAGCCCGACCGCGGCAAGCGCGTGTGCGGCCTTGCGGAAAGGGCCTCGGACCGGCTGCACGGCGAGCGGGACCAGCGCGACGAGCCCGAGCGGGGCGAGGAGCGGTCCGGCCAGGAACGCGAGCCCGGAACGCGAGTCGCGCCACGAGAGCGCCAGCCACCCAAGGGCGAAGGCTCCGTAGAGGAGGGCCAGGCCGAGAGCGAGGTTCCCGAGCGGGAGGATGGGCGCGGCGAGCGCGAGCGCAAGCCCGGCCCGCGGGGCGCGCAGCGCGATCACGCCGGCCGCGACCGCGAGCGCAGGCGCCCAGAAGGCGGGGAAGAACGGGAGCATCGTTGCTCCGGCGAGCGTGGCGACGGCGGTCGCGGCGGCGGGGGCGAGGCGGACGAGCGTGCTTTGTGCTGGAACAACACTTTCGACTTTCGTCGAACGCTTGCGCACCGCAAACGCTGCCCGCAGCTCCTTCGCGAGCGCCGCGGCGGGCGGCCGCTTCGCGGGGTCGTGGGCGAGCGCATGGTCGAGCGCGTCGAGCAGTCGCTTGGGCAGGTCGGGCCGCTCGGTTGCGAGCGGCGGCGGTCCCGACTCGATCGTCCCGGCCATCTGCTGTAGCGGAACGCCCCAGAACGGATGCTTGGCCGCGAGCGCCTCCCAGAGGAGGATCCCGACCGCCCAGACGTCGCTGGCCGGGCAGGCGTCGTCGCCGCGCAGGCGCTCGGGCGAGATGTACGCGAGCGTGCCTGGCACGTCGCCGACGGCTGTGAGCGTCTCGGCCTCGTCGAACTGCGCGAGGCCGAAGTCGAGCACGCGCACCGAGACGCTCTCGTCGGCGGCGAGGAGCACGTTCGATGGCTTGACGTCGCGGTGGACGATTCCGAGGCCGTGCGCGTGCGCGAGGCCGTCGAGAATCTGAGCGGCGGCCTCGACCGCCTGCCCGTCGTCGAGCTCGCCGGAGCGCATCGCGTCGCGAAGCGTTCGCCCGCCGACGTATTCGTAGGCGATGTAGACGTGGCCGCTGTCGGAGCCGAATCCGTAGGCGCGCAGGCAGCGCTCGTGACGCAGCCGCGACGCCGCTTCCGCCTCGCGCTCGGCCCGATCGGCCGCCTTGCCCTCCTTCGGGACGATCTTCAGCGCGACGTCGAGGCCGTTCGACTCGTCGCGGGCGAGCCACACGGAGCCGGATCCCCCGCTGCCGAGCGGTCGGAGCGGGCGGTAGCGGCCGAGCACGAGCTCCCGGCTCGGAAGCGCTTGGGCAGCGGCTGACACGACGTCAGGTGGGTTGGCCGCGGCCGGAGCGAATCCTGCACGGCCGGGGCAGCCGTTACAGTTGCCCCGTTCGACACGTCTTCCCATGAGCGAGCGCGACTCAGACTTCGAGTTCGATTTCTTCGATGAGCCGGTGACGCAGGAGGCGTCCGGTGGGGGCGAACGGACGTCGCGGCGACCCCGGCTGCCTCGCGGCCCGATCCGGCCGCGGACGGGCTTCACGCCGCTCCTCCGCCTGCTGGGCTTGATCGCGTTCGCGATCCTGCTCGTCGTCCTGCTCCTGCTCTGGGTGCAGAGCTGTCAGGAAGACCAGAAGCGCGAAGCCTACGGCGACTACATGACCGACGTCTCAGCAGTCGCGCGCGACTCGGAGCGCGTTGGACGCGAGTTCAGCGACGTGCTGACGACGCAGGGGATGAAGCCCGCCGAGCTCCAGAAGCAGCTCGCCGGGCTCGTCCAGCAGCAGGAGATCGGCGCGACGCGGGCGCGCAACCTCGACCCGCCGGGGCCGCTCCGGGCCTCACATCTCTCCAGCGTCGAGTCGCTCGAGTTCCGCACCGCCGGGCTCGCGGGCATCGCGGAGGCATTCAAGCGCTCCCAGGGCTCGAAGGACGCGGCCGCGGCCGGCGAGCTCCTCGCTGCCCAGGCCCAGCGTCTTGTCGCGAGCGACGTGGTCTGGGACGACCGCTTCAAGGCACGGGCGGTCAGCGTCCTCCAGGAGCAGGACATCACGGGCGTCGAGGTGCCCGAGTCGAACTTCGTCCAGACGCCCGACCTCGCGAGCACGCGCACGATGGTGCCGATCTGGGAGCGGATCAACGGCTCGGCGGCCTCCGGCGGCGGCACGCCCACCGGCCTGCACGGCACCGGCATCGAATCGGTGAGAGTCGTACCGGGCGGTCAGCAGCTCTCGACGGCCACGGAGAACACCGTCGAGGCCTCGACCGACCTGGCATTCGCCGTCGCCGTCACGAACTCGGGCGACCACCAGGAGGTGGAGATCCCGGTGACGCTGACGATCCAGCAGAGCCCCACACCGATCGTGAAGAAGCAGACGATCGACATCATCAACCCGGGTGAGACGAAGACCGTCGTCTTCCGCGACTTCCCCTCGGTCGATTTCGGCGAGCGCCGGATCATGCGCATCGACGTCGATCCGGTCCCCGGCGAGACGAACACCCAGAACAACTCGGCCGAGTACCCGGTCATCTTCTCGCTCGGCGCCTAAATGGCCCACCATTGAGCGCAGAGCTGATCGTTGCGATCGCCGCTGCGGCGGCCGCCTCGATCGCGCTCGGTGTCTGCGCCTGGCTCTGGACGCGCGTGCGCCGGCTACGCGCGTCGCAGCGGGTCCTGCTCGGCGGCGGCCGCGCCGATCTCGTTGATTTCGCCGTCTCGCTCCAGGGCCGGATCGACGACCTGCATCGTGCGGTCGACGAGGTCGCGGCGGGGCTCGCGCGCGTCGACCGGCGCGTCGACGGCTCGCTCACGAACACGGCCGTCGTCCGGTACGACGCGTATGCGGGCACCGGCGGCCACCAGTCCGCGTCGTTCGCGTTCCTCGACGCGAACCGGACCGGCACGGTCGTGACCGCGATCCAGGGTCGCGACTACGCGCGCCTCTACGTGAAGGAGCTCGATCGGGGCCGCGCGCCGGTCGCGCTGTCGCCGGAAGAGCTGGAGGCGGTCGAGCGCGCCATGGCTCGCTGATTGCGCCGCGAAATCAGCGTGGCTGTCGGATACGCTTCGTTGCGAGTTGCAACAGGTCCTCGTCTTGAACGCAAGCTACGAGCCGCTCAACGTCTGTTCGGTGCGGCGCGCGCACGTGCTCGTCTGGAAAGGGAAGGCGGAGATCCTGGAGAGCCTCCCGAAGGGGCTGCGTTCCGCGACCGACACGTTCGTCCGGCCGCACGTGATTCGGCTCGTGCAGTACGTCCGCGTCCCTCGCGCGATCCAGCGCAAGATCTCGCGGCGCGCTCTCTTCGCGCGTGACGGCTGGCGCTGCGTCTACTGCGGCAGCTCCGGCGGCCGGCTGACGCTCGACCACGTCGTGCCGCGCTCGAAAGGGGGCGAGTCGATCTGGGAGAACGTCGTCACCGCGTGTGCGCCGTGCAACCTGCACAAGGGCGACCGTTCGCTGGAGGACTCCGGGCTGCACCTGAAGCGGCAGCCGCGACCCCCCGCGCCCGTGCTCTTCATCCACCTCGCGACGTCGACGATCCCGCAGGTCTGGGAGCAGTACCTCCCCGGCACGGCGACGGCCGCGTAGTGCCGTTCACCTGCACCGTCTGTGGCGAGACCCACGCGGGCGAGACGCGCGACGTCCGCATGGAGCTGCCCGACCCGATCTTCCTGCTCGACGACGAGGAGCGCCGGCACCGCGCCTGGGTCGAGGACGACTTCGCGGTGCTGCACGCCGAGGGCGGCGACCGCTACTTCGTACGGGCTCTGCTCGAGCTGCCGATCGTCGAGGAAGAGGGCTACTTCGGGTACGCGAGCTGGATCGAGGTCACCTCCGCGGACGTCGCCGCGCTGGGCGAGCTCTGGGACGACGAGGAGGGCTGGCGAAGCGATCCGTTCACCGGGAGGCTGGCAAACGAGCTCAGTCCGTACGCGTTCACGGAGGGGTTGCCGCTCCGAATCCGGCTGCGCGAGGTCCGGCTGCTCCCGCTTGCCGAGCTGGACGACGGAGAGCACGAGCTCGTGCGTGCGCAGCGGCACGGGATCTCGTCGCACCGAGCGCACGAGCTCGCGGGGACCGTCGCGTAGTCCTCAATCGCGTTCGACGGGTCCGAGCGAGTACCACTCGCTGAACGACCCCGGGTACAGGCGTGCGTCCGTGCGTCCGGCGAGGTGGAGCTCGTGCAGGACGGCGCAGGCGGTGACGCCGGAGCCGCAGTAGACGACGAGCTCGTCCGCGTCCAGCAGCTCGTCGGGGAGCGGCGAGTCGTCCAGGAAGTAGCGGTTGCGGGCGCCCGGGATGCGCCCGGCGACCGGGTCGATCGGCTCGGTCTCGCCGCGCCAGCGCTCCGGGGCACGGGCGTCCACGAGCGTGAGCCGGTGTTCGCCGAGTCGCTCGAGCAGCTCGTCCGCGCGGGCGATGTCGTCCGTGCGCGGCCGCGGCGTGAACTCGGCTCGCTCGGGTTGCTCGTCTCCCGTCCGGAGCGGGCCGTGCCAGGCGTCGAAGGCGATCACCGCTGCGTCGTCGTGACCGAAGTGGCGGAGGAGCCACCAGAGCCGTGCCGCCCAGCCGGTGCCCTCGTCGTAGCCGACGACGAGCGTCCCGGCGACGATCCCCGCCCTCGACGCCCAGGCTCCGAACGACTCCGCCGTCGGCAACGGGTGGCGGCCGCCGCCGTCGGTGCCGGTGAGATCGCGCTCCGGATCTCGCGTGCGCCGCCCCGGGGATGTGACCCGCGAGGTATGCGTCCCGCGCACGGCAGTCGACGAAGAGGGCATGCATGGACGCAGCCTAGCTCCTGCAAAAAATGCAGACCTTCTGCATACTATGCAGCAACGAGTGAGAGGAGCAGGATGGGCAGGACGGCGGTGGTCGCCTTCTCGGGCGGTCTGGACACGAGTTGCATCGTCAGCTGGCTGAAGGAGGACTGGTACGGGTTCGACGAGGTAGTCGCGGTGCTGGTCGACGTCGGCCAGGAGTTCGACCTCGACGCATCGATCGAGCGCGGGAAGGCGGCGGGCGCCGACGACGTGCTGCTCGTCGACCGGAAGGAGGCGTTCGCGGAGGAGCAGTGCGCGCGGGCGATCAAGGCGAACGCCCTCTACGAGGGCAAGTACCCGCTCGTCTCTGCGCTCTCGCGGCCGGTGATCGCGCAGGCCGTGGCCGAGCTGGCGAGCGAGCTCGGAGCCGAGGCTGTCGTGCACGGCTGCACCGGCAAGGGCAACGACCAGCTTCGCTTCGAGCTCTCCTTCAAGGCGACCGATCCGGGCCTGCGCGTGATCGCTCCGCTGCGCGACCGGATCTGGACGCGCGACGAGGAGATCGAGTACGCGCTCGCGAAGGGCATCCCCGTCCAGGCGACGCAGGCGGCGCCGTTCTCGATCGACGAGAACCTCTTCGGCCGGGCGATCGAGGCGGGCGTGCTGGAGGATCCGTGGGCGGCGCCCCCCGAGGAGCCGTACGCCCTGACCGGCGATCCTGCCCAGGCACCCGATCCGGTCGAGGTCACGGTCGCCTTCGCCGCCGGTGTGCCCGTCTCGCTCGACGGGGAGGAGCTGGCGCTCGCCGAGCTCGTCGCGCGGCTGAACGCGCTCGCCGGGCCGTACGGGATCGGCCGGATCGACATGATCGAGAACCGCGCCGTCGGGATCAAGAGCCGCGAGGTGTACGAGGCGCCGGCGGCAATTGTCCTGATCCAGGCGCACTCCGCGCTCGAGGACGTGGTGCTGACGAAGGACGAGGCACGGATCAAGCGCGGCCTGGAGCAGCGCTGGACAGAGCTCGTCTACGAGGGACTCTGGTTCAGCCCGGCCCGCGAGGCGATCGACGCGTTCGTGGACAAGACGCAGGAGCTGGTCGAGGGCGAGGTTCGCGTCAGCCTGAGGCCCGGCGGAGCCGTCGTCACCGGCCGCCGCTCGCCGCACATGCTCTACGCGGAGACGCTTGCCTCCTACGGCGCCGGTGAGACGTTCCCGCACGCCGCCGCCGAGGGATTCATCAAGATCGCCTCGCTGGAGGTAGAGCTCGCGGCCGCCCGCGCGCGGGCGAAGACCGAAGCATGAGTCTCTGGGGCGGGCGGGTCGGCCGCCCGCTCGACCCGGCGGTGAGCGCGTTCCTCCGCGCCGACGACGCGGAGCTGCTCCCGTACGACTGCGAGGCGACGGCCGTGCACGCGCGGCGGCTCCATTCGGCCGGGCTGCTCGACGACACGGAGCTCGCGGAGGCGGAGCGGCGTCTCGCGGAGATCGCGAGCGGCGCCGAGCAGGTCTCTCCCGAGGACGAGGACGTCCACTCGGCGATCGAGCGACTGCTCGGCGACGTCGGCCGCAAGATCCACGCCGGTCGCTCTCGCAACGACCAGGTTGCAGCCGCCTTCCGGCTCTACGTCGCCGACGCCTGCGCCGAGGCGCGCGCGGCGCTCGCCGCCCTTGCCGCGGTTGCGCTCGACCGGGCCGAGGCCGACGCCGAGACGCCGATGCCCGGGTACACGCACCTCCAGCGCGCCCAGCCGGTGACGGTCGGACACCACCTGCTCGCATGGGTGGAGATGCTCGAGCGGGATCTGACGCGTTTCGCGGCCGCGGCGGAGGCGGCCGCCTGGAGCCCGCTCGGCGCGGGCGCGCTCGCCGGCTCGACGTTGCCGCTGCCCGGCGCCCGAGCGGCAGCTGCGGAACTCCCTCGACGCCGTCGCCGACCGGGACTTCGCGCTCGACTACCTCTACGCGGTTGCCGCGTGCTTCGCCCACCTCTCGCGGATCGGCGAGGAGCTCGTCCTCTGGACGACTGCCGAGTTCGGCTTCGCGCGCCTGCCCGGAGGACGCCGCGACCGGCTCGTCGATGATGCCGCAGAAGCTCAACCCCGACGTCGCCGAGCTCGTCCGCGGGAAGGCGGGCACCGCGATCGGGCGGCTGGCCGGGCTGCTCGCGACAACGAAGGGGCTTCCGCTTGCGTACAACCGCGACCTGCAGGAGGACAAGCCGCCGGTTTTCGCCGCGCGCGCCGACTTGCGTGGCGCCCTCGCAGCGCTCACGGTGCTCGTGCGCGGCCTCGAGCTCGACCGCGACCGGCTCGCTGCGGCTGCCTCCGACCCACTCCTGCTCGCGACCGACGCCGCCGAGGAGCTCGTCCGTGCGGGAACGCCGTTCCGCGAGGCGCACGAGCAGGTCGCGCGCTCGGTGCGAGAGGGCTCGTTCGAGGCGCCCGCGGCCGGCGCCCGGCCGGCGCCCGGGCCCGGCGGTGTGCGGGACGCGATCGCGGCCGCGCGAGCCCGCATCGACGCTGTGTGACGCCGCGCCTCGCGGCGGCGTATCCACGGCATGAACAAGCGCATCCTCCTCATCGCGACCCCGCTCGTCCTCGCCGGCATCCTTGCCGCCGCGACCCTTCCGGGCGGCGCCGCCAGTGCCGCGGCCGAGACCGGCGGCATCACTGTCCAAGGCACCGCCTCGATCGACACGACCCCCGACCGCGCCGTCATCTCCTTCGGCGTCGAGAGCCAGGCCGAGTCCGCGCGTGCCGCGCTCACCGCGAACGCGGCGGAGATGAGGCGCGTCCTCGCCGCCCTGCGTGCCGCCGGCGCGACGGACGTGAGGACGCAGTCAGTCTCCGTGAGCCCACGCTACGGCGACCAGATGGCCGTGCAGGGCTATGTCGCGCAGAACTCCGTCTCGGCAACGGTGCCTGAGCTCGCGAAGGCGGGCGCCGTGATCGACGCCGCGGTCGCGGCGGGCGCGAACCAGGTCTTCGGGCCCTCGCTCTCGCGTGGCGACCAGTCTGAGCTCTACCGCACGGCGCTCGAGGCAGCCGTCGACGACGCCCGCCGCAGTGCGCAGGCGATCGCGTCCGCGGCGAACGTCTCGCTCGGCCGCGTGACCGCGGTCGTCGAGGGTGGCGGCGCACCGCAGCCGCTGCCGTACGCGGCCGACAAGGCCCTGGCGGCGGAGTCGACTCCGATCGAGCCTGGCACCCAGCAGGTGACGGCGACCGTGTCCGTCACCTTCTCGGTCAGCTGACCTGTCTTTTTGGACGTGTCTCAGGGACAGTCCCTGGGACACGTCCAATTGGGGCGGTCTGGTGAGGAGCACTTGTCGCCGTCCGGGTGCTGCTCTAGTCTTGATGGGGATGCGAGCCCCGACGACGAGCCGTTCCTTCCTCCGCTTCTTCGTCGCGCTCGTACTTACGCGCTAGCCGGCGCTCCGTCTACCGCCCCGCCGGCTAGGTCGCTTTATCCCAGGCGGTTTTCCTTTTCCCGTACCACGACCCCGAGAGGGTGTCCGTGCACCAGCAGAGCCAGCAGCGCCTCGAGCGCGACGCCTGTGGCATCGGCTTCGTCGCCGACTCGCGCGGCCGCGCCTCGCGTCAGATTCTCGACGCCGCGCTCGAGGGGCTCGCGAACGTCCGGCACCGCGGGGCGGTCGCCGCCGACCACCGCACGGGCGACGGCGCCGGCGTCCTCCTGCCGATTCCGGCAGCGCTCGTGCCGGGGCCGTGGTGCGGGCTCGCCCAGGTGTTCCTCCGCGACGAGCGCGCGCGCGCCGGAATCGAGGAGGCCTGCGCGCGGGAGGGAGTCGAGACTGCGGGCTGGCGGCGCGTCCCCGTCGTGCCGGAGGCGCTGGGCGAGACGGCTCGCCGGACGATGCCGGCCGTCGAGCAGCTCGTGCTCCTGCGCCCGCTCGGACTGGACGCGGACGCCGCCGAGCTTCGCGCCTACCGCGCACGCGGCCGTGCCGCTCGGGTCGCCGGCGCGTACGTCGTCTCGATGTCCTTCCGCTCGCTGACGTACAAGGCCCTCTGCGCGGCCGACCAGCTCGGGCAGTTCTACCCCGACCTCCGCGACCGCGCGCTCGAGGTGCCGTTCGCGATCTTCCACCAGCGCTTCTCGACGAACACGAGCCCCTCGTGGGAGCGCGCCCAGCCGTTCCGCCACCTCTGCCACAACGGCGAGATCAACGCGATCGACGGCAACGTGCGGGCGATGTGGGGCCGTGGGCTCGGGCATGCGCTCGACGAGGACGGATCGGATTCGGCGCTGCTCGACAACGCGGTCGAGCTCCTCGTCCGCGGCGGTCGCGACATCCGCCACGCCGTTGCGATGCTGCTGCCGCGGGCGTGGCAGGAGGACGCCGAGCTCGACGAGGACGTTGCCGCGTTCCATCGCTATCACGCCGGCCTCGTCGAGCCGTGGGACGGGCCGGCGGCGGTGGTCTTCACCGACGGCCGCGTCGTCGGCGCCGCACTCGACCGGAACGGGCTACGACCGCTTCGAGTCGCGAGCACCGGCAGCTTCGTCG
Organism: uncultured Gaiellaceae bacterium; assembly: GCA_963850995.1. GTDB lineage: Bacteria > Actinomycetota > Thermoleophilia > Gaiellales > Gaiellaceae > Gaiellasilicea. Next base: position 333,510 of record CAWKNQ010000004.1, on the reverse strand, counting down.
CATGTGCGTCGGAGGCGGGCGCGATCCCGCTCGCCGCAACTGCACGCGTTCAGCGGGGCAGGGTCGGGCCGGGAGAGCTGCTCGCCGTCGACCCCGGGCTCGGGCTCGAAGCCGACGCGGCGATCATGCGCCGGCTCGCGCGAAAGCGCCCGTACGGCCGGTGGCTCGCGTCCGGGAGGCGCACCGTCGACGCTGGGCACCCGGTCGCGGCGCCGGAAGCCGACCTGACCGCCCGCCAGGCTGCGGCCGGATACACGCGCGAGGACCTGACCCTGCTGCTGCGCCCGAGTGCGGCGGACGGACACGAGCCGACCTCGTCCATGGGCGACGACACCGCGCTGCCACCGCTCGCCGGCCGCGACCGCCTCGTCTTCTCCTTCCTCCGCCAGCGCTTCGCACAGGTGACGAACCCCCCGATCGACCACCTGCGCGAGCGGTCGCTGATGTCGCTGCAGACGCTGCTCGGCCGGCGCGGCCCTCTGCTGGAGGACGGCGAGGAGACCGCCCGACTGCTCGAGCTGGAGAGCTTCCTCCTCTACCCGTCGGCGGTGCTGGAGCTGGGCGGCGAGACGCTCGCGACCTCGCTCGAAGCCGGCGAGAGCCTGGAGGACGCATGCCGGCGGATCGCGGCCGACGCCGCTGCGCTAGTGGACGGCGGTGCGGAGATCCTGGTCCTGGCCGACACCGGCGCGCCCATCGCCGTCCCCTGTCTCCTCGCCCTCGGCGCGGTGCAGCAGCGCCTCGTCTCGACCGGGAAGCGCTCCGCAACGTCGCTCGTCGTCGTGAGCGACGAGCCGCGAGAGAGCCATCACATCGCCTGCCTGCTCGGCTACGGCGCGGACGCGATCTGCCCCGTCCTCGCGTTCGAGACCGTGGCCGCACTCGCGGCCGCCGACCGCCTCGGCGGCGACCATCCCGCGCCTGACGAGGCGCAACGGCGTTTCCGGCGCGCGCTCGAGGATGGCGTGCTCAAGGTGATGTCGAAGATGGGCATCGCCGACGTCGCCTCCTACCGCGGCGCCCAGATCTTCGAGGCGCTGGGGCTAGCCCAGGAGGTCGTCGATCTCTGCTTCACCGGCACGCCGACGGCGCTCGGCGGGATCGGCTTCGCCGAGCTCGAGCGGGCGACGCGCGCGCGGTCTGAAGCGGCTGCGGGGGCGCAGCGTCTCGAGAGCCCCGGCTACGTCAAGTTCCGGCCCGGCGGCGAGCCGCACGCGACGACGCCCGAGGTGGTGGAGGCATTGCAGGCGGTCTCGGCCGCACACGCGCTGCGGCGGGCGGTCGGCCGACGCGGAGGGACCGCCGAGTACGAGCGCTTCGCCGCCCTCGTCGACGGTCGCAGCCCGCTCGAGCCACGCGACCTGCTCGAGCTCGTCCCCTGTGGGCCGGCGGTCCCGCTCGAGGAGGTGGAACCGGTCGAGGAGATCCTGCGCCGCTTCTCGAGCGGCGGCATGTCCCACGGCTCGCTGTCGGCGGAGGCGCACGAGACCGTCGCAATCGCCTTCAACCGCCTCGGCGGGCGCTCCAACTCCGGCGAGGGCGGCGAGGATCCCTCGCGGTTCCACGACGAGCGCAACTCGCGGATCAAGCAGATCGCATCCGGCCGGTTCGGCGTCACACCGGAGTACGCCGCCTGCGCCGACGAGCTCCAGATCAAGATCGCGCAGGGGTCGAAGCCCGGCGAGGGCGGCCAGCTGCCCGGGCACAAGGTGACGGCCGAGATCGCGCGGCTGCGCCACACGCAGCCCGGAGTCGGCCTCATCTCACCGCCGCCCCACCACGACATCTACTCGATCGAGGACCTGGCGCAGCTCGTGTTCGACCTCAAGCAGGTGAACCCGCAGGCGGCCGTCTCCGTCAAGCTCGTCTCCGAGGCGGGTGTCGGGCTCGTCGCGGCCGGCGTCGTGAAGGCGTCCGCAGACGTCGTCCACGTTGCGGGTTGCGACGGCGGCACGGGCGCGAGCCCGCTCGCGTCGATCAAGAACGCGGGCGTTCCCTGGGAGCTCGGCCTCGCGGAGACGCAGCAGACCCTCGTCGCCGAGGGCCTGCGCGGCCGGGTGCGATTGCGCGTCGACGGCGGCCTGAAGACCGGGCGTGACATCGTCGCGGCCGCGCTGCTCGGCGCCGACGAGGTCTCGTTCGGGACCGCGCTCCTGATCGCAGAGGGCTGCCTGATGGTGCGCTCGTGCCACCTCGACACCTGCCCGGTCGGGATCGCAACCCAGCGTCCCGAGCTGCGCGCGAAGTTTGCCGCGACTCCGGAGCACGTCGAGGCGTATCTGCTCCACGTCGCCGAGGACGTGCGGCGCCGGCTCGCCCACCTCGGCTTCCGCAGCTTCGCCGAAGCCGTCGGCCGCGTCGACGGGCTACGACCGCGGCAGACGGACAACGCGCGAGCCGAGACCCTCGATCCGGCGGTCCTCCTGCGTCCGGGCGGAGGCCGCGGCCCGGCCGGGTTCGCGGGCGAGCTCGCGCACGAGCCGCCCGGAGGCGAGCTCGGTGTCGCAGTCGCCGCGGCGGCCGCGCCCGCGCTCGAGAGCGCGTCCCTCGTCGAGCTCGACCTCCCCATTCGCAACAGCGACCGCGCCGTGGGCGCCCGGCTCGGCGGCGCGATCGCGAGCCGATTCGGCTCGAGCCCGCCGCCTGGAAGGATTCGCGTCGCGGTCTCCGGCTCGGCCGGCCAGAGCTTCGGCGCGTTCCTCGCCGCCGGCGTCAGGCTCGAGCTCGTCGGCGAGGCGAACGACGGCGTAGGGAAGGCGATGGGCGGCGGCAGAATCACCGTTCGGCCTCCCGCAGGAGACGCCGGCGATCCGGTCCTGCTCGGCAACGCGGCCCTCTACGGCGCGACCGGTGGGGAGCTCTACTGCGCCGGCCGGGCGGGTGAGCGCTTCGCCGTCCGCAACTCGGGGGCAATCGCCGTCGTCGAAGGCGTCGGCGCGCACGGATGCGAGTACATGACTGCCGGGACCGTCGTCGTGCTCGGGGAGACCGGGCGGAATCTCGGTGCCGGGATGAGCGGCGGCGAGCTTTTCGTCCACGATCCGCTCGGGCTCGTGGACGTACGCCTGAACCGTGAGCTCGTCGAGGCGACGGCCGTCGACCACGTCGCCGGCGAGCGGCTGCGCTCGCTCGTCGAGCAGCATCTTCGTTACACGGGCTCGCCGCACGCGGCCACGTTGCTCGAGCGCTGGCCTCACGCGCTCCCGGAATTCCGCCGCGTCGCGCCGCGATCCGCCGCCGCGGTCGCTGCGGAGGCACCCGCGGCCGCAGCGCGGGGAAGGCGCTTCCGCCTTCCCCGCGTGCCTGCGTAGCGACTACCCGGCCGGCTCGACCGCCGCCGCCCTCGCGGCCGCAGGCGCCGAGCGCTGCGCGTGCGCCAGGCCGAGGTGGCCGTGGCTCTCCGTCCCGTAGCCGCCCGGAACCGGGATGTAGAACTCGGGGTAGCCCCACATGCCGTGCTCCGAGACGTCCAGGCCGGCCGTCTCGACCTCCGGCTCGACGCGGATCCCGAACGTCGCCTTCATCAGCCAGAGCGCGCCGAAGGACGTTCCGAACGTGAACGCACCGACCGCGAGGAGCCCGAGCGCCTGGGTTCCCAGCTGGTCGAAGGAGCCGGTGTACACGAGCCCGCCCGTGCCGGTCGCCAGGTTCTCGGCGAGCGCCGGCACCGCGAAGATGCCGGTCGCGAGCGTCCCCCACACACCCGCCATGCCGTGCACGGCAACGGCGCCGATCGGGTCGTCGATCCGGGCCCGCTCGACTGCGAGGACACCGACGACGGCGATCGCGCCTGCGATCAGACCGATCACGATCGCCGCCCAGGGGGCGACGAAGCCGCACGCCGCGGTGACCGCGACCAGGGCCGCGATCACGCCGTTCAGCGTCATCGAGAGGTCGGGCTTTCCGATCACGAGCCACGACACGATCACGCCGCCCAGTGCGCCCGCCGCTGCGGCGACGTTCGTCGTCAGGGCGACGTAGGCGAAGTAGCCGAGCTTGTCGCCCGTCGCGATGCCGAAGGTCGAGCCCGCGTTGAAGCCGAACCAGCCGAACCAGAGGATGATCACACCGAGCGTCGTGAAAGCCATGTTGTGGCCCGGAATCGCATTCGCCTTTCCGTCCGCTCCGAACTTCCCGAGCCGCGGCCCGAGCAGGAGCGCGCCCGCGAGCGCCGCGAGGGCGCCCTGGTAGTGGACGACGGTCGAGCCGGCGAAGTCCTGCATCCCCTTCGCGAAGAGCCAGCCGTCGGGGTGCCAGATCCAGTGCGAGACGACCGAATAGATCAGCGTGAAGACGATCCCGAACGCGAAGTAGACCCACAGCCGCGTCCGCTCTGCCATCGCGCCCCAGACGATCGCCAGGGAGACCGCTGCGAAGACGACCTGGAAGAGGTACGCGCCGGCCGCAGGCACCGTTCCGAACCAGCTGAACGGCGCTGTCCCGATCGCGAGCAGGGTGTCGACGTCCGGCACGAAGCCGCTGCCGCCGATGAGGCCGTTGCCACCGTCGCCGAATGCGATCCCGAAGCCGACGAGGTAGTAGACGATCGAGGCGATCCCCAGCACGAGCACGTTTTTCGCCGCGATGTGACCGACGTTCTTCATTCGCGTCAGCCCCGCCTCGAGGAACGAGAAGCCGGCCTGCATGAACATGACGAGGATCGCGGCGACAACCACCCAGATCGTCGACGCGGCGATGGCGAGATCCTTGTTGCTCATGCGACCTCCACCTCCTCCAGGCTCCTGCCCGTCCGGTTGTGCGTGACGTTGAAGACCGGGCTCGCCCAGCAGATGCCGTCCCCCGACTCGTGACCCGTGCGCGCCGCGTCGGCGATCGCCTCGATCACCGGCTCGGCGAGTCGGTCCGCCACGACGAACGTGAGGTGGGCCTTCGGCAGGAACCTCGACTCGAAGATCCGTCCGCGGTACTCGTGCGTGATCCCTCGCTGCCGGCCGTGGCCGACCGCTTCGATCACGGTGACGCCGACGTGACCGGTCTGCTCCTCGACGGCGTCCATCACCGTCTCGATCCGGTCCCGCACGACGATCGCCTCGACCTTCATCATCGCCTGCCTCCTCGCGTTCGTCGGACCACAAAAAAAGCGCCCGCAGCTGAGATCAGCTGCGAGGCGCCGTAGCCTCGGTCCCTCCTGCGGCGGAGATGACCTGACTCAGAACGTAGCAGCGTGCGCGGATGGATGCAAAGCAGGCGCCCTGGCGCGGTGCCCGAGCCGCTGGTATCGTCGGCTCTAGATGAGACTCCTCGCCCGTATCTAGGACACCCGTTGCCACGGCCCGCCGTCGCGCGGGCGTCGTGTGCTTGTGGTCCCTGGAGTTCTCGGTAGGTGAAGGAGTTTCGGAATGAGCGAAGTGATCGAGTTGCGTAGTGCCGAAGCGAGCCGTGCGGGTGCGAACGGGCAAGTCCCGGCCGTCGACGTGCGCGATCTCCGCAAGGTGTTCTCGCGGCGCGACAAGAAAGCCGGGCGCTTCGCCCGGAAGAAGCGGGCTGCCCTGCACGGCGTCACGTTCACGATGGAGCGCGGCGAGTGCGTCGCCATCCTGGGCCAGAACGGCTCGGGCAAGTCGACACTGGTCCGGCTGCTCTCGACGCTCCTTTTCCACGACGGCGGCAGCGCGCACGTGTTCGGGCACGACGTCTTCACCGACCCGCGCCCCGTGCGCAAGCTCGTCAACCGCGTCTCGGTCGAGGCGAGCTTCTTCAAGAAGATGTCGGCCGGCGAGAACCTGCACTACGCCGCGCGCTACTACGGCATGGGGCCGCGCGAGACCCGCGTGAAGATCCCGGCGATCCTCACGAAGGTCGGCTTCCCGGTCGACCGCCGGAGCGAGCCGATGGAGAACCTCTCGCGCGGGATGCAGCAGAAGGTGGCGCTCGCGCGGGCCCTGCTCACCTCGCCGGTGCTGCTCCTGCTGGACGAGCCGACGACGGGGCTCGACCCGCGCTCGAAGCTCGAGGTGCAGGAGTTCATCCGCGAGCTGCGGCGCAGCCACGACTCGACCATCCTCCTCTGCACGCACGACCTCGCCGAGGCGGAGGCGCTCGCGGACCGCGTCGGCATCCTCGACCGCGGCGAGCTGCTCTTCCTCGAGACCGTGCCGGAGATCCTCACGCGCTTCGGCGTCGACACGCTCGAGCAGGCGTTCTTCGCCGCGACCGGGCGCGCCTTCGAGGCCGAGGTGGACGAGGACGACGAGGACCGGGAGGTGTTCGCATGAGAGGAGCAGCGGCAACGTTGAGAGCCGAGCTGATCGGCCTCGGCGGCGTCGTCGAGCGCAACGTCTACCTGACCCGCCGCTACATCTGGTGGGACGTCGCCTTCATGGTCTGGACGATCGCGAACACGCTCACGATCGTGTTCATCGCGAAGGGGATCGAGGCGACCGGCGGCGAGATCGACGTCAACCGCACGACGACGCAGCTCCTGATCGGAGCCGTCGTCTGGGCCTACCTCGGGATCCTGTTCGAGTTCATGACCGAGACGGTCGCGTGGGAGCGCTGGGAGGGGACGATCGAGTACACGTTCATGGCGCCGCTCTCGCGGGCGATGCACCTCGCCGGCGCGGGCTTCTTCGCCGTGCTCTACGGGCTGATCCGGGCGATCATCCTCTTCATCGTCGTCGCGTTCTTCTTCGACCTGGAGATGCCGCAGGCCGACTTCCTCGCCGCCTTCGTCGTGCTCGTGGTCGGCTCGGTCGCGTTCATCGGCATCGGGATCATGACCGCCGTGCTGCCGCTGATCTCGCCCGAGAAGGGCGCCCAGCTCGGCTTCGTCGCGCAGGGCATGCTGCTCGTCGTCTCGGGCGTCTACTACCCGGTCGAGGTGCTGCCGCAGTGGATGCAGTGGCTCTCGGTGATCTCGCCGGCGACGTACGTCCTCAACGGGATCCGCGACGCGATCCTGAACGGGGCCGGCCTCACGACGATGTGGGACGAGATCTGGCCGCTGCTCCTGATCGGCGCGATTTCGGCTCCGGTCGGGCTCTGGGTCTTCCGCCAAGGCGAGATCTACGCGAAGAAGCACGGAAAGCTGAAGCGGTCGGGATAGCGTGCGCGCCTGGATGCCCACCGGGTCTGGCTCGGCTACCGGGGCGTCGAGGCGTTCGCGTTCGGGCTCGGGTGGACGGTCGCCCCGGTCTTCTTCATCCAGGAGCTCGACTTCAGCCCGCTCGAGCTGGTGCTCGCCGGGACGGCGCTCGAGGTGGCGTACTTCGTCTTCGAGATCCCGACGGGTGTCGTCGCCGACACGTACGGGCGCCGCCTCTCGACGATCCTCGGCGTGCTCGGCCTCGGGCTCGGGTTCGTCGCGACCGGCTTCGCGGGCGGGGTCGTCCTCGTGCTCGGCGCGGCGGCCTTCATGGGCTTCACCTGGACGTTCAAGAGCGGCGCCGAGGACGCGTGGATCACCGACGAGGTCGGACCGGAGCACGCGGGGCGGTCGTTCCAGGTGGGAGCGCAGGCGGCGCGGGTCGGCGCGCTGCTCGGGATCGGCGCCGCCGTCGCGCTCGCTCTCGTCGACCTGCGCTTGCCGATCGTCGCGGGCGGCATCGTGCTCGTGGTGCTCGCGGGCGCGCTCGCGCTCGTCATGCCGGAGACCAACTTCCGCTCGGCGCGACGTGAGGACCTCTCGGCGGTCGCCTCGATGGCCGGCACGGCTCGTCAGGGAGGCGGCCTGATCCGTCGTCAACCGATCCTGCTGCTGATCGTCGGGATCAGCTTCTGCCTCGGCGTCTCGGACGAGGGCTTCGACCGGCTCTGGGAGGCGCAGTTCCTCCTCGAGGTCGGCGTGCCCGGCTTCGCCGGTCTCGACCAGGTCGTCTGGTTCGGTGTCCTCGCCGCCGGGGCGACGCTGCTCTCCCTCCTCGTCGCTCAGCCGCTCGTGCGCCGCTTCGCCGCGATGGGCCCTGCCCGAATGGCACGCTCGCTCCTCGTCTTCGACGCCCTCCGGATCGCCGGCCTGCTCGCGTTCGCCCTAGCTGGCTCGTTCGCGTTCGCGCTCGCCGCCTTCTGGGGTGCCCGGCTGGCGCGCTCGCTCGCGGCGCCCGTGCACTCGACCTGGCTGAACGCGAACGTGAAGGACTCGAGCGTCCGTGCAACCGTGCTCTCGATGACGAACGTGTTCGAGTCCGCCGGCGAATGGGGCGGGGGCCCGGCGCTCGGCGGGATCGGCAACGTCTTCGGCGTCCGGGCCGCGATCGCCGGGTCGGCGGCGGCCCTCGTCCCGGCGCTCGCGCTCTATGGCCGGGCGATCCGCCACCACGGGCGCGAGCCGGAGCTGGCCGCCGACCCGGCGACCGTGTAGAATCCGGCTGTCTTTCGTGGCGACGCTGCCTCGGACGCGGACCTCCGCCTCCGGGGCTTTTTTCGTTTTCAAAAGGAGGAACGTGCATGGCGATGATCGAGAGCAAGCACCGCGCAACATCCGATCCGGAGGCGCGGCGCCGCGTCCTGGAGGAGATCAAGGACAAGAACGTCGAGTACGTCCTGTTCTGGTTCACCGACCTCGAGGGGCACCTGAAGAGCTTTGCCATTACCCCGGCCGAGATCGAGGCGGCGCTCGACGACGGGATGGGCTTCGACGGCTCGTCGATCACGGGCTTCAATGCGATCGAGGAGTCGGACATGGTCGCGATTCCCGACCCGGCGACGTTCCGGCTGATGCCGAACGGCGGCAGCGCCGTCGGCAGGATGATCTGCGACGTCGTCAGGCCGGACGGGACGCCGTACGAGGGCGACCCGCGCTACGTCCTCCGGCAGGCGCTCGAGCGGATGCAGTCGATGGGGTTCGACACCTTCAACGTCGGTCCCGAGCTCGAGTACTTCCTCTTCCAGGACGACAAGGGCACGGAGACCCTCGACGAGGGCGGCTACTTCGCGATGACGACGATGGACGCCGCGACTGAGCTTCGCAACGACACGATCAAGGCGCTCGAATCGATGGGGATCCCGATCGAGTACCACCACCACGAGGTGGCACCCTCGCAGCACGAGATCGACATGCGCTACGCCGGCGCGCTCGACATGGCCGACCACACGATCACCTACCGGCTGATCGTGAAGGAGGTCGCGAAGAAGGCGGGCTACCACGCGACCTTCATGCCGAAGCCGCTCTTCGGCGAGAACGGCTCGGGCATGCACACGCACATGTCGCTCTTCACGGACGGGCGGAACGCGTTCTTCGACGGAGACGACGAGCACCACCTGTCCGATGCCGGGAAGGCGTTCATCGCCGGGCTGCTCCGCCACGCACGGGAGCTCTCGGCAGTGTTCGCGCAGTGGGTGAACTCGTACAAGCGGCTCGTGCCCGGCTACGAAGCTCCGGTGTACGTCGCCTGGTCGCAGCGGAACCGCTCGGCGCTGATCCGGATCCCGCTCTACAAGCCGGGCTCGGAGCAGGCGACGCGTGCCGAGATCCGCTGCCCCGATCCGGCGTGCAACCCGTACCTCACCTTCGCCGCCCTCCTGCACGCGGGGCTCGAGGGGATCGAGCAGGGCTACACGCTCGAGGAGCCGATGGAGACGAACCTCTACCACCTGACGCCCGAGCAGCGGACGGAGCGCGGGATCGTCTCCCTGCCGGAGACGCTCGGCGAGGCGATCGACGAGTTCTCCCGCTCCGAGCTCTTGCGCAAGGCGTTCGGCGACCACATCTTCGACAACTACGTGAAGCTGAAGCGGGCCGAGTGGGACGACTACCGGATCCAGCTGACGCAGTGGGAGCTCGACAAGTACCTGGCGGTGCTCTAGACACGGAGCGGTCGCAGGGCCATACTGCTCGCAGGCTGCGGCGCTAGGCGAGCGCCGCGACCTTAACTGACGGCCGACTGCGGGCTCCTTAGTGGAGCCCGTAGTCGTTAGAGCACGGGGGAAACCATGTTTCCCCCGTGAGCCCCCTTCTTCTTCGCCGCGTCGCATCGAGCGCTGCGGGGCTGCGCGGGAATGAATCCCGCTCCGCCCGTCTCAGGCAGCGACCGATGCGACGTTGCGCGTCGCTCCGCTCGCGCGAAAACCCGGGGTGGGGCTAAAGGAACTTGGCGATCGACTCGCGCAGGACGCGCAGGCCGATCACGCGCGAGCCCTCGTCGATCTCGCCGATCACGTCGGCGGGAACGAGCCGGCGGCCGCGGAGGAAACCCGACCGGACGGCGAGCGCATCCGGGACGTCCGGCTGCGAGCCGTACATCGGCGCCTCGACCCGGCCGATCACACGGCCGCGCACGTCTGCGACCAGGAAGCCTTTGACGCCGCGAAGATCGAGCTCGAGAGTGCTCATCCGTCGAGAACCTATTCCCGCTCCGTGAAGATTCTCCGGCTCGTTCCGTAAGGAGTTTGTTAGGGACGGCGCGCCTACAATCGGGCGGGTGGACGCGCCCGCACGACACCTCCGTCTCCTGACCGAGACCATCGCGGCGGTCAACTCGACGCTCGATCTCGAGGAGGTGCTCGAGCTCGTCGCGCGCAAGGTCGCCGAGGCGCTCGAGGCCGACGCCTGCTTCGTCTACCTCTACGACGAGCGCGCCGACGAGCTCGTCCTCCGCGCGACGCACGGCACGCGCGTCGAGGAGATGACGCGGCGCCCGCGGCTCCGGCCGGGCGAGGGGATCACGGGCTCGGCTGCGGCCGATCGAGCCCCGATCGCGATCGCCGCGCGCGCGCATCTCGACCCGCGCTTCAAGCTTTTCCCGAACCTGCCCGAGGACGAGTACGAATCGATCCTGGCTGTGCCCATTCTCTCCCGCGACAAGCTCGAAGGAGCGCTCAACGTCCGCACGCGCGAGCCGCGCGCCTACACGGAGGCGGAGATCGACCTCCTGCTCGCGATCGCCGCGCAGGTCGCGCAGTCGCTCGAGCACGCAAAGCTCTACGCCGAGGCGCAGCGGCGCGTGCACGAGCTGGAGGCGCTCGCCCGGATCTCCGAGGCCGTCTCGGAGTCGCTCTACCTCGAGGAGTCGCTGGAGGCGATCGTGAAGACCACCATGGGGGCGGTGGGGGCGACCGGAGCCGCCCTCGTGCTCGAGGACGGCGAGATCGCGTGGCCGGAGGGACGTGCGGGCGCGCACGCGCTGCGCCTGCCGCTCAGGTGGAAGCGCCGTCAGATCGGCGAGCTCGTCTGCGACCGTGATACGCCGTTCTCCGAGGACGACCGCGCGCTGCTCGAGGCGATCGCCCACCACGCCGCCGTTGCGCTCGAGCACGGCCGTGCGGTCATGCGCGGCGTCCTCGCCCAGGAGATTCACCACCGGGTCAAGAACAACCTCCAGACCGTCGCCTCGCTGCTGCGCCTGCAGGCGCGCGCGCCGAACGTCGACGCGCGCAAGGCGCTCGACGACTCTGTCAACCGGATCCTCGCGATCGCCGCCGTCCACGAGGTCCTCACCGAGCACCGGGAAGACGACGTCGAGCTCGACGAGCTGATCGACCGCCTCCGCGCGATGCTGGTCCAGGGGCTCGTCGAGGGCAAGTCCGTCGAGGCCCGGCTGGAGCGCGTCTCCCTCGCCGGCGACCGCGCGACGGCGCTGGCGCTCGTCTTCTGCGAGCTCTTCGGCAACGCGCTCGAGCACGGCGGCTCGAGCGTCCGGATCGAGCTCGCCCAGCGCAACGGCGACGTCACCCTCGCGATCGCCGACGACGGCCGCGGCTTCGAGGGCGGCGACTCGGGCACGGGGCTCTCGATCGTGCGTGCGCTCGTGCGCGACGAGCTCCAGGGGACGATCGAGCTGACGAGCGAGCCCGGCTTGCGCGCCGAGGTGGTCTTTCCGGCGTGAGGATTCTCATTGCCGAGGACGAGACCATCATCAGGATGGACCTGCGGGCGCTGCTCGAGTCGGCCGGGTTCGAGGTCTGCGCGGAGGCGAAGGACGGTGAGGAAGCGGTGGCGCTCGCCCACTCCGAGCACCCCGACCTCGCGGTGCTCGACGTGAAGATGCCGCGGCTCGACGGGATCGAGGCCGCGAAGCGGATCCTCGACGAGCGGCCGATCCCGATCGTGATGGTGACCGCCTACGGCGAGCGCGAGCTCGTCGCGCGCGCGGTCGAGGCGGGGGTGTTCGGCTATCTGGTCAAGCCGTTCCGCGAGACCGACCTGCTGCCGGCGATCGAGACGGCGCGTGCGCGTCACGACGAGCTCGTCGCGCTGCGCGAAGAGGCGGAGTCGCTCGCCGACGCCCTCGCCGCGCGCAAGACGATCGAGCGCGCGAAGGGGCTCCTGATGGCGAAGGAAGGCCTCTCCGAGCAGGACGCCTTCGCGCGCCTGCGCAAGGCGAGCCAGGTCTCCGGCCGCCCGCTCAAGGTCGTCGCCGAGGCCGTCGTCGCGACGCTCGAGGCATGAGCGAGCATCCGAACGCGACCCGCGCGCGCGAGGGATTCGAGCGGTTCGTACAGGGCGACCTACCGGCACTGCTCGACCTCTTCGCAGACGACGCCGTCTGGCATGTCCCGGGCTCGATGACGCTCAGCGGGGAGCACCGAGGCCGCGATGCGATCGTCGCGTTCCTGCGCAGGACTGCCGAGCTCACCGGCGGCACCTACCGCGTCGAGCTGCTCTGGACGGTCGCGGACGACGACCATCTCGTCGCCGTGTACCGCGCCGTCGGCGAGCGGCCGGACGGACGCGAGCTCGACATCGAGCAGGCCCTCCTCGTCGAGCTCGAGGACGGCCGGTGGAAGGTCGTGCGCGCGCAGCCGCTCGACCAGGCCGCGTTCGACGCGTTCTGGGCCTAGATCGACCATCTAGTTCTGCTTCCGGCGCCTGGCGGTGCGCTCGGCCCCGTGCGACGATGACCCTCATGTCCGCGGCGGACCTCCGCACGCTGGTCGAGGAGCAGGCGGCGCTGAAGCGCGTCGCGGTGACCGTCGCGACCGAGTCGGCTGCCGAGCGGGTCTTCGACGTCGTCACCGAGGAGGTCGCCCGCCTCGTCGGCGCAGACGCGGCGAACCTCGTGTGTTTCGGGCCGGCTCCGCACGAGGGGATCATCGTCGGCAAGTGGAGCGAGGCGGGTGTGGAGATCCCCGGCGCCGGCACGGTCGTCGTGATCGAGGAGGGCGCCCTGCTCGCCCAGGTTGCGCGAACCGGCGCGCCGGCTCGGATGGCCACGGACGACCCGGGCGTGCCCGCCGAGCTCCACCAGCGCCTGCTTGCGCTCGGCGTCACGTCCGTCGTCGCCGCCCCGATCGTCGTAGCGGGCGAGATCTGGGGCGCGCTCGCCGTCTCGGTCACGCGCGACCTCCGGTTTGCGCCCAACGCCGAGGAGCGGCTCGGGCAATTCGCCGGCCTGGTCGCCGTCGCGATCGCGAATGCGCAGGCCCGTGAGGAGCTCGCGACGCTGGCCGACGAGCAGGCCGCCCTCAGCCGCGTCGCCGTCGCCGTTGCGACCGAGGAGCGCCCCGAGCGGCTCTTCGGCCTGGTCTCGGAGGAGATCGGCCGGCTGTTCGGCGCCTACGCCGCTGCGACCGTGCGCTACGTCGACGGCGCGGACGAGGCGGTGATCGTGGGAGCCTGGCAGCGGGTCGGCGACTTCGAATCTCCGCTCGGCGTTCGGCTTTCGTTCGAAGGCGGCGCGATCGCGCGCGTCGCGCAGACTGGTGTAACGGTGCGGATCGACCCGGAGACGGAGCCGTCCGACCTTCGAGAGCGCATGCTCGCCTCCGGCGTGAGTTCGAGAGTGGCCGCTCCGATCGTGGTGTCGGGGCGGCTCTGGGGCGCTACCTTGATCTCGATCGGCCGCGGCCTCGGCCGATTTCCACCCGGCGTCGAGGAGCGGCTCGAGAAGTTCACGAGCCTCGTAGCGGTCGCGCTCGCGAACGCCGAGGCCCGTGAGCAGCTGACGGCGTCGCGTGCGCGCATCGTCCAGGCCGGCGACGCCGAGCGGCGGCGGCTCGAGCGGAACCTCCACGACGGTGCACAGCAACGGCTGGTCTCGCTCTCGCTCCGGCTTCGCATCGCGGGGTCGCGGCTCTCCGAGGACCCGGCGGCCGCGGCGGAGCTGATCGCGGAGGCGAGCGACGAGCTGGCGCTCGGGCTCGAGGAGCTCCGTGAGCTCGCTCATGGGATCCATCCGGCGGTCCTCACCGACCACGGGCTCACGCCTGCAGTGGAGGCGCTCGCCACGCGGGCTACCTTGCCCGTGGAGGTGAAGGGCCTGCCACCGGAGCGGCTGCCCGAGCCGATCGAGGCGGCCGCGTTCTACGTCGTCTCGGAGGCGCTCGCGAACGTCGCCAAGTACGCCTCGGCGAGCCGGGCGCGAGTCGACCTCGACCGCGACGACGGCTTGCTCGTGGTCGAGGTCTCCGACGACGGCGTCGGGGGTGCGAATGCGGCGGGAGGAACCGGGCTGCGAGGGCTCTCGGATCGAGTTGAAGCGCTCGGCGGCCGCCTCCGCGTGTCGAGCGAGCTCGGCCGGGGCACGACCGTGCGGGCCGAGCTGCCGCTCGAAGTGGACGGCCTAGTTCTGCTCGAGCAGGCGTGCGGTCTCGCGACGGCGGAGCAGGCGGAGAACGAGCCAGACGAGCAGGCCGACCAGGACGAACGGGCCGAGGACGACGGCGGCGTAGAGCAGTGCGATCGCCTCCCAGGCGAGCACGTCCTTGACGCCGTCGAGGCGGCTGCCGCCCCCGACCGCGCCGGGCTCGATCTCCTCGGTCGTCAGGGTGAGGTAGACGGTCGCCGTCCGCGCTTCGGCGCGGGTGCTGCTCAGCCCCTGGCGCAGCCGCGTGAGCTCGGCGCGGGAGTTCGACAGGCGCGACCGGAGCACTGCCCGGTCGGCGGCCGACAGGTTCGGCGACTCGAGCTGCTCGAGGATGGCGGCGATCCGCCGCTGCGTCGCCTCGATCTCGCGCTGGAGCGAGTCGGCCTGCTGCTGCAGGTCGTCGATCCCGTAGCGCTGGCCGACGATCGTGCCGAGCGCGGACAGCTCCGCGAGCGCGCTCTGCACCTCGGCGGTCGGGATGCGCAACGTGATCTGCGCGGCGCCGACGCCCTCGGCGGGCGCGTCGTACTGGAGCGAGGCGACCGAGCCGCCGTGGGCGAGCGCGATCCGCTGCGCCCGCTTCGTCGCGGACGAGAGCGCCTCGACGTCGTCGACCTGCAGGCGCAGCTCGGCCTCGTAGCGCTGCAGCTGACCGGGTGCGGGCGGGACGGCGCCGCCCGAGGCGTCGCCCGCGACCGGCGGGGCCGCCAGCCGCTCCGGGGACGCGGCCTTGGTCTCGGCGTCGAGCGTGGCCGTCGGGGGAGCGCTCTCGCTCTCGACCCGGCCGACCGCGGTCTTTTCGTCGACGCCGCCGCCGACGTCGCCGCGCGTGAGCCCGATCACGCCCGCGGCGACGAGCGCGACGGCCACCGTCGCGGGGGCCACGAGCACGAGTCGGCGCCAATGGAGCAGGCCGAGTCGGGCGAGAAAGGGCTCGCGCGCCGGCTCCTGGACGGACAGCGTGCGCACGCGCTCGCGCAGGGCGGCGGGGGCGACGGGCTTGGCGGCACGGAGCTCGCGCAGCAGCTGCTCAGACATGGATGCTCACCTTCTCCTCCAGCTTCTTCAGGGCTCGTGAAAGGCGGGTCGAGACTGCGGTCGGGCTGACTCCCAGCACTCGCGCCGCCTCGTCGCCGTCGAGGTCGAGCAGGACGCGGAGCGCGATCACCTCGCGCTCACCGGCGGAGAGGGCTGCGAGCCCGGCCTCCAGGTCGGGCGACAGGCCTTCGGCGAACGAGGCGTCGACCTGCTCCGGCGCGGCAACCCGCTGCTCGCGCCGCTGCCGGCGCTCCTCGGCGCGAAACCAGTCGAGCGCCGTCGTGCGTGCGATCTGGCAGAGCCAGGTGCGGGCGCTGCCGCGGCGCGGGTCGAAGCGGCGCCACTGGCGCAGCGCCTTCTCGAACGTGTCCGCCGCGAGATCCTCGGCGAGCGAGCGGTCGCGAGTCAAATAGACGAGATAGCCGTACACGTCGTCGAGGTGCTCCTCAGCTGTCGCGGCGAACGACGTCGACCAGGCGGGCTGGTTCCGGGCGGGAAGCGTCATCGCCTGCACACCGTTCCTACGCCGCCGGACGCTGTTCGGTCACACCTGCTGCGCGGACTCGAACAGCTCCTCCCAGCGGGCGAGCAGGCCCTGGAGCTCGTCGCGGGCGGCCCTGTGAGCCGCGAGCAGGTCGACGTCGCCCCAGTCCTCGGCCAGGCGCCGCTCGAGCGCGGCGAGCTCGAGCTCGCGCTCCTGGATCGAGCCCTCGACGAGCTCGAGCTCGCTCGGTCGCGGCCGCTTCGGCTTCTCCGCGCGCGGCTTCTCCTTGCGCTCCTTCGGCACGGGAGCCGCCGGTGCGTCCTCGCCGGCGCGAATGCGGGCGTAGTCGGCCCAGCCACCCGGATACGAACGGAGCGTGCCGTGCTCGACCGCGACGATCCGCTCGGCGACCGCGTCGAGCACGGCGCGGTCGTGGGACACGAGCAGCACCGTGCCCGGGAACGCCTCGAGCGCCGCCTCGAGCGCCTCGCGGCTCTCGAGGTCGAGGTGGTTCGTCGGCTCGTCCAGGACGAGGAAGTTCGCGCCCGAGGCGACGACGAGCGCTAGCGCCAGCCGGCGCCGCTCGCCGCCCGAGAGCGCGACGACGGGCTTCTCGTGCTCGTCCCAGCCGGAGAAGAGAAAGCGCCCGAGCAGCGCCTGTGCCTGTGTGCGCTGCAGGCCGGTCGCGCCCATCGCGCACTCGAGCACGCTGCCTCGCTCGTCGAGCTCGACCTCGTGCTGGGAGAAGTACGCGAGCTCGACGCCGTGGCCGAGCCGGCCGACTGCGCCGTTCACGATCGCCTCGAGCAGGGTCGACTTCCCGGAGCCGTTCGGCCCGATCAGCGCGACGTGCTCGCCGCGCTCGAGCACGAGCTCGGCATCCCGGAGCAGCTGCTTCTCGCCCGCGGCGAGGTCGAACTCCTCTGCGGTGAGGACGACCCGCCCGCTGCGCGCGGGCTTGAGGAACTCGAAGCCGAGCGTGCGCCGGCCGGCTCGCGGCGCCTCGACGCGCACGGCCTCGATCCGGGCGATCTGCTTCAGCTTCGCCTGCGCCTGACGCGACTTCGTCCCGTACCGGAAGCGGGCGACGAAGCGCTCGAGGCGCGCGATGTCCTCGGCCTGCCGCTCGGCCCACCTCGCCTGGTTGGCGAGCCGGGCCGCCTTCTCCTGGCGCCAGACGTGCCACTTGCCGGGGAAGTACGTCGAGCGGCCGCCCTCGAGCTCGAGCACGGCGGTGCCGACCGACTCGAGGAACCAGCGGTCGTGCGCGACGAGGATGACGGCCGCGTCGATTGTCGACAGCTCCTGCTCCAGCCACTCCATCGACTCCATGTCCAGGTGGTTCGTGGGCTCGTCCAGCAGGAGCAGGTCAGGGCCGCCGGAGAGCGCGCGCGCGAGCGAGGCGCGCGTCAGCTCTCCGCCGGAAAACGTCTCGAGGCCCGCGGTCGAGGTCGGCGTCGGCGAAGCCGAGCCCGCGGAGGACGGCGGTCGCGTGGTCGCGCCAGCTGTAGCCGCCCGCGTGCTCGAGCCGCACCTGCGCCTCGCCGTAGCGGCGGAGCGTCTCGGGAGCGTGGTCGCCGCCCGCCATCGCCTCCTCGAGCCGGCGCAGCTCCCGCTCGGTCTCGACCAGGTCAGCCGCGCCGGAGAGGGCGTACTCACGCAGCGTGAAGCCGCCCAGCCGCGGCGGCCTCTGGTCGTGGAGCGCGACGCGGGCGCCCTTCTCCCACGCGAGCTCGCCGCCGGCGAGCTCCGTCTCGCCGATCAGCGCGCGGAGCAGAGTCGTCTTGCCGGCCCCGTTCGGCCCCGCGAGCGCGAGCCGGTCGCGGCGCTCGACCTTGAACGAGACGCCGTCGAAGAGCGGGTCGCCGGAATGCTCCTTCCGGAGCGACGATGCGATCAAGACGGCCACCGTCACAGCGTAGTGACGGTGGGCTCGGCTCTACGAGACGGCGGCCTCTTCCCGGACGAGCCGCCGCGCGGCGTCGGCGATGGCCGCCGCGTCGATCCCGGCGGCCGCGAGCAACTCGGCCGGCTTGCCCGACCTCGGCAGCTCACGGACGGCGAGCACCGACACGCGCGACGACGAGCCGCCCTCCGCGAGCGCGGCGAGCACGGCCTCGCCGAGCCCACCCTCGGCGCGGTGGTCCTCCACCGTCACGATCGGGCCGGCGAGCGAGAGCAGTGTGTCCGTGTCGATCGGCTTGACCGAATAGCAGTCGACCACCCGAGCCGAGATGCCGTCCTCCGCGAGCGCGTCCGCTGCCTGCAGCGCCTCGTGCACGGTGATCCCGGCCGCCACGAGGGTGACGTCGTCTCCCTCGCGTAGCGTCCGCGAGCCGCCCACCGGGAACTCGTCGTCCGGTCCGTACAGCACGGCCGTATCCGAGCGCGTCGTGCGGAGATACGAGATGCCCTCGAGGTCGGCCATCGCACGCACGAGCTTGGCGGTCTGGTTCCCGTCGCAGGGGTAGAGCACGGTCGAGCCGTTGATCGCCCGGAACTCGGCCAGGTCTTCGAGGCCCATCTGGGAGGGGCCGTCCTCGCCGATCGAGACGCCCGCGTGCGAGCCGCACAGCCGGAGCGACGCGCGGCTGACCGCGGCCATGCGGACGAAGTCGTAGCCGCGGGAGAGGAACGCGGCGAACGTGGAGCAGAACGGTTTCCAGCCCAGCACCTGCATCCCGACCGCCGCCGCGACCATCTGCTGCTCGGCGATGTACATCTCGAAGAACCGGTCCGGGTGCGCGTCGCGGAAGATCTCGGCGAAGGTCGAGTTCGACACCTCGCCGTCGAGCGCGACGATCGTCTCCCCGCTCGCCGCCGAGCGCCGCAAGCGCCTCCCCGTACGCCTTGCGAGTCGAGATCTTGGCGCCGACGTCGTAGCGCGGCCAGTCCATGGCCGCCGGCTCGAAGCGGTGCGGCTCGCCGTGGTCCGGCTTCGGCACCGAGACGACGTGGTTGCGGATCCCGCCCATCTCCGCAAGCGCCTCCTCGGCGTCCTCGGCCGAGGTTGCCTTGCCGTGCCAGCCGCCCTGGTTCTCGAGCTTCGAGTAGCCCTTGCCCTTGATCGTCTTGGCGACGATCGCGGTCGGACGACCGGTGGTCGCCTCCGCCTCGCGGTAGGCCGCGTCGATCTGGGCGACGTCGTGCCCGTCGATCTCGACCGCGTGCCAGCCGAACGCGCGGAAACGCTCGGAGTACGAGGAGAGATCCCAGCCGTGCATCGTCTCGCCGCGCTGGCCGAGCCGGTTCACGTCGACGATCGCGGTCAGGTTGTCGAGCTCGTAGAAGGCGGCGTGCTCGGCCGCCTCCCACATCGATCCCTCGGCCATCTCGCTGTCGCCGCAGATCACCCAGACCCGGAACGGGAGCCGGTCGAGCTTCTTGCCGGCGAGCGCCATGCCGACGCCGATCGGGAGACCCTGGCCGAGCGAGCCGGTGGCGACGTCGACCCAGGGGAGCACCGGTGTCGGGTGTCCCTCGAGCCGCGAGCCGAACTGCCGGTAGGTGAGGAACTCCTCCTCCGAGACGACGCCTGCGGCGCGGAAGAGGCCATAGACGAGCGGCGACGCGTGCCCTTTCGAGAAAACGAGCCGGTCGTTGGCGGGGCTGCGCGGCTCGTCGAAGTCGTAGCGGAAGTGAGCGGCGAGGAGGACGGCGGCGAGATCGGCCGCCGACATCGACGAGGTCGGATGACCGGAGCCCGCCTTCGCGCTCGCGCGCACCGCGTCGACCCGCAGCTGCTGTCCCAGCTCCCGCCAGAGCTCGTGCTCGTCCATGGCCTCCCGCTTCCCGTTTCCGGTTTGCCGTAACGTAACCGCGATGAGGATCGCGGTCGCGTTCGACCATCGCGGCGTGAAGCTGCGCGAGCGCGTGCTCGCTGAGCTCGCCGGCCTCGGGCACGAGACCGTCGACCTGGGTACAGACACCGACGCCGAACGGGTCGACTACCCGGACAAGGCACGAGCAGCTCGGCGAGGCGATCCAGCGCGGTGACGCGGAGCGCGGGATCCTCGTCTGCGGCTCCGGAGTCGGCGCATCGATCGCGGCCTGCAAGCTCGACGGAATCCGCGCCGCGATCTGCCATGACACCTACTCCGCGCACCAGGGTGTCGAGCACGACGACATGAACGTGCTCTGCCTCGGCTCCGAGATCGTGGGCGCCGAGCTGGCGGCCGAGCTCGTGCGCGCGTTCCTCGCGGCACGGTTTGACGGCGGCGAGCGTTATGTCAAGAGACTGCAGAAGGTCGAGCTGATGGAAAGGGCTGGTCATGGCTGAATCGAGATTGCACGAGCTCTCTGAGCGGGGACAGTCGGTCTGGATCGACTCGATCTCGCGCGAGTGGCTTCAGAACGGCTTCCTCGAGAAGCTGATCCGCGAGGACGCCGTCGTCGGCGTCACCTCGAACCCGACGATCTTCCAGAAAGCCCTCGCCGGCGGCACCTGGTACGACGAGCAGCTCCGCGAGGTCCTGCAGGACGAGCAGGAGCCGAAGGAAGTCTTCTACCGGCTCGCCGTCGAGGACATCCAGGAGGCGTGCGACGTGCTCCGGCCGGTCTGGGACGGCGGCAGCGGCAAGGACGGCTACGTCTCGATGGAGGTCGATCCGACGCTCGCGTACGAGCAGGACGCCACGATCGAGGAGGCGCATCCGCCTGCACGAGTGGATCGACCGGCCGAACCTGTTCGTCAAGATCCCCGCGACCGAGCCCGGCCTCGGCGCGATCGAGGAGTGCATCTCGCGCGGCCGCTCGATCAACGTCACGCTGATCTTCTCGCTCGACCGCTACGCCGCCGTCGCCGAGGCGTACATCAAGGGGCTGGAGCGGCTGGTCGAGGGAGGCGGCGATCCCACGCGCGTGGCCTCGGTCGCGTCGTTCTTCGTCTCCCGGGTCGACACCGAGGCGGACAAGCGCCTCGAGCACGCGCCGGAGCTGCGCGGGAAGCTGGCGATCGCAAACGCCAAGCTCGCCTACGCGCGCTACGAGGAGCTCTTCGCCGGGCCGCGGTGGGAGGCGCTCGCCGCCAAGGGCGCGACGCCGCAGCGCTGCCTGTGGGCGTCCACCTCGACCAAGAACCCGGACTATCCGGACACGATGTACGTCGACGAGCTGATCGGGCCGGCGACGGTGAACACGATGCCGGTGGAGACGATCGAGGCCTTCCAGGACCACGGCACGGTCGCCGGCACGCTCGAGCAGGGGCTCGACGACGCGCGCGCCGTGTTCGACGCCCTCGAACGGGCCGGGGTCGACTACGACGACGTCACCGACACGCTCGAGCGCGAGGGAGTGGAGAAGTTCTCCGACTCCTTCGAGGAGCTTCTGGACGGGATCCGGGCGAAGCGGAGCGAGCTCGCTCCGGCGTGAGCGAAGCGTCGATCGTCGAGCGGATCTGGGCCTACGACGCGTCCGTTTGGACCGGCTCGGGCGAGGACCGTTGGCTCGGCTGGCTCGACGTGCACTCGCGGGTCCGTCCGCATCTCGGCGAGCTGCACGCGTTCGCCGAGGCGGCCGACGACCAGTTCGACGACGTCGTCCTCCTCGGCATGGGCGGGTCCTCGCTCGCGCCCGAGGTGCTGCGCCGCGCCTTCGGCGGCACGTCCTTCCACGTGCTCGACACGACCCACCCGGCGGCCATCCGCCGGCTCGAGACGAGCGTCGAGCTCGAGCGCACGCTCTTCCTCGTCTCCTCCAAGTCGGGCTCCACGATCGAGACCCGGTCCCACCTCGACTACTTCTGGGCGCGCAGCGGCGGCCGGGGCGCGCAGTTCGTCGCCGTGACGGACCCCGGATCGGAGCTCGAGCACCTCGCCAACGAGTGCGGGTTCCGCGCCATGTTCGCGGGCGAGCCCGAAGTGGGCGGCCGCTACTCGGCGCTCTCGATGTTCGGGATCGTGCCGGCGGCGCTCCTGGGCGTCGACCTCGAGCGTTTTCTCGACGCCGCTGCGGAGACGGCCGAAGCGTGCCGGGGCGACGAGGGTAACCCCGGGCTCGAGCTCGGCCTCCGGCTCGGCGAGGGCTGGAGAGCCGGCCGGGACAAGGTCTGCCTCGACGACGACCCGTCCGGCTTCGGCCTCTGGGCCGAGCAGCTGCTGGCGGAGTCGACGGGCAAGCAGGGGAAGGGTCTCGTCCCGGCACCCGGCGAGGCCGCCGACGGGGCCGACCGCCAGCGCGGCGAGGTCGAGGTCGGCGACCCGTACGAGCTCGGAGCGGAGTGGTTTCGGTGGGAGTTCGCCACCGCGGTCGCGGGCCACGTGCTCGGGATCAACCCGTTCGACCAGCCGGACGTGCAGGCGGCGAAGGACAAGACGAACGAGGTGCTGGAGCGCGACGATGTCGCGCTCTATCCGGCCGGATCGGTCGATGAGTTGTTGGCCCAGGCAGTACCGGGGGATTACGTCGCGATCCAAGCCTTCATCGACCCGGCCCGCGAGGTCGAGCTCGAGCCGCTCGTCGCTCGCGCGCGCGAGACGGGGTGCGTCGTCACGAGCGGCCTCGGCCCTCGCTACCTGCACTCGACCGGCCAGCTCCACAAAGGCGGGCCCAACACTGGGCTCTTCGTCCAGGTCGTCGACGAGACCGGCGACGAGCTGCCGATCCCCGGACGGGACTTCGGCTTCAGCCGCCTCCTTCGCTCACAGGCGGCCGGCGACTTCGCCGCGCTGGAGGAACGCGGCCGCCGCGTCATTCGCATCCGATTGGAGGACGTAAGTGCCCCTTCCAGCAACAATTAGTGCGCCTCTGGCGGCGCCCAGAACCGTCATGCGGCGTCCTCAGTCGCGCCAATATGCCCGCATATTGGCACTCCCTGCGTCCTTGCCTGACGGCCCTGGGCACTCGCCAGAGCCGCGAAATCGTTACTGGAAGGGGCACTGATGCAACTCGGAATGGTGGGCCTCGGCCGGATGGGCTCGGGGATGACGAAGCGGCTCGAGCAGCACGGCCATGAGATCAAGACCTACGACCCGAAGGTGAAGTCGACGGCGAAGTCGCTGGGAGGGCTCGCGAAGCAGCTCGATGTACCGCGGCACGTCTGGCTGATGGTGCCGTCGGGCGAGATCACCGAGGACACCTTCCAGAAGCTGCTCAAAATCCTCGAGCCCGGCGATACGATCGTCGACGGCGGCAACTCCAACTTCAAGGACTCGCTGCGGCGGCACGGCGAGGCGAAGAAGAAGAAGGTCTCATTCGTCGACGTCGGCGTCTCGGGCGGGATCTGGGGGCTCGAAGTGGGCTTCTGCCTGATGGCCGGCGGCTTGAAGACGCCGGTGAAGCGGCTGACGCCGATCTTCGAGGCGCTCGCGCCTGAGGACGGCTGGGCGCACGTCGGCACGCCCGGCGCCGGCCACTTCACGAAGATGGTGCACAACGGGATCGAGTACGGCCTCATGCAGGCGTATGCAGAGGGCTTCGAGCTGCTGAACCAGTGCGAGTTCGAGCTCGACCTCTCCGAGATCGCCGGGATCTGGCGCTATGGCTCGGTCGTCCGTTCCTGGCTGCTCGACCTGCTGCACGAGGCGCTCGTGCAGAACGGTGACAAGCTCGAGCAGATCGCGCCGTACGTCGAAGACTCGGGGGAGGGGCGGTGGACGATCAACGCAGCGATCGACCACGCCGTGCCGCTGCCCGCGATCAGCGCCGCGCTCTATGCGCGCTTCGCCTCGCGCCGCGAGATCAACTTCTCGGCGAAGGTGCAAGCGGCGCTGCGCAACCAGTTTGGCGGCCACGCCGTGAAGGCGGTCAAGGAGGCGAAGAAAGCGCCGGCGAAGCATTGAGCACGACGGACGAGAACCCGCTGCTCGAAGGGCTGCGGCTACGACGGACGCCCGACCCGTGCGCGCTGGTGATCTTCGGCGCCTCGGGCGACCTGACGCGACGCAAGCTCTTCCCCGCGCTCTACTCGCTCGCCGTCCGCAGCCTCCTGCCCGAGCGCTTCGGCATCGTCGGCGTCGCGCGCACCGAGCAGACGACGAAGCAGTGGATCGCGGACATGAAAAAGGGCGTTGCCGAGCACGGCCGCGACGAGCTGCGCGCCGACGCCTGGCGCGACCTCGCAGACGGGATGCGCTATGTCGCCACCGACTTCGCCGACGATCGCGGCGAGGACGCTGTCGTCGAGGCGCTGCGCGACCTCGACGAGAAGCGCGGCACCGGCGGCAACCGCCTCTACTACCTAGCCGTCCCGCCGGTCGCGTTCGAGACGATCGTGAACGAGCTCGGCGAGCGGCGCAGCGCCGACGGCTGGACGAGGCTGATCGTCGAGAAGCCGTTCGGTCACGATCGCGATTCGGCGCGCGCGCTGAACGCGATCCTGAGCGCCCATTTCGCCGAGGAGGAGGTCTTCCGGATCGACCACTACCTCGGCAAGGAGACGGTGCAGAACATGCTCGCGCTGCGCTTTGCGAACGGCATCTTTGAGCCGATCTGGAACCGCCAGTTCATCGACCACGTCCAGATCACCGTCGCCGAGTCGATCGGCGTCGAGGGCCGCGCGGGCTTCTACGAGTCGGCGGGCGCGATCCGGGACATCTTCCAGAACCACCTGCTCCAGCTGGTCGCCCTGACCGCGATGGAGCCACCGATCGACTTCACGGCCGACTCGGTCCGAAACGAGAAGGTGAAGGTTCTGCGCTCGCTGCACACGCCCGGGCCGAAGTCGGTCGTTCGTGGCCAGTACGGGCCTGGGTTCGTCGAGGGCGAGGAAGTACCGGGCTACCGCGATGAGAAGGGCGTTGCGAGCGGCTCCAACACCGACACGTACGTCGCCGCCAAGCTCTACGTCGACAACTGGCGCTGGGCCGACACGCCGTTCTACGTGCGGGCGGGGAAGCGGCTCCCGCGGCGCGAGACGACGATCGCGATCCAGTTCCAGCGCGCTCCGCATCCGCCCTTCGCGGAGATCGCCGGCGAAGGGTTGCGCCCGAACGTGCTTCTGATCCACGTGCAGCCGGACGAGGGCGTCTCGCTCGCGATCGGCGCGAAGGTGCCGGGCGCCGGGATGTCGATCCGGACCGTGCACATGGACTTTCTCTACGGCGGCGCCTTCCGAACCGGGCTGCCGGAGGCCTACGAGCGGCTGATCCTCGACGCGATGCTGGGGGATGCGACCCTGTTCACGCGCGCCGACGAGGTCGACGAGCAGTGGGCGCTGGTGGACTCGATCGTCGCAGCGTGGCGCCGCGACAGGCCCTCGTTCCCGAACTACCCGGCCGGGACCTGGGGGCCCTCCGGCGCCGACGAGCTCGTGCACCGCGACGGCCGGAGCTGGAGGCGCCATTGAGCATCGGCGCCGAGGTCGAGCGGCAGCTGGCGGAGCTTCGCCTGGAGGAGACCGAGGACGGCGAGCCCGAGCTGCGCACGAGCGTGATGACACACGTCGCCTGGGCGCCGCCGGCGTGGGCCGCGGCCGCGCGGCGGACTCTGGCGGGGCTCGAGGAGCGGCACCCGTCGAGGACGATCCTGCTCCTGCCGGAGCCGCGCCGCGCCGACGGGGTCGACGTGTCCGTGTCGATGCGCTGCTTCGCGATGCCCGGTGTCACACGGGAGGTCTGCTCCGAGGTGATCGAGCTCAGGATCGGCGGCGCGCGAGCCCGGGCGCCGGCGTCGATCGTGCAGCCGCTCCTGATCTCCGACCTGCCGACCTTCTGCCGCTGGCGCGGGTTGCCGCCGTGGGGAAAGCCGGAGCTCGAGCAGCTCGTCGACGTCTGCGACCGACTCGTCGTCGACTCCGGCGAGTGGCGCGGGCTGCCGAAGGCCTACGCTCAGCTCGCGAAGCTCTTCGACCGGATCGCCGTCTCGGACATCGCGTGGGGCCGCGGCCTTCCGTGGCGTGCCCGCCTCGCCGCGCTCTGGCCGGGGATTGCGGACGCGAAGCGAATCTCGGTCACCGGCCCGAAGGCCGACGCGCTTCTGCTCGCCGGCTGGCTCCGCTCCCGGCTCGGGACGAGGCTGACGCTCACCCACCGTTCCGCCGCAGAGCTCGAGCGCGTCCTCGTCGACGGTGAGCCGGTCGACCCGCCGCGGGGCGGCCTGCCGAGCGCGAGCGACCTGCTCTCCGCCGAGCTCGACGTCTTCGGCCGTGACCCGGTCTACGAGGCTTCGGTCAGCGCAGCCCGCTGACGTCGAGCCGCCCGTTCCACGAGACAGACTCCTCGTGGCGGCCGCCGGCCTCCTCGACGATGATCTTCATCGGCGCCCAGTCCCAGATCGCGAGGCCCGGGGCGTCGACGGCGACCTCGGCGGCGCCCTCCGCGACGAGCATGTGTGCCCAGAAGTCGCCGAAGCCGCGCACGTGCCAGGCGCGTTCGACGAGGCGCGGAGGCTGTCGCGCCCGCACAAGGACTGTCGCGTCCTCGATCCGCTCGATTTGCGAGACGTGAATGCGCTCACCGTTTGCGTAGGCTCCCGCGCCGCGCTCCGCCCACCAGCGGCGGCCGAGGGACGGCGCCGAGACGACGGCGATCCGGTCGGCGTACGCGATCTGCGTCGCCCAGACCGGAATCCCGCGCGTGTAGTTCCGCGTGCCGTCGATCGGATCGAGGATCCAGCCGCTCGCGTCGGTACCGCCTTCCTCCTCGCCGAGCACGGCTTCGTCCGGGCGTTCCCGCGCCAGCCGCTCGCGGAGTGCCGTCTCGACAGCTCGGTCGGCCTCGGTGACCGGCGTCAGGTCGGGCTTCGTCTCGACATGGAGGTCGTGGGCGCGAAAACGTGCGAGCGTCAGTCTGTCGGCGTCGTCGGCGAGCGAGAGGGCGAAGGCGAGGTCCGGGCTCACAGGAGGCGACCGGCTGCGAGGACGAGCGCGTCGTCACCGGTCCGGCCGGCGATCTGGAGCGACGCGGGCAGGCCGTCCTCCGCCTCACCGCAGGGGAGCGCGAGCGCGGGCCAGCCGAGCGCGGAGAACGGGTAGGTGAAGCGGATCAGCGCCTCACGCACGTCGAGGTCGCCCGGTGCGACGCCGCGCCTGAGCGGCGGCGGGACGATCGGCAGGGTCGGGGTGAGGACGAGGTCGAGCCCGTCGAGCGCCTCCTCGGCCTGCTCTCGGTACTCGTTGCGCAGGCGCACTGCCCGCTCGACCTCGGCGTCGCGCACGGCGAGGCACTTCTCCACCTTGAGCCGGACGTCCTCGCCGTAGGCGTCCGCGTTCTCGGCGAAGAGCTCGCGGTGGACGCCTGCCACCTCGCGCATGAAGAGCGCGTACGTCTCGTTCGGGACGAGCGGCAGCTCGACCGGGCGGCGGTGCGGGAAGCGCGCGACGGCGGCCTCGACGCGCTCGCGGACGAGCGGGTCGGCGAGCTCCGTCCAGGCGACGCCGACCTCCAGTTCCTCGAGCGACTCGAGCGCGCGCGGCTGGTATCCCGGAGCGAGGACGCCGAGCATCGCCTCGCAGCTCTCGACGTCCTGGGCGAGCGGGCCGGCGACGTCGTAGCTCGCTGCGAGCGGCCAGCAGCCGTCAAGTGGGACAAGCCCGTGTGTCGGCTTGTGGCCGACGACGCCGCAGCAGGCGGCCGGGATCCGGATCGAGCCCGCGGAGTCTGTTCCCAGGGCGGCGTCTGCGAGGCCCGCCGCCAGCGCGGCCGCCGAGCCGCCGCTCGAGCCGCCGGCGACGCGGCCCGGGAAGCGTGGATTCGGGACGTCGCCGAAGTGCGGGTTCTCGGAGGTCGTGCCGTAGGCGAACTCGTGCAGGTTCGTCTTGCCGACGGTCGCGTAGCCCGCCTCTTCGAGCAGGCGCACCGCGGCGGCGGTCTCCGTCGGCACGTGCCCGGCGAAGACGGCCGAGCCGTACGTCGTTTCGAGTCCCGCGGTGTCGAAGAGATCCTTGACCGCCAGCCGGATTCCGGGCGGCGGCGACTCCGGCTGGGCCAGGAAGATCGTCAGTCGATGGCCAGGTAGAGGAGCGCGATCGCGAAGGTGCCGGCGAAGAGGAGCACGAAGATCGCGAAGAGCGTCCAGCCCAGGACGAGGTTCTTCCGCTCGAGCTCGGGTGTCATGTCGGTCACAGGAGCACCGGGTCCAGGGCCGCCGCGACGAAGAGCAGCGCCAGGTAAAGCAGCGAGTAGTGGAAGAGGATCCCCGCGTGCCGCCGAGTCGGCTCTCTTCGGACCGACCATGCAAGCCCGAGGAAGACGGCGCCGAGGATGACGGCGGCACCTGTGTACACAGGCCCAAGCCACAGGCCCACCCATGTGCTGAACCCAACGAGGACGAGGCTGTAGAGGACGATCTGGCGGGTCGTCTCCGCTTCGCCTCGAACGACCGGCAGCATCGGGATCTTGGCCGCCGCGTAGCTCTCCTTGATCAGGAGCGCGAGCGCCCAGAAGTGCGGCGGCGTCCAGAGGAAGACGATCAGGAAGAGCCAGAGCGCGGGCAGGCCGAGGTTCCCGGTCGCCGCCGCGTAGCCGACGAGGGGCGGCACCGCTCCGGCGGCGCCGCCGATGACGATGTTCTGCGGCGTCGAGCGCTTCAGCCAGCGGGTGTAGACGAGGACGTAGAAGAGATTGCCGACGAGCGCGAGCGCGGCCGTGAGCGTGTTGACGACGCTCGCGAGCAGGACGAACGAGAGAGCCGAGAGGACGAGCCCGAACTCGAGCGCGCGTGTCGGCGGGACGCGCCCCGCGGCGACCGGGCGCCGCTCCGTGCGCTTCCCCATCAGCCGGTCGATGTCGGCGTCGAGCACGTGGTTGAGCGCGCTGGCGCCGCCGCAGGCGAGCGCGAGGCCGGTCATCGCGGCGACGAAGAGGCCGCCGTCGGGCACGCCCTGCGCGCCGACGAACATGCCGGCGCCGCCCGTCAGCAGCAACAGCGTCATGATCCGCGGCTTCGTCAGCGTGACGTAGTCGCGCCACGGTCCCGAGGGCACCGGCTCGCCCCGGAAGCATGCGGCGCAGGAGACGAGTGCAGCCGCGAGCGAGAGCGAGGCGAGAACGACGTGGAGGCCGTCGGCAGTGACCGCCGCGGCCGCGCCGAAGAAGCAGAGGGCGGCGAAGGCCGGCCAGAGCAGGCGCCGGTGGGCGACCCAGGCCGCGACCGCGACCGCGACGAGCGGCGGCGCAGCGAGTGCGGAGACGTACTCGTGGCCGAGGCCGAGCGCCCCGGAGACGACGGCAAGCAGCGCGCCGAAAGCACCCAGCAGGGCAGCGAGCTGCAGCCACGGTCCTGGTCTGCGGGCGCTAGAGCTCACCGCGCTCCTGGAGCCGCCGGCGCAGGTCGTACAACGGCCGCGCGCTCGTCACGTACGGGACGGTGTCGAAGTTGTGCGCGGGCGGCGGCGAGGTCGTGTACCACTCGAGCGTGTCGCCGAGCCAGGGGTCGTTCCCGGCCCGCTTGCCTTTCCGCGAGCGCCAGATGTTCCAGAGGAGGACGAGGATCCCGAGCCCCATCACGTACGAGCCGATCGACGAGATCAGGTTGTACGCCTCCCAGAGGCCGCCTTCGGAGTACGTATAGATCCGGCGCGGCATCCCGAGCAGGCCGAGCATGTGCTGCGGGAAGAACGTCACGTTGAAGCCGATGAAGACGAGCCAGAACGTGAGCTTGCCGAGCCGCTCGTTCAGCATCCGCCCGAACATCTTCGGCCACCAGTAGTGCAGCCCGCCGAGGATCCCGAGCACCGAGCCGCCGAAGAGGACGTAGTGGAAGTGCGCGACGACGTAGTACGTGTCCTGCACCTGCCAGTCGATCGGGAACGCGGCGAGGAAGATCCCGGAGAGCCCACCGATCGTGAAGACGGAGAGGAAGCCGAGCGCGAACAGCATCGGCGTGTCGAAGTGGATGTTGCCGCGCCAGAGCGTCGCGAGCCAGTTGAAGATCTTCACACCCGTCGGCACCGCGATCACCATCGAGGAGATCATGAAGAACACGTTCAGGACGCTCGGCATCCCGACCGTGAACATGTGGTGCGCCCAGACGAGCATCGAGAAGAACGCGATCCCCGCGGTCGAGAAGGCGACCGCGTAGTAGCCGAAGATCGGCTTCCGCGCGAACACCGGGATGATCTCGGAGATCATCCCGAAGACGGGCAGCACCATGATGTAGACCTCGGGGTGCCCGAAGAACCAGAAGGCGTGCTGGTAGAGCACCGCGCTGCCACCCTCCCCGGGGTTGAAGAAGTCCGTCCAGCCCTGCCGGTCGGTGAGCAGCATCGTCAGTCCCGCCGAGAGCGTCGGCAGCACCATCACGAGTAGGACGGCGTAGGTCCCGATCGCCCAGATGAAGAGCGGCATGCGCGTCCAGGTCATCCCGCGCGTGCGCATGTTCAGGATCGTGACGACGAAGTTGATCGCGCCTGCGAGCGACGAGAGGGTGAGGATGTGGAGCGAGAGGATCCAGAGGTCCTGGCCGTTGCCCTCCGACTGGACCGAGAGCGGCGGATAGGACGTCCAGCCCGACTTCGCCGCCCCGCCCTCGGCGAAGAAGGAGAGCAGGAGCACGATCCCGCCGAAGAGGAAGAGCCAGTACGACATGGCGTTCAGGCGTGGGAACGCCATGTCGCGTGCGCCGATCATGAGCGGGACGAGGAAGTTGCCGAACCCGGCGAGGATCGGCACGACGACGAGGAAGACCATCGTCGTGCCGTGCATCGTCATGACCTCGTTGTACGAGTCGCCCGTGACCACGTCGTTGTTCGCCTGGGCGAGCTGCGTCCTCATCAGGACCGCCATCAGGCCGCCGGCGAGGAAGAAGAGCCCGGACGTGACGATGTAGAGGATGCCGATTCGCTTGTGGTCGACGGTGACGAGCCAGCTTGCGACCCGGCCGCGCTGCCAGGTGGGCACGTGCGGCGGCGCCGGCTGCGGCGCCCGCTCGACGTCAACTGCCACCGAGCACCTCCTCCTCGAGGTAGTCGGTCAACGCCTCCATCTGCCGGTCGTCCCAGTCCATGCCAACCGGGGGCATTGCACCACGTCCGTTGCGAACGACCTCCTCGATCGCCTCGGGGTCGGAAAGCAGCTGGTTGCCCCGAAGCCGCGGGCCGATGTCGCCCTCGCCGCCGAGGCCGTGGCACTTCTCGCAGACGCCTTCGAACGTCTCCCGCCCGAGCTCGGAGTCGCCGGCTTCCTGCGCGGCTGCCTCCTCCTCGAGCCACTGCTCGAACTCGTCGCGCGGCATCGCCTCCACGTCGGCCTTCATCTCCGCGTGCTGGGCGCCGCAGAGCTCGGCGCACTGGCCGCGGTAGATGCCGGCGGACTGCGCGTTGAACCAGGTCTCGTTGACCACGCCGGGGATCGCGTCGATCTTGCCGCCGAGCGCGGGGATCCACCAGGAGTGGATCACGTCGAAGTCGGGAGCGGTGACGGTGAGCTTCATCACCTGGTCGACCGGGGCGCGGAGCGTGTCGACGGCGAGCACGCCGTTCGGGTACCTGAAGCTCCAGTAGTAGCGGTAGCCCTTGACCTCGACGTCGACGCGGCCCCCCTCGGCGCTGGCGCTCGGGACGTCCTGGATTGCGGGCAGCTTGTAGAAGACGAAAGAGGCGATCGCGACGAGGACCAGCACAGGGGCGACCGTCCACGCCAGCTCGAGGTTCGTGTTGCCGTGCACCTGTGCACCGTCCTCGGAGCGGGCGCGTCGCCGGCGGCGGTAGCGGATGATGAACCAGATCAGCAGCCCCTGGACGAGCACGAAGATCGCGCCCGTGAAGATCGAGACCCAGAGGTAGCTCTCGAAGATCCCCTCGGCGTTCGGCGACTCGGGCGGGACGGGAGCGAAGCCGCCGTTCTCCGCGAGGGCCGTGCCCGAGAGCGCGAGCCCGCAGAGGGCGGCGAGTGCGAGGGAGCGGCGCACGAGCCTGCCATTCTATGAAGGTGGCTGAGCCGCTGCGCAGCGGAACTCGCGTCGAGCTGCCCCCTTGGGTCGAACGGCCTTTCGAGGTCTACTTGAACGGGGTCGTCCAGCGCGAGGGCTCCGATTTCCGCGTCGAGAACAGAGCGCTCGTGTTCTCGCGTGAGCTCCACCAGGAGGGTCGGCTCGGCTTCTGGCGCTGGGCGTCGATCACGTTCGGAGCGGCCGGCACCTACCGCCGCAACGACGTCGTCGACGTGATCCACGACCAGGGCGGTCGTCGGGCGGTCGCGAGCGGCCTGCCGCTCACGGGCTAGTCCGCACCCGCCAGGCGGCCCGCTTTCGTGGTCGCCGCGCGCAGGCGCTCTGCGAGCTCTGGCGTGAGCTCGCCCGGCTCGAGCCGCCACCGCCAGTTGCCGAGCGGCTTCCCGGGCGTGTTCATCCGGCCCTCGCTCCCGAGCTCGAGCACGTCCTGGGCCGGGATCATCGCGAGCGCGGCCCTGGAGGACAACGCGCGCTCGATCAGCTTCCAGGGCGCGCGCCGCGGGAAGTGGCCGCGCAGCGTGTCGGTGTCATGCGTGGTCGTGTAGATCACCTGGCGCTCGCGGTGGTTCTCGAACCGGTGCGGGTTGCCCGCCGGCCCCTGGAACGACCAGAGCAACACGACCATCCCCGGGAAGCCGAGCGTGTCGCGCAGCTCCTCGACGTCGGGCGTGATCAGACCGAGGTCCTCCGCGATCACCGGCAGCTCCCCGAGCTCCGCCTCGGCGGCGCGGAAGAGCGCCTCGCCGGGCCCGGGCAGCCAGTGACCTGTGCGGGCATCGAGCTCGCGGTCGCCCTCGGGGATCGCCCAGAAGGCGGCGAAGCCGCGGAAGTGGTCGATGCGGACGAGGTCGAAGAGCGCAAATGTGCGTCGTAGCCGCTCGATCCACCAGCGGTAACCCTCGCGAGCGACCGCATCCCAGTCGAAGAGCGGGTTGCCCCAGTGCTGGCCCATCGGCCCGAGCTTGTCCGGCGGTGCGCCGGCGACGACGCCCTCGAGGAAGAGCCCGGGATGAGTCAGGTGGTCGACGCTCTCCTGGGCGACGTAAATGGGGACGTCGCCGATCATGCGGATGCCGCGCTCGCGCGCATACCCGCGCAGCGTGGACCACTCGCGCTCGAAGCGGACCTGGTCCGCGATCGTGCCTCCGAGACGCGCCCAGTCCTCGATCCAGTAGCCGTTGGCGCGCCTGAAGGCGGTGCGCTCGCGTGCCGAGACCGGCGCTCTCGGGTCGGCCAGGAAGCCCTTCCAGCCGGCGAACGCGGACGAGGAGGCGTACGGCGAGCCGAGGTCGTCGGGCGGTCCCAGCGGCAGCACCTGCCACCAGCTCTGGCCGGCCGCGGCGAGCCAGTCGACGAACGCGTAGGCCTCCTCGCCGAGGGTGCCGCCCGGCAGCGAGGTCGGGTGCAGCACGATCCCGCTCGATCGTTGAAGCTCCATGGGCCTCTATACCGAATCGCAGTCCCCGAGAAGCTCGGAACGTGCCTCCCGCCCCGACCACGAAACCCGCGCCCCGCATCCAGATCCAGGCGGTGCAGCCGCAGGTCGACTGCGGCCGGTATCCCGTCAAGTGCACCGAAGGCGATCGCGTCGACGTCTCGGCGAACGTGTTCAAGGACGGCCACGACGTCCTTCGTGTGGTCGTCCGCTACCGGCGCGCTGGCGCCCGTAGGTGGCAGGAGCGGCCGCTCGAGCCGGTCGGCAACGATCGGTGGGAGGGCAGCTTCGAAGTGACGGAGCTCGGACGCTGGCAGTTCACGATCGAAGCCTGGGTCGACCGCTACGCGACGATGCTCGACGAGCTCGACCGCAAGCTCGCGGCCGGGCAGACCGAGCTGGCCGGCGAGCTGGCCGAGGCGGAGCTCCTGTTCGGGCCGGGAGACCTCGACGCGTGGCACGACGCGGCACCGAGGCTCGGTGACTCAGACCGGCACGGTAAGACGTCTCCGGCGCGGCCGCTCGAGGTCGACGTCGAGCGGGAGCGCGCCCGCTTCGGCAGCTGGTACGAGCTCTTCCCCCGCTCCTGGGGCGGCTTCGAGGGCGTGGAGCGGGTGTTGCCGGAGCTCGCGGAGCTCGGCTTCGACGTCGTCTACCTGCCGCCGATCCACCCGATCGGGACGACGAACCGCAAGGGGCGGAACAACGCCCTGACGGCGGAGAAGGGCGACCCCGGGAGCCCCTGGGCGATCGGCGGGCCGGAAGGCGGTCACGACGCGATTCACCCGGAGCTCGGGACGCTCGCCGACTTCGACCGGCTCGTCGAGGCGGCGCGGGCGCACGGCCTGGAGATCGCCCTCGACTTCGCGATCCAGTGCTCGCCCGACCATCCCTGGCTGCGCGAGCACCCGGAGTGGTTCAACCGCCGTCCCGACGGGACGCTCAAGTACGCCGAGAACCCGCCCAAGCGCTACCAGGACATCTACAACGTCAACTTCGACTCGGAGGACTGGCGCGGGCTCTGGGAGGCGCTGTGCGACGTCGTCCTGCACTGGTGCCGGCACGGAGTGCGTGCGTTCCGCGTCGACAACCCGCACACGAAGTCGGTGCCGTTCTGGGAGTGGCTGATCGGCGAGGTGCGCACGGAGTTCCCCGACACCGTCTTCTTCGCGGAGGCATTCACGCGCCCGGCGATGATGACGACGCTCGCGAAGATCGGTTTCAGCCAGTCGTATACGTACTTCACGTGGAAGAACACGAAGCCCGAGCTGCGGGAGTTCCTCTCGATGCTGCTCGAGTGGGCGCCGTTCTACCGCCCGAACTTCTTCGCGAACACGCCGGACATCCTCCACGAGTACCTGCAGGAGGGCGGCCCGCCGGCGTTCGCCACCCGGCTCGTGCTCGCCGCGACGCTCTCACCCTCGTACGGGATCTACTCCGGCTACGAGCACTTCGAGCGGGTTCCCGTCTCGCGCGGGAGCGAGGAGTACCTCGACTCGGAGAAGTACGAGGTCAAGCGGCGCGCGCTCGACGGGCCGCTGCTGCCGCTCGCGCGGCGCCTGAACGAGATCCGCCGCAGCGAGCCCGCGCTGCAGCGCTTCGAGAACCTCCGCCTGCTCGACACGCACGGCGAGCACGTCTTCGCGTACGCGAAGGGGACGGAGATCGCCGTCGCGGTCAACCTGGATCCGCACGCTCCGCGCGAGGATGTCGTCGTCGTGCCGCCCGACCTCGGTGTGCCGGAGCAGTTCCCCGTGCTCGACCTGCTCACGGGCGCGCGCTACCGCTGGCGGATCGGCCGCAACTACGTCGGCCTTGCACCAGGGCAGGCCCATGTGCTCAAGGTGGGAGCGTGAGCGTGCACCGATTTACCGTTTGCGAACGATATTCGGTGTCAGAGACGACTCTGACACCGTGTCAGAGTCGAGTCAGGCACGGTGTCAGACACGAGTCCGACACCGGCCGGAGGACGGCGCGTGTCTGAGCCTGGGCACTGGTTCGAGTCGAATCCGCTCTGGTTCAAGACGGCGGTCTTCTACGAGATCCACACGCGCGCGTTCTTCGACGGCAACGACGACGGCTCCGGCGACTTCCGCGGCCTGCAGCAGAAGCTCGACTACCTGCAGTGGCTCGGGATCGACTGCATCTGGCTGCTCCCGTTCTATCCCTCGCCGCTGCGCGACGGCGGCTACGACATCGCCGACTTCTACGGGATCAACGCGGACTACGGCACGGTCGAGGACTTCCGCGCCTTCGTCGCGGCCGCTCACGAGCGCGGCATCCGCGTGATCGTCGACCTGGTCATGAACCACACCTCGGCCGACCATCCCTGGTTCCAGGCCTCGCGTGAGGATCGCGACGGGCCCTACGGCGACTGGTACGTCTGGTCGGACACGGACGAGCCCTACCAGGATGCGCGGATCATCTTCATCGACACCGAGGTCTCGAACTGGACGTTCGACTCCGTGCGCGGCCAGTACTACTGGCACCGCTTCTTCAGCCACCAGCCCGACCTGAACTACGAGAACCCGGCCGTCCAGGACGCGATGCTCGACGTACTCCGCTTCTGGCTCGAGATCGGCCTCGACGGCTTCCGGCTCGACGCCGTCCCGTACCTCTTCGAGGAGGAGGGCACGATCTGCGAGAACCTGCCGCGGACGCACGAGTACCTGCAGCGCGTCCGGGCCGAGGTCGACGCCAAGTACCCCGACACCGTCCTCCTCGCCGAGGCGAACCAGTGGCCGGAGGACGTGGTCGCGTACTTCGGGGCGGGGGACGGCGACGAGTGCCACATGGCCTTCCATTTCCCTGTCATGCCGCGCATGTTCATGTCGCTGCGCCGTGAGGAGGCCCGGCCGATGATCGAGATCCTCGACCGGACCCCGACGATCCCGAAGAACGCGCAGTGGGGCCTCTTCCTCCGCAACCACGACGAGCTGACGCTCGAGATGGTCACGGACGACGAGCGTGACTACATGTACGACGAATACGCGAAGGACCCGCGCATGAAGCTCAACCTCGGCATCCGCCGCCGGCTCGCCCCCCTCCTGGACGGCGGCCGCGACGAGATCGAGCTGATGCACGCGATCCTCTTCTCGCTCCCAGGTTCACCCGTGCTCTACTACGGAGACGAGATCGCCATGGGGGACAATGTCTATCTCGGCGACCGCGACGGCGTCCGCACGCCGATGCAGTGGACCGGCGACCGGAACGGCGGCTTCTCGCGGGCCGACTTCGCCCAGCTGTACCTGCCACCTCTGATGGATCCCGTCTACGGCTTCCAGGCCGTCAATATCGAAGCCCAGCTGCGCCTGCCGACTTCGCTCCTGCGCTGGCTACGGCGCTTCGTCGAGCTGCGCAAGGAGCACCCGGTCTTCGGCCTCGGCGACTACAGCGTGCTCAGGCCCGAGAACCCGAAGATCTTCGCCCACATCCGCTCGTTCTCCGAGGACATCGTCCTGTGTGTCCACAACCTCGCCCGCAGCGCCCAGGCGGTCGAGCTCGACCTGTCGGCCTTCTCCGGCCGCGTGCCCGTGGAGCTCTTCGGCAACACCCAGTTCCCGAAGATCGGCGAGCTGCCGTACCTGCTCACGCTCGGCCCGAGGGGCTTCTTCTGGTTCCAGCTCCGAGATCCGGCGGACGAAGAATGAGCGCCGAGCTCCGCGAGCGCATCGAGCAGGGCGATCTGCACTTCCTGGACGGGCTGGTCCTGCTCGGGACGATCGCGTCGCAACGCTGGTTCGCCGGCAAGTCCCGCGACGTGCTCGACGCGCGCGTGCTCGACGCGGGGGTCGCCCCCGGGGGGCCGCCGATCCTCGCCTTCGCGATCGTCGAGGTCCGCTACGGGCTGCAGACGCACGACCTCTACCACCTCCCGCTCGGCTTCAGGCCTCAGGAGGAGGGCTGGAACGAGGCGGTGATCGCCGAGACCGAGGGCTGGGTCGTCTACGACGCGATCGCCGATCCCGACCTCGCGCGCCTGATCGTCGAGCTGATCGTCGCCGGCGAGACGCTCGACCTCGGCGAGGCGACGCTCGCCTTCCGCGGCCACGAGAACCTGGGCGACCGCGTGGGCGAGCTCGCGTCGGTCCGCCCGATGGGCGTCGAGCAGTCGAACAGCTCGGTCGTGCTCGACGACGAGCTGGCGTTGAAGCTCTACCGCCGGCTCGAGCCGGGCATGAACGCCGAGCTCGAGCTGCTCCGGTTCCTCACCGAGCGCGAGTTCGAGCACATCGCGGCGCTCGAGGGCTGGGTCTCGTACGAGGGCAGGCCGCTGGAGGCGACGCTCGGGATCCTGCAGCGATTCGTGCGCTCGCAGGGCGACGGCTGGGCCCTCGCCCTCGACTCGCTCGGCTCGGACCCGGGCTGGTTGCCGGGCCGCGCCGGCCGGCTCGGCGTCGTCACCGCGGAGCTGCACAACATCCTCGCATCCGACCCGAACGATCCCCACTTCGCCCCGGAAGAGCCGAGCGCGGAAGCGCTGGCGCTCCTCTCCGCCTCGATCGACGAGGAGATCGAGCACGTGTTCGCCTCGCTCCCCGACAGCCCCGCCGTCGCTCCCGTCGCCGGCCGCGGCGAGGATGTACGCGACCGGCTGCGCTCGCTCTCCCACATCGGCCAGGTCGGCAAGGTGATCCGACACCACGGCGACTACCACCTGGGCCAGGCGCTCTGGACGGTCGACGACGACTGGCTGATCCTCGACTTCGAGGGAGAGCCGGCCCGTGCGGTACCCGAGCGACGCCGCAAGCTGTCGCCGCTCCGCGACGTCGCCGGGATGCTGCGCTCGTTCGCCTATGCCGCGTCTGCCTCGGTGATCCAGCGCGGCGTCGAGCCGCCGGCGGACTGGGAGGAGGCGTGCCGCTCCGCGTTCATGGACGGCTACCTGGAGACGATCGAGCCGGGCCTGCTGCCCGCCGGCGAGCAGTCGATTCAGCGCCTCCTGACGGTGTTCGAGCTGCAGAAGGCGGTCTACGAGCTCCGCTACGAGCTCGGGAGCCGCCCCGACTGGGTCTCGATCCCGGTGGCGGGCATCCTGCGCATGCTCGAGGACGAGTCATGAAGATCGGTCGAGCTCGATCTTCATCT
The DNA here is from genome assembly GCA_963850995.1 of uncultured Gaiellaceae bacterium. Taxonomy (GTDB): domain Bacteria; phylum Actinomycetota; class Thermoleophilia; order Gaiellales; family Gaiellaceae; genus Gaiellasilicea. The sequence continues at coordinate 295,157 of CAWKNQ010000004.1, read as the reverse complement.
GGCCGGCGAAGGGCGGCACGAGCGGATCTACGAGCGGCTCGGCGCGCACGTCGGCGAGGAGGGTGTCTCGTTCGCGGTCTGGGCGCCGAACGCGCGCCAGGTCTCGGTCGTCGGCGACTGGAACGGCTGGGACGGTGGCATCGACGCGCTCGAGCCGCTGGGCTCGTCTGGGATCTGGGCGGCGGTCGTGGCGGACGCATCGGAGGGCGACGGCTACAAGTTCGAGGTGCACGGCGCGGACGGCAGGCTCCGGCTGAAGGCCGATCCGTTCGCCTTCCATGCCGAGGTGCCGCCGAAGACGGCATCGAAGGTCTACCGCTCCACGTACGAATGGGAAGACGACGAGTGGCTCGAGCGCCGGCGCGCCGCCGACCCGTTGCACGAGCCGCTCTCGATCTACGAGGCGCACGCCCAGTCCTGGCGGCTGGGGCTCGGCTGGCAGGGCCTTGCCGAGCAGCTCGTCCCCTACGTGCGCGACCAGGGCTTCACGCACGTCGAGCTGCTGCCGGTCATGCACCACCCTTTCTCCGGCTCCTGGGGCTACCAGGTGACGGGGTTCTACGCGCCCGTCGCGACGCTGGGCGAGCCGGACGAGCTCCGCGCGCTCGTCGACGCTCTGCACCAGGCGGGAATCGGCGTGATCCTCGACTGGGTCCCGGCCCACTTCCCCCGCGACGAGTTCGCGCTCGCCCGCTTCGACGGGACGGCTCTCTACGAGCACGAAGACCCGCGTCGCGGCGCGCATCCCGACTGGGGCACGCTGATCTTCAACCTCGGCCGCAACGAGGTGCGCAACTTCCTGCTCGCGAACGCGCTCTACTGGGTGCGCGAGTTCCACGTCGACGGGCTGCGTGTCGACGCGGTCGCATCGATGCTCTATCTGGATTACTCGCGCAGCACGGGCGAGTGGGTTCCGAACGCGTTCGGCGGGCGCGAGGACCTCGAGGCCGTCTCGTTCCTGCGCGAGCTGAACGAGGTGCTGCACGAGCGCGAGCCGGGCGTCCTCTCGATCGCCGAGGAGTCGACCGCATGGCCGGGTGTCTCGCGGCCGACATATCTCGGCGGCCTCGGGTTCGGCTTCAAGTGGAACATGGGCTGGATGCACGACACGCTCGAGTACTTCTCCAAGGAGCCGGTCCACCGCCGCTTTCATCACCACGAGCTGACGTTCTCCCTCGTCTACGCCTGGAACGAGAACTTCGTGCTGCCGCTCTCACACGACGAGGTCGTGCACGGGAAACGCTCGCTGCTCGGGCGCATGCCTGGCGACCGCTGGCAGCGTTTTGCCAACCTGCGCGCGCTCTACGGCTTCATGTGGGCTCATCCCGGCAAGCAGCTGCTCTTCATGGGCGGCGAGTTCGGCCAGGAGGCCGAGTGGAGCGAGCCGGCCGGATCGCTCGATTGGCACCTGCTCGGCGAGGCCGACCACGCCGGCGTGCACGCAACTCGTCCGCGACCTGAATCGGATCTACACGGGCGAGCCGGCGCTCTGGGAGGTCGACCACTCGCACGAGGGGTTCCGCTGGCTCGAGCCGAACGCCGCCAGCGAGAACGTGCTCGCCTTCGCCCGCCTCGCCGCGGACGGGAAGCGCATGCTCGTCTGCGTCTCGAACCTGTCGCCCGTCGTCCGCGAGGGCTGGCGGGTGGGGCTGCCCGCGAAGGGCACGTGGCGAGAGGCACTCAACACCGACTCCCGCTTCTACGGCGGCTCCGACGTCGGCAACGGCCTCGGGCTCGAGGCGGAGAAGGTGCCGTGGAACGAGCAGGACTGGTCGGCCGAGATCACGCTGCCCCCGCTCGCGACCGTCTGGCTCGTGCCCGACGCGTGAAGAGCCTTGTGTTTCTGAAACACAAGCCTCTCCGCGCTGCTGCGGCCACGCACACCGCCTGAGCAAGCCGCTCCGCCGAGCTGTCCACATTGTGTTTCTGAAACACAAGGCTCCGCGGGCCGCCGGTACTGTGGCGGGATGGCGTCACGGCCGAACAGCATCGAGGTGGAAGGGCTCGTTCGCGAGTTCAAGAAGGGGCCGCGGGCGGTCGACGGGATCGACCTGCGCGTCGAGCCGGGAGAGATCTACGGCTTCCTCGGGCCGAACGGGGCGGGCAAGTCGACGACCGTCCTGATGCTGACGACGCTGCTGCCGCCGACGGCGGGGACGGCGCGAGTCGGCGGCTTCGACGTCGTCCGCGAGGGGCCGAAGGTGCGCTCCGTGATCGGTGCGGCGCTTCAGGAAGCTGCGCTCGATCCGCTCCTGACCGGCCGCGACCACCTTCGCCTCCAGTCCACGCTCCAGGCGATCCCGCGCGCCGAGCGGAAGGCCCGCACGGAGGAGCTGCTCGGCCGCGTCGGGCTCTCCGAGGCGGCAGATCGCAAGGTCAAGGGCTATTCCGGCGGGATGAAGCGGCGGCTCGACCTGGCGCTCGCGCTCGTGCACCGACCACGCCTCCTCTTCCTCGACGAGCCGACGACCGGGCTCGACCCACAGAGCCGGACGGCGCTGTGGGACGAGGTCGCCCGGCTCGCGCGCGAGGACGGCGTCACCGTCTTCCTGACCACGCAGTACCTGGAGGAGGCGGACGTGCTCGCGAACCGGGTCGGGATCATCGACCACGGCCACATCGTCGCGGAGGGGACGCCGACCGCTCTGAAGGCGCAGATCGGCCGCCCGACCGTCGAGGCCGAGCCGGCCGACGGCGTCGACCGCGGCCGGATCGAGGCAGCGCTCGCGCGCTTCGGCGAGTCCGTCGTCGGCGCCCACAAGGGCGTCGCCGTCCGCCTGAGCGAGGGCGTGACCGGCCTCGCCGACGTCGTCCGCGTCCTCGATGCCGAAGGGCTCGCGGTCGAGAACCTGACGCTGCACGCGCCCTCGCTCGACGACGTCTTCCTCGCCAAGACCGGACGGTCGCTCGAAGGAGCCGGGGAGCAGGGCGAGAACGGCGCAGGCCCCCAGCCGGCGTAGACTTGGCGGAGCCGGCCATTAGCGGAGGTGCCGGCTTTGCCGGCACCGGAGCGGGAACACAGTGAGCGCGGTTGCGAGCCAGGTCGGCGCGCTCGCGCTCCGGTCGGTCACGCGCACGGCGCGCCAGCCGGCGAGCGCGATCCCGCCGATCCTCTTCCCGCTCACGCTGATGCTCGTGAACGCCGCCGGCCTCAAGGCCTCGACGGAGCTCCCCGGCTTCCCGACCGACTCGTTCCTCGCCTTCTTGCTCGCGGTCCCGTTCATCCAGGGCGCGCTCTTCTCGACGATGAACGCCGGCACCGACCTCGCCCGCGACATCCAGACCGGCTTCCTCAACCGGCTGTCGCTGACCTCTATGCGCGGCTCGGCGCTGCTCGGCGGCCAGCTCGCCGGGATCGTCGTACTGGGTGTGATCCAGGCCGTGGTCTACGTCGCGGTCGGCCTGATCTTGGGCGTCAACTTCGCGTCGGGGCCGCTGGGAATCCTCGTCCTGCTCGTGTTCGCGGCGCTCGTCTCGCTCGGCTTCGGCGCTCTCGGCTCTTTCCTCGCACTGCGCACCGGCTCGGGCGAGGCGATCCAGGGCCTCTTCCCGCTGCTGTTCGTCTTCCTGTTCATCTCGTCGATGAACGCGCCGCGCGACCTGATGACCGTCGACTGGTTCCGGTTCCTCGCCACGATCAACCCCGTCTCGTACCTGATCGAGTGCGTGCGCAGCCTGATCATCACCGGCTGGGACGCAAAGGCACTGGCGCTCGGGTTCGGTGTGGCGCTCGTGATCGCCCTGGTCTCGCTGGTGCTCGCCGCGTTCGCCCTCAAAGAGAGGCTGGCCCGGACATGAGGCTTTGGCCGGTGGCGCACGGTGTCGCGTGGCGGACGATGAAGAACGTCTTCACGAACCCGTCCCTTCTGCTCCCCTCGCTGGTCTTCCCGCTCTTTTTCTTCGTCGCGTTCGCCGGCGGCCTCTCGCAGGTCAGCGAAATCCCCGGTTTCGACTACGAGCCCGGGTACACCGCCTTCCAGTTCTGCTTCGTCCTGCTCCAGTCGGCCGCTTTCAGCGGCGTCTTCACCGGCTTCGGGATCGCACGTGACTTCGAGCAGGGTTTCGCGCGCCGGCTCCTGCTCGCTGCGCCGAACCGGACGGGGATCATCCTCGGCTACGCGATCGCCGCTGCCTCGCGCTGGGTGCTCACGGCGACGGTGCTCACCGTCGTCGCGCTCGTCGCCGGCATGAACGTCTTCGGCGGTGCGCTCGACGTCTTCGGCATGTACGCCCTGGCGCTTCTGATCAACGTCGCCGGCGTCCTCTGGGCCGCCGGCGTCGCGATGCGCTTCCGCACGATGCAGGCTGGGCCGGTGATGCAGATGCCCGTCTTCCTGATCCTCTTCTTTGCGCCCGTCTACGTGCCGCTCGAGCTTCTCACCGGCTGGATCGAGACGATCGCGACGTTGAACCCGATCACGTATGTGCTCGAGGCGGTGCGGAGCATGCTCGCCGGGGACGAGGTCTATGTCGCTGCCGCGTTCGCGATCGGACTGGGGCTCGTCATACTCCTCAGCGGCTGGTCGCTGCGCGGCCTGCGCAAGGCCGAAGCCGCCGGTTAGCCGCGTAGCCGCGCGATCGCCTCGGCGGTCGCCTCGAGGCTCTCCAGGTTGTGCCCGCTCGCGAACAGGTCGACCTGCGGCAGCGCCGCCTTCATCCCGCGCGCGAGCGGCACGTAGTCCGGGCTCTCCTTGAGCGGGTTGAGCCAGACGACCCTGTAGGCGAGGCGGTGCAGACGCTGCATCTGCGCGGCCACCAGCTCGGGCTCGCCGATCTCGAGCCCATCCGAGCAGATGACGACGACCGCGCCCCGGGCGAGCCCGGGATGGCCGAACTGGTCGAGGAACGCCTTCAGCGAGGCGCCGATCCGGGTGCCGCCGTCCCAGTCTTCGGTCTGCGCGGCCGCCCGGCGGAGCGCCTCGTCCGGACGCGCGGTGGAGAGCGGACGGGTGAGCCGCGTGAGCCGGGTGCCGAACGCGAACGCCTCGAACCGCTGGTCGGCCCGCAGGGCTGCGTGCGCGAAGACGACGAGTGCGCGCGAGTACGCCGCCATCGAGCCCGAGACGTCCAGCAGCAGCACCAGGCGTCGACGCCGCCGCCGGCGGTCGCGCCAGGCGGGCAGGGACGGCTCGCCGCCCGTGCGGAGCGCCCGTCGCAGTGTCCGGCGCAGGTCCGGGTCCCCGGACCGCGACGGGCCTCTCCGCCGCGTGCGTCGCTCGGGCACGGCCAGGCGGAGACTGCTCATCAGGCGGGCAAGCTCGGCCAACTCTTCCTCCGAGCAGCTCGCGAAGCTCTTGTGCCGGAGCACCTCGACCGGGCTTGCGAGCGCGATACCAGGGATTCCCTCGATCTCGGTCGAGGCGCCGTCCGGCGGTCTCGCACCCGCAACCTGAAGCCGCACGCCCGGCCGGGCAGCGGGCTCGCGTACCGGCGCGATGCCGCCGAAGTACGCGCGGAAGACGCGGTCGTAGACGGAAATCTCCTCGCGCCTGGCGACGAGCGTCGCCCGGCCGGCCCAGTAGAGGTCCTCCTCGGGCAGGAGCTCGACCGCCTCGCGGAACGCGACCAGCCGACCCGTCCCGACCGCGAGCCCGGCCTCCCGCAACGCGCCGCCGAAGCCGACAACGCTGGAGACCGCGTTCATGCGATCACGGGAGCAGCTCGGGGAGGCGCGCCTCCACGGAGAGGAGGTCGTCGTGGCTCTTGAGCGCCCAGCCCAGCGTCGCGCGGGCGCCGTCCTCCGTCACCTCGTCGAGCTCGAGCACGCTGAGCGCCTCGGCCCAGTCGATCGCCTCGGCCGCGCCGGGCGGCTTGAGCAGGTCCATGCCGCGCATGCGTGCGACGGCGGCGGCCACTGAGCGGGCCAGATGCTCGCTCGCGGCCGGCACGCGCAGGCGGATGATCTCGGTCTCCCGCTCCGGCTCGGGATAGTCGATCCAGTGGTAGAGGCAGCGCCGCTTGAGGGCGTCGTGCAGCTCGCGGGTCCGGTTCGAGGTGATCACGACCGCGGGCCGGGTGCCGTCCGGCGAGCCGACGGTGCCGATCTCCGGGATCGTGACCGCGGAGTCCGAGAGCGTCTCGAGCAGGAACGCCTCGAACTCGTCGTCGGCGCGGTCGAGCTCGTCCACGAGCAGGACGGCGCGCGAGCCGGCGCGCACCGCGGCGAGTAGCGGCCGCTCCTGCAGGAAGCGTGAGCCGTAAAGCTGGTCGACGGCGGCGTCGGCGTCGAGCTCCCCCGACTGCAGCAGCCGCGCGTAGAGCAGCTGGCGCGCGTAGTCCCACTCGTACAGCGCCTGGCCGGCGTCGATGCCCTCGTAGCACTGAAGGCGGATCAGATCCGCGTCGAGGACGCGCGCGAGCGTGCGCGCGACCTCGGTCTTGCCGACGCCGGGCTCGCCCTCGAGCAGCACCGGCCGGCGCATCGCAAGGGCGAGGTGGAGCGCGACGGAGAGGCTGTGGTCGGCGAGGTACGACTCCGCTCGGAGGGCGGCCTGGAGCTCGTCCGGGCTGCGGAACGTCACCGCCTCATCCCCCTCGTCACTGTTGTAGCGTAGTCACCGTTCCCGTCGGCCCGGGAGGCAGATGAAGCTCCAGCACGAGTTTGACGTGCCTGCTTCGCCCCTTGAGACACTCGAGCTGCTGCTCGATCCCGAGCGTGTGGTGTCCTGCATGCCCGGCGCCACCCTCGTCGAGGTCGTCGACGACGGCACCTGGAAGACGACGATGGCCGTGAGGCTCGGACCCGTCGGCATGGACTTCCTCAATGACGTGAGCGTCGTCGACCAGGACAACGCCGCCGGCTCCATCCGGCTCACCGTGCGCGGCCGCGACAAGCGCGGCAAGGGCGGCGTCTACGCCGCGGTCGATGCGCAGCTCGAGGGCATCGACGGCGGCGGTACGCGCGTGACGATGGACACCGACGTCAAGTTCTCCGGCCAGGCGGCCCAGCTCGGCCGGCCTGCGCTGATCCACGATGTGTCGACGCGCCTCGTCGACGAATTCGCGCGCTGCGTCGGCGCGCAGCTGGGCTCCGCGGCGCCCGACGCCGTCCCCCAGCTCGTTGATCCCGTTCCCGGCCCACGAGAGGGAGGTTCGCCTTGAGAGCCATCGCCATGACCGTCAACGGCGCCCGCCGGGAGCTCGAGGTCGAGCCCCGGCAGCTGCTCGTCTACGCCCTCCGCGAGCAGCTCGGCCTCACCGGCACGAACGTCGGCTGCGACACGACCTCGTGCGGCGCCTGCACCGTGCACCTCGACGGCGAGTCGGTGAAGAGCTGCACCGTGCTCGCGGTCCAGGCGGACGGTCGCGAGGTCACGACGATCGAAGGTCTCTCGAGCAACGGCGAGCTGCATCCGCTGCAGCGCGCCTTCCAGGAGCACCACGCGCTCCAGTGCGGCTACTGCACGCCGGGGATGATCATGGCGGCGGCGAGCTTCCTGCAGGAGCATCCGAGCCCGAGCGAGGACGAGATCAGGCACGGGCTCGAGGGCAACCTCTGCCGCTGCACCGGCTACCACAACATCGTCAAGGCCGTGCAGGCCGTGGCGAGCGCCTAGGGAGACGGGATGGCAACCACCGAGCAAGAGGCGAGCGGATTCGTCGGCACGAGCCAGCTCCGCAAGGAAGACCCGGAGCTCATCACCGGACAGGGAACGTACGTCGACAACATCGCGCTGCCGGGGATGCTCTGGGTCGGCCTCGTCCGCAGCCCCTTCGCCCACGCGAAGATCACCTCGATCGACGTCTCGAAGGCGCTCGAGCTCGAGGGCGTGGTCGCGGCGTACACCGGGGCGGACCTCGAGTTCGCAGCGCCGCTCTTCATGGCCTGGCCGATCAACGACCAGCTCAAGCAGCCCGAGCATCACCCGCTCGCGAAGGACAAGGCCCGCTACGTCGGCGACGCCGTCGCCGTCGTCGTCGCCGAGTCGCGCGCGCTCGCCAAGGACGCGATCGAGCTGGTCGAGGTCGACTGGGAGCCGCTGCCCGCCGTGGTCGGAATCAAAGAGGCGCTCGAGGGGGACGCGCCGCTCGTGCACGACGAGTTCGGCACGAACGACGCCGGCAGCTGGAGCATCGAGGCGGACTCGCCCGTGCCGCGGCGTGGTCCGTCGGCGCCGTTCTTCGAGGACCCCGACCTGGTCAAGATCAAGGAGGAGTACTACCTCGCCCGCTTGATCCCGAACGCGATCGAACCGCGCGGTGTCGTCGTCGACCCGAACGGCGCCATGGGCGAGTACACGGTCTACAGCTCGACCCAGATCCCGCACATCCTGCGGACGACGCTCGTGATCACGTGCGGCATCCCGGAGGCGAAGCTGCGCGTGGTCGCGCCGGACGTCGGCGGGGGCTTCGGCTCGAAGCTCGAGTGCTACCCGGAGGACGCGATCTGCCTCGCGCTCGCGAAGAAGCTCGACCGCCCGGTGAAGTGGGTCGAGGAGCGGTCGGAGAACTACGTCGCCACCCTGCACGGGCGCGAGATGTTCCAGCAGATCGAGCTCGCGGCGACCCGCGACGGCGACCTCAAGGCGGTGCGGGTGAAGCTGAACGTCTCGATGGGGGCGTACCTGGGCCTGGTCTCGCCGGGGATCGCGATGCTCGGCGCCTGGCTCTATCACGGGTGCTACGAGTGCGACGCGTACGACCTCGAGTACACGAACGTGTTCACGAACCAGACCTTCACCGACGCCTATCGCGGCGCCGGGCGGCCCGAGGCGACGTACGCGATCGAGCGGGCGATGGACGCGCTCGCGCGCGAGCTCGAGATGGATCCGGTCGAGCTGCGGCGGAAGAACTTCATCCCGACGGACAAGTTCCCCAACTACACGATCGCGAGCGGCCTCACGGTCGACTCGGCCGACTACGAGGGGACGCTCGAGCGCTGCCTCGAGGTGCTCGACTACGAGGCGATCCGGGCCGAGCAGGCCGAGCGGCGCGAACGCGGCGACCGCAAGCTGCTCGGCGTCGGCTTCTCGACCTGGATCGAGATGTGCGGCCTCGCGCCCTCCCGCGTGCTCTCGGCGCTGAACTACGCCGCCGGCGGGTGGGACTCGGCCACGATCGAGCTGATGCCGACCGGCACCGTCCGCGCCGTCACCGGCGTCTGCTCGCACGGTCAGGGCTCGGCGACCGTGTTCGCGCAGGTGGTGGCCGACCAGCTCGGCGTCGAGTACGACGACGTCGAGGTGCTGCAGGGCGACACGAGCGTCTCCCCGCTCGGGATGGACACCTACGGCAGCCGCGGCGTCGCGGTCGGCTCTGTCGCGCTCTACAAGGCGGGCGAGAAGCTCCTCGCCAAGGCGAAGACACTCGCCGCGCACGAGCTCGAGTGCGCCGAGGAGGACCTCGACTTCGCCGGCGGCGAGTTCACGGTCAAGGGAACCGACCGCTCGGTAGGGATCAAGGGGCTCGCCTTCAGCGCCTGGACGGCGCACAATCTGCCGGACGAGATGGAGCCGGGCCTCGCGGCAACGCACCTCTACGACCCGCCCAACTTCAGCTGGCCGAACGGCGCCCACTGCTGCGTGGTCGAGGTCGACCAGGACACGGGGCTGGTCGACATCGTCCGCTACGTCGCCGTCGACGACTGCGGCGTCCAGCTCAACCCGATGCTTGTGCAAGGGCAGGTACACGGCGGCGTCGCCCAGGGCATCTCCGAGGCGCTCTACGAGGAGGCGATCTACGACGAGGAGGGAAACCTCACCACCGGAACGATGACGAGTTATCTCGTTCCGGGGCCGCCGGAGCTTCCACCGTACGAGGTCCACGACACGGTCACGCCGAGCCCAACGAACCCGATGGGGGTGAAGGGGATCGGCGAGGCCGGGACGATCGCGGCGCCGCCAGCGGTGATCAACGCCGTCATCGATGCGCTCGCTCACCTCGGGGTGCGCGACATGCCACGCCCCGCGACGCCCGAGCGCGTCTGGCGGGCCATCCAGGAGGCACAGGAGGCGCAGTCATGATCCCCGCACCGTTCGAGTACGAGGTCGCCGAGTCGGTCGAGCACGCGATCGAGCTGCTCGGGTCGAAGGAGGATCCGAAGCTCCTCGCCGGCGGCCAGAGCCTGCTGCCGCTGATGAAGGTCCGCCTCGCCAGGCCCGCCACGCTGATCGACCTCGGCCGGGTCTCCGACCTGGCCGGCGTGCGCGACGGCGGCGACCACCTCGCGATCGGCGCGATGACGCGCCATCACGACGTCAACGCGAACGCGCTCGTGCAGGAACACTGTCCCGTGCTCGCGTACGCGGCCGGGCTCGTCGGCGACCCACAGGTCCGGCACCGCGGCACGATCGGCGGCTCCCTCGCGCACTGCGACCCCGCCGCGGACCTGCCCACGGTCATCCTGACGCTCGACGCGCAGATCGTCGCGCGCGGGCCCGGTGGCGAGCGCGTGCTCGGCGCGGGCGAGTGCTTCCGCGGTTTTTTCGAGACGGCGCTCACGCCCGACGAGCTGATCGTCGAGGTGCGGGTCCCGAAGACGGGCACGGCCGGCTGGTCTTACGTCAAGTTCCGGCAGCGCTCGCTCGACTGGGCGACCGTTGGCGTCGCAGCCGTTGTCGAGTCAGGCAACGGAACGATCGGCAGCGCCCGCGTCGGGTTGACGAACATGGGCCAGGTGCCGCTGCGCGCGAGCGCGGTGGAGCAGGCGCTCGCGGGCGCCTCGCGGGACGGCGTCGCGGCCGCAGCCGAGCAGGCCGACTCGGGCACCGACCCGCCCGCGGACACCTGGGCGAGCTCGGACTTCCGGCGGCATCTGTCGCGGGTGCTGACGGCTCGTGCGGTGGAGGAGGCGCTCGCGCGGTAGCTCTCCGCTACGGTCGCGCCGTGGCGACCGTGACCGCAGCCTCGTTAGGGGCCGTCCCGCTCGACGACGGTCTCGCCGGAATGCGCGTGTGGGCGCCGCACGCGCGCTCGGTGGCAGTGCGGCTGGACTCGGGCGATCACCCGCTCGCTGAGGAGAGCGACGGCTTCTGGGCCGCGGGCGTGCCCGCGGCGCCCGGCGACGACTATCGCTTCGTGCTCGACGACGGCAATGCCTGGCCCGACCCCTGCTCGCGCTGGCAGCCGGCGGGCGTGCTCGGGCCCTCCTGCATCCTCGACACGAGCGCGTTCCGGATCGCGCCTGGCCCGAGCCTCGCGCTCGAGGAGCTCGTCCTCTACGAGCTCCACGTCGGCACCTTCTCGCCGGAGGGCACCTTCGACGGGGTCATCCCTCGCCTCGCGGCACTGCGGGAGCTCGGCGTGACCGCGATCGAGCTGATGCCCGTCGCCACCTTCCCCGGCTCGCGCGGCTGGGGGTACGACGGGCTCTACACCTCGGCCGTGCACCCGGTCTACGGCGGCCCGGACGGTCTCGCACGGCTGGTCGACGCCGCCCACCAGGAGGAACTCGTCGTCGTGCTCGACGCCGTCTACAACCACCTCGGGCCCGGCAACGAGGCGCTGAAGGCCTTCGGCCCATACTGCACCGACCGCGTCGCCGAGACGCCCTGGGGCGAGACGATCGACTACACACAGACCGGCGTGCGGGAGTGGGCGATCCAGAACGCCGAGCTCTGGGTGCGCGACTACCGCGTCGACGGGCTGCGGCTCGACTCGGTGCCGCACGTGCACGACGAGTCGCCCCGGCACGTGCTCGCCGAGCTGGCCGATCGTGTCCGGGCCGCCAACCCGCGGGCGCTCGTGATCAGCGAGGTCGGCCCGCCGGACTTCAGGCCGCTCACGGACTGGGGCCACGACGCGATGTGGCTCGACAACCTGCACCACGCGCTCCACGTCGCACTGACGGGCGAGCGGGACGGCTACTACGCGAGCTTCGACGGCTCGATGGCCAGCATCGCCGCCGAGCTCGCCCGCCCGGAGGGAGCGCAGATCGTCGCCTGCGCGCAGAACCACGACCAGGTCGGCAACCGCGCCCTCGGCGACCGGCTGCCTGCGGCGAAGCGCCGGGTCGCCGCCGCCGTCGTCCTCTTCAGTCCGCTGACGCCGCTCCTCTTCCAGGGCGAGGAGTGGGGCGAGACGGCTCCGTTCCGCTTCTTCACCGACCACATCGACCCGTTCGTCGCCGACGCGACCCGGGCGGGCCGCCGCCGTGAGTTCGCGGGCTTCGCCGGCTTCGCGGGCGACGTCCCCGACCCGCAGGGCCGCGACAGCTTCGAGGCGTCGCGGCTCTCGCAGGCGGAGCCGGAGGACCTCTACGTCCGCCTGCTCCGGCTCCGCCGTGAGCTCCCGCGCGAGCTCGAGGTCGCGGTCGACGAGGAGGCGCGCACGCTCGAGCTCCGCCGCGGTCGCGCCACGCTCCGCGTCGACTTCGCCAACGAGACGGTGGACCTGCGACGACGTGAGGGTGTGGCCGGGGAAGCCGTTCGCGCTGGGCCCGACCTGGGACGGGCAGGGGACGAACTTCTCGCTCTTCTCCGAGCATGCCGAGAAGGTCGAGCTGTGCCTGTTCGACGACGGCGACCGCGAGACGCGCTACGAGCTGACCGAGCGCACCGCCTTCCACTGGCACGGCTACCTGCCGGGGATCGGGCCTGGACAGCGGTACGGCTACCGCGTCCACGGCCGCTGGCAACCCGATCAGGGCCACCGCTTCAACCCCAGCAAGCTCCTGATCGATCCGTACGCGAAGGCGATCGAGGGCCCGATCCTTCACCAGAACGGCAACACCCTGCCGTACGTGCCCGACGGCGACGACGCCGACCTCGAGCGCGACGACGAGGACGACGCCGGGGCGATCCCGAAGTCGGTCGTGACCGACGACGAGTTCGACTGGGAGGACGACCGGCCGCCGCAACGGCCGTGGCATGAAACCGTCATCTACGAGCTGCACGTGAAGGGCTTCACCAAGCTGATGCCCGGCGTGCGCGAGGAGCTGCGCGGGACATATGCCGGCCTCGCCTCGGAGGCGGCCGTCGCGTATCTCTCCTCACTCGGCGTGACGGCGGTCGAGCTGCTGCCGATCCACCACATCGCCGACGAGCACCACCTCGCGGTCAAAGGCCTGACCAACTACTGGGGGTACAGCTCGATCGGCTATCTCGCGCCGCACGCGCTCTACGCGGCCACGGGGCGGCGAGGCGAGCAGATGAAGGAGTTCAAGGGGATGGTCAAGGCCCTCCACCGGGCGGGGATCGAGGTGATCCTCGACGTCGTCTACAACCACACGGCCGAGGGCAACCACCGCGGGCCGATGCTCTCCTTCAAAGGGATCGACAACCTGTCGTACTACCGCACCGTCCCCGGCGACGCCCGGCACTACATGGACTACACGGGGACGGGCAACTCGCTCAACCCGGCGCATCCCTCCGTGCTACGCCTGATCATGGACTCGCTCCGCTACTTTGCGATCGAGTGCCACGTCGACGGCTTCCGCTTCGACCTCGCGTCGGCGCTCGCGCGCGAGTTCCACGAGGTCGACCGGCTCTCGGCTTTCTTCGACATCATCCACCAGGATCCGGTGCTCTCCCAGATGAAGCTGATCGCCGAGCCCTGGGACGTGGGCGAGGGCGGCTACCAGGTGGGCAACTTCCCCGTGCTCTGGACGGAGTGGAACGGGATGTATCGCGACACGATGCGCGACTTCTGGCGCGGCGAGGCCTCCGTCGGCACGTTCGCGTCCCGTTTCACCGGCTCGAGCGACCTCTACGAGCGGGACGGCCGGCGGCCGTTCGCGTCGATCAACTTCGTCACCGCGCACGACGGCTTCACCCTGCGCGATCTCGTCACTTACAACGACAAGCACAACGAGGCGAACCTCGAGGACAACCGGGACGGCGACAGCCACAACCGCAGCTGGAATCACGGCGTCGAGGGCGAGACCGACGACCTCGCGGTGAACGCGCTCCGCGAGCGACAGCAGCGCAACTTCCTCGCCACGCTCTTCCTCTCGCAGGGCGTGCCGATGCTGCTCGGCGGCGACGAGATCGCCCGCACCCAGCGCGGCAACAACAACGCCTACTGCCAGGACAACGAGATCTCCTGGATCGGCTGGGAGCTCGACGACCGTGCCGAGCGGCTGCTCGCATTCACGAAGCGTGTGCTCGAGCTCCGGACCACGCATCCGGTCTTCCACCGCGCCGACTTCCTCACCGGCGAGGAGCGACTCGGCTCCGGAGCGCCCGACGTCTGGTGGTTCCGGCCGGACGGACGAAAGATGACGCAGCGGAACTGGCGCGACGACAACGCGCTCACGCTCGGCGTCTTCCTCAACGGCTCCGAGATCCCGACCCTCACCGCCCAGGGCGCGCCCGTGATCGACGACACCTTCCTGATCCTCTTCAACGCCTGGGATGGCCCGATCGCCTTCACGCTGCCGTCGGTCGCGTTCGGACGGCGCTGGGCGCACGAGCTCTCGACCGCGGCCCCGGAGCTCGAGCCGGGCGCGGAGGTGCACCCCGCACGGGGCGTCGTCGCGGTCGAGGGCCGCTCGCTCGTCGTCCTCCGCCGTGTCGGCTGAGCGGCTGCTCGGCCGCGCCGAACCATTTGCGTCCTGTGGCGCGAACTGCTCCCTGTGAACAGACTGCTGCTTGGCCGCCAACTTGACTTCGATCTCGACGTCTCCTTGACTAGGGTGGGCGAGGTGACGGGGGAGACGACAGCCGAGGAATGCACGTGAGCGCGAGCGCTGCGGCCTCGCCTGCGTCTCCGGTCGTCCGGCTCGAAGGCGTCCACAAGAGCTTCGGCGACAACGAGGTTCTGCGTGGGATCGACCTCGAGGTCGCGAGCGGCGAGGTGCTGACGATCATCGGCGCGAGCGGGAGCGGCAAGAGCACGCTCCTCCGCTGCGTCAACCTGCTCGAGCCGCTGAACGCAGGCAAGGTGTTTCTCGAGGGCGAGGAGATCACGCGCAAGGGCGTGGATGTCTCGGCCGTGCGGCAGCGGATCGGGATGGTGTTCCAGCAGTTCAACCTCTTCCCGCACCTGACGGTCCTCGACAACCTGACACTGGCAACGCGCCGGATCCACAAGCGGCCGCGCGCCGAGGCGGAGCGGCGCGCCCGCGAGCTGCTCGCGCAGGTCGGTTTGTCGGAGAAGGCCGACCAGCACCCGCACCAGCTCTCGGGCGGCCAGCAGCAGCGGGTGGCGATCGCCCGCGCGCTGATGATGGAGCCGCACGTGATGCTCTTCGACGAGGTCACGTCCGCTCTCGATCCGGAGCTCGTGGGCGAGGTGCTGCTCGTGGTGCGCGACCTGGCGAAAGACCTGGGGATGACGATGCTCGTCGTCACCCACGAGATGCAGTTCGCACGGGAGGTCGGCGACCGGCTGATCTTCATGGACGAAGGCCGGATCGTCGAGCAGGGCGACCCGGCGACCGTGCTCGACAACCCGCGCGAAGAGCGAACGCGGCGGTTCCTGCGCCGCTCGCTCGCCCTCGCGCATTCACTGGACGACTTGACCATCACCGACGAGGAAGGAGCAATTGCATGAAGAAGATCCTGCTGGCGACGGCTGCGGTAGCTGTATTCGCGGTCGTCGCCGCGACGGTCGGCTTGGCCCAGCCGGCCGCCACGGCCGGACCGGCGGAGGCGGAGGCGACACCGGCCCTGCCGACGCTGCCCGCCGACATCAAGAAGCGGAACCGGTTCATAGTCGGCGTCAAGTGCGACACGCCGCCGTTCGGCTACATCGACGTCCGCGGCAAGAACGCCGGCGTCGACGTCGAGATCGCCAAGTGGTTCGCGCGGTATGCGTTCGGGCGCGAGCAGCGGGTGTCGTTCGTCTGTGCGCCGACGGCGGCCCGCGAGCCGCTGCTGACGACGGGTCGCGTCGACATGGTCATCTCGACCTTCACCTACACGGCCGACCGGGACACGCGAATCGACTTCTCGCGTGCGTACTACAACGCGACCGGGAGGCTGCTCGTCAAGAACGACTCGCCGATCCGGACGCTGAACGACATCAGGGGGAAGCGCGTGGCGACCACCCCGGGCTCGGTCTACGACCGCTGGATGAGGCGCTGCTTCCCGACGACCGAGCCCATCGTCGTCGACAGCGTCACGGCTGCGCTCTTGGCCTTCAACCAGGGGCGGGCGGACGCAGTCATGTTCGACGACTCCTCGCTCGCGCTCGTCGCGGCGTCCGACCCGAACACGAAGCTCACGAACGACCTGTTCCTGGAAGGGCCGTACGGCATCGGGATCAGTCAGGGCAACGTTGCCTTGAAGCGCTGGGTCGACTCGCGGCTCGCGATCATGAAGCGGAAGGACCAGTTCCTGCCGATCATCAGGAACAACGTCGCACCGCGGTTCGTGCCCGCGTTCTCGAGGAACGTTCTGCGGCCCAACAACGACTTCACGTATCGGGCTGCGAACTTGCCGAGCGTCGACACCGTTTGTCCGTAGGGATCGACCGGTCGACCACGACCAGGGGAAGCGGCCGCGGCGACGCGGCCGCTTCCCTGTGCGTGCGCTGAGCCGTGCTGCTTGCCTACGACCTCTCCGCGTTCGTCACCGAGAACTGGGACGAGCTCCTCGACGCGTTCCAGAACACCTTGAAGGTCTCGGCGATTGCGATCGCCGGGGCGTTCCTGATCGGCTCGGTCCTCGGCGCCGCCCGCGCTCACCGCGTCCCTGTCGTGAGCCAGATCGCCGCGGTCTACGTCGAGGTGATTCGCAATACGCCGATCCTCGTCCAGATCTTCATGCTCTTCTTCGCGCTGCCGCAGGTGGGGATCCGTCTCGATGCGTTCACGGTCGCCTGGCTCTCGGTGACGATCTGGGGCGGCGCGTTCAACACCGAGAACTTCCGGGCGGGGTTCGAGGCGGTGCCGCACCGCTACCGCGAGGCGGCGTCCGCGCTCGGCTTCGGGCGGCTCGGCACGTTCCTCAACGTGACGCTGCCGATCGGCGGGCGCATCTCGCTGCCGTCGTCGATCAACACCTACATCTCCGTCGTCAAGAACACCTCGCTGATGTACGTGATCGGCTACTCCGAGCTGACGACGACGGCGATCAACATCTCCAGCCTCTCTCTCGAGACACTGGAGGCGCTCACGGTGCTCGCCATCGTCTACCTGACCCTCGTCTGGAGCCTCTCGGCGGCGATTCGCCTCCTCGAGGCGAGGCTCGCCCTTCCGGAGGCGCGCTAGTGCCCCTTCCAGCAATGCACGCCCGCTTCTGGCCCGCGATCACGCTGCGCGAGAGTCCACCCGCGCCCTTGCGCAGGCAGCCAGCCTGCGCCGCGGACGCGTGCGGCCTCTCGCTTGGTGCTCGCAGCCCAGAAGCTAGACAGCATCACTGGAAGGGGCACTGATGCCCGACTGGGCCGGACCGGTCGTCCGCTACATCCTCACGGAGGGGCTTCCCGCGACGCTGCTCATAGCGGCTGTCTCTGTCGTCGGGGCCACGCTGATCGGTGTCGTGCTCGGGACGCTCCTGACGATCCGGTTCCGCCCCTCGCAGGCGCTGATTCGCCTCTACGTCGAGATCTTCCGGGGACTTCCGATCCTCGTCACCGTCTTCATGGTCTACTTCGGGCTCCCGTCGATCACGTCCACACTCGAGTTCGGTCCGATCGCGGCGACCTCGATCGCGCTCACGCTCTGGGGGAGCGCGCAGGTCGCAGAAGCGACGCGCGGGGCGGTCGGCTCCATTCCCCGCGAGCAGCACGAGGCTGCGGCGGCCCTCGGCTTCGGCTGGGTCGGCCGGCACGAGTACGTCATCCTCCCCCAGGCTCTCCGCCGGCTGCTGCCGCCTCTCGTCGGCCTGCTCGTGAACATCATCCAGAACTCGACCTTGGCCGCGGTGATCGGCGGTATCGAGCTGCTCCAAGCGGGCAAGTCACAGTCGGAGCGGTTGACGTTCATCCCCCCGATCGGGCTCGGCGAGATTCACGCGTTCGAGATCTTCGCTTTCATCGCCGTCATCTTCTTCCTGATCTGCTTCCCCCTCACCCGGCTGGCCGCGCGGCTCGAGAAGCGGCGGGTCTGACGCCGCCCGGCTAGCGCAGGACGAGCTCGTCGGCAGCCGAGGAGGCGCGGCGGCCCAAGCTCGCTCCGGTCTCCGGGTCGAACCAGTGGAAGCCGGCCGGATCGACCGCGAGCCGGAGCGGCCGGCCTGGGCGGGCGGCGGTGCGGGCGTCGACGCGCGCGGTGAACGACGGCGCCGTCACCGGCGATCAGCGCCTCCTCGTCACGGTCCGGGCGCACGTCCTCCGCTTCGACGCGGGGCGCGTCGACCGGGAAGATCACGTGGACGTCCGCGCCGAGGTCCTCGAGCACCGCCACGTCGGCGTCCAGCTGCGGCAGCGAAAGGTCGGCGAAGGCGGCGTCCTCGAAGCTCTCGGGCCGGATCCCCAGGACGACGTCGCCGCGGGCGTCGGGCCGGTGCTCCGGCGGCAGCGCGATCCGGATGCTGCCGAGCTCGACCGTGTCCCCGTCCAACCTCGCTTCAACCAGGTTCATCGCAGGCGAGCCGATGAACGCGGCGACGAAGAGATTGACCGGGTCGCGATAGAGCGCCTGCGGTGTGTCGACCTGCTGGATGCGGCCGTCGCGCAGGACCGCCACCCGCTGGCCGAGCGTCATCGCCTCGACCTGGTCGTGCGTGACGTAGACGGTCGTGGCGCCGAGACGCGCGTGCAGCGAGGCGAGCTCGGCCCTCATGCTGACGCGCAGCTTCGCGTCGAGGTTCGACAGAGGCTCGTCCATCAGGAACGCGAGCGGCTCGCGCACGATCGCCCGGCCCATCGCGACCCGCTGCCGTTGGCCGCCCGAGAGGGCCGCCGGGCGCCGGTCGAGTAGATCCTCGAGCCGCAGCAGCCGGGCGACCCGCTCGACGCGCTCGACGACCTGCTCCTTCGGCAGACGGCGCACCTTCAGCCCGTAGGCGAGGTTCTGGCGGACGGTCATGTGCGGGTAGAGCGCGTAGCTCTGGAAGACCATCGCGATGTCGCGTTGCCGCGGCGCGAGATCGGTCACGTCGCGGCCGCCGATGAAGACCGTGCCCGCGGTCGTCTCCTCGAGCCCGGCGATCATGCGCAGGAGCGTCGACTTGCCGCAGCCCGACGGGCCTACGAGGACCATGAACTCGCCGTCCTCGATCCGGAGCGTGACGTCGTCGACGGCGACCACGCCGCCGCCGAACTCCTTCGTCACCCGCTCCAGCAGGATCTCGGCCATCTCTGCCTAGGCGGCTACGAGGTGCTCGCCGCCGACGAGCACGGTCCGGAGCTCGAGCGCGTCGTCGAGGACGACGACGTCCGCCGCGGCGCCGGGAGAGAGCGAGCCGAGGTCGGGCCGGCGGGCGACGCGCGCGGGGACAGCCGTGGCCGCGCCGACGGCGTCCGCGAGCGGCACGCCCAGCGCGTGCAGCCCCCGCACGGCCTCGAGGAGCGTCAAGGAGCTGCCTGCGAGCACGCCGTCGCCGCGGCGCGCGACGCCGTCCCGCACCTCCACGTCGACGCTTCCGAGCCGGAAGCTGCCGTCGCCGACGCCTGCCGCTGCGATCGCGTCCGAGACGAGCGCGACGCGCCCCGCGGCCGCACGCCAGACGACCTGCGCGGTCTCGTCGGCGAGATGGTGCCCGTCGAGAATCAGCTGGACGACGACGTCGTCGCGGGCCAGTGCGGCGCCTGCGATCCCCGGGTCGCGGTGACCGAGCGGCCGCATCGCGTTGAAGAGATGGGTCACGGTGGCCGCCCCGCGGTCGAACGCGCGGTTGGCCTGCTCGGCGGTCGCGTCGGAATGCCCACAGGAGACGACGACGCCCCGCTCGCCGAGCAGGTCGATCAGCTCGAGCGCGCCGTCGAGCTCGGGCGCGAGCGTCATCTCCGAGACGGGACCGGCCGCGAGCAGGCGCTCGAGCAGCGCGAGATCGGGGTCGCGGCGGGCGGTGACCGGATGCGCGCCCAGGCGGAGTGGAGAGAGAAACGGCCCTTCGAGGTGCACGCCGATCACGCGCGGCCCAACGGGCTCGCGCGGGACCTCGGCGAGCGCGGCGACGAGCTCGTCCTCGGGCGCCGTGATCAGCGTCGGCTGGAACGCGGTGACGCCGCACTCGAGGAGCGCTTCGCCCGCGCGGCGGTAGGCAGGGCCGTCCGCGCCCGCGAAGTCGACGCCGCCGAAGCCGTTCACCTGCAGGTCGACGAGCCCCGGGATCGCGATGCCGCCGCCGTTGCCGCCGCCGTTCAGTCCGACTGCGGCGACCTGCCCGTCGACGACTTCGACGTCTCCGCGCAGGAGCACGCCGTCGACGACGGCTGCCTCGACGCCTAGCCTCATGCACCCTCCAGTGCCTGCCGCACGACGCCGTCCGCGTCGCCGAGCAGTCGTCTGGCCTCATCCGGCTGCCGGCCTGTGAGCAGAGAGACGATCGCGACCTTCGCGTCGCCGCCTGCGGCCGTCAGCGCCGCCTCGGCCTCGTCGGCCGAGACCTCGGCAGCTAGCTCGACGACCCGGCGCGCACGTGCGCGCAGCTTGGCGTTGCTCGCCACGACGTCGACCATCAGGTTCCCGTACGTCCGGCCCAACCGAATCATCGCGACGGTCGAGATCGTGTTCAGGACGAGCTTCTGTGCCGTTCCCGCTTTCATCCGCGTCGAGCCTGCGATCACCTCGGGGCCGGTAACCGCGACGACCTCGTGGTCGGCCAGCTCGCCCAGCGGCGAGCCCGGGACGCAGGCGACGGAGACCGTGAGCGCGCCCGCAGCCGCGGCGGCCCGGGCCGCTCCGAGTGCGGAGGGCGTGCTGCCGCTCGCCGAGAGGACGACGACCGCGTCCTCGGCCCGAACGTCGTCGACGCATGCCGCGCCCGCGCCGGCGTCGTCCTCGGCCGCGCCGTCCGCGGCGACGCGCGCGACGACCCGGCCGTCCGGCAGCCCGAAGGTCGGCCCGCACTCGTCGGCGTCGACGACACCGATGCGCCCCGACGTGCCCGACCCGACGTAGACGAGCCTGCCGCCGCGGGCCAACCGCTCGACGATCGCGTCGATCGCCGCTGCAAGCGCGACGGCCGCCTCCCGTACCGCTGGAGCCACGAGGGCGTCCTGCTCGTTGATCAACTCGACGAGCTCGAGCGTCGAGCGCAGGTCGATGTCCGAATGGCGCGCTTCGCGCGCTTCCGTCACGGGTCCGGCTCCTTTCATGACCGCCGAGTGTAGTACCAGGGACGGCGAAACACAATGGATTGGTATTGACCAGTTCGCGGCCGACCGGTTACGATGCGGACCAGATGGCCGCAACCGAGCAGCGCATCACCAAGCAGAGCCGGACGCGTGACCAAGTCTTCGACCTGATCGAGCGCGTCGGCGTCGGGCACGCGATCCCCTCCGAGCGCCAGTTGAGCCAGGACTTCGGCGTCTCGCGCCTCACCGTGCGCGCCGCGATCGACGAGCTTGCGCGCGAGGGCTACCTCGTGCGGCGCCGCGGCAGCGGCACGTTCGTCCGCGAGCCGAAAATCGCGCAGGAGCTGACGATGACGTCGTTCAGCGAGGAGATGCGCCGGCGCGGGATGCGGCCGGGCTCGCAGACGCTCTCGCTCGACGTCAAGCATGCCGGAGCCTACCTCGGCCGCTGTCTGCACGTCTCGCCGTCGGAGCGGATCGTCGTCGCCGAGCGGCTCCGTCTCGCCGACGACGAGTCGATGGCGATCGAGACGCTCCACGTGCCGGAGCGCCTCGTGCCCGGCCTGACGCGGGAGGACTTCGACCAGACGTCGTTCTACGACCTGCTCTCGGAGCGGTACGGGATCGAGATCGTCGGCGGGGTGCAGACGATCGAGCCCACGGTGACGAACGAGGAGGAGTCCGAGATCCTCGGCGTCCCGCTCCACTCGCCGGCGTTCCAGTTCGAGCGGACGACGCGGTCGGACACCGAGATCGTCGAGTTCGTCCGCTCGATCTACCGCGGCGACCGTTATCGGCTCGTCACCGAGCTGAACCGTCGCGAGCGGCCGTCGGCGGCGCCCGTGTTCGCACCGCGCGACCAGGAGCCGTGACCGTGGAGGCCGCAGCGCGGGTTGCACCGGGGCCGCCCGGGGCGCAGCTGCTGGCCGAGATCCGCGAGCAGCCTGCCGCTCTCCGCCGCCTCCTCGAGCACGCCGGCGACTACGCCGCGGTCGCGACCCAGGCCGTGCGGCGCGGCAGCCCGCTCGTTCGCATGGTCGGCCACGGCTCCTCCGACAACGCCGCCTCGTACGGCGTCTACGCCTTCGGCCTCCTTCCCGGCTGGACGGCGCTCCGCGACTCGATCTCGCTCTCCGTCTACTACGGCGCCCAGGTGGACGTCCGCGGCTCAGGCGTGATCGGGCTCTCGCAGTCCGGCCAGACGCCGGACGTGCTCGAGTACGTGGAGCGCGCCAGGGCCCGCGGCGCGCTCACGATTGCGATCACGAACGAGCCCGACTCCGCCCTCGCCGAGGCCGCCGAGGCAGTGCTTCCGCTCGCGGCCGGCTCAGAGCACGCGATCGCGGCGACGAAGACCTACTCGAACCAGGTGGCCGCGCTCGCGCTCCTCGCGGGCTTCGCGGCCGGGCGCGGCTCCGAGCTGGTGGACGGCATCGCGCGCACCGCCGACCTGCTCGAGGAGCTCCTGCCGGTCCTCGAGCGGCGAATCTTCGAGCTGGCCCTGTCGCTCGCCTTCGTCGGCCGCATGTTCGTGATCGGCCGCGGCCCCGAGTTCGCGACCGCTCGGGAGATCTCGCTGAAGCTGCTCGAGACGTGCAGGGTGGCCGCCGAGCCGCTTACCGCCACCGATCTCGTGCACGGGCCGGTCGCCGCGATCGACGGCCTCTTTCCGGTCTGGGTGATCGCCTCGGCGGACGAGGGCCTGCCGGCCGTGCGCGAAGCGGCCGCGAGTGCCCGCGCAGCCGGAGCGCTGCTGGTCGCGAGCGGCACCGCCGCTCACGAGATCACCTCTGCGGCGCATTACGTGCCGGTCCCGGCGCCGCCGCTGCAGCTGCTGACGCCGCTCCTCTCCGTCGCGCCGGGCCAGCTGCTCGCCTGGGCCCTCGCGCAGGCCAAAGGGCTCGACCCGGATCGCCCCAGTGGACTGAGCAAGGTAACACTGGCGCTCTAGCGCGTTGGCTTCCGGTCAGTACCAGTACCGGCATGCGCTTGTACGCAAATCCGCTACTACAAGAGATCGAATCCAGATCTTGACAACTGCGGTCCGGTGTGCAAGCCTGCCCCGTTAGTGAAGTGGTCTGTACCAATCCGGTCTCACGACTCCTAGGAGGGTCGCACATGAGAGTACGACTCACGGCAGCAGCAGGCGTCATCGCCCTGCTTGCGCTCGCGACCGCGTCGGCGACCGGCGCGAAGATAGCGGCGCCACAGGCGCCTGCCACCGAGATCACGGTTTGGCTGATGAGCGACGCTCAGTCGAACTGGCCGGAGGCGGTCGCTGCGGCGAACCAGGCCTTCCGGCAGCAACACCCCGGCGTCGACGTGAACGTGCAGTACCAGGGCTGGGGCGACTACAAGACGAAGTTCGAGGCGACCCTCGCGGCCGGGAACGCACCGGACGTGATCGAGTTCGGCAACACCGACACGCCCAAGTACTCGGCGGCGGGCGCGCTCGCTCCCCTGACCAAGTCGGACTTCCCCAACTCGGCGACGTGGCTCTCCGGCCTCGCCAAGGCGGGCATCTACAACGGGCGCACGTTCGCGATCCCGTATTACGCGGGCGCCCGCGGCGTCATCTATCGGACCGACCAGTACAAGGCCGCCGGGATCAAGTCGACGCCGAAGTCGCTGGCCGAGTTCGTGGCAGCCGGCAACAAGCTGATGGCCACCTACGGCGGCTCGAAGGACAAGACGTACTCCGCCCTCTACTACCCCGGCCGCTACTGGCATGCGGCGATGTCGTTCGTCTACGACTTCGGCGGTCAGATCGCGGCGCAGCAGGGCGGCAAGTGGGTCGGCACGCTCGACTCGCCGCGTGCGCTTGCGGGCCTCACCGCTTGGCGGCAGACGGTGCTCAAGCTCTCGAAGGCGAACAAGACCGGTGACGAGAACAAGCCGCAGCAGGCGCTCGTCTTCGCAAAGGGCAAGGTCGGCTCCATCATCGCGAACGGCTGGGAGTGGGGCTATGCGCTCGACCCGAAGGTCGGGAACCCCGCCCTGACCGGGAAGATCGGCGCTTATCCGATGCCGAGCCACACGCCGGGCAAGTTCATGCCGACGTTCCTCGGCGGCTCCGTGCTCGGCATCCCGGTCACGAGCGACGCGAAGGAGCTCGCGGCCGACTGGCTCGCTGCCTTCACGAGCACGGCCAACATGACGCGGATGGCGGTGCAGGGCGGCGTGATCCCGAACACGACCTCGCTCGCGTCGGTTCACGCCAAGAAGCCGACCCTGGCGCCGTTCGCCCGGGCGGCGACGTCGAGCTGGTTCGTGCCCTCGACCCCGAACTGGGCAAACGTCGAGAGCGCGGGCGTGCTCCAGTCGCTGCTCAGCGGCATCCTGCGCAACCCCGGCAAGACGAACGCTCTCGCCGCGCAGGCGAGCGATCGGATCGAGCAGATCCTGAACGCCCGTTCGTAGACTCACGCTCGGAGTGAGCGCAGAGTCAGCCCTCCCGATCGAGCCGGCCGCGAGGCCGGCTCGTCGGCGGGCCGGCCGCCGTCGCGCCGGTCACGCGCTCGCGCCGTACGTGTTGCTCTTGCCGGCGCTCGCGGTGATCGTTGCCGTCCTCGGTTACCCGCTCTACAAGCTCGTCACGCTGTCCTTCCAGCAGTACGGCCTCTTCGAGCTCCTCGCCCACGAGGGCAAGTGGATCGGCTTCGACAACTACTCGCAGATCTTCCACGAACGCGAGTTCTGGACCGTGCTCGGCCGCACGATCGCGTTCACTGCGGTCACCGTCGGCCTGACGATGCTGCTCGGGACGCTGATCGCGCTCCTGATCGCACAGCTCGGCGGCTTCATGCGGCTCCTGATCACCACCGGGCTCGTGCTCGCCTGGACGATGCCGCCCGTCGTCGCCGTGAACATCTGGTCGTGGATGGTCGACTACGAGTTCGGCGTCGCGAACTGGACGCTCGCGCGGCTGGGGCTCGACTACTTCGACCACCACGACTGGTTCGTCAATCCGTACGAGGGCTTCGCGGTGATCACGGCGATCGTGGTCTGGGGCGCGATTCCGTTTGTCGCGATCACGGTGTACGCCGGTCTGACGCAGGTGCCGCGAGAGCTGGTCGAGGCCGCGTCGATCGACGGCTCGGGCGCCTATCGCGTGTTCCGCGACATCACGCTGCCGATCCTGAAGCCGATCTTCGTCATCCTCACCAGCCTGTCCGTGATCTGGAACTTCCAGGTCTTCAGCCAGATCTGGATCATCCGCGGCAACCGACCCGAGTCCGACTACTTCGTGATGGGGATCTACTCGTTCGTGACCTCCTTCAACGTCAGCCAGTACGGGCTCGGCTCGGCGATCGCGCTCGTGACGGTGCTCGTGCTGCTCCTCGTCACGTTCGTCTACATCCGCCAGATGGTGCGGATCGGGGAGATCGGATGAGCACGGTCGCTCAGCCTGCGCCGGCACCCCGCCGCAGGCGGAGCCGCCGGAAGATCGCGCGCCGCGTCGTGCTCAACCTGACCGGGCTGCTCGTCTTCTTCCTGATGGCGTTTCCCGTCTACTGGATGGTCTCGACCGCGTTCAAGCCCGGTGCGGAGGTGCTCAGCTACGAGCCGCAGTGGATTCCTGCGAACCCGACGCTCGCGAACTTCCGCGACGCGATCGGCCGGCCGTACTTCTGGGACAACGTCAAGAACAGCCTGATCATCGTCGGCGCCGTCGTGGTGGCGTCGCTCGTGCTCGCGTTCCTCGCCGCGCTCGCGCTCGCGAAGTTCCGGTTCTACGGCCAGCGGGCCGTCGTGGTCGTGATCTTCGGGGTGCAGATGGTGCCGCTCGTCGCGCTGATCATCCCCCTCTTCATCGCGCTCAGCACCGTGGGCCAAGTCGACACGCTCCTGGGCGTGATCGTGACGTACGTCGCCCTCGTGCTCCCGTTCTGCGTCTGGACGCTGCGCGGCTTCGTCGGCGGGATCCCGAAGGAGCTCGAGGAGGCGGCGATGGTGGACGGCTCGACCCGTTTTGGCGCCTTCGTCCGGATCATGCTGCCGCTCGTCGCGCCCGGGCTCGTGGCGACGGCGATCTTCGCCTTCATCCAGGCCTGGAACGAGTTCATCGTCGCCTACGTGCTCCTCTCGAGCCAGGAGAAGCAGACGCTGACGATCTGGCTGGCGAGCTTCACCACCTCGCGCGGGACCGACTGGGGCTCGCTGATGGCAGCTGCGACGCTGACGGCGATTCCGGTGGTGATCTTCTTCGTGATCGTGCACCGGCGGATCGCCTTCGGGCTGACCGCAGGCGCCGTGAAGTCGTGAGCGTCGAGCGGCTCGCCGCTGCCTGCCTGCTCCCGAGCTTCCCGGGCGACGAGGCGCCGGACTGGGTGCTGCGCCGGCTCGACGGCGGGCTCGGCGGAATCACGCTCTTCGCCTACAACATCCGGAGCACGGAGCAGCTCGCTGCGCTGACGGGCCGCCTCCGGAGCGCGGGCGAGATCCTCCTCGCGCTCGACGAGGAAGGCGGTGACGTGACCCGGCTCGAGGCGGCCGGCGGCAGCTCGTACCCGGGAAACCTCGCGCTCGGCGTCGTCGACGACGTCGACCTGACCCGCGACGTGGCCTCGGCGATTGCGGCCCGCCTCGCCGGTGTCGGCGTGAACATGAACCTCGCCCCGGTGGCCGACGTGAACGTCGACGCGCACAACCCGGTGATCGGCGTGCGCAGCTTCGGCTCCGATCCCGGGCTCGTCGCCCGCCACGTCGCCGCTTTTGTCGAGGGGACGCAGCGGCACGGCGTCTCCGCCTGCGCCAAGCACTTCCCCGGCCACGGCGACACGGCGGTGGACTCCCATCTCGACCTTCCGGTCGTCGAGGGCGACCTCGACGCCGCACTCGAGCCGTTCCGCGCCGCGATCGCCGCGGGCACACGGGCCGTTATGGCCGGCCACCTGGTCGTGCCCGCGCTCGATCGAGAGCCCGCGACCGTGAGCCGGAGGATCCTCACCGGCCTGCTGCGGGAGGAGCTCGGCTTCGACGGTCTAGTCGTCACGGACGCGCTCGAGATGCGCGCCCTCAGCGCGGGCGCCGGGGTCGAGGAGGGGGCCGTCCGTGCGCTCGCGGCCGGCGCCGACGCGCTCTGCATCGGCCACGACCTGCACGAGGAAGCGGTCGCGTCGATCGTTGATGCCGTCGTCGGCGCGGTCGCCGCAGGCCGCCTCACGCTCGAGCGGCTCGAGGACGCAGCGGCGCGCGTTGCGGCGACCGCGACGTGGGCGTCGGCGCCGTCGGCCGACGGCGCCCCGGCCCGCCCGGTCGGCGTCGAGGCGGCCCGCCGGTCGCTGCGCGTCCGTGACACGCCGACGCTCGATCGCGATCCCTTCGTCGTCGAGCTCGTGCCCGACGCCAACATCGCCGCCGGAGAGCGTGCCTACGGGCTTGCCGACCTCTGGCCGCGCGCGGTCGGCGTGCGTGTCGGCGAGACATCGCCTGACCCGGCCGAGGCGGTTGCCTCCCACCCCGACCTGGCGCTCGTCGTCGTCACGCGCGACGCCGGGCGCCACGAGTGGCAACAGGCGCGCACGTGGGAGCTGCTCGCCCTCCGGCCCGACGCGGTCGTCGTCGAGACGGGCGTGCCCGGAGGCGTGACCGCGGCGGTCGAGACGCACGGCGCGGGGCGGGTCAGCCTCGAGGCCGTTGTCGAGCTGCTGGCCGGCTGAGCTAAGAACCCAATTCAGAATGAGCCTTGTGACGCCGGGCCGCCCCGGGCGGCACGATCGCCGCGTCCTCAGTCGCCCCGATAGCTCCACTATCGGGGCTCCCTGCGTCCTTGCGCTCGCACCACCCGGAGCACCCCGGCGACGAAGCTCATTCTGAATCGGGTTCTAAGCGCGCGGGATGCTGAGGCGCACGACGAGCGTGTAGGCACGCTGCGAGGCGCTCGTGCTCGTCAGGGTGCTCGTGCACTCGGCAGGCCCGAGCCCACGCCGGTCGATCGTGACCTTCGACGTCCCCGGCGGGATCGTGCGCAGCGCGACACGCGAGCCGCCGCAGCGAACCTCGAGCGTCGCGCGGCCGGCCAGCGTGGCGGTCGCCGTGACGCGGCGTCCGGTGCCGAGCAGGCCGAAGGACAGCGTTGCACGGGCACGCGGCGCGAGCGTGCCGCGGCGGTCGAGCGTCACCGGCTTCAGTACGGGCGGCTTCACGACCGCGGGCGGGGGTTTCAGCCCCAGGTCGGCCTCGATCGCGGCAAGTACCGTTCCGTCGGGCTCGCCCAGCCACGGGATCTTGTGCTGCGTCTGGCCGAGCGAGAGCCGCGCGTAGTCCTCCGCGAAGATCTCGGCGATGCTGCGAGTCCAGTCGATGGAGTAGTCGCGGGTGACGCTGCCGATCCGGACGAGCTCGGCCATCCCGCGTGCCCGCCACCAGTGCGGCGTCCCGTTCGGCTCGCGCGCGTCGGCGACCGGGGTCGAACGGTCGAGGTGGTGGCCGTACTCGTGCACGAGCGTGTGTGCGCCCTCGTCGCTCTGCTCGGCCGGGACGACCATCCTGTTCCGGTTGTAACAGCCCGCTGCCCCACGGCCGCACCTCGAGCGGAGCTCCTCCCACGAGACGATCGTCACGGTCACCGTCGAGATTTCGTCTCCGTGCGGCGCCGCGCGCAGCAGCGCTGCGTACCACTCAGGGTCGACGCCCTCGGTCTGCACGTCGAACCGGATCGAGCGGCCCTCGTTGTCGGTGAGGACGACCTCCTCGGCGGCTGCGTCCGCCGCGAGGCCCAGCGAGGCCGCGAGCGCGAATAGGAGGACGAATCGGCGCACGCGGCCATAGTAGGCCGCCCCCGGTAAGGGCGAGATAAAAGATCCGGTGCTGGGCCGCGCGTGAGCGCGGCCCAGCATCGTGATCGAAGTGTTTCGTTTTGTCCTCCTTTTTTCCGTCAACCTCCTGTTCGCTGCGGCCACACGGGGGTCTGGCCGCCGCGCCTGCCCGGGTCGGGCGGGGCGGCGTTCTCCCGCGCGTATGCCGTCTCATGGACCGTCCGCGTCGCCGACGCTCCCCGCAGGCGACGTCGAACCGGCCGGTAGGCCGCCGGTTCGACGAGTGCGCGCTTGGGGAGCTGTCGGGTCAGCGTTTTCTTCACCTCTGCCTAGAAGTTCAGCCTCAGGCGCAGCCGGAGCGCGATCCTGTTGGACAGGTCCGCGTTCTGGTTCTGCACGTTGCTCTGGGCGACGGTGGCGGTGTTGATCATCCCGGCCGAGCTGGTGGCAGGGCCTCCAGTCGCCGTTGCAGGACCACCGGATGCGAAGCCGCCGGCGGCGTTCCCGCCGTTGGCGTTCGCAGCACCGGTGCCCGCCGCTGCGGCGCTTGCGTCGGCGACGCCTGCACCACCGTTGGCGTTGTTCTCGCCGCCAGCTCCGCCTGCGGAGTCGGCGTCGTTGTCGCCGCCGATGGTGTCGACGCTGCCGCCGGCACCGCTGGTTGCGCCGGCTGCCGACGAGGCGTTGCCGCCTGCGCCGCCTGCGCCGCCCGCTCCACCGACCTGCGTGGAGGACGACGTGCCGGATGCGGCTCCGCCGGTCGCCGAGCCCGTCGAACCGGAGTTCGACGCGTTGGACGAGCCGGTCGTGCCACCGTCACCACCTGCGCCCGAAGCTCCCGACGTAGTGGCACCTGAAGTGCCCGCTCCGCCGGTTGCGCCAGCGCCGGAGCCGGCCGAGCCGCCGTCCCCGTTGTTCTCGTTGTTGTTCGAGCCTCCTGTGGACTCTGCAAGCGGGTCGCCGGACGTGCTGGATCCGCCGCCCCCTGTTGTCGTGTCGCAATCGCCGCCGAGGTTGCCGGAAGCGTTGCAGTTGCCGTTTGCGTCTCCCCCAGAGCCGCTCGACGAGGACGATCCGCCAGCCGTGGCACCCGAGTCGTTACCACCCGCGGCCTGGTTGGCTCCGGCGTTTCCGCCGTCCGCGTCGCTGTCGGCGTCGGCGTTTCCGCCTTCTCCGTCGCCGCCATTGGCGCGCGACGAAGACCTGTTGTCGCCGCCGTTGGCGTTGCCGGTGTCACCGGACTCGACGTCGATGTCTCCGGAGTCTGCGTCGCCGCCGTCCGAGCTCTGCTCGGAGCAGCTGCCACACCGGTTGTCGCCTCCGTTGCCGCCGTCTCCGCCGCTGGCGTTTCCGCCCTCGGAGGAGGCAACAGCGGTGGAGTCGCCACCGTCGTTGTCCTTGGACGTCGTGTCTCCGTCCGCGTCGGCGCGCGAGTTGCCGCCGTCCGCGGATGCCTTCTGGTCGACGTCGCCGCCTTCGGCGTCCGATGCCTCTCCGCCGATCGCGCCGGAGTTGGCAGAACCGCCGTTGGCTGTAGCCTCCGTTGGCCTAGCCTCCGTCGCCACCCTCTGCATTGGCGTTCCGAGCTGGCCTGCACTTACCACTGTGCCACCTTGCTGCACGTGTGCGACCTGCACGTTCACCTGGGCGGCGATGTTGGCCTGGAGAGTCGCCGGATCAGGCAAGGAGGCTCCGCTCGCCAGCGTTGTCGCTGACAGGGCGAGAGCCACGGCTCCTGTGCCTGTGATCAGGAACTTCCGTAGCACTATCGTCACTCCCTTCGGTGTGTTGTCGGTACGTGTCACGCCGGACACCCGGGGCGCCCTGCGTGGGTTGGCACGCCGAAGGTGTTAGCCGGGTCGTGCTTGCAGGAGCACGACAGCCGCCGGCCGCCTACCGGCCGGCGCGAATATCCGTCGCCCCAGACGTGGCTCCGGGCTCAGCACATACCCGGAGAGCGCGCAGAACGCGTTTCCGGACCCGGTGCCTGCTGTGGCGGCGGATGCCCCGGAGATCGGGGCGAGGCAGTGCGGGCCAGAAGAGGCCGCTGCTGCCTTTTCGGCGTCCTCGGTCATGCTCGGGACCGAGCCGGCGTTGCCGGCGGTGGACGCCAAAATCTCATTTGAAAGTGGGACCGCGAACGGCGCGCGCGCGGCGGCGGCGCGCTCGACGGGAGCCTGCGTCGCGACGGGGCGCTGCAGCTCGTCCGGAGCGCTCCCGCGCGGCTCGACGAGCTTCGCGGCGGCGACCTTTGGCAGCACTGCGCGACGAAGCGGTGCGGCCTGGACGGCGGTGATCTGCGGCAGAGCGAGCAGGACGGGCTCTGCGAGGGCCGCCTCGGTGCCGGCCACCGGCTCTGCGCTCGCCGCGAGGGATGCGATCGTCTCGGGCACGGCCATAAACGGCTGCGCCGGCGGCGGCGTCCGGTAGATCAACCGTGTTCCGCCGGCGGTCGCGGCCGCGAGGCCGATTCCGTCCTGCTCGATCGTCGCCTGCTGGAACGACTCCTGCTGCAGAGCGGTCGAGTCGCCGCTCTGGAGCTGGATCGCGAGCTGATCGATCGTTCCGGCCGAGGATCCGGCCGCTGCGGCCTCGGACTCGAGCCGGAGGTTGGACGCCTCGCCCTTCAGCGTGCTCTCGTTGCGGGTGTCCGCGAGCGCTGCGCCTGCGAGAAGCTCGAACTGCTGTGCGACGACCGCCCACTGGCCGGCGATCTGCTCCTGGTCGGAGCCGGCGCCTTCCTGCTCCTGCTCGACGGTCTGGCGAGTGGTGGCGACCTCGACGCCCCGGGCGGAGGCGACGCTGCTTGCGCTCTGGGTGGACGTCCCGCCGACCGAGACGCCCACGTTTGCGTTCTTGACGAGCGTGGCCGTTCCGGCGGAGAAGATCTCCTGCGTCGTCGTTGCGGACTGGAGAGCGAGCTGGGCCTGGAAGGAGTCCTCGCCGTTCAGCTGCTGCGCGACCTGCTGGAGGATCGTGGACGTGATCAGCGCCTCGGCCTCGGACTGCGCGAGGTTCGTCTGCGCGACCACGCCGCCCGTGTCGACGCTGAAGTTGACGGCGTCGATCAGCTCGGCGCCGGCCTGCGCCTCGGCCGCCTGAACGACCTGTGCCTGCTGGAGTGCTTGCTGTTCGGCCTCGGATGTGCCGGTGCGCGACTGCGTGAGGAGTTGGTCGATCTCGCTCGTCACCGAGGCGGTGGCAGAAGCCGAAGCGCTGTTGACCTGTGTCACCGCGAACGGCGCCGTCGACGACGGCGTGACGGCTACTGATACAGGCGCCGCCGGCGTTGCGGGCTCGAACGAGAGCCATTTGAAGTCGAACATGTACGTGCAGAGCGGACACGTCGCGATCGGGATCAGCTCGTCTCGCCGCCACGACCAGTCCGCCAGCCCCGGGCGATCCCAGTCCCAGTTCCACGAAATCGCCCCGGCGACGGGGGTCGGCTCGGCGGCCGTGCGCTGGATCCGGTTCTCGGGGTCGCAGTCGAAGTTCCAGATGACCTGGCTCTGCACGAGCGAGGACCCGAGGGTGCAGTCGAGCTGTCCGCCGGGGCCGAAGACCAGGTCCCACGTCCAGAAGAAGGTCGTTCCCGCGCTCGGGCGCAGCAACGAGTCGTTGTCAATGGTGATGCGGAGGTCCGTGTTCGCTCCGTCAGTGGCGAGTGAAATCGAAACGCCGCTGCCGAGGTCGATTCCGCTCCAGATGCGGTCGAGCAGGTCGCGGACGGCTCGTTCGATGGACTCGCCGTCCACGACCTCCAGCTCCTGCCGGAGGATCTCCTGGGTGACGTCCCCCGTCGTTCCCTCGCTGTTGACCCGGAGCGAGACGAACGTGTTCGCCGGGTCGGTCACTGTCGCCGTGGCGTTCGCGGCCGCGTCCGGCCCTCCGTTCTCGACCAAAGCGGCTGCAGTGGCTGCAATCGTCTGGATACCACCGGTGGTATCACCGTCGCTGAAGAGCCTGACTTCGACAGCTGCGTTCTCTGGCTGCCGAAGTTCCGCGACGGCGGTCGCACGTGCCTCCTGCGCGATCTCATTCCCCTCTGCCCGGTCGTTCGCCGCCTCGGCTCGGGCGTCGCTCGTGATCGACTGTGCGAAGCCGTGGTCGTCGCCGTCGGCTTCGATCCGGGTGTTGACGATGTCGTTGCTTGGCCTGTCGGCCTCCGAGTGGGCGGCAGCCGAGGCTCCCTGAGTCCCCGACGCCTGGTTCACGCCGTTCCCGGGATCCTGGTTCGTCTCCTGCGAGGTCGTTGCGGTCGCTTCCGCGCCGGTCGAGCTTTGCTGTCCGACCCCGTTGCCGTTGCCGTTCGCGTTGCCGTTGTCGTGGCCGTTCGCGTTGCCGTTGCCGTTTCCGACCCGAACGCCGTTGGACTCGTTCTGCGGGTTCTCGGCTGCGGCATGCGAACCTGCATCGGCCTGTTGCCCGGTCTGTGCCTGTTGGTTGCCCTGTCCGTTGCCGTTGCCGATCTGTCCGTTGCCGTTGCCGTTCTGTCCGTTGCCGTTGCCGGCGTCCTGTCCCTGTCCCGAGGACTGCCCGATTGTGCCGTTGTTTCCGATCGTCGATCCCGCCGACGAGCCCGTCTCTTGATTCGGGCCGCCGGTCGCCTGGTCGGTCGAGGGCTGGACGGACGACGGGCCCTCTGCGGGCCCGTTCTCACTGCTCTCTGCGGCTGCCGTGCTTCCGGCTGCTTCTGTCGGTGTGGTTGTTGCGGCCGACGCTGATCCGGCGGCGCTTGCGGCCGGGACGTCAGACGGAGCGGACGATTCCTCGACGGCGGCGGCAGGCGAAGCCCCCGGGCCGAGCAGTCCGGTTAGCGCCGCCGCAGTGATGAGCGCCAAGAGGCGCGCACGCACTCGCATTCCCACCACCTTTTCGTGCCCGCGCGCTTTGGGCTCGGATCCTCCCCCCGAAGGATCGGGCCCAAGGCCCGCGGTCAACAATGCGACCCTAAACCTCTTGCCGCCCAGTTGTCAATAGTCGCAATCGTGTCGATGTGGAGGAGGGTTAGGCTCGGCCGGTGCACGACCAACGCGCGCTCGCACTCGAGCGCCTGCGAAGCGAGCGGTTCGACCTCCTCGTCGTCGGCGGGGGGATCATCGGGGCCGGGATCGCCGCGCTGGCGTCCAGGCACGGCTTCCGCGTCGTGCTCGTCGAGCGCGACGACTTCGCGTCGGGCACGTCGAGCGCGTCCTCGAAGCTCGTCCACGGCGGCCTTCGCTACCTGCGCCTCGGCCACTTCAGCCTCGTCCGCGAAGCCCTCGCCGAGGTGCATGCGCTGAGCCGCGTCGTCGCGCCGCACCTCGTCCGGCCGCTCAACTTCGTCCTGCCCGTCTACCGCGGCGGGCCGTACGGCCGGATCCCGATTCGCGGAGCGCTCTGGTCGTACGCCGGTCTGACCGGCGCGGTCGCCGAACGCGGGCGGATGATCGCGCCCATAGCCGCGTCCCGCCTCGTGCCGCCGCTCCGGCTCGAAGGCCTGCGCGCCGCCGGGTTGTATCCCGACGCGCAGACGGACGACGCGAGGCTCTGCCTGGCCAATCTGCGCGGGGCCGCAGACGAGGGCGGGGTCGTGCTCAACCGCGTCGAGCTGGTGGGGCTGGAGCGCGGTCCCGTGGCGCACGTTCGAGACCGCCTGGGCGGCGAGGAGCTCGAGGTGACCGCACGGGCGGTCGTCAACGCGGCCGGGCCCTGGATCGACGACGTCCGCCGGCTCGAGGACGCGGGAGCGGGCACCTCGGTGACGCTGAGCAGGGGCGCGCACCTCGTCGTCGAGCGGAACGGCGGCTGGGGTGCAGCGCTGACGATCCCCGTCGACCGGACCCGCGTGGCCTTCGCGGTCCCGTGGGCGGGAATGCTCCTCCTCGGCACCACGGACTCCGCCTTCGAGGGCGACGCTCGCGCGATCGATCCGACCGAGGCGGAAGAGCGGCAGATCCGCGCCGAGGCGGAGCTCGCGCTGGAAGCGTCGGAGCTGGGGCCGGTCCGCGCCCGCTTCGCCGGTCTTCGCGTCCTGCCTGCCGGAACCGCCGACACCGTGCGGGCGCTTCGCGAGACGACGCTTTCGACCGGCCCGCTCGGAATGGTCACGGTCGCAGGCGGGAAGCTGACGACCTATCGCCGGATCGCGCTGGCCGTGCTGCACGCGCTCCGCGCCGAGCTCGCCCTGCACCGGATCGACCGCCGACCGCGCCCGCTGCCCGGAGCGGCCGACCCGGACGTCGCGGCCGACGCCCTGCGCCGACGTCATCCCGAGCTCGACGCGGCGCTGGCGGCGCACCTCGCCGAGACCTACGGCGCGCTCGCGGACGAGGTGGTGTCGGCAGGCCCGCTCGAGCCGCTTGGCGATGGGGTCGAGGTGGAGGCGCAGGTGCTCTACGCCCGCGAGCGCGAGTGGGCCGTGACGGCCGAGGACGTGCTCCGGCGACGGACGACGCTCGCTCTCACCGGGCGCGACTCGGACGCCGTCCGGCGGCGCGTCGAGGAGCTCCTCACCTCGTGATCCTCGCGATCGACCAGGGGACGACGGGAACGACGTGCCTCGTCGTCGACGAGGAGCTCCGCCTGCGCGGCCGCGGCTACGCCGCGGTTCCGCAGCACTTCCCCCGCCCCGGCTGGGTCGAGCACGATCCGGAGGAGATCTGGGCCTCGGTGCAGGACGCGGCCGAGCAGGCGGTGCGCTCGGCCGGCGTGCGTGCGTCCGAGCTCCGTGCGGTCGGGATCGCGAACCAGCGCGAGACGACCGTGCTCTGGGAGCGATCCACCGGGAGGCCGGTCGCACCGGCGATCGTGTGGCAGGACCGGCGAACCGCCGAGCGCTGCCGCGAGCTCCCTGCCGACCTGATCCGTGCTCGGACCGGCCTCGTTCCAGACCCCTACTTCTCTGCGACCAAGCTCGAATGGCTGCTTGCGCGCACCGACGCGCCTCGCGACGCGCTGGCGTTCGGCACGGTCGATTCCTGGCTCGTCTGGAAGCTCACGGGCGGGCACGCGCACGTCACCGACCCGACCAACGCCTCCCGGACGATGCTGCTCGGCCTCGACGCGCTCGACTGGGACGACGAGCTGCTGTCGCTGTTCGGGGTCGAGCGCGGGCTGCTTCCGCGTCTCGTGGGCTCGACCGAGGTCGTCGGCGAGGCGTCGCTCCTCGGCGCGACCGTGCCGGTAGCGGGAATCGCCGGCGACCAGCAGGCGGCGCTCGCCGGCCACGGCTGCTTCGACCGCGGTGAGGCGAAGGCGACGTACGGGACCGGCAGCTTCGTGCTCGCACACGTCGGCGAGGAGCGGCAGGCGGTGCCGGCAGGCCTGCTCGAGACCGTCGCTGCGCCGAGCGGCTATGCGCACGAAGGCGCGATCCTGGCGAGCGGTGCCGCGATCCAGTGGCTGCGCGACGGGCTCGGCGTGCTCGCCGACGCCGCCGAGAGCGAGGAGCTCGCCCGCGCGGTCGACTCGAGCGGGGGCGTCACGTTCGTCCCGGCGCTCGCCGGCCTCGGCTCGCCGCACTGGGATGCGAGTGCACGCGGCCTGATCAGCGGTATCACGCGTGGTACTACGCGAGCACACCTCGTCCGCGCCGCGCTCGAGGCGATCGCGTTCCAGGTCGCGGACGTGCTCGACCTGCTCCCGGGGGGCGTCGAGGTCCTCCGTGCCGACGGCGGCGCGAGCTCGAACGGCTTCCTGATGCAGCTCCAGGCCGATGTCCTCGGCTGCCCGGTCGAGGTCGCGGCCGAGCAGGAGACGACCGCTCTCGGCGCCGCCGCGCTCGCCGGCCGTGCGCTCGGGCTCTGGCCCGACGCCGAGGCGATCCGGGCGCGGCTCCGTCGCGGCGCGGTCTACGAACCGTCGGCCGATCGCGATTGGGTCGCGGAGCGCCGGGAGGAGTGGCGCCTCGCCCTGCGCCGCGCGCTCCTCGCCTGATCAGCCCGGAAGGAGCTCGAGCAGGTCGAGCAGCTGGTCGACCGGAACCCGCCGCGCGATTCCGCGCAGCAGGTCGGCGAGCACGGGGCTGAGCCGGTCCGCCTCCTCGGCGTCGTCGGCTGCGCGCAAGAGCCCCGCGCGAACCAGGTCGGCGAGCTCGTCCTCGTCGATCCCGTGCTCCCGTGCGAAGCGCTCGCGGGCGTCGCTGCTTGCGAACGCGAGCACGACCTCCTCGCGCGAGACTCCGAGCTCGCAGGCGGCGCCGTCGAGCCCCGAAAGCACGATCTGCTCGCCCACCTCCGCGATGCCCTCGGGCCCGCGCCACTCGCGCGGCGCGCACGGGTCGGCGACGGCCGCCGGGGAGTAGGACGCGCCGCCCAGCGCGAGGTAGGCGGCCGCGAGAGCCACCGAAACGGCCGCAGCCAGCGCGATCGCGCGCATCAGACGCTCACCTCACGCCGGCCGAGCACGATCGGCACGAGCGCGAGCAGGGCGAGGCACGCCGCTGCGAGGAAGGCGCGCGAGAACGCGTTCGTGACGGCACGGTCGAGCTGATCCTGCAGCGTCGAGACGAGGTCCTCGTACGCGGGGTCGTCCTGGTCACCGATGACTTCTCGGACCGAGGGGATGCGCGCCTCCTCCTTCGCCTCGTCGACGGCGACGAGGATGTTGCGGGCGACGGACAGCTTCTCGAGCGGCGGAATCCGGCTGTCGAGCACCGCCGAGGTGCCGGCCGCGAGCGCGTCGTCCTCGTTCCGCTCGAGATCCGCGGTGAAGATCGGCGTCAGCAGGAGCAGCCCGACGACGATGCCCGCGTGCCGTGCGGCGATCGTCCAACCGCCGTGCACCGCCTGCGCGGAGCGCCCGGCCAGCGCCCGCTCGGTCAGGGCCGAGAGCGCGAGCCCGAGGCCGGCCCCGGTCGCGAGCTGCGGCGGGATCGTCCAGGCGGCTCCTGCGTGGGGGAGCCAGCCGAGCGCCGCGAGCCCTCCCGCGATGAGGATCGCGCCGGCGGCCGCACGCGCCCACGTGGGGCTGATCCTGCGTCCGCCGCGCGCCGCGGCGATGGCCGCGAGCGGCAGCACCGTGACGACGAGTCCCGCGGCGAGCGGCTCGAGGCGCCAGCCGTTGATCAGCAGCACGACGAGCAGGAAGAGCGCGGCGACGAGCGCACCGGAGACGAGCAGGAGCGCGGCGTTCGCGCCGAGATGAGGTCGCTCGGCCGGCTCCGCCACCCGGGCCCCGTGCACGCCGCGGACCGCCGCGAGCGCGACCAGCACGACGGGCGCCTGGACGAAGAAGATCGACTCCCAGCCGAGCAGCTGCGTGAGCACCCCGCCGACCGCCGGGCCGAGCGCGGCCCCGACCACCCCGGCGAGGGCCCACGTGCGTGCCGCCGGGGCGTCCCCTCCCGCGGCGTCGGAGAGCAGGTCGAGCGCAGCGCAGACGATCGCGGCGCCGGCGGCGCCCTGGACGGCGCGCGCGCCGACGAGCACGTCGAAGGAGGAAGCGAAAGCGCAGGCGAGCGAGGCCGCCGCGAAAACGACGATGCCCGCGGCGAAGACCGGGACCGGGCGGCGACGCGCGAGGAAGGCTGCGGGCAGCGCCGCGAGCGCGAGCGCGAGGTTGTACGACGTCAGCGCCCAGGCGAGCGTCGACAGCTCGACGCCGTACCGGGCCAGGATCTCCGGCAACGCAATCGTGACGACCGACGAGTCGGCCAGGACGATGCCGACCGAGAGGCCGAGCAACGCGATTCGGATGCGCGCAACTTCAGGGGCGGATCTCGTCGAGCTGCTCCTGGAACGAGTCGCAGTCCCCCGAGCTCTCGAACGCGTTCCTCAGCTCGTCTCCCCCGTCGAGCGACTGGAGGCTCTCGAAGGCGGACGACACCGCCGCAGCAGCCGCGGAGATCGCGCCGGTCACGGCGGTCACGGTCTCGACCCCGAGCGGGCCCTCGACTGCCTGCTCGACCTCGTCGACCTGCTCCTGCAACTCCGACCCCAGCTGCTCGACCTCGGCCTGCGCCTGATCGCCGGCCTCCGTCTCCGGGCGCCCGAGGTCCTGGAGCCCGCTCGTGAGGTCCTCGGTCGACCCTCTCACCTCGTCGACGGCGTCCGTCACCGCCTCCT
The DNA here is from genome assembly GCA_963850995.1 of uncultured Gaiellaceae bacterium. Lineage (GTDB taxonomy): Bacteria > Actinomycetota > Thermoleophilia > Gaiellales > Gaiellaceae > Gaiellasilicea. Next base: position 256,285 of record CAWKNQ010000004.1, on the reverse strand, counting down.
CGTCGGGGATCCCGCCCTCGGTCAGCGACTGGATCGCGCCTTCGACGCCGCTCACCCAGCTGCTCAGCTCGCTGCAGACGCTGCCGGCCCACTCCTCGGTCGCGCTCTCGTCGCTGCCGCCGCAGCCGGCGAGAACGGGTGCCGTCAGGGCGACGAGGGCGAGGAGTGCGGCGAGGCGTCGGACAACCACGCTGCGATTCTTGCACGTCCGACGTTCGGCGTCAGGCGCGGCTGTTCTAAGCTCGCCTATGAACATCTTCTGGGCAGCGCTCATCATCGCCGCCGTGACCGCTGTGGCGGTCGCGGCGATGCTGCTCGTGCGGCGACGCGCGCCGGAAGGCAGCTACTTCGAGGACGGCGACCGTGCTTCAGGCGTCTTCGGCGTGCTTGCGACCGGGTTCTCCGTCCTGCTGGGGTTCATCGTCTTCCTCGCGTTCTCGAGCTTCGACGCGTCCAGGGCCGGTGCGGAGCAGGAGGCGCTGGTGCTGGCGCAGCAGGTCGAGACGGCCCAGTTCCTTCCCTCCGCGGCCGCAGAGCTGAGCGGCGAGCTCGTCTGCTACGGGCGGTCGGTCGTCCACGCGGAGTGGCCGAGGCTGGAGCAAGGAACCCAGGGCGACGAGATCAACCCCTGGGGCGCCGAGCTGTTCCGGACGCTCGAGACAATCGAGCCGAGCACGCCCAGCGAGGAGGCCGCCTACGGCAAGTGGCTCGACCAGACGTCAGAGCGCGAGGCGGCGCGGAGTGACCGGATCCACGGAGCCGTGGGCGTGATCCCGTCGCCGCTCTGGATCGTGCTCTTCTTCATCTCCGCCGTCATCTTCGCGTACATGCTCTTCTTCGCGGACAGCGGCGAGCGGGCCGTCGTCCAGGGGATGCTGATGGGGTCGGTCGTCTCGGTCATCGTCGCGATGCTCCTGCTGCTGCGCGTCCTCGACCAGCCGTTCCACGACGGCGTCGGCGGCCTCCAACCCGTGGCGATGGAACGGACGCTCGGAATCGTCGACCAGGCGCTGCGCGTCGCGAACCGGACCGAGCCCCTTCCATGCGACGCGAGCGGGCGGGCGCTCTAAGCGATGGCGGACGAGAGCGTGGGCGCCAAGCCGGGGCATGACTGGGTCGAGCTCGCTGCGATGCTGCTGCTGGCGCTCGCGGCCGTCGCGACTGCCTGGAGCAGCTACCAGGCGAATCGCTGGAACGGCGAGCAGGTGAAGGCGGGCGCACGCACGAACGCGATCAGGATCGAGGCCGCGCGCGCCGCGGACCTCGCCAACGCGCAGACCGAGGTGGACGTGGCGACGTTCATGCAGTGGGTCGACGCCCATGCCCGCGACGAGACCGAGCTGACCGACTTTTACATCAGGCGCTTTCGCAAGGAGTTCCAGCCAGCCTTCAACGCCTGGCTTGCCACCGACCCGCTCGAGAACGCGGGCGCCCCGCTGACTCCGTTCGCGATGCCTGAGTACCAACTGGCCGCGACCGAGGACGCCGAGCGGCTCGACGCGGAGGCGGAGGTCTCCGCGGCGACGGTGCGACGCAACATCCAGCGTTCGAGCAACTACGTGCTCGGCGTCGTCCTCTTCGCCGTCGCGCTGTTCTTCGCCGGGATGAGCGCCAAGCTGGGCTCCCCGAGTGCGCGCAAGACGCTGCTCGTGCTCGGCTGGGTCGTCTTCCTGGGCACCGTTGCCTGGATAGCGACCTTCCCGATCAGCCTCTCGGTCTAATGAGTCGCTACCTCGGCTAGCCCGGATGTCCGGCCGGCTCGGCCACGCCGTTCGTCGCCGGCGGCTCGGCTTCCGCCTGCGCCTCACCGCTCGCCCCGCCCTCGAGCTTCCGTCGCCACCCGGTGAGGATGCCGTGCACGCTTGCGGCGCCGACGATGGGCCCCTCCGGAACCTCGAGCTGGGCTGGATGGAGGATGAACGGCCGCGTCTGGTAGCCGCCGATGCCGCCGTGGAAGGAGATGAGCTCCTCGAAGGCGCATCCTTCTTCGAGGTGGGGGTCGTAGAAGCTGCCGACCATGATGTCGGCGACGTGCTCGAAGCCGTCGGTGCGCAGCAGGTGCTGGGGCGCGGTGGGCGAAAACGGCGCGAGCGGGTCCTCTCCCTCGACGCGGCCGTCGGCTGAGGTAGTGGGTGCCGCGGGCGCCGAGCGCCACCGCCCCGTGCTCGGATGAGCGGACGAGCAGCCAGCCGACGTGGGGATGGGAACGGAGCGCCGGGCACGAGGTCGGGATGGCGTTCGTCGATCTCCTCGAGCGTGAGCCGGCGGCGTTCCTCCATCAGGTAGACGAGGCCGAGGTTGCCCGAGCCGAGCACGACGACATCGCGGTCGGAGACGTCGTTCTTGGGCCGCTTCGCCTGCTTCCCGGTGGCGTCGCTGACGGCGTTTCCGACCATCGCGCTCTGCTCGTCTCCCCCGGCGATCCCCTCGACGGCGCCCTGCGCGAGCGAGCGCTCGACCAGATCGTCGAGGCCATACCCGTTGCGTTGCTTGAAGGTCGCGCCTTGGGTCTGCCCGTGGTCGGAGAGGACGACGATCTCGTACGGCCGGGGGGCGTAGCGGAGAGATCGCTCGATCTCGTCGAACTTGTCGTCGAGCTTGCGCAGCGCCTCGAGCGTGTCCGCGCGCTCGAGGCCGGAGTGGTGCGCGACCTCGTCGTAGCTCGAGAAGGTCGCATAGACGGCAGGTCGCCCGCGCATGATGTCGGTGAGCACGCCCGAGACGATCAGGTCGCGCACGAAGACGCAGAGCGCTCCTCGCATCAAGGGGTAGATGCCGCCACGGTGCCCGCGCGGCTGGACGTCGCGGCGGACTGCCCGCAGCGCCGCCGTCCACTCGAGGATCACCTCCCAGGCGAAGAGGACGAGGGTCCGTGTCGCGTTGTCGCCGTTGGCGAAGAACGCTCGGTAGCCGGGGTTGGACTTCTTCTCCGCCTCCATCCGGCTGACGGTGAGGATCACGTCCTCCGCCTCGCCCGAGAGCAGGTTGCCGCGGCTGGCGCCGCCGTCGACGAGCAGGCCGATGCCGGTACCGAGCCGCCGCTCGATCTCGGCACAGTCCTGCGGCGCCGAGCAGGTCATCAGCGTCGCCGTCTCCTTCTCCACCCAGCGGAAGGCCGAGATGTCCTCGTTCGAGCCGAGCAGGATCCCCGCCTGGCTCGCACCCGTCTGTGAGGAGAGATCGGTCTCCCACTCGGCCAGCTGGTGCGACGCGTCGGCCATCCAGCGGGCCATGGTCGGCGCGTTTCCGTCGCGCATGGCTCGGCGCAGCACCGGTAGCGCAAGCCCGTCGATCTCGAGGAAGACGATCCCGGGAACGTCCGTGCTCGCGATGATCCCCTGCCGCTTCGCGATCCGCTGCGCGATCCGAATCGACGAATTGTCGTCCGTGCCGAGGGCGACTGCGAGCACGACGCTCACCGCGGCGACCACGAGCGCAGCAAGGAGCGCCCAGCCGAAGTTGTCGACCCTGAGCACCCCGTCGGTCACTTCGGCGGCGATGAGGAGAATGACGGCGTCCGCGATCAACACGAGCAAGAAGCCGAGAACGAGCGTCAGCGGCAGCCGCAGCGCGGCGAGCACGGGCGGGATCACCGCGTTCAACGCGGCGACGACCGCCGCCACCACGAGTGCACCCAAGAAGTTGTCGATGTGGACACCGGCCAGGATCCCGGCTGCCACCATCACCGCGACCCCGGTGGCGAACCAGGAGACGAGGAGAGGGAACAGCCGCAAGCGCGGACGTTCGGGATGCCAAGCTGTCGACTGGCCGTAAGCCGAGTCGGGACCGCTAGTCACCAGGTTCTCCGTCGCCGGGCGCGGACGAAGAGGTCTCCTCTGCGGCGCCGCCGTTGCGGCGCCGGCGAAGCATGCCTCGCCCGGACTCCTCGCGCTCCGCCTTCTTCTCCGCCCTCTTCTCGGCGTGCTGGGCCTTCTGCTCGGCGACCTTGACCTTGGCGTCGGTGTACGACTCCGTGACGAGCAGCTTGCCGCCGGTCCAGCCGAAGACGCTGACGACCAGGATCAGAGCGAGAACGACGTTCCAGGCGGTGGTGATCAGCTGCTGCGCGGTCGAGTAGTCGACGGCGACGCTGTTGGCGACGCCGCAGCAGGTGTCGAGCGCGAGCGCGTTCGTCGCCTGTGTGATCCCGACCGCGCCGGGCGTGAACGAGACGACGTTCGCGAGCGAGCCCGACCCGGTCACCCACATGACCGACTCGAAGGTGACCGGGATCGCGAAGGCCGCCAGGAAGATCCCGATCACGGTCAGCTTGCAGGCCCAGGAGAGGAACGAGGGCAGGAACGAGTAGAGAAAGTACTGCTTCGGGTGAGCGAGGATGGCGCCGCCCTGCTTCGCCTTCTCCCAGAGCTTCTTCACCTGCCGCCAAAAGATCCGGGCGAGCAGGACGATGAGGAAGACGCCTCCTACCGCGATCAGAATCGATGTCACCGGGTTCTCGGAGAGGTTGCCGAGGTTCTCGTTGAACGAGCCGGGCACGGACAGGAAGAGGTAGAGGTAGACGAAGGTGCCGGCGATCGTGAAGAAGATCTTCTGGACGAGGTACGCGGCGATAGCACCGGGGAAGGTGCAGGCCGGGATGATCGCTACGAACATGACCAGCGTCGCGAACGTCCCGATGTTCGCGGGCAGAAAGTTGTTCATCGCTACGCCGGCGGCGTAGGCAGTCACGACCGGCCAGAACTCGACCTGACCCGGATAAGCGAAGCGCAGGATCCCGTAGTACGACAGCCCGGCGAAGAACGTCTGGCCCGTCTGGAACGCGAGCCCCGCGACCATGTACGCGGTCGGAATGTCCTTGATCTGCTCCCAGAGGTCCTGCAGCCAGCCGATCACGTCGACGCCGAGGAGGTTGAGGACGATGAGGACGAGCACGATCCCCACCAGCCACCCGCCGACCTTGACCAGGCGACGCCGGCGAGACGGGTCGTGGAACGGGAGCACGGGCGACGGATCGGCGACGACGGTCTCGTTCATCGAGACAGCATCCCATTCCGCTCGGTCGTGCTCAATGCGCGAGCTCCTTGTGAATCATCCAGTCGGGTGAGCAAGCGCGTTGCAGCGCGCAGTAGCTCTGCGATGCTGCACCCAACGGAGGACGAAAGTGGACCTGGAGAGCGCGAACCAACCCGACACGCCGCCCGAGACGAGGATCGAACGCCGACTCGACCGAGTGGTGGCCCGCGTGGTCACACCGCGCGGTGCCGTGGTCCTGATCGCCACCACGACGATCGTTGTCACTGCCGGGTCCGCGATCCTCATGACGCTCGTCGACCACGAGAACTTTCCGTCGCTCGGATCCGGGCTCTGGTGGGCGATCCAGACGACCACGACGGTCGGGTACGGCGACCACGTTCCGACCACTACCGCCGGTCGGCTCCTTGCCGGGCTCGTGATGCTGTTCGGGATCGGCTTCCTGACGGTGATCACCGCCGCGATTACGAGCACGTTCGTCGCCCGCTCGCGTGTCCAGCAATTGCACCCCGCGGCCGGTGCTCCGACGGCGGAGCAGGTTCGTCAGCTCGACGAGCGGCTCGAACGAATCGAAGCCGCCGTGGCCGACTCCTCGCAGCTCGACGAGCGGCTCGAGCGAATCGAAGCCGCCCTGACTCGTCCCTCGTAGGTTCGCGCCGTACGACGTCGAACCTTTGGATGATTGCGGGCGCGCCCCGCGAACGTAGCGTCGTGGCTGAATGTTCTGACCGTCCCAGTAGATCTCGATGAAGACTCCAGATCGCACAACCGTCGCCGAGGTGCCGCTCAGAGCGCTGCTTCTGCCGATGCGAACGGTGCTGCTGGTTGCCGCGACGCTGGGCGTGCTCGCCGCGTTCGCGGCAATCGGCGACACCTTCCTGATCGTCTTCATCGGCATCTTCCTCGCACTCGTGTTCGAGTACCCCGTCCGCTGGGTGATGGCGAAGACCGGAATGTCGCGAGGGCTGGCGGCGACGGTCACGGTCATCGGCACGGCCCTGGCGGTGCTGGTGCTCGCGCTGCTGTTCCTCGTGCCGCTCGTCGGGAGCGTCCGCGACTTCCTCCAGGAGCTGCCGACGACCGTCGAGCAGCTACGCGAGTCGGACGAGCTCTCCTGGCTGGGCGACAGCGGCGCGGCCGAGAACGTCCAGGCCGGCTCGGAGGAGATCTCGGCGGCGGTGCCGGACGCGATCTCGGCCGTGCTCGGGATCGCGGGCGACTTCTTCTCCGCGTTTCTCATTTGCTTCACGATCATCTTCATCTGCATCTTCTTGCTCACCGACGTCGCGAACCTGAAGCGGGCGCTCGGGAGCGTGCTGATGCCGGGCGAGGACGAGCGCTGGCTCGGCGTCTGGGAGAAGGTGACGACCTCGGTCTCACGCTGGGCGATCGGCGTCGTCGTGATCGCAGCGATCGCCGGAACGACCCAGGGGCTCACCGCCTGGCTCCTCGGCTCCAGCTACGCGCTCGCGCTCGGCGTCATCGCGGGGCTGCTCGACATGATCCCGAACATCGGCGCGACGATCGCCGGCGTCATCCTCGTGCCGGCACTGTGGGCCGAGGAAGGGCTCACCGCCGCGATCATCATGCTCGTCGTCCTGCTCGTCTACCAGCAGGTCGAGAACAACATCCTCACACCAAAGATCCAGGGCGTTGCGGTCAACCTCTCGGGGTTCTTCATCATCGTCGCCGTCACACTCTTCGGCGCCCTGCTCGGCGTCCTTGGCGCCCTCACCGCCGTTCCGCTCGCAGCGATGATCCAGATCTTCGTCCAGGAGCTGACGAAGGCCCGCCGGGCCAAGGTCGCAGCGGCACACGCCGCGCTCGAAGCTCCCGCCGAAGCCGGATAGCCGTCGCGCGTCACGCCGCTGAACAGAGGGCTTCACTCGGCAAACCCGAATGAGTGCGTCGGGTTCTCCTGAAAGGAGCAAGCAAGATGGCATCACAAGACTCATGGAGTGGCTGGATCGTCTTCGCCAGCTTCGTGATCATCATCGTCGGGGCGATGGACATGCTCCAGGGTTTCATGGCGATTCTCGAGGACGAATATGTCGTCGCGACGCCCGAGGGCCTCGCACTCCTCGACGTGACTGCATGGGGCTGGACCAGCCTCGTCTGGGGAGCCGTGCTCATCCTGGCCGGGCTCGGATTGCTCGGTGGGGCGGGCTGGGCACGCTGGCTCGCGATCATCGGCGTGGCCGTCAACGCGATCCAGCAGGTCGCGTTCCTGGCGAACTACCCCCAGGCGTATCCCCTCTGGAACATCCTGATCGTCGCGCTCAACTTCGTCGTGCTCTACGCGCTCACGGCACGCTGGCAGGGCTTCAAGGAATCCGTCAGGGAAACCGCGGCCTGATCGGAACACTCCGGACCGGATCGAGGGGCTATGTCGTCCCTCGATCCGTGTTTCTGCCCCGATCGACGCGAACGTGCTCGGCGCAGCGTGATTACATGCGCCCATGGCGATGGAGTACGACGTCCAGCGGCTCGTGCTGGGCGACGTCGTGTTGGTCGACCTCGACGGTGAGCCGGAGCCGGTCGAGGCAAAGGTTGTGCGGGAGATCGATCGAACCGACACGACCGTCCGCGTTTCGCTGCGAGTGGAAGGGCACGAGGACTTCGTCAAGGAGTGGCCTCTCGGCGACAGGGTGACCGTCGTCCGCGGCCCGTGAGAACCCGCCGTTGGAGACCGTCTCCGAGCTCGGGCTAGATCCGCCGGCAGAGGGCGAGCAGCTCCTTCGCCATGTCGCCCGTGAAATTGGATGAACTGCCCCCGGATGGACGGTCGCTGCGTGACCCCTAGGTCTGCCGCTGACCTCTTCGCGCGTACCCGTCCACCCGGTGCAGTCCGATACAGACAACGTGTGCGGCGTCTCTTTGGGTGCGGGGATTGCGCGGTCGAAACGTGGACTCGTTGTGGAATCGTTGAGAACCTTGGCCTGTGAAAGGGTGGTGGCCGGTGGGTCAGATCCACTGCCGCAGCTTGGCCATCCCGAGCGTGACTGGCGCTACCGCGACGATCACGGCCACCACGACCCAGAACAGCATCGGCTCCTCGAACAGCCCGACCTTGAAGTTCATGCCCATCACCCCGGCAAGCAGCGCGCCCGGCAGCAGGATCACGGAGGCGAGCGTGAGCACCTTCATGATCTCGTTCGTCCGGTGGCCGCCGCGGGCGATCAGAACGTCGAAGGAGCCGACGATCGCCTCGCGCGCGTCGCGTGCCTCCTGCAGGGTCGTTTCGAACCGGCTCAGAAGCGACTGGAAGCGTTCCGCTGAGTCGCTGTCGCCGAGCGGCTCCAGCTCCGGGTAGGTCAGCGCGACGAGCGTGGGCCGATGAGCTACAAGGGCACGGCGAAGCTTGCCGACTTCGAGCCGCATCTCGACCAGTCGCTCGATCTCGCGCTCGGCGTCGCCGTCGCCCCGCATCGCGTCGACGTCGAAGCGCTCCAGCCGTTGCTCGATCCGCTCGAAGGAGTCCGAGTAGGCCCCCAGCACCCACTCGAGCAGGGCCGCGAGGAAGGTCGGACCGTCCATGCTGCCGGTGTCCCCCGAGCCGGACGCTCTCTCTGCGAACGCTTCCAGCACCGAGATCGGCGTTTCGTGGGCAGTGATCACCCAGTTCTTGCCGATGATGCACTCGAGCGCGACCAGCGCGCAGTCGTCCTCTTGCCTCGGGGCATACGCCGTGACATGGAGGTAATGACCGTGGTCATGAAAAAGGGCGCGGTCGCTTGAGCGGACAAGCGCCTCGCGCGTCTCGTCGTCGAGCGCGAACTCACTCGAAACTCGGCTCACGGCCTCCTCGGACTCGCGGTCGAGGTCGACCCAGAGCAGCTTCGAGCGGCTCAGCCGCCCGGGCCGCTCCGCGAGGCCGTCGAGCTGCTCCACTCGATCCCCGTCGAACAGCACGACCTTGCTTGGCACGCTACTCACCTTCGACATGTCGGTCTGGAACGGCGCTGGGGCGGAGTTAGTTACGCGCTGTGCAGGTCGGCTTGGCCGTCGAGATCGCCTTCCAGGTCATCCTGCGGTAGCGCGGTCGGCAGGCGGTCGAGGAAGTGCTCGTACTCATGCCGTGTGATCTCCCACTCAGCGAGTTCCTCGTCGGTTGGGTGGCGACCTCGGATTTCGCGCATCAGGTGCTCGCAGTTGTCGCGCTTCGTCTGTGGAAGCGGATAGAGGGCAGGTTTGCCATCGGGCCGGTCGATCCACATTTCGAGCGGCTTTCCCGGCGCGCCCAGATCCGGTTCCGTGGTCATCCGTCGGAGCCCCGCTTGGACCGGCTAGGCAGGAAGGTGAGCAGCCCCGGAATCGTCAGCAACAGCAAGAGGCCGATCAACGCTTCCATGTCTCAGCGGCCTCGCATGACGGCAAGCTGTCGTCCGTGATCGACTCGCAGACGGTCAGTAACAGAAGTCGGCTGAGAGGCAGGACGCTGCTCACGGATTGCAACGGCGTGCAGAAGAAGTGCGGTGGTCAGCAGGGTCATCGAGATCATGAGTGCCGCAAGCGTCCGCATTTGGGAGATGCAACGGCTTAGAAACCGAGGGGGTTACGACAGCAGACGCAGAGCGGGCTCGTCACGTGCTGCTCGACCGCCGATCAAGTGCGCGCCAGTCTCGCGCCAGTGCGCGCCAGTGGGGAGCGGTTTCCAGCGGTTCTGAGCGGCAATGCGAGCGGGCGATGGAGTGGCCGAAACCCCCGCAAACGCGAGGGTTTCGGCGTGTCCAGCGGGGATGCCCCCGACAGGAATTGAACCTGTGCACGCGGTTTAGGAAGCGGTCGGCTGAGGCTGCCTGAATCGTGCGATTAGCAGGGTCTTCTCTAGGATCGGCTGCGCCGCGCGACAATCGGCGCGGCACTTGGAGCTGTCAAGCCGAGTGCGGCGGAGTCTCGACCTTGTCGTAGCGCCGGTCTGTCGCCATGGTTACGCCATGGCGAGCGGGATGATCGGCCGCGACGACGAGGTCGAACGCATCCGCGGATTCCTCGACGCGAGTCCCGTCGAAGCGCCGCGCGCGCTCGTCCTCGAGGGCGAGGCCGGGATCGGGAAGTCGACGCTCTGGCTGCGAAGGTCTCGAGCTCGCCCGCGAGCGAGGGTTGCGCGTCCTCTCCAGCCGGCCCGCCGAGGCCGAGCGGAGCTTCGCACTAGCCGGCCTCGGCGATCTCTTCGAGAGCGCCTTGGACGAGGTGCTGCCCGCGCTCGCGCCGCCGCGACGGCGTGCGCTCGAGGTCGCTCTCCTCTTGGAGGAGACGCAGGATCCGCTCGCTCCCCGCGCCGCTCGCGTGTCGCCGTGCGGAGCGCGCTCGAGCTGCTCGCCGAGGCGCAGCCGCTGCTCGTCGCCGTCGACGACGTGCAGTGGTTCGATCCGTCGTCGACCGCGGCGCTCGCGTTCGCCCTACGGCGCTCGGCCGGGCAGATGCACCTCCTGCTCGCGCGACGCTCCGGGACGATCGACCCTACGAGTCTCGAGTCAGCGCTTCCCGCGCCGTCCGTCGAGCGTCTGCAGGTCGGGCCGCTGACCGTGGGCGCGCTGCAGGCCGTCCTCCGCGAGCGGCTCGACCGCGTCTTTCCGCGACCGACGCTGCTCCGCATCCACGAGACCTCGGGCGGGAATCCGTTCTATGCGCTCGAGCTCGCACGATCACTCCCGCAGGAGCTCGACCCCAGCGGAGCCTTGCCCGTCCCGGAGACGCTGGAGGAGCTCCTTCGCGCCCGGATCGACGCCCTACCGGGCTCTACGCGGCAGGCGCTCGTGCTCCTGGCCGCGGCCGGGGAGGCGGAGACGGACATGTTGCGGAAGGCCGGCGCCGAGGACGCGCTCGAGCCGGCGGTCTCGCACGGGGTGGTCGTGCGAGCCGCGGACCGTCTGCGCTTCGCCCACCCGCTCCTCGCGGCGAGCGTCTACCAGCAAGCAGACGAAGCGATGCGGCGCTCTGCGCACGCGGCCCTTGCTGCGGTCGTCCGCGATCCACTGGGGCGGGCTCGCCACCTTGCGTTCGCGGCGGAGGGCGCGGACGCCGAGATTGCCGCGTCGCTCGACCAGGCCGTCATCGTCGCCGGCGTCCGCGGTGTACCTACCGTCGCCGCGGAGCTGGGCGAGCGCGCCCGTCGGCTGACGCCGGAGGAGGATCGCGAAGGGCGGCACCGACGGGCGATCGTGGCGGCGATTGCCCAGCTCAGGGCCGGCGACCTGCCGCGCGCCCGCGTGCTCGCAGAAGAGACATTGGCGGAAGCTCGAGATGATCGTTCCCGCGCCGAGGCGCTCGCTCTCATGAGCTCCGTCGAGCAGGTGGCCGGGAACTTCGACGGCGCGATAGCGCTGCGCCGCGATGCCCTCTCCGAGGCGGCTACGCACCCCGCTTTACGGGCGGCCGCCCACCAGTGGCTTGCAGCGATCGCCGATTCGCAGGACGTGCGGGCGAAGGAGCGCCACGCACGCGCGTCGCTGGACCTGGCGGAGCAGCTCGATGACGACTTCTTGCGCGCCGGTTCGCTGGCGGTGCTCGCGCGGGTTCGCTTCGGAGCCGGCCAGCCCGACGCCATCGCGCTGGCCGAGCAGGCACACGAGTTGGCCTCGCGGTTGAGACGAGGCGACCGGGCGCATCCGAGCACGCAGCTCGCGCATCTCCTGGCCTGGACGAGGCAGGGCCTTCTGCTGGCGACCTTTGTCCTTATTGCCTTGCTCGCCTTGATCGGTCGCTTCAATCGGGCGCGCGCGCTGCTCGACGACCTCGAGGGCGAGTTGACTCAGCGGGACGAGCAGCTGGTAGCACTTGCGCTCGGGCTCCGCAGCATGCTCGAGCTCAGAGCCGGGCGCTGGGATCTCGCGCACGAGCTCGAGCGGCGTCAACACGAGATCTCCACGCTCTACCAGATGGCGGACTTGGCGGGCCCGTTCCTCGTTCGCGCCGAGGTCGCGCTGCATCGCGGCGAGCTCGAACAGGCCCGACAGCTGGCAGCGCGCGGCCGCGAACTGGCCGTTACAGACCCGGGCTGGCTCTTGCACGAGCTCGAGGCATTGCCCGGTCTCGCACACCGCGCAGATGCTGCTCCCGACGCAGCGATAGCAGCCTTCACTGCCGCGGAAGCCGCCGCCGAGGCGCGCGGGCTGCGTGAGCCGGCCATCTTCCGGTGGCGTGCCGACTTCGCGGAGACATTGCTGGAGCTCGGGCGGGTAGAGGACGCCGCCGCGCTGCTCGACGCCTGGGAGCCGGACGCGCGACGGCTCGGGCGCGACCGCATCCTCGCGCACATCACTCGCTGCCGCGGCCTGGTCGCGGCGGCCCGGGGCGACATCGAGGTCGCATCGGAAACGCTCGAGCGGGCGGTCGACCAGGTGGACGCGGAGGCGGATCCGTTCGGCCACGCCCGTGCGCTCCTGGCACTGGGCGTAACGCGACGGCGTGCGCGACAGAAGCGCCGCGCACGCGAGGCGATCGCGGCTGCGCTCGCAGGCTTCGAGGCACTCGGCGAGGTGACCTGGACGAGACGCGCACGAGCGGAGCTGGGGCAGATCAGCGGACGCCGGCGCGAGGAAGGCCTGACCGCCGCCGAGCGCCGCGTTGCGTCACTCGTAGCGGACGGGCGGACGAACCGCGAGGTCGCCGCCGCGCTGTCCCTCGGCGAACGAACCGTCGAGACGCACCTGACGCACATTTACGCCAAGCTCGGCGTCCGGACGCGCACCGAGCTCGCGCGCGTGTACGAGCCCGCCTCCTGAGCGCTACCAAAGTTCCGGGGTTCTCACGATTTCAACGGGCTGAGCGCGCCGTAGCGTCGGCTGCGTGCCGAGCTACCTCGTCGAGACGTTCCTCGCCCGTGGCAGCGCCGGGGAGAGGACGGCACGTGAACGACGGGCGCTCTCGAGCGCGGAGGAGCTGACGCGAAACGGGACGCGCGTCCGCTTCGAGGGTTCCACACACGTCCCCGAGGACGAGCTCTGCTTCTTCACCTTCGAGGCTCCCTCGAGCACGGTCGCTGTGCTGGTCGCGCAGCGCGCCGGCCTGGAGCCTCTGCGGGTCGTCGAGGCCGTCTCGTCGAGAGAGGAGTAGACCATGTTCGACGAGAGCACTCCGAGGAGGAAGACGCCACTTGTGGTCGGCGCGGGAATCCTCATCCTCGCGGCCGCTGCGGCGGTCGGTGTCGCGAGAGCACAGGATCCGCCGCCGCCGCCGGCCCCGGAGCCGCTGACCGGCCGAGCCGTCTTCCCCGACGACGTCCACCTGAAGCTCAGGCTAAAGGAGCCCGGCGGCGCCACCACCGTCGTCGACGTCGACGACCCGTCGAGCACCGCCGTGGTGCGGTTCACGCTCCAGGCCGGGTCGTCGTTTCCATGGCATACGCACGCCGGGCCCGTGGTCGTGAACATGGTCTCCGGCGCCCTGACGTACGTCCACGCGGACGACTGCGGCGAGACGACGTACGCCGCCGGCGAGGCGTTCGTCGACCCGGGCCAGGGGCACGTCCACTCCGCCTACAACCCCGGACCCGGGGTGACGGTTCTCGTGGCGACGTTCTTCGACGCACCGGCAGCCGGATCGCTGCTCATTCCGGCGAACGACCCGGGCTGCTAGCCGGTCGATGAGCCGTTCTGCGACGCGCCGGCGGGCCCAGCAGTCCGCCGGCCCGTCGCGGAGGCGAGGACTGCACGTACCGTCGACGGCCACCACTGTGCGCCGCCGTGGGCAGTCGGGGACTGTCCGCTCGTTGAGATCAGTCGCGATCTGGCGCAGCGTCCGTCCGGCAGCACGCTCGGCTCGGACTTGGTCGACGACGTCAGGTCGGAGGACTCGCCGCCGTCCTCGCTTGAGAGGCGCTGCCCGTGCGCGACTTCCTGCAAACGGGCCTTTTTGCAGGTCACACGCGAGTGCCCCCGACAGGAATTGAACCTGTGCACGCGGTTTAGGAAACCGCTTGTGCGCATCTAGAAACCCCTGCTAAGCGGCGTCTTTTGGCCGTGCCGAGACGCACGCAGACCCTGAGGAGACCCTGACCTGAGTCCCGTTATCCCGAAAGCGAGACGGGTTTCCGTGTGTAGAGGTCACCTCAGGTTCGAATCCCGTATGGGCCTTTAGGCGGTGCAAGCTGGACAGCCTGCAAACCCGCTTGGTTGCGCGCAAACCCGCGTGGTTGAGCCAGAAACGGCGGTTTCCCGGTCGTGCCCATGCGTGACGGGGAAGACCGCGTTTGCGCGTGCGGTGCGTACCTCGGTGGTACCTCGGGATTTCGCCCAACCTGGCAACAGACCTGCCTGCGACGCCGTGTTTGCGCAGCGCGGCGCCCCGGCCTCAGCGCTGTGCATGCCGATACCGTTGGCCGCATGGCCGACAACAAGCAGCTCGTGCGCCGCCTGGTCGAAGAGGGCGTGAACCGGCGCAGCACAGCCATCCTCGATGAGGTTGCTGAGGGCGAGTTCGCGGAAGCAGCGCGGCGCTGGATCAGCCCCTTCCGCGGTGCCTTCCCTGATTTCACGATGGAGATCGTCAACCTGGTCGAGGAGGGCGACACGGTCGTCGCGCACTTCCGCTGCTCGGGCACCCACCTCGGCGAGTGGCTCGGGATACCGGCAACCGGACGACGCTTCGAGAACGTCAACGAGGTCTACGTCTTCCAGGTGAAGAACGGCAAGCTCGCGAACGCTGTCGGAGTCGAGGACAACTTGGCGCGGATCAAGCAGCTCGGGATCGAGCTCGCCCCGCCAGTTCGCTAGCCGTGTTTGCGCAGCGCGGCGCGGGGTGTCCAGAGGTCCGGTGGCATCGCGGTGGCATCGGACCCGGCGCGCCGCCGTGTCGGGTTGCGACCGCTAGAGGCTGTCGCGTAGCTCGAAGAGCAGCTCTTCGACGTCGTTCTTTTGCGAGCCGACGCGGACGAACCCGCACTTCTCGAGCACGCGGATCGAGGCGACGTTGCTCGTCGCGACCCACGCGTGCAGCGGTCGCTGGGTCACCTCGCCGGTGAGCTCCTGAAGCGCACGTGTCGCAAGGCCCTTGCCCCAGAACTCCCGTCCGATCCAGTAGCCGACGAGACGCCGCCCCTCCTGCTCCCAGCACCCGACGTTGCCGGCCACCTCGCCCTCGTAGACGATCGTCTTCTTCGTCAGCGAGTCGTCGGCAAGGAGCCGCCGCCAGTGCGCGTCGAAGGCCTCGCGGTCGCGGGCCGGGAAGGCCGCTATCCGGTTCGCCTCGGGCTCGCGCTGGTGCTCGAAGAACGCGTCGAGGTCGCTGTCGACCACTTCCCGCAGAACACCGGCCACCCCGAGGACGCTAGCGCGATTGATCCAGCACGCGTCGTCGAGCGCTACGACGAGGCAAGACACCGCTTCGCCGTTTTTGCGCAGCGCGGCGCGGGTGGCGACTGGGCGGAGATGGGTGGCGAGCCAAAAGGCCATCGGCAGACTGAGCGGGTAGAGCACTGTGCGACAGCAGAATGGTCTGCAGGAGGACGACAACTGATCACTGGCCCTCGGTGGGCCTGACCGATGATTTTGCGCGCCGTGCTCGTCTGTACGCCGAATCCGACTCACGGGAGGCTGACGCCATGCGGAAACTGACCTTCGGCATGAACCTGAGCCTGGACGGCTACATCGCCGCGCCCGGCGACGACCTCGGCTGGAGCGTGCCGAGCGACGAACTGTTCCAGTGGTGGTCCGACCGGGTGGGGGCGACAGGCCTGGCGCTGTACGGGCGCAAGCTGTGGGAGACGATGAGCTCCCACTGGCCGACCGCCGACCAGCAGCCGGGCGCCACACCGGCGGCGATCGAGTTCGCCCGCCGCTGGCGGGACATGCCGAAGGTGGTGTTCTCCTCGACGACCAGCACGGTCGACTGGAACACCCGTCTGGTCACCGGCGACGCGGTCACCGAGATCGCCAGGCTCAAGGCCGACGACGGCGGCCCCATGGACATCGGCGGTGCAACACTCGCCGCGGCGGCCATGCGGGCCGGGCTGATCGACGAGTACGCGATCGTCACCCATCCGGTCCTGGTGGGCGGCGGCACGCCGTTCTTCACGGCCCTGGACAACTGGGTGAACCTGAACCTGGTGGAGACCCGGACGTTTCCCGACGGCGTGGTGCTGACCAGGTACGAGACCAGGCGCTGAGTGCCCGACGTCGGATCAGCGCGGGCTTCGGGCCACCCCCAGGGGCGGGGTGTCCGGCCCGTCGAGCTACCCAAGAAAACGGAGGTCGCGCCTTCACCGGCCCGCTCTTAGACTCGGATCGTGGCCGACGCCCTCGAGCCGCGAACGTTCAGCCTCGACCAGATCCCTGCCGCGCCTGGTCAGCTCGAGCGTGTCGGGCGATCCGTTCGGGCGGGCAAAGCCAGACCTGACGAGCCAGGCCCGAAGTTCGCGACGAGTGCATCCTCCGTAGCGGTCATCGCGGACGGCCAAGAGGGACGCTCTCCGACGGCGGTCTTGAGACCCTGCCGAGACCCTGGCGAGTTGTCGAGACCCTGTCGAGACCCTGGTAATAGGGTCTGAAACGGATACGAGCGGTTCCCAACGGGACAACGCGGTCGAGTCGACAAAAGCGCCGATTTGCGGGTGATTCGTGGAAAATCGGCTTCGTCTACTGAGGATGCCCCCGGGCCGAATTGAACGGCCGCACGCGGTTTAGGAAACCGCTGCTCTATCCACTGAGCTACGGGGGCGGGCAGGAACCAGCGTAGCGTCGGTCGCAGCCGCGTTATCGTCCCCACGCGATGTGCTTCGACCGTGACTCGCTTCCTCCGATTCCCCCGATCTCGGGCGCGGCCGTTTCCCACGACGACCTCGTGCTCGAGGCCGGCGACGGCAACCGGTTCGCGGCGTTCGCGGCGACGCCCGACGAGCCGAGCGGCGCGGGGATCGCGATCCTCCCCGACGTCCGCGGGCTCTACCGCTTCTACGAGGAGCTCGCGCTCCGCTTCGCCGAGCGCGGGCACACTGCGGTCGCGCTCGACTACTTCGGCCGCACCGCCGGCGTCGAGAAGCGCGACGACGAGTTCGAGTACATGCCGCACGTCCAGCAGACGACGTCCGAGGGCGTGCAGGCTGACACAGGCGCTGCGGTCGCGTGGTTGCGCGATGCCGGCTGCAGCTCGGTCTTCACGGTCGGCTTCTGCTTCGGCGGCAGGAACTCCTGGCTCGCGGCCGCCTCCGGCCACGGGCTCGCCGGAGCGATCGGCTTCTACGGACGGCCCGGGCCGGGCCGGGACGGGTCGCCGGGGCCGACCGAGCGCGCCGCCGAGATCGACGCCCCGATCCTCGGGCTGATGGGCGGCGCCGACGAGGGCATCCCGGTCGAGGCCGTGCGCGAGTTCGAGCGCGCGCTCGAGGCGGCCGGCGCCGAGCACGAGGTCGTCGTCTACGACGGCGCCCCGCACAGCTTCTTCGACCGCAAGTTCGAGGAGTTCGCCGACGACTCGGCGGACGCCTGGGGGCGCGTGCTGGCCTTCGTCGAGCAGCACTCGCGCTAACCTGCGCGCCGTGTCGCACGCGCTCGCGGACACGGTCGGCTGGTGGCAACGCGCCCACCGAGGCGGCGACGACATGCTCGTCGCTTACTTCAGCATGGAGTTCGGCGTCGACGAGGCGCTGCCGATCTACTCCGGCGGGCTCGGCGTGCTCGCCGGCGACCACCTGAAGGCGGCTGCCGAGCTCGGCGTCCCGCTGGTCGGCGTCGGCCTGCTCTACAGGGGCGGCTACTTCAGGCAGGGGCTCGACGAGCGTGGCCGGCAGACCGAGGCGTACCAGCCGGTCGACCCGGAAGCGGCCGGGCTCACCCGCGAGCCGGTCACGGTCGAGGTCGAGCTCGCGGACGAGACGATCACGGCTGCCGTCTGGCGCCGCGACGTCGGTTCCGTCCCGCTCTACCTGCTCGAGGTCGACTGGCTCACCGACGCGCTCTACAGCGGCGACCGCGAGCACCGGATCCGGCAGGAGCTCCTGCTCGGCGTCGGCGGCGTCCGCGCGCTGGCCGCGCTGGGGATCGAGCCCACGGTCTTCCACCTCAACGAGGGTCATTCCGCTTTTCTCCAGATCGAGCGGGCACGCGCGCTCGTCGCGGGCGGGATGGAGATCGGCGACGCGCTCGAGCAGGTCCGCCGCTCGTCCGTCTTCACCACGCACACGCCCGTCGCCGCGGGCAACGAGGTCTTCGGCGAGGAGCTCGTCGCCCGCTACGTCGGTGGGCTCGCCGGAGCAGCCGGCCTCGCGACCGAGGAGCTGCTCGCCCTCGGTCGCTTCGGCGACGAGGGCGGCTTCGGCCTCACGCCGCTCGCGCTCCGCCTCTCGGCACAGGCGAACGGCGTCTCGGACCTGCACGGCGACGTGGCGCGCGAGATGTGGGGCGAGCTCGGAGAGGACACGCCGATCGGTCACGTCACGAACGGTGTCCACCTCGGCACCTGGCTCGATCCCGACCTGGCCGAGTTGCTCCGCTCCGCCGGCGTTCGCCCCGAGGCGCCGCCCGACGAGGCGAACTGGTCGGCAGTGCGGGAGCTCGACCCGGACGCGCTTTGGCGCGTCCACTCGGCGTGCAGGGCACGCCTCGCCGGCCGGGCCGGGCTCGACCCCGACCGGCTCACGATCGGTTTCGCGCGCCGCTTCGCCACCTACAAGCGGGCCGGGCTCGTCTACTCGGACCTCGAGCGGCTGCTGGCGCTTCCCGTCCAGATCGTCGTCGCAGGCAAGGCTCACCCGGCGGACGATCCGGGGAAGGACGTGATGCAGCGGATCGTCGAGCTCTCGCGCGACCCGCGTGTCGAGGGCCGCATCGTCTTCCTCGAGAACTACGACATCGGTCTCGCCCGCACGATCGTCCCCGGCTGCGACGTGTGGCTGAACACGCCCCGCCGCCCGCTCGAGGCGTCCGGGACGAGCGGGATGAAGGCCGCGGTGAACGGCGTCCTCAACCTCTCCGTGCTCGACGGCTGGTGGGCCGAGGGGTACTCGCCCGAGGTCGGCTGGGCGATCGACGGGGTCTCCGACGAGGCCGATCTGAGCCAGCTCTACCGGCTGCTCGAGCGTGACGTCGTCCCGACGTACCGCGACCGGCGCGCCCGCTGGATCGAGATGATGAAGGCGTCGATCGCGGAGCTGGCGCCGCGTTTCTCGATGCAGCGGGCCGTGATCGACTACGTCGAGGGCTACTACCTGCCCGCACACACATCCGCCCGCCGCTGAGCGGGTAGGACCTGCCGATGGCCTCCGACCTGACCGAGCCGCTTTCGCGGCTTCGCGACGACCTCCGCGCGGTCCGGCTCGAGCTCGACGTCCCCGGAGCCGAGGAGGCGCGGAATGGGCGCGACGACCTGATCGCGCAGGTGGACGACTACCTGCTGCCGCGCCTGCGGCAGATGGACGCACCCGCGCTGATCGTCGTCGGCGGGTCGACCGGTGCGGGCAAGTCCACGCTCGTGAACAGCCTCGTCGGCTCGGTCGTCAGCCCGGCCGGCGTACTGCGGCCGACTACGCGGGCTCCCGTGCTGGCCTGCCATCCGGACGACGTGCGCTGGTTCGAGGGCGACCGGGTGCTGCCCGGGCTGCCGCGCGTGACGGGTGGGCTCGGCGGCGCGGGGACGCTCCAGCTCGTACCGACCGCCGCGCTCTCGGAGGGGCTCGCGCTGCTCGACTCGCCGGACATCGACTCGGTGCTCGCCGAGAACCGCGCGCTCGCGAACCAGCTGCTGGCCGCCGCCGACGGCTGGCTCTTCGTCACCACCGCGGCCCGCTACGCCGACGCGGTGCCGTGGGAGTTCCTGCGCTCGGCCCGCGAGCGGGGCACGGCCCTCTCGGTCGTGCTCAACCGGGTGCCCGAGGACGCCGATCGCGAGGTGCCCGCCCACCTGCGGCAGATGCTGTCCGACGAGCGGCTCGGGGACACCGACGTGCTCGTCGTCCCCGAGGTCGCGCTCGAGGGCGAGCTGCTGCCGGCGGACGCGCTCTGGCCCGTCCGCGCGTGGCTCGACGGCCTCGCTGCAGACGCCCAGGCGCGGGCGGCGCTCGTGCGCCGGACGCTGCGAGGCGCGCTCGCGAGCCTCCCAGTCCGTGCCGCGCTCGTCGAGCGGGCCGCAGTCGACCAGCTGTCGGCGGCCGCGGAGCTGCGGGCGGAGGCCGACGCCGCGTATGCAGAGGCGCTGCGCGAGGTCGAGGCCGCGCTTCGCAGCGGCTCGTTGCTGCGCGGCGAGGTGCTGGCGCGATGGCACGAGGTGGTCGGTACGGGGGACGTGATGCGCGCGCTCGAGACCCGTGTGGGTTGGCTGCGCGACCGGCTCAAGAGCATCGTCACCGGCGCGCCGGCCGCCGACGCCGAGCTGAAGGTCACCGTCGAGCACCGCGTCGAGGCCGTCGTCCGGACCGCGGCCGAGCGGGCTGCCGAGCGCACCGCCCGCGCGTGGCGTGAGCGCGTCCCCGGGCGCGCGCTCCTCGAGGGCTCGTCCGAGCTCGAACGTGCCTCGACCGGGCTCGACGCCGCGGCGGAGGAGCAGGTGAGGGCCTGGCAGGGCGTCGTCTTCGACCTCGTCCGCGAGGAGGGCGCCTCGAAGCGCGCCACCGCGCGGCTCGCTTCGCTGGGAGTGAACGGCGCCGGGCTGACCGTGATGCTCGCCGTGTTCGCCCAGACGGGCGGGCTGACCGGTGCGGAGATCATCGTCGCGGGCGGCACGTCGGCCGTCGGGCAGAAGGTGCTCGAGGCGATTTTCGGCGACCAGGCGGTCCGCACGCTCGCGTCGCGGGCGCGCGAGGACCTGATCGAGCGGATCGACCGGCTCCTACGCGCCGAGGCGAAGCGGTTCGACGAGCTGCTCGACGCGTCCGCGCCCGAGGCGGACAGCTTCGCTCGCCTGCACACCGCCGTGGACGCGATCCGTAGGGCGGCTTGAGCACGACGCTGGACGACCGCCTCGCGGCGCTCCGGGAGGCGGCCGAGCTCGCCGAGGGGCGGCTGGAAGAGGACGACGTCGAGGAAGCGCGTGCCGTCGTCGCGAAGGCGGGAGCGCGGCTCGGGCTCGGCCTCGAGTCGACCGTCGTCGCCCTCGCCGGTCCGACAGGCGTCGGCAAGTCGGCGCTCTTCAACGTGCTCACGGGGACCGAGCTTGCGGCGGTCGGCAGGCGGCGGCCGACGACCTCGGCCGGCCAGGCGGCGATCTGGGGCGGCGGTGCGGACGCGCTCCTCGACTGGCTCGAGATCGGACGGCGACACCAGGTGGACGCCGACGGCCTCGGCGGGCTCGTCCTGCTCGACCTGCCCGACTTCGACTCGGTCGAGACGGCGCACCGCGTCGAGGCCGAGCGGGTCGTCGCGCTCGCCGACCTC
This sequence comes from uncultured Gaiellaceae bacterium, assembly GCA_963850995.1. Lineage (GTDB taxonomy): Bacteria > Actinomycetota > Thermoleophilia > Gaiellales > Gaiellaceae > Gaiellasilicea. The sequence goes on along the minus strand of CAWKNQ010000004.1, from coordinate 234,989 downwards.
GTTCTCTGGATCGTCGAGCCGCAGAAGTACGCGGACGCCTCGCTCCACGACCGCTACCTGCGCCCACTGGCGACGCACGCGGCGGCCATGGCGGTCGTCCTCAACCAGGCCGACCTGCTCGGCCCGGCCGACGTGGCCGCATGGCGCAAGGACATGGAGCGCCTCCTCGCCGAGGACGGCGTGCCGAAGCTTCCCCTCGCGGTCGTCTCGGCGCGCACCGGGGACGGTGTCCCGGAGCTGCGCCGGTTGCTCGCGGAGCGGGTCGCCGCCCGCGACGCTGCCGTCGCCCGGCTCGCCGCCGATCTCGAGCGCGCGCTCGAGCCGCTCGCAGCAGGTTGCGCCGGGCGCTCGCGCGGCGTTCGAGGCAGTGACCGCGAGCAACTGCTTGCGGCGCTCGAGGAGGCGGCGGGCGTCCCCACGGTCGTGCGCGCGGTCGGCGACGCGCACCGGCGCCGCGGGACGCTCGCGACCGGCTGGCCGTTCGTGCGCTGGATCCGCCGCTTCCGGCCCGACCCGCTGAAGCGGCTGCGGCTTCCGGAGTCGCCACAACCGCACGTGCGGACGTCGATGCCGCCGCCGACCGACGTGCAGCGCGCGCAGGTGGCGAGCGCGGCACGACGGCTCGCCGACGGCGCGTCGGACGGGTTGCCGCGCCCGTGGCCGCGGCTCGCACGCGAGGCCGCGACCGCCGCGGACGACCGCGTTGCCGATCGTCTCGACCGTGCCGTCTCGTCCGCCGATCTGAGCGTCTCGGTCCCGAAGTGGTGGGGTCTGGCGAACTGGCTCCAACGCCTGCTTGCTCTCGCGGTCGCGGTGGGCGCCGTCTGGCTGCTCGGGCTCGCCCTGCTCGGCTGGCTGCGGATCGAGGACGTCGTCCCGCTGCCCGAGGTAGAGGGAATCCCGATCCCGACCTGGCTCCTCCTCGGCGGCGCGGCCGCCGGGCTCGTACTTTCCTTCCTCGCCCGGCTCGTCAACGGCGTCGGCGCAAACCGGCGGGCCCGAAGGGCGGGCCGGTCGCTGCGGGAGCAGGTCGAGACGGTGGCCGAGGAGCTGGTGATCGGCCCGGTCGAGCGCGAGCTCGACGTGCACGCGCGGCTGTGCGCGGCGGTCGCGAACGCCGCTAGGCACTAGAAGCTGGGCGGCGGTACCATCGTCGCGTGCGCGGAAGCCTGACCTGGGCGCTGACCCTGCCGCTCCTGCCGATCGGCGTGCTCGCCGGGCATGCGGTGGGCTACGAGCTGGCCGGACCGGGAGCGTCCGCGCCGCACGGCTACCTCGGCTACGCGCCGCTCTTCCTCGCGATCTGCACGGCGGTCGTCCTGGCCGGGTTCGTCGCGCGGATCGTCCGGATCGAGCGCGGCCTTGCTGCCGGACCCGCCCCGGCCTGGATCTTCGCTGCGCTTCCGCCGGTCGCATTCCTCGCGCAGGAGTACCTCGAGCGGCTGGTCCAGGAAGGCACGTGGGCTGGGCGACGGCGTTCCAGCCCGCGGTGCTGCTCGGCCTCTACGCGCAGGTTCCGTTCGCCCTCCTCGCGTTCCTCGTCGCCCGCGCGCTTGCGTCGCTGGCCGACGTCGTCGCGCTCGCGATCGGCTCGGCGCCCGCCGACCCGGTCGGCGGGCTTCCCCTGCTCGCTCCCGTCTCCGCGCTGCTCCTCCCTGCGAGCTGCGTGGCCGGACGTGGTTACGGCGAGCGCGGGCCGCCGCTCGCTCGCTGACCTCGTAACGCGAGCGAAGAGAAGGAGCCATGGACCGACCCGCAGGGCGCGCATGCGTCCGTCGCGGGCTCCTCGCGGTCGCCGCACTCGCTGCGGCGTTCGCGGTGGCACCCGCGGCCGGCGCTCACGCGACGTTGACGACAACCGAACCGGCGAACGACGCGGTCCTCGAGCAGGCGCCGCGGCAGGTCGTCCTGCGCTTCGACGAGCCGGTCGAGAGCTCGTTCGGCAGCGTGCGCGTCTACGACTCGCAGGCGCGACGCGTCGATCGCGGCGACGTCGAGCGGCCGGACGAGCGGACGATCGCCGCGCCGCTGGACGGTCGTCTGGCCCGCGGCACGTACACGGTGACGTGGCGCGCGACGTCGGCCGACGCGCACCCCGTCTCGGGCGCGTTCGTCTTCCACGTCCAGGCGCCGGGGGCGAACCCGTCCGGGATCGCCGCCCAGGTGCTCGGAGACGGGACGCCGCGGAACGTGAGCGTGCTCTTCACGTTCGTGCGCTTCCTCGACTTCGTCGCGCTCTTTCTCGTCGTCGGGGGAGCGGTCGCGCTCGCGACGATCCTGCAGGGACCGCAGCCGCTGCTCCGGCGGGTGCTCGCGGTCGCGGGCGTCGCGCTCGGTGTGGTCTGCGCTGCTCGGGATCGTCCTCCAGGGTGCGGCCGCGGGCGGGTTCGGCCTCGGCGAGGCGGCGAGCTGGGAGAGCGTTCGGGCGGTCCTCGAGACGCGGTTTGGGCGGGTCTGGCTCGCACAGGGACTGCTGGGGTCTCCTCGTCGCCGCGCTTGCGCTCAGCCGCGTGCCCGCGCCGGCGCTGCTCGTTCCGGCAGCGCTGCTCGTGACCACGCCGTCGCTCTCGGGCCATGCCCGGGTCAGCGGCGGGCTCTCGCTCGTCTCCGACGTCGTCCACGTCGCCGCCGGCGCCGTCTGGACCGGTGGGCTCGCCTTCCTCGTCATTGCGCTCGCGACTGCAGGCGCACGGCGTTGGTCGCTCGCGGCGGTTGCGGTGCCGCGCTTCTCGCGTGTCGCGGTCTGGTCGGTCTCCGCGCTCCTCGTGGCGGGAGTCGTCAACGGCTACGAGCAGCTCGGCGCGTGGCGTGGCCTCTGGGACACGACGTACGGGTTGCTCCTGCTGGCGAAGGTCGCGCTCGTCCTGCCGCTGCTCGCGCTCGGCGCCTATAACAACCGCCGTGCCGTGCCGCGGCTGAAGGCGCACACCGCCTCGGCGTTGGAGCGAGGACGGTTCCTCAGGATGGCGATGGCCGAGCTCGCGCTCGTGCTGGCGGTCGTCGGGGTGACCGCGGTGCTCGTGACCGAGCCGCCGGCTCGGGCCAGCGTCGCCCCGCAAGGCCCGTACGCCGAGGTCGTTCCCTTCGGCGAGCTCGAGCTGAACCTCGTCGTCGACCCCGCAGTCGCCGGCGCGAATGCGATCCACCTCTATCTGACCGAGCCGTCCGGGCAGCCGGCGAACGTCGACGAGCTCCGGCTCTCGGCCTCGCTCGCGAGCCGTCAGGTCGGGCCGCTTCGCTACACGGCTCGCCGGCTCGCGCCCGGTCACTACACCGTGCCGCGCGCACAACTCGCACTCGCCGGCGATTGGCAGGTTCGCGTCGAAGGCCGGCGCGGCGAGTTCGAGGCGCTCGACGCGACTCTTTCCATTCCGATCCGAAAGGACAACTGATGAATCCTCGTCTTCTGCTTCCCCTGCTCGCCGCGGCGGCTGCGCTCGCGCTTGTACCCGCCGCTGCGGCGCACGTCACCGTCAATCCCAACGCGGTTCCCAGCGACAGCTTCTCCCGCTTCGCCATACGTGTCCCAACCGAGCGCGAGGACGCGGACACGACGAAAGTGACGCTGCAGCTGCCCGAGGGCCTGTTCTTCGTCAGCTTCCAGCCCAAGCCCGGGTGGACGCGGACGGTGACCACGGAGAAGCTCGACCCGCCGGTCGAGGTCTTCGGAGACATGGTCAGCGAGCGGATCTCGAGCGTGACCTGGGAGGGCGGCACGATCGCGCCCGGCGAGTTCGACGAGTTCGGTCTCAGCGCGAAGGTGCCGGACGCGCCCGGCACGGAGCTCGTGTTCCCGGCCGTCCAGACCTACTCGGGCGGCGAGGTCGTCCGCTGGATCGGAGCCGCGGACGCGGATGAGCCCGCGCCGCGCGTCATGCTCGAGGCGGCGACCGCCGAGCCGGCGGCTGCGCCGGTCGCGACGACCGAGGCGGCCGGCGAGGGCGAGGAGGACGAGGACGGCAGCGACTGGGTCGCCTACGTCGCGCTCGCGCTCGGCGCGGGCGGCCTCGTCGCCGGCCTCGCCGCGCTCGGCCTGGGCCTCGCCCGGCGGACGACGTGATCCGAGCCCTGCTCGCGGTCGGGACGGTCGCCGTCCTGCTCAGCCCCGCCGCCGCCGCTCACGGCGACGGCGGGGCGCTGGGCTTCACCTCCTCGATCACTGCCGCTCCGGCGACTCCCGGGCTGGAGCTGCGCGTGCTCGACGGCGACGACCGGCTCGAGCTCCGCAACGAGAGCGGCGAGGAGGTCGTCGTTCTCGGCTACGACGGGGAGCCGTACCTCCGCTTCGCCGAAGGCAGGGTCTTTCGCAACGAGCGCTCGCCGGCCACGTACCTGAACGACGACCGCTACGGCGACGTCCAGGTGCCCGCCGAGGCGACCGCAAAGGCCGAGCCGAGCTGGCGGCAGGTTGCGAGCCACGAGGTGTACGAGTGGCACGACCACCGCATCCACTGGATGAGCCCGATCCTGCCGCCGAACGTGCGGCGGGACGAGGATCAGGCACACCACGTCTTCGACTGGGAGGTCCCGCTCCGGGTCGGCGGCGAGCCGGTCGCGATCGCCGGCAGCCTCGACTACGCGCCGCCGCCCGGCGACACGTTCAACCCGCTGCTCGCCGTGCCGCTCGTCGTCGGCGCGCTCGCGGGTGCCGTGCTCTGGTGGAGGCGCCGCCGGACGGCCTAGCCCGCAGCAGCGAGCGCGCGGGCCTTCTTCGAGGAGGCGCTCTGGCGCTTCGACGCCTCGAGCACGAGCTTGCGCAGGCGAACGTTCGCCGGCGTCACCTCGATCGACTCGTCCTCGCGGATGAACTCGAGCGCCTGCTCGAGGGAGAGGAGGCGCGGCGGGATCAGGCGGACGAGCTCCTCGGCGGTCGAGGAGCGGATGTTCGTCAGCTTCTTCTCCTTCGTCGCGTTCACGTCGAGGTCCTCGGCGCGCGCGTTCTCGCCGACGATCATCCCCTCGTAGACCTCGGTGCCGGGGGCCACGAAGAGCGAGCCGCGCTCCTGCAGGTTTAACAGAGCGAACGACGTCGTCGGCCCGCGCCGGTCGGCCACGAGCGAGCCGGTCGGGCGCGTGCGCAGCTCGCCGTGCCAGGGCTCGTAGCGGTCGAAGACATGATGGAGGATGCCGGTGCCGCGGGTCTCGGTGAGGAACTCGGTGCGGAAGCCGATCAGCGCGCGGGCGGGGACGAGGTACTCCAGCCGGACCCAGCCGGTGCCGTGGTTGACCATCTGCTCCAGCCGGCCCTTCCTGAGCGCGAGCAGCTGGGTGAGCACGCCGACGTAGTCCTCGGGCGCGTCGATCGCGAGCCGCTCGACCGGCTCGTGCAGCTTCCCGTCGACGAGCTGGGTCACGACCTGCGGCTTGCCCACGGTCAGCTCGAAGCCCTCCCGCCGCATCAGCTCGACGAGCACCGCCAGCTGGAGCTCGCCGCGGCCCTGCACCTCCCAGGTGTCGGGGCGCTCGGTGGGGAGGACGCGGAGCGACACGTTCCCGACGAGCTCCTGGTCGAGCCGGCCCTTGAGCATGCTCGCGGTCAGCTTGTCGCCCTCGCGGCCCGAGAGCGGCGACGTGTTGATCCCGATCGTCATCGACAGGCTCGGCTCGTCCACCCGCGTGACCGGGAGGGGACGCGCGTCCGCGGGATCGGCCAGGGTCTCGCCGATCGTCACCTCAGGCAGCCCGGCGACGGCGACGATCTCACCCGGCCCGGCCTCGTCCGCCTCGACGCGGTCGAGCGCCTCCGTCACGTAGAGCTCGGTCACCTTGGCGCGCTCGATCGTCCCGTCGGCTCGGCACCAGGCGATCTGCTGCCCCTTCCGGATCGAGCCGTGCTGCACGCGCGCGAGCGCAAGGCGGCCGACGTACGGGGACGCGTCGAGGTTCGTCACGAGCGCCTGCAGTGGATGCTCGGGATCGTGCTCGGGCGCCGGAATGTGCTCGACGAGGAGCTCGAAGAGCGGGCGCAGGTCGCCGGCGAGCTCGTCCGGCTCGAGTCCCGCTTGGCCGGCTCTCGCGTTCGCGTAGACGATCGGAAACTCGATCTGGCTCTCGTCGGCGTCGAGGTCGAGAAAGAGCTCGTAGACCTCGTTCACGACCTCCTCGATGCGCGCATCGGGGCGGTCGACCTTGTTGACGACGAGGATCACCGGCAGTCGTGCCTCGAGCGCCTTGCGGAGCACGAAGCGCGTCTGCGGCAGCGGCCCTTCGCTCGCGTCGACGAGCAGGAGGACGCCGTCGACCATCGTCAGTCCGCGCTCCACCTCGCCGCCGAAGTCGGCGTGGCCCGGCGTGTCGACGATGTTCACCTTCACGTCGCCGTAGCGGAAGGCCGTGTTCTTGGCCAGGATCGTGATCCCCTTCTCGCGCTCGAGGTCCATCGAGTCGAGCACGCGCTCGGCGACCTCCTGGTTCGCGCGGAAGGCACCGGACTGCCAGAGCATCGCGTCGACGAGCGTGGTCTTGCCGTGGTCGACGTGCGCGACGATGGCGACGTTGCGGAGCTCGTTGCGGGAGGCCATCGCGGCAGGGTAGCCGCCGGCGGCTAAGAGCCCGGTTCAAAATAAGCCTTGTGTCGCCGGGCCGCCCCGGGCGGCACGATCGCCGCGTCCTCAGTCGCCCCGATAGCTTCAGCTATCGAGGCTCCCTGCGTCCTTGCGCTCGCACCACCCGGAGCACCCCGGCGACGAAGCTCATTCTGAACCGAGCTCTCAGGCTCCTTCGATCTCGACGGTGCGGTCGGCGATGCAGTCCTGCGTCCAGCGCCGGACGACCGCGAGCACAGGTTCGGGAGGCTGCCAGGCCAGCTCGACCCGGACCTGGTGCACCGACGCCTCCCGCTCGCGGTCGACGACGTAGCGGCGCTCGGCGACGATCGTCACCGATTCGGCGTCCTCGAGCAGCACGCGCGCGAGCTCGTCGATCTCGGCGGGCGTGGCCTCACGGCCGGCGAAGACGCCGAAGTTGACCCGGACGTCGCCGTTGTCGTCCACGAATGCGAGTGGGGCGTCTTGCATGCCAGTCTTCCTGCCCGCCTCGCCCCGGCCTCTAACGCTCGCGCGGCTCCCACCCGAAGCGCCGCCACGCGACGAGGTAGCCGGCCGCGCCCCAGATCGCGAGCATCGCGACGGCGCCGGGGTGGTCGGCGATCGTCTCGCCTTCCACGTAGGTACCGAGGACGAGCTCGATCAGGTACTTGAGCGGGAGGACGTCCGCGACGATTTCGAGCACCCGCGGGAGCGCGTCGGCCGAGCCGAAGGCACCGGAGAGAAACGACATCGGCAGGATGATCACGTTGACGACGGCCGCGACCGACTCCGCCGACCGGACGAGGGCGGCCGTCGCGAGACCGAGCCCTGTGAAGGCGACGCCGCCGAGCAGGACCGCGAGCAGGAACGAGAGCGGCTGGTCGGGGAGGTCGGCGTCGAAGAGCCCGACGCCGAGCGCGAGGACGACGAGCGACTGGAGCGCGAGGACGATCAGGTTTGAGATCAGGACGGTCGCGAGGTAGAGCGGCGCGGGCAGCGGCGTCGAGCGGATCCGCTTCAGGATCCCGTACTCGCGCCGGATCACGAGCGCGATCGCGAGGCCGCCGAGGGCCGTGTTCGCGACGGCGTAGCCGATCAGGCCGGCGACGAGCTCGCTCACGTCCTCGCCGCTCTCGCCGAAGACGGACGCGAGCAGGACGAAGAGGAGCGGCGGGAAGAGGAAGACGAAGATCGCCGCCTCGCGGCTGCGCCAGAAGATCAGCTGCTCGGCCTTGAGCTGGTGCACCCAGAGACTCACGTCCCTGGCCGCCTTTCGCTCCCGCCCGGCGGAGCCGGGCTCCGCGAAAGGCTGACGCCGCTCGCGGCGCTCCAGCCGGCGGCCCGTACCTCCGTACTGTTCCACCGGCCTACGCACCGCGAGCGGCGCCCCAGGAACGTGAGGCGAGTCACGTGCCGCCCTCCTCGTCGACGAGCTCGAGATAGACGTCCTCGAGCGTCGCGCGCCGCACCTCCAGCCCTTCCAGCTCGACGCCGTCGGCGAGCGCCTTCGCCGTGAGCTCGTGCAGCGTCCGCGTCGGCTCGTCGGTCTCGAGCACGACCTCCTCGCCGTCCGCGACGTAGCGGATCTGCGCCGTCGTTCGGGCGATCAGCTCCGAGGGCTTGCCCAACTTCACGATCTCGCCTGCCCGCAGGACGGCGACCCGGTCGGCCAGTTGCTGCGCCTCGTCGAGGTAGTGCGTCGTCAGGAGCACGGTCTTGCCGAGCTCGCGCAGCGAGCGGACGAGCTTCCAGGCGTTCCGCCTGGCCGCGGGATCGAAGCCGGTGGTCGGCTCGTCGAGGAAGACGAGCTCAGGGTCGCCGACGAGCGCGACGCCGAGGTCGAGCCGCCGCTTCTGGCCACCGGAGAGCGTCTTCACCTGGTTGTCGCGCTTCTCCTCGAGCCCGACGAGCCCGATCACCTCGTCCACGTCGCGCGGCCGCTTGTAATAGCCCGCGAAGATGCGGTGGATCTCGCGGACGGTCAGCTGCGGCCAGAGCTCGGACTGCTGGAGGACGACGCCGATCCGCTCGCGGAAGGCGCGTTCGACGCGTCCGGGGTCGAAGCCGAGCACGGTGACCTCGCCGGCGTCGCGCTGCCGGTAGCCCTCGAGGATCTCGACCGTCGTCGTCTTGCCGGCGCCGTTCGGGCCGAGGAGACCGAAGACCTCGCCCGCCTCGACGTCGAAGTCGATCCCGCGCACCGCCTCGACCTCGGCGTACGACTTGCGCAGGCCGCGGACCGAGATCGCGTTCACAGGTCGATCACGGCGTGCCCGGCGGTCGGGAAGTCGATCTCCCTGCCGGCGAGCGCGTGCGCGATCTCCGAGCAGTCCGGCTGGTGGCCGACGACGACCACCGTGGCGCCGTCGGCGGCGGCGAGGACGTCCTCGGCGGTCGCGCCCGGCGCGAGCCGCTCGTCGATCCGCAGCTCGGCTCCGGTCGCGCTCGCGATCGCCGCGGCGGTCTCCCGGGCGCGGAGGAGCGGGCTCGTGACGACGAGCTCCGGCGCCGCGGCATCCAGCCGCTCGGCGAGCGCGCGGGCTTCCTCGCGCCCGCGCTCGCTCAGCGGCCGCAGCTCGTCGGGATCGCCGGGCTCGGCGTGGGCGTGGCGGACGAGGAAGAGGCGCACGGCTGCGGAGGATAGATTCAGGGCCGTGCGCTCGTTCCGCTACGTGCTCGCGGACGTCTTCACCGACCGGCCGCTCGCGGGCAACCAGCTGGCCGTCTTCACCGACGCCCGCGACCTCGACGAGGTCACGATGCAGGAGCTGGCGCACGAGCTCGGGCTGTCAGAGACCGTCTTCGTGCTGCCGCCGCGCGAAGGCGGCACGGTCCGGCTGCGCATCTTCACGCCCCGCACGGAGATTCCCTTCGCCGGGCATCCCTGCCTCGGCGCCGCCTTCGTCCTCGGAGCGCCGCTGCAGCTCGGCGTGATCGCGCTCGAGACCGGGAGAGGGATGGTGCCGGTCGAGCTCGACCGCGACGAGTCGGGCCGGATCGTCTTCGGACGGATGACGCAGCCGGTGCCCAGCGTCGTGCCGTTCGACCGCGCGGATGAGCTCCTGGCCGCGCTCGGAGTTGCTGAGTCCGAGCTGCCGGTCGAGATGTACGACAACGGCGTCCGCTTTGCGTACGTGAAGCTCCCGGCCAAGAAGGACGTCGCCGGGCTGAGGCCGGATCTCGGCGCGCTCGCCGAGCTCGACCTGGTCGGCGCCGTCGCATTCGCAGGTGCCGGGACGAGCTGGAAGGTGCGGATGTTCGGGCCGCGGGCCGGGGTCGCCGAGGATCCTGCGACTGGGTCGGCGGCAGGGCCGCTCGCCTGTCACCTCGCGCGCCACGGCGTCGTGCCGTGGGGCGAGCTGCTCGAGATCGAGCAGGGGACGGAGATCGGGCGGCCGTCGACGCTCTTCGCCCGGGCGACCGGAGCGGGGGAGGAGATCGAGTCGGTCGAGGTCGGCGGCTCCGCGGTCGTCGTCGCGCGCGGCGAGTTCAGGCTTCCGTAGGCCGTTCAGCCCAGGCGACCGCCTCGATGTCCGGCAGCTCGGGCGCGAGCGCACGCCAGAACCGGCCGCCGTCCGTCGAGAGGTAGACGCGGTTCCGAGCCGCGAAGAGCACCCGGTCCGGGTCGTCCGGGTCGACGGCGACGTCGAACCCGGCCGGCAGGCCCCCGCCGGCCTCGGTCCAGGTAGCGCCGGCGTCCCACGAGACGAGGAGCGGCGGCCGGCGGTCGACGAGCGCGACGACCGTTGCGCCGCCCGCCGAGGCAGCCACCAGCCTGGGCAGCTCGAGCTCGAGGCGCTCGTGGTCGACCGCATCGTCGACCTCCCCGAGCACGACCTCCGTCTCGACGTCGAGGTCGAATACGCCTTCGACGGTGCGGGCCCGCGCGATCACGCGGCCAGCTCGAGCGCCCGCGCCGCGACCGTGGCGGCGTGCCGCGCGGCAGAGAGCGGGCGGTGGCCGGACGCGCGCGACCACACGTACGCGGCCAGGAACGCGTCCCCGGCTCCCGTCGGGTCGGCTGTCTCGACGCGCCGGACGGGAACGTGCTCGCGGACGCCGCCGGCGATCAGCGTCGCCCCCGTCGAGCCGCGGGTGAGCACGAGCTCGGGAATGCCGTGTGCCGAGACCTCTTCCTCGCCGCCCAGCGTCTCGAGCTCCTCCTCGTTCAGCTTCAGGACGGTCAGCGAGCGCAGGATCGCGACGTCGAAGTCGCCGTCGAGGACGAGCGGCCCGGCGACGCCCGGCCGGACGAGCGCCTGCCCGTCGAGCGCCAGCCGGCGGTCGCGCGCGAGCGCGGCGAGCACCGAGGGCGAGAAGTCTGCGCGCGTCAGCGCACCGACCTGCACCCACTCCGCGCGGCCGACAGTCCGAACGTCCTCGAGCGTCCAGGGCGAGCCCGGGTCGGCGATCGTCATCACGCGCTCCTCGCCGGCGTACGTGATCTCGAATGTCGTCGTCGTGGGCGACGGCAGCCACGCGAAGGGCACGCCGAGCGCGGCGAGCGGGCCGACGAGCGATCGCCGGTCGGCCGCAGCGCAACGGGCGACGATCCTCGAGCCGCCGCCGAGCAGCCGCAACGCCCGCGCCGCGTGGAACGGCGCGCCGCCGACCCGGGACGGGCCGCCGTCGATCGTGTCCCGCGTGAGGTTCCCGATCACCGCGACGCCGCGCACGCGAGGACTCTAGATGCGGCGCTTGCCCACGAGGGCGATGGCTCCGGCAAGGACGAACGAGAGCGCGAAGCTCGGCAGCGTCGCGCCGATGCCGAGATCCGGCGGCTCCCCGATCGTGTCGACCCACCAGGACGGGCCGACCGGGTGGAGCCACTGGTACAGCGCGAACCCTGCGATCCAGGCGGCGAGCATCCCCCAGCGCACCGCCGGGCCGGCGAAGACGTCGTGAGGGACGTAGCGGGCGCCTGCGGCGAGCCAGTCGGCCAGCAGCACGCCGAAGAGGGGAACGAAGAACGAGCCGAGCAGGATCAGGAAGCTTTCGTACGCGAGCAGGTCGATCGTGAGCGCGCCGAGCGTCGCCACGGCCGCGACCGCGACGAGCAGCCGGCGCTGCGGCAGCTGCGGCGCGACGTTCTGGATCGAGACCGCCGTCGAGTAGACGTTCGCGAAGGCTTCGTCTGTCTCGTCGACGGTGACGGCCAGGAGCGCCAGGACGGCGCCGAGCCCGCCCGCGGCCACCGCGACCGGCAGCGCAGCCGGATCCGTGATGTCGCGGGAGAAGAAGAGGACGGCGCCGAGCAGCCAGAGCCAGGCGCTCGCTACGAAGTAACCCACTGCCGTGCCCCAGAACGCCGCGCTGCGGCCACGGCTGAAGCGCGTGTAGTCGGCGACGAGCGGGATCCAGGAGACCGTGATCGCGACGACGAGGTCGACGCCCTCGAGCACGGACGAGCCGCCCTCGCCCTCCCGGCTCCAGAGGTCGCCGAAGCCGGAGCCGTCGAGCGCCCACCAGGTCAGGTAAAGAAGCGACGCGAGCACGGCCCAGACGGCGTACTTGCGAACGACCTTGCGCACGAAGTCGATCGGCCCGAGCAGCGCCATCGCGAGCGCGACGCCGCCGAAGACGAGGGTCCAGAGCCACTGCGCGCGGAAGCCGAAGAGCTCGTCCGAGAGGGCCGCAACGGCTGTGGCGATGATCAGTAGCTCGAAGATCGACCAGCCGACGCACTGGGCCGCGTTCAGGACCGTCGGCCCCCACGACCCCCGGAGGCCGAGCGGCGCCCGCATCAGCACCATCGAGGGGACGCGCGCGTCGGCGCCGATCATCGCCGCCACGCCGAGCATCGCGTTCCCGATCAGGCTGCCGATGCCGATGGCCAGGAACGCCTGCGGCAGCGAGAGCGCGGGGACGAGGTACGTGCCCGCGACGAGCACGAGGAGCGAGACGCCGAGGTTCCCCCAGAGGAGGCCCGTGTCGACGAGTCCCAGCACACGGAGACGCGCAGGCACCGGCTCGATTCCCCACGAGGGCCTTTGCTCCAACGGTTCTTCACTCCCTTCGCCGGTGCGAACCGGATCAGGTTCTACGGGTGTGATCTCAGCCTCCACGAGGCACCCCGGTACGGCGAACTCTAGATGGCCAACCAACTAGGGAACGGGGCGGGGCGCCTCTCGGCGCCCCGTCTGCCCCTCCTAGCCCGCGGCGAGACCCCGTCGCCGCGGAAGGGCGGTCACCCTAGCCGGGTTACGTCAGATGTCAAGGGGTCAGGTCAGGCGGCGAGCAGACGGCGGAGCACGAAGGGGAGGATGCCGCCGTGGCGCAGGTACTCGCGCTCGCGCGGCGTGTCGAGCCGTACGCGCGCCGTGAACGTCGTCTCGTCGGCGCGGACGGTGACCTCGTCCGCCTCGGCGTTCTCGACTCCCTCGATCGCGAACTCCTCGCGGCCCGTCAGCCCGAGCGTCGCCGGTGTCTCGCCGTCTCGGAACTGGAGCGGCAGGACGCCCATCATCAGCAGGTTCGAGCGATGGATCCGCTCGTAGCTCTCCGCGATCACGGCCCGCACCCCGAGCAGGTTCGGGCCCTTGGCGGCCCAGTCGCGCGAGGAGCCCGAGCCGTACTCCTTGCCGGCGATCACGATCAGCGGCGTCCCGTCCGCGAGATAGCGCTCCGACGCCTCGAAGATCGTCGACTCCTCCCCATCCGGGAGGTGAACGGTCCATGTGCCCTCGGAGCCGGGGACGAGCAGGTTGCGCATCCGCACGTTCGCGAACGTGCCGCGCACCATCACCTCGTGGTTGCCGCGTCGCGAGCCGTAGGAGTTGAAGTCCCTCCGCTCGATCCCCCGGTCGAGCAGGTAGCGGCCCGCCGGCGACTCCGGCTTGATCGCGCCGGCCGGGGAGATGTGGTCTGTCGTGACGGAGTCGCCGAGCATGACGAGGCAGCGCGCTCCGGCGATGTCCTCGACCGTCCCCGGCTCGAGCTCCATCCCCTCGAAGTAGGGCGGCAGGCGCACGTAGGTCGAGTCGTCCTCCCAGGCGAACCGCTCGCCCTCGGGAACGGGCAGGCTGCGCCACTGCTCGTCGCCGGTGAACACGTCCGCGTAGGTCGACGTGAACATCTCGCCGTGCACCGACGCGGCGATCGTCTCCGTGATCTCCTCCGAGCTCGGCCAGATGTCGCGCAGGTAGACGTCGTTCCCGTCCGCGTCCTCGCCGAGGGGATCTTCCAGCAGGTCGACGTCCATCCGCCCGGCGAGGGCGTAGGCGACGACGAGCGGCGGCGAGGCGAGGTAGTTCGCCTTCACCTCCGGGTGGATGCGCGCCTCGAAGTTGCGGTTGCCCGAGAGCACCGAGCAGACGACGAGGTCGCCCTCTGCGACCGCCGCGGAGATCGCCTCCGCTAGTGGGCCCGAGTTGCCGATGCAGGTGGTGCAGCCGTAGCCGACGGTGTGGAAGCCGAGCTGCTCCAGGTACGGGGTCAGCCCGGCGCGGTCGTAGTACTCGGTCACCACCTTCGAGCCGGGCGCGAGGCTCGTCTTGACCCACGGCTTGCGCTCGAGGCCGCGCTCGACTGCCTTCTTCGCGAGCAGCCCGGCGCCGACCATCACCTGCGGGTTGGACGTGTTGGTGCAGGACGTGATCGCCGCGATCACGACGCTGCCGTGGTCGAGCTCGTAGTCGGCGCCGGCGACGGGCACGCGATGGTGCCCGGGGCCGACGACGGCGACCGGGGTAGCGTTCGGCTCGGGCTCGGGGTGGGCACCCGGAGCCTGCTCGGTGGTCGGGTCGCTCGCCGGGAACGTGCTCGCGACGGAGTCGTTCGGACTTCCGTCTGCGTAGGGGACGCCGAAGGTCCCGAGCGAGTCGAGGAACGCGACCTTGGCGTGCGCCAGCGGCACGCGGTCCTGCGGCCGGCGCGGGCCGGCGAGCGAGGGCTCGACGGTCGCGAGGTCGAGCTCGACGACCTGCGAGTAGGTCGGCTCGTCCTCCGGGTCGTGCCAGAGCAGGTTCTCCTTGCAGTAGGCCTCGATGAGAGCGACGCGCTCATCGCTGCGGCCCGTCAGGCGCAGGTAGCTGAGCGTGAGGTCGTCGACGGGGAAGAAGCCGCACGTCGCGCCGTATTCGGGCGACATGTTGCCGATGGTCGCGCGGTCGGCCAGCGGCAGCGACGCGAGCCCGTGCCCGAAGTACTCGACGAACTTGCCGACGACGCCGGTGCGGCGGAGGATCTCGGTCACGGTCAGGACGAGGTCGGTCGCGGTCGCGCCCTCCTGCAGCTGCCCGCTGAGCTTGAAGCCGACGACCTGCGGAACGAGCATCGAGAGCGGCTCGCCGAGCATCGCGGCCTCCGCCTCGATCCCGCCGACGCCCCAGCCGAGCACGCCGAGCCCGTTCACCATCGTCGTGTGCGAGTCGGTGCCGACGAGCGTGTCCGGGAAGGCGACGCCGTCTCGCTCTTCGACGACGCGGGCGAGGTACTCGAGGTTGACCTGGTGGACGATCCCGGTGCCCGGTGGCACGACCTTGAAGTCGCGGAAGGCCCCCTGGCCCCAGCGCAGGAACGCGTACCGCTCGCGGTTCCGCTCGAACTCGAGCTCGACGTTCCGCGCAAAGGCCTCGCGCGCGCCGAAGACGTCCACCTGGACCGAGTGGTCGATCACGAGCTCGACCGGGATCAGCGGGTTGATCTGCTCCGGCTTCCCGCCGAGGTCCGCCATCGCGTCCCGCATCGCCGCGAGGTCGACGACGGCCGGCACGCCCGTGAAGTCCTGGAGCAGGACGCGGGCGGGCGCGAACGAGATCTCGCGGCTCGGCTCGTCGGTCGCGATCCAGCCGGCGACCGCTTCGACGTCCGCGCGGTCGCCGTTGCGGAGCACGTTCTCGAGCAGGATCCGGAGCGTGTACGGCAGGCGCGCGACGTCCCACTCCTGCTGCAGCGCGTCGAGCCTGTGGATCTCGAGCGTGCGGTCGCCGACCGCGAGCGTGGAGCGGGCGGAGAGCGCGTCGGCGGCCATGCCTCGAATCTAGCGCAGCCGGCTTCGCGGGACCGTGATCGTCGGGCCGACGTTGCCGGCGCGGTCGACCGCCGCGAGTGAGACCGGCGTCCGCGCGCCGGCGCGGACCAGCGTCAGCGCGGGCTTCGTCAGCGCGATCGTCCTCGTTCCGAGCCGCGCTCGATAGCCGCGGAGTCCGCCGCCGTCTTTGACCGCGGGCCACGTGAGCACGTTGGCCTTCGCCGTGCGTCGGACGCTGACCCGGCTGATCGCAGGCGGCCGGACCGTGTCGCGCACGAGCCGGCCGCGCTCGTCGACGATGCCGAGACCGAGCCTGAACCGGATCGTCTGGAGCGGCCCGAGGTGGCCGACGGGGTCTGCGGCGCGGACGGAGTAGGCGCTCGTGTCGTCCTCGTCGACGCCGAGCATGGCCGAGGTCGACGTCGTGGCCGAGTCGAAGCGTCCGTCCTGATAGATGCGATAGGTGATCGGGCCGACGTCGTCGGTGGCCGGGCGCCACGAGAGCCGGACGAATCCAGGCGTGGCGCCGTTCGTGGCGGTGAGGTCGGCCGGGGGCGAGGGTGGCGCGCGGTCCGGCGAGTCGAGGCGCTCCAGGAAGAGCGAGTCGCGCACGTCGAGCCAGGCGCCCGGATGGTCGTAGTAGTCGTCGCGGCCGCCGTCGAGGAGGAGCGCCTCGAGCTCGTTGCCGGACAGCGAGGCCGCCATCACGTCCTCCGGGACGTCGCAGACGTGCCCGCCTCGGCAGATGTGTGGCGCGCCGACTCCGACGGCGCCGAAGACGTGGAGCAGCTCGTGCACCGCCACGACCGGGCGCAGAGTGTCGTTGGGTTCCGCGAG
Source organism: uncultured Gaiellaceae bacterium (assembly GCA_963850995.1). Classification (GTDB taxonomy): domain Bacteria; phylum Actinomycetota; class Thermoleophilia; order Gaiellales; family Gaiellaceae; genus Gaiellasilicea. Next base: position 218,654 of record CAWKNQ010000004.1, on the reverse strand, counting down.
GCAGGAGTCGAGGAAGACGGCCGCGAGACCCGGCAGGCCCGACGTCCGGGAGCCGCCCTGCCCGCAGACTGCGCCCGCAGGCGCCGTCTGTCCGGTCGGGCCGTCGAAATAGATGAGATACGCCTTCTCCGCCTCGGTGAAGCCGTGATTCTCGGCGAGCAAGAACCGGAGCGAGGTGAAGACGGTGTCGATGCCCCCGACGCCCGGTGGCAGCGTCACGTTCGAGATGTCGAGCTGACCGAACGCGCTCTCGCACGTCGTCGCGAAGAGGTCGAACCGGGGAGCGCGAGCTCCGTCCCGCGCCCGCCACCAGGCGTCGATCGCGGTGACGTCGCCGACGATTCGGGGAGCCCACTCGACGAAGCGGTCGGGCGTGCCCGCCAGGTGCACGTACGCGACGTGCACGGCGTAGCCCGGGGTCGTGTCCGGGACGCGGTCGAGGTTGGCGACGCTCGTGCCGCACCAGGGCACCGGTGTCGATGCGTGACCGGGCGCGGCCGCGACGAGCGCGATCAGGAACACGAGCGTCGCGAGCCCATGCTTCACGAAGCACAAGCTAGCTGCGCCGGCCCGCCGCTGCACCACGGCTACGATGCGAGCATGGCGCTGGCCGGCACGCTCGAGTCGCTTCTGCGCGACTCCTTTCCCGACGCGAACGAGCTCGCGGTCGAGGACCGCACCGGCGGGGGCGACCATTTTCAGGTGACGATCGCGAGCGGCCGCTTCGACGGGCTCTCGCTCGTCGAGCAGCACCGGCTCGTCTACGAGGCACTCGCGACGCCGCTCGGGGACGGGTCGATCCACGAGCTACGGATCAAGACGAGAGGACTGGCATGAGCGAGCTGAGCGACCAGATCAAGGAGATCATCGAGAACGAGCCCGTGAGCTTGTTCATGAAGGGGACGCCGCAGCTCGTCATGTGCGGCAACTCGGACCGTGCGCTCCGCGCGCTGCGGGCAGCGGGAGCGCCGGTCACCGCGGTCGACGTCCTGCCCGACCCCCGGATCCGCGAGGAACTCTCCGCGTTGTCCGGCTGGCCGACGATCCCGCAGGTCTTCGTCAAGGGCGAGCTCGTCGGCGGCGCGGACATCGTCGAGGAGCTGTATGCGAGCGGCGAGCTCGAGCAGAAGCTGGACGAGGCGCTCGGCGCCGAGCGCGAGCGGGCCGAGAAGACGGCCGTCGTCAGCGCCGACTGAACCCCGAACACGGCCGCAACCCGCGCTTAACGGCGTTCTTATGCCCCGTTAAGACCCCCTCGGTACAAGGTCCTTCGTGAACGGACGCGCCATTCTGATCCCGCTCGCCGGACTGACCGCCGCCGCCCTCCTCGGCGGTCTGATCGCGATCGGCGGCGTGGCGCTCGTCGGCGGCCTGGACGGCGGCACCACCGTCGTACAGACGGCCTCTTCCTCCCCGGCCGCCGCCCCGGTCGCCGACGACAACAGGCTCTCGGTCAGCGAGATCTACGAACGCGCCGCCCCCGGCGTCGTCCAGATCACCTCGACGTCCGGCGCGGACGACAACCCTTCCCTCGATCCGTACGGGCTTCCGGACAGCGGGCCGGGACAGGCACTCGGCTCCGGCTTCGTGATCGACAAGGCCGGGCACGTCGTTACGAACTACCACGTGATCGAGGGCGCCGACCAGATCGAGGTCAGCTTCTCGAACCAGGACACGCTGCGCGCGACACTTGTCGGCAGTGACCCGTCCACCGACATCGCCGTGCTCCGGGTCGAGACCAGCTCGCGCAGCCTGACACCGCTCGCCTTCGGCGACTCTGCTGCCGTCCGCGTCGGCGATCCCGTCGTCGCGATCGGGAACCCCTTCGGTCTCGCCCGCACGACCACCGCAGGCATCGTCAGCGCCGTTCAGGAGCGCACGATCACCGCGCCCAACGGCTACCCGATCGACCACGTGATCCAGACCGACGCGCAGATCAACAGCGGCAACTCCGGCGGCCCGCTCCTGAACGCCCAGGCGCAGGTGATCGGCGTCAACTCGCAGATCGCCCCGGCGCAGGGCTCCTCCGGTAACGTCGGCATCGGCTTCGCAGTCCCGTCGAACACGGTCAAGGGCGTCGTCGCCCAGCTCGTCGCGACCGGCAAGGTCGACCGGGCGTTCCTCGGCATCGGCGGCAGCACCGTCACCGAGGACCTGGCGCGCTCCTTCCGACTGCCCGTCGACGCGGGCGTTCTGGTCGAGACGGTCAGCGCGGACACCGCCGCCGATCGTGCAGGCCTCGAGGCCGGCACGGACACCACCGTGGTCGCCGGGGAGAGCTACACGCTCGGCGGCGACGTCATCGTCGCGGTCGACGGCAGGCGCGTCGGCTCGCTCGAGGAACTGCGCGACGAGCTGCAGGATCACAAGCCCGGCGACACCGTCGAGGTCGAGATCTACCGCGGCAGCAAGCCGATGACGGTCGAAGTCACGCTCGGCCGTCAACCCGCATCGCCTCAGGGCTAGTCGGCTCGAGCTACGAGGCCTGCTCGGCCCGGTCGACGCCGTGCCGGGTGAGCTCCATGTCGGCCGCTACCCAGCCGCGCTCGATCAGCGCTCGCTTCGCCTCGGACGACCACTCGCGCTGGCTGCGGAGGCCCGGGTCGAGGCTCTCCGCGCCACTCGAGCCGCGCACGGTGATCCGCTCGACGCGCCGCGGCAGCGCAGTGCGGCCGAAGCGGGCTTCCACGGCCCGTGCCGCACGCGTCCTGCGGCCCGGGCGTGCGTGCTCGGAGACGATCTGCATGACGTCCGCACGCAGCGCGTCGAGCTCGCGGATCGCCTCGTCGCGCTCGTCCGCCAGCCGCTCCTCGAGCGCGGTGTTGCTCTGGATCGCGACCCGCATCAGGCGGATCACCATGTCGCCCAGGTGCACGGGCTCGCCCCGGAGCTGGCGGGCCTCCGCCTCGTCCAGCTCGGCGATGAAGGCGCGGACCGGCGGCACGGCGCGGAAGCGGTTGAGACGCTGGCGCATGCGGGAGAGCGCGGCCACGCCGACCCGTGGGTAGCGCGGCACGTAGCGGAAGCCGACCACGAGTGAGACGTCCGGGGCCTCGAGGGCGTCGCCGAGCGGGAAGTTGCGGACCCAGCCGCCGTCGGTCGCGATCCGGTCCCCGACCGGGAGCGGGAGGACCAGCGCGCTGATCGCCGCCGAGGCGAGCATTGCCTGCGCGAGCGTCTCCGGCGGAGTCCGGTGCGACGAATAGGCGAGCTCGAACGAGCCGGAGCCGTCGTCGTCCGACACGTCAGTGACGTAGATGACGACCTCGACCGGCGCGGCGGCGAGACCCTGCGCGAGCTCGAGCGGGTCGACCAGGCGCTCGGCGATCGTCGCCGGCAGCGCGTACTCGTGCAGGCCGTTCAGCGGCAGCCGCCAGAGGCGCTGCGGGCGGAAGACGTCCGCGGGCTGGAGGTCGAGCAGGAAGCTCTCCATCTCGTCGAGCCGGTCGAGTGCCGCCATGGTCCCCGTGAGGGCTCCCGCCGAGGTTCCGTAGATGCGCGCGACGCGGGGCCAGAGCGAGCTGGCGCGCAGCCTCTTCAGGAAGCCCAGCTCGAGCAGGACGCCGTTCATGCCGCCGCCCGAGAGCACGATCGCGACGTCGCGCTCGCCCATGTGACCATTGTGACTGCGATCGCCGACCGGACGACACCCCCAGACGTCTAACCTTGCTCCGTGGAGGAGCACGAGCCGCGGCGCGGATCACTGGTGTTCGAAGTCGACGAGGAGCTGCTCGAGGAGGACGAGCAGCTCTGGAGCACCGACCCCGAGGACGATCACACCGGCTGGTTCTGCGTCCGCACCGACCCCTTCCCGTGTCCGGCCAACGGCTGCTCGTTCGTCGCCGACTTCATGACCGCGGCCCACCTCGTCCTCGTCTGGGAGGAGAGCGACGACCCGAACCTGCTTTGGCACGCGCAGCGCGCGAAGGAGGTCGGCCGGAACCCGCGCATCGTCCCGTACGAGCGCGGCTTCGGACCGAGCGCGTCCTACTACGCGTGGGAGGCTGCAGGTCGTCCCGTCCACGCAGTCCGTGGACGGTAACTTCGGCCGCTCGCTGACGATCGGGGTGGAGGAGGAGCTGCTGCTCCTCGACCCGACGACATTCGAGCTGGCGGCCGGCGTCGAGCGGTTGCTGGGCCCGGAAGGGCTGAAGACGGAGCTCTTCTCCTGTCTCGTCGAGACGAACACGCCCGTCTCCGAGACGGTCGACGATGCTCGCGCCGAGCTCCACCGGCTCCGCGGCGTCGTCCGCGAGTCCGCCGCGCGCGAGGGCCTGGCGGTGGCGGCGAGCGGCTCGCACCCGTTCTCCCGACCGGAGGAGCAGCAGATCGTGCAGGAGCCCAGGTACCGGAAGATGCTCGAGGAGCTCGGGCCCGGTGCGCGGCGCCAGCTCGTCTGCGGCCTCCACGTCCACGTGGGGATGGAGAGCTTCGAGGCCTGCCTCGCGACGCTCGCGGCGCTCGTCCCGTGGCTCCCAGCCGTGCTCGCGCTCTCGCTCAACTCGCCGTTCCTGGGCGGTGAGTCGGACGGAGCGCTCTCGGCCCGCGCGGCGCGCCTGCTCGAGCTGCCGCGCGCCGGCGAGCCTCCCCTGCTGACCTCGCAGGAGGAGTGGGAAGCGGCGATCGCGGCGACGGGCCTCGACTACACGAGGAGCTGGTGGGACGCGCGGCCCCATCCGCGCTTCGGCACGCTCGAGGTCAGGATCGCCGACCAACCGACGAGCATCGACCGCGCAGCAGCGCTCGCCGCGCTGATCCAGGCGTTCTGCGCGGCGCCACCGCCGCCCGCGCCGCGCTCGCGTGAGCGCTATCTCGCCGACCGCGCCGACGCGGCGGCCGGGATCGCTCCGGTCGAAGACCTGCTCGCACTCGTCGAGCCGGCGGCGCGTGAGCTCGGCACCTGGGAGCTCGTCGAGGAGCTGCGCTCGCCGGTCGAGGCGCTGCGGCAGCTCGAGACCGGGCGTAGTGACGGGCTCGCCGCGGCCGCCGCCGAGCTGGTGGCTCTCTCGTGAAGGCGGTGCGCGCGGCGCTCTACCCGCTCCGGCTCGTTCGGGCCCGGCTTGGCCGGCGCAGCGCTGCGGTGCTCCTCGTCGTGCTCGGGATCGCCGCGGGTGCGGCGGTGCTGCTCGGCGGCCGCGCCGGGGTCGTCGTCGCGCAGGACCGGGCGGTTGCGCAGGCGATCGAGCGGATTCCGGACGGTGAGCGCTCGGTGCGCGCGGTCTGGTTCGGCGTGCCGGGCCAGAGCGACGAGCCGCAGCCCGCGCTCGAGCGACGTGCCCGTGCTGCGCTGCGGCATGCGGTCGCCGAGGACGCCACGGCGCTCGTCCTCTTCCGGGAGAGCACGATCGCGGGCAGCTTCGCCGGGCTCGGCGGGGTTGAGCGGCTCGGCGAGCGGGTCACCCTTCGCTCCGGCCGGCTGCCGCGCCGGTGCACGCCGGAGCGCTGCGAGGTGCTGCGGCTACGGGGAGAGGGCAGGCTGCCTCAGCCCGCGGGCATCCGCCTGGTCGAGGTCGGGGAGGCAGTGCTGAACGACCGCGCCCTCTTCGGCGACTTCCTGGCGCCGACCGACAACGCGCTGGAGGACGCGGAGGTGAGCCCGGTCATCGCTCGCGCGGCGGGGTACCACCGGCCGCCGCCGGCGCCGCTCTTCCTCGCCGAGGGCGTTGAGACCCTGGCGGGGCTGCCGGCGCTCGACACCTTCTATCGCAGCTACGCCTGGGTCGCGCCGCTCGAGGCAGGCCGGCCGCGGCTCTGGGAGGTGGACGGCCTCGCCGGCGGGGTCGCCAGAGGCCGGTCCGAGCTGCAGGCGGTCTCGTCGAGCTTCGACCTGATCGCTCCGGTCGAGCAGCTGCGCGAGGCGCAGTCGACGAGCCGGGCAGCCGGCCGCCGGCTCGGCATCGTCGGCGGCGAAGCCGCGGCGCTCCTGTTCGCATTCGCGCTCCTGGCGGCGATGACGCTGCGAACCGATCTCGCGGCGGCCCGCCGCCGCCTCGCCTGGTACGGCGCCCGCGGCTGGCAGCTCGCGTGGGTGACGATCGCCGAGGCCGGTGCGCTCGCGCTCGCGGGAACCGCGATCGGGCTGGCCGTCGCCGCGATCATGGGAGCGATCGTCGCCGAGCGTGCCGGGTCGCCGGTGGCCGACGTGCTCGCTCGCAGCGTGCTGTCGCCCGAGGGAATCGGGCTCGCGCTGCTCGTCGCCGCCGCCGCGACCGCGATCCTCGTCGGAGCGGTGACCGTTCGTGCCTCCGGTTCGAGATTCGGCCTCCTCGACGCTGCTGCGCTCGCCGCCGTCGGCCTCGTCGCGCTCGAGCTCGCCCGCGGCGGCGAGCGCGGCGACCTCAACCTCCTCTTGCCGGCGCTGATCACCTTCGCCGCGGCCGTCCTGGTCGCGCGGCTGCTGCCGCCTGCCCTGCGCCTCGTCGAGCGGCTCGCGCGGGGACGCTCGCTCGGCCTCCGGCTCGCATCGCTCTCGCTCGCCCGCAACCCGGGCTACGCCGTCGTCGCGACCGCGTTTCTCGTCGTCAGCTTCGGCCTTGCGCTGTTCGCGGAGAGCTACCGTGCGACGCTTGCGCGCGGCGAGCGCGACCAGGCGGCGCACCGCGTGCCGCTCGACTACGTCGTCCGGGAAGACCTGCGGCGGCTGATCCCGGTTCAGGACGCTGTCTCCTTCGAGCGGTTCGGCGAGCTGCCCGGCGTCGAGGTCGCGCCCGTGCTCCGGCTGACCGGAGGCGTGGGGCGGCTCGAGGGTGAGAGCGGGATCACCCTGCTCGGCCTGCCGCCCACCGTTCTGCCGCAGCTGCACGGCTGGCGGGACGACGACATTCCCGCCTCGCGCGAGGAGCTCTCACGCAGAATCGCGGTCGCGCCCGGAACCCGAGGGCCGCGGCTGCCGGAGAGCCTCGTCCGGCTCGGCTCGCCGGTGCAGAACGAGAGGGTGCGGGTGTTCGCGGAGATCGAGAGCCGGACCGGGCGGTTCTGGCGGGCCGAGCTCGGCGCGCCGATCCCCCGCCAGGCCCGCGGCGGGAGGCTGGCGGGCATCGCGATCGAGGCGAACACGCGGCTGCAGGAGCGCGGGGCCGACGCGGGCACGGCCTTCGAGGGGGTAGTGGAGCTCCCGCTCCCACCCGCGCTTCTGCAGGACTGGATCGGCGTCGGGGGCGCGAGGCTCGACGGCCGCACCGTTCGCTACACGCTCACGAACGCAGTCACGACGCGCCTTCGACCGCGCCAGCCGACCGATCGCGAGCCCGTGCCGGTGCTCGTGACCCCGCGGCTGGCGGCCGCTGCCGACGCGACCGGGCTGCTGCCGCTTCAGATCGCAGGCGAACGGGTTGCCGTGCGCGTCGTCGGGACGGTGCGCAGGCTGCCCGGCGTCGACGGCCAGGCCGTGGTCGGAGACGGTGCTGCGCTCGCGGCTGCCGTGAACGTCGAGCGGCCGGGGGCCGCGCGCCTGAACGAAGTCTGGCTCCGTCTGGGGGAGCCGAGCCGCCGCGACGAGGTCGATCGCGCGCTCGCCGCGAAACCGTTCAACGTGCTCGAAATCCAGTCGCGCCACGCGCTCGAGGCCGACGCGCGCCGTGACCCGATCGCGCACGGGACCCTGCTCGCGCTCGCGATTGCCGCCACCGTCGCGCTCGGTTTGGCGCTCGCCGGGATCCTGCTCACGGTCCTCGGCGATCTCCGCGACGAGCGCGGCGAGCTCTTCGACCTGGAAGCCCAGGGCGCGGCGCCCGCGTTGCTGCGACGCGTCGTCCGGCTTCGCGCGATCACCGTTGCGGTCGCCGGCTTGCTCGCCGGTGCCCTGGCAGGGATCGCGCTCGCCGCCGTCGTCACCGATCTCGTCGGATTGACGGCGCGCGCGACCGCCGCGCAGCCGCCCCTCGTGCTCGACGTCGACGGGCTCGTCGTCGCCGCGGCGGTCGCGATCTACGTCGCCGCCGCCGTGATGCTCGTGCTGCTGACGACCAGGCGCGCGTTCTCCGGCCCGGCGCCCGGCCGTGTGGAGGCGGTCGAGTGAGCAACCTCGTCGAGATCCGCGACCTCTTTCGCGTCTATCCGTCGCGGGAGGGCGGCGTCGCCGCGCTCCAGGGCCTGACGCTGGCGGTGCGGCGAGGCGAGCTCTGTGTCGTCCTCGGCCCGAGCGGCTCCGGGAAGTCGACGCTGCTCCGCATCGTCGCGGGCTTCGACCGGCCCTCGGCCGGCTCGGTCCACGTCGCCGGGGTCGACGTCGGGGCGCTCCGCGGTGCGGAGGCGGCCGGCTTCCGCTCGCGCGCGCTCGGCTACGCGGATCAGCACTACTGGCGCGCGCTCGCCGGCGAGCTGACGGCCCGCGAGCTGGTCGGCGTGCAGCTGGGGCTCGCCGGCGAGCCGCGGGAACGCCGTGAGGCACGCGCCGACGAGCTGCTGGAGCGCGTCGGGCTGGGCTCGCGGCGCGACGCGCACCCGCGGGAGCTGTCCGGCGGCGAGCAGCAGCGCGTGGCGCTCTGCGCGGCGGTCGCCGCCCGCCCGGAGCTCCTGATCGCGGACGAGCCGACCGGCGAGCTCGACGCCGCCACCGCGCAGGAGGTGCTGGGCGTGATCGCCGAGCTCGTCGGCGAGTCCGGGAGCACGGCGCTCGTCGTCAGCCACGATCCCGCCTCGGCGGCGCGGGCGGACCGCGTCGTCCATGTCCGCGACGGCCGCGTCAGCGACGAGCGCTTCGCTGCGGCCGCCGGGGACGGCGCGATCGTCGTCGGCCGCGGCGGCTGGCTGCACCTGCCGGAAGACCTGCTTCGGTCGGCCGGGATCGCGACGCGCGCCACCGCCGAGCTCGAGGAGGGCGCGTTGATCCTCCGGCCGTCGGAGGCTCGTGTTGAACCAACACAAACCCCCTCCGAGCCGCCCAGCCGAGCGGTGCGAGCGGGAGTTAGTGTTGAAACAACACAAGGTCCCGTCGTCGAGGCGCGCGGGGTGACGAAGCGCTTCGGCACGGCGACCGCTCTCGATCGGCTCGACGCGACGTTCGCGCCGGGCAAGCTCACGGTCGTGACGGGTCCTTCCGGCTCCGGGAAGACGACGCTGCTCCACCTACTCGCCGGGCTCGACCTTCCGGACGATGGGGAGGTGTGGGTCGGCGAGACCTCGCTCGGCACGCTCGACCGGTCCGGGCGTGCGGAGCTCCGTCGCACCCAGCTCGCCTTCCTCGGCCAGACGCATGGGCTCGTCCCCTTCCTCGGCGCGCGCGAGAACGCCGAGCTCGCGCTCGAGTTGCGGGGCCTCGAGCACGACGGAGTCGAGGAGGCGCTCGCTGCGGTCGGCCTCGAGGAGCACGCCGACCGGCCCGTGGCGGAGCTCTCGGCCGGGCAGCGGGAGCGCGCCGCGCTCGCCCGCGCCGTCGCCGTGCGGCCGGGCGTGATCGTCGCCGACGAGCCGACCGCGCGGCTGGACGGTGCCAACGTGCTCGCGCTCGGCTCGCTGCTGGGTGAGGTCGCGCGCAGCAGCGGCGCGACCGTCATCTGCGCGACGCACGACCCACTCCTGATCGAGCTGGCCGACGCAGAGCTGTCGCTACGATCGTTGATCGGATCGCCCGCGTGGCGATGGCCCGGAGCAGCTTGGCGCCAGTCGGCGGTCGATGCGCGCGAGCACCCGATACCGATCTAATGGCCACCGTCAGCGACACGATCCAGGTGAGCGGCGTCCGCTGCGAGCGGTGTGTCGGACGGCTCGCCGGGACGCTCCGCGGCCACGAGGGGATCGAGGCGGCGAACGCCAACCTGATGGGCCAGGTCACGCTCTCCTGGGACGACGAGCAGACGAGCCGCGAGGCGATCGTCGCGACACTGACGCGGGGCGGCTTCCCCGAGCTCCGGGAATAGCCACCCGCGCGCGCGCGTTCTGAGCCGCGTAGGACGTTGTTAGGGTGGCCGGGTGAGTGAGTCCGGCGCAGCCGAGCCCGACGCGGATGCGGTGAGGCGGATCGCGAGCGAGGCTCGCGAGCGCGTCCGCTTCGAGGAGGAGGCGCTCGAGCTCGCCGACCAGGTCTACCGGGTCGCGCGCCGAATGGTCGGGACGCGAGAGGAGGCCGAGGAGTTGGTTCAGGACACATACGCACGGGCGTTCCGAAGCTGGCAGTCGTTTACGCCCGGGACGAACATGCGCGCGTGGCTCCTCCGCATCCTCACGAACCTGAACACCGACCGCGGCCGCAAGATCCAGCGCACGCCCGACCAGCAGCCGCTCGAGGAGAGCGACTACTTCCTCGCGAACAAGCTCGCCGCGGTTGGGGGCGAGCAGGCGCTCGACCAGGAGCGCGTCGTCGAGCGGCTCTCCCAGGGCGGCGTCGTCGACGCGCTTGCCGCGCTTCCGCACGACTTCCGCGACGTCGTCGTCCTCGTCGACCTCGGCGAGTTCAGCTACGCCGACGCGGCTCAGATCCTCGACATTCCGATCGGCACCGTCATGTCGCGGCTCCACCGTGGCCGCCGTATCCTGAAGAAGACCCTCGCCGAGGAAACTCTCACATGACCCTGGACGACGCCGACTGCGAGAAATGCGAGGAGCTCCTCCAGGGCTACCTCGACCGCGACTTGACGAGCGAGGAGGTCGCGATCGCAGAAAGGCATCTCGGTGGCTGTGACTACTGCCGCAGGCGCTATCGCTTCGAGGAGGAGCTGCGCCGCTACATCCGTGTCTCCGCGAGCGAGCGCATGCCGGCCGGCCTGATGGAGAAGCTCACCGAGCTCCGCGGCCCGACCGCGGACGTCTAACCTCTGAACCGCTCGGGCAGGTCGGCCGGGTAGTCGACGTCGCCGGGGGCGCCGAGGTCGTCGCAGGGGACGAGCAGCGGCTCGAGGACGCGGAGGCCTTCGTCGGGGATCTCGTCCCACGCTGCCCGCGCGACGAGGAGCGGGTGGCCGCGCTCGCCGCCGTAGCTCGCCGCGACCAGCGTCGCGCCGCTTCCCCGCCAGGCCTGGATCACGCGCTCGATCGCGGCCGGTGCGAGCTCGGGCCCGTCCGCGAGCACGACGACCGCAGCCTCGATCTCCGGCCCGAGCGCGGCGAGCCCGCAGCGGAGCGACGCACCGGGGCCCCGCTCCCAGTCGGGGCAGGGGACGGCGCCCTCGAGCGCGTAGGCGCCCGAGACGACGACGACCTCGTCGAGCCCCTGGACCCGCTCGAGCACCTCCGGGAGGAGCAGACGCTGCTTCGGCGCGCCGAACCGGGTCGCCGCGCCGGCGGCGAGGACGACGCCGCCGATCAACTCCGCAGCCATCTACTCGGACTCGACGGTGACCTGCTCGATCACGACCGGCTGGGAGGGCGGCCCGTCGCCCGTGCCGAGCGCCTCGATCGCGAGCACGGTGTCCATCCCTTCGCTTACGTTGCCGACGATCGCGTACTCGGGCGGCAGACCAGCGTCGTCGCCGGTGACGACGAAGAACTGGCTGCCCGCGGTCCCCGGCGGCTCGGCGCCCGTCTTCGCCATCGCGACGACGCCACGGGTGTAGGCGGCGTCCTGCGGCGGCACGTCGACGGTCGAGTAGCCGGGCCCGCCCGTGCCCGTGCCGGTCGGGTCTCCGCCCTGGATCACGAAGCCGGGAACGACCCGGTGGAAGACGGTGCCGTCGAAGTAGCCGTCCTCCGCGAGCGCGACCAGCGACGCCGCCGTCTCCGGTGCGTTCGTCTGGTCGAGCTCGACGGTGAAGGAGCCGCAGCTCGTCTCGAAGACGAGGCTGTAGGTCGTGTCCGCGGCGAGCGTCTCCGTCGGCGGCTGCTCCCCGCCGTCCGGCTTCGGATCAGGCGCCTCGACGTCGCGGCAGCCGGCTTCTGCGGTCGCAGTCGTCCCGCCGTCGGTGGCCGTTGCCGCCGTCTCTGGGTCGTCGTCACCACCGCCACAGCCCCCGGCGAGGCCGAGCAAGACGAGCGCGACCAAGAGCAGGCCTCGCGTCACAGGCGCTCCAGCGCCCGGCCGACGAGCGCGCGGGCGACTTCGACCTTGTAGACCGTGCCCGGGAGGGGAGTCGCACGCTCGAGCTCGTCGACCGAGCCGATCAGCCATGGGATCGGCGCCGCGCCTGCGAGCGCGATCCGCGTCCCGCCGCCGACCCGCGCGGCAGCGACTCCGACGAGCGCGAACGCCCAGCGCTTCCGGTCCATCGCCTTCAGATAGACGCTCGAGGCCACCTCGGGCAGCTCCAGCTCGAGGATCAGCTCTCCCGGCTCGAGCGTCGTCGTCGAGCGGTTCTCCGCGTCTGGAAGCCGGTAGAGCTCCGCGACGTCCAGCTCGCGCCGGTCGGTCCGGATCCGCGCCCCGAGCGCGAGCAGCGCGGCGGCCGGATCGGAGGGGTGCGCGGAGGCGCAGAGCTCGTTGCCGAAGAAGGCATGCTCGCGATGCTGGCCCTCTTTGGCATGACAGCGGTCGCCGCCGCGCAGGAAGCAGGAGTAGTCGAGCCGCCAGTACCAGCAGCGAGTGGCCTGGAGCAGGTTGCCCCCGATCGTGCCCATGTTGCGAAGCTGGGGCGAAGCGGCCAGCCGGCAAGCCTCGCGCAGCGCCGCCGGGACCTGCTCGGATGCTTCCAACTCGGCGAGCGTCGTGCCGGCGCCGATCGTCCCGCCGGAGATCCCGCGCGGGAGGACATCGCGGATGTCGACGAGGGTCTCGGCCGAGATGATCCCGTCGCGCAGCAGCGGCACGAGCTCGGTGCCGCCGGCGAGCACGCGCGCACCGTCGCCGAGGGCGGCGCCCGCCTCCTCGAGCGTGCTAGGCCGTTCCAGCTGCAACCGGCTCCTTCCGCTTCGCGGCCTCGGCTTCTCGGAGCGCGCGCAGGATCTCCTCGCGGGTGATCGGCAGCGAGGTCACGTCGGCGCCGGTCGCGTCGCGAATCGCGTTGGCGATCGCGGCCGCGGTCGGCACGATCGGCGGCTCCCCGAGCCCCTTCGAGCCGAGGTTCGTCAGCTGCTCGTCCGGCTCGTCGACGAACTCGCAGACGATCTCGGGGACGTCGGCGATGGTCGGCAGCTTGTAGGCGTCGAGCGTCTTCGTGAGCACGGTTCCGGTGTGCGGGTCGTCGAGGCGAGCCTCGGAGAACGTGTGCCCGAGCGCCTGGATCACGCCGCCCTCGACCTGGCTGCGCGCGCCGAGCGGGTTGATCACCCGGCCGACGTCGTGAATCGCGACGATCTTCTCGACGACGACCTCGCCGGTGCCGACGTCGACGGCGACCTCCGCCAGCTGGATCCCGAACGTGAGGACGCGCATGCCCGCCGGGTTCGGCCCGCGCGCGCCCTTGCCCAGGATCTGCCCGTCGTCGAGCAGGCCGGTGATCTCCCCGAGGGGCCACGTGCTCCCGTCGGCGCAGACGATGTTGCCGCCAACGAGCGAGAGCGTCCGCTCCTCGCGGTCGAACCGCTGCGCAGCCAGCTCGACGACCTGTCTCGCCGCGTCCGCGGCGGCCGAGCGGACCGCCGGCCCCATCGAGGGCAGCGTGGACGATCCTCCCGGAGAGCACCGAGTACGGGCCGCGGGCGGAGTCGCCGATCTGCACCTCGATCCGGTCGAGCGGAAGGCCGAGCTCCTCGGCCGCGATCTGGGCCATCGCCGTGCGCGTGCCCGTGCCGATGTCCTGCATCGCCGTGACGACGTTCGCGCGGCCGTCCGAGCCGAGCCGCACCCAGGCGTAGCTCGGCGGGCCGCCGCCGCCGTACCAGATCTGGCTCGCCATCCCCATCCCGCGCTTCCAGATCGCATCGGAGCGCGCGCGCACCTCGTGCCGGCGCTCCCAGTGCGGCTCGGCGCGTTGGTAGCACTCGAGCAGCCGCTTGGACGAGAAGGGCCGCCCGTCCATCGTGTCCACCTCGGCGTAGTTCTGCTTGCGCAGCTCGAGTGGGTCGATCCCCAACTGCGCGGCGAGCTTGTCGAGCAGGCATTCGAGCGACCATGTTCCCTCGACGAATCCGGGCGCGCGGAAGGCGGCCATCGGCGGCAGGTTCAGCTTCGCGCCGTGCTCGGTCGTGCGGACGTTCTCGCAGAGGTAGAGGAGCTGCATCGGCCCGGCCGTCGACGGCAGCCAGCCGCCGGCGCCGAGCGCGGCGATGTACTCGCCGCCGAGCGCGGTGAGCGTGCCGTCGGCCCGGGCGGCGGCGGTGACGCGCTGAATCGTCGCGTTGCGGTTGCCGCCGACGACGTTCTCGTCGCGGCGCGTGACGGCGCAGCGGACCGGGTGCCCCGAGCGGCGTGCGAGCTCGGCCGCGAGCAGGATGTACTCACCCAGGCTGGCCTTCGAGCCGAAGCCGCCGCCCATGAACTCACAGACGACGCGAACCCGGTCGGCCGGCAGCTCGAGCCTGCGGGCGAGGCCGTTCCGGAGCCCCCAGATGTCTTGCGTCGAGACGTAGACGTCGAGCCCGTCGCCGCGCCACTCACACACGCACTGGTGTGTCTCGAGCGGGTTGTGGTTGAGCGTCTGCGTCGTGTAGACGGACTCGATGACCGCGTCCGCCTCCGTGAGGCCGCGCTCGAAGTCGCCGCGTTCGTAGCGGCGCGCGTCCGTGAGGAGCGAGCCTCGTCTCACCGCCTCCTCGGCGTCGATGAGCGGCTCGAGCTCCTCCCACTCGATGTCGATCCGCTGCACCGCAGCGGCGGCCTGCGCGAACGTTTCCGCCGCGACCGCGGCGACGGCACGTCCTTCGTAGTCCGTCTCCCGGTCCACTCCGTGGACCTCGCCGGGCCCGACAGCGGCGAGCACCCCGGGTGCGGCGAGGGCTGGAGCGAGGTCGATCCGCTTCACGCGCGCGCGCGCGTACGGGCTGCGGAGGAGGGCGGCGTCGGCCAATCCGGGCAGCCGCAGGTCACTGATGAAGCGAGCGCTCCCGCGGGCCCGCTCGTAGCCGTCGACGCGAGGGGCGGGCCGTCCGACGACCGCACCGGGCCCGGCCGGCCACTGGTCGAGGGCGTCCTCCTCGACGAGCGTCCACACCTCCTCGTAGCGGCCCTCGACCTCCTTCTCGGACTTGATCAGCCGCGCCAGGTCGAGATCGCCTCCTCGATTCGCGGGTACGTGCCGCAGCGGCAGAGATTGCCCGCCATCCCGTGTCTGATCTGCTCCGAGGTCGGCTCGGGGATCGAGGCGACGAGCGCTGCCGCCGAGACGATCTGGCCTGGCGTGCAGAAGCCGCACTGGAGCGCGTCGGTGCGGACGAACGCGTCGACGAGCGGATGCTCGCGCAGGCCTTCGATCGTCGTCACTTCGCGCCCGTCGACGGTGTGCACGAGCGTGATGCAGCTGAGCACGGGCACGCCGTCCAGCTGCACCGTGCAGGCGCCGCAATGGCCCTCGCCGCAGGCGACCTTCGTCCCCGTCAGGCCGAGGTCGTCGCGCAGGGTCTCGGCGAGCGTGCGGCCGACTGCGGCGTCGATGGAGTAGTCGTGTCCGTTTACCCGCAGCGCTTCAGGCATGCGCCGTGACCGAGACGATGTTCGCGAGGTGGAGCAGGCGGAAGGCGGCTCGCGCGACCCGCGTGCGCTCGCGCTCGTCCTCGGCCTCGGGGAAGGTGAGCCAGAGGTCGCGGGCGGTGACGAGCAGCTCGCGGATCCGCTCGGCGTCGGCGCGATGGCCGTTCGCCCGTTCGTCACAGGCGTTCAGCGCGAGGCCGAGCACGCCGATCGTGTCGGCCTGCCGCGTCCAGAGGAGCGGCGTCGCCATCGAGATGTACTGGTGGATGCGGGCGAACGTGAGTGGGTGGAGGATGCTCTGCGGGCCGCGCGGCGCAGTCAGCGGGAGGGCCGGCTCCCCCGCTGCGATCCGTCGCGCACTCCCGCCGAGCATGGCCTCCAGCTGGACGTCGTCCAGACCGGCCATGCGCGCGGTGCGGATCCCCGCGAGCAGCGACGCCGGCTGCTGCCCGTAGGGGTAGTCGGAGGCGAACAGCACCTGCTCGGGAGAGACCAGCCGGTAGAGGTCGAGCAGGTCGAGCGGGCTCCAGACCGACGTGTCGAAGAAGACTCCCGGCCGGCCGCTGAAGTGGCGGGCGAGAGCGGCGAGGTCGGCGATGCCGGCGTGGGCGACGATCAGCTGCGGCTCGTAGCGGTCCATCAGCCGCGCGAGCGCATCCGCGATCGGCGGGAGGCCCCGGCCGCCGTGGATCAGAATCGGCACCTTCCGGTCGGCGGCGAGCTCGAAGACCGGCGCGAGCCGCTCGTCGTCGAGCAGGAACTTCTGCGCCCGCGGATGGAGCTTGATCCCGCGCGCGCCCGCGTCGATGCAGCGGCTCGCTTCTTCGATCGGGCTCTCGGCGAGGTCGAGCCGCACGAACGGGATCAGCTCGCCGCCGCTCTCCTTCGCGAAGGCGAGCGTGCGCTCGTTTGGTGCGCGGAAGCCTGGATGCCGGTCAGGCTCGTCGAGGCAGAAGACGAAGGAGCGGGTGATTCCATGGGCGCGCTGGATCCGCAACAGCTCCTCCAGGTCTCCGCGCATCCCGTCGATGTCGGTGCCGAGATGGACGTGCGCGTCGAACAGCTCGACGCCCTCGGGCAGCTCGGCGCGGACGAGCTCCTCGAACCTCTCCACGAGCGCCTGAGACCGCGACAGCATGTCCTCCACGGCTTCGGAGTCTACGGGCTGGTTCAGCCTCGGCCGGGGGTGGTAGCGTGAGTGCCGTGACGGCGGTCGTATCAGTCGCCGATGCGCTTGCGAACCTCGCGGAGCAGGAGCGGGGCGAGGCCCTCGTCGACTCCGGGCTCGCGTACGGCGACGGCGAGCCGGTCCGGATCCTGGTGCGCAAGCGGCTCGACCACTACCTGCTCACCGACGAGGGCCGCGCCGTCGAGAAGGCGTTCAAGCCTGCCGGCTGGCAGGAGCCGGCCGAGTGGGCGGCGGAGCCGATGAACGTCGACCGTCGCGGCGCCGTCTTCGTCCCCGCGGTCGGGAGTGGTGGTCGCCGCCTCGCCGAGCTCGTCGTCCGCCTCGCCGACGCGAGCCGCGCCGTCCACGAGGCGCTCCTCGCCCTCGACGAATAGCGCGCGGAAGCGCCCCGCGGCGCCTGTGGAGAAATCGTTGCGGAAGATTTACGCACGGACACGTCCGCGCGGGACGTGTCCGGGGACAGTCCCCGGACCGGTCCCGCGCAGACGGTGGCGCTTTCCGGCAGGTCGGCGCTAGACGGGCTGGAGGCCCGCCACCTTGCCGCGGAGGTAACCGAGATAGGGAGCAGGGTCGATCTCGCTCGCCCCGATTGCCCGCTCGAGCGTCTCCATCGGCATGAACTTCGCCCCGTGCCGGTACAGGCGCGTCCGCAAAGCCTCGTAGAGCGGCTCGAACTCGCCCGCTTCGAGCTGCGCCTCGAGATCCGGCAGATCCTCCTCGACGGCACGCCAGATCTGGACGGAGAGGACGTTCCCGAGGGCGTACGTGGGGAAGTAGCCGTACGAGGCTCGCGTCCAGTGCACGTCCTGGAGGACGCCGCGGAGGTCGTCGGGCACCTCGACGCCGAGGAGCTCGTGCATGCGCGCGTTCCACACCTCCGGCAGGTCGGCCGGATCGAGCGAGCCGCTGACGAGCTCCTGCTCGAGCTCGAAGCGGAGGATGATGTGGAGCGAGTAGGTGACCTCGTCCGCCTCGACGCGGATCAAGCCCGGCGCGACGCGGTTGATGCCGCGGTACCAGGTGTCGAGGTCGACCCCCTCGAGCTGCGGGAACGCCTGCTGGACCTGCGGGAAGCGGCCGCGCCAGAACGCGAGCGACCGCCCGACCAGGTTCTCCCAGCGTGCGGCTCTGCGACTCGCCGAGCCCCATCGACGCGTTCCCGTCGAGCGGGGAGCGGCGCAGCGCCTGATCGACGCCGCGGAAGGTGAGCCCGTGCCCTGCCTCGTGCATCGACGGCCAGAGCGAGCGCAGGTTGTCCGGCCGGTAGCGCGTCGTCATCCGGATGTCCGTGGACGGAGAAGTACGTCGCGAATGGGTGCACCGTCGGGTCGAGGCGGTAGGTGCCCTCCTCGAAGCCGAAGTCGCGCAGGATCGCGGCCGAGACCTCCTGCTGCTTCTCGACCGGGAAGTCGCCTTCGAGGAACGAGTCGTCGGCAGGCTCGCCGGCGTCCCGCACGAGCGCGGCCAGCTCGGGCCGCAGCACGTCGAAGACCGCTTTCACCTCGGCCGTCTTCATCCCCGGCTCGTACTCGTCGAGGAAGGCGTCGTACGGCGAGTCGCCCGGCTCCATGTGCTCCGCCCAGCGGAGCGCGACGTCGTGCACGCGCCGGAACGCGGGCAGGAAGACGGCGAAGTCGTTCTCCGAGCGAGCCTCGAGCCAGGCGGCGTGCGCCTTGCCGGCCTCGCGCGCCCAGGCTGCGGGGATCTCGGGCGGGACCCGGCGGGCCTTCTCCCACTCGCGGCGGGTGACGCGGATCAGGCTCGCGTCGTCGGAGTCGTAGTCGAGGCTGTCCTCGAGTGGCGTGACCTGCTCGAGCAGTTGGCCGGTCTCGTCGGCGACGAAGCGCTCGTGGGCGATTCCCCGGAGGGTCGCCGCGGCCTCGGCTCGTCCAGGCCCGCCCTGCGGCGGCATCATCGTCTGGCGGTCCCAGCTCAGGACGCCGAATGCGCGCTGGAGGTCGTAGATCTCCGCCAGGCGCTGCTTGAGTTGAGTCAGTGGCTCGGTCATGCCCCGGAACCTACCGACCAGAGGCTCGATGTGGTAGCTGGGCGCGCGTGCGCTCACTGCTTCGCATCGAGCCGTCTAGGATCACGTCGATGGCCGACGTGCTGATCGTCGCGGACACGATCCGCTCGCCGGAGCTCCGGCACGAGGTGCCGCTCGCCGTCCCCGACCCGTTCCTCTACGCGGAGGTCGCCGGAAAGCGCTCCGTCGTCGTCAGCTCGCTCGAGTCGGGGCGGATCGCGGAGCTCGGCACCGGCCTCGAGGTGTTGACGCTCGAGGACGTCGGCATCGACGAGCTGCTCAAGCGCGGCCTCGATCCGTACGCGCACGAGCGGGAGCTCTACCTCAACGCCTGCCGGCACCTCGGCGTCCAGAGCGCCGTCACGCCTGCGACCTTCCCGCTCGGCCACGCGGACCACCTGCGCGCGAACGGGATCGAGCTCGAGGCCGACCAGGGCTTCTTCGACCAGCGTCGGCGCGTCAAGACCGAGACCGAGCTGGCGGGCATCCGCCGCGCGTGCCGCGCGGTCGAGGAGGGAGTAGCCGCCGGCGTCGCGCTGCTGCGGACCGCATCGCGAGCGAACGGCGTGCTCACGCTGGGCGGCGAGCCGCTGACCTGCGAGCGGATCAAGCTCGAGGTCGAGCGCGTGTTCGGCGAGCACGGCGCCGCCGCCGACGAGTTCATCGTCTCCCACGGCGCCCAGACCGCGGTCGGGCACGACGGCGGGTCGGGCCCGATCGCCGCCGACGACGTCATCCTCTTCGACCTCTTCCCGCGCGACCGCGAGTCGGCCTGCCACTCCGACTTCACGCGCACGTTCCTGGTCGGCGACGGCTGGGACGAGCTGCGCGAGTTCCACCGGCTCGCGAAGGAGGCGCTCGACCTCGCCGTGGCCGCGGTCGAGCCGGGCGTGAAGGGGAGCGACATCCACCGGCAGGTGTGCGACTTCTTCCACGAGCACGGGCACAAGACGCAGCTGCACAAGGCGGAGGGCGAGGCGCTCGAGGACGGCTACTTCCACGCGACCGGCCACGGCGTCGGGCTCGAGGTGCACGAGCGGCCGGGACTGGGGCGAGTCGAGAGCGAGCCGCTCGTCGCCGGCGACGTGATCGCGCTCGAGCCAGGCCTCTACCGGAAGGGCTACGGCGGCGTCCGGGTCGAGGACCTGATCCTCGTCACGGACGGCGGCGCGGAGGTGCTGACCGACTACCCCTACGACTTCGAGCTGTGAGCGAACAGACGATCGAGACCATTTTCGTCGAGGACCGGCGCTATCCGCCGCCGCCGGATTTCGCGGCGCTCGCGGTCGCGCAGCCGGACATCTACGAGCGCGACTTCGACGAGTTCTGGGAGAGCGAGGGCCGCGAGCGCCTCACGTGGTTCGAGTCGTTCACGAGCCTCTACGAGTGGGAGCTCCCCTACGCGAAGTGGTACCTCGGCGGCAAGCTCAACGTCGCCTACAACTGTGTCGACAGGCACGTGGAGGCGGGGCTCGGCGACCGCGTCGCCTACCACTGGGAGGGCGAGCCCGAGGGCGAGCGGCGGACGATCACCTACGCCGACCTCCAGGCCGAGGTCGTCCGCTTCGCGAACGCGCTCAAGGAGCTCGGCGTCCGCAAGGGGACGAAGGTCGCGATCTACATGGGCATGGTTCCGGAGCTCCCCGTCGCGATGCTCGCCTGCACGCGACTGGGCGCGCCGCACACGGTCGTCTTCGGCGGCTTCTCAGCCGACTCCCTCTCCGACCGCGCGAACGACATGGGCTGCACCGTCCTCGTCACCCAGGACGAGGCCTGGCGTCGCGGCACGACCGTCCCGCTCAAGCGGACAGCGGACGAGGCGATGGCCGACGCACCGGGGATCGAGCGCTGCCTCGTCGTCCGGCGCACGGGCAACGAGGTCCCGATGCAAGCCGGTCGCGACCACTGGCTGCACGAGCTCGAGGTCTCGGACGACCCGGAGACGTGCCCGCCCGAACCGATGGACTCCGAGGACCTGCTCTTCCTCATGTACACGTCCGGCACGACCGCGAAGCCGAAGGGGATCGCGCATACGACCGGTGGCTATCTCGTCGGCGTGGCCTCCACGCACGCGCTCATCTTCGACCTCAAGGCCGACGAGGACGTCTGGTGGTGCGCGGCCGACATCGGCTGGATCACCGGTCACAGCTACATCGTCTACGGGCCGCTTTGCAACGCCGACCACGTCCGTGCTCTACGAGGGCACGCCCGACTACCCGGACAAGGACCGCTGGTGGGAGATCGTCGAGCGCTACGGGGTCACCATCCTCTACACGGCGCCGACGGCGATCCGCGCGCACATGAAGTGGGGGACCGAGCACGCAGCGAAGCACGACCTCTCCTCGCTGCGGCTGCTCGGGACGGTCGGCGAGCCGATCAACCCGGAGGCGTGGGTCTGGTATCGCGAGCACATCGGCGCAGACCGGACGCCCGTCGTCGACACGTGGTGGCAGACCGAGACCGGGATGGTGCTGATCACGCCGTTGCCCGGCGTGACAACATTGAAGCCCGGCTCGGCGACGAAGCCGTTCCCGGGTGTCGAGGCCGCGGTCTACGACGAGGCCGGCGAGGAGGTCGGCCCGGGCGGCGGCGGCTACCTCGTCCTGAAGCGGCCCTGGCCCGCGATGACGCGCGGCATCTACGGCGACGACGAGCGCTTCCGGCAGACCTACTGGGAGCGCTACCCGGGCGTCTACTTCGCGGGCGACGGCGCGCGGGTGGACGAGGACGGCGACTTCTGGCTGCTCGGCCGGGTCGACGACGTGATGAACGTCTCCGGGCACCGGATCTCGACGATCGAGGTCGAGTCGGCGCTCGTCGACCACCAGAAGGTGGCCGAGGCGGCGGTCTGCGGCCGCGCCGACGCGCTCACCGGCCAGGCGATCGTTGCCTACGTGACGATGAAGGGCGGCGAGGAGGGCTCCCTCGAGATGCTCGAGGAGCTGCGCAACCACGTCGCGGCGAAGATCGGCCCGATCGCGAAGCCGGCGAACATCGTCTTCACGCCCGAGCTGCCGAAGACGCGCTCCGGGAAGATCATGCGGCGGCTCCTGCGCGACGTCGCCGAGAACCGGCCGCTCGGCGACACGACCACGCTCGCCGATCCCGCAGTCGTGAGCGAGATCGCCGAACGCGCTTCGGCTGACGCCGCCGAGGAGTAGGCGCGTGGCAGCGAAGGTCTGGCCGCAGCCGATGATCGCCGTCCGGGACGTGGAGCGCTCGCGCGACTTCTACCTCGCCGCCCTCGGCGCCGCGAGCGGCCACGGCGGTGACGAGTACGAGCAGATCGTCGACGCCGGCGAGATTCTGCTCCAGCTCCACCGACTCGACGTCGAGCACCATCACGGGCCGGTCGCGCAACCCGATGTGCCGCTTGGAAACGGCGCGCTGCTCTGGTTCGAGGTGGGTGACTTCGACGCGGCTGTCGACCGCATGCGCGCTCACGGCGCCGAGGTCGTGCGTGACGTCCACGTCAACCCGAACGCGAAGCAGCGGGAGCTTTGGCTGCGCGACCCGGACGGATATTGCGTCGTCCTCGCCGGCCCGTCGGAGTACCGGCCGCGAGCGACTTAGCCGCGCAGCCGCTGCGCGAAGCCGACGTTCGGCGCGTGCACGTTGAGCATGCGCAGCTCGCCCTCGCCGGCGTTGCGGAAGCCGTGCACGACGCCGATCGGCGCCGCGGCGTAGCCGCCCGGCCCGGCGCGGAAGACCTCCTCGCCGACGGTGAACTCCGCTTCTCCTTCGAGGACGTAGAAGGAGTCGACGTGATCGGAGTGGGCGTGTGGGTCGACGCCTTCGAAGTCCGG
Organism: uncultured Gaiellaceae bacterium; assembly: GCA_963850995.1. Classification (GTDB taxonomy): domain Bacteria; phylum Actinomycetota; class Thermoleophilia; order Gaiellales; family Gaiellaceae; genus Gaiellasilicea. The sequence goes on along the minus strand of CAWKNQ010000004.1, from coordinate 196,200 downwards.
GCCGAAGCGAAGCTCGATCACCTCCATCTCCGGCAGCTCGGCCAGGATCCGATGGCGACCGCGCCGTGCGGGCGACCTTCTCGCCGCCGTCCGGACCGATTGCGATCCCCTCCACGACGGCGAGTATCGCGGAACGACGCCGTCCGTCGCTCCTAGCGCTTCGTCGCGACGACCTGCAGGTACTCGTAGGGGTACTCGGCCGCCCCGCCCGGCGCGCCGCGGTTCGCCTGTGCTGCGAACTCGCGGAAGCGCGCGTCGAGCTCTGCCTTGCGCTCCGGCTGGTCGGCGAGCGCTCCGTAGAGAGCGATCACCGGCCCGAAGGTCCGCTTGAAGAGCTCGACGTAGGCCTCCGGCCCATCCGGGCTCCGCTCCACATACGTCTCCCGTGTCAGCGCGAGCGAGGAGACGCGGTCGCCGAAGAGCTCGCGCACGTGTTGCTGGTTTCCCCATTCGAGCGGCGACTGTGCTCCGCGCGGTGGCGGCGGCAGGAACTGCGCAAGAGTCTCGAAGAACTCCTTCGCCGGGCCGTCGGGCGTGAAGTTGGCCATTCCGATCGTGCCTCCGTGCCGGCAGACGCGGAGCAGCTCGTCCGCGACGGCCTGGTGATTCGGGGCGAAGATCGCGCCGAACGACGACGTGACGATGTCGAACTCGCCGTCCGCGAAGGGGAGCGCCTCCGCGTCCGCCTCCACCCACTGGAGCTCGACGCCGCGCTTCTCCGCCTCGCGCCGGCCGGAAGCGAAGTTCTCGGACGTGAGGTCGGATGCCACGACCTGCGCTCCTGCCTCTGCCGCTCTGATCGCCACGTTCCCGGTGCCGGCGGCGACGTCCAGGACGCGGTGTCCCGGCCCGATCCCGCAGGCGGCGACGAGCTTCGGCCCGACCTCCCAGACGGTCGCCTTGGCGAACGCGTGGTAGTCGCCGAGCGCCCACATCGCGCGCTCCGCAGCCTTGTGCTCGGGGATCTGCTTCGTGGCCATGAGCCCTCCTCGCTCTTCGATGCGGGCGAGCGCCGCGGCGGCGATGATCGGCCTGATCGACACCGCGTGGCGCTCCATGACGCGACCGTAGTCCCACGGCTCCGCGGCGGCTTCGCCGGGACCGGCCATCCTCACGCGCGCCCGACTGGCCCGAACGGGCTACATGCCTGTGCGGGCTGCATGCGCTGCGGCCGCAGCCCGCGAGGGAACGTCGAGCTTGCGCAGGATGTTGGTCACGTGCCGGTGCACCGTGTGCTCGCTGACTACGAGCCGTTCGGCGATCTGGCGGTTCGTGAGGCCCTCGGCGAGGAGCGCGAGCACCTCGCGCTCGCGCGGCGTGACGCCGTCGAGCCGCCTGGGCAGCTTCGCCCCCAGCTCACGCAGCGTCGTCTGAGCGGACGCCTCCTCGGCCGCAGCGCGCTCCGTCCGACCGAGCGCCCGCAAGCTCTCGGCAAGCGCGAGCCTCGCCTGCGCCGTCTCGTACGGAGCGTTGCTGCGCACGTAGCCCTCGACCGCATCCTCGAGCAGCGGCGGGCATGCTCGTGTTCGCCGGACGCGGCGGCGAGCAGGCCGCCCGCGAGGTCAGCTGCAGCTCGGAGCGGCGTCGTGCCGATCCGCTGCTCGAGCTCGCGGAGCTCGGCGAGCAGCGGCAGAGCCTCGTCGAGCTGTCCGTTTGCGGCAAGCGCACGCGCGAGCAGCTCGAGCACGGGCGCGCGCTCCGGGCCGGCAAGTCGCTTCTGCAGCCGCTCGAGCAGCTCGATCGCGGCGAGCGGCCGGCCGCCGTCGAGCTCGAGCCGCGCCCGGCAGAGCTGTGAGCTCGGGGTAGCGCCCGCCTGCTCGAGCAGTGCCGCGGCCTCTTCGGTCCGGCCTTGCCGGCGCCGCAGCTCTGCGAGCGCGGCCAGCGGCCCCGGCACGTACGGCGGCCGGGACTGGGCGTATGCGTCGATGGACTCCTCGAAGAGCGATTCCGCCTCGGACCAGCGCCCGCGCCAGAGGTGGACGGCCCCGTATTCGGCGCGACAGAAGCCGAGCATGTAGCGGCTCCCGTAGCGGTCGGCGAACTCCGCGATCCGGTCGCACCACTCGGCGGCGCGGTCGAAGTCGAGGACGGCGGTGCACGCGCCGACGAGCATGCAGCACGTCCAGGCGCTCGAGATCGGAATCGTGGCCTCGCCCTCGAGCGCCGCCGCCGTCGCCTCGTCGAGACGGCGCATGCCCTCCTCGACACGTGCTTCGGCGACGAGCGACGTCCCCTCGAGCGCGAGCCCGAGCATCTCGAGGTCGGGGACGCCGCAGCGCCGGCCGAGCTCCGCCGCCTGGCCGGCGAGCTCTCGGGCCGCCGCGCCGTCGCCGCCCGCGTGGGCGATGTAGCCCTCGTGGAAGGCGAGCCAGCCGTGCTCGGGTCCCGGCTCGAGCCCGTCGAGCAGCCTGCGGGCCCGCTGCAGCCAGCCGCTCGCGACCGCCTCGGCACCGTGGAAGTCGAGCTCGTCGGCGGCGAGCCAGGTGGCCATGCGCGCAGCGCCGGCTGCGTCGCCCTCCTGCCGGTACAGCCGGTAGGCCTGCTCGCGGGCGGCGAACACCGTCTCGGCGTCGTCGAGCCACCAGGCCGCCCAGCTCAGCCCTTCGAGCGCGTCGGCGGTCGCCTCGGCCGCCTCGAAGGCCGCGCGTGCCGACTCCCACCGGCCCGCGCGCAGCTCTGCCCAGCCGAGCTCGTTCGCCACGGACCCATTCTGCGTCAGCGGTCGATCGAGCGGTACTTCCGCACCGCGAGCGGCGCGAAGACGACGAGCAGCCCGACCGTCCACGCAATCGAGAGAAAGATCGGGTGCTCGCCCGGGAAGCCCGAGGTGAAGGGGTTCGGGTTGCCGAAGAGCTCGCGGGTCGCTGCGGTCAGGGCGCTGATCGGGTTCCACTCCGCGAAGGGCTGCAGCCAGTCGGGGAGTGTCTCGACGGGGACGAACGCGTTCGAGACGAACGTGAGCGGGAAGACGATCAGGAAGCCGAGCTGCTGCCCGACCTCGACCGACGGCACGCTCAGCCCGATCAGGACGCCGATCCACGCCATCGCGTAGGTGAAGAAGAGCATGAGCAGAACGGCCAGGAAGAACTCGGCCACGGTTCCGTGCACGCGCCAACCGACGACGAGGCCGGACAGCATCAGCACGACGAGGATGCCGGCGTTGTAGACGACGTCGGAGGTCGTGCGCCCGCTGAGGACGGCCGAGCGGGCCATCGGCAGCGAGCGGAAGCGGTCGATCAGCCCTTTCGCCATGTCGTCCGTGACCGCGATCGCCGTCGTGATCGAGGCGAAGGCGAGCGTCTGGATGAAGATGCCGGGCATCAGATACTCGCGGTAGGAGCCGCCGCCCGGAAGGGGGATCGCGCCGCCGAAGACGTACGCGAACAGCACCACGAACATGATCGACTGCAGGATCGCGAAGATCGCGAGCTCGGGGATCCGCGGCACGCGCTTCAGGTTGCGCCAGGTCATGACCAGGCCGTCGTTGACGGCCACCGAGAGCGCGGTCATGCGGCCACGTCCTCCTCGTCGTCTTCGGTGGGCAGCTCCTCGGCGACGTGCCCCGTGAGCGTGAGGAAGACGTCGTCGAGCGTCGGCCGGCGCAGGCCGACGTCGTCGATCTTGATCTGCTCGTCGCCGAGCCGGCGGACGACGTCGACGAGCTGCGCGGCGCCGCCGCTCGCGGCGATCGTGAGGCGGCGGGTGTGCCGGTCGACCGAGCCGGTGCCGTCGGGCGCGAGGAGCGTTGCAGCGCGCTCGAGCGCGTCGCGGTCGTGGACGACGACCTCGATCCGCTCGCCTCCCACCTGCGACTTCAGCTCGTCTGCAGTGCCGCGCGCGATGATCCGGCCGTGGTCGACGACTGCGATCTCGTCCGCGAGCTCGTCCGCCTCCTCGAGGTACTGCGTCGTCAGTAGCAGCGTTGCGCCCTCGCGCACCTGGGTGCGGATCACGTCCCACATGCCGAGGCGGCTGCGCGGGTCGAGGCCCGTGGTCGGCTCGTCGAGGAAGAGCAGCTTCGGCTGGCCGATCAGCGCGCTCGCGAGGTCGAGGCGGCGGCGCATCCCGCCGGAATACGTCTTCGCGACGCGATCGGCCGCGTCCGCGAGCGCGAAGCGGTCGAGCAGCTCGTCGGCGCGCCGACGGGCCTCGCCGCTCGCGAGCTGGTAGAGCCGTCCGAACATCCACAGGTTCTCCCGGCCGGTCAAGTTCTCGTCGATCGCCGCGTACTGGCCGGAGAGGCCGATTTGGCGTCGTACGGCCTGCGCGTCGCGGACGACGTCGAGCCCGGCGACGCGCGCGCTGCCCGCGTCCGGCTTGAGCAGCGTGGTGAGGATCCGGACGGTCGTCGTCTTGCCGGCGCCGTTCGGCCCGAGGAGGCCGAGCACCGTTCCTTCCTGCACCTCGAGGTCGACGCCGTCGAGCGCGCGCACCTCGCTCTTGCGCGAGCGATAGACCTTGACCAGCCCTTCTGCCTCGATCGCCGCCACGGCTCTCAGCCTACGCACAGGCGGCCAGTCTGCTTCCGCTTCCCACATCCGCTCTCGCCTTCCGACTTCATATATGACAGAATGCTGTCATCTTGGCAGAACGACAGCATGCTGTCAAATTGGCGGACGCTGAGCCGGAGCGCACTCCCGCCGGGGACGCGTTCACCGATCTCGTCGTCCAGGTCATGCGGCTGTACGGCCTTCTGGTTGCGGCCGGAAACAAGATGGCGAAGCCGTTCGGCCAGACGGAGTCGCGTTGGCAGGTGCTCGGCGTGGTCGAGCACGGGCCGGCGACGGTGGCGGAGGTCGCGCGGGTGTTCGGACTGGCGCGGCAGAGCGTGCAACGGACGGCGGACGCGCTCGCTCGCGACGGCCTGATCGCGTTCGAGGACAACCCCCGCCACCAGCGGGCAAAGCTCTTGCGGCTCACCCCCGCCGGATCCCGTGCGCTCCGGAAGATCCAGGCCTCCGAGCGTGTCTGGGCCGATTCGCTCGGAGCGGAGCTCGGGGAGCGTGACCTGCGGCAGGCGACCGAGGTGCTCGAACGCGTCCGTCGCGCGCTCGCCGCGCGCTCGCCGGGCTAGGGCTCGTGGTCCTGCGCGCGTTCGCGATCGGCGTGCTTCTTGCGCTGCTCTCCCCGGACGCCGTGCTCGCCGGGGAGCGCGAGCTGCTCGCGGCGAAGGAGCGCTATCTCGCCCGCGCGCAGACGGCCTACCCGGCGACGCCGGACGGTGCGCAGGCGGGCTACGACGCGGGCCGCGATCTCGTCGACGCGGTTCTCGCCGCCGGCTCGGTGCGGCCGGAGCTGCACGAGCTCCGGGCCGACCTGCTCGCGCAGGGCAGGCGCCGCGTCACGTGGGCCGAGGAGCTCGATCGCGACCCCGGCTTCCGCAGCACGGGGCCGCTCGCGCCGCTTCCGGCGGCGGAGGCAGGCTTTGGCCCGCGCCGGCCGGATGCGGGGCTGGGCCGCCGGCTCGCCGCGGCTGCAGCCCGTGTCGACGCCGCCGCCGGGATCTGGTTTCACGACCTGGCCACCGGTCGCTATGCAAGTCACGACGCCGACACCCGCTTCGCTGCGGCCTCGACCGTCAAGCTCGGCGCTCTCGTCGCCGCGCTGCGCGCGTCGCCGCAACCGGAGCGCAGCCGCTGGTGGTGGGAGATCCGGCAGCTCGGCTTCTGGTCGTCGAATCTCGCCGCGAACCGCATCCTGACCCGGCTCGGCCACGGCACGGTCGCCGACGGCCTGCGCCGTCTCGGCATGACGTCGAGCACCTATCCAGGGCCGTACCGGGCGACGACCGCGCGGCCGCCTGGCCCGCACACGCGCGTGACGACGGCCGAGGATCTCGGTCGCGCTCTCTACCGGCTGCACGCGGCCGCACACGGCGATGCGCGCGCCCTCGGCCTCCTTGGGCTCACCCGCGGGCAGGCGGCGCTCGCCCTCCGGGTGCTTGCCTCGTCTCAGCCCGTCGGAGACAACGTCGGCTTGCTGCGGCCGTGGCTCGCCGGCTCGACGCTGGCGGAGAAGAACGGCTGGATCAGCGATACGCGCACCACGGCGGCGATCGTCTACCGGGACGGCCGCGCGACGGTCGTCGTGGTCGAGCTCTACCGGCCGGGCGTGACCCTGCGCGAGGCGCAGCTGCTCGCGCGTGACGTTCTCCGCGCCGCCGGCCTCGCCAAGTAACAGTCTGTTACTTGGCCGACGCGGGCGCGGCGGCCCTCGTTTCCGCCGCGCGCTGGGCCACGCTGTCGAGGGCCTGCTTCAGCTCGTGGTAGAGCGCCCTCGCCTCGGGCGGCGTGTCGCCGATCGCGGTCAGCCCGATCCGGCCCGCGACGGCGAGCGCGCTGACCATGTGCAGTGCGATCCCGGTCTCGCGTTCCGCGTCCCACCCGAGGTGCCGCTCGGCGACGAGGTCGAGCAGGTCGTCCGGCGTCAACGACGCGTACGAAGGCGAGTCGAGGTGATCCGTGGCGACGTAGTGCTTCAGGTCGCCGAGCCGGCTCCGGAACTCTCCCGCGAGCGGGTCGTAGCTCCCGTCCGTGAGCGTCGAGAGCGCCATGAACGGGTGCGTCGTTCCCCCGCAGCGGAGGTTGATCTCGAGCGCGTACGACTCCCAGCCGCCCTCGCCGCGGACGGCGACGAAGTCGACGCCCGCACGCCCGATCACGCCCTCGCGCGCGAGCCGCCGCCCCACGATGAGGGCGTCGGCCGCGATCAGCGCGGCGTACTCGGGATCGGCCGGGAAGCGGCAGCCGAAGTAGGTCTGCGCGTGCGGCCCGCCGAGGATCTGGTCGTGCGTCGAGAGGATCTCGACCTGTCCTGAAGGGCTGATCCGGAGCTGGGCGCTCGGGCTGCGGAAGTCTTCGCCCTCGATCCGCTCCTCCACGATCCCGCCCTGGTCGGCGAGCGCAGGCAGGTAGTCGCCGGCCTCGAGCTCCGTGTCCTCGAGCTCGAGCGCGTCGCCCAGCGAGCCTGACGAGAGGGCGGCGTCGACGTCGACGAGCGCGTTGCCGAGCCCGCTGACGCCCCGGTCGAGCTTGAGGACGGCGGTTGCGAGCGCGGGGTTTGACGACCGCAGCTCGCGGAGCGCCCTGAGTACGTCGCGCTCCCCGCCCACGTCGAAGCCGCGCGCGTGCGCCACACCCTCCTCGTCGAAGACCCGACGGCTGCCGCTCTTCGTGCCGAGCCACTCGAGCGCGGGATCGGCGCCGTAGAGCGGGATGCCCAGTCGCACGGCAAGCTCGACCTCGTCGGGGGAGGTGGCGAAGGGCAGCAGGATCGCGAGCTCGGGCTGCCCGATCAGGCCGCGGATCCGCTCGATCGCGCCCGGCCGGGCGAGCAGCTTGCGCGTCAGAGGCTCGTTGCGGCCGTCCACGAGCGAGACGACCGAGAAGCGGCTGCGCGCGCGGGGCGTGTCGAGCTCGGGGACGAGCCCGAAGTAGTAGTCGACGAGACGGGGCAGGATCGGCTGCGAGGTGACGTAGACGACCCGCGACCGCGGCGAGCGGAGAAGGCTGAGGACGAGGCAGAGGAAGCGCTCCTCGTAGGCCGGGAAGACCGGGATCAGCTGGTCCGGGACGTCCATGCTGATCGAGTGGACGACGACGACCGTGCGCTCGACGTCACCGATCGAGCGCAGCGAGACCGACGGCCACAACGCGCGCAACCGCTTCTGGAGCTCAGCGAACTCCTCGTTCGGCATGCGCGGACCGTAGCGCGCGGCGGACCGGCGTGTCGGCGGGCCGAGGACTACCCGCGCCAAGGCCGAAGTCGCGGCCACCAGCCCGGCACGGCGCGGCGGTACCGGTCGTACTGTGCGCCGAATTGCCGCGACAGCGTCGGCTCTTCGTAGCCGCGGACGAAGGCGAAGACGACGGCGCCGAACGCGGCCGCATAGAGCACCAGCACCGGGCGGCCGAGCAGGAGCGCCTGACCGACGATCGTCGCACCGACGGCGAGGTACATCGGGTTGCGGACATGGCGGTAGAGGCCCCCGACCACGAGCTGCCGCGTCGGCGCCACCGGGGCAGGCGTCCCGATGCCTTCGACGACGAAGCGGACGAATGCATCCACCAGCACGAGCACGCCTGCGGCGATCAGGATCGCGCCGAGGATCTGAAGCGGCGGCCACGGGTCTCCTGCCTCCCAGCCCGTGAGCAGCCACGGGACGAGACCGGCAACGACGCAGGGAGCGACGACGAAGAAGAGTGCGCTCCCGAGTGCAGCGCGTGCCCGCGAGGCGCTGCTCACCGGTCAGTGCAGCTGCCGGCGAGAGGCTTGATGTGGAATTGGCGCGCGTGGGGGGCTCAGACAAGGAGGGGGTGGTCGCGTGCGGTGGGTGCTGGGGGCGCGGACGGTCTGGCGCCGCGTCTGAGGCGGCACCACAGCCCGCTCAGGTTTCACATCAAGCCTCTAGTTCCGATCGCGATCACCGGCGCCGCGCTCGGTCGGAGCCAGCGCAACACCGCGCGCAGCTCGTCCTTGCGCAGGCTGACGCAGCCGATCGTGGGGCCGCCCGTCTGCGCGTGCAGGAAGATGCCGGAGCCGCGGCCCGGGACGACGGGGCGCATGTTGTAGTCGATCACCGCGAGATGCGGATACGCGCGCGGGTTCTGCCACATTCCCTCGCTCACGATCGCGAAGGGCGGCGACGTCCCGCAGCGCACGTGCTGGAACGAGTTGTAGGTCGGCGAGGACGGGTCCTCGTCCCACCAGTCGCCGCAGCGCAGGCGCCGGTACGCGAAGCGAACGCCCGGATCCGGCTCGTTGCCGTACATCGTTCGCCCGATCCTGAACGTGCCTGCGGGCGTCGTGCCGTCACCTTCGCGGCGACTCGCCGAGACGCCGTTCTTCCCGACGCGCGCGGGGTAGGGGCCGGCGACCGGAGCCCAGCAGCCGTCGTCGCGACGCCACGTTCGCAGCGTCGCATGCGTCGTCCGCGTCGTGGCGGCCTCGACGGTCACGAGCTGCTTCGCGCTCTCGGGCGTGTCGATCCCGTTGGCGAGATTGGCGGGGCAGGCGGCTGCGACGGCGGCGAGGACGACGGGCAGGGCGAGCACCGACCCAGGGTACGCTGGATCGATGCGGCTCGCGCTCGTGATTGCCGTGGCCGCCGCGGCCGGATTGGCTTGCTGTCAGCAGCCGGCGGCCGCGTCGCGGTTCGCCGCGACGATCGAGCCTGTTCGTTGGGCCGACCTGCGCCACTCGTATCGCACTGGCTGCCCGGTCCCGCCCGCCGGGCTGCGAACGATTCGCGTCTCCTACTGGGACTTCCGCGGCAGGCCGCAGGAGGGGGCGATCGTCGTCGCTCGGCGCCGCGCCGCCGACGTCGTCTCCGTCTTCAGGACGCTATGGGACGCTGGTTTCCCGATCCGTCGGCTCCGGCCCGTGTCGGCGTTCGGCGGCAGCGACGACGCCTCGATGGCCGCCGACAACACCTCAGGGTTCAACTGCCGCTTCGTCGGGGGTACGAGCCGCTGGTCGCTGCACGCCTACGGCGAGGCGATCGACGTCAACCCGGTCGAGAACCCGTATGTCCAGGGCGCGCGCGTGTCACCGCCGGCGGGCCGGGCGTTCCGCGACCGTACGCGCGTCCGCAAGGGGATGGCGGTCGAGGGCGGTGTTCTCGTCCGTGCGTTCGCGTCCGTCGGGTGGAAGTGGGGAGCATCGTTCGGCGACTACCAGCACTTCTCGACGACAGGCCGATGAGCGACCTGCTCCGACCGCTGTGGGACTTCGACGACCTCGAAGGAACGGAGACGCGCTTGCGCACGCTGCGGGCGGAGGCGCTGACGCAGCTGGCGCGGGTAGCGGGCCTGCGCGGCCGCTTCGACGAGGGCGACCGGCTCCTCGACGAGGTGACGGAGGAGAGCCCACGCGTGCGCATCCGCGTCGATCTGGAACGCGGCCGGCTGCGCCGCTCGAGCGGGAACGAGGAGGCCGCGTTGCCGCTCTTCGAGGCGGCCTACGCCGCGGCGGTCGCGGCCGGGGAGGACTGGCTCGCGGGCGACGCGGCGCACATGTGCGCCCTTGCAGCTCCCGACCGCGAGGGATTCGTCACCTGGACGACGCGTGGGCTCGAGCTCGCGGAGCGCTCGGAGGCGGCCGCGTACTGGGCCGGCCCGCTGCTGAACAACCTGGGCTGGGAGTACTTCGACGCCGGCGAGCACGAGCAGGCGCTCGAGGCGTTCGAGCGGGCGCTGGCCATCCGCGAGCGCGACCCCGAGAACGTCGGCGCGATCGAGGTTGCACGGGAAGCGGTGGCGGAGGCGCGCCGGGCGCTCGACCGGGCTTGACCTCTCCTAGCGTCAGGCTCTAGAGGAGCTTCTCGAAGCGCTCGGCGTCCTCGAACGGCCCGATCACGGCGAGATAGGGGCCGTCGTTCACAACCTCCCGCGCGACCCGTTGGACGTCGTCGGCAGTGACCGCGTCGAGCGCGTCGAGCACGGCCTGCGGCTCCTCCGCGCGCCCCTCGAGCACCTCGCGGCGGAGACCAAAACTGATCGTCCCGTGCGGGCTCTCGAGCTGGAGCACGAACCGCCCCTTGGCGAAGTTGCGTGCCTTCTCGAGCTCGTCCGACGGCACCGGCTCTTCCGCCAGCAGCCGGAACTGCTCCACGATCGTCGTCACCGCCTCGTCGATCCGGTTGATGTCGACGCCGGACTGCGAGTAGAGGGAGCCGGCGTCGGTGTACGCATGGTTCGTTCCGAAGACGTAGTACGCGAGCCCCCGCCGCTCGCGCACCTCGGTGAAGAGCCGGGACGACATCCCACCGCCCAGCACCGTCGCGAGGAGCTGGAGCACATAGCGGTCGGGATCCTGGAGCGGGCGGCTCCGGACGCCGAGCACGAGGTGCGCCTGGTCCGACGTTTTCGTGTGGACCTTCACCCGTGCGCCGTTCGTGGTCGGCGCCACGGGAGTCGGCGCTCCCGTCTCGCGGGGCTCCAGGTCGCCGAGCAGCGACTCGAGCCGTTCGTGCAGCCCCTCGCCGATCAGGCCGCCGACGCCGACGACCATGCGCTCGGGCCGGTACCAGTGCCCGACGTAGTCGGTGAACGTCTCGCGCGTCGCGCCTCGGACGGTCTCCTTGCGGCCGATGATGTCCCAGCCGAGCGGCTGGTCACCGTAGAGCAGCGACTCGTAGACGCCCCCGATGAAGTCGCGCGGCGTGTCGTAGTACATGTTCATCTCCTCGACGATCACGCCCTTCTCGCGCTCGATCTCTTCCGCGTCGAAGCGGGAGTTGCGGAGCATGTCGATGAGGACGTCGAGCGCCGTGTCGCGCGTCTCGGCCGCGCAGCGGACGTAGTAGCCCGTGTACTCCTTGCCGGTGAAGGCGTTGAATTCGCCCCCGATCGCGTCGATCTCGCCGGCGATGTCGCGGGCCGTCGGCCGCCGCTCGGTCCCCTTGAAGAACATGTGCTCGGCGAAGTGCGCGATTCCGTTCGTCTCCGCGGTCTCGTAGCGCGAGCCGGCGGCCAGCATCACGAAGCACGAGACCGACTTCGCCTGCGGCATCGGCGCCGTCAGGACGCGCAGCCCGTTCTGCAACTCGGAGCGCTCGAAGACCCCCACGGCGGCCATGCTATAGAGGGAGTCGTGGCGGGCGAGAAGATGCGTGCGGCGGTCGCAGCGCAGCCGGAGTGGCTCGCGCAGGTGCCGGTGGACCGGCGGCTGCCGGACGGCCGCGTCGTCGCGGTGGGCTGCGGCACGTCCTTTCACGCGGCCCAGACGACCGGGAACGGGGTCGACGCGCTCGAGTTCCTGCTCGACCCGCCGGAGGCGGACGTGCTCGTCCTCGCCAGCCACGAGGGCGGCACCGCGATGACGCTGGAGGCAGCACGTGCGTTCTCCGGGCCGAAGTGGCTCGTCACCGGGAAGCCCGACAGTCCCCTCGGCGAGCTCTGCGACGAGGTCGTCGTCGCGACGCCGGCGCTCGACGAGAGCTACTGCCACACGGCCTCGTACACGTGCGCCGTCGCGGCGCTCGCGGCGCTGCACGGCGAGGACGTCGCGTGGCTCGCGGACGCTGTGGCCGGTGTGCTCACCGGGGAGCGGCTACCCGTCTCAGACCACGAGCGCTTCCTGGTCACGGGCGCCGGTCGCGACTGGCCGACCGCCCAGGAGGCCGTGCTGAAGCTGCGCGAGGGCGTCTTCGTGGCGGCCGAGGCGCACCCGCTGGAGGAGCTCCTCCACGGGCACCTCGCCGCGATCGACGAGAACGTCCGTTGCTTCGTGCTCGAGGGCGAGGGCCGCGGCGCCGCACGGGCGGGCGAGACGGCGGCCGCGCTGGGGGAGCTCGGCTGCGACGTCACGCTCGTGCCGACACGCCACCCGGTGGTCGACATCGTCCCCTTCCAGCTCCTGACGCTCGACCTCGCCGATGCGCGCGGCACCGACCCGGACCGGATCCGCCGCGACGACCCGCGCTGGCAGCGGGCCCGCGACGCCTACACCTAGTCCGAGTTGCCGTGCCAGGCGGCGATGAGCGCGGCCTCCCGCTCGGGCGTCAGGCCGACGCCCTCGACTGCCGGGGCGGTCGCCGCGCCCGCGAGCGTCTCCGCGAGCGGCCGGAAGCGGAGCCCGTCTCGGACGGCGCGGCTCGACGTCCGTCGCGTGCATGCCCGCCCAGGCGGGATCGGAGAGCCAGAGCGGCAGCTCCATCCACTCGCCGACCTCGTGCTCGCGCAGGAACTCGTCCGAGACCCACGTGACGTCGGCCCCGGCGAGGAGCTCGCCCCAGGCGACCCCTTCACCGGTCGCGTTGTAGGGGCCGGAGAGCCCGCCTTCGACGGCGTCGACGATCCAGGCGGCGAGGTCGCGCACGTCGACGAACTGCACTGTCTCGCTCCGGCGGGCCGGGCGCGAGCACCTCGCCGCCACGCGCGAGCCTCTGCGCCCAGTAGGTGAAGCGGCCGGTCGGATCGTGCGGGCCGACGATCAGTCCCGGGCGGACGATCAGCGAGCGCTCCCCGAAGACGGCCTCGACCTCAGCCTCGCAGAGGGCCTTGAGGGGCCCGTAGTTGGAGTAGTCGGCCGCGACCTCGTCGGCGGACATGTCGCCGAGCTCGGCCAGCGGGCTCGACTCGGACGGGCCGGTCGAGAAGTCGGCGTACGCCGAGACGCTCGAGACGAAGGCGTAGCGGCGGGACTCACGGAGGTGCTCGGCCGAGCGCCGCACGACCGCCGGGACGTAGCCGGACGTGTCGATCACGGCGTCCCACGTTCGGCCTGCGAGCGCCGTGAGATCGTCCGAACGGTCGCCCCGCAGATGCTCGGCTTCCGGAAAGAGCACCGGATTCGTCTCGCCGCGGTTGAAGAGCGTCAGCTCGTGGCCGCGGGCGAGCGCTTCGTCCACGACCGCGCGCCCCAGGAATTTCGTCCCCCCAAGGACGAGCAGTTTCAGTGGAACCTCTGGATCGCCCGCCAGACCGCCTCGGCGCCGAACTCGACCGCCTCGACCGGCACGCGCTCGTCGGCCGCGTGGAGGAGCTGCGTGAACGCGAAGTCCTCGGGGAGTCGGAGCGGCACGAAGCCGTACGTCTGCACGCCCGCTCGCGAGAAGAAGCGGCCGTCGGTGACCCCGATCTGCAGCAGCGGCACCGGGATCCCGTCCGGGTCGAGCTCGCGGATCACGCCGGCGAGCGTCTCGAAGAGGCCGAGGTCGGGCTCGCTCGGGCCGGGGTCGTGGCGGACGAGCTCGAGCTCGACGTCGTCGCCGACGATCGCCTGCACCTCCGCGATCAGCTGGTCGGGGCCGAATCCCGGAAGCGCGCGGCCGTCCAGCTCGACCTCGATCTCGCTCGGGACGACGTTGATCTTCTCACCGCCGCGGACGATCGTGACGTTCACCGTGTTCCGCAGCATTGGCGCCATCGTCACGGCGCGCTCCCCGAGCAGTCGCAACGCAGCGTCGGTGAGCCGCGGCTTGAGCAGCGAGCGCACCACCGTCGCCTCCTTGCGCGGCAGTGCCGCGGCCACCCGCTCGACGAACTCGCGCGCGACCGGGGTGACGTGCACGGGCAGCCGGTGCCGGTCGAGATCGCGCAGGAGGCGCCCGAGGCGGGCAACGGTTCCGCCCCGGTGGGCATACGACCCATGACCGCCGGGGCCGCGAACCGTCGCCTTCAGCCAACAGATCTGCTTCTCCGCCACCTGGATCGGGTAGAAACGGTGGCCGGCGATCGCCATGCTGAAGCCGCCGAACTCGCCGAGCGCGTACCGCATTCCGGCGAAGAGCTCGGGGTGCTCCTCGACGAGGAAGCGGGCGCCGACCTCGCCGCCTGCCTCCTCGTCGGCGAGGACGACCAGCACGACGTCGCCGGGGAGCTCGACGTTCTCGCGCTTCGCGCGCAGGAACGCGCTCACGAGCATCGCGACGCCGCCCTTCATGTCGAGCGCGCCCCGGCCCCACACGTAGCCGTCGACGAGCTCACCCGAGAACGCCGGATGTGTCCAGCGCTGCCCCGCGGTCGTGACGACGTCGACATGTCCGTAGAGGAGGAGCGGCGGCGCGTCGCCTCCGGCGAGGCGCGAGACGAGGTTCGGCCGCTCCGGGACCTTCTCGTAGAGCTGCGTCTCGCAGCCCGCTTCCTCGAGCTGGGCCTGGACGAACTCGATGCACGCGCGCTCGTTCCCCGGCGGGTTCGTCGTGTCGAACCGGATCAGCTCCTGCAGGAGCTCAACTGGGGTCAACACAATTCCTCGAGCGCGGTCAGGAGGCGGTCGACCTCGTCCGGCGTGTTGTAGTGGACGAAGCCCGCGCGGACGGCGCCGGTGCCCTCGAGCCCGAGCGTCTTCATGATCTCGATCGCGTAGTAGTCCCCGTGCCAGACCGCGACGTCCCGGGCGGCCAGCTCGACCGCGACCTCCTCGGAGCTGCGCCCGGGCAGGTTGAACGCGAACGTGGGCACGCGGCCCGCCATCGTGGGGAGCCCGTACAGCTTCACGGCGGCGGGAAGGCCGTCGAGGAAGTGCCGGCCGAGCTCGCGCTCGTGCGCCGTGATCGCCTCCCAGCCGAGCGACTCGACGTACTCGACCGCCGCGACGAAGCCCGCGAGGAGCTCGTGCTGCTGCGTGCCGTGCTCGAACCGCTTGCCGACCGGTTCGTCCGCGGCCGGTCGCACCTTGTACGGGCGTAGGCGCTCGAGCAGCTCGCGCTTCCCGAACGCGAGCCCGAGGTGGGGGCCGAAGAACTTGTAGGGAGAGCAGAGGAGAATGTCGACGTCCCAGCCGGCCGCGTCGATCGGGCCGTGCGGCCCGTAGTGGACGGCGTCGGCCCAGGCGAGCGCGCCCGCACCGTGGGCGAGCTCGACGACCCGGGGCACGTCCGGCGTCGTTCCCACCGCGTTCGACGCGACCGGGAACGCGACGACGCGCGTGCGGTCCGAGAGTTGCGCCTCCAGGTCGTCGAGGTCGAGTGACAGATCGTCGTGCACGCCGGCGAAACGGACGACGACGCCGAGATCCTCGGCGAGCGCGAGCCAGGGTGCGACGTTGGCGTCGTGGTCGAGCCGCGTGCAGACGACCTCGTCGCCGGCGTGCAGCGTCCGACCGAGCGCCCGCGTGAGCAGGAAGTTCAACGAGGTCATGCTCGGCCCGAAGGCGACTCCGTCCGGGTGACAGGAGAGGAAACGCGCCGCCGCCGCACGCGCCCGCTCGATCAGCTCGACGGTGCGAATGCTCGTCTCGTACGGCGCGCCGATGTTCGCGTTGTCCTCGCGCAGGTAGCCGGCGATCGCGTCGATCACCTCGTCCGGGCACTGGGTGCCGCCCGGCCCGTCGAAGAACGCCAGCGGCCGGTCGAGCGCCGAGAAGCGCTCGCGGACTGCCGTGACGTCGAGCAGCGTCGTGCTCACGGCAGCTCCTGGCCGTTGACGGTCCAGCGGTAGCGCGGCTTCGAGGTCAGCGACGCGCCGACGAAGCAGTCGCGCTCGGCCTTCGAGAGGAGCTCGCGCACGTTCTCGGGCGCCGGCTCGAGCGTGACATCGGCGACGACCTTGACCCGGACGAACGCATAGCGGCCGTCCGTGTCGCGCTGGGTGACCTCGCCGCTCGCGTCCACGCTGCCGGCCACTGCGATCTCGGCGCGGCGCGCGTGGAAGCGGAGGCTCGTCAGCGTGCAGCGGGCGAGCCCGACGAGCACGAGATCCTCCGGCGACCATTGCTCGTCGGCGACGAGCGGAGCGCCGCCGTCGATGTTGCGGGCCGTTCCGTCTCGGCCGACCGAGACCGCGTAGGCGAACACCTTCGCGCGCGCGCTGCTCATGCGGCTCAACCTACACTCGCGCCATGGCGGTCGGGATCCTCGGCGTCACCGGCTTTACCGGGCGGCTCGTTCTCGCCGAGGCGCGCCGGGCCGGGCTCGAGGTGAGGCTCGTCGGCCGGCGCCGAGAGGCGCTCCAGGAGCTGGCCGCGCCCGGCGAGGAAGTGCGCGTCGCCGATGCTCGCGACCCCGACGCGCTCGCGCAGGCGCTCGACGGTTGTGACGTCCTGGCGTCGTGCGCAGGGCCGTTCCTCGAGATCGGTCTGGCGCCGGTGCTCGCCGCGAAGACTGTCGGCGCCCACTACCTCGACACGAGCGGCGAGCAGGCCTGGGTACGTCTCCTGCACGAGCAGGTCCAGTCCGACCGGGCCGTCCTGCCCGCCTTTGGCTTCGACTACGTGCCCGGCGACCTCGCGGCGCGGCTCGCCGCCGAGCAGGTGGAAGGGCCGCTCGACGAGCTCGTCGTCGCCTACTCGGTCAAGGGCGTCGGCACGAGCAGCGGGACGCGGCGCACGATCGGCGCGGTGATGGGCCAGGAGCAGGTCGCGTGGGAGGGCGGCCGGCTCGTGCCCTCGCGCTTCGGCGCGACGACGCGGACGATCCGCTTCCCGTTCGGTGAGAAGACGGTGGTCGAGTGGGGCGGCACGGAGCCGATCACGGTGCCGCGGCACACGGAGGTGCGCAACGTGCGCTCCTACATTCGGGCGCCGGCGGTTGCAGCGAAGGCGGGCGGTCTCGGCCGCCTGGGCTCCCCGGTCGTGCGTGCGCTCTCGCGTTTCGGGCCGCACGGGCCGTCGGAGGAGTCCCGCCGCAAGAGCCGCTTCACGGTCGTCGCCGAGGCGATTGGCCAGGGCGGGAGCGGACGCGCCGTGCTTGAGGGCAGCGACGTCTACGGCCTGACGGCGCTCCTCCTCGTCCGTGGCGCCGAGTCGCTGCTCGCGGGCGAGGCGCGCGGCACCGGCGTGCTCGCGCCGGCCGAGGCCTTCGACGCCCGCACGCTGGCGGCGCGGCTCGAGCCGCTGCTCACGATCGTGGACTGATGCCGTCCGGTCTCCCGCTTACGGTGCGGCCATGCAACGGCTCCGGACGCTGAGCGAGGCCGAGTGCTACGCCCGCTGCTACGGGTGGCGGGGAGACGACGCCGTCAAGGTGATCATCGTCGCCCGGCACCCTCGCTACCACACGCACGTGACCGGCGAGCTGCTGCGGTCAGCCTTTGAAGAGAAGCTCGACGCGAGAGAACCCGAAGCCGCCTAGGGCGTCCCAGGCCGGCGGGCTCCCGCCGGGCGGAGCCCGGCTCCGCCCGCCTCGGGCCGCTCGCGCCGCCCGGCTCTCCGGGGCCGTATTTCCATACTGTCCCCTCCGGCCGTGCATCGCGAGCGACCCGCCTGGAACGCCCTAGGAGACTCCGACGTCCCGGACGTCCTCGCGCCCGGCCTCGCCGCGGTCTTCTGCGGGATCAACCCGGGCCGCGTGTCGGCCGCCGCGAACGCCCACTTCGCCAACCCGCGCAACGACTTCTGGCGGCTGCTGCACGCCGCCGGCTTCACGCCGCGCCTCTACGACCCGAGCGAGCAGTTCGAGCTCCTGAAGCTGGGGATCGGAATCACGAACGCCGCCTACCGGACGACGCGAGGCTCAGGCGACCTGCGTCGCGCGGACTTCGCCGGCTCGGCGGAGCGGCTGGAGCGGATCGCCGTCGAGCTGCGGCCGCGCGCGATCGGCTTCGTCGGCAAGGAGGCCTATCGCGGCGCGTTCGGCGAGCGGGCGGAGCTCGGACCGCAGGAGCGCCGCCTGGCCGAGACGGCGCTCTTCGTGCTCCCTTCGTCTTCGCCCGCGAACGCCTCGGTGTCGTGGGCCGAGCGCCTGCGCTGGTTTCAGGACTTCTTCGCCGCAGTCTCGAAAGGCGCGAGCACGACGTCCCAGCCGGCCGAGTAGTTGTCGCGGCCGCTCGCGTCCTCGATCCGGTCCCAGCCGCGATGCTCGAGCTCGACTCGCGCTCCAGGGCCTTCAGGCGAGAACCGCACCTCGACCTCGGTGCCCGCGCAGTTGCCGATCAGCCAGTCCATCACGAACCGGTCCGGCGGCTCCCACGCCGTGATCTTCGCCCAGGGCGCGGTGCCCTCGTCGGTGACCTCGTGGACCGAGCCGCCGACGCGCGGCTCGAAGACGACGGCCCGCACCTTGTCCCCGCCGTACGAGTGGGTCTTCATCGGCCACCACGACGACGCGCGGGTCGTGAAGAGCTCGAACGCCTCCGCGGGCGCGAAGTCGACGAGCACGGTCTTGCGGATCGCATCGGTTGTCACGACGCTCATCCTGTCTCCTTTCGTGTTTCCTCGGCGAAGCGCTCCAGCGCGTCGCCCCAGAAGCTGTCGAAGTAGGCGCGGAGCTCGGCCACGCCGCCGGGCTCGATGCTGTAGAGGTTCCGCGTCCCGTTCGCGGTGTGGCTGACGAGGCCCGCCCGCTCGAGGACGCGGAGGTGCTGCGAGACGGCCGGACGGCTGACGGGCAGCCCGGCGGCGAGCTCACCGACCGAGCGCGGCCCGTCCCTGAGCGTTTCGAAGATGCTGCGCCGGGTGGGGTCACCGAGCGCGTCGAAGACTGTTCCGTTAGTCGCCACTTACGGTAAGCATACGCTTACCGACCGTCGCGTGTCAACCCCGCCAGCGGTTCGTGATCGGCGTGCGCCGGTCGCGCCCGAACGCCTTCGGCCGCAGCTTCACGCCGGGCGGCGCCTGCCGGCGCTTGTACTCGGCGCGGTCGATCAGGGCGAGCGCCCGCTCGACAACCTCGGCGTCGTGCCCCTCGGCGAGCAGCTCCTCGCGCGAGCGGTCGAGCTCGACGTAGGCCTCGAGAACCGCGTCGAGCTGCTCGTACGGCGGCAGGGAATCCTGGTCGCGCTGGTCCGCCCGCAGCTCGGCCGAGGGGGGCCGCTCGATGATCGAGACGGGGATCAGCTCGCGTCCGGCGCGCTCGTTCAAGTGCCGCGCGAGCCGGAAGACGTCGGTCTTGTAGACGTCCTTGATCAGGGCGAAGCCTCCGGCAAGGTCGCCGTACAGCGTCGAGTAGCCGACCGAGAGCTCCGACTTGTTCCCCGTCGCGAGCACGAGCCAGCCGTGCTCGTTCGAGAGGGACATGAGCGTCATCCCGCGCACGCGCGCCTGCAGGTTCTCGGCGGCGAGCCCGTTCGTGCCGACCTCGGCCGCGTGGAAGGCGACCACCATCTGCTCGATCGGGATCTCGCGAAAGTCGCAGCCGAGGCTCTCGGCGACGCGGCGTGCGTCGGTCTGCGTCCCTTCCGAGGAGTAGCGCGACGGCATCGAGACGCAGTGCACCCGCTCGGGGCCGAGCGCGTCAGCTGCCAGCGCGGCGACGAGGGCCGAGTCGATCCCGCCGGAAAGCCCGAGCACGACGTCGCCGAAGCCGTTCTTGCCCACGTAGTCGCGCAGGCCGAGCAGCAGCGCGCGTCGCATCTGCTCCAGCTCCGGCTCGAACGGGCACGACCTCGGCGGCTCTCGCTGCGCCTTGTGTTTCTGAAACACAATCCCCCAGCTCGACGAGCCGCGGCTCCTGCTCGTCCTCCCGTTCACGCGCCAGGGAGCGCCGGCGGACGTCGCGCAGCCGCCGGCCGATCGCCTCGGTCGGGTCGAGGTCGACGACGAGGAGCGCCTCCTCGAAGCCCGGCGCGCGGGCGAGCACTTCGCCCTCGTCGTCGAGCACGACGGAGTGCCCGTCGAAGAGGAGCTCGTCCTGGCCGCCGACGAGGTTGCAGAAGGCGAGGTAGGCCGAGTTGTCGCGCGCCCGGGTGACGAGCATCTCCTCGCGCTCCTCGGCCTTACCGACGTGGTAGGGAGATGCCGACACGTTGAGCAGGAGCTCGGCGCCCGCGAGCGAGAGGTCGGTCGCCGGCGGGCCGGGCTGCCAGACGTCCTCGCAGATCGTCGGGCCGAGCAGCGTCCGGCCGCAGCGGAGCAGGAGCAGATCTCGGCCGGGCGCGAAGTAGCGGTCCTCGTCGAAGACGCCGTAGTTCGGCAGGTAGCGCTTCCGGTAGACCGCCTTCACCTCTCCGTCGGCGCAGACCGCGCAGGCGTTGAAGAGGTCTCGGTCGAACCACGGCGTCCCGATCAGCGCGGTGATGCCGGTGCAGGCCGCCGCGATCTCGTGCAGCGACTCCTCCGCGGCGCGCACGAACGCCGGCCGGAGCAGCAGGTCCTCCGGCGGGTAGCCGGTGACGGCGAGCTCGGGCAGGAGGACGAGGTCGGCGTTCGCCGCGCGCGCGTCCGCGACAGCAGCGAGAATGCGCTCGCGGTTGCCGTCCAGGTCACCGACGACGGCATTGATCTGGGCGAGTGCAAGCCGCATCGAGAGCGATCGTACCGGTTTGCGACTCAGAGGCGAAAACATCCTGATCGACCGCCGCTACCGCGGCCCGCTGCAGTCCGCGAACGGCGGCTACGCGTCCGGACGGCTTGCCGCGTTCGTCGACGGGCCCGCTGAGGTGACGCTGCGGCTGCCGCCTCCGCTCGCGCGGCCGCTCGCCGTCGCCGAGGAGGACGGCCGCATGCTGCTCCTCGACGGAGAGGCGCTCGTCGCGGAGGCGCGGCCGGGCATCGCCGGGCGTCGAGCCGCCGGCGGTCACGCCGGCGGAGGCCGAGGACGCGGCCGCTCGGCACGTGCGTTTCCAGGGCGAGAACTTCTCCGAGTGCTTCTCCTGTGGCATCCGGCCGGAGGACGGTCTCTGTATCCACGTCGGCCCGGTCGGCGGGCGCGAGGAGATCCACGCGGCGCCGTGGACCGCCCGCGAAGCCTCCTCCGAGGTCGTCTGGGCGGCGATCGACTGCGCCGGCGCGTATGCGGTCGGCGGGCCTGGCCGGGGCGAGGTCGTGCTCGGCCGGATGACGGCCGAGATCCGGCGGCTGCCGGCCGAGGGCGAGCAGTGCGTCGTCGTCTCGTGGCCGCTCGGCGAGGAGGGGCGGAAGCTGCACGCCGGCACGGCGCTGCTCGCGGCGGACGGCGAGGTCCTCGCCGTCGCGCGCCAGACCTGGATTCAGCCGAAGAACGGGTAGCGGCACCGGGCGTCGAGGCAGTCCGACGCGAACACGGCGGCGCCGATCGCGCCGAGCCAGAGCGAGTACACGGGCGGCTCCCGCTCCGCCTGGGCGAGCGCGTGGACGGCGAAGCGGCGGGCGCGCTCGAGCCACAGCTCGTCGCCGGTGCGCTCGAACGCCGCCAGGAGGGCGTAACCGTTGCCCGCCGTCCCGTGGCAGATCCCGGCGCCCTTCCGCTCCTTGTGGGCGCCCGGCCTGCCAGGTCAGCTCCGCGCCCGCGAGCAGCAGCTCCTCGTCGAGGTACTGGCGCGGCCGTCGAGACGATTCCTGGCGCGCCGTGGCACCACTGCACTCTGATCTCGCCCGTGCGGCGGTGCTCCGAGGCTGTCCTCGGCGTGCAGGCGGCCAGTTGCAGAGTCCACCCTCGCGGACGGCGAAGCGGGTGAGCGTGTCGTTCGTCTCTCGGCCAAGCCGCTCCGCGCGCTCGCCGTCCAAAGCCGCCAGGAGCGCGTGCACGTTGCCGACGAAGCCGTGCACCGGCCCCAGAGATCGCGTCTCCTTGAAGCGCCGCTGTGTCCACAACCCTTCCGCGTCCCGCCGCGCCAGCAGCGCCTCGGCGCTTTCGTCGCAGGCGCGCCGCCAGCGCTCGTCGCCCGTGCCGTGCGCGGAGCACGTCGGGCGGCGACGCAGCGTGCCCGCCGTGCCCCACATCAGCTCGTCGATCTCGTCGGCTGTCCATGTTCGCGCGCACGCGCTTGTGGAGGTCGTCGGCGAGCTCGGGCCGTCCGCGTCAGCATCCAGGCGACGAGCAGGACTCCCGCCTCGCCGGCGAGGAGGGACGACTCGCGCTGTCGGCAGGTCAGCTCGATGCTCGGGCAAGACGACCGGCTCGTCGCGCCACGCCTCGACCGTGCCTCGAGCGCGACCGCGGCTGGGTCGAGGCGTCGTCTCCGCGTGGTCGCGCCGCGCCAGCTGCATCCAGCGCCCACGCGACCCCGGGTGCGCCCGCACGTAGAGCGAGCGGCTCGGGCCGTGCCAGGCGCGACTGGCGAGTCCGCCGGCGGCGGCCACAGCGGCTGGCGCCGGTACGCCGCGTCCGCGTCCGCGACGATCCGCCCGATCGCCTGCGCGCACCCTGCTCCTCGTCCCACTCTTCGCGTGACCGGCTCGAAGTCTTCCGGCCGGTAGAGCACTAGGCTTCGCGGCGCAGCCGGATCGCGTTCAGATCCTCCTCGAGGATCGCGGCGATCCGCCGCTCGAGCTCGTCCGGCGGGTCGTGCTCGGCGTGGAGGTAGCGGCCCGCGAGCGCGTCGAAGCGGCCGGACGCCAGCTCACGCACGAGCTGCGGCGCCAGCTCGGGCGGCGTCCAGGGCAGATCGTCGGGAAACTGCTTCGTCATCTCGCTCTTCACGAGCCCGGGGCTGATCACGAAGACCTTGATGCCGCGCGGCTCGACCTGGGCCGCGAGCACCTCACCGAAGCGGCACACCGCTGCCTTGCTCGCGCTGTAGGCGCCCGACGTCGAGCCGGGGAGGTACGCGGAGCCGCTGCCGGTGATCACGATCCGTCCGCCGCCGCGCTCGATCATTCCCGGCAACGAGAGCCGGCAGGTGAGGTAGACGCCAAGCACGTTCACCTCGAGCACGTGCCACCACTCGTCGGGGTCGGTCTCCCAGGAGTCCTCCCATGTCGAGATGCCTGCGTTGGCAACGAGTAGGTCGAACGGCTCCGCCGCCGTGATCATCCGCTCGACGTCCTCTCGCTTCGAGACGTCACCCGTGACCGCCGTGCCGCCGATCTCCGCGGCGACCTCCTCGACCTGGCCGGCCGTCCGTCCGGTGACAGTCACGTGCCAGCCGGCTCCGGCGAGCTCACGCGCGATGTCGGCGCCGATCCCGCGCCCACCGCCGGTGACGAGTGCTCTAGACATGCGCGATCTCCTCCAGTACGTCGGGGTTTTCGAGCGTCGAAAGGTCGCCGGGATCCTCGCCGAGCGCTTTTGCGCGCACGGCGCGGCGGACGATCTTCGCCGACCGCGTTTTCGGCAGCGCGGAGACGAAGAGCACCCGCTCCGGGGCGAACGCCTTGCCGAGCGAGGCCGCGACGGTCGCCCTGATGGCATCCGCGTCCGCCTCGGCGCCAGGCTTGAGGGCGCAGTAGATCCACGCTGTCTCGCCCTTGACGTCGTGGGGCACGCCGATCGCCGCGGCTTCCGCAACCGACGGGTGCTCCAGCGCCGCCGACTCGAGCTCGGCGGGCCCGATCCGCTTGCCTGCGATGTTGAGCGTGTCGTCGGAGCGGCCGTGCAGGAACCAGTAGCCGTCCTCGTCGATCGAGGCCCAGTCGCCGTGCGTCCAGACGCCCGGGAAGCGGCGCCAGTACGTCTCGAGGTAGCGCGCGTCGTCGCCCCAGATGCCGCGCGTCATCCCCGGCCATGCCTTCGTGCAGACGAGCTCGCCGACCTCCCCGCGCAGCGCCGTCCCGTCCGGCGAATAGACGTCGATCGCCGCGCCGAGTGCCGGAAAGCCGAGCGAGACCGGCTTCGCGGGGGCCATCGGCGTCACGGAGAGGAAGCAGGCGCCGACTTCGGTGCCGCCGGAGATGTTGACGATCGGGATTCGGCCGTCTCCGGCGACGTGCTCGTTCAGCCAGTCATATGGGCCTGCATTCCACGGCTCGCCCGTTGTGGTCACCGCTCGCAGCGACGAGAGGTCGGCCTCGGGCGCGCCGGTCGGGATCAGCGCGCGGACGAGCGTGGGCGAGAGACCCAGCATCGTCACCCGCTCCTCTTCGACGAGCCGCCAGAGGCGATCGTGCGGCTGGTCGGGCGCCCCCTCCATGTAGACGACGCAGGCGCCGAGCGCACCTGCTCCGACGACCGTCCACGGGCCCATGATCCAGCCCATGTCGGTGGCGAAGAGGACGCGGTCGCCTGCGTGGATGTCGGACTGGTACGCGGCCTCGCGCGCGATCGAGAGCAGGAAACCCCCGTGCACGTGCAGTGCGCCCTTCGGGCGGCCGGTGGTGCCGGAGGTGTAGGCGAGCAGGTACGGGTGCTCCGCGTCGACTTCGAGCGGCTCCAGCCCGCCCGGGCCGAGCTCGGCGTCCCACGTCAGCTCCTCCCGCCGCCAGAGCAGCACGTGCTCGACCGAGGGCGACTCCCGCACCGCCTCCTCGACGGTCTCGCGCATCGGTACGCGCGCGCCGCGCCGGAGCGAGTAGTCGGCCGCGATCACCACCTTGGCGTCGGAGTCGTGCAGCCGCTGCACGATCGCCGGCGCGGCGAAGCCGGAGAAGATCGGCACCTGAACCGCGCCGAGGTGCGCGCAGGCGTGGGAGGCGATGGCTACCTCCGGCGACATCGGCATGTAGATCGCGACGCGGTCGCCGGCGGCGACGCCCATCGCCTGCAGGGCCTCGGCGACGCGCACGACCTCGCGTGAGAGCTCGACGAAGGTCCACTCGCGTCGGGCGCCGTCCTCGCCCCGGAAGACGGCGGCGGCCGCGTCCGGCGTCCGCTCCGCCCATGCGTGCACGCAAGCGGTCGCCATGTTCAGCCGCGCTCCCTCGAACCAGGTCGTCCACTCGATTCCGCGCGAGTCGTCGAGCACTCGCTCCCACGGGCGGGCGAGCTCGAGCTCGAGGTCGGCGGCGACCGCGCGCCAGAACCGCTCCGGCTCGTCGACCGAGACGCGGTGGAGCGCCGCATAGTCGCTCGCAGCCGAGCGCACGGGCGAGCCGGGTCACGTTCGCGGCCTCGAGTTGCTCCGGGGTTGGCGCCCAGGCCCATTTGCGCTTCACGTTAGCGTCCACTAACCTAGTGGACGCTAACGATCTTCGAAGGGATGCTTCATGGCTCTCGCAATCTTCTCAGAGGAGCGTCGCAAGTGGTGGACGCTCGCCGCCGTCGCATTCGGCCTCTTCATGATCATGCTCGACAACACCGTCGTGAACGTCGCGCTGCCCTCGATCCAGGAGGACCTGGGCGCGGATCTCTCGGAGCTGCAGTGGATCGTGACGGGGTATGCGCTCAGCTTCGCGGCGCTGATGCTGATCGGCGGCAAGCTCGCCGACGCGTACGGGCGCAGGCTCATCTTTGTCGTCGGGATCGTCGTCTTCACGGGCGCGTCCCTGTGGTGCGGGCTCGCGGACTCCGGGAACATGCTGATCACGGCGCGTGTCGTGCAGGGCGCCGGTGCGGCGCTGATGAATCCGGCGACGCTCTCGATCATCGCCGCCACCTTCCCGCCCAAGCAGCGGGGGACGGCGATCGGGATCTGGGCCGGCATCTCCGCGCTCGCGCTCGCGATCGGGCCGCTCGTCGGCGGTCTCCTCACCGAGCATCTGAGCTGGCACTGGATTTTCTTCGTCAACGTCCCTGTCGGCGTCATCGCGATCGCCGCCAGCCTCCTGCTGATCACGGAGACGAAGGACGAGACGCACGAGAGCCTCGACTTGCCGGGGCTCGCGACCTCCGCCCTCGGCCTCTTCGCGCTCACGTACGGACTGATCGAGGCGAACACGTACGGCTGGACATCCGCCCGGATCGTTGGCTCCTTCGCCGTCGCGGTGATCTCGCTTGTTGCGTTCCTCCAGATCGAGCGGCGCCGGCGCGCGCCGATGCTGGACCTGACCCTCTTCCGCAGCGGTACCTACGCGGGCGCGAACATCGCGATGCTCCTGATCGCGCTGGCGATGTTCGGCGTCTTCTTCTTCGTCTCGCTCTACATGCAGAACGTGCTCGGCTACTCCGCGGTCCAGGCCGGTGCCGCGTTCCTCCCGCTCACGCTGATCATCATCCTCGTTGCCCCGATCGCCGGGAAGGCGTCCGACAAGTTCGGCTCCCGCTGGCTGATGACGATCGGGATGGTGCTGCTCAGCGTGCAGCTCCTCTACCTTTCGCAGCTCGGCCCCGACGCCGATTTCTGGAACCTCCTGCCGGGCTTCGTCATCGGCGGCCTGGGCATGTCGATGTCGATGACGCCGACCGCAGCCGCGGCGACACGTGCCGTGCCGGTAAACAAGTCCGGCGTCGGTTCGGCCGTGCTGAATGCGGCCCGCCAGGTCGGCGGCTCGGTCGGAATCGCCCTGATGGGTGCAATCGTCGCCGCGCAGGCGAAGGGAAAGCCTCCGCTCGACGGGTTCATGGCCGGCTTCGAGAGTGCACTCGTCGTCGCCGCAGTGATTGCCTTCGTCGGGTCGATCGTCGCCTTCGCCCTCGTCCGTCAGGAGGCCCACCCCGAGGAGGCACCCATGGAGGTGGCGGCTTGAACGTGGTCGCGCACACACGCCTCCCGGCGGCTGAGCGCCGGCAGGCGATCGTCGAGGCCGCGCTGCGCGTCTTCGCGGGCTCGAGCTACAGCGGTGCCACGACGGCCGAGATCGCGCGGGCGGCCGGGATCTCTGAGCCGATCCTCTATCGCCACTTCGCCTCGAAGCGGGATCTCTATCTCGCCTGTCTCGGCGCCGCCTGGGAGTCGCTGCGAGCCGCCTTCGACGAGCGGCTCGCGGCGCTCGGCGACCGCGAAGCCGTGAACGCGTTCGGGCAGGCCGCGCTGGCGTTTCACGCCTCGGGCGAAGTGAAGCCGTCGATGCTCTGGATGCAGGCGCTGAACGAGGCTGGCGAGGATGAAGAGATCCGCAGCTTCCTCCGTCGCCAGCTGCGGGAGGTGCACGACTACGTCGCGGGTGCGGTCCGCCGCGCCCAGGCAGAGGGCGGCGTCCCGGCCGACCGCGACGCGGACGCCGAGGCGTGGCTGTTCGTCGGCGGAGCGTTGCTCTTCGGCTTCGCCGGCCGGCTCGGCGGGCTGCTCGGCCCGGACGACTTCGCGGCGATCGCCACCCAGCGGCAGCGCTGGCTCACCGGCGCGTCATGAGTCAAGCCAAAAAAGAATCGTCCCCGGCTGCGGCTCCGGGGACGATCCATGAGGCAAGCTGCCACGAAGGGCGACGCTCCGAAAAGACGTGGCTCTGCGGCCCAGCCACGGCTCTTACGGCCTTGCGGCGTCGCCTTCAGGGTGGCGCGCCCTTGCACTCGGACCTGGCGTCGGCCGGTGCAAGTTGACGGAACTGTAGGTGCGATGTCCGAAAAAGTCAAGTAGGTCGGTCAAGTGATTTCGTGGTAGGCTGCTTCACCAGTAATTCGCGGCGCTGAGCGGGCGGGGAAAGATCACCGCAAAGGGGTATGCGGCTCACTCCACTTCTCGCTTCACTGCACCGAGAGGTCCCGTTCCACCTGCACGAAGAATCGTTCCATGGCTGAGACCCCCGCCACCGCCACCCGCAGAGCCACCCCGCCGCCCGCCGCACGGCTCGGCGACCGCGTGCGCCTCCTGCGTGTCGCCGCCGGCCTGACGCAGACCGAGCTCGCAGGTGACCGCTGCTCGAAGGAGTACGTCAGCCAGATCGAGCGCGGGAAGACCCGCCCGACGCCCGAGACGGTGGAGTGGCTCGCCGAGCGGC
Organism: uncultured Gaiellaceae bacterium; assembly: GCA_963850995.1. Taxonomy (GTDB): domain Bacteria; phylum Actinomycetota; class Thermoleophilia; order Gaiellales; family Gaiellaceae; genus Gaiellasilicea. The sequence continues at coordinate 168,429 of CAWKNQ010000004.1, read as the reverse complement.
TGAACGTCGACCCGGCCTACCTCGCGAGTGGCGTGTCGACCGACGAGCGCGGCCGCGTCGAGGCCCTGCTCGCCCGGGCGGAGGCGCTGTCGAAGGCGTACCGCTACAAGGAGGCGATCGACGCGTACGCCGACGTGGCCGACGCCGTCTCGGCCATCAACTCGGTCGAGCTCGAGGTGCGCACTCGCTCCGGCGAGGCCTGGGTGCGGATGCAGGAAGGCGACGTCCGCACCGCGGTCGAGCTCCTGAACGGCGCCCGAGTGCTCGCCGAGGGACCGATCTTCTCCGACGTCGACCGCGCCGAGATCCTCTTCCGGCTCGGCGTCTGCCGCTACAAGCTCTCGAGCATCTCGACGGCGGTCGCGTTGCTGAACGAGGCGCTGACGCTGGCCGAGCGCAGCGAGATGCCCTGCGACGGGCTCCGCTCCGACATCTACCACTGGCGCTCGCGCTGTTACCGCCGCCAGCGCGACTTCGAGGCGGCGCGCGACGACGTCGAGCGCGCGCTCGAGCTCGCCCAGGGCGTCGACGATCGCCGCAAGATGGCCGACGCCTACTTCCAGGCGTCCCTGGTTGCCGAGCGCACCGGCCACTGGGTGCTCTCGCGCAACTACGCCGAGAAGGCGAAGATCCTCTTCCACGAGCTCGACGACGAGCGCACCGTCGGCCGGCTGCTGAACAACCTCGGCGGCCTCAGCCTTCTGCTCGGGAACCCGCAGCAGGCGATCGAGCAGCTGAAGGCGTCGTTCGCGGTCGCCGTCGAGGCGGACTCTAAGGCCGACGCCGGCCAGGCCGTGAACGGCCTCGCGACCGTCCATCTCCGGCTCGGGGAGTGGGAGGCGGCCGAGGAGTACGCGCGCGAGGCGCTGCGGCTGCTCGAAGGCCGGGAAGACTTTCTCGGCGAGATCGGCCAGGCCCACATCTGGCTCGGCCGCTCGCTCCTCGAGCGCGGCCGCCTGGACGAGGCCGAGGCGGCCTTCCGCGCCGCAGACTCGATGTTCGAGCAGCTCTCGTCGATCAGCCACCGCGCCACTGCGTGGGTGGCGCTAGGAGATCTCGCCGCGCGACGGGGCGAGGACGCGGAGGCAGCGCGGCTCTATCGGAACGCCGCCGAGGCCCTGCAGGACCTGCGGTTCTAACCGAGAGAAAGGAGGAGGCACGTGAAGACACGCCTGCTGTTCATCGTTCTGTCGGCGTCGGTCCTCTTCGCCTCGTGGGGCGGCCAGTTCGCAAGCGCCTTCGGCTGGTCCGACGGCAGCTAGCACCGGATCCCGTGGCTAGACTCGCTCGGTGCGGTGCACCGCGATCGTCTGTCTAGCCGCCTGCTTCATCACGGCGGGCTGCGGCGGCTCCTCCTCGGCACAGGAGGAGCCGGACGCCCCTACGCTCGAGTCGCTCTGGCGGGCGCCGGGTGAGGACGTCGCGATCGTCCCCGGGGCCGCGGACTTCGGCCCGGGCAAGGTGCGGCTCCCGTTTCTCGTCGTCGACGGCCAGGGCAAGGTGGTCACGCGCCCGACCGCCCGGATCTGGCTTGCAAACGGCCTGAAGCAGCCCCCATTCGCCGAGTCGACGGCCGTCTCCGAGCAGATCGGCGTCGACGGCGGCGATCCGTCCGAGGTCGAGGCGGTGTTCGTCGCCGAGCTCGATCTCGAGAAGCCGGGGACGTACTGGTTGCTCGCCGAGCCGGTCGGCGGCGCGAAGATCCAGGCCGTCGGAAACGTCGTCGTGAAGGAGAAGACGGCCGCACCTGCGATCGGCGACCCTGCGCCGGCCTCGGACACTCCGACGCTCGAGAACGCGACGATCGAGCAGCTGACCACCTCGAAGACCCCGGATCGTGAGCTCTACCGCAGCTCGGTCGCCGACGCCCTGGCCGCCAAGGCGCCGTTCGTCCTCGCGTTCGCGACGCCCGCGTACTGCACGAGCCGCACCTGCGGTCCCGCCGTCGACGTCGTCAGCGACGTCCGCGAAAAGCACGCCGCGTCGGGGATCCGGTTCATCAACGTCGAGATCTACCAGGACAACGACCCCGCCAAGGGCGAGAACCAATGGGTGAAGGAGTGGAAGCTCCCGTCCGAGCCGTGGATCTTCCTCGTCGGCGAGGACGGGAAGGTGCGCGAGCGGTTCGAGGGCACCGTCTCCGTGCGCGAGCTCGACGCTGCGGTGCGCAAACACCTCGTTTCCGGTAGCTGAGCCTCCTAGCCCATCTTGTCGCTCGAGCCGACGCGCTCGATCACGACCTGCGGGATTCGCGCGCGCGGGCTGAGGCGAAGGCACATGCGCACCACCTCGGCGCAGTCTTCGGGCTGGATCATCTCGTCGCCCGCCATTCCAGTGAACTCCGCCATCGGCGTGTCGACGAATCCGGGGCAGAGCGCGATCGCACGCACGCCGTCGTCGTCGAGGTCGTCGTTGAGGGAGCGCGTGAGGGAGATCACCGCCGCCTTCGACGCGGCATAGATCGGCAGCACCGGCACGGGCTGCGTTCCCGCGATCGAGGCGAGGTTGACGATCCAGCCCTTCGTCTTCCGCAGGTGGGGGATCGCCGCCTGTGTCACGAGCACGAGCCCGCGCAGGTTGATCGCGAGCTGCCGGTCGATGTGCCGGAGCTGCGCGTCCTCGAGCCGGCTCGCGATGCCGATGCCGGCCGAGTTCACGAGCACGTCGAGGCCGCCCTCGCGGGCGACGTGCTCCTCGACGACGCGCGCACAGTCCTCGGCCTTCGAGACGTCCGCCGCGATTGCCTGGGCGCCCAGGTCGGCCGCCGCGGCCTCGACCTTCTCGGCCGTGCGCGAGGCGAGCGTGAGGGCGAAGCCTTCGTCGCGGAGCATCCGCGCGATCGCGAGCCCGATGCCCGATGAGCCGCCGGTGACGAGCGCAGAAGCCACGCTCCGACTATCTCACGTCCCCGGCCGAGAGGAGAGCGATGCCGCCCAGCGAATCCGGCTGCGACACAGGGCTTCTCCCCGCAACGGCGGTCTCCCACCAGGCCGCCGTTGCGCCGTCCCTGGCCGGTTTCGCCTCCCGGCCGCCGGGTGGAGCGCCGCGAGCGGCGCGCCAGGAACGACGCGGGGCGTATGTTGCAGGCGTGTCGGTGAGCCTGACAGCGCTTGCGCCGAGCGGCGGTTGCGCGGCGAAGTACTCGGCCGCCAGGCTGGAGGAGCTCCTGCGCGGGCTCGTCCCCGCCGAGGCCGAGAACCTGCTCGTGGGGCTGGCCCCGTCCGACGACGCCGCGGTCTACCGGCTGGACGACGAGCGTGCCCTCGTCTTCACGCTCGACTTCTTCCCGCCGCTCGTCGACGACCCCGAGCTCTTCGGGCGGATCGCCGCGACGAACGCCCTCAACGACGTCTTCGCCATGGGCGGCTCGCCGCTCCTCGCGCTCTCGATCGCCGCGTTCCCCGAGAGCCTGCCGAACGAGGTGCTCGCAGCGGTGTTCGGCGCCGCGGACGAGCAGGTGCGCGCTGCGGGCGCGATCCTGGCGGGCGGCCACACCCTTCGCGACGAGGAGCCGAAGTACGGCCTGGCCGTCGTCGGGACGGTCCGTCCGGACGGGTTCTGGTCGAAGAGCGGCGCCGAGGTGGGGGACGCGATCTACCTGACAAAGCCGATCGGGACCGGGATGCTGCTCCACGCGGCGCGCGAAGGGAAGCGCTTCGAGGAGGGCCTGGAGCAGGCGACGCACTCGATGACGGTGCTCAGCCGCGAGGCCGCCGACGCGCTCAGGCCGTTCGCGCCGACTGCCGTCACCGACGTGACCGGCTTCGGGTTGCTCGGCCACGCGCACGAGATGGCGCAGCGGAGCGGCGTCCGAATCGAGCTCGACGCGTCCAGGCTGCCGCTCTTCCCGGGCGCGCTCGAGGCGGCCGCTGCGGGGGTGCGAACGGGCGGCGACCGCCGGAACCGCGATTTCGCAGCCGCGCACGTGGACGCGGACGGCGTCACCGAGGAGCTGGTCGCGCTCGCCTACGACCCGCAGACCTCGGGCGGCCTCCTCGTCGCGCTCGCCGCGGACAAGGGGCCGGTGCTCGAGGCGACGTTTGCGGGCGGCGGGCTCTTCCTCGCCCGGATCGGCAAGGTGGTCGAAGGAGCCGGCGTCGGGCTTTCCTAGGTTCAGCTCGGTGACCGCGGAGCGGTACGCGCTGCTCGCGGCCGCGTCTGCGCTCTCGCTCTACCTGATCGTCATCACCGGCGCCGCCGTCCGGCTGACCGGCTCCGGGCTCGCGTGCGAGTCGTGGCCGGGGTGCCAGGAGGGTGCGTTCTTCCCTGCGGTCGGGGAGCACTCGACGATCGAGTTCGGCAACCGGGTCTTCGCGCTCTTCCCGATCGTGCTCACCCTCCTCGCCTGGCTGGCGGCGCCGCGGACGAGCGGCCTCGGCCGCTGGGTCACGTGGACCGCTGCGTTCGTCTTCCTCGGCACGATCGCGCAGGCGCCGCTCGGGCTCCTCACCATCCGACTCGACCTGCATCCGCTGATGGTCGCGACGCACTTCCTCCTGGCGCTCGTCGTCCTGGGCGGCGCGAGCGTGATCGCGGTCGAGGCGTGGGGGAACGCGCGCGGCCGGGTCGAGTCGCCCGCCCCCATGTGGCTGAAGCTCACCGGGCTCGTGCTCGCCGGCGCCTGCGGCGTCCTCGTCGTGACCGGGACCCTCTCGACGGCGGCCGGCCCGCATCCCGGCGACAGCGCCGAGATCGAGCGGTTCTGGAACCTGCTCGACGCAGTCTGGATTCACGTCCGCGCGACGGCGGCGTTCGGGATCACGTTCCTGCTCTTGCTCGGCTGGCTGGTGCGGAACCGCGACCGCGCCGGGGTGCTCGGGCCGGCTGCCGTCGTCCTGCTCGCGCTGCTGCTCGTGCAGATGGCGGTCGGCGAGCTCCAGTTCCGAAACGAGCTGCCGTGGTGGCTCGTGCTCGTCCATGTGGGGCTGGCGGCGGCGGTCTGGGCGTGGACGGTGGCGCTCGTCACGGCCCTCTGGCGGACGCCGCGTACACTGACGGCATGACCGAGCTGCGGATGGCCGGCCGGCCCGCGCTCGAGCGACCGGTCCTTGTTGCCGCCTTCCGGGGGTGGAACGACGGTGGTCAGGGCGCGACGCTTGCCGCGGGCTATCTCGCCCGGAGCTGGCAGGCCGAACGGTTCGCCGACATCGATCCGGAGGGGTTCCTGGACTTCCAGTCGAACCGGCCCCACGTCTCGCTCGACGAGGGAATGACCCGCCGAATCGAGTGGCCCGAGAACGCCTTCTACCACGCCCGCATCGCGGGCTCGGACCGCGACGCCGTGCTTCTGCTCGGGGTCGAGCCGAGCTTCCGCTGGCAGACGTTCTCCAAGCTCGTGATCGGCCTGGCCCGCGACCTCGACGTCGAGCTCGTCGTGACGCTCGGCTCTCTGCTGGCCGACGTGCCCCACACCCGTGCTGCGCCGGTGACGGGCGCGGCGAGCGATCCAGCCCTCGTCGAGAGCCTGGGGCTCCAGCACTCGCGCTATGAGGGGCCGACCGGGATCGTGGGCGTGCTCCAGGAGGCCTGTCGCCGCGAAGGGCTACCTGCCGCGAGCCTCTGGGCGGCGGTGCCGCACTACGTCTCGCTCGCGCCGAGCCCGCGGGCGGCGCGGGCGCTCTGCGACCGGCTCGCGCAGCTGCTCGGCGTCACGATCGACACGGCGGAGCTCGCCGAGGCGGAGGAGTCCTACGCCGAGCAGGTGACCGAAGCCGTGTCCTCGGACGAGGAGACCGCCGCGTACGTCGAGGAGCTCGAGCGGCGCACCGACGAGCTCGACCTCGAGGAGCACGAGGAGCTGCCCTCGGGCGACTCGCTCGCCGCCGAGCTGACCCGCTTCCTGCGCGAGCGCGACGCCGAGAACGGCGACGACGCGCCCCGCCGGCAGTAGTCAGGCGCCGACGCGACGGTCGATCTCGGCCAGCTCGTCCTCGCTGAAGTCGAGGTCGTCGAGAGCGCCGAGATTCGACTCGAGCTGCGCGACGCTCGACGCGCCCACGATCACGGACGTCATCCGGGGATCGCGCAGCGCCCACGCGAGCGCGAGTTGCGCAAGCGTGCGGCCGCGGGACGCTGCGAGCTCGTTCAGGCCGCGCACGGTCGCGAGCGTGTCCTCGTCGAGGCGGCTCGGCGGCAGGGTCGTGTTGTGGCTCGCCCGAGATCCGTCCGGGATCCCGTCGAGGTAGCGGTCGGTGAGCACGCCCTGGGCGAGGGGCGAGAAGGCGATGCAACCGATCACCTCCTCGCCGAGCACGTCGAGCAGGTCCGGCTCGATCCACCGGTCGAGCAGCGAATAGGAGGGCTGGTGGAGCGTGATCGGCGTGCCGAGATCGCGCATGATCGCGACCGCCCGTTTTGTGTCCTCGGCGCTGTACGACGAGATGCCTGCGTACAGCGCCTTTCCCTGCCGCACGGCCGTGTCGAGCGCGCCCATCGTCTCCTCGAGCGGCGTCTCCGGGTCGAACCGGTGCGAGTAGAAGATGTCGACGTAGTCGAGCCCGAGCCGCCCGAGCGACTGGTCGAGGCTCGCGAGCAAGTACTTGCGCGAGCCGCCGTCGCCGTACGGTCCCGGCCACATGTCGTAGCCGGCCTTCGTCGAGACGATGAGCTCGTCGCGGTAGGGTCGGAGGTCGTCGCGGAGCAGGCGGCCGAACGTCTCCTCGGCCGAGCCGTAGGGCGGCCCGTAGTTGTTCGCGAGGTCGAAGTGGGTGACGCCGAGGTCGAACGCGCGCCGGACGATCGCGCGGCTCGTCTCGTACGGCCGCTCGCCGCCGAAGTTGTGCCAGAGCCCGAGCGAGATCGCCGGGAGCACGAGCCCGCTGCGGCCGCTGCGCCGGTACTCCATCCGCTCGTACCGGTCGGGCGTGGGCACGTACACCATGCCCACGACCCTAACCCACGTGCTGCCCCGACCAGGAGTGCTCAGCCGAACGTGAACGCGTAAGCCGCGAGGCCGGGTTCGAAGCGGAGCTCGAGCAGGTGGTCGCCGCTGCGCGGCCGTTCGACGAGCGTGTAGAGCCGGCCGCCGTTCACGCGCACCATGCGCTCGGGCTTCCCGTCGACGAGAACGCGAACCGTTCCCTTTCCGGTGAGGACGAGGAAGACGTCCCGTGCGCGGTAGTCGAGCCGTAGCCGCGCGTCCCGGCCCGCGACGGCGCGCTCGTCCTCGATGCGCCAGCGGCCGCCGAACGCGAGCTCGTTGTCGCGGAGCCGCGGCGGTAGCCGGTAGTCGCGCTCGGCGTCCGGCCTGACCGTATCGCCGCCGTTCCGGGCGATTCGCTCGTAGCCGAGGTAGCTCTCGGGCGTGACCAGGCGATGCGGGCTCTCGTCCTCGAGACCCGACGCCGGCGGCGCGCTCTCGCCGAGCAGCGTCCGGATCGTCTTCTCGGTCTCCGCGTACTCGCCCTCGCCGAAGTGGTAGTAGCGAACGCGGCCGTCCCGGTCGATCAGGTACTTCGCCGGCCAGTACTGGTTGTGCCAGGCCTCCCACGTCGCGAAGTCGTTGTCGAGCGCGATCGGATAGCGGAGCCCGAGCTCGCGCGTCGCGTCGCGCACGTTCGCCTCGACCCGCTCGAACGCGAACTCGGGCGAGTGGACGCCGACGATCGTGAGACCGGTTCCCGCGGTAGCGGTCGTCCCACTCGCGCAGATACGGAAGCGTGCGCAGGCAGTTGATGCACGAGTACGTCCAGAAGTCGATCAGGACCACGCGCCCGCGCAGGTCGGCGAGCGTCTGGGGGCCGGAGTTGAGCCAGCTCGTGATGCCGCGGAACTCCGGGGCAGGGCCGTAGTCCTCGAGCACGCCCTCGCCGCCCCCGGTTGCCTCGGGCGGGCGGGCGCCGGTCAGCTCACGCAGCTCGCGCTGTGCGGCCGACGAGCGCTCGAACCGGTCCTGCAACGACTCGGTGTAGCCGGGAACCCGGGTCTGGAGGTCCTGGTCGACCCCGAGCGCCATCGCGAGCGCGGCGGCGCCGACGAGCACGCCTGCCGTGCGACGGACGGCGACCGCGTGCGCGCGGAGGGCTCCCGCGGCGCCCTGGCCGGCGAACGCGATCGCGAGCATGGGCAGGGCCGCGCCGGTCGCGTAGGCCAGCGTGAGGAGCACGCCTTCGAGGCGGACCTCGCGGTTGGCGGCGATCACGCTGACGGCGGCGAGCACGGGTCCTGCGCAGGGGACGAAGACGAGCCCGAGGCTGGCGCCGAGGAAGAAGCCGCCGCCGAGGTCGCCCGCGCGGCGGCGTGTGAGCGCCTGCAGCGGGCGGGCGACGAGCTCGCCGACCTGCGGCACGAGCAGCGTCAGCGCGACGAGGAAGAGGAGCGCGATCGCGAGGTTCCGCAGCAGGTCCTGCGGCAGTCCGAGCCGGTCGAGCAGCCAGGCCGCGAAGAGCGTGAAGACGGTGAAGCTGACGACGATGCCCGCGACGATCGCGAGCGGCCGCCGCCCGGTCGCGCCGCCCGCGAGCACGATCGGCAGCACCGGCAGGACGCAGGGCGAGAGCGCCGTGACGATCCCGGCGACGAAGCCGATCGCGAGCAGGATCAGCATCCCGAAAAACGGTAGCGGCGGGTTCTTACGCGGGGGTTACGCCGTCGGTCGGCGAGGCGCCGTCGCCTGACGCCGCCGGCCGGCGCCGGCGGCGGCGTCGCTTCGGGCTCTCCTCGCCCGCGGCGGCCGGCTGTGCGCCGTTCTGCTCGGCCGAGCTCTCTCCGGGGGGAGCCTGCTGGGCAGCGGCCTCGCCGCCGCCACGCCGCTTCCGCTTCCGCCGCCGTGACTTGCGCGACGGCGCCTTTGGCGCGGGCAGGTTGTCCGCGAGCGCGTTGGCGACCGCCTGGGTCTCGTCGATCTCCTCGCGCGCGCGGTCGAGCGCGTTGCTCGCACGTGGCGTGTAGCCCTCGGAGGAGGCGAGCAGCGCGGCGCCGACCTCGAGCGGGAGCGCCTTTGCGACCTGGATGAGCTTGGCAACGTTGTCCTCGTGCCGATGACCGCGCGAGTTTGCGACCGCGCCGAGCAGGCGCTTCGCCTCCGGGAACTCGGCGCTCGCCCGGCGGTCCTGCACCTTGCGCGTGGCGCGGGCGAGCTTCCACGTCCAGCGCTGCAGGATCTGGTCGGGGGCGTTTGCCTTTCCCTCCCCGATCGCGCGCAGCAGGATCCGGGCGCCCGCGGCGCGGTCCTTCTCCCACGGCGGCGCCTGGCTGACGAGCGTGACGAGGTCGTCGAAGTCGGCGCGCTCGACCGGCGTCGCGACACGGTCCTGCAGGGCAGTCATCCGCAGGCGCCGGTTCGGATTCTCGGCGGCGCAGATGGCGAGGAAGGTCTCGAGCGCGGGCTTCGACGCGTGGCCCTCGGTGAACTTCTTCGCGAACTCCGCCCGCTGGTCGAAGCGGATCTGGCGGCCCGCGATCGTCGCCCAGAAGCGCTGCTCGTCCTCGTCGAGGAACTTGGGATCGATCCGCTGCCACTCGCGCTGGATCACGGCGAGCCGGCGAGAGACGTCCGGGGTCACCGGGACGAGCCAGGGCGCCGGCGAGAGACGGCGGCGGGCGCGGCGCTGGACGCGGCGGCGCGGAGCTGGGGTGACGCGTGCGCCCTCGCGGTAGAAGTCCGCGTCGAGCAGCGAGTGGAGCGAGACGACGCGCTCGCTGTGCGTGGCGGATTTCGGGACGAAGTCGAGGACCACACCGGCCTCCTTGCGCGGGTGCGTGCGCATGATCCGGCCGATCCGCTGCTGGTAGACGCGCCTCGACGCCGTCGGCGCGAGGTGCATGCAGACCGTCGCACGGGGCGAGTTCCAGCCCTCGGCGAGCAGCATCGCGTTGATGAGCACGTTGATCTCGCCACGCTCGTAGGCCGCGAGCGTCTCCGCGAGCTTGACGGGCGGCGTGCGGCCGGAGACGGCTTCGGCCTTCAAGCCGGCGGCGCGGAACTCCTGCGCGAGGTTGTACGCATGGTCGACGCCCGCGGCGTACACGATTCCGGGCGTCGTGTCGAAGCGCTCGCGGTACAGGCTCGCCGCCGCCTGGTTCAGCGCCTGGTGGTCGAGTGCCGCTGCGAGTGCGCGCTCCTCGAAGTCCCCGCCCACGATCGGCACGGAGTTGATCGCGGCCGCCGGCGGGACGCGCAGGCAGCGGAGCGGCGCGATCAGGCCGCGGCGGGCGGCGTCCGCGAGCGGGAGGTCGTCGACCGAGGCGGGGAAGACGTCGGAGACTTGCTTCGCGATCAGCTGCTCCGTCGCCGTCATGCCGATGAAGATCGGTTCCGGGAAGCTGCGGATCGCAGCACTCGTCTTCTCGCCGAGCGCGGTGTGCGCCTCGTCGCAGATCACGAGCTGGTAGGCCTCGCGGGAGATCGAGCCGGCGTGGCGAGCGAACCACGCGTAGGTCTGGATCGTGATCGGGTTGCCGCGGAGCGGCTCCTGGCCGCGCACGATCGCGTCGGCGAAGCGGTCGCCGTAGCCCTCGGTGGTCAGGTCGCGCGTGAACTGGGAGACGAGCAGACGCCGGTGGGTGAGGATCAGGATTCCAAGCGTGCTCGCGGCCTCGACGAAGCCGGCGGCGGCGATCGTCTTGCCCGATGCGGTCGGATGGCGGAAGCGGTAGCGGCGGACGGCACCCGGGTCCTCGCCCGTGAATCCTTCGGGCTCGTCTTCCTCTTCGGCGAAGTCCTCCTCGGCTTCTTCCGCTTCGAGCTCGGCGGCGTGACCGTTGCCGTTCCCGTTTCCGTTTCCGTTCTCCTCCTCCTCGGCCTGGCGCTGGTTGGCCGCGATCAGCTCGGTCAGCATCCCGGCGAGCGCGTCGATCTGGTGCTTGCGCAGCTCGGTCCCGGCCGCCGTCGTGGGCGGCTTGGAGGAGAGCACGCGCTCGAGCCCGAGGAGGAGGCCGAAGCGGACCTTCCAGCGGGGCGAGGGGGTGCGGCGGCCGGCCTCGATCTCGGCCAGCGCTTCGTCGAGCGCGGCGCGCCGGGCGGTGCCGGGGGCCAGCGCTTCCGCCGGGTCTTCGCCGGGGTACAGGAGGGGCTCTCCAGCCCAGTCCTGCGCGCGGGACGCACCGGCCTCGAGGGCATCGGCCGCGTCCGACGTGATTGTCGGGTTCAGTATCGCTTCTGACATGTACGCCGCAGCACGCGCTGGCTGCCGCTTCCTCAGGAATTGCGTACCCGTTTGCTGCCTCGAAGCGGACGGGCCACGCGCAACGGAGCATACCCGAACTCCCGGTCGTTGGGAGGCCCTATGCTCAAACAGGTGGCGGACTGGGACGAGCTGCAGCGGCGCGCGCAGGAGCGCTACGAGGACGGCGCGGCGCGGCTCCCGGCCGAGCCGGACGCCCGGCAGAAGCAGCTGACGAGGATGGGCAACGCGGCCGGTGCGGCGGGCCTGACGGCGCTGATGGCCGGCCGGAACGGGGACGAGTGGTTCGCACGGGCGGCGGAGCGCTATCGCGAGAGCTGGGAGCACGCTCCTCCAGGCAGCTGGGGCAGGCCGATCGGAGCGATGAAGGCGCGGATCCTCGCCGGCGACTGGGACGGCGCGACCGCGGACGCGCGCTGGGCGCTCGACGCCGGCGCGGCGGAGTCCGACTCGCCGATCGGCCGCTATGCGGCCGCGCTCGCCTACGGCGTGCTCGGGAAGTGGTTCGAGATGCGGGTCCAGGCCGACGCCGCGCGTGCGCACGAGACGTTTCCGCCTGAGGTCGCAGACGCGCTCGCCTGCATCGCCGCCGACAACCCGGTCGACTACGCCGACTCGGTCGAGGGCGTGCTCGAGTCGTTCGAGACCCGGGAGGCGTACCTCGAGGACGTTCCCGTCGCCGACACCGTGCTCGTGCTGCAGGCGCTCGCTGCGCGGCGGGGCCTCGCCGCCGAGCTGGAGTCTGCGCTGCTCCCGTGAGGCGTCCGGTCGTCCTCTACGACGGCACCTGACGGTTCTGCCGCTTCGCGGCGCGTGTCGCCGCCCGCGTCGACCGAGGGCGCTACGCCTACCTCCCTTTCGACGACGCCGAGGCGCAGCCGCTCCTCGCCCGTGTGCCGCACGGAGCGCCGCTACGCGAGCGCGCACGTGGCGCGGCCGGATGGTTCGGTGTGGAGCCCTTCGAGCGCTGCCTACCGGCTCGTCGCCCGCGGCCGCGGCCGGCTCGGGACGCTCGTTCCGAGCCGGCCGGGCCCCCGGCGCTATCCCTGACCGTTCGGAAGCTTGATCACCGGGCAGACGAACTGCTTGACGACACCGGCGTCGACGGCCGCGCCGGCCGCCATCGCTGCGGCGAGCTCCTCGTCGCTGTCGATCACGCCGTTGCCGTTCGCGTCACCGGCGGCGAGCGCCGCTGCGTAGCCGGTAGGGAACGCGAGCGCGTGGACCTGCCAGCGCCCGCCGTTGTAGTCCCGGTCCCCGGGGGCTGCGGTCGCGACGTTCATCTGGTTGCCGCCGAAGTCGTAGATCGTGTCCCGGGCGTGAGCCGGCGCCCCGGTTCCGGACAGGTCGGTCGGCGTGTTGACTGTGCGGTAGAGCTGACCGTCGACATAGAACGCCGGTCCGGTCACGCCCGCGCCCGCCGTCGCTGCGAGCGAGGCGGCCACGGTCGCCGCGAGCAGCGTGAGTTTGAGCACGTGTCCCTCCTTCGTCGTGATGGCTCGCGGACCCTTGCGCGGCGATCTTGCGACGGTCTTACACGACCCTTAGGAGTTGCTGAACGCCGGCAGCTGCGAGGCGGCCGAGGCGTCGAGCAGTGCGATCGTCTCCTCGCCCCGGACCAGGCTCGCCGGGGTCGCCGGGCTCGGCTCTTCGGCGAACGCTCGTCGGACCGCCGTGGCCTTCGCCTCGCCGGTGACGAGGTAGACGAGCAGGCGCGCCCGCGCGAAGACGGGCGGTGTCAGCGTCACGCGCGGGACGAACGGCTCGAGCCCCGCCTCCGCCGCTACGGCGCGGCGTTCGCTCGAGAGCGCCGCCGAGTCTGGGAAGAGCGAGGCCGTGTGCCCGTCCGCACCGATCCCGTTCAGGGCGAGGTCGAGAGTGACGCCCTCGAGCTCCTCGTCGTAGCGCGCCGCTGCTTCCTCCGCGCCGAGCTCGCCCTTGATCCGGTGCACGTCCGGCGGGCGCGAGAGCGCGTCGACCAGCGCCGTGCGCACGAGCCGGAAATTGGAGCGCTCGTCGTAGGGCGGCACCGCGCGCTCGTCGGCGAACCAGACCTGAGCGCCGCTCCAGTCGGGTCGCGCCTCGGCTGCGAGCGCATACGCCCGGCCGACGCTCGACCCACCCGAGAGCGCGACGGCGCCTGCAGCCCCGACGAGGAGCGAGGCAGCCTCGCGTGCCGGGTCGTCGAGGACCCGGAGCTCGACCGTCATGACCCGCCGCGGGCCAGCTCCTGCGAGCGGTCCATCGCCGCCTGGATCGCGTTCAGGAACGCGGCGCGCACGCCGGCCTGCTCGAGCTCGCGAATCGCGGCGATCGTCGTCCCGCCGGGGGAGGTGACCATCTCGCGGAGCTCGACCGGGTGCATCCCGAGGTCCCGCAGCTGCTTCGCGGTGCCGAGCATCGTCTGGACGACGAGCTGCGTCGAGATCTCGCGCGCGAGCCCGAGCAGGATCCCCGCTTCGATCATCGCCTCGGCGAGGAGCGCGAAGTAGGCGGGGCCGGAGCCGGAGACGGCGGTGACGGCGTCCATGTACGGCTCGGAGACGCGGACGACCGCGCCGAGGTGGCGCAGCGCCTCCTCGGCGAGGTCCAGGTGCTCCTCACCCGCGTGCGCGCCGGCGCAGATGCCGGCGATCCCCTCGTGCACCGTCGCCGGCGTGTTCGGCATCGCACGGACGACCGGGACGCCGCTGCCCAGGTGACGCTCGATCGCCGCTGTGGGGATCGCCGCCGCGACCGACAGCACGGTCTGCTCCGGCTGGAGGAGCGGGCCGACCTCGCCGAGCAGCGTCTCGATGTCTTGCGGCTTGACGGAAATGACGACGAGCGCCGCGCCGGCTGCGGCCTCGGCGTTCGAGAGCGTCACCGTGACGTCGTGCCGCTCGCGTAGCTCCGCGGCGCGCTCCTCACGGCGTACGGATGCTGTGAGCTCGGACGCCGTGCGCCACCCGGACGAGAGCAGGCCGGTGAGGAGCGCCTCGCCGATCTGCCCGGCGCCGAGGATCGCAATCCTGCGCTCGTCAACCGCCATCGCAGCAGTGTATGGGCCTACAACGAGGTCGGAGCGAGGCGCTCCGCGAGCGCGTTCAACACGCCGATCTGGATCTGCGGCGAGTGGTCGAGCAGCTGGCGGAAGGCGCGGTCGGTGATCACGAGCGCGCGCACCGGCGAGGTCGTGGTGATCGTTGCGGTCCGCGGCAGCTTCGCGATCAGCGCGATCTCGCCGCAGAAGTCCCCGGGCCCGAGCGAGGCTAGCTTGCGGCCGCCGCGCTCGACGATCGCCGTGCCCTCGATCAGGACGAGGAACTCCCGGCCCGCCTCACCTTCCTTGATCACGGCCTTACCCTCGGGCAGGTCGATCTCGTCCGCGATCGAGGCGATCTCCTCCAGCTCGGCCTTGGAGGCGGAGGCGAAGAGGGGCACTCGCTTGATCAGGTCGATCTTCGAGTTGTGCCCGAGCCGCATGCGCCGATCCTATTCCTCCGTCGAGTGCCCCTTCAAGCGGCGCGCGCGTGACGCACCAGCCGGGCGCGGTCAGCGCTCGCGCCGGGGACGAGCCCGCGGCTCCAGCCGCGAAGCAGGTAGACGCCCGCGAGCCCGGCCCACTCCTCGTACGGGGCGAGCAGCTCGGCGGTCTCCTCGACCTCGACCCAGCGGCCGCGGACCGCTGAGCACAGCTTGACGAGGCCGAGATCGCCGACGAGCCCGTAGCGGTACGAGCCGAGCCCTTGCAGCGCGACCACGCCCAGCGACCACGGACCGAGCCCGCGCTCGCGCAGGAGCCGTGTCGCGACCGCTTCGATCGGGCGGGCGCGCAGTCCCTCCAGGTCGAGCGAGCGGCAGACGCGGACGAGCGTCGCCGCGCGCGGCGCGGCGAGCCCGAGCCGGCGCAGCTCGGCGGGGGCGAGGGCGCCGAGGACATGCCGGTCGGGGGCCGGGTCGCCGCACGCGCGCAGAATCGCCCGCTCGATCGCCAGCGCTCGCCGTGCCTCGATCAGCTGCCCGCACACGGCCCGGAGGAGCGCATGCGCGACCGTCGGGCGCCGCAGGGGCCGCAGTCCGTGGAGGTACCGGATCGAGGGGCCGAGGAGGGGGTCGCGCCGGAATCGATCGACGAACGGCGTCGTGTCGGCGTCGAGCGCGAGCACGAAGCGAAGCAGCGTGAGCGAATCCTCGTCGGATGCGCGCAGCCGCACGAGGCCGTCGGAGCCCTGCCAGGCCGAGCCGTGACGCCCGCCGGGCAACGGTGTCTCGAACGGATCGCGGCCGTACGTGCTCAGGCCGAGCCGGTACGGCCCGCGCGGTCTGACGACGTCCTCGAGCACCGCGCCGCACCTTACTCTTGTGCCCTGATGAAGCTCGCTGACCAGATCTCCTTACGCTCGCGCAGGCGTAAGTTCGGCCTCTTCATGGAGACGATGGCGCCGACCGCGGAGACGACCGTGCTCGACATCGGCGCCGACGACGTCGGCTTCGGAGAGCCCGCCGGCTGCGCGACGCTGAACTTCTTCGAGGAGCTCTACCCCTGGCCGGGGCAGATCACGGCGCTCGGCCTGAACGAGGGCGCCCGCTTCCGAAGCCGCTATCCCGAGGCGGGTTACGTGCAGGGCGACGCGCTCGACCTTCCGTTCGAGGACGGCGCCTTCGAGATCGCCTTCTCGAACGCCGTGATCGAGCACGTCGGCGATCGCGAGCAGCAGCGCCGTTTCGTCGCCGAGGCGCTGCGGGTCGCGCGCCGCGCGTTCGTGACCACCCCGAACCGCTGGTTCCCGGTCGAGGTGCACACGCGGCTGCCGCTCGTCCACTGGCTGCCCGACGGGGTCGCGCACCGCGCCTACGACCTCGCGCGGAAGCCGTGGGCGAAGGAGAACCACCTGCTCGGCCCGGGCGCACTGCGCGACCTCTTCCCGCCGGGGACGCGCGTCGTCAACCTGGGGATGACGCTGGTGGCCGTCGTTGGTTGACAAGCTCCCGCGCTACGCCCTCTACGCGTTCGTCGTCGCGCTCCCGCTCCACAACCTCGTCATGGCCGCGCTCTGGGACGCGGGCGTCCGCGACCTGGCGCTCGACGCCGTCTCGGCCTGGAAGGAGGTGCTGCTCGCGCTGGCGCTGGGCGCGATCGTGTGGCGGCACCGCGGCAAGCCGTTCACGCCGACGACGACCGACTGGCTCGCGCTCGCCTACACCGGCTTCGTCCTCCTCTACGCCGTCCTCCCCCAGGACTGGCTCGGCGGGGACGCTTCGGCGCGGAGCGTCCTCTACGGTCTTCGCCACGACCTGACCCCGGTCGCAGCGTATTTCCTCGGCCGCGGGCTCACGCTCGGCGAGGCCGAGCGGCGCCGGATCGGCTACCTGATCCTCGGCATCGCGGCCGTGGCCGCCGCCTGGGGCCTCGTCGACGTCTACACGATCTCGCTGCAGACCTGGCGCGACTCGGGTGTTCCCGGCTGGTTCCAGGAGCAGCTCGGGCTCGAGTACGAGGGCCTCTCGGGCCTGCCCGAGAACTGGGTCTACAACCCCGGTGACGAGCGGCCGCTGCGGCGGCTCGTCTCCACGTTCCTCAGCCCGCTGGCGACGGCCTACCTCCTTCTCGTCGCGATCCTCGTCGCTGCGACCTGGCGGCGGGGCAGCCGCTGGCTGCCCGCGGTCACGGCCCTGCTCGCCGTCGGTCTCTTCTTCACCTACTCGCGCACCGCGATCGCCGCGCTCGCCGTCGCGCTCGTCGCGCTCGCCTACGCCCTGCGGACGTGGTGGCCCGTCGCCGCGGCGGTCGTGCTCGTCGCGGCCGGCTTCTTCTTCGTCCGCGCCTATCCCGACATCGGGCCGGAGACCCGCTTCACGCCGGCCGAGCTCGAGATCCAGCGCGCAGGCGGGCAGGAAGAGGCGACGAGCGGCGACCCGACGAGCCTCGACGAGTCGTCGGTCGACAGCCACCTCGACAGCCTCCGGGCCGGGATCGAGACGGTCCTGCGTCACCCCTGGGGCTACGGGCTCGGCAACGCGGGCGTGACGGCGAAGCGCACCGGGACGGAGATCAAGGCCGGCGAGTCGACCTACACCGAGCTCGGTGTCGAGATCGGGCTGCTCGGGCTGCTCGCGTTCGTCGCCTGGAACGTCTCGCTGCTGCGTATCACGCTCCGGCGCGCCCCCTGGCTCGGCGCGGCGCTCGCAGGCGTGCTGGTGCTCGCGATCCAGACGGACGTGATCGGCGTCCACTGGCTCGCGTTCGTGCTCTGGGCGCTCGCCGGCGAGCGCGCCGGAGCCTCGAGCTCCGGCGGTGACCCGTCGTCGAACTCGCGGCCGGGCTAGTCGTCCTCGTCGACGGTGCTGACGACGTCGAGTTCCCCTCCGCGCCGTACCCTTGGGGGCCAGTGGCCCGCCTCCTCCCGCTCTTGCTCGTCGCGCTCTTTGCCGGCTGCGGCGGCGACGAGAAGACGGCGCTGCCTCAGGGTGCAGATACGGTCGAGATCGACCCGGCGCAGTTCACGTCCGAGATCGACCACCCGTTCTGGCCGATGGCGCCCGGCACGACCTGGGTTTACCGCGAGGGCGACCAGCGCGTGGAGGTGACCGTCACCGACCGTACGCGCCTCGTCATGGGCGTCGAGACGCGCGTCGTCCACGACCTCGTCACCGACGACGGCGTCCCCGTCGAGGACACCTACGACTGGTACGCGCAGGACGACGACGGCAACCTCTGGTACTTCGGCGAGGACACCACCGAGTTCGAGGACGGCAAGCCGGTCGGGCACGCGGGCGCTTGGGAGGCCGGCGTCGACGGCGCGCTGCCGGGCATCCTCCTGCCTGCCGATCCGGAGGTCGGCATGACGTATCGGCAGGAGTACTACGCCGGCGAGGCCGAGGACCGTGCGAAGGTGCTGAGCCTCGACGCGGCTGTCACGGTCCCCTTCGGCGACTTCACCGGCGCGCTCAAGACGGAGGATACGACACCCCTCGAGGCGGACGTCGTCGAGCATAAGTTCTACGTCCGAGACATCGGTCCCGTGCTCGCACTGAAGGTAAAAGGAGATACCGGCCGCGAGGAGCTGGTCACCTTCACCGGCCCCTAGTCCGACGGCTACGGTGCCGTCATGGAGGTCACGGAGCAGACGTTTGAGCAGGACGTGCTCGAGGCGTCGCGGGAGGCCCCGGTCGTCGTCGACTTCTGGGCGCCCTGGTGCGGCCCGTGCCACGCGCTGGCGCCGGTGCTCGAGCGTGCGGTCGCCGAGCGGCCGGGCGTGACGCTCGCCAAGGTCAACGTCGACGAGCACCCGGTCCTGTCGCAGCGCTACGGGATCAGCGGCATCCCCGCCGTGAAGGCGTTCCGGAACGGCGAGGTCGTGAGCGAGTTCGTCGGCGCGCAGCCGCCGATGGTCGTCGGCCAGTTCCTCGACGCGCTGACCGGGCCCTCGCCGCTCGACCGGGTCGTCGCCGACCTGCGCGAGAGCGGCGCGTTCCCCGAGGTCCTGCCCGCGCTCGAGCGCGGAGATCACGAGCTGGCGCTGCGCGTCCTGCTCGAAGAGGTCGACCACGCGGAGGGCGAGCGGCGCGACCAGATCCGAGAGCTGATGGTCCTCCTCTTCGAGGAGCTCGGCCAGGAGCACCCCCTCAGCCTCCGCTACCGGCGCAAGCTGGCCGCAGCGCTGTACTGACCTGCGAGACTTGCGCCATGAGCGATCGCATGCCGACGCGCCGCTCGACCCCGAGGAGCTGGACGCCACGGGTGCGCCCGCGGGCGCGGAGATCTCGCCGCAGACGTCGATGGGCGCGGTCGAGCTCACCGTCTCCGACCTCGGCCGCTCGCTCGACTACTACCGCTCCGCGGTCGGGCTGGAGGTGCTGGAGCAGGAGGACGGCCGCGCGTCGCTGGGCGCGGGCGGGCGCGAGCTGCTCGTGCTGGTCGAGGAGCCCGGCGCGCGACCCGCGGTCGGCTATACGGGTCTCTATCACTTCGCTCTGCTCCTCCCAGAGCGCGTCGACCTCGCCCGCTGGCTCGCGCACGCGGCCCGCGACCGCGTACCGCTGACCGGGCTCTCCGACCACTTCGTCAGCGAGGCGCTCTACCTCTCGGACCCGGACGGGCACGGGATCGAGATCTACTGGGACCGGCCCCGGAGCGCCTGGGAGGGACGGGTCGGCGCCCGGCTGACGACGCAGCCGCTCGACACGGAGGACCTGCTCGGCGAGCTCGAGGACCCGGCGGCGGAGCCGTTCGACGGCCTGCCCGCGGGCACGACGATGGGCCACGTCCATCTAAAGGTGTCGTCGATCCCGGAGACGCTGGCCTTCTACCGCGACCGGCTCGGCTTCGGCCTGATGGCCGAGCTCGGCAACTCGGCGGCCTTCCTCGCCGCCGGTGGGTATCACCACCACGTCGGCGCCAACACGTGGGAGAGCGCCGGCGCGGCGAGCCCGCCCGCCGGGACTGCCGCGCTTCGCCACGCGACCATCGTCCTGCCGGACAAGGCCGAGCGCGATCGCGTCCTCGCCCGCGTCGACGGCGAAGGCTCGACCGTCGTCGATCCCTCCGGCATCCGCCTCCTGCTCGCGGTGGCCGATGCCTAGGGGCTACATGGAAGGGCCGGCCGCCGAGGAGGCGGAGCGGCGGCTCGAGGAGCTCGAGCGCCGCGTCGAGGACGCACCCACGGAACGGCTGGCCGTCTTCGGCGCGACCGCGGACAATCCTGAGAAGCACTTCATCGGCTGGCGGGACGAGGTCGATCCGGACGAGCTGTTCGCGTCAGGAGCGGCCTGGGGACTGTCGCTCGTCCGCCGGCAGGACAGCTGACAGCGCCCGTTTCGACAGTCACGGCCTTCCGCTATACCTAGGGCGTGGCCAAGGCCGTCGAGCAGCTCGACCGCGTGATCATCCGCTTCGCGGGCGACTCGGGTGACGGGATGCAGCTGACGGGAGACCGCTTCACGAGCGAGACCGCCATCCTCGGGAACGACCTCGCGACCCTCCCGGACTTCCCGGCCGAGATCCGCGCGCCCGCCGGCTCGCTCCCGGGTGTCTCGGGTTTCCAGCTCCACTTCGCCGACCACGACATCCTCACCCCCGGTGACGCGCCGAACGTCCTCGTGGCGATGAACCCGGCGGCGCTGAAGACGAATGTCGGCGACCTGCCGAAGGGCGGCACGCTGATCGTCGACACCGACACGTTCAAGGAGCGCAACCTCCAGAAGGCCGGCTACGCCGCCAACCCGCTCGAGGACGGCTCGCTCGACGACTTCCACGTCCACGAGGTCGGGCTCACGTCGATGACCGTGGGCGCCCTGAAGGGCATCGAGGGGATCACGTCCCGCGAAGCGGAGCGCTCGAAGAACTTCTTCGCGCTCGGGCTGATGAGCTGGCTCTACAACCGGCCGACCGATGGGACGCTCGAGTTCGTCGAGCGGAAGTTCGCGAAGCGGCCCGAGATCGCGCAGGCGAACGCGACTGCGTTCAAGGCGGGCTACGCCTACGGCGAGACCTCGGAGGACTTCGCGGTCAGCTACGAGGTGGCGCCGGCGAAGCTCGCGCCGGGCACCTACCGGCAGATCACCGGCAACGCCGCGCTCGCCTACGGGCTGATCGCCGCCTCGCAGCTCTCCGGGCTCGACCTCTTCCTCGGCGCGTACCCGATCACGCCGGCGAGCTCGATCCTCGAGGAGCTGGCGCGCCACAAGGCGTTCGGCGTCCGCACCTTCCAGGCCGAGGACGAGATCGCGGCCGCCGGCGCGGCGCTCGGCGCGGCCTTCGGCGGCTCGCTCGGCGTCACAACGTCGGCCGGGCCCGGCGTCGTGCTCAAGCAGGAGACGATCGGGCTCGGGATCATGCTCGAGCTGCCGCTGCTCGTCCTCGACATCCAGCGCGCGGGGCCCTCGACCGGGATGCCGACGAAGCCCGAGCAGGCCGACCTCTTGATGGTGCTCTTCGGGCGCAACTCGGAGAGCCCCGTGCCGGTGCTCGCCGCCTCGACCCCCTCGCAGTGCTTCCACGCCGCGATCGAGGCGGCGCGGATCGCGCTCAAGTACCGGACGCCCGTGTACCTGCTCAGCGATGCCTACCTCGCCAACGGCTCGGAGCCCTGGCTGATCCCCGACGTCGCCGACCTGCCGGACATCTCGCCCGAGTTCGCGACCGCGGACGGCGGCGACTTCCAGCCCTACCAGCGCGACCCCGTGACGCTCGCGCGGCCCTGGGCGATCCCGGGTACGCCCGGGCTCGAGCACCGGATCGGTGGGCTCGAGAAGGCGGACGTCACGGGCAACGTCTCCTACGACCCCGAGAACCACGACCTGATGACCCGCCTGCGCGCGGCGAAGGTCGCAGGAATAGCGAACGACATCCCACTGCTCGAGGTCGACGATCCCGACGGTGCCGACACGCTCGTGCTCGGCTGGGGCTCGACCTACGGTCCGATCGGCGCGGCCGTGCGCAGGCTGCGCCAGGACGGCGGCAATGTGGCACAGGCCCACCTCCACTATCTGAACCCGTTCCCGCGCAACACCGGCGAGGTGCTGCGCCGGTACGACAAGATCCTCGTTCCGGAGATGAACCTCGGCCAGTTGCTCAAGCTCGTGCGGGCCGAGTTCCTCGTCGACGCCGTCGGCTACAACCGCGTGCGCGGGCTGCCGTTCAAGGCCTCGGAGCTGCAGGAGGCGATCACGGCGCTGGTGGAGTCGTGAGGAAGGTCGACCGCCGAGGAATGCTGAAGGAGCGCCCGTTCTCGTACCGCGCGCGGAAGGACGGCACGGTGGCGATCTTCTGGCAGAACCGCCCGGCGACGACACTGTCGGGGAAGCTCGCGGAGAACTTCCTCGCCGCCGCGCCCGAGGCGGACGAGCAGGAGCTGCAGCTGTTGATGGCGCGCGCGACGGGCAACTTCAAGCGAGGAAACGAGAGACGGCGATGAGCGAAGGCAACGGGAACCTCGTCCAGCTGACGGCGAAGGACTTCAAGTCGGACCAGGAGGTGCGTTGGTGCCCGGGCTGCGGCGACTACGCGATCCTGAACGCCGTCCAGTCGTTCATGCCCGAGCTCGGGCTCACGCGCGAGCGGATCGTCTTCGTCTCCGGGATCGGCTGCGCAGCCCGCTTCCCCTACTACATGCACACCTACGGCATCCATTCGATCCACGGGCGCGCTCCGGCGATCGCGACTGGGTTGAGCGTGTCCCGCCCCGACCTCTCCGTCTGGGTCGTGACCGGTGACGGCGACGCCTTGTCGATCGGCGGCAACCACCTGATCCACGCGTTGCGGCGCAACGTCAACTTCAAGCTCCTCCTCTTCAACAACCGCATCTACGGGCTGACGAAGGGGCAGTACTCGCCGACCTCGGAGCTCGGCAAGGTGACGAAGTCGACTCCGATGGGCTCGCTCGACCATCCCTTCAACCCGTTGTCGATCGCGATCGGCGCCGAGGCGACCTTCGTCGCGCGCGCGATCGACACCGACAAGAAGGAGCTGACCGAGGTGCTCCGGGCAGCCGCGCACCACAAGGGGAGCGCCTTCGTCGAGATCTACCAGAACTGCAACATCTACAACGACAACGCGTTCGACTTCGTGCGGGAGCAGAAGGAGAACCGGCTTTACCTCCGGCACGGCGAGCCGATCACGTGGGGAGACAAGGGCGTGCGGCTGCGGCCGGACGGATCGCCCGAGGTCGTGGCTGCGACCGACGACGGCCTCCTCGTGCACGACGCGCAGGCGCACGAGCCGGCGCACGCGTTTGCCCTCTCCCGGATGACGCAGGAGGCGATCGGCGCGACGCCGATGGGCGTCTTCCGCGCCGTCGAGCGCCCGGTCTACGACGAGCTGATGGCCGAGCAGATCGCGACGGCGAGGGAGAAGGGCAAGGGCGAGCTCGCGTCGCTGCTCGGCGCCGGCGACACCTGGACGATCTAGGAGGCTCAGGGCTCGCGAACCGGCTCGGGAGCCGGCGCACGCTCGTCGACGTCCTCCCCCGTCTCGGGTGGAGCCGTGGTTCCGATCGCGGTGTCTGCGGGCGCGTTCTGCCCTCGCGACAACCAGACGAACGGGAGCGCGAGCGCCGAGATCGCTGCCCCGAGCAGATACGAGCCCGGATAGCCCCACACGTCGGCCGAACGGCCCAGCACCGGCTGGACGACGACGCCGCCGGTCGAGCCGAGCATCGAGTCGAAGGAGAGGATCGTCGCGCGTTGCTGCGACGGGATCAGGCCGTTCAGGTAGGCCTGCCGGATCGGCATCGACGCCGCGAACAAGAGCCCCCACACGACGATCAGGCCGATCACCGCGTAGAAGTTCTCGAACACGCCGATCAACGCAAGCGTCGCCGCGCTCGCCGCCGTCGCGGCCAGCAACGCCGACGTGCGCCGCGCGAACTGTCGTCTGATCCACGGCGCCGCGATACCGCCGACGATCTGCGCGCCCGCAACGATCGCGGCGACGAGGCCGGCGATGCCGTACGCCTCCGGGTCCCCGTAGAGCTCCAGCAGATACGGCTGCAGCGCGTAGAACGCGTAGATGCCGACCCCGGCCGTGAACGGCGACGCCAGCATCATCCACTTCACAGCCGGCACCCTCCAGCCGTACTCGATCGACGCGCTCGAGATCCTTCGCACGTCCTGGGCGAGCCCCTCGTGCCGAGTCGGGGTGAAGCCGACGTCCTTCATGACGGCATACGCAAGCGCGAACATCAGCACGAGGATGATCGCGCGCAGGACGAACGGAACGCCCAAGCTCGTCGCCTGGGCGATGTAGCCGCCGGCAACGGAGCCCGACAGCATCGCGACACCCATGACGATCTGGCCCTTGCCGAAGACCGACTCGAGGCTCCCCTCGAAGCCCGTCGCTGTGAGCGCGTCGACGAGCCACGCCTCGACCGCCCCTGAGAAGAACGTGAACCCCAGACCGAGCAGCATCGAGACGATCGCCCAGGCCCAGAACTGCGCCTCGAGCTGCCAGAGCAGCACGTACAGCAGCGTCGTCACGGCGAGCGTCACCGTTCCGAGCAGGTAGGAGGCCCGGCGCCCGATCGTGTCGGCGACGATCCCCGTCGGCACCTCGAAGATGACCATGCCGGCGGTGAAGAACGCGTTCGCCGTGAAGGCCTCCAGGTTCGAGAGCCCCGCGTCGAGCAGGAAGATCGTGTTGATCCCCCAGATCAGCGACGCCGCCAGCGTGTTCCCCAGCAGCAGGCCCAGGTAGATGCGTTGGACGGATGCGGGTGTTGTCATGGTCGCGTTGAACTAGCCAACGAAGCCGCGAGCGAGGCGATTCCTGAGCGCAACGCCCGCGTCACGTGAGAGGCTGCCGTCATGCGGTCGGCCACCGGCATTCCAACCGAAGAGCTGCGGGCGCGGCGCGTGACACTCCTTGAGCACGTCCGCAGCGAGAAGCTGACGGGCTGCGTGCTCTTCGACGAGAGCTACATCCAGTACTTCACGAGCTTTCCGTTCCTGGCGACGGAACGCCCGGTTGCGGTGATCGCGAGCGCCGCGGGCGACCTGGCCGTCTTCGTGCCCGAGTTCGAGGTCGAACGGGTTCGAGCGGAGACCGAGTTCGACCGGATCGAGTCCTACCCGGAGTATCCGGGCATCGAGCATCCGATGCGGATTCTGGCGGGAGTGTTGGGGGACATGGGGATCACCGCGTCGATCGGCGCCGACCACGACGGCTATCCGGGCATTCTCGGCTACGAAGGCCCGTCGCTGAGCGAGGTGACCGAGTCCGCGGTCACGCCGCTCGCGCCGTTCGTCGAGAGCATGATGGTCCGCAAGAGCGAAGCCGAGGTTGCTTTGATTCGGGAGAGCGCGAGGTGGTGCGCTCATGCCCATCGGCTCCTGCAGGAGTACTCACGACCCGGCGCGACCGAGGCCGAGGCCAGCCTCCGGGCCGGCCATGAAGCCACACTCGCGATGCTCGAAGCGCTCGGCACCTCGTACGGAGGCCAGCAGGCGTCGTCCGACGGGGTGTCGGCGGGCTACCGCGGCCAGATCGGGCTGAAGAGCGCGTGGGCGCACGCGGTCGCCCACAACATCGAGTTCAAGGCGGGGGACGTGCTCGTGACGGAGACCAGCGCTCCGATCTGGGGGTACAACGCCGAGCTCGAACGGGCGCTGATCATCGGTACGCCGACGGACGAGATGCGCCGTCTCTTCGACCACATGGTTGCCGCGCAAGACGTCGCGCTCGGCGCGCTGCGCCCCGGCACGACCTGCGCCGAGGTGGACAAGGCGGTGCTCGGCTACTTCGAGGCGAACGAGCTGCTGCCGTACTGGAAGCAGCACACGGGGCATGCCATCGGCCTGCGGAACCACGAAGCGCCGTTTCTCGACGTCGGTGACCAGACGCGAATCGAGGCGGGCATGGTGTTCACGATCGAACCGGGCCTCTACTCGAGCGACGTCGGTGGCTTCCGGCACTCCGACACCGTGGTCGTCACTCCGGACGGGATCGACGTCCTCACCGAGTACCCGAGGGACATCGAGAGCCTGACGATCGCTGCCTAGGTCTACTGGGCCTTGCCGATCAGGTGGTGCCACGGCCGCCACCAGCGCGTGAGAGTGACGTGGTCGCTCCCGCCTTCGCGGGCGGTGACGAGCACGTCGCGATGCGTCAGCTGACCGCGACGCTCGTGGGTCCAGACGATGACCGCGTCGTCGCCGTCGAAGTAGCAGAGCGCACGCCCGCCGGGCTTGCCCCGGCCGTGGAGCCACTGGAGCTCGCCGCCCCAGATGAAGGCGTTGCAGCGACCGCTGTCGGGCGCGTGGTCCGCGTAGCTGCGGAACTCTGCCCGGTAGGCCGACAACAGGTCGGAGCCGCTCCGGTACGAGGAGATCTCCCAGCGGTCCGGCAGTCCCTGCGGCGAGATGCACACTGCGGTCTGGATCGCGTTCCGTTCGGGCACGGTCTGCAGCTTGCAGTCCTGCCAGATCGCCGCGGGCACGATCGCGTCGAGCCCCGCGTTCGGGGCGAGCGCTACCTCGGGCTCCGATCCGCCCGTGGCGGCCTCCGTGGACGTCGTCCGGGGTGAGGCGTTGCTGGGCTCGGCGCCGTCGCCGGCGGTGAGATAGACGACGCCCGCCGCCGTGACGGCGGCGATCAACATGACGACGAGCCCGAGCCTCCAGCCGAGCGTTCGAGCAGGCTTGCCGAAGAACATCAAGACCCAGCGACGTGCGGGTGGCGCGTCGAGCTCCGAGTAGACCTGGAGGATGTGGATCGGCTCCGGGATGTTCTTGAGGTGCACCCTGCCGCGATCGCTGTACTGCAGCCCGGCGAGGCGGCCGGCGAGCCTCGAGGTCGCCTCCGTGATCACGACGTCACCGCCGTGGGCCCGTCCGCAGAGGCGAGCAGCGACGTTGAGCGCCGCCCCGCGATAGCTGCCGTCCTCGAGCTTGACGGCCTCGCCCGAGTCGATCCCGATGCCCACTTTCAGCGGCAGATCCGACTCCGCGTCGGTCTCCTCGGCGAACCGCGCCTGGAGGTCGACGGCTGCCCGGATCGCCTGGCGGGCGGATGTGAACACGGCGAGCCCTTCGTCCCCTCGTACTTCGATCAGCGTGCCGCCGTGAGCCACCACACCCTCTTCGACGAGGGTGACGAACGTGTTCGCAAGCCGTGCCGCCGCCTCGTCCCCGTACTCGTCCGTGTAACGGGAGTAGCCGCGAACATCGGCTATGAGAAACGTCATGACGGCCGTCTGGCCGTCGTCACCGGCCGGGGCCGTCTGCCCCGTATCTACATCCATGTGAATCCGGACGCGCGAGCGGCTCCGGATCTTCCCTCGGCCGGCGCCGGCGCAATCTGACTTGGCTCGTCCCGCGTTCGGTGCGACACTGATCCGATGGCGACGACCGTCGACAAGACCGAGCTCGACGAGGCCGCGTTTCGCGGGCAGGTAGTCAGTCCCGGCGACGACGACTACGACGTCCAGCGCAAGATCTGGAACGGCTCGTTCGACAGGCGGCCGGCGGTGATCGTGAGGTGCGCCGGGGTGAGCGACGTGATCGCCGCGCTCGAGTACGGGCGCGCGAGCGAGCTTCCCATCGCGGTTCGGAGCGGCGGCCACTCGTTCCCGGGCTACTCGGTCGCCGACGACGCGCTCCTGATCGACCTCTCACCGATGAAGGGCGTTCGCGTCGACCCGGAGAAGCGAACCGCACGGGTGCAGGCGGGGGTCTTGCTCGGCGAGCTCGACCGGGAGACGCAGGCGTTCGGGCTCGCGGTCCCGTCGGGCATCGTCAC
Source organism: uncultured Gaiellaceae bacterium (assembly GCA_963850995.1). Taxonomy (GTDB): domain Bacteria; phylum Actinomycetota; class Thermoleophilia; order Gaiellales; family Gaiellaceae; genus Gaiellasilicea. The sequence continues at coordinate 141,090 of CAWKNQ010000004.1, read as the reverse complement.
GCACACCGGCGTGGCCGGGCTCACGCTCGGCGGCGGCATCGGCTGGATCATGCGCAAGCACGGGCTCTCGATCGACCAGCTTGTCTCGGTCGACCTCGTCACGGCCGAGGGCGAATTCGTCACGGCGAGCGCCGACGAGAACGCGGATCTCTTCTGGGGCGTGCGCGGCGGCGGCGGCAACTTCGGGATCGTCACGGAGTTCGAGTTCCGGTGCGTGCCGCTCGGCACGCAGGTGCTGGCGGGCCCGATCTTCTGGCCGATGGAGAAATCAGGCGAGGTCCTGCGCTTCTACCGCGACTGGGTGGCCGACGCGCCGGATGAGCTGATGACGATCGTGATCCACCGCAAGGCGCCGCCGCTTCCGTTCGTGCCCGCGGAGCTGCACGGGAAGCCGGTCGTGATGGTCGTCTGCTGCTGGGTCGGTGACCCGGAGCAAGGCGAGACGTTCATCAGGCCGCTGCGCGAGTTCGGCTCACCGGTCGCGGACGTCTGCACGCTGAAGCCCTACCTCGTCCACCAGGCGATGTTCGACCCGAGCTTCGTGCCGGGGCGCTGGTACTACTTCAAGAGCTGCGACGTCGCGGAGCTGACCGACGAGATCATCGACATCACGATGGAGCGGTCGCTCCAGATCGAGTCGCCGCTGACGGCCTTCCCGATCTGGCAGATGGGCGGCGCGGTCGCCCGCGTGGCCGACGACGAGTCGGCCTTCAACGGCCGCACGGCCGGCTTCACGTACAACATCGGCGCCTGCACTGAGGCGAGCGAAGGCTTCGAGCGAGAGCGTGAGTGGGTGCGCAGCTTCTGGTCGGCGCTCGAGCCGTGGCACGAGGGGGTCTACGTGAACTTCCTCGGTGACGAGGGCGCCGACCGGATCCGTCAGTCGTACGGGCCGGAGAAGTTCGAGCGGCTGCAGACGCTGAAGCAGAAGTACGACCCGGCGAACGTCTTCCGGATCAACCAGAACATCCCGCCCGCCTAGACCAAGAGCCCGAGGCCTGTGTCGGCGGCAGGCGTACCTCCCTCCGGCCCGGCGCCGTTTCATTCGGCGACATGTCTGTGCCAAGTCAGATCATGCTGTTCGAACGGGATCGGGTCGAGCAGCTCGACGGCCTCGCCGATCGCCCCGGGCGGCTGAGCGGCTCGAAGCTGCTCTGGGTCGACCTCGACCGTCAGTCCGAGGAGGCCGTTGCGCCGAGTCGCGAGCGAGTTCGGTCTCACCGACGAGACGCGCGAGGCGCTGGCCCGTTCGAGCGAGCGCGCCCTCTTTCACGACCACGGTCATTACCTCCATCTCACGGCGTATGCCCCGAGGCAAGAGGACGACTGCGCCCTGGTCGCGCTCGAGTGCCTTATCGGCAAGAACTGGGTGATCACTGCGCACGAAACGCCGATCTCGGTGCTGGAAGCGTTCGCAGAGAGAGCGTCCGGCTCGGGGGACACCGGCAGCATGGACGGTCCGACCTTCCTCGCGGCCCTGCTCGAGTGGGTGCTGGGGGCCTACTCGGACTCCTTCGAGCGGATCGAGCAACGGCTGGAGCGCTTCGACGTCGACGCGATGCGGGGCGACGGCGACGCCGAGCGCGAGATCGAGCGACTCGTCGAGATGCGGCTCGAAGTCGGGAAGCTTCGCCGTGCCCTTGTCGCTCATCGGCCCACGCTCGTCGCGCTGACCTACCCGGAGCTGGAGCCGCTCGGCGACGGCGACTCGGCGGAGCGCTTCCAGTCGCTCCTGAGCCGGTTCGAAACGACCCTGCAGGAGGCACGCGACGCGCGCGAGGCGATCGTCGGCTCATTCGACGTTCTCATCGCCCGCGGCGGCCACCGGACGAACGAGATCATGAAGGTGCTCACGCTCGCCTCCGTGATCCTGCTGCCGGGCGCGCTGCTCGCCGGGCGTGATGGGCATGAACTTCAAGGTCGGGCTCTTCGAGGAGCCGATGCTGTTCTGGGTCGTCCTCGCGGTGATCGTGGCCGTCGCACCCGTCACGCTCGTGATCGCGCGGGCGCGGGACTGGATCTGACCCGCTCGTAGCAAAGACGCACGCCGTCCTCGCCGAAGCGCTCCAGCTCGGTCAGCGTGAACGCGGTCGAAGCGCGCGACGCGGGTGGGGCCGCGGCCGACGAGGCGCCGTGTCGTCGAGGAGATCGGCCGCACCGATCTCCGCGCCGACGAGCCACGTCTCGATTGTCAAGCCCGCGGGCCTCGAAGCAGTCGACGATCAGCTCCCGGCTGGGTCGCCGCGAAGGCGTACGACGCGTTGCCGGCCAGTCCGGCGCTCCTGCTGATCAACGTCGGCGTGTTCGGCATCATCGCCAGCCCGAGCGCGGGCGAGACGAGCATCGACAAGCCCGGCTCCGTGATCCAGCGAGTCGGCCACGATGCTGTAGTACGAGCTCGAGCGGTCCACCGAGGAGGAAGGCGGTCTGATCGATGATCCGCGTCGGCTCAGCCGTCGCGTAGTAGACGACCAGCGGAGTCGCGAACGCACTGATGCGGGAGCTCAAGCTGCTTTCGACGCGGCCGGACGCACGTGTCGCCGTCCTCGGCCAGGCAGACGCCGTCTCGAAGTACCTGGCCGAGACCGAGCAGAACCTGAACGCCCGCTTCGAGGCCGCCGAACGAGCCGGGTCGATCCTCTTCTTCGACGAGGCGGACGGGCTCTTCGGGAAGCAGACCGACGTCGACGCGCACGACGGGCCGGTCGTGATCGGCGCTCGCTCGCTGCAGGCGATCCCGACGAGCTGCGGACAGGGCTCGTCGTCGTCAAGGCCCCGCGCCTCCCCTGGTGGAGACGGCTCATTCTGTGAGCGTGCGCTGGCGCATCGTCTGCATCTGCACGATCAGGCCGGTCGCCGACACGCTCATTGACGGATTGCGAGACCTCGGCCACGAGCCCGTCGCGATTCTCGCGCCGCGTCGCGGCGAGGAGCGCCCCCCCGAGCTCGAGCTCGCGGACGCAACCGCCCCCGCCGGGCTCGATCTCCTCTTCGTGCGCGACAAGCATGCGATCGAGCCGCTCCTGCGTGCCTACGAGCCCGATCTGGTGCTCTGCTGGGGCTTCCCGTGGAAGATCCCGCTGGCCGCGCTCGAGGTGCCGCGGCTCGGATCCGTCAACTATCACCCCGCGTTCCTGCCGCGACACCGCGGCCCGATCCCCCTGGCGTGGGCGCTCCGTGACGGAGACGAGGCCTGGGGCAGCACCTGGCACTACATGGACGCCGACCTGGACACCGGCAACCTGCTTGCGCAGACGAGCGTGCCGATCGCGGACGATGACGTCGACATCGCCGAGTTCGGGCCGCGGCTCCTCGCCTCCGGTGTGAGCCTCCTGCCGCGCGTCTTCGAGCGCGTCGCCGCAGGCGATCCCGGCGATCCACAGCCGGTCGAAGGGCTCAGCTGGGCGGGGCACTTCGAGGATGACGACTACGCCCGCGTCGACTGGTCGCAGCCGGCTCGAACGATTCACGACCAGGTGCGCGCCTGGCATCTGACCTTCGGCCTGACCGGACTTCGTGCCCCGGTGGCGGAACTGGACGGCGAGGAGGTCGTGCTGCTGCAGACACGACTGACCGATCCGGGAGGCGGCGCGCGCCGCGTGGAGTGCGGCGACGGGCCAATCTGGATCGCCGCTTCAGAGCCGGTCTGACGAGCGACTCGTCCGCGAGGACGACCGAAATCGTCCGCGGGACCGAGCGGGTCGCCCTCTACCGTCAAGAGATGTGGCGTCTCGCATTTCGTGCTCAATGCACCGGTGGCCGTACCGGCTCCGGCTCACTCGGTCGGAGGGACCATTCGCCTGACCTCGCGGCCGCGCGAGGGTGGTCACGTCCGGGTCGTCGGCGTCGCCGGAAAGGGCGCTCGCATTCTCCTTCGTAGCGGGTACCCCCACCCGGTCGCCCGGCGGCTCGAAGCTCCCCTTCGTGACGAGCCGCTCGGGCGACGAGGAGATCGCCCACCGGCCTACGACCTCAGCCGGGCCCGGTCGTAGGGTCGCCGTCGTCCGTGAGGACGACCTGACTTCGATCTCGCGGCCGATGGACGCGGTAGGACGGCGCACGTACCGTCGATTCCATGAAAGGAGGTGTGATGCTGACCTACGGACAGCTGAGAGAGCTTCGCCGGCAGCCCGACCGCCGCCCGCGCGCCGCTCGTCGGATCGCGCTCGCGGCACGTGCCATGGAGCGCATCGAGCGCCGCCGCGTCAGGCGGAGCCGTTGACCAGAGCCGACAAGAGGCCGGAGGCATCACTGCCTCCGGCCTGGTCGGCACCGCAGCTCCCGGGAGGGCCCCCCGTGGGCTCCCGAGAGTCCTTCTGATTCAGTCGTCGCCGCCGTTGCCGCGCGCGACGGTGACCGTCTTCACGATCTCGCAGTTGACGTGCACGTCCTGCTCTTTCGCGTTCAGCCACAGGGTGTCGTTGCCGGGGCCACAGTCGATCTGGTCGACCTGCCTGTCGCGTGCGAGCGCGTGGAGGATGTCGTCGCCGTCGCCGCCGAACTGACGGTCGGCGCCGCGGCCCGGCCACATGCGGTCGCTGTCGGGGCCCCCGTCGAGCACGTCGTCGCCGGGCCGGCCGCGGAGCACGTCGTTGCCGGTACCGCCGCCGAGCGTGTCGTTGTCCGCGCCGCCCCAGAGGCGGTCGTTGCCACCGTCGCCGTTGACGGTGTCGTTGCCCTTCATGCCGTGGGCGCGGTCGTTGCCTTCACCGGCGTTGATCGTGTCGTTGCCGCCACGGCCGTAGATCACGTCCTTGCCCGCCGTGCCGGTGAGCGCGTCGTCTCCGTGCGTGCCCTTGATCACGACGACCGCATGGGCGAGAGCGGCGCCGGTGACGACGAGAGCGGCCAGTGCGACCACCGCTCCGATCGTGTACTTGAGCTTCTTCATGAACCCTCCAATTCGGGCGATGCTGACGTCGTCATCCTTTCCACCCCCCGTCAGCCCACCGTTCGCCGAACGTAAAACCGGCGTAAAACAGCTTCAGACGGGGATCGGAGGGGCGACCGAGACGGTCGAGCGCGGCAGTCGCACCGTGAAGACGGTCAGCCGGCCGGGGGTGCTCGAGACCTCGACGGAGCCGCCCATGCCCTCGGCGAGCGCTTTCACGATCGCGAGCCCGAGGCCCGTGCCCACCGGCCGCTCGCGCCCGTAGCGGGAGTAGAGGAAGAAGCGCTCGAAGGCGCGCTCGAGCTCCTCGGCCTGGAGACCGGGGCCGGTGTCCTCGACGCGAAGCTCTCCGGGCGCGGCGACGACGCGCACCGAGCCGCCGGCGGGCGTCATCCGGAGTGCGTTCTCGACGAGGTTCGAGACGATCTGGAGCGTCCGGTCCGCGTCGGCGAGCGCGGGGGCCGACTCGGGGCCGTCGACCTCGAGCGTGACGCCGAAGTCGCGCGCCTGCGCTTCGTAGCGGCGCAGCGCCTCGCGGGCGACCGCGGCCAGGTCGACCGGCTCGCGCCGGACGCTGAACTCGGCCTTGCGCATGCGCGCGAGGTCGAGCAGGTCGCCGACGAGCCGCTCGAGCCGCTTCGCCTCGGCCACGATCGTGGTGGCCGCTTCGTCGGCCGGCAAGGCGCCGTCCTCGAGCCCCTCGGCGTAGCCGCGGATCGCGGTCAAGGGCGTCTTCAGCTCGTGGCTGACCGAGAGCAGGAAGGCCCGCTCCGCCTCGCGTGCCTTCGAAAGCTGGACGGCGACCTCGTTGAAGCTCTCGGCGAGGAGGGCAAGCTCGCGCGGGCCCTCGACCGGGACGAGCGCCGGCTCCACCGTCGAGCTTGCGAGCCCGCGCGTCGCCTCGGCGACCCGCCGCACCGGTCGGGCGATCGCCCGCGCAAGCAGGAACGCGATCAACGCTGCGAGGGCGGCCGTCGCCGCCGCCGCGAAGAGCAGGCCGTAGAAGTGCGGCCGCCAGGCGGAGTTCGTCGAGCTCGCCGGCCGCAGCAGGATGAAGCCCTTGCCGCGCACGAGCCTGGCGGCGTAGAGGTAGCGCGTCCCGTCGGTGTCGAGCGTGCCGTCGAGCTTCGCGCCTCGGCGGAGCTGCGCGGCGCGATCGGGCGGGAGTAGGTCGACGGAGCCGTCGAGCGGCACCTGGATCACCCGCTCGTCCTGGCGGTCGAGGAACTCCTGCAGCGAGGTGAGGCGCGAGAAGGGAAGAAGCGCGTTCCGCTCCCGCTCGACCAGCAGGTCGAACTGCGCCGAGACGTCCCGGAGGGTGTTGCGCTCGACCGCACGCCGGGTCGCCAGGGCGGCGATGGCGAGCGCGAGGGCGAGCGAGAGCAGCGCGACGAGCGCGATCGCGGCGAAGAGCCGCGCCCGCAGCGTCACGGCCGGACGGCCTTGTAGCCGGCCCCCCGGAGCGTCCTGATCGCGTCCGGCCGTCCGAGCTTGCGGCGGAGCTGCGCGACGTGGACGTCGACGGTGCGCGTGCCGCCCGCGTAGCTCATCCCCCAGACACGGTCGAGCAACTGGTCGCGCGAGACGACGATGCCGACGTTCTCGAGCAGGTACGCGAGCAGGTCGAACTCCTTGCCCGTCAGCTCGACCGGCTCGCCCGCCACTATGACCTCGCGCGCCTGCGGATCGACGACGACGTCGCCGAGCTCGAGCAAGCCCGCGTGTGGCGTCGGCTCGGCCCGCCGCAGCAACGCCTTCACGCGGGCGGCGAGCTCTCGCGGGGAGAACGGCTTGGTCACGTAGTCGTCGGCGCCGAGCTCGAAGCCTGCGACGCGGTCCGCTTCCTCGTCCCGCGCGGTCAGCATCAGGATCGGGACAGTCGAATGCGCGCGGATGCTCTCGCAGACCGCGAAGCCGTCCTTACCGGGCAGGCCGACGTCCAGGATGACGAGGCGTGGCCGCTGGAGCCCGAGGTGCGAGAGCGCCTCCTCGCCCGTCCGCGCCCACTGGACCGTGTAGCCGCACTGCTCGAGATAGGCGCTCACGAGCGCGCCGATCGACTCTTCGTCCTCGACGAGCAGCAACTCCGACCCGGGCTGGGCCGCGCCGTTCGCCGCGGATGCCGCCGCGGTCATCCGCGGCCGGCGCGAACCTCGATGGCAGGGGCGTCGCCGTCGCGGATCACCGTTGCATTCATTCCACGCCGAAGCATGGCGAATGGGACCGGACGGCCGTTGACGGTGACCGCCGCGGTCGGCGCGACGGCGATCGTGACGAGCGTCCCGTCGCGCTCTCGCAGCACGATCGCGCCGGCGGGCTTGCCACGGATCATTCCGCGGTCGATCCGGTAGTCGTGAAGCACGCCGCCTTCCTGCATGACGACCTCGGCGCGGACGAGCTTGGGGCCGAAGAAGTAGTCGCCGAGCGACCGCGGCACGGCGAGCCCGGGCTGGGCCACGAGCAGCACAGCGTTGAGCGCGAGCAGCGCCACGACGGCCCAGAGGGCCTTTGAACGCCTTCGCGTCATGCGCGCATTGTGGCCGCAGACCGTCAGCGTGTCGTGCCCTACGTGTTAGGGCCGTGTAAAACCGAGGCGGACGCGGCCCGGATACCGTCGCGCCAGCTCGCGCGCCGCGAGCAGCGTCATCGCCAGCCCTGTCACGCCTGCGACCAGGAAGCTGAGTTGCGTGCCGCCGACCTCCGTGAGCCAGCCTGCGAGCAGGCCGCCGAGAGGGGCGAAGCCGGCAAACGCCCAGAGGTAGAGGCTGACGACCCGGCCGCGCAGGTGGTCCGGCGCGCGCAGCTGCAGGATCGAGTTCGCATTCGCCGTCCAGAGCGTGAAGCAGACGCCGGTGACAAACAGGAGCACGGCGCATGCCCACACCGTCGCGACCATGGCGAGCGCGAGCAGAGAGACGCTGAAGCCGCCCGTGCCCGCGACGAGCACCTTCCAGCTCGCGCGCCCGAGCGCCGCGGACAGCAGCGCCCCCACGAGCGCGCCGCCGCCGAAGCAGGCGGAGAGGATTCCGAAGACCTCGGGACCGGTCCGAAGCGTGTCCGATGCGAGCAGGGGAAGGATCACGTGGAAGTTGAAGCCGACCGTGCTGACGACGGTGACGATCGCGAGGACGAGACGCGTCTGGTGCGAGGCGAGCGCCCAGGAGATGCCCTCCCGGATCCCTCGCAGGACCGTCGGCGGCTCGGGGTCGCGCTTGATCTGAACGAGCTCATCCGTTCTCATCAGAAGAAGCGACGTGAGCACCGCGAGGAACGAAAGCGCGTTGATCGCGAAGCAGATCCCGACGCCGAAGCCCGCGATCAGTACCCCTGCGATCGCCGGTCCGACGACCCGCGACGCGTTGAACAGGCTCGCGTTGAGCGCGACCGCGTTCGGCAGCTCGGCGCGCCCCACCATCTGGAAGGTGAGCGCATGCCGGCCCGGGGCGTCGAAGACCAGTGCCGTGCTGGAGAGAACGGCGAGCAGGTAGACGAGCCAGAGCGTCTCCGACCCGGTCAGCACGAGTGTCGCCAGGATCGTCGCGAAGGTCATCGAGACCGCCTGCGTCCCGATCACGAGCTTGCGGTTGTCGATCCGGTCCGCGACGACGCCTGCGAAGAGGCCGAAGACGGTGAAGGGGATGAAGCGACAGAACGCGAGCACGCCGACGGCGAGCGGCGAGTGCGTCAGCTCGACCACGAGCCATGCGAGCGCGACGTTCTGCATCCAGGTGCCGCTGACGGAGATCACCTGGCCGGTGAAGAAGAGGCGGTAGTTGCGGTGGCGGCGGAGGCTCGCGAACGTTCGCGCGTTGAGTGCCAGGAGCGCGGCCGTCACAGGAGCCTTGCCAGCGGCTCGATTGCCGCCTCGATCGCGGCGACGTCGTCGGCGTCGAGCCCGCGCAACCGCTCCGCGAGCCACGTCGTCCGGCGGGCGCGGAGGCGACGGAGCAGACGCTCGCCCTCCTCGGTCAGCGTGAGGCCGACGCGGCGGCGGTCCTCCTCGTCGCGCACGCGCGCGATCAGGCCGGCCTTCTCGAGCCGGTCGACGTGGCCGGAGAGGGCGGGAGCCGAGATCCGCTCCTCGGCCGCGAGCTCGCGCAGGCTCAACCCGGGATTGAGGCGGATCAACCAGAGGAGCGTGCCCTGCCTGCTCGTGATCCCGAGCTGCTCCGTCTCCCTGCGCAGCTCGCGGGCGAGGCGCAGCAGCACCGGTCGCAGCTCGTTCGCGACGGTGACCGGATCGGAGATAACCTGATTAACCATTAGCCTGGTTACGAGTTTACCGGACGGTCACCATTCACACATCCCTCGGATGAGGGAGTGCTCTCTACTAGGAGGTCGTCGAAGACCCGCCCGCAAAGACCGGGAAGTCCCTGCGCCGTTCACCGGTCCGAAAACCACCCGTAACCAGACCGCCTCCCACGCGGCCCCTTGCAGTTGCAAGGCTCGGACCGTCAGCGAAGAGGGGGGATACTGTGAAGTCAGCCGCACTGAGCCGGCGCAAGTTCCTCGGCCTGTCGGGAAGCGCTGCCCTGTCGGTCGCGTTCCTCGGCCAGACACGGGCGTTCGCGGGCCCGCAAGACGGGCCGTTCGGCGACCTCGTAGCCGATCCTGGCGGTCTGCTCGACCTGCCACAAGGCTTCCAGTACAGGGTGCTCTCGACCGAGGGCTCGCCGACCATGAGGAACAAGTCCGTCAGCGGTATCCCGGTCCCCGGGTCGCACGACGGCATGTCCGCGTTCGCCGGGCCGGGAAACACGACGGTGCTCGTGCGCAACCACGAGCAGGCCGGGAGCGCGGGGCCGCCCGTCGTCGGCGTGAATCCGTACATTGCCGGCGGCGGGGGGCCCGGCGGCACGACCGCGGTCGTCGTCGGTCCGAACCGGAAGGAGATCGACGCCTACGTGACCAACGCCGGAACGCAGACCAACTGCGCCGGCGGCGGGACGCCGTGGGGAACGTGGATCACCTGCGAGGAGACTCGCAACGAGGGCCACGGCTACTGCTTCGAGGTGATGCCGGACGATCCGGAGAACAACCTCTCCCGGACGCCGATCACCGCGATGGGCTTCTTCTCGCACGAGTCGATCGACGTCGACCCACGCACGGGGATCGTCTACCTGACCGAGGACGACTTCCGCGGCAGCATCCCGGCCGACCCGAACACCGAGGTCGACACCAACCCGGCCTTCCGCTCCAGCTTCCTCTTCCGCTACCTCCCGAACGACCGCAGCCAACGGCCCGGGTCGCTGCTCCAGGGCGGCACGCTGCAGGCGCTCGCGATCGACAACGCGTCACGGAACGCCGACCTCTACAACCCGGGCCAGACGTTCGTCGTTCGCTGGATCACGGTCGATCCGGCCAAGGCCCACGACGACGCGCTCGCGGGGGGCGCGGTCCGCTTCACGCGGCTCGAGGGGTCGAACTTCACCGAGGGCGCCTTCTGGTTCGACGACACACAGGGCGGAGAGGCGCGACGGGGGCAGATCTACCGGCTCATCCCGGGACCGGAGAACGTCCAGGGTGCGGACACGCTCGAGCTCGTGTTCGAGTCGACGAGCGAGAACGAGCTCGACTTGCCCGACAACCTGATCGTCACGCCGTGGGGCGACGTCTGGCTCGCGGAGGACGGTGGCGGCGAAAACCGGATCGTCGGCATCTCGCCGGAGGGCGGGACGTACGTCTTCGCGCGGAACGCTCATCCTGAGATGAACGAGTTCGCAGGCCCGACCTTCGCGCCCGACGGAAACACGTTCTTCGTCAACGTGCAGGACCCGGGGACGACGTTCGCGATCTGGGGGCCGTTCGCACGCCACAACCGCGCGCGGCAGCGCCTGATGGCCCACGCTGCTCCGAAGACGCAGTACTCGCCGAGGGTCTCGGGCGCGCTGGCCGAGGCCGCGGAGCGGCACAATCTCACCCGCCTCGAGGCGGCGGCCTACGACCGGCTCGGCGTACCGTTGCTCTAGGAGCCGACGAAGGCGGCGATCCGCCGGCCGATCTCCTCGCCCTTGTCCTCCTGGAGGAAGTGGCCGGCTCCCGCCACGATCTCGGGCTCGAGCGCGCCCGGGATGTGTGCGGCGATCCGCTCGGCGGCGCGCGGCGAAAAGATCGGGTCGGAGTCGGAGAAGAGGACGAGCGTCGGCTTCTCCCAGCGCCCGAGCTGCTCCCGCACGGCGAGGTGAGCAGGAGTGTCCGGATGGTCGGGCGAGATCGGGACGAGCTCGGGGAAGGCGAGCACGCCTGCCTTGGACTCCGGGACGGGCCAGGGCGCGCTGTAGGCCTCCTCGACCTCGTCGGCCATGGGCTGCACCGCCGAGATGCGGACGAGCCGGCCGGGGATCATCTCCGTGCCGAGCCGTCGCACCCAGTCGCGGAAGCGCAGCCACTCCTCCGACGGTGGCCGGCCCCCGCCGATCCCGGTGTTCATGATCACGAGTCGCGCGATCCGGTCGGGCTGCTCGACCGCCAGGCGGAGCCCGATCGGGCCGCCCCAGTCCTGGACGACCACGGTGGCGTCGCGCAGGTCGAGCTCCTCGGCCAGTCTCGCGATCGACCTGGAGTGGAAGTCGTAGGTGTAGTCCTCGAGCCGGAGCGGCTTGTCGGAACGGCCGAAGCCGAAGTAGTCGGGGGCGATCGCGCGAGCTGTCGGCGTCAGCTCCGGGATGATCCTGCGGTAGAGATAGGACCAGGTCGGCTCGCCGTGGAGCAGGAGCACCGGCGGGCCCGAGCCCTCGTCCAGGTAGTGCAGACGGAGGCCTTCCTGCTCGACGTAGTGAGGTGCGAAGTCGAAGCCGGGAAGGCCCTCGAACTGCTCGTCCGGCGTGCGGTAGGCCTCCACCCCGCGACTCTATGCGCACCGGATTCCAGGCGCGGTACGTTGCACGTCCGTGGTCGAGCCCCCGAATCCGCCTCCAGGCCCGGACGACGAGACCGTCATCCGCGACGAATGGGGCCCCGAGGACGAGGTCTTCGCCGAGCAGACGGTGGAGGAGGCGGTGGTGGAGGAGGAGGTGCCGGGCCGCCGTCCTCCGACGATCTGGCCCTGGCTGCTCGCGCTCCTCGTGCTCGTGCTCGGCGGCCTGGGCGCGCTCTGGTACTTCACGCAAGAGGACGAGGACGACGCTGCCGAGACCACCGCGACGGTCGCCCGCACGGCTCGAGTGCCGGACGTCGTCGGCACGACCTCCTCGGAGGCGACTGCGACGCTGCGTGAAGCCGGCTTCGAGGCGAACGTGGTCGCGGTGCCGGTGGCGGCGGACGCTCCCGCGGGCGAGGTCGTCGCGCAGGATCCGGCGGCGGGCAGCGAGCTCGAGGAGGGCTCGACCGTTCGCATCAACGTCTCGCAGCCCAGCCAGGCGACGACTCCTGCGACGACCGAGGCAGCGACGACGGAAGCTGCCACGACCGAGGCGACGACAACCGAGGCGACGACGACGGCTCCCGACGAACCGGAGCCCGCGACGGTTCCGGACGTCGTCGGCGAGGATCTCGCGGACGCGGCGCGCGAGTTCGGCGACGAAGGCCTCCGGGTCGGCGTGGTCTACGTGCCCTCGAGCGAGCCGCGCGGACGGGTGGTCGCGCAGGCTCGGCCCGCGGGGACGGAGCTCCGGAAGGTGACACGGTGCAGCTGAACGCCTCCGTCGGCCCCGAACCGCCCGCGGACGCGAGCGTTCCCGACGTCGTCGGGCAGGAGCGGAACGATGCCCGCGAGCGGCTCGACCAGGCCGGCTTCGAGGTGCTCGCGCTCGAGGTCGACGAGGGCGACGAAGGCACGGTCGTCTCGCAGTCCCCGTCCGCCGGTGCGAGCATCCCCGGCGGCTCGCTCGTGCTCCTCTACGTCGGCGACTGACCGGCCGCAGCGGACACGACGGGTCCTGGCCCCGTCATGTCCGCTTAGGGACCTGGCCGGGGTCTGACCCCAGCCACGTCCCGAATGGGCGTCCGCTGTTGCGGGACAGCGTCGCGCGGCCCGTGGGATGTCTCCTCCGGACCGGTCCAGGGTCAGACCCCGGACGTGGCCGACGCGGACACGACGGGTCCTGGCCCCGCCATGGCCCGAGCGGACGGTGGACGAGAGGGTTACTTCGGGGCGGGGTCGAGCTTGTAGCCGACGCCGTAGCGCGTCTGGATGAAGGTGTTCCGCGAGGAGCGGGCGTCGATCTTCTCGCGCAGCTTGCGCACGAAGACGTCGACTGTGCGGTCGCGGTGCGAGGCGCGTCGACCCCAGACCCGCTGCAGCAGCTCGTCGCGGGTGAGCACGCGGCCGCGCTCGAGCGCGAGCGCGTAGATGAGGCGGAACTCGGTCGGCGTCAGCTCGGCGCTCGCGCCGTCGACGTAGGCCTGGACGTTGCGCGGGTCGAGCCGGAGCTCCTCGACGTCGATCTCCTCGCCGCGCCGCGGTTCCTGCGCGCGCGTGCCGCGCCGGGCCGCCGCGGCGACGCGCGCGGCGAGCTCCTTCATCGAGAAGGGCTTGACGAGATAGTCGTCGGCGCCCAGCTCGAGCGCGTTGATCCGGTCGTGCTCGGTGCCGCGCGCGCTGACGACCACGATCGGTGTTCCGATCCCCTCGCCCCGCGCCTGCTCGATCACCCGCCAGCCGTCGATCCCCGGCAGCATCAGGTCGAGCACGCACACGTCCGGCCGCTCGTAGCGCAGCCGCGCCAGCCCGGTCTCGCCGTTCGCGACACCGATCGCGTCGAACCCCGCCGCGGTCAGGTGGCGGGCCATTCCCTGGGCGATGACGTCGTCGTCCTCGATGATCAGAACCTTCGCCATCCCGGGCATCATGCAAGTCGAACGTGCTCTCGCGGGGTGAAGGAGTGGTAACGGAGTGGTGAACCCGGTGCATCCGGACGCGGTCCGGGGTCAAGTGCTCCTCGAGGAGAGCCGCGAGGCGGTGGTCGTGCTCGACGAGGAAGGCCGGCGTGGTCGCGGCGAGCAAGCGCGCCCGCCAGACGCTCGGCGTCCGGGAAGGCGACGAGCTCGAGCTCCGAGCTCTTGCAGGGCGAGCATGCGCTCGTCGTGCCGTACACCGTCAACGGCAGCGGACGAGCGGCTCGTCTACCTCTCCGAGGCGGGCGACCTCGCCGCGTACGAAGAGCTTCGGTCCGGGTTCACCGCGGCGGTCTCGCACGAGCTGCGGACGCCGCTCGCGCGGCTGCTCTCGCTGCTCGAGCTGGCGAGCCTCCCCGGCGAGAACGTGGACGCGCTCGTCGAGCAGGCGCGGCGGCGAGATCGACCAGATCACGCGAGCTGATCGACGAGGTGCTCTTCCTGGCCGAGCTCGAGTCAGGCACGCGCGTCGTCTCGCTCGGGGCAGAGCCCGTGCTGCCGGTGCTGCGCCAGGTCGCCGCGGAGCTCGAGGAGCAGGCCGCGCGTGCCGGCGTCGCGCTGCACGTCGAGGGTGACCCGGCGGCGAGCGCCGAGGTTCGGCCGCGGATGATGCGGGTCGTCGTACGCAACCTCGCCGAGAACGCGATCCGCTACGCCGGACCGGGGGCGAGCGCGATCCTGTCCGTCCGACAGGGAGGACGGCGAGGTCGTCCTACGCGTCGTCGACGACGGGGTCGGGGTCGACCAGGCCGAGCTACCGCGGATCTTCGAGCGCTTCTACCGCACCGACCGCTCGCGCGCCTCGCGTGGCACGGGCCTCGGGCTCGCGATCGTGAAGCACGTCGTCGTCTCGGCCGGCGGGACGGTCGAGGCGCAGGGCGGCCGGGGACGCGGGCTCGAGATCCGTTGTTCGTTCCCCATTCGGACTTAGCCCGTTCACCAGCCTTTCACGAGATCTTCACCATCCGGCATCCCCGACCGGGTCGGCCGGTTGGAAGACTCGCGCCATGACATCGATGAGAAAAACCAGCATGAGCATTGCGGTGCTCGTGGCCCTGATTGCCCTGCTGGCTGCCTGCGGCGGCGACCGCGGCGACGACGAGGCCGGCGGCGAGACGGCGACCGAGTCCTCGGGCGGCAGCGACCTGTCGGGTCGCATCCAGGCCGACGGCTCCAGCACCGTGGGGCCACTCGCGACTGCGGCGGCAGAGAGGTTCCAGCAGGAGAACCCGGATGTCCAGGTCACGGTCGGCGTCTCCGGCACGGGTGGCGGCTTCGAGCGCTTCTGCCGCGGCGAGACCGATCTCTCCAACGCCTCGCGCGAGATCGACGAGGAGGAGGCGGCGATCTGCGAGACGGCCGGCATCGAGCCGGTCGAGTTCCAGGTCGCAAACGACGCGCTCACGGTGGTCGTGAACACGGACAACGACTGGGTCACCTGCCTCACCACCGAGCAGCTCGCGACGATCTGGGGCCCGGACTCGAACGTGTCGAGCTGGAAGGACGTCGACCCGTCCTTCCCGGACGAGGAGCTCTCGCTCTTCGGGCCGGGCACCGACTCGGGCACCTTCGACTACTTCACCGATGCGATCAACGGCGAAGAGGGCGCGAGCCGCTCCGACTACTCGGCGAGCGAGGACGACAACACGATCGTCACCGGCGTCTCGGGTGAGAAGGGCGGCCTCGGCTACTTCGGCTTCTCCTACTTCGAGGAGAACCAGGACACGCTGAAGGCGGTCGAGATCGACAGCGGCGACGGCTGCGTCGCGCCGAGCGTGGAGACGGCGCAGGACGGTACGTACACGCCACTCTCGCGCCCGCTCTTCATCTACGCGAAGAAGGAAGCCCTCGGGCGACCCGAGGTCGAGTCCTTCGTCACCTACCTGCTGGACAACTCGACTGAGATCGCCGAGGCATCGCAGTTCGTCCCGCTCACCGACGAGCAGCTGACCAAGGCGAAGAGCGACCTGGAAGCGGCGCTGGGCGTAGATGGTTGATCGGCATTGCCGCACTCGCGATGACGCTCCAGACACAGCGAGCACCCTCGGCCGCGGCCGCGGCGGGAGCCGTTCGGCTCCGCAGCCGCCAACTCGCCCCTTCGCTCCGGCCCGCGCAGACGGTACGGCGAGGACGTCGTCAAGGGCGTCCTCGGCGTCTGCGCGCTCATCTCCGTCGCGACGACGGTCGGGATTGTCGTGGCGCTGTTCGTGCCCGCGTTCGAGTTCTTCCAGGAGGTCTCGCTCGTCGACTTCTTCACGGGGACTGAGTGGGCGCCGCTGTTCGAGCCGGCGCACTTCGGGGTTTGCCGCTGGTTGCCGGCACGCTGCTCGTCACCGCGATCGCGAGCCTGGTCGCGATGCCGCTCGGACTGGGTGCCGCGATCTACCTGAGCGAGTACGCCACGCCTCGGGCGCGCGGCATCCTCAAACCCGCGCTCGAGGTGCTCGCCGGCATTCCCACGATCGTTTTCGGCTACTTCGCCCTGACGTTCATGACGCCGCTGCTCCGCGACATCGGGATCCAGGTCGACATCTTCAACACGCTCTCGGCCGGCCTCGTCATGGGCGTGATGCTGATGCCGACCGTCGCTTCGCTCTCCGACGACGCAATGGGCTCTGTACCGAATGATCTGCGCGACGGCGCCTACGCGCTCGGCTCGACGAAGGTGCAGGTGGCGACGCGGATCGTCGTGCCCGCGGCCGTCTCGGGAATCATCGCGTCGTTTGTGCTCGCGATCTCGCGCGCCGTCGGCGAGACGATGATCGTGCTCGTCGCGATGGGCCAGCAGGCGAGGCTCACGTTCGACCCGCGCGAGGCAGCCGAGGCGATGACGGCGTTCATCGCCGCCACTGGCGCCGGTGACGTCCCGACCGGATCGCTCGAGTACAAGACGATCTTCGCCGTCGGCGCAACGCTCTTCGTGCTCACGCTCGTCATGAACGTGGTCGCAATCCGGCTCGTCCGCAAGTACCGGGAGGTCTATGAGTGATGAGCAGCCGCGTGCTCAAGGGATCTGTCTTCAAGGCGCTGCTGCTCCTCTCGCTCTTCGCCGGCTATCTGATGCTGGGCGTGCTGCTGGTGGCCGTCTTCCGCGACGGTCTGCCCTACCTCGACATGACTCTGCTGACAAACCCGCCGTCCTCCGACCCGGAGCAGGCCGGCGCGCGGCCCGCCATCCTGGCGACGCTTTACATCGGGGTGCTCCTGCTCCTCTTCGTCGTACCGATCGGCGTCGGCACCGCCGTCTATCTCGAGGAGTACGCGGACAGGACGAAGTGGTACAACCGCCTGCTCGAGATCAACATCCAGAACCTCGCCGCAGTGCCCTCGATCGTCTACGGCATCCTCGGGCTCGCGTTCCTGGTGCGCGGCATCGGGCTCGGACGCGTGCTCCTCGCGGGGGCGCTGATCCTGACGCTGCTCGTCCTGCCGACCGTGATCATCGCGGCACGTGAGGCGCTCCGGTCGGTGCCCGACTCGATCCGCCAGGGGGCCTACGCGCTCGGTGCGACGCAGTGGCAGGTCGTCTCGCGCCAGGTGCTGCCGGCGGCGATTCCCGGGATCGCGACGGGCTCGATCCTCGCCCTCTCGCGCGCGATCGGAGAGACGGCGCCGCTGATCATGATCGGTGCGGTCACGTATATCTCCTTCGACCCGACCATCCTCGGGCCGTTCACGGCGCTCCCGATCCAGATCTACTCGTACCTACGACTCCCGCAGGAGGAGTTCAAGCAGCTGGCGGCGGCCTGCATCATCGTTCTCCTGGTGATCCTCCTCTCGCTGAACGCGTTCGCGATCTACATCCGCAATCGCTACCGAAAAACGTGGTGACCATGAGTGAACAAGCGACTACGATCGAGCCGATGAGCCTGGCCGAGATCGCGAAGGAGCACGGTGACGACGGCGTCACCAACCGCGAAGCGGTCTTCCAGGTGAAAGACCTCGCCGTCTCCTACAGCGGCAACGTCGCGATCAAGGACGTGAACCTCAACGTCTACAAGAACGCCATCACGGCCTTCATCGGGCCGTCGGGGTGCGGCAAGAGCACGCTGATCCGCTGCTTCGACCGGATGAACGACCTCGTCCCCGGTGCGAGGGTGGAGGGCGACGTTCTCTATCACGGCAAGGACCTCTATGCGGACGACGTCGATCCGGTCGAGGTGCGGCGGCGGATCGGGATGGTCTTCCAGAAGCCGAACCCGTTCCCCAAGTCGATCTACGACAACGTCGCGTTCGGGCCACGCGTGCTCGGCCTCAAGGGCGATCTGGACGCCCGCGTCGAGCGCGCGCTGCACCGGTCCGCGCTCTGGGACGAGGTCAAGGACCGGCTCAAGGAGAGCGCACTCGGGCTGTCAGGTGGTCAGCAGCAGCGGCTCTGCATCGCTCGCTGCCTCGCCGTCGAGCCCGACGTGATCCTGATGGACGAGCCGGCATCCGCGCTCGATCCGATCTCGACGACGCGGATCGAAGACCTGATGCACGAGCTGAAGCGCCAGTACACGATCGTGATCGTCACGCACAACATGCAGCAGGCCGCGCGCGTGGCCGACATGACCGCGTTCTTCTCGGTCGAGGTGAACGAGGAAGGCGGCAGGCGCAACGGCATCCTCGTCGAGTACGACCAGACGGCGAAGATCTTCACCACGCCCGCCGACAAGCGGACGGAGGACTACGTCACCGGGCGGTTCGGCTAGTGAGGGTGTCGTTTCAGGAAGAGCTGGACGAGCTCGAGACCTCGTTGCGAGTCGAAGGCGAGCTCGTGCTTCGGTCGCTGCGCGGCGCCGTCGAGGCCGTCTGCTCGCAGGACATCGAGCTCGCGGACGAAGTGATCGCGTTCGACGACGACATCGACTCGCAGTACTTCGAGCTCGAGCAGGGGATCGAGCTTCTGCTCGCCCGGCAGACGCCCGTGGCGAGCGACCTCCGTCTCGTGCTCGCGCTGCTGAAGGACAACCTCCATCTCGAGCGGATGGGCGACCTCTGCGTCACGATCGCGAAGCTGACGAAGCTCTCCGAGGGGCTCGAGCCCGACGAGCCGCTGCTCGAGGGCTTCAAGGAGATGGGGGAGCGGGCCGAGCAGATGATCCGTGTCGCGCTCCGCTCGCTCGAGCAGCGCGACCGCGTCGCTGCCGAGTCGCTGCTGGATCTCGACGAGCTGATCGACCGCGCCAACCGCCGCGTCGTCAACCGCCTGCTCGAGATCGGGCACGACCTCGAGCAGCGCGAATGGGGACTACGGATGATCCTCGTCTCGCGCTGCCTGGAGCGGATCGGCGACCACGCGGTCGACATCGGCGAGCAGACCGCGTACCTCGTCACCGGCGAGTTCCGCGAGTTCACCGACGCGTCTCATTAGCCACTTGACACATATCGATGTTCGTCGATATATTGACGAGCGTCGATATGACAAGCACTGAGCCCATCGCCTGCTGCGTCCCACTCGACGCGCCAACACTCTCCCTCGAGGAGGCGACGGCGACGGCTGAGCTCTTCAAGGCGCTCGCCGACCCGGCGCGGGTCCGAATCGTGAACTGCCTGGCGACGGCGGACGAGCCCGTCTGCATCTGCGAGCTGATCGAGCCGATCGGGCTCTCACAGCCGACGGTCTCACATCACATGAAGAAGCTTCTCGACGCCGGGCTCGTCGAACGCGAGCAGCGTGGGAAGTGGGCCTACTTCTCGCTGAGCCGCGACGCCGTCGAGACGCTTGCGGCCGTTGCCGACCTGAAAGGGGTGTACCGATGACCACGACCGCCGCCGAGCTCCGCGAAGAAGTGCGGCGCCGATACGCCGAGTCCGCACGCGCCGTGACCGAGGGAACGAGCTCCGCCAGCTGTGGCGGAGGCGGCTGCTGCGCGGACGAAGGGGCCGACGGCGCAAAGTTCGGCGGGGAGCTCTACGACGTCGAACAGCGTGGCGAGCTGCCCGAGGCGGCGGCTCTCGCATCGCTCGGCTGCGGCAACCCGACGGCGGTGGCCGAGCTGCGCGAGGGCGAGACCGTCCTCGACCTGGGCTCGGGCGGCGGGATCGACGTGATCCTCTCCGCGAAGCGGGTCGGCGAGACCGGGCTCGCGTACGGGCTCGACATGACCGACGAGATGCTCGCGCTCGCGCGGAGGAACGCCGAGGAGGCGGGAGCCCGCAACGCGATCTTCCTCAAGGGCGTGATCGAGGCGATCCCGCTGCCCTCGGACTCGATCGATGTCGTGATCTCGAATTGCGTGATCAACCTCTCCACGGACAAGGCCGCGGTGCTCACGGAGATCGCGCGCGTGCTGAAGCCCGGCGGCCGGATCGGGATCAGCGACGTCGTGGCCGAGGACAGGCTGTCGGCCGCCGACCGCGCGGAGCGCGGCAGCTTTGTCGGCTGCATCGCGGGGGCGCTCTCGAAGAGCGAGTACGAGGCCGGGCTCGACGCTGCGGGTTTCGACGAGATCGATGTCGAGTTCACGCACGAGGTCGCGGACGGTCTGCACGGAGCGATCGTCAAGGCGGTGAAGACGTCACAGCCCGCGCAGAAGGGGTTGCCCGTGATCCAGCCGGCCGCGCGGGCCGGCTGCTGCTGATCCCGGCGACTCTCTTCACCACTTCGTCTCTCGAATTTCACCTTCTGACAGCCCACCCGACGGCTGACCGTTACGAGACTCCCCGGCGACAGCTGAACCACGAGACAGGGGAGATAGATGAAGAAGGTCATCGCACTCGCGGTCCTCGCGACCGCCGTGCTCGCAGCGTCCGCGACTGCGGGCGTCGACGCTGTTAGCGGCAACGTGACCGCGGACGGGTCCAGCACCCTCGGCCCCTACACGGCCGCCGCCGCGGAGGGCTTCCAGAAGCGGAACCGCGGCGCGCGCGTCACGGTCGGGATCTCCGGCACCGGCGGCGGGTTCGAGCGCTTCTGCAGGAACGAGACCGACCTCTCGAACGCGTCGCGGCCTATGCGAGGCACGGAGGCGATCACGTGCCGCGACGCCGGCGTCAAGTGGGTTGCGTTCACGGTCGCAAACGACGGGCTCTCGGTCGTCGTGAACCGGGAGAACACCTGGGCGAATTGCCTCACGGTCGCCGAGCTGAAGAAGATCTGGGAGCCGGGCTCCAACGTCAACAACTGGAGCCAGGTGCGTAGCGGTTTCCCCGATGTCCCGCTGAAGCTCTTCGGCGCGGGCACCGACTCGGGCACGTTCGACTACTTCACCGAGGCGATCAACGGACGCGCCCGGGCGAGCCGCTCGGACTACCTCGCGACCGAGGACGACAACATCGTCGTCCAGGGCGTCGCGGGCGAGCGCGGTGCGCTCGGCTACTTCGGCTACTCGTACTACGAGGAGAACAAGTCGCGGCTGAAGGTCGTTGCCGTCGACGGCGGCAAAGGTCAAGGGTGCGTAACGCCGAGCATCGCGACGGTGCAGCAGAACAAGTACCGCCCGCTCTCGCGGCCGCTCTTCATCTACGCGAAGCGGACGTCGTTCCAGCGCCCGGTCGTCGCGGCATTCATCGGCTACATCTTCAACAACGAGAAGGCGATCGCGAAGTCGTCAGGGTTCATCGCCTTGACCGATCGCCAGCTCAAGAAGGCCCGCTACCAGTACCTGCAGGCCTTGAAGTCGAACAACACAGGACCGTGATCTGACGGCTAGGCAGGCGCGGTTGCGAGCCGCCGCGTCTGCCAGCGCCGAGCAGTGAACGCAAGCGCGGCGATCGCGGACGCCAGCACGAAGACGACCACGTCGCCGGCCGGAAGGCGGGTCACGACCTCCATCGTCGCGCCGACCAGGGCGGCGCAAGGGATCGTCATCACCCAGGCGGTGAGGATGCTGCCGGCGACCCCCCAGCGCACGGCCGAGAGTCGCCGCGACGCGCCCGCGCCCATGACGCTGCCGGAGATGGTGTGGGTCGTCGAGACCGGGAAGCCGTAGTGCGCCGTCGTGAACAGGATCGACGCGCAGGCGGTCTGGGCGGCGAAGCCCTGGGGAGGGTCGAGCTTCGCGATGCGCGTCCCGAGCGTCTTGATGATCCTCCAGCCGCCGGCGTAGGTGCCAAGCGCCATCGCGAGCGCGGCGCTGACGATCACCCAGGTCGGCGGCCGCTCTGCGTCGGCCGAGAGGTGACCAGTCGAGATCAGGGCGAGCATGATGATCCCCATCGTCTTCTGGGCGTCGTTCGTGCCGTGCGTGAACGCGACGAAGCCGCCCGATACGAGCTGCAGCCGTCGGAAGCCGCGATTGACTCGGCCGGGATGAGAGCGGCGAATGATCCACGTGATCGAGACCATCAGCGCTGCCGCGAGCAGGATCCCCAGGAACGGCGCGAGCAGGGACGGGATCAGCACCCTGTCCATGAGCCCGCCCCACTTGATGACGTCGAGGCCCGCTGCGGCGACGGCAGAGCCGAGGATGCCGCCGATGAGCGCGTGGCTCGAGCTCGACGGCAGTCCGAGATACCAGGTGATCAGGTTCCAGGTGATCGCGCCGACGAGGCCGGCGAGGATCACGTCGGGCGTGACGACGGCCTGGTCCACGATTCCGCTCGCGATGGTGGCCGCCACAGCGAACGAGACGAAGGCACCGAGGAAGTTGAGGACAGCGGAGCTGATCACAGCGGCGCGCGGCGACATCGCGCGCGTCGAGACGCTCGTCGCGATCGAGTTCGCGGTGTCGTGGAAGCCGTTCGTGAAGTCGAAGAAGAGTGCGACGGCGACGACCGCGTAGAGCGTCAGGTCGTCCACGGTGCCCCTTCCAGTGATGCTGTCTAGCTTCTGGGTCGCGACTCTCGCGCCGCGTGATCGCGGGCCAGAAGCGGGCGTGTATTGCTGGAAGGGGCACTGCCTACGCGTTCTTGACGACGATGTTCCCGATCACGTTCGCCGCGTGCTCGGCCGAATCTACCGCCTGTTCGAGACCGTCGTAGATGTCCTTCCAGCGGATCACGATCAGCGGGTCGATCCGGTCGTCGCGAAAGAGCGCCGCGATCGCGTCGTGGAGGACGCGGTCGGCGTCGTCCTCGAGCCGCTTCAGCTCGACGAGCGTCTCCTGCACCCCACGGAGCCCCTTCAGGCGGGCAAGCCCGAGCGCGAGCTGCTCGCACGCCCCGACGAGCAGCCGGCACTGTTCGACGGCATGCCTCGTCGTCGACTCGATTCCGTACAGGTCGAGCAGCTGGCTGACCTCTTCGATGTGGTCGACCACGTCGTCGAGCGCCGTGGCGAGCTCGTAGATGTCCTCGCGGTCGAACGGGGTGATGTATTGCGTGTTCAGGAGCGTGATCAGCTCCCGCGTGATGTCGTCGCCCTTGTTCTCGATCGCCTTCACGTCCGCCTGGCTGACCGACGAGTTCGGGTACTCGCGGAAGCGGATCTCGGCGTGCCGGGCCGCCTCGAGGGCGTTCTCGCCCGCGCGGGTGAAGAGATCGTAGAACTCGGTCGGGCGGGGTGTCAGTCGCAGGCGCACGTGGGGCTGTGTACCAGAAAGTCGGTCAGGGCCGGTCACCGCTTCTTCACCTGTCCGGCCTAGACTGCCGGATGGCGATTCGCGAGACGGTCGAGCGGGAGGTGAAGCTGCGGGCGGGGGAGAAGTTCCGCCTGCCGGAGCTTGGCGGCGAGGCGATCGAGCCTCGGCAGTTCGTATCGACCTATCACGACAGCGCCGATCACCGACTCGCCCGGCGCGGCGTTACGTTCCGGTACCGACTCGAGAACAGCAAGGGGCTGTGGCAGCTGAAGCTCCCGCGAGCGGGTGCCAGGCTCGAGCTCGAGGAGCCCGGATCGGCCAGAAATGCGCCGGAACGCCTGCTCGGCCTGTTGACGGGGTACCTCCGGGGCGCGCCCCTGCAGCCGATCGCCCGCTTGCGGACACGGCGGGAGGGCATCCGTTCCGACGGTGCAGAAGTCGTCCACGACAGGGTCGCGGTGCTCGAGCAGCGCCGCGTGGCCCGCAGCTTCGAGGAGCTCGAGGTGGAGCTGCTCGACGGCGACGAGAAGACTCTGCGACGACTCGAGCGGGCCTTGCGCCGTGCCGGCGCGGGTGACGGCGAGAGCCGGCCAAAGGTCTTCCAGGCGCTCGAGCTCGACTTCCAGCCCGAGCCGGAGGAAGCGCATGACGACGGCTCCGCTGCCGGGACGCTACGCGCGCACATCCGCGCGCAGGCGGAGCGTGTGCTCGCCCACGATCCCGGCACGCGGCTCGGCACCGACACTGAGGAGCTCCACCAGATGCGTGTCGCGACGCGGCGATTGCGGGCTTTCCTCCGGGCGGGGCGGGACTTGCTCGACCCTGCCTGGGCGGATCCGGTCCGCCCGGAGCTCAAGTGGCTCGGCGGTGAGCTCGGCGCCGTGCGCGACCTGGACGTGCTGATCGAGCGCCTGGCGGAGGAGGTCGAATCGCTCGGCCCCGACGCGAGCGAAGGTCGGAAGCTGCTGCGCGCGCTCGTGGGTGAGCGCCGCAAGTCCCGCCGCGCCCTCCTCGCGGCGCTGGACAGCGAGCGGTACTTCGCTCTGCTCGACGCGGTGGACCGGCCGGTGGCGACGATTGCGGAGGAGCCGTCGCTCGAGGAGATCCAAGCCGTCGAGCATCGCCGCCTCCGCAAGGCGGTGAAGGCGCTCCGGGACGACTCGCCGGATGCGGAGCTGCACCAGGCGCGGATCAAGGTCAAGCGGGCGCGCTATGCGGCCGAGCTGTCGGGCGCCGAAGCGTACGTGAAGGCCGCCAAGGTCCTTCAGGACGTGCTCGGCGAGCATCAGGACGCCGTCGTCGCGGAAGAGCGGCTCCGCGCCCTCGCGGCGAGGCAGCCCGCCGCTGCAATCGCGGCAGGACGGCTCGTCGAGCGCGAGCGCAGCCGCGCGGCCAACAGCCGCGAGGAGTGGAGGCGGGCGTGGAAGCGGCTCTCGAAGACGGCGTAGTCCGTGCGGCCGGAGGAGTTGTCGTCCGTGACGACGGCCGCGTCCTTCTCGTGCACCGGCCCAAGTACGACGACTGGACCTTTCCGAAGGGCAAGGCGGATCCGGGTGAGAGCGACGAGGAGTGTGCGTTGCGCGAGGTCCGGGAGGAGACCGGCCTCGCGTGCGTGCTCGAGGACGAGCTGCCGCAGACGCGCTACGTCGATTCGCGCGGGCGACCGAAGCGCGTGCGCTGGTGGCGGATGCGGCCGGTAGGCGGCGGTGCCTTCGAAGCCACGCCCGAGGTCGACGAGGTGCGTTGGCTCGAGCCCGGCGAGGTCGCGGCGCTGCTCAGCTACGAGCGGGACCTGGAGCTGCTGGGATACGTCTAGGCGGCGATACGCCGGCGCGCCAGCTGCAGCGCGGCTCCCTCGCGGATGCCGCCGCGCGTCGGGCTGAACGGGATCCCCAGTTGACGCGAGACCTCGGCGAGCAGGAGCGCGCCCGCGAGGAGCGTGCGGACGCGTTCGGGCCTCAACCCGAGTTGGGCGGCGCTGTCGCGCGACGGCCGTTCCGTCAGCAGCCGGACGACGCGTTCGATCTCTTCCATCCCGTATTCGCGGCCGACGATCTTCGCGACGGCCCGCGCGCTCCCTCCCGTGGCGAGCGCGACCTCCGGCTGAGGCGGCTGGATGCGCGCGAACGCATCCCGGACCACGTTGCGCGCGTGCTCGATCTCGGCCGCGAGTCGGGGGGTCGCTGGGCAGCGTCGGCGGCCGTGAGGCGGAGCGAGCCGACGTCCACGGAGCGGACCCAGGCTGGTCCGATCAGCCGGGTGCCGACGACGACCTCCGTCGAGCCGCCGCCGACGTCGCAGACGGCGACGATGCCGTCGCCGGGATCCGTGCGGGAGACTGCACCGGCGAACGCGAGCCGACCTTCCTCCTCCGCGGAAACCACCCGCACTTCGGCTGCCGTGGCCAATCCGATTCGCTCGAGCAGGCGGCCGGGGTCGCCCTGACGGCCGGGCGCCGTGACCACCACTTCCAGCTCACGGACACCGAGCCTGCGCGCGATCTGAGCGTACGCACGCGTCACCTCGGCCACCTCGTCGAGCTTGCGTCGCCGCACGCGGCCGTGGACAAGCAGCTCCGCGCCGAGGCCGAGGTAGGCGCGCTCCTCGCGGATCGCCGCGACGGTGTCGTCGTCAGCGGACGCGACGAGCAGGCGCACTGTGTTCGACCCCACATCGATGACGCCTACCCGCATCCCCGTCATTGTGGTGACCCCTTCGGCCGGAATCCCGGTCTCACCTACCTCCCCTGCGTGCTCCCCCGGCGCGGCGTGTCCGAACCCTGGCGCGGCGCTGCAGGTTGAGCTGGTGGCTGTGGTTGCGCTCGTCCTTCTCTCGTCGCAGGCGCGTCCACGTCCCGTCCGCGCCGAGCTCCCACGACGAGACCGTGTCCGCGAACGCGCTGTCGAAGATCGCGACGAGCTCCTGCCGCAGCCGTGCCTGCTCTACCGGTACGACCACCTCCACTCGCCGGTCGAGGTTGCGCGTCATCAAGTCCGCGCTCCCGATGAAGAACTCGGTCTCTTCGTCGATCTCGAACGCGTAGACGCGGCTGTGCTCGAGGAAGCGGCCGACGATCGATCGGACGCGGATGTTCTCGCTCATCCCCGGCACCCCGGGTCGGAGCATGCAGATCGAGCGCGAGACGACCTCGATCTGCGCTCCGTTCTGGGAGGCGCCGTAGAGCTCCTCGATCACGCTTTCGTCGGTGAGCGCGTTCACTTTGATCCGGATCCGGGCGTGCTTGCCCGCGTTCGCGGCCGCCCCGGCCGCCCGAATCCGCTCGATCAGGGCCGAGCGCAGGCTGAACGGCGCGACGAGGATCTTCCGGAAGCGCTCCGGCCGGCCGAAGCCCGTCAGGTAGTTGAAGAGCGCGGCGATGTCCTCTGCGATCTCCGGGTCGGCCGTGAACAGGCTCAGGTCCTCGTAGGAGCGGGCGGTCACGGCGTGGTAGTTGCCGGTGCCGACGTGTACGTACCGGCGCAGCGAGTCGCCCTCGCGCCGGACGACGAGCGTCATCTTGGCGTGCACCTTCAGGTCGGAAAAGCCGTAGACGACGTGGACGCCGGCTTGTTCGAGCGAGCGCGACCATTCGATGTTGCGGTGCTCGTCGAACCGCGCCTTCAGTTCGACGAGACAGACGCTCTGCTTCCCGTCCTCGGCGAGCTCGATCAGCGCCGGCACGAGCGGGCTGTCGCCGCTCGTTCGGTACACGGCCGTCTTCATTGCGATCACGTCTGGATCCCTCGCGGCCGCGTGCACGAAGGCCTCGAAGCTGCCTGCGAACGACTCGTAGGGCTGGTGGACGAGGAAGTCCGCGCGCCGCATCTCCGCGAACAGGTCGCGCGCCTCTTTCACGTGGACGAGCCGCGCCGGCGTGGCGCCGTGGGACTGCTCGTACTTGAGCTCCGGGCGATCGAGGTCGACGAGCTGGTCGAGATCGGCGAGGTCGAGCGGGCCGTGGACCTCGTAGATCTGGGCGTCCGCGACCCCGAGGCCCTGCTGCAGCCGCTCGAGCATCGCCCGCGACGTCGAGCTCGAGACTTCGAGGCGCACGACGTCGCCGAAGCGACGCCGTCGCAGCTCGTGCTCGACCGCCTCGAGCAGATCGTCGGCGTCGTCGGAGACCTCGAAGTCGGCGTCGCGCGTGACACGGAACGCGACGCGCTCGACGATCTCCATCCCCGGGAAGAGCCGGTCCAGGAAGTGGCCGATCACATTCTCCAGCAGCAGCACTCGCCCGCCCTCGCCGATCGGGAAGAAGCGCGGCAGCCCTTCTGGCATTTTGACCCGCGCGAATCGCTCCTCGTCCGTCTCGGGATCGCGCGCGAGCACGCCCAGGCTGAGCGACAGCCCGGAGATGTAGGGGAAGCGCTGGCCGGGACCAACGCCGAGTGGAGTCAGCACGGGGAAGACCTCGTGCTGGAACCTCTTCTCCAACGTCTCCAGCTCGTCTGCTTCGAGGTCGGCGATGGTGACAATCCAGATCCCCTGCTCGGCGAGGGCGGGGCAGAGTGACTTCCGCCAGAGCTTCGACTGGCGCTCGCTCAGCTCGAGCACCTGCTCGCGGATCCGGGCCAGCGCGACGCGGGGCGTCAGCCCGTCGCTCGAGCGAACGACGACCCCCGCGGCGTCGAGTCCCAGCAGCCCGGCGACTCGAACCATGAAGAATTCGTCGAGATTGGACGAGAAGAAGCGGCACATCTTCGCGCGCTCGAGCAGCGGCAGCGAGTCGTCGGCGACGAGATCGAGCAGCCGGGCGTTGTACGCGAGGGTCGAGAGCTCGCGGTTCAGCAGTCGCTCGGAGACGTCCTGCTTAGCCGCGGCAACCATCGGCCAAGCATGTCGTGATTGCGGTTAGCAGTGGGTAACGAACTGGTGAAATCCTCTTACCCGAGTGCGTCGACGAGGCGGCTCTGGAAGTCGGCGATCAAGCGCTCGGACTCGGGCAGCAGCCGCCCGTGTTCGAGCCCCCCGCTCCGCAAGCCCTTCTGCACGCGCTCCACGAGCACCGTGTCCTCGGCTCCGACCTGGCCGTCGAACTCGAGCAGGTCGCGGATCCAGGCCTCCTCGACGTCCGGGCCGACGAAGTAGTCGAGGAACCGGGACGTCCGCTCGGGGCCGGCGGGCACGACCGGGCCGATCGAGAGGTTGGGGTGCCCCGGCATGATGTTGATCGTCACGTTCGGCCAGAGGAAGTGGAACTGGCCGCGGGCGACCGGGCCGCGCGGGTCGAACTCGCCCCGCCACGCCTCGCGCACCGGCCCGTACTGGGTCGAGAAGGTCGGGCTCTGCTCGAGCACGTAGGCGTCGACGGACACGTCCACCACCTTGGAGAAGCCCGGGTGCGCGACCTGGCAGTGGTAGCACTCGAGGTAGTTCTCGCAGCACACCTTCCAGTTCGCCTCGACCTCCGAGCTCGCGCGCTCGAGGAAGCGGAGGGCGTCGAGGTCGAGCCCGGCGGCGGCGACCAGAGCCGGGAGCTCGCCCAGGTGCTCCGCGAGCGGGGCCGCCTCCGCGTCCGGGTTGACGAAGACGAACGGCCCCCAGGCGCCCACCGACACAGGGACGAGGCCGAGCTCGCTCCGGTCGAAGCCCGGCTCGACGTCGGTGCGCGGCGCCGCGCGGAGCGAGCCGTCGAGGTCGTACGTCCACGCGTGGTAGGGGCACTGGAGCGTCTCGCGCCGGCCCTCGCCCTCGCAGACGAGCGAGCCGCGATGGCGGCAGACGTTCAGGAACGCGCGCAGATCGCCCTCGCGGTCGCGCACGACGACGACCGGGACGCCGCCGGCGTCGCAGGTGAAGTACGAGCCCGGCTCCGCGACCTGGTCCGCCCGGCCGGCGTACTGCCACGCGTGCCGGAAGATCCGCTCCCGCTCGAGCCGGAGCACGGCCGGATCGGAGTACCAGTCGAACGGAAGCGTGCGGCCGTCGGCGAGCGTCGCCATCGGTGGTGACTGTATCCGGGAACGCACTAGGCTCCCGGCCGTGGTCCACCTACGGCTCGTCGTGCCGAGCGACCTCGTCGAGAAGGTGCTCGCGTTCCTGGACGGGCTCGATTCGGCGTTGAACATCGTCCACATCGAGGGTGCCGTTCGGGACCCGGAGGGCGATCTCGTGCTCGCGGACGTCGCGCGCGAGGACGTGAGCGCCGTGATCGAGCGGCTGCGGCCGCTCGGGCTGGAGGAGCGCGGCAGCATCGTCACGATCGAGATCGACGCGGCCGTCTCCAGGCGCGCGGAGGCGGCGGAGCGCGCCGCCGTCGGCTCGCCGGCCGATGCCGTCGTCTGGGAGGAGGTGGAGGCACGGACGTCGGAGAGCGCCGTCCTGTCGGGCAGCTTCCTGGCTTTCATGATCCTCGCGACGATGATCGCCGCCGTCGGCATCGTCACCGACTCGATCATCCTCATCATCGGCGCGATGGTGGTCGGCCCGGAGTTCGGGCCGCTTGCCGGCCTCTGCGTCGCGCTCGTGCAGCGCCGCCCGGCGCTGGCCCGCCGCTCGCTGACGGCGCTGCTCGTCGGCTTCCCGGTCGCCATCCTCGTGGCAGCCGCCGCGGCCTTCGTCCTCAAGGAACTAGGTGTGTTCCCGGAGACGATCGGGACACACGCGGAGACGCTCTTCATCTCGAACCCGAATCGCTACTCCGTGATCGTGGCCGCGCTTGCGGGCGTCGCCGGGATGATCTCGCTGACGACGGCGAAGGCGGGCGCGTTGATCGGCGTCCTCATCTCGGTGACGACGATCCCGGCCGCCGGCAACGTCGCGGTGGCGGCCGTCTACGGAGACTGGCACGAGTGCGGCGGAGCGCTCCTCCAGCTCGTCGTCAACCTGGTCGCGATCGTCGTCGCGGCGCTCGCGACGCTCGCGGCGCAGCGGCTCCTCTTCACCCGCCGCGCCCGCGCGCTCTAGCCGCGCGGTTCGGGCGCGCTGTCCGTAATCGCCCCGTAACAAACCGCTTGGCCACGCAAGCGTCTCCTGGATATAGCGTATTGCGACATTCCTGCCGGAGAACGAAGGAGGGACGTGGAGGCACAGCCGCTTCGAGCTGCAGACGACGACGCGCTCGCACGTCCCATTGAGATCGCGAAGCGGTTCCTCGACAACGTCGAGACCGTCGTCCACGGCAAGCGCGACCGGATCGAGCTCGTTCTCGCGGCCCTGCTCTGCGGCGGCCACGTCCTGCTGGAGGACGTGCCCGGTACCGCGAAGACGATCCTGGCGCGCGCGATCGCGCAGTCGATCGAGGGTGTCGAGGCGTCGCGAATCCAGTGCACGCCGGACCTGCAGCCGACCGACGTCACCGGGCTCTCGATCTACAACCAGCGTGAGCGCGACTTCGAGTTCAGGCCCGGCCCGATCTTCGCGAACGTCGTCCTCGTCGACGAGATCAATCGAGCCATGCCGAAGACGCAGTCGGCCCTGCTCGAAGCGATGGCGGAAGGGCAGGTCACCGTCGACGGCGCGACTCGTCCTGTGCCCCAGCCCTTCCTCCTCCTCGCGACCGAGAACCCGATCGAGTTCGAGGGCACGTTCCCGCTCCCGGAGGCGCAGCTCGACCGCTTCTTCCTGCGCACGACGCTCGGCTATCCCGGCCTCGACGACGAGCTGCGGATCGTCGACGAGCAACGCACCGGGCACCCGATCGACCTGCTCGAGCCCGTGCTCGACGTCGCAGACATCCACGAGCTGCGCGTCGCCGCCCAGTCCATCTATGTCGACGACCTGCTTCGGCGGTGGATCGTCTCGCTCGTCCGCTCGACGCGGGAGCTCGAGTCCGTCGCGATCGGCGCGTCGGTGCGCGGCAGCCTCGCGCTCGAGTCGGCCGCGCGCGCCTGGGCCCTGCTCCAGGAGCGCAGCTACGTCGTCCCGGCGGACGTCGAGCTGCTGTTCACGCCCGTCGTCATGCACCGCATCGTCTTCCGGCCGAGCTTCCTCGCCGAGGTGCGCCGGTCCGGCTGGCCCGCTGCGGCCGCGCAGCTGCAGGAGGAGTGCCTGGCGAACGCGCCCGCGCCCGGGCGCTGAGGGTGTGAGCTGATGTCCGCGGTCGAGCAGATCTTCCCGCTCGTCCCGCGCCGCCCGCTGCTCGGCGTGTCCTACGCGGCGATGCGGAGTGCCCGCCGTGGCGTCGGCTCCGACATCGCGGGCTCGCGCGCGTACCGGCCGGGGGACAACGTCGACACGATCGACTGGGCCGCCTCGGCTCGGCTCTCCTCGGCCACCGGCCTGGACGAGTTCATCGTGCGCGAGCGCTTCGCGGACGAGGCGCCGTGGGTCGTCGTCCTGGCCGACCGGCGGCCGTCGATGGCCCTCTACGGCGATCCGTTCCCCTGGCTGCGGAAGTTCGAAGCCCTCGAGCAGGCCGTCGACATCGTCCTTCGCAGCGCGCTCGCGGCACGCAGCCTGCCCGCGTACGTCGACCTCGCCGACGATGAGGTGTACTGGCGGGCCCCACGCGCCAAGCGCGACCTGTGGGCGGGGCACGAGCAGCGGGCCTTCACCGCCGACGAGGAGACGATCGCGCGGGGCCTCGAGGAGCTGGCGATCCACCGGCCGGCGCTGCCGCTCGGCACCTTCGTCTTCGTGCTCTCCGACTTCCTCGCGCCGCCGCCGCGGGAGTCGTGGCTCGAGGCAGTGGAGCGCGGCTGGGACGTGATTCCAGTCGTGATCCAGGACCCGACGTGGGAGCAGAGCTTCCCCGACGTCAGCGGGATCGCGGTTCCGTTCGCCGACGTCAGCGCTCGCGAGACGACGCGGGTGCGGCTCAGCCGCCGGGAGGCGAAGGACCGTCGCGAGACGAATGAGGTACGACGGCGGGAGCTGCTCGAGCAGTTCGAGCAGCTCGGCCTCGAGCCGGTCCTGCTCGAGCGCAGCGACGGGCCCGGTGTCCACGCGGCGTTCATCGAGTGGGCCGAGCGCCGCCTGACCGAGCGGGGGCGCTGGTGGTGAGACGAGCGCTCGCACTCTGCCTCGTGGCGCTCGCTGCCGGTTGCGGCGGAGCCGGCGACGAGGAGCTGTCGCTGCCGCCCGACAGGGACTTCGCCGTCGCGTCCTCGCTGTCGCCGCGGACAAGTGCCTTCGGCGACACGATCACGGCCAAGCTGCGCATCCTTCTCGACCGCAGGCGCGTCGATCCGGAGTCGGTGCGGCTGCTCAACCGCTTCATGCCCTGGCGCGAACGAACGACGGTCGAGCGGGTCGACGACGGCAACCTGACGGCGCTCACGTACACGATGAGGCTCGACTGCCTGAGCTTCTACTGCCTGCCGCAGCAGGGGACGACCGGCTTCCCATTCACGCGGATCTTCTACGGCAACGGGCCGACCGTCGAGGTGCACTGGCCTCCATTCGAGGTCGTCACGCGCCTACGGAAGCAGAGCACCGCGCTCGAGGGCACGGGCGAGGAGGGAGATCAGTGGCCGCCGGCGTGGCGTGCGGCGGTGAGCCTGCCCGAGCCCGGGTATCGCGCCCGGCCCGCCCTGCTCGCCTGGGCCGCCGGGATCGCCGGTGCGCTGCTCGTCGCCGGCTCGGCTGCAGCCGGGCTCGTCTTGCTCCGGCGGGGCCGGCTCTTGCGCACGCGCGAGGTCTCGCCGCTCGACCGTGCAGTCGCGCTCCTGCGAGCCGCGCGAACCGACGAGGAACGACGCGCCGCGCTCGAGGCGCTCGCCCTCGCGCTCGACACCGACGTCGAAGGGCTGGCAGAGCCGGCGCGACAGCTCGCCTGGTCGGCGTCATCGCCGACGGCGAGCGCCGCCGCCGAGCTCGCGTCGCTTGCCAAGGGGTCGCGATGAAGTCGATTCCGGTCGGCGGTGCCACGGGGCTCGCGCGCGCAGCGCGGCGGACCGCGCTCGTCGCGGGCCTGCTGGCGGTCGTGGTCGGGGTCGCCGCTCTCGCAGTCAACGTCGCCGCCCGCCGCGGCGAGACGGAACGGCCCACCCTGCTTGCCGCCGGTGACAGCGTCGTCGTCGTCCTCGACCTTTCCGTCAGCATCCCGGAGGTCGCGTACACGCGGATGCGCAACGCGATGAACGTGCTGGCCGAGAGTGACGCGACGGTCGGTCTCGTGATCTTCTCCGACATCGCCTACGAGGTGCTGCCGGCCGGGTCGCCGCCGGACGAGCTGAAGCCCGTGATCGACTTCATCACGCCGGTGCCGGGCGAGATCGACGAGCAGACGGGCCGGCCGGTCTATCTGGTCGATCCCTGGTCGGACGGCTTTCGCGGCGGCACGCGCATCTCCGGCGCACTCGAGATCGCGCGCGGCATGATCCAGCGGGAGGGCGGCGCCGGCTCGATCCTGTTGATCAGCGATCTCGACACGGCGGATGCCGACTCCAGGCCGCTGACGCTGGCGCTGCGCGGTCTGCGCGACGCCGAGATCCCGATGCGGATCGTCCCGATCTTCCCTCTCGCCGAGAACCGTGCGTTCTTCACCGAGGAGGTCGGCGCCGACGCCTTCGCGGACTGGAGGCGGTTCCTCGACGCGGGCGGCGTGACGGCACGGTTCCGGCCGCCCGACAACGGGCCGTCGCTCGCGCTCGTCCTTGCGGGTCTTGTCCTCCTTCTCGCTCTGGGCGTGAACGAGCTCCTCTGCCGGCGCCTCGACCTGCCGAGGACAGCATGAAGCGTTACGTGCCGGCAGCGATCGTGGTCGCGGGGTTCGTCGTCGGGCTCGGCCTGCTCCTGCTGGCGCTCGACATCGCGCGTGCGGAGCGCGAGCTCGCCGGCGACGACGCCCGCTTCCTCGCCCAGCCACGCGTCCCGGGCTACTGGGACGGGCAGGGGCTGCTCCCACTCGACCTGGGCAGGCGGGCGCTCGGGGTCCACGACGACATCGAGCAGCGCCGCGCGGTGCAGCGCTTCTGGCTCGCGCGGCCGCGCGACAACACGCAGCCGACGCCTCTCCGGCTCGCCCAGCGCGCGCAGGCGCAGGCGGCGCTCGTGGACGCCGAGGCGGACAGCGGCCCCGGAGCGTCCCAGACGGCAAACCTGGTCGGCGTGCTCGCGCTCCTCACGCCGCCCGAGCAGGCCGAGCAGTCGCAGGTGCTGAACGCCGCGGCCGCAGCCTTCCGCAGGGCGATCGCCCACGACCCGGGGAACGAGGACGCCAAGCACAACCTCGAGTCGGTCCTGGAGGTGGGCCAGCGCCGTAGCCGTGGCCGCGGCGGCGGCCGCTCGGCCGGCAAGCCACGCGGAGGAGTTCGGCGGGGCGGCCCTGAGCCCCCGCGGGAGCGGCTACTGATGGAGATCTCGTTTCTGAGCCCGGCCGGGGCCGCCGTTGCGCTCGTCGCGCTCTTTCCGCTGACGGCGCTCTTGCTGACGGAGCTGCGGGCGCGACGCGTGCGCGGCGTGCTCGGGCTCGGCACGCCGGGACGGCTCTTCACGGTCCTGCTCGCGCTCTCGATCGCGGCCGCCGGCCTGCTCGTCGGCGCGGCGGCGGCGGAGCCGGTGCTCGAGCGCGGCTCGACGCGGCACGAGCGCACCGACGTGAGCGCCTGGGTGGTTATCGACGAGACGCGCTCGATGCTCGCCGCGACCGGCCGCACCCGACCGAACCGGATCGCGCGCGCGCGTCAGCTCGCGGTGGAGCTGCGCGCCGCCGTGCCCGAGCTGAAGGTCGGCGTGGCGTCGTTCACGGACCGCCTCCTGCCGCATCTCTTCCCGACGCTCGACGGCGAGGTCTTCGCAACGACGCTGCGACACTCGATCGGGATCGAGCGCCCACCGCCGAGCCGCCGCCGCCGCACGGCGACCGTGCTCGGCGCGCTCGCGGCCCTGGGCCATCAGGGGTACTTCCCGCCGACGCCGGAGCGGCGGATCGCCGTCGTCCTCAGCGACTTCGAGACGGAGCCGTTCTCGGTTGCGCAGCTAGGCGCGCGGCTGCGCCGGCAGCGGGTGGAGACCGTGCTCGTGCACGTGTGGGACGAGCGCGACCGGATCTTCGGTGGGCTCGGCGACGCCGGCTACCGGCCCGACCCGGTGAGCCGGCGCACGGTGGCGCAACTCTCGGGGGCGGCGGGCGGGGGCGCGTTCGCCGAGGCGGACGTTGCGCAGGCGCGCGCGGCGTTGCGCGAGCAGCTCGGCGAAGGCACCCGGAAGCCCCTTCGGCACGTGAGCTCGCGGACGGAGCTCGCGCCCTGGCTCGCCCTCGCCGCCTTCGTCCCGATCGGCTTCATCCTCTGGCGTAGAAACCTCGGTTAGCCGCCCGGCGCTGTCGCTACAACTAGGGCGTGCGCCTCGCCGTTGCGATCGCGGCCGTCACCGCGCTGCTCCTGCCGGGGACGGCGCTCGCGCGCGAGTGCGGCATCTCCGACTCGAATCCGCTCTGGGTCGACTACGCGGGGCACGACTCGCCGATCCCCCACAAGCCCGGGCTGACGCTCGCCTTCTCGTCGGGAACGGAAAAGCCCGCCGCAGCGCGCGCCGCAGGCTCGGCGACCGTCCTCTTCGACCTCAACTTCAACCGGCGCGTCGGAACGCCGTCCGTGCCGACCGACCCGGCGACGATGGTCGACCGAGCCGACCGCCTCTACGACTTCGCCGTCTCGGTGACGGGTTGCCAGACGCCGTGGATCGCCATGAACGAGCTCTTCGGGGCGCAGACGCCGACACCGTGGACGACAACGACGGCGCAGTACCGGGCGAATACGCTCGCGCTCGTCCGTCGCCTGGCCGAGCGGGGAGCGCGGCCGGCGATGACGATCGCGAACCCGCCCTACACCGGCGGAGAGGCGGCTCAGTGGTGGCGTGACCTCGCCGCGTCGGCGCTGCTGATCCGTCAGGTCTTCTTCACCTCGCCGAACGTCCCGCGGCTGCACGCGCTCGGGCCGGTCAAGGCGAGCCGCTCGATGCGCAGCGGCATGCGCGCGCTCGTGCGCAAGTTCACCGACATCGGCATCCCGGCGAGTCGAGTCGCGCTCGAGCTCCAGTTCCAGTCGGCTCCGGGCACGGGCGGGAGAGAAGGGCTGCAGCCGCGCTCGAAGTGGCTCGAGATCGTGAAGCTCGAGGCGCTCGCCGCCCGCCAGGTGACGAAGGAGCTGAGGACGCACTCGATCTGGTCGTGGGGCTGGGCGACGTTCAGCCAGGCCGGCATCGACGCCGACAAGGGAGAGGCGGTGTGCGTGTACCTCTGGGTGCGCGACCCGGCGCTCTGCAGCGGTCCCGGCGCCGCCGGCCCGGCGTTCGACCAATCGTTGACGGTCGGTCAGCTCGATCTGCCCGCCGGCGTCGTCTGCACGCTGCCGGCGGGCGAGATCCGGTCGAGCATCGTCGCTCCGCTCGCGCGCGCGATCGGCGACCAGGACATCGCGGAGAGCGTCGTGCTCGAGCGGCTCATCCTCCAGCGGGAGGTCCGGCTCGACCCGCAGGCGGTGCTCGTGGCCGAGCGGGCGTTCGTGGACGACCACTTCCGCGGCAGCTTCGACGCGTACCTCGCAGCTCTGAGGCGGATCAAGCTGACGCGGACCGCGGCGAGAGGGCTTCTCCTCGACGAGCTGCGCCGCGAGGCCGTGCGTGCCCGCTTCACTCCGGCGCGGCCCAGCGGAGCGCAGCTCCTGGAGTTCCATGCGACCTACGCCGACCTGCAGGCGCGCCTCGTCGAGACGACGCGGCCGGTCGCGTGGCTCGGCGGGCGCATGCGCGGCCTCGCCATCGAGACCTTCGCGCCGCTCAGGATCTTCTCTCTCGCCGGGAGCGGACGCGTGCGCACGATCCACGGGCGGATCGAGGTACGGCCGCTCGAGGACGCCGTCTCGCTCGGCGCGATTCCCCTGGCCGAGGCCCGTCCGGCGATCGAGGCATCGCTGAACCGGTTCGCCCGCGTCCATGCCTACGAGAGCTGGCTCGCGAAGGAGCAGGAGCAGGCGCTCGCCGATGCGACGTGCGTCGGGGACCAGCTTCCGGCCCCGGCTGCGCTGACCCTCGACGACTTGCTGCCGCTCGAATCCTTCGGTCGTTGACAAGATGCCGGGCAGAAACCCGGCACCAGATCACGAAGGGGGATCCATGGCAGGGAAGGCCGACTTCACCGAGGAGGAGTGGGAGCAGCTCCGCAAGGGCGCGACCGGAGCGGGCCTGCTCGTCTCCGCGAGCGATCGCAGCTTCTTCGACAGCTTCAAGGAAGCGGGCTCGCTGGCCAAGCACCTCGCCGGAGGCCGCTCCGGCGACAGTCAGCTCGTGCGCGAGCTCGCAGGCGAGCGCAGCACCGGCTTCGGCGTCAAGTCCTCCCAGGAGGAGCTCGAGTCGGGGACGTTCGAAGCGCTCCGCTCGTCGGTGGCGACCTTGCAGCAGAAGGCGCCCGACGAGCTCGACGCCTATCGCGCCTTCGTGCTCGAGGTCGCAGACCGTGTCGGCAGAGCGGCCGGCGGGGGCGAGGAGGCCGAGGCCGCGACGCTCGACAAGATCAAGCAGGCGCTCGACTGAAACAGTCGAGCGTGTGGTCGTCGACGAGGCCGGCGGACTGCATGAAGGCGTAGCAGGTCGTCGGACCCGTGAAGCGGAAGCCGCGCCGCTTCAGCTCCTTGCTCATTGCCGTCGACTCGGGCGTCACCGCTGGAATCTCGGTGACCTCGCGCCAGTCGTTGACGCGCGGCTCGCCGCCGACGAAGGACCACAGCAGCTCCGGCAGCGGCACGTCGAGGTCGAGAGCGGCGCGCGCGTTCGCCGATCGTCGCCTCGATCTTGCCGCGGTGGCGCACGATGCCGGCGTCCCCGAGCAAGCGCTCGACGTCGCGCTCGCCGAAGCGCGCGATCGCCTCGATGTCCCACTCTGCGAACGCGCGCCGATATCCCTCACGCTTGCGCAGGATCGTCGACCACGAGAGCCCCGCCTGCGCGCCTTCGAGGTTGAGCAGCTCGAAGAGCTGCCGCTCGTCGCGCTCCGGAACGCCCCACTCGTCGTCGTGGTAGGCGACGTAGAGTGGGTCGGTGAGGGGCACCCAGGCGCAGCGGTTCACCCGAGCGAGCGTACCGGGCACACGGTGACGACGATGGCGGCGCTGTCTCAGCAAGACGTGTTCTTCGCGCTCGCGGTCATGGCGACGCTCGCGACGGTCGCGCTGTTCTTCGTCACCGTGCGCGCCGACTTCGCAGGCCGCGGCGGCAAGGTCCTGGGCCACCGGGACCGGCGTCACCCACCCGGCGGCCCCCGCGATCCCCGCGACGCGCTCGCACTGGTCGGAGACACGCTCGCTGCGACGCACAATCCTCGCGCGCTGCTGCCCGTCATCCTTCGGGCGACGGCCGAGGCGACCGGGGCGGCTGCGGGGCGCCTCGTGCACGAAGGCCGAGAGCTCTCGGCCGTCGGCTCGATCCCGAGATCCACGGAGCCCCTCACGCTGCAGCTCGCCCCGCCCGGCGAAGGGCCGACGACGATGCTGCTCTATCCGCCGGGGGGCGGCTTCGATCCCGGGTCGGAGCGCCTTGCCGTCTGGCTCGCCGCTCAGGGGTCGATCGCCGTCGAGAACGCTCGTCTCCACGACGTCGTCCAGCGCCAGGCGGTCACGGACGAGCTGACCGGGCTCGTCAACCGGAGGCACTTCATGGCCGCCCTCGAGCGCGAGCTCGTGCGGACGAGCCGCGTCTTTCCGCCGGCGATCATCCTCGCCGATCTCGACGACTTCAAGCGCGTCAACGACCGCTTCGGCCACCCCGTAGGAGACGCGGCCCTCCAGGCGTTTGCGCGTGCGCTTACCGACCACGTGCGCGACGTCGACATCGCGGCGCAGGCTCGGCGGAGAGGAATTCGGCGTCCTCCTGCCGGAGACTCCGCTCGCAGGCGCGACGGCGGTCGCGATGCGGCTCAACCGCTCTCTCGCCCGGGTGCCGCTGCTCCCCCGCGGCGGGCGGGACGTCGCGCTCACCGCAAGCATCGGCGTCGCGCAACAGGTGAAGGGCGAGGCGGCCGAATCGCTGCTCCGGCGCGCCGACGCGGCGCTGTACCGCGCCAAGGCGGAAGGAAAGAACAGGGTTGTCCAGGCCGACGTGGTCCAGCCTGGCGCTCATCCGGAAACCTGACGATACTCCGTAGGTGCGCGTTCCCTGGGCGACTATTCGCGTGTTCTCGCTCGTTGCGTCTGCGGTCGCGGCGGGCTACTTCTGGCACGGCGCGCTCGAGGATCCGGGCGGAGTGGAGCGGACCGTCGACCCGGGCTCGACCGCAGTCGGCGGGCCCCCGATCGTCATCCCCGTGCCGGCGGCGCCTGAGGAGGGCAGCCCCCGCCGACCGGTGAGGCCGGCGGGCGCGCCTGCGTCCGGGTCCGCTGCGTCGCCTCAGCCGGCGGCCGGAGGATCGCCGGTGAGTGGGGAGCAGCCCACCGGCTCGCCGCCGGCGACACCGGTCGGCGTCACGCCCGCCGAGCCGGCGGCGCAGCCGGTCTCCCGGCCGCTGCCGCCTGAGCCGCCGGCGCCCGCTCCGCGACCGACGCCCGCCCCGACTCCTCCGCCGACACCGGCTCCGACGCCAAGGCCGACGCCGACGCCAACGCCGACGCCGACGCCGACCCCGACGCAGCCATCCGACCCGACGCCGAGCCCGACTCCGACTCCGACGCCGTCGCCCAACCCGACGCCGACTCCCAACCCGCCGCCGACCCCGACGCCGGCGCCGACTCCGAGCCCGGCGCCGACTCCGGCGCCCGAGCCGCAGCCCCCGCAGGACAACGACCGGCCGGGCGTAGGGCACGGCGACGACAACCACGATCACACCGGCCCGCCCGGGCGTGAGAAGGACAAGGACAAGGAGAAGGACCGGGACGGGGACAACGGCGGCGACCGGCCGGGCGTAGGGCACGGCCCGCCCGGGCAAGAGAAGAACCCGTAGCGCGCTTACGATTGACGTCGTGGAGCGAGCGGCGGAAGGCATGACACGGATCGAGTACGTCGGCCACTCGACCGTGCTCCTCGAGCTGGACGGCGTCCGGATCCTCACCGATCCGCTCCTCCGCCGGCGCATCGTGCACCTGCAGCGCGCGGTCGAGCTCCCGGCGAGCCCGCCGCAGGCCCTCGACGCGGTGCTGATCTCCCACCTGCACTACGACCATCTCGACTTTCCCTCGCTCGTGCGCCTCGGGCGCGTGCCGCTGCTCATCGTTCCGCGTGGGGCTCGCAAGCTGATCGGCCGAAAGGTTCTCGGCAGCCCCGTGTTCGAGCTCGGCACGGGCGAGGCGATGGAGCTCGGGCCGTTGCGTGTCCGCGCTACACCTTCCGTCCATGACGGGCGGCGGCATCCGATGGGGGTGCGCGCCGAGTCGGTCGGGTACCTGTTCGAGGGCTCGTCGACGGTGTACTTCGCGGGCGACACCGATCTCTTTCCGGGGATGGCCGAGCTCGCGCCGGTCGACGTCGCATTGCTGCCGGTCGCCGGCTGGGGGCCGAAGCTCGGGCCGGGGCACATGGATCCGCGCGACGCCGCCGAGGCGGCGGGGCTGCTGCAGAGCACGGTGGCGATCCCGATCCACTGGGGGACGTACTTCGTCACCCGCCTGTGGAAGCGCGCGGCGCCTGCGGCGCCGTCCGTGCCGCCGCCGGAGGCCTTTCGCACGCACGCGCTCGAGCTCGCCCCCGAGACCGAGGTGCGCGTGCTGCAGCCCGGGGAGAGCACCGTCGTCTAGGGTCGCGTTGTGGGCTTCTACGAGTGGATGCTCGCCCTGCACCTGCTGGCCGCCTTCGCCGTCGCCGCGGCCCTCGTGCTCTTCAGCGTCCTCGTCGTCGCAGGCCGGCGGGCGGAGACGCTCGAACAGACGCGGCTGCTCTTCCGCCTCACCCCGGTCGGGAATCCGTTGATCGGCGTGGGCATGGGGCTGACGCTCCTGATCGGCATCGTGCTGGCGATCGACTCCGACGACTACCAGCTCTGGGACCTCTGGGTGATCCTCGCGCTCGTGCTCTGGGCGTTGATGGGGTGGATCGGGCAGCGCACGGACGCGTACTACAGCGTGGTGCAGGAGCTCGCCCAGAGCGGGGACGCCGGCGCCGAGTCCGAGGTGCTCGCTCGGCTGCGAGCGCCGACCGGAGCGCGCTTGCAGGCGGCATCGATCGTCGTCTTCGTGCTGATCGCCCTCGACATGATCTTCAAGCCGTGGGCGTGACAATGCTCGCCTCGATCCGGCCCGACGACGTCAACGTCGCGCTGCTCGTCCACGTCGTCGGAGCGATGACCATGGTCGGCGCCCTAGTCACAGCAGCTGCGGCGGCACTCGCCGGCTGGCGCGACGAGTCCGCCACGCTCCTCCGCCTGTCGTCCAAGACGCTTCTCTTCGTGGCGCTGCCGGCGTTCATCGTCATGCGGGTCGGCGGCGAGTGGACGTATGTGGAGGAGAACCTCGACGACGCGCCCGACCTGACGTGGGTGGGGATCGGCTTCATCACCTCAGACCTCGGCGGTCTCCTGCTGCTGGTCGCGCTCATCCTCGGCGGGATCGGGCTCCGGCGCACCCGGACGGGCGGCGGCACCGGGCTGCTCCGGGCGAGCGGCGTGATCGCCGCCCTCCTCGTTGTGATCTACGTCGTCGCGATTTGGGCGATGGGCGCGAAGCCCACTTAGTCCAACACCCCGAAAGGAGCGATCGCATGGACTGGAAGCTCGAGCTCGTGTCGGTTCCCGTCTCCGACGTCGACCGCGCGAAAGCCTTCTACACGGAGCAGGCCGGCTTCAACGCCGACCATGACCACCGCATGGGCGACGAGATGCGCTTTGTCCAGCTGACGCCGCCCGGGTCGGCGTGCTCGATTGCGATCGGCGCCGGGATCATGGAGACAGAGCCGGGCTCGGTGCAGGGGCTGCAGCTGGTCGTCCCGGACATCGAGGCGGCGCGAGCCGAGCTCGCAGAGCGGGGCGTGGAGGTGAGCGAGGTCCAGGTGTTCGACTGGGGCTCGTTCGTCTTCTTCAGCGACCCGGACGGCAACGGCTGGGCCGTGCAGCAGCTTCCCGCGCGGCCGTAGCGCTGTCGGCGCGCTGAGAGCTGGACTAAGCTCGGGCCGATGAGCGAGGCCGCGACGAAGACGGCGCCGAGCCCGGGCGATCCGCCTGCGGAAGGGATGGCCTGGGTTCCCGGCGGCACCTTCCAGATGGGCTCCGAGGCGTTCTACCCCGAGGAGCGCCCCGTCCACCGCGTGCAGGTGGACGGCTTCTGGATGGACGAGCGCCCGGTGACCGCCGCCGAGTTCCGGCGCTTCGTCCGCGAGACCGGGTACCTGACGGTCGCGGAGCGCCCGCTCGACCCGGAGGAGTACCCGGATGCCGATCCCGACCTGCTCGTTCCCGGCTCGCTCGTCTTCGTGAAGACCGCCGGTCCGGTCAACCTCGACGACTTCCGCAACTGGTGGGAGTACCGGCCGGGGGCTTATTGGAAGCGGCCCGCCGGGCCGGGCAGCACGATCAACGGCCGCGACCGGCACCCCGTCGTGCAGGTGGCGTGGGAAGACGTCGAGGCGTACGCAGCCTGGGCCGGCAAGGAGCTCCCCAGCGAGGCCGAGTGGGAGTTCGCCGCGCGCGGCGGGCTCGAGGG
The DNA here is from genome assembly GCA_963850995.1 of uncultured Gaiellaceae bacterium. Lineage (GTDB taxonomy): Bacteria > Actinomycetota > Thermoleophilia > Gaiellales > Gaiellaceae > Gaiellasilicea. The sequence continues at coordinate 98,416 of CAWKNQ010000004.1, read as the reverse complement.
CGCCGCATTCGCCTGGGGGGACGAGCATTTTCCGGACGGGAAGCCGATGGCGAACACCTGGCAGGGCGAGTTCCCGTGGCAGAACCTGAAGGCGGACGGGTTCGAGGGAACGTCCCCCGTCGGCAGCTTCGCGCCGAACGGATACGGGCTCTACGACATGACCGGAAACGTCTGGGAGTGGACCTGCGACTTCTTCACGCAGCGCGACTCCGCCGAGCCAGACTCCCCCTGTTGCGTCCCGGTGAATCCGCGGGTGACGAGCCCCGAGGAAAGCCACGCGGCGGCGGGCCAGCCCGGCGAGCGGTTCCCGCGCAAGGTGATCAAGGGCGGCTCGCACCTCTGCGCGCCGAACTACTGCCTCCGCTACCGGCCGGCCGCGCGACAGGCGCAGATGGTCGAGACGTCGATGGCACACCTCGGGTTCCGCTGCATCGTCCGGCCGCACTAGACGCCCTGCGCGGCTCGCGGATCTTCCGCGTCATGCGGGCTGCCGTGACGGCGTTCGCACCGGACGGTTGCCCGCAGTTCGCGGCGGCGATCGCCTTCCACGTGCTGCTGGCGGTGTTCCCGTTCGTGCTCCTGCTCGTCACGATCGCGGGCTTCCTGCTCCAGGACGACGAGCGCCGGGCGGACGTTGTCGCCGAGATCGTCGAGCGCATCCCGCTCGTCGCCGATTCGGGCGTCCAGATCGACGCGGCCCTTGCCGCCTCGTCGGCGCCGCTCGGCCTGCTCGGGCTCGTGGGGATCGTCACGATGCTCTGGTCGGCGAGCGGGATGATGGCCGCGCTGCGGCACGGCTTGAACGCCGCCTGGAAGGTCGAGCGCCGTCACACGTTCGTGCGCGGCAAGCTGATCGACCTCGCGCTCGTCCTCGCCGTCGACCTGCTCGTGCTCGTCGCGATCGGGTTGACCCTGCTCCGGCCGCTCGTGAGCGGGCTCGTCGACGATGCGTCGTTCGTCGACGCCGCGTTCTCGAGCTGGCTCGCAGGAGCCGTCGTCGGCGTGGTCGTGCCGCTGGCCGTCTCGTTCGGCGCGCTTGCGGCGATCTATCGCCTCGTGCCCGCCTCGCTGCCCGCGCTGGGCGACGTGGTCGTCGGCGCCGCGCTCGCCGCGCTCGCCTTGCGCGTGCTCGAGGCGGGCTTTGCCGTCTACGTGGCGAACTTCGCCACCTACGACGTCGTCTACGGATCGCTTGCGACCGTCGTCGCGTTTCTCTTCTTCGTCTACCTCTCGGCGAGCATCGTCCTGTTCGGCGGCGAGGTTGCATCCGCCTGGCCTGCGACAAGACTCTCGTCGCCGCGCCGCGTTTTGACATAGTCGGAGCGACACCGACCTCGGGAGGAGACCCCCGTGTTACTTGCTGCTGACTACCCGTTCCTCGACATCCTCTGGACGATGCTCATCTTCTTCTTCTGGGTTGCCTGGATCTGGATCCTGATCGTGATCCTGAGCGATGTCTTCCGTCGTCGTGACATCGGCGGCGGGAAGAAGGCCGTCTGGGTCATCTTCGTCATCGCGCTGCCGTTCATCGGCGTGCTCGCCTACCTGATCACGAACAGCGACGACATGGCCGAGCGACGCATGAAGGACATGCAGGACTCCCAGGCTCAGTTCGACGAGCACGTTCGGTCTGTCGCCGGCAGCGGCGGCGGGGCGGCCTCCGAGATCGAGAGCGCGAAGCGGCTGCTCGACAGCGGCGCGATCAACCAGGAGGAGTTCGACGCGATCAAGGCCAAGGCGCTCGCCTAGGCCTCAGCCCGCGCGCAGCGGTCGCAGCGAAGCATGCTGCGACCGCCGCGGTCCGTCATGCCTCCGCCGTGGGCGGAACCTCCTGCAGGACCCAGGTGTTGCCGTCGGGGTCGCTGAAGTCGGCGTACGAGCCGTACTTGCCGTGTGCGGGATCCACGCCGGTCTTCCATTCGCCCGCCTCGCGGTCGAAATGCCGGATCTCGCTCACCTCGACTCCGCGGCCGACGAGCTCCGCCCGTGCGGCCTCGATGTCCTCGACGACGAGGTGCGTCCCCCGGTACGAGCCCGGCTCGGCGTCGGTGATCCCCTTGCCGATCGTGATCGAGCAGGCCGAGCCCGGCGGCGTCAGCTGCACGACGCGAAACTCCTCCGTGGGCGTCGTGTCGACGTCGAGGGCGAAGCCCGCTTTCTCGATGTAGAACGCCTTGGCGCGGTCCACGTCCGAGACGGGAATCAGCACCAGCTCGAGCTTGAAGTCCACGGCGAAGCCTCCTTCGTCGGTCGGTTCAGAGGGATCTTCGACGATCGCGCCGAGCCGGGTCAGCTACGGCGGCTGCGCATGGCGAAGCGGTCGTCGGAGCGGCGGCGGAAGACGCGCTCCGCACGGCCCTCGAACCAGCCCGCGCGGACGTCGGACGAGGGGGTGTCGAAGAGCGGTACGTACGGCTTCAAGTCGAGGACCGGCGTCCCGTCGAGGAGGTCGAGCCCGTCGACGACGACCGCGGTGTCCCGGACGGCCACGATCCGGGCGAGCGAGAGCCCGATCGGGTTCGGCCGGCGCGGCGACCGAGTCGCGAACGTTCCATGCTCGCGGTCGTCGAGGAACGCGGGCACGGTGGCGTCCCAGCCGAGGCTCTCGTGCAGGTGGGCCACGACCCAGACGTGGGAGAAGCCGTCGAGGTCGGCGAGGCAGCCGCGATGTGCCTCCGAAAGCTCGATCGTCGACTCGCCGCTCTCGTCGGCGATCGGCTGCAGCGGCATGCCGTCGAGCTCGGCGTGCGGCGACGCGACGTAGCCGATCGGCCGGTAGACGACGGGCTCGACGGAGCGGCTGTCGATGAGCGCCTCGACGAACGAGAGCGCGGCCCGGGCGGCCGACAGGCGCCAGAGCACGAGCGTCCGCTCGAATCCCGCGGCTGAGGCAAGCCCGCGCTCGAGGGCCCGTTCGGTACGGGCGAGCAGCCGCGTCTGTTCACGAAGGAGGGGGGAGGGATCGAGACCGGCGCGGTCGTGGAACAGGAGCTTGAGCATCAGGTCCGTGCGGACGTCGCGGACGTGCTCGACCGTGCGGCCGCGCCAGCGCCTGAACGCCGACCGGCCGCGCCGTGTCGCGCCAAGTGTCGTCCGGGCCGGCCCGGACTCGCTCGTGCTCGTTCCCCTGCTCTCGGCGAGACCTGCCTCGCGGAGCTGCGCCAGGGCCCGGTAGACGAGCGGCCGTGTGCAGGAGTAGACGCGGCCGATATCCCCGGATGGGCTCAACGCCTGCGCGATCGCCCAGCCGTGCGTGGGCCGCTCGCAGAGGAGCCCGAGCGCGGCCCACTCCGGAAGTGAGGGCTCGGTTCGTGGGTGGTCGGGCTCATCTCGTCGATCTCCTAGTAGTCGATTATTGACTACTGGTCTGGTAGCGTAGCCGCTCCGATGGACCGACGAGGCTTCCTGGCCGGCGCGCTCGGAGCGGGCACCGTGACCCTCGGCGCCCCGTGGCTCGCGGGCGCACGTGCCGCGACCGAAGAGGACCTGGCGTTCGCGAATTTCGCCGCGTCGGCGGAGTTCCTCCTCGACGACTTCTATACGAAGGCGCTGGCCGCGAGGGTTTTCTCAGGACCGGGTGCGAGCGCTCTGCGCGGCGGCCGGCTCTCGGCGCGCGAGCACGCAAAGGCACTCGGCGATCTTCTCGTCGGCGCGGGAGACGTGGCGCCGGTGGCGGAGGACTTCACGTTCGCGTGGCCCGCCCGCACGTTCCGCACGCCGGAGGCCGCCGGCGACGACCGGCCTGCGGGTCCTGCGCGCCATGCTCGGGGCGTATCAGACGGCAATCGCCAAGGTCACCGAGCCGACCTACCGTGTGCTCTACGCCGCCCTCGCCGCAAGCGTCGGCCAGCAGATCGCGACGCTGGCGTGGCTCTCCGGCCGGGCCGGCGTCCAGTCGTTCCCCGTCGCCATGGACCTCGAGGCTGCGAGCAGGGTGCTCGAGCCGTACCTGGGCTAGGAGGTGGCCGTGAAGCGCGTCATCGCAGCATCGATTCTCGCCGTCGCCGTCTTCGCCGCGACCGCGTCCGCGGCGAGCGAGCGGAGCAGCGCGCCGGCGCCGATGACCGTCTACGCCGCCGCGTCGCTGACCGATGTCTTCAGAGCGCTCGATCCCGCCCAGCAGTACAGCTTCGCAGGCTCGAACCTCCTCGAGACGCAGATCAGGAACGGCGCTCCGGCGGACATCTTCGCCTCGGCGGCGCCGCTGAACACGCAGCGCCTCTTCAGGGACGGGCTGGTTCGACAAGCCGGTCACGTTCACGGCCAACCGGTTGGCGCTGATCGTGCCGAAGTCGAATCCAGCCGAGATCCAGTCCGTCTACGACCTCGCGCGCAAGGACGTCAAGCTGGTGATCGCCGGCGCGGCCGTTCCCGTCGGCGGCTACACGCGGACCGTCCTGCGCAAGCTGGCGCTGTCGTCGGTCCTGTCGAAGGTGGTCAGCCAGGAGTCGGACGTGCGGGCGGTCACCGGCAAGGTCGCGCTCGGCCAGGCGGACGCCGGCTTCGTCTACGTCACCGACGCGCGCGCCGTCAGCGACCAGGTCACCGTGATCCGCATCCCGGCCTGGGCGCAGCCGCGCGTGCGGTACGAGATCGCTGTCGTCTCGAGATCGAGCAGAAAGGCGGCCGCACAGGCATGGATCAGGATGCTCCTGTCGGCGAAGGGCCAGGCGGCGCTCAAGAGCTACGGGTTCCTGCCGCTGCCCAAGCCGACGCTCGTAGACGGCCTCGTTCGGGCGGCGCTCGTCCTCGCGACGGGCGCCGTCATGCTCTTCCTGCTGCTGCCCGTCGTCGCGGTCTTCCTGCGCGTGCCCCCCGGCGAGCTGATCTCGGCGCTCGGGAGCGAAGCGGCTCTCGACGCGATTCGTGTCACGGCCGAGACGAACGCGATCGCGATGGCAGGCATCCTCCTGCTGGGGACGCCGGCGGCCTACTGGATCTCCACCCGGACGGGCGTTTTCCGCGACGTCCTCGTCACGCTCGTCGAGCTGCCGCTCGTCCTGCCGCCGGCGGTCGCAGGGATCGGGCTGCTCGTCGCGTTCGGCCGCGCGGGGCTCCTCGGCGAGTCCTTCGAGGCGCTCGGCGTCGACATCGCCTTCACGAAGGTCTCCGTCGTCCTCGCGGTTGCGTTCGTGGCGAGCCCGTTCTACCTGCGCACCGCGATCGCGGCCTTCGAGGCCGTCGACCCGACGCTGCCCGACGCCGCGCGCACGCTCGGCGCGCGCCGGGGCCGCGTCTTCCTCCGCGTCATGCTCCCGCTGGCGCGGGGAGGGCTCGGCGCCGGTGCGGCGCTCGCGTTCGCGCGCGGGCTCGGCGAGTTCGGCGCGACGATCATGTTTGCCGGCTCGCTGCAGGGCGTGACGCAGACGCTGTCGCTGGCGATCTACGAGCAGTTCGACCTCGACTTCGACGTCGCTCTGGCAATCAGTGCGCTCCTGATCGTGATCAGCGCGCTCATCCTCCTGTCCGTCAAGCTCACCACCAGATGGCGCTCCGAGTCAGGTTCACTCACCCTCTTCGCAGCTTCGACGCGTCAGCAGACCTGACCGTCGAGCCGGGCGAGACGCTCGCGCTGGTCGGGCCGTCCGGCGCCGGCAAGACGACTGTGCTTCGCGTGATCGCCGGCCTGCTTCACCCCATGCGCGGTCTCGTGTCGCTCGACGGCGCCGTGTTGCTCGACACCGAGCGGGGGGTCGACGTCGCTCCGGAGCACCGTCGGGTCGGCTACCTCTTCCAGGAGTACGCGCTCTTTCCCCACCTCGACGTGCTCCGCAACGTGCGCTTCGGCGCCCGAGACGCCGTGAAGGTGGACGAGCTGCTCGACCGCTTCCGGATCGGCCACCTCGCTCAGAGCCCGCGTCCGCGAGCTCTCCGGCGGCGAGCGCCAGCGGGTCGCGCTCGCTCGGGCGCTCGCGCGCGACCCCGCTGTGCTCCTGCTCGACGAGCCGCTCTCCGCACTCGACACGCACACGAGAGCGGGCGTCCGCGCCGAGCTGCGGCAGCTGCTCGACCAGCTCGCGCCTGCCCACGATCGTCGTCACGCACGATTTCGAAGACGCGGCGACGCTCGCCCATCGCGTCGGCGTCATCAGCGCCGGCGAGATCCTGCAGCTCGGCAGCTCAGCCGAGCTCGTCTCCGTCCCGGCGAACGCCTTCGTCGCCGGCTTCACCGGTGCGACGCTGCTACCGGGCCAGGTCGTCGAGACGCAGAACGGTCTGACCAGAGTTGCGCTCGAGAGCGGGCTCTCTCTCTGGAGCGCAGACGAGGCGCACGGCTCAGTGAACGTCGCCGTCTACCCGTGGGAGGTCTCGCTCGGCTCGGCCGCCCCCGACGACTCCCGCATGAACCACGTCAGCGCCACCGTGCTCTCCGTCGCTGCGATGGGCAATCGAGTGCGTGTCCGCGTCGGCCCCGTCGTCGCCGAGATCACGGCCGTCTCGGCCGAGCGGCTCGACCTCCAAGTCGGCCAAACCGTGACGGCGTCGTTCAAGGCGACCGCGGCACGCCTGTTCCCGCGCTGACGGCTGAACTGCGCGCTCAATCCGAAGCGGCTGTCAATCTTCCGGCACGGGGCAGTCAAACGTTTCGACAGGAGGAGGACATGACCGAGCGAGACGACAGGCCAGGTGAGTTCAAGCCGCTCTCCGGCTGGGCGGTAGGCGGCATCACCTTCGCCGCAGTGATACTGGTGACGGTCGGGATCTTCCAGCTCATTGCCGGCTTGGTGGCCATCTTCGACGACGACTTCTACGTCGTCGCCGAGAACTACACGTTCAACGTCGACACGACAGGCTGGGGCTGGATCCACCTCCTCCTCGGAGTCCTGTTCGTGCTCGCGGGCTACGGGCTCTTCACCGGCGCGACGTGGGCCGCGGTCACGGCAATCGTGCTCGCCGTGCTGAGCGCGATCGCCAACTTCTTCTTCATCCCCTACTACCCGTTCTGGTCGCTCCTCATCATCGCACTGAACATCTGGGTGATCTGGTCGCTGACCCGGCCGGGAGCAGTCGAACGAACCTGAACCGGTGTCGTGGGGGCGTGCGCGGCGCGCCCCCACGCACTCCGGCCGTTAGAGGTCGGCGATCCCAGTGCCGACGAGCTTTGCGCCGATCACGAGCATCAGCACGGCCATGATGATCGCGTTGTGCCGCGCCATCCAGCCCTTGAGACGCTCCAGGATCGGGCCGGCACGGTCGCCGAGCGCGAAGTAGATCACGACCGGGGCCGCGACGCCGACCGTTCCGATCAGCGCGAAGACGGCGTAGGCGATCGCCTGCTCCCCGCCCGGGATCCCCGTCTGCGCGATCGCCGTGGCGGCGGCGACCGCGAGCAGGAGGTTCTTCGGGTTCGCGCCCGAGAGCACCGCGCCCGCGCCGAGCGCCTTCGGGGCCGTGAAGCTGTCGACCGCGGCCATCCACTTCGGCGGCTCGGTCTCCTCGCCCTCGTGTGGCCGCCCGCGCCACTGCTTGACCGCGATCAGGATCGCGAGCAACCCGAGCACGAGCTCGAGGAGGCCGACCCAGGTCGCGGGCTCGCCCTCGTCGTTCGCCCCGGCGGGATCGGCGAGCAGCATCACGAGCGCCCCGACGACGGCCAGTCCGAGCAGCCAGCCGACGACGAAGGCCGGTCCGTTCGCCCGCGCCCGTGGCGTCACGAGCATGAGGATCACGGCGATGATCGGCACGGGGCTGAGCGCGACGCCGACCGCGAGAGACAGCGCCTGGCCGATCGCCTCGCCCACGCGCGGATTCTCTCAGATCGTCTCTCGCCGGAAAGCAGAGCGTCCGCTGCCGGGGAGACGCGCTGCGCTACGAGTGAAGCGGCTGCAGTTCGGGCCCCAGCAGTGACGGCCGAGCGGTAGGTTCTGCGGGCCGTCAGACGCGCGAGAAGGGAGAGCGACATGGCCAAGGAGTTCTCGGGCAGGATCGAGCTCGACATTCGAGACTCCCTTCCGGACTGGGACGCATTCCTCCCGGAGAAGGCGCCCGAAGGGGCCCCAAACGTCCTTGTCGTCCTCTACGACGACACGGGGTGTGCGGCCTGGTCGCCATACGGCGGCCGGATCGAGATGCCGACGCTCGACCGGCTCGCGGAGAACGGCCTCACCTACTCGCAGTGGCACACGACGGCGCTCTGCTCGCCGACGCGATCCGTGTTCCTCACCGGGCGCAACCACCACCAGAACGGGTTCGCCACGATCTCCGAGACGTCGACGGGCTTCCCCGGCTACAACTCGCACATCCCCCGCGAGTGCGCGTCGATGGCGACCGTCCTGCGGAACGCCGGCTGGAGCACGTTCTGGGTGGGCAAGAACCACAACACGCCGGTCGACGCCTGGACGATGGGGTCGTCCAAGAAGGACTGGCCGCTCGGGCTCGGGTACGACCGCTTCTACGGCTTCCTCGGCGGCGAGACCAACCAGTGGTATCCCGATCTCGCCGAGGACAACCACTACGTCGACCAGCCCTACGGCCCGGAGGACGGCTACCACCTCTCGAAAGACCTCGCCGACAAGGCGCTCGAGTTCATCCGCGACTCGAAGCAGTCGGAGCCGGACAAGCCGTGGTACCTCTGGTTCTGCCCAGGTGCAAACCACGCGCCGCACCACGCGCCGCAGGAGTACATCGACAAGTACAAGGGCGCCTTCGACGACGGCTACGAGGCGTACCGCGAGTGGGTGCTGCCGCGGATGATCGAGCGCGGGATCCTGCCGGAGGGCACCGAGCTGACACCGCTCAACCCGATGACGCCGGGCACGTTCAGCGAGGGCGACTCGATGCGGCCGTGGGACACGCTCTCCGACGAGGAGAAGGCGCTCTTCTCCCGGATGGCCGAGGTGTACGCCGGCTTCTCCGAATACACCGACGCACAGGTCGGCCGGATCGTCGACTACCTCGAGGAGTCGGGGCAGCTCGAGAACACGCTGATCCTCTACTGCGCCGACAACGGCGCCTCCGGCGAGGGCAGCCCGAACGGCTCGGTGAACGAGAACAAGTTCTTCAACGCGTGGCCCGACACGGTCGAGGACAACCTGCCGTTCCTGGACAAGCTCGGGAGCCCCGAGACCTACAACCACTATCCGACCGGCTGGGCGGTGGCGTTCTCGACGCCGTACCGGATGTTCAAGCGCTACTCCTACCAGGGCGGGCTCTGCGATCCGCTCGTGATCCACTGGCCGAAGGGGATCGCCGCCCAGGGCGAGGTGCGCGAGCAGTACCACCACTGCACGGACATCGTCCCCACGATCCTCGACTGTTGCGGCGTCGAGCTGCCGAAGGTCGTGGACGGCTACGAGCAGACGCCGCTCCCGGGCGTGTCGATGCGTTACTCGTTCGACTCGGCCGATGCGCCGACGCAGAAGGAGACGCAGTACTACGAGATGCTCGGCACGCGCGGCATCTGGCACAAGGGATGGAAGGCCGTGGCAGAGCACGGCCCGGTGCCGCTCAACCGCGGCAAGTTCGACGAGGACCGCTGGCAGCTCTTCCACACCGACGAGGACCGCTCGGAGGCACGCGACCTCGCCGAGGAGCAGCCGGAGAAGCTCGAGGAGCTGAAGGCGCTGTGGCTCGAGGAGGCGAAGCGGTACGACGTCCTGCCGCTCAACGACCTCGGGATCTTCGAGTTCCGCGCCCTCGAGTACGTGATCGCGGTGCCCGAGAGCGGGCAGTACACCTACTACCCCGGGACGAGCGAGATCCCGGAGGCCTCGGCGGCCGGCACGATCAACGTGTCCTACAAGATCCTCGCGGAGGTCGAGTTCACCGAGAGCTCACAGGGAGTGATCGTCGCGCAGGGCTCGCGCTTCGGCGGCTACACGCTCTTCGTCAAGGACGGGAAGCTGACGTACGTCTACAACTTCCTCGGCATCCCGCCCGAGCAGAAGATCGTCGCCGACGCACCGACCTCCGGCACGCACATCGTCGGCGTCGAGTTCACGAAGGAGCGGGCGGGCGAGCATCACGAGCCCTTCGGCACGCTGAAGCTCCACGTCGACGACGACGTCGTCGCCGAGGACGAGATCCGGACGATCGCGTCGCGCTACAGCCTCTGCGGCGAGGGCCTCTGCATCGGCTACGACGGCGGCGACGCCGTCTCGGGCGAGTACAAGCCGAAGTTCGAGTTCACCGGCGGGAAGATCGTCAAGGTCGTCTTCGACGTGGCTGACGACGCGTACGTCGACGTCGAGCGGCACCTTGCAGCAGCGCTCGCGAGGGACTAAGTGGCTGACCTTCCGTCGTGGAACGACACGCCGACACGGGAGGCGATCGTCGACTTCGTCGAGGGCGCCGGCGCAGGCGATCGCGGCCGAGGAGCGCGTCGCCGTCTTCGACAACGACGGCACGCTCTGGTGCGAGAAGCCGATGCCGATCGAGCTCGTCTTCATCCTGAAGCGGCTGGCCGAGATGGCCGAGCAGGAGGAGTCGTTGCGCGAGCGCCAGCCGTGGAAGGCCGCCGTCGAACGGGACTACGCCTGGCTCGGCGGCGTGATCACGAAGCACTACGCGGGCGACGACTCCGACGTCAAGGTGCTGATGGGGGGCATCCTGCAGGCGTTCGTCGGCTGGACGGTCGAGGAGTACGAGGCGGCCGCGACCGCGTTCCTTGCCGACGCAGAGCACCCGACGCTCGGCCGCAAGCTGCGCGAATGCGGCTACCTGCCCATGGTCGAGCTCCTGCGCTACCTCGAGGCGAACGGGTTCACGACCTACATTGCCTCCGGCGGCGACCGCGACTTCATGCGCCCGGTCGCCGGCGAGATCTACGCGATCCCGCCCGAGCGCGTGATCGGGAGCTCGAACGCGCTTCGCTACGAGCCGGGCGACGACGGTGGCTCGATCGTCTACCTCGCCGAGCCGGACATCTTCGACGACGGCCCTGTGAAGCCGGTGCGGATCTGGAGCCGGATCGGCCGGCGGCCGGCCTTCGCCGGCGGCAACTCGAACGGCGACATCCCGATGCTCCGGTTCGCAAGCGGTAAGGGGCCGGGCTTCGGCTTGCTCGTCCTGCACGACGACGCCGAGCGCGAGTTCGACTACGTGACGGGCGCCGAGGACTCGCTCGAGCAGGCGAAAGCCCTCGGCTGGACGGTCGTCAGCGTCAAGGACGACTGGAAGACGGTGTTCGCAGCCCACCCGTGAGGCTGCCGCTCTTCACCTCGCTCACCCACGGCTACAACCGCACCTGGCTGCGCGGCGACGTCGTCGCCGGCCTGACCGTCTGGGCCGTGCTCGTACCCGAGGCGCTCGCCTACGCGTCGATCGCCGGAGTGTCGCCCGTGGTGGGCCTGTACGCGGCGCCCGCAGCGCTCATCTTCTACGCAGCCTTCGGCAGCTCGCGCCACATGGTCACCGGGCCGATGGCAGCCACGGCAGCGCTGTCTGCGGCCGCGGTCGGCGACCTCGTCTCGCCGGGATCGGACGAGTTCCTCCAGCTGACGATCACGCTCGCGCTCGTCGTCGGGATCCTCGCGCTCGCCGCGGGTCTCCTCCGGCTCGGCTTCCTCGCCAACTTCATCTCCGAGCCGGTGCTGAAGGGGTTCATCATCGGGCTCGCACTCACGATCATCGTCGGGCAGCTGCCGAAGCTGTTCGGCATCGACAAGGAAGAAGGCGACTTCTTCGAGCAGCTCTGGCACTTCCTGGGCAGCCTCGGCGAGACGAGTGGCCTGACCCTCGTCGTCGGCGCCCTGTCGCTCGCTCTCGTCGTCGGCCTCAAGGAGCTCGCGCCTGTCGTTCCGGGCTCGCTGGTCGCCGTGCTGGCCGGCATCGTGGCCGTACGCCTCTTCGATCTCGACCAGCACGGCGTCGCGATCGTCGGCGGGATCGAAAGCGGACTGCCGACCATCGGTCTCCCGGACGTGTCCGCCGACAGCTATCTCGACATCGCGCCCGCTGCGGTCGGGGTGATGCTCGTCGGGTTTGCGGAAGGTCTCGGCGCAGCCAAGGCCTACGCCGCCAAGAATCACTACGAGATCGATCCCGAACCGGGAGCTGGTCGCCCTGGGCGCCGCGAACCTGGGTGCAGGGCTCTCGAGCGGCATGGTCGTGAACGGCAGCCTCTCCAAGACCGCCGTGAACGCCTCAGCCGGCGCGAGGTCGCAGCTCTCCGGGCTCGTCGTCGCCGTGCTCACCGTCGTCACCCTGCTGTTTCTCACCGGGCTGTTCGAAGAGCTCCCCGAGGCGACGCTCGCCGCGGTCGTCATCGCCGCCCTGGTCGAGCTCGTCGACATCCGCGCGCTCGTCCGCCTGTATCGGTTGCACACGAGCGGAGTCGGCCGCATGTACGCGATCGCCGGCCGCGCCGACTTCGCCGCCGCCCTCGCGGCCCTGTTCGGCGTCCTGATCTTCGACACCTTGCCCGGCCTCTTCATCGGCATCGGCGTCTCGCTGCTGCTGCTCCTCTATCGAGCCTCGACTCCGAACGTCGCCGTGCTCGGACGCGTTCCCGGCACGGTCGACCAGTACGGCGACGTCGCCCGGCACAGCGAGAACACCGAGCTCCCGGGAATCGTCGTGCTGCGACCGGAGAGCGGGCTCTTCTTCGCCAATGCCGAGGCCGTGCGCGACCGTATCCGGCGGCATGCCCGGACGCCGGGTACCCGGGCCGTCATCCTCGACGCCGAGAGCATGCCCTACATCGACGTCACCGCAGCCACGATGCTGAGCGAGCTCAACGGCGACCTCGAGCGCGCGGGAGTCGAGCTCGTAATCGCGCGGGACATCGGCCAGGTCCGCGACCTGCTCCGGCGAACCGGGGATCTCGGCACGCTCGCCACCTATCCGACGGTGCAGGACGCCGTCGAGGCGCTCGCCGATCCGGATCGTCCCAGGTCTGCGTGAGCCCGGACCGCAAGCACTTGAATGTCCGCACGTGGTGTTGTCGCGCCGTGATCCGGCTCGTGGTGAGGACGGCGGTGCTGCTCGCGGCCAACGCAGTCGGTCTGCTCATCGCGGCGTCCCTGCTCGACGGCATGGAGCTCGACTTCGGCGGCTTCATCCTCTCCCTCGTGATTTTCACGGTCGCCGTGGCGCTGCTGCAGCCGTTTTTCCTCTCGACGTTCCGCCGGCAGGGCGCGAGCTCGACCGCGCTCGGCGGCGTGGCCCTCGTCGCGACGCTGGTCTCGCTGATCGTCACCGACCTGATCTCCGACGGGTTGTCGATCGACGGGGTCGGCACGTGGCTCGCGGCGTCCGTGCTCGTCTGGGCAGCAGCGCTCCTCGCCGCCTTCATCCTGCCGTTCCTGGGCCTCAAGAAGTACCTCGAAGAGAACTGATCGTCCCGCGTTGACGGCTCTGTTGGGCCGGCGTGATCGCGCTATCGTGACGATCGTGGCGAGCGATCCGACCACGATTCAGAGCCCGCCCGCGGCTGAGGAAGAGGTTCTCGAAGAGATCGACAACCCGATCGAGCGGCTGAAGCTGCTCTCCGGGAACGACGACGAGATCGGCAAGTACCTCGACTCGATCGAGGTGACGAGCCCACGTGAGCGCGAGATGATGCGCGAGATCTCGCGCACGCGCGCACTCGCTCACCCGGACGTGTTCCCGCAGATGCACCGGAACATGGCCGAGGCACTGGAGTCGCTCTCACGCCACGGCTACTACGGAACGACCGCCGGGAAGCGGGCGGGTCCATTGCGCTCCGTGGTCCGCTTGGGCGTCCAGCTGATCGCCCGCTATCTCGTCGTCTCGCACATCCGCGACCTGTCGACGAAGCTCCGCAACCTCTACGGGCTGCGCGAGATCCAGGCAGTGCCGGGCAGCGAGGAGCACCGTCTGCTCCGCCGTGCGCGCATGGACGCCGACCGGATGGTCGAGGCGCTGAAGACGAACGAGATCGGTGTGCCGCTGTTCATCTTTGCCGGCCTGGGCGTTCCGATCGCTGCGGCTCTCGGCCGAGTGACCGGCTTGCTCACGAGCACCCTCTGGGGGTCCGTGATCGGGGTGGCCGGCATGCTGATCGCCCTCGCCGGCTCCTGGATGATCCTCCGGGGGGCGGCACTCGCCTCACGGCGCATTCGGATGGCGACGACCGGCCCGGCGAGAGCGCTCTGGAACGCCGTCGGCTGGTGCGGCGACCCTCCCAAAGCCCAGACCCGCACCTTCGTCATCATCTCCGTGGGCCTGACCATCGCATGCTGGATCATCGTCCCGCTGCTCGTCGGGATCTCGATCGCGACGTAGGTCGTCAGGCTCGAAGCTCGCGAGCCCGCTCGAAGAAGCGCTGATCGTCGTCACGGCGCGACGATAGATGACCGGGGAGCGGGCACGGCAGGCGGGCGAGCGGCCGCCCCGTTCGCGGCGGCGCCCGCCGCAAACGGGTGGCTTTTCGTCCGCGCTAGATGCCGAGGATCTGCGCCTTCTTGGCGGCGAACTCCTCTTCGGTGATCAGGCCTTGCCCCTTCAACGCCGCGTACTTCTGAATCTCCGCCGCGGGATCAGGTGCCGCGGCGGGTGCCGGGTACGCCGCGGCAGCGGCGGCCTGGTCTGCCTCGACATACTCACGGTCGGCCGCGGCCTGCTCCTGCCCCGCGTACCTCTGCTCCTGGCGGTGGTGCACGGCTCCTGCGGTACCCGCGACCACCGCGGTCGTCGCGGCCGCCCGAACGAGACTAGGTCCTCTCCGTCTGAACATGTGCTCTCCTTTCCTACGCTTTCGCTTCCTCGAGTGCAAACTCGCGTGCAGCCTGGACGACGTCGTGAGGAATCCGCTCGAAGGCGACCAGAACGCCGCCGGCGTCCCGCATCTTCTGGGCCACGTCCCGCGCCCAGACGTTCTCCCACACGATCAACGCAGCCGAGTTCTCCGGCTCGAGGTCCTCCGCGACCGCCATGAGGTCTTCCTCGGGGACGAGTCCACCCACCTCGATCCCGGCCTTCTCCAGGCCCTGCTGGACGTCGGGGTCGAGCTCGGTGAGCTCGAAAGCGATCGCCTCTCCGTCCGCGTTCTTGCCGACGAAGGCGATGTCGATGATGCGAATCGTGTTCGCTTCGACAAGGTCGGCGAGCGCAGGGCCGATCTCGCCGCGGAACTTGTTGCCAGGGAACGCGATGATCGCGTAGTCGACTGGCCCGATCTCATCCATGAAAACTCCTTTTCTGCCGGCGCTGTTCCGTCCAACGATGGACGGCAGCAGCATTATCCTCATTGCACGCAGCCGCAACACGGAGAACGTCCAGCCTGAAGACGAAGTTCGACTCGGCCGGTCTCGGCGACAAGGTTCAGTCCTGGATCGGCACGGGCGAGAACGCCTCGCTCTCGGCAGACGAGGTCAAACAGGTGATGGATCCGGCCAAGCTGCAGGCGCTCGCCGACGCAGGTGTGGACGTCGACACTGCTGCCGCGAACGTGGCCGACTCCCTGCCGAAGCTGGTCGACAAGCTCACGCCCGACGGCGCGATTCCGACCGCCTGAGAAACGTCCGACCGGGTCCCGCCGGGCGGGCACCCCGCGGCAGTCCCTCAGAGGGACGCGGACAAGAGGATCGTGTTCCCGTCGGGGTCGTTGATCATCGCGAAGCGGAGGTCGGGCCTGACGTCGTACGGCGCACAGTGGCTCTCGTAGCCAAGCCCGGTCAGCTCCTCGTACTTCGCGTCCAATGCCTCTCGGGTCTCGAGATAGAACTCGAGGATGATCCGATAGCCGCCCGAGGGGGTCTCCCTCGGCGCCGGATCCCAGCGCGCGTTCGCGCGCTTCGTGCTGAGGAAGAACGTCGACCCGCTCATCGCGACCTCGACGTGGTCCTGCTCCTCCGCGCCGTCCGGAACCGCGACACCGAGCCGGCGGTAGAACTCCGCGGCGCGCTGCATGTCCTCGACGATCACGCCGACCATGTAGAGCTCGAGTCCCATACCTCAGGCCGCGGAGTCTAGAGCGACGGCCGCGTCGGGCAGATCGTAGGCCCCGAACCTGATCTGGCACTACGACGCGTTCCGACCGGTTATACGACGTGCGCTTCGCCGGCTCCTCGCTGCACGTGCGCTCGATCGGCGACCTCCTCCGGCGAGCACGCGAGCGGCGCCCGTAGGAGGTTCGGCATGCTTCCAGGAAGAGCAGTCCGCTCCGAAGGAGGCTCCGACGTGAACGACGACCGCCTCGAGCTACGACTCACACGCAACGCCGCTCTGCGGCTCGCGGCCGCCGGCGCTGCCGGGCTCGCGCTCGGCGTCCGCCCCGCACGAGCCGCACCGAGCGACGGAGCGGCCGTCGAGGCAGCCGCACGCGCCTTCGTCGCGTCGCTGTCTCCGGCCGGCCGAAGCAAGGCAACGTTCCCGTTCGCGAGCGCCGAGCGCACCCGCTGGCACTGGACCGTGCCTGCCTCGGTGCCGCGTAACGGCCTTCCGGTCGGCGAGATGTCGGCCGGGCAGCGCAGGCTCGCGCTCGCCCTGTTGCGCTCGAGCAGCTCGGCGGCCGGCTACCGCAAGGCTCTCGACATCATGGCGCTGCAGGGCGTGCTCCAGCGCATGAGCACGGGCATCGACGATCCGTTCGACCCCAACCTCTACTTCGTCTCGGTCTTCGGCACGCCCGGTGCTCGAGCGTGGGGCTGGCGGCTCGAAGGGCACCATCTCTCGAGGCACTTCACCGTCGTCGGGGACACCCTCGTCACCGAGCCGTTCTTCCTCGGCGCCTGGCCGACCCGCGCCGGGAGCGCGTACCGCTCGGTCGGTCAGGGCTACCGGACGATGGCGCGCGAGGAGGACGCTGCGCGGGAGATCGTGCTCTC
Source organism: uncultured Gaiellaceae bacterium (assembly GCA_963850995.1). GTDB lineage: Bacteria > Actinomycetota > Thermoleophilia > Gaiellales > Gaiellaceae > Gaiellasilicea. The sequence continues at coordinate 81,686 of CAWKNQ010000004.1, read as the reverse complement.
GCTCGACGGCCGGCTCCGGCGGCAGGTCGTGTTCTCGTCGGAGTCGCTGACCGACCACGTCACCCAGAACGCCGTCCGCGTGCGGCCGCTCGACAGCTTGGGCGCCGAGACGGGCGATCTCCCGTCCGCAGCGCAGAAACGGGTGCTCGAGATCGTGCGCACCTACCTCGCGAACTACCCACCGGCGATGGCGCGCGAGGCGTTCGCGCGGATCGAGCGAGCGGGTATTGCTCGCACGCGCTTCGCCTGGGCCGGCAGCACTCGCCCCGGCGTACCGCAGTACTACCGCCTGCAAGGACCCACCTTCCTCCTCGAGTTCGACAACTCCCGGAACAGCGGCACGCACATCCACAGCGTCTGGCGCGACTTCGAGCGCGACTTCGGACGCCACCTCCTGTAGGCCGCTTGGAGGTAACCGGCGCTTCCGGCGCGGGTTGGAGGCATCTGTCCGTGCGATGATCGCCGCGGTGTGAGACGCACGGTCGCCGGACAGCTCCCGCGCACGCTGCTCGTCGCCGCGTGGCTCGCGCTCGTCGCGGCTCCGGGCGCCGCAGCCGACCTCGCTGACGAGACCGCGCTCGCCGAGCGGTTCGCTCCCGTCGTTCGTCTCGTCGAGCAGGAGGAGGAGTGCGGGCCGGGCGAGCCGTACGACCCGCTCGACGTCGAGCTGCTGCTCGACGACGAGCCGACCGTCGCCCTGCGCGGCCCCTGGAGCCCCACCGACCTCGTGAAGATCGCCCCGAGCGGTGAGGATCTTCGGAACCGCTTCGAGTACCACCTCGACTTTCCCGGCGACGCGCTCGCAGCCGGCTGCGACTACGAGCGTTGGACGCGCCGCCTCGCGGAGGGGAGCGAACCGACCGTCTACGCGCACGTCGCCACGGAAGCCGGTCGGCCCGGACAGCTCGCGCTCCAGTACTGGTTCTTCTACACGTTCAACGACTTCAACAACACGCACGAGGGCGACTGGGAGCTGATCCAGCTCGTCTTCGACGCCGACGACCCACGTGAGGCGCTCGACCAGGAACCGGTCGCTCATCGGCTACAGCTCGCACGAGGGCGCCGAGCAGGCGGACTGGGACGACGACGAGAAGCTCGAACGCGTCGAGGAGACCCATCCCGTGGTCTATCCCGGTGCGGGTTCCCACGCGAACAAGTTCACCGAGGCGCTCTATCTGGGCAGCTCCGCCGAGGCCGGGGTCGGCTGTGACGACACGCGTGGCCCGCACCGCGAGCTGCGCCCAGCCGTTGCGACGATCCCGAGCGACCCGGACGCCGCCGCGGCTGCCTTCCCGTGGATCGAGTTCGAGGGACGGTGGGGCGAGCTCCAGAGAGCGTTCTTCAACGGCCCGACCGGCCCGAACCTGAAGGGGCAATGGACGGAGCCGATCTCGTGGTCGGACGACTGGCGCGAGCGGAGCTACGCAGTGCCGACCGGCGGGCTCTTCGGCACGGGGGCGACCGACCTCTTCTGCAGCGGCGTCGAGAGGGGCTCGCGGGCGCTCATCCTCTTCCTGCAAGACCCGGCGCTGGTCGCGCTCGTGCTGGCCGCAATAGCCGCGCTCGTCGCCTTCGTGACGATTCGAGCGACCTGGACGCCCGTGGCGCCGCTCCGCCTGGGCCGGAGGCGTAGCTGGGGCCAGATCCTGTCAGCGTCGGGCTCGATGTACGTCCGACACGCGCGGGTCTTCCTCGGGATCGGGCTGCTCCTGATCCCGATCGTCCTGGTGATCACGTTCCTCCAATGGCTCGTTCTCGAGGGGCTTGGGCACGTCGGGATCAGCAGCACGGGCGAGATCGCGGGTGGCGCTGCGCTTCTGGCACTGATCATCGGTACGACGCTGGCGCTGCTCGGCCTCGGCCTCGTCCAGGCGGCGACTGCGTGCGCCCTGGTCGAGATCGACGCCGGCCGCCAGGTCGGCGCCGTCTCCGCGTACGCGAAGGCGCTCAGGCGAGTCCGGCCGTTGCTCGGCGCTATCGGCCTGTTCGTCGCGGCGTGGGTGGTGCTGACGACGACGACGTTCCTCATACCGGTCGCGATCTGGCTGGCCGTGCGCTGGTGCCTGCTCGCGCCGGTCGTCGAGCTCGAGGACCTGCGCGGTCCATCGGCGCTCCGTCAGAGCGCCAAGTTGGTACGCAGGCGCTGGTGGCGCACAGCCTCGCTCGTCGGGCTGAGCGCCGCGATCTCGCTCGGCGCCGGCCCGCTTCTCGGCGCTTTGTTCATCTTCGTCGTCGACGCGCCGCTCGCGACGCTGAACATCGTCGCCGGGATCGTCTACGCGGCCGCGCTTCCGTTCGTCGCCCTCGTCACGGCGTACGTCTACTTCGACGCGCGAACGCGCGTCGCGCTCGAGCCGGTGCTCGACGAACGCGAGCTGCCGGCCGAGATCGAGCTCGCCGAGGCGTGAGCGTGTAAGACCCTACGCGAGGATCACGTCGCAGCCGGCCTCGCGCTGCACCGCGGCGTCCACGTCGGTTCCGAAGAGGCTCCCGAGAAGCCCGTGGTGGTGCTCGCCGAGCACGATCACGTGAGCGCGGATCCGCCGCGCCGTCTCCACGATCTCCCGGCCTGGCTCTCCTGCGGCCCACGCCAGGTCCGCGTCGAGCCCTGCTGCCCCCAGCCGGTCGCGGGCCTCGGTGAGATGCGCGACGACGTCCGGCGGCGGAGAGAGGGGACTCCCTTCGCGCGCCGAGATGTCACTGAGGCTTCCGAAGTTACGCGGCACATCCGGGTTGAGAGGAACGTTTGCGACGCTCAGCACGGTGACGCGGCCGCGCGACTCGCGCGCCTCGGCGATCGCTCGGTCGAGTGCGCGTTGGCCGCCGCTCGACCCGTCGTACCCGACCAGGATCCTCCGCATGAGGACATGGTGCACCACGGACCCACGACGAAGCCTCTAGTTCAGGACGCGGCCGCGCAGCTGCTCCAGGTCGACGTTGCCGCCGCTGAGCATGCAGACGACCTTCGAGCCGGGCTCCGCTTCGACGCGCCCCTCGAGCAGCGCCGCGACCGGGGCGGCCGCTGCGCCCTCGACGACCAGCTTGCAGCGCGACATCGTCCACAGCACCGCGTCGAAGATCCGCTCGTCGTCGATCGTGACGAGCGTGTCGACCAGCTCGCTGACGATCGAGAACGTCTGCTCGCCGACGCGCATCACCTTGAGGCCGTCGATCGCGCAGTGATTCTCGTCGAGCGTGATCAGCTCGCCGCGCTCGACGCTCAGCGTCATCGCCGGTGCGCCCGTCGACTCGACTCCGACGATCCTGGCCTCCGGTCGCCGCCCCTTGATCGCGGCGGCGATACCTGAGATCAGCCCACCGCCCCCGATCGGGACGATGACCGTGTGCACGTCGGGAGCGTCCTCGAGGATCTCGAGCCCGACCGTCCCCTGTCCGGCGATCAGCTGCAGGTCGTCGAACGGGTGAATGAACGTGAGGCCGCGCTCGTCCATCAGGCGGATCGCCTCGGCGTTCGCCTCGTCCCAGATCGCGCCGTGGAGGATGACCTCGGCGCCGTAGCTCTTCGTAGCCGCGATCTTCGCGGGCGTCGCATTGCTCGCCATGAGAACGGTCGCCGGAATCCCGAGCTGCGCGGCCGCGTACGCGACACCCTGCGCGTGGTTCCCCGCCGAGGAGCAGATGACGCCGGCTCGCTGCTCCTCGCGCGTCAGCTGCGGCAGCTTGTTGCTCGGGCCGCGCACCTTGTAGGAGCCCGTCCGCTGGAACATCTCGGCCTTCAGCCAGACGTCGTAGCCTGTCTCGTTCGAGAGCAACGTCGAGTGGAGCAACGGCGTCCGGTGCACGAGCGGAGCGACCCGCCGGTACGCCTCGTCGAAGACCTCCGGCGCGAGCGCCTCGACCACCGTTTGCGTCACTCGGGGACAATTGCACAGCCGCGGTCCCGCGCGTGCCGGTCGTTGCGCGCTCGCGTTCGACGCCGGGAGCTACTCGTACTGCAGCGCCCTCAGCGGATCGAGCTTTGCCGCCCGCCGGGCGGGCGTGATTGCCGCCAGGATCCCGGCGACGACGGCGACGATCGCGAGCACGACAAGCTGGCCGACCGGCACCGCGAAGCGCACGTCGTACTGGCCGAGCGCGCGCGTCACGAGCGCCGCCAGGAGGATCCCGAGCGGGAGCCCGAGCGCCGCGCCGATCAGCGCTGTGATCACGCTCTCATGCCGGATCATCCGCCGCGTCTGCCGCCGCGTCATGCCGACCGCGCGCAGCATTCCCAGCTCGCGGGTGCGCTCGAAGACGGACAGCGCGAGCGTGTTCACCATCCCGAAGAGGCTGACGATCACGGACAGCGCGAGCAGGACGTAGAGCAGCAAGAGGAACTGCTGGATCTCCTGATCCTCTTTGTCGATCCACTCCGGCCGGGTCTGGGTGCGTGTGTCCGGGAACGGCTCGAGGGCGCTCTCGACGTTCGCCTTCGCCGTCGTCGCGTCGCCGGTGACGTTGAGCAGCGTGAAGCGGTTCCGCGGGCGCTCGTACAGATCGTCAAACGTCGCCTGAGAGACGCTCGCCGTGCCGAGCAGCGGGTAGAACGGGCTGCCCTCGTAGATGCCGCGGACGATGAGGTCCCTCGACTCGTTTTCCGTGGAGAGCACCGTCAGGGTGTCGCCGACCGAGAGCTGCTTGTCCTCGGCGACGTTGCTCGGGAGCAGGACGCCGTCTGCGCCGAGCTGCGTGAGCACCTCGTCCGACCCTTCTTCCCAACGGAAGTCGTAGACCTGGTTGATCTGCCCGTCGAGGCCGGTCAGGTTGGCGCCGTCGCCGGCGATCTGCGCGATGTCCTGCCGGACGTTGCTGACCGTCTCCACTCCCTCGACGCCCTCGACGGCGTCGCCGACGGCAGCGGGGAACTCGGAGTAGCCGTCCTGCGAGGTGACGATCAGGTCGGACTGGATCTGACGCTCGATCGCGTCGCTGTTGGAGACGCGGATGCCGTTTGCGAGGACGGAGACGAACGTGACGAGCGCGATCCCGATCATCAGCGCTGCCGCAGTCGCGGCCGTGCGGCCCGGATTGCGCTGCGCGTTCCCCTCGGCGAGCTTCCCGGCCGCGCCTCCCAGGCGGCGGGCCGGAATGCCCACGACTCGCGCGAGCGGCCGCACGAGCCGCGACGAGAGCATCGCGACCCCGACGAAGAGGGCGAGCACGCCCACCCCGAGCAGGGCGAACCGGTCGCCGACGGCAATGTCGTTCGCGAGCGTCCCGTAGCCGAGCGCCAGCACCGCAAGCGCGACGATCACCGCGGCGATGTACGGCGTGAAGCGAGCGAAGCGCCCGCGCGGCATGGTCGCGCCCTCGCGAACCGCCGCGATCGGCGGCACCCGCGTCGCGCGAATCGCCGGGAAGAGGCCTGCCGCCAGCGTCACGAGCGTCCCGACGAGCAGCGAGACGACGATCGTGCGTGTGGCGAAGACCGTTTCCGTCTGCGGCAGGTCGAGGTTGAGCGCCTTGAAGAGCTCGTTCAACCCGACGGCGAGGCCGAGCCCGCAGAAGAGGCCGACAATCGACGCGGCGAGGCCGATCACGAGCGCTTCCAGGATCACGGACCGGAGCACCTGCCGCCGCGACGCGCCGAGCGTCCGCAGCGTGGCGAACTCGCGCATCCGCTGCGCGACCGTGATCGAGAGCGTGTTGAAGATGACGAACGCCCCGACGAAGAGCGCGATGCCCGCGAACGAGAGCAGGAAGTAGCGGATGATCGTCGTGAAGGTGGCGAGCTCGCTCGACTCCTCGTCTGCCTGCTCGACGCCCGTTCGCACGGTGAAGTCGCTGCCCAGCGCCGATTGGATCTGCTGCGTCAGCTGCGCGGGCGTTGTGCCGTCCGCTGCGGCCACCTGCACGGAGTCGAGCTGTCCCTCCTTGTCCAGGAGCTGTTGTGCCGTCGGGACGTCGAAGATCGCGAAGGTGGCGCCGCCGATCGAGCTCAGGTCGCCGTACTTGGCGATGCCCACGATCTCGAACTCCTGCGCCGGCCCAAGCGCCGCGACACCGATGCGGTCACCGAGCGTCAGGTCCTCATCGCCGGCGACGCCCTCGTCGACCGCGACCTCGCCGCCGCCGCTCGGCCAGCGGCCCTCGACGAGGTTGAGCGGGTTGAAGCGGTCGTATTCGGGCGCCGTCTCGATGCCGAACGCGAACGACGGTGCGCCACCGGTGTCGATCGCCTCGCCGTCAGGTCGCAGCAGCTTCGTCTGGAAGTCCAGCACCGAGCCCGTCGCGACCTCGACCCCGTCGACCGCTCGAACCTGGTCCAGCGTCTGCTCGGGGATCGGCGGGGTCTGGGCTGACTCGCCCTCGAAGCTGAAGCCGGCGTCCTTGCCGGTCACGACCGCGTCCGTTCCGGCATACGAGTCGACGAAGATGGCGTTGAACGCCTTGTCGATCGTGTCCGTGAGGACGTAGCTGCCGCTCATCATCGCGACGCCGATGACGATCGCGAGCGCGGTCAGGACCGTGCGCAGCTTGCGTCCGGCCAGGCTCTTCAGCGCGAAACGGGTCATCGAGCTTCTATCGTACGGCCGCGGGCGGGATGTTCTGGTTGAGGCGGAAGAGGTTGTCCGGGTCGTAACGCGCCTTGATCGTGGCGAGCCGGTTCCAGGTCGTTCCGGGATAGGCCGCGCGGACGCGCGCCTCGTCCTCGTCGCCGAGGAAGTTGACGTACGCGCCGGCGTCACCCTGCTGCAGCGCCGCGGCGAGCTCGGTCACCCACGCCTGACGCACGGCCCGGTCCTCGGCCCCGTCGTAGAACGCGGCGATGTTGACCATGATCCGGCTCCGGCGGTGCGCGAATGCCGTCGCGTCGTCGGGCACGCGGGACATCGCTCCGCCGAGCACCCGCAGCTGCGCTACACGCATCGGCGCGTCGGACGCCCGCAGGTGACCGGTCGATCGTCTCCGCCGTCTCTCGATCGACCGCGTCGATGAACATCGTGTGCGCGACGGCGGTCGGGTGGAAGTCGCCCTCGTCGGGCGGGTAGATCTCCGGGTACGGCATCGGCCGGACCAGGTCGGCGATCGGGGGCGCGAGGGCGCGGAACGGAGCGACGGCGCGCTCCCCGGCGTCGACCGAGCCGGCGTGGACGAGCATCGCCAGGATGACCAGCTGTCCGTGCTGCTCCTCGGGTACGAACGGCATCGGCGGGGCCGGCATGACGTTGGCGATTGTCGACAGCTCGTCCGGCGCTGCCTCCGCCTCCGCGATGAACGCGTGGATGAGCTCGGGCGTCGCCGGCAGCACGAGCATCCCACCCGTGACCGTGCCGACCGGATGCAGCCGGAACTGGAGCCTGGTCGCGACGCCGAAGTTGCCGCCGCCTCCACGGATCGCCCAGAACAAGTCCGGATGCGTCTCGGGATCGGCGCGGAGCAACCGCCCGTCGGCGGTGACGACGTCGGCCGCGAGCAGGTCGTCGATCGTGAGGCCGTGCTTACGGGCGAAGTAGCCGACACCGCCGCCCAGCGTAATCCCGCCGATGCCGACCGAGCCGGTGTCGCCGAACCCCGTAGCGAGGCCGTGCTTCCCAGCCGCGAGCGTGTACTCGCCGGCGGTCAATCCCGTCTCGGCCCAGGCAGTGCGCCCTTCGGCGTCGATCTCGAGCTTCTTCAGGCTCGAGAGGTCGAGGACGATCCCACCGTCGGAGACGCTGTGACCGGCACCGCTGTGTCCGCCGCTGCGCACGGCGAGCTCGAGCCCGCTCTCGCGGGCGAGCGAGACCACGCGAGCGACGTCGTCCGCGTCTGCGGGCCGCACGATCATCGCCGGCCGGCGGTCGACGTCGCCCATGAACACCGTCCGCGCCGCGTCGTATGCGTCGTCGCTCGGGGCGATCACCTCACCCTCGACGATGTCGCGGGCGCGTGGGATCGAGATCGTGTGCGGTGAGACCAGTGCCATACGGATGCTCCTGTCTGTCGGGTTCGATGAGGCGACGCCGGTTACGCCGCCTGCGGCCGGACCGGGAGCTCGTAGTAGCGCCGGACGCTCGAGCCGATGCGGGAGACGTCGGTGCCGTAGACATGGATCGAGATCGCGGTTCGGTCGCCCACGTTGTGGACGCGGTGGATGTCGCCGGGTGGCGCGAACCCGCTCACGTCGCCCGTCCGGTTCACGCCGGCGCCAGCCTCGACGAGGCAGTCGCGCTCCTCGTCGAGCGTGAAGAGCTCTTCGTACTCGACGCCCTGAATCACCCCGAAGACGCACCAGGTCACGTGATCGTGGACGGGCGTGACCTGTCCCGGCCGCCAGACCAGGGCGACGATCGAGAAGGCTCCGTCGGGCGAGATGTAGAGCGGGTGGCTCAGGTAGCGCTCGGGGTCGCCGCGCCGCTGCTCGACGGTGAGTGCGTCGGGTGACGGCAGATGGCGCCGCAGCGCGCTGGAGACGAGCCGCGCGGTCTCCGCCCAGCCGGCGCGGCGGTTGGTGACGGCGCGGACCGCGGTCACCAGCGCTTCCAGCTCCGGTACAGGAGGCCGAGGCGCCGTCTCGGTGCGGGCTCCTCCCACGTACGCGATCGCTCGACCGGCGCTCATCAGCCCCTGCTCCTGTACAGGTGCGTTGTCAACGGAGCAAACACCGCAGTCAGGAGAGCCGCTGTCGCCAGCACGATGCCGATGTCGGAGGCCTCCGCGTTCCCCTCCATCAGCCCGCGGGCTGCGGTCGCGAGGATCGAGACAGGATTCACCTCCACGAAGGCCTCCAGGCCGCTGGGGAGGGTCTCCGGCTCGACGAAGACGTTCGAGAGGAACGTGATCGGGAAGATGCCGATGAAGCCGGCGTTCATGACCGCGCTGGGCGAGCGCAGCAGCAGCCCGAGGGTTGTGAAGACCCAGGAGAAGCCGAAGGCGAAGACGATCACGAGCGCCATCGCCGCGACGACGCCGCTCGCCCCTGCGCCTGGCCGGAAGCCGAGGACCAGGCCAAGGACGACGATGACCGTCCCGCCGACGACGTAGCGGACGCTGTCGCCGATCAGCGCGCCGACGAGCGGCGCGGGCCGCCAGGTCGGGAGCGAGCGGAACCGGTCCACGACGCCCTTGGTCAGGTCGGTGTTGAGCGCGACGCCGGAGTAGACGGTGTTGAACAGCACCGACATGACGAGGATCCCGGGGAGGATGTAGTCGAGGTACTCGCCCGTCGACCCGGCGATCGCGCCTCCGAACAGGTACGTGAACATCAGCACGAACATCACCGGCGTGATCGTCACGTCGAGGAGCTGCTCGGGAACGTGCTTCACCTTCAGCATCCCTCGCCAGCCGAAGGCGAGGGTCGCCGACAGGGCGCTCGCGTGCGGTGGCCGCGGCGTAGAGGAGAGCGCCTTCCGCAGGGCTTCACCCTGGGCGGCGGTCGTGGGCAGGGCCGTTGTCGCGTCGATGGCGCTCATGCAGCCTTCTCCTCGATCTCGTCGTCGTCGGTCTCCTCGGCGGGATGGCCGGTCAGCGCGAGGAACACCTCGTCGAGGCTCGGCTGGCCGAGCGCGAAGTCGGCGATCCGCACGCCGGACCGCGACAGCGCGGCCACGGCCTCGGCGGCGCGATCGGCATCGGAGCACGAAGCCGACAGGGCGGAGGGGTCGGGCTCCAGGTACGCCGAGCCGAGCTCGCGGGTGAGCACCCGTTCGGCCTCGCCTCGCTGCTCGGGGTCGATGAGCCGGACGTGCAGGGCACCCGACCCGACCGAGGCCTTGAGCTGGCCGGGGGTTCCCTCGGCGATGACCTTGCCGTGATCGATGACGGCGATCCGGTCGGCGAGCTGGTCGGCTTCGTCGAGGTACTGGGTGCAGAGCAGGATCGTCGTCCCCTCGGCAACGAGCGTGCGGATGATTTCCCAGACCTGGTTGCGCGAGCGTGGGTCGAGCCCGGTCGTCGGCTCGTCGAGGAACATCAGCTGTGGAGTGACGACGATGCTCGCCGCGATGTCCAGCCGGCGCCGCATGCCGCCCGAGTAGTGCTTGACCAGGCGGCCCGCTGCCTCCGCGATGCCGAAGGCCTCGAGCAGCTCGTCCGCGCGTGACTTGGCGGCAGCCCGCTTCAGGCCGAGCAGACGCGCGAGCAGGATCAGGTTCTCGCGTCCCGTGAGGTCCTCGTCGACCGAGGCGAGCTGCCCCGTGAGGCTGACGAGACCCCGAACGGCGTCGGCCTCGCGCACGATGTCGTGGCCGAGGACTCGCGCGGACCCGTCGTCGGGGCGCAGCAGGGTCGCGAGCATGCGGATCGTCGTCGTCTTGCCGGCGCCGTTCGGGCCGAGCACTCCGTACACCGATCCGGTGCGGACGGCCAGGTCGACACCGTCGACCGCACGGGTCTCGCCGAACGACTTGACGAGGCCGGTTGCCTCGATCGCAAGTGGGATGCGTGTCGTCATTTACCTCCTGACGGGCGTTCGTCGCAGTGTTCCTGCGGCGCGATCTCGACAGTAAGGGGGCGCTCCGGCCAACCGCAGTACGGCTATCCGTACCAGGCTGCCGTTGGTTCTATCCGCGGACGCGAAGCACGACGATCGCGATCAAGTACGCGACACCGGGACGACGCGGGTGGTGGCGGTAGCTGAACAGGTCAGCCTGGGCTATTCCGGCCGCGGCGCGTTCGCCTCGAACAGTCCCGTCTGGTAGGCGAGGACGACCGCTTGGACGCGGTCGCGCAGGTCGAGCTTCTGGAGGATGTGTGTGATGTGTGTCTTGACGGTGGTGTCGCTGATGTAGAGCTCCTGTGCGATCTCCGTGTTCGAGAGGCCGTTGGCGATCAGGCGAAACACCTCTTGTTCACGCGTGGTCAGGTCGTCGAACGCTCTTGGGGGCTTGGGGCGCGGGATGCGCGTGAACTGCTTGATCACGCGCTTCGTGATCGTGGGGGAGAGGAGCGCGTCTCCTGCTGCAACCGTGCGGACCGCGGCGATCAGCTGCTCCGGAGGGTCGTCTTTGAGGACGAAGCCGCTCGCACCGGCTGCGAGCGCGTCGTAGACGTATTCGTCGAGGTCGAACGTGGTGAGGATCAGGATCCGCGGGCCGTCGTCGGCAGCCAGGATCCGCCGGGTCGCCTCGAGCCCGTCGAGCTCGGGCATGCGGATGTCCATCAGGACGACGGTCGGGTGGAAGCGGGCCGCCTTGTCGACCGCCTCGAGCCCGTTGCTCGCCTCGGCCACGACCTCGATGTCCTGCTCGCCCGAGAGCAGCATGCGGAAGCCGGCGCGGACCATCGACTGGTCGTCGGCGACGAGGACGCGAATGCTCATGTCCGGTCTCCGCGCACTGGGAGGCGTGCGTTGAGAACGAAGCCGCCGCCGGTCGCGATTCCCGTAGTCATCTCGCCGCCGTAGATCTTCACGCGCTCGCGCATGCCCACGAGCCCGTGGCCGAGGCCGTCGGTGGTTGCGGCGCCTTGGCCGTCGTCGCGGATCTCGATCTGCACCTCGTCGGGCCCGTAGTGGACGGTCACATCTGCCTGGCCGGCATGCGCGTGCTTCAGCGCGTTGGTCAGTCCTTCCTGCACGATTCGATAGGCAGAGAGGTCGATGGCGCGCGGGAGGGGGAAGGGGTCACCTTCGACGTGCAGCCGGACTGGAAGCCCGGCGCGGCCGACGTCCTCCACCAACGCGTCGAGCCTGTCTAGGCCCGGTTGCGGCGCGAGGTCGACGCCGTCGCCGTCGCGGCGCATAGCCCCGAGGAGGCGGCGCATCTCGGCGAGCGCTTCACGGCCCGCCTGCTCGACGCGCCGAAGCGCATCCTTGTCCTCTTCGAGCGTCGGCGGGAGCTTGTGCCGGACGGCCCCGACCTGGAGCGTCATCACGCTGACGGCGTGCGCGACGACGTCGTGGAGCTCCCGTGCGATGCGCGCGCGTTCCTCGGCGACGGCGATGCGGGCGGCCGCCTCGCGCTGCAGCTCCGCGATGGCTGCCCGCTCTTCTGCCTGCTTGGCCTGCTCTGCCCGCTCCCTCAGCGCGTAGCCGGCGAGCCAGCCGATCGAGAACAGGATCGGCGCGAAGATGAAGTCGCCCGGGGAGTGGACGGGATCGTTGTAGATGATGATCGCCGTCGCGGCCAGCACGATTGCGAGGCCGATGCGCGCCTGACGCCGGTCGCGGAGGTTGCCGAGCAGGAACGCGGCGGCCAGGCCGGCGGCTGACGCACCGACGGCGAACACGATCAGTCGTCCGTCGACGAACGAGGTCGCGGCAGCCACGAGCCAGACCGACGCCGGCGCGGCGAACGGGAAGCGCCGCCGGAAGAGCAGGGGCAGGACGACGAGCCCGATCGCCGGAACGACGACCCAATGAGTCGTGAGCGGCGCCCGCACAGGGTCGCCCCTCAGAGCAACGTCCAGCATGCCGCCGATCGCCGCGATGACGATCACCGCGTCGACCCAGTACCGGCGCGCGAACGAGCTGACCCGATTCACGCGGTGAACGTACTGCAGGTGCTCGAGCCCCGCCTCCTACCCGAGTAGGAGCCGGAATCAGCTGCAGGTTGGAGCTCGAATCGGACTTGGCTCCGACGACGTCGCGGCGCCTCCCTCCTAGCGTCGGCGGCAAGCGTCATCAAGCCAAGGAGGAATGAGCATGGCCCGCACAACGCACCCCCATCTCAACCTCGCGGCCCGGATGGGTCGCTGGAGCGCCGACCACTGGAAGACGGCGACGTTCGGCTGGCTCGCGTTCGTCGTCGTCGCATTCGGGCTCGGTGCGGCCGGCACGAAGTCGATCGACCCGAACACGGCCGGGCCGCGCGAATCCGGTCGGATGGACAGGATCCTCGACGCGGGCTTCAAGCGACCCGCCGGCGAGAGCGTTCTCATCCAGAGCCGCTCCCTCAAGACGACCGATCCCGCCTTCACGGCAGCGGTCGGAGACGTCGTGTCCCGAGTCTCCAAGCTCGCCGCAGTTCAGAACGTCCGCACGGGCCAGATCTCCCGCGACGGGCGGTCGGCGCTGGTCGAGTTCGAGATTCGGGGCGCGGCCGACGAGGCGGCGACGAAGATCGACCCGGTTCTCGCCCAGGTCGACGCCGCTCAGAAGGCTCACCCGCAGCTCTTCATCGGCGCGTTCGGAGACGCCAGCGCGGTCAAGGCGATCGAGACGGCGTTCGCGGAAGACCTCGGCAAGGCCGGCCTCCTCTCGCTCCCGATCACGCTGATCATCCTCGTGATCGCCTTCGGCGCTCTCGTCGCCGCAGGGATCCCGCTGTTGCTCGCCCTGACCGCGGTCTTTGCGACCTTCGGCCTCGTCGGCGGCCTCAGCCACGTCGTGCCGATGGCGAACGAGGCAAGTGCGATCGTGCTGCTAATCGGACTCGCGGTCGGCGTCGATTACTCGCTCTTCTACTTGAAGCGCGAGCGCGAGGAGCGGGCCGCAGGACGCAGTGAACGGGCGGCGCTCGAGGCCGCCGCAGCGACGTCCGGCCGCTCGGTCCTCATCTCCGGCCTCACCGTGATCACGGCGATGGCCGGCATGTTCCTGACCGGCGACCCCACGTTCGAGTCGTTCGCGATCGCCACGATCGGAGTGGTCGCGATCGCGATGCTCGGCTCGCTGACCGTGCTACCCGCGTTGCTGTCGAGGCTTGGCGACAACGTCGACCGCGTCCGGATCCCGCTCGTCGGCCGCCTGCGCCGCGATGACGGCGAGGGCCGGATCTGGGGTGCGATCGTCAACGGCGTCCTGCGTCGGCCGCTGCTCTCGGTTGTCCTCGCCGGCGGCCTGTTGGTGGCGCTCGCCATTCCAGCCCTCCAGCTCCGCATGGTGAAGACGGGCCCCGACACGTTCCCGCAGAAGCTCCCCGCGGTGCAGACGTACAACCGGATGCAGCAGGCCTTCCCGGGCTCGGCCCTGCCGGCCAACGTGGTCGTCAAGGCGGAGAACGTGACCACCCCGGAGATGCAGGCCGCGATCGAGCGGCTCCGTCAGCGGGCGCTCGCGAGCGGCCGCATGCACGAGCCGATCACCGTCGACGTCAACGAGGCCGGAACGGTCGCGAACATCGTCGTGCCGATCGACGGCAAGGGGACCGACGCCGCCTCGAACGCCTCCCTGTCCGTTCTGCGCGACGAGATCGTGCCGACGACCGTGGGCGCGCTCCCGGACGCCGAAGCAGGCGTCACGGGCGCGACCGCCCAGTGGAAGGACAGCTCCGACGAGATGACGTCGACGCTGCCGCTCGTGGTCGGGTTCGTGCTGGTCTTCGCGTTCGCACTCATGCTCTTCGCCTTCCGGTCACCCGTGATCGCGGCCAAGGCGATCCTGCTCAACCTGCTTTCCGTGGCGGCCGCCTATGGGGTGCTCGTGCTGGTCTTCCAGCACGGGTTCGGAAAGGAGCTCCTGGGCTTCAGCTCCACGGCCGGGATCGACCCGGTGGTCCCGTTGCTGCTCTTCGTGATCCTGTTCGGGCTCTCGATGGACTACCACGTGTTCCTCCTGAGCCGGATCCGCGAGGCGGTCCAGCGTGGCATGAGCACCGACGAGGCGGTCGCACACGGGATCAAGTCGACCGCCGGTGTCGTGACGAGCGCCGCGATCGTCATGGTCGGTGTCTTCGCCGTCTTCGCAACGCTCTCGATGCTGATGTTCAAGCAGTTCGGCGTCGGGCTCGCGACCGCGATCCTGCTCGACGCGACGATCGTCCGCGGAGTGCTTCTGCCGGCGACGATGAAGCTGCTCGGAGACTGGAACTGGTACCTGCCCAGCTGGCTTCAGTGGCTGCCTCGCTTCGACCTCTCGGAAGCCGACGCTCGGAGTGAGACGAAGGCGACGCCTGTCTCTGCCTAGAAGCGATGGTCACCCCTGGGCCTTCTGGCCCAGGGGTGACCGTGCGCAGGCTGCGCAGTGCTACAGGTCGAAGCCGAGCTTGCGCAGCTCCACGACCGCCGCTCTGCGCCAGCGGGTCGTGTCGGGAGAGAACGGCAGCATGAACGGCATCCCGTTCGCTTTACGGAGCGGCTTACCGTCGCGCAGGACGCGGTAGTGCCCCGGCGTCGACTCGACGGTGAGACCCACGGCCTCGAGCCGCCGGATGAACTCGCGAACGTCTTTTCTCATCTCGGATCCCGGAGTCCGGGCGAGGTCAGCTTGCCAGCTTGGGTAGCGCCTCGTACCGATCCCGTCGCGTAGCCTCCTGTCCGTGCACCGGCTCACCAAGGAGCAGGCCCGGCGGATCGCAGTGCGCGCCCAGCTGCTCGATGCACCCCGGCCGACCGAGCTGCTCGACGTCGTGCAGCGGCTGACCCTGCTGCAGATCGACCCGACCGCGGCGATCGCGCCCAGCGCCGACCTCGTCGTCTGGAGCCGCCTCGGCTCGGCGTACCAGCCCGCTCAGCTCCAGCAGGCTCTGGAGCAGGACCGCACGCTGTTCGAGCTCGATGCGATGATCCGGCCGATCGGCGACCTGGGCCTGTACCTCGCCGGCGCGGCCGAGCGGCCCAGCTACGAGCGCTCCCGTGCCTGGCTGCGCGACAACGACCGCTTCCGGCGCGAAATCCTCGACCTGCTCGGCGGCTCGGGCCCGCTGAGCTCACGCGACATCCCGGACACGTGCGCGGTGCCGTGGGCGTCGACCGGGTGGTCGAACAATCGCAACGTCACCCAGATGCTGGAGTTCCTGATTGCGCGCGGCGAGGTCGCGATAGCCGGGCGCGTGGGGCGGGAACGGCTCTGGGACCTGCCGGAGCGGGTGTATCCGGCGGACGTCGTCGTCCCGTCGGTCGAAGAAGCCGAGCGGGCCAAGAATGAGCGGCGGCTCGCGGCGCTCGGGATCGCGCGGCAGAAGGCGAGGGCGGTGATGGAGCCCATTCACGTCGGCGAGGCCGGAGAGCCGGCCGTGGTCGAGGGCACGAAGGGAGAGTGGCGCGTCGATCCCGCCGCGCTCGACGCGGACTTCGAGGGCCGGACGGCGCTGCTGTCGCCGTTCGACCGGCTCGTCCACGACCGTGTGCGCGCCGAGGAGCTGTTCGACTTCGAGTACGCCCTCGAGATGTACAAGCCCGCCGCCAAGCGCCGGTGGGGCTATTTCGCCCTTCCGGTACTGCACGACGACCGGCTGGTCGGGAAGGTCGACGCCACCGCCGACCGCAAGGCCTCCGTGTTGCGGGTGCACGCGATCCACGAAGACGTGAAGTTCACGCGCCCGATGACGAAGGCCGTGCAGGCCGAGCTGGAGGACCTGGCCTCGTGGCTCGGCCTCGGTTCAGTCGACTTTGCGTCCTCGAGGAGGAGACCATGAGCACTGCACGTGAAGGGGGATGCGCCTGTGGAGAGGTTCGCTATCGGCTTACGTCCGATCCGCTCTTCACGCATTGCTGTCACTGCCTGAACTGTCAGCGGCAGACCGGGAGCGCCTTCGTGATCAACCTGCTGATCGAGGCTGACCGAGTGGAGCTCCTCGGCGGGCGACCCGCAGCCGGTCGCCGTGCCTCGCAGCGGCGGCAAGAAGCAGAAGATCTGGCGGTGTCCGAGCTGCCAGGTCGCGGTCTTCAGCCAGTACACGCTGCGCCAGGTGCGTTTCGTTCGTGCCGGGACGCTCGACGACCCGGCGTCGGTCTCGCCCGACGTCCACATCTTCACCCGGTCGAAGCTGCCCTGGGTCACGCTTCCCGACTCGGTGCCGGCGTTCGCGGTCTACTACGACACGAAGGCGTTGTGGCCGGCCGCCAGCCTCGAGCGCCTCGACGCGCTCAGGGCTTCAGCGGGCGGCGACGGCTGAGACGATTCTCAGCCGTCGCTCAGATCGTTCTCTGTCACCTCACTCACTGGCTCGCCGGCCGGAGTCTCGATGATGCCGGCGGGCGTGACCTTCTCGAGGCCGGCCCGCTCGAGCGCTTGCTTGCCTCCCACGACCGGCAGGTCGAAGAGCGTCTCGGTCACGTTCAGGCTGATCGTCGCGCGATTCTGGTCGGCCTGCGAGCTGTAGCCCGAGTAGCTCCCGACGAGCACGAGCCCGATCCTGTGACCGGCCGGGAAGACGTAGTCCTGAGGCAGGAGCGGGAAGGTGAACGACTCTTCCTGGTCGGCGGTCAGCAACTCGGCGACCGCATAGGAGTTGCGGTTCAGCGCGTCGAGGATGCCCTTCGAGACACGCCACTGGGTGACGGTTGTGAGCCGCTTCTCGACCTGGAGGTAGCAGGCTTCGTCGGTCGCGCTCGTCTCGCCCCAGCAGTCCTCCGTGGCGAGCGTACGGGCGCCGTCGCCGGTGCGCGAGACCTGCGTCGCCGGCCCGTAGTCGACGAGCACCGCGCCGAAGTTCGTGTCGGTCGCGTTCACGGACGCACGGAGCCGCACCACCGGCGTGCCAGAGATGTGAACGGGAGCCTCGAGTGGAGGCGAGAGGAAGACCCGCCGGTTCGCCGTCACCGTCGTCGGGTTCGAGATCGCCGTGGTCTCGTTCAGGGACGGCGTGTCGGTGATCGTCTGGTGCACGCGCGGCAGGTTCGGCGTCGGCGGCGGCCCGTACGTGAGGGCTCCGGCCGTCGTCTGAGTGTCGGCGAGGAGCTTCAGCGAGACGTCCTCGCGGGAGTCGACCGGCCAGCGCTTGTAGGTCAGCCATTCGTCGGCCGCATACTCGATGTCGGCCTGGGGCTCGGTGAGCACGTCGTTGCGCACGCCCTGGAGCTCGTGATCGAACCACCTGTGCACCGTCGCGACCCAGTCTGCGCGGCGGAAGTCGAACGGGTCGATGTGACCGGTCCGGGTGAGCCAGAGCTTCTTGGCCACGTTCGCCGGGAGCGCGTCCCACCACTTGGAGAAGTGGTCGGGCATGACGTTGTCGTCCTGCAGTCCGTGCACGACGAAGACGCTTGCCTGCACGTTCCCAGCGTCAGGGTTGTAATCACGCTCGGCCCAGAACGGCGTGTAGTCGCCGGTCTCGTCCCCGTCGGTCATGGCCAGGGTCGCGCGAACCGCGGCACAGTGGGCGCGGCGATCCGGGTTCGTGACCGTGTTCGAGAGGAAGGACGGATAGCTGTTGCCGCGCGTGACAACGCCGTTCGAGCGCGTGTAGTCGTACCAGGACGAGATTGCCGAGATCGGGACGATCGTCGAGAGGCCCTCGACGCCGGTCGAGGCCGCGCCGTTGGCGAGCGTCCCGTCGTACGACTTCCCGATCATCCCCGTCCGGCCGTTGTGCCAGTCGGCGACGACCTCGTTGCCGTCCTTGTCGTAGCCCTTCGCCCGGCCGTTCAGCCAGTCGATACCCACGACGGCGCTCAGGTGGTCGGGTGTCCCTCCTGTCACCGGGCAGCCCGTCGAGTTGCTCGTTCCGACCATGTCGAGCAGGACGACCGCGTAGCCGCGCGGCACGAAGTAGTTGTCGTAGAAGAGCGGCCAGCGGTCGAGCAGGCCGTCGCCGTCCGCGTCGCTCTTGAGCTCCGACTCGTTGCCCCGGCCGAGTGTTGAGTAGTAGGGGCTCGCGTCCATGATCACGGGCACCTCGAGGCTGAGGTCGCTCGCGGCCGGCCTCATGATGTCCAAGGCGATCCGGTCGTTGACGCCGTCCAGATCGGTGTCGAAGGTCGACTCGACCCAGACACGCTCGCGGATCGCGTCTGCGTAGCCGAACACCGGTTGCGTGACTCCGTTCTCGACGACGATGCCCGGGTTGGGCGGGGCGGCGGCCCCGGCCGGCGCGGCTACGAGCACCCAGAGCACCGCAGCGGCTCCCGTCGCGAGCAGCGTTGCTCGACGTCTACTCATGTCACTCTCCTTAACCCTTGGCGGCTGCGAAGACCCGACGGCGCGGGCAAAGCGCGCGGAGAATACCCAATGCTCCTCGCTTGTGCCCCGGCCGTCGAAATCGCGTTTCGGCAACCTGGATTCCGTCGATGATCCACGGATGAGCGGGTATCTCTTCGGCCGGGAGCACGTCCGTCGCTACCTCGAGACCGACGGCGAGATCGGCTACCGCTGGCGGAACGACGCGCCGATCCTGATCCTGACGACGACCGGGCGCAAGAGCGGCGAGTCGCGGCTCAGACCGCTCATCTTCAGCGAGGACGACGGCCGCTACGTGGTCGTCGCGTCACAGGGCGGCAGGCCGACGCACCCGCACTGGTACCTGAACCTGAGCGCAAACCCCGACGTCCACGTCCAGATCAAGGGGGACCGCTTCCCCGCCCGCGCACGCACAGCCGAGGGCGGGGAGCGCGAGCGCCTGTGGCGGCAGATGGCGCAGATCTGGCCGCCGTACGACGAGTACCAGCAGAAGACCGACCGCCGGATCCCGGTCGTCGTGCTCGAGCCCGCGACGAGCGCGAATACCTAGACAGGCAGAGCCGCTCCGCTCAGCCGATGACGCCCTTGCGGCGGAGGTCGTCGACGGCGGTCGGGTCGAGCCCGATCCCGGCGAGGATCTCGGCCGTGTGGGCCCCGATGCGCGGCGCCGGCCTGGGTCGTGGGGGCTGCGTTGCGCTGAACCTCGGCGCCACCCCGGGCTGGATGGTGCCGTCGGGGTCGGCGGTATACGTGCCGCGCGCGGCGTTGTGTGGGTGTGCGGCGGCCTCGCCGAGTCCGAGGACCGCGGTCACGCAGGCGCCTTGCCCGGCGAAGGCGGCGGCCCACTCGTCGCGTGTGCGCGTCGCGAAGATGTCGGCGAGCCGCGCAGCCATCGCCGGCCAGGCGGCCGGGTCGTGCTGGTGGGCGAACCCGGAGTCGTCGGTGAGCGTCGAGGACGCGCAGCAGCGCGGCGTAGAACTCCGGCTCGAGGGAGCCGACGGCCACGTGCCGGCCGTCGGCGCAACGATAGGTGCGGTAGAACGGCGCGCCGCCGTCCAGGAGGTTCACGCCGCGCCGGTCGGTCCAGAGCCCGCGTGCGAGCAGGCCGTGGACGATGCCGAGCATGATCGCCGTGCCGTCCGTCATCGCGGCGTCGACCACCTGGCCCTCGCCCGTCTTCGCCACATGGAGGAGCGCTGCGGCGATCCCCATCGCGAGGAGCATCCCGCCGCCGCCCATGTCGCCGATCAGGTTGAGCGGCACGGGCGGGTCGCCCTCGGCCGGTCCGATCGCCCCGAGTGCCCCCGCGATGCCGATGTAGTTCAGGTCGTGGCCCGGGTCCTGCGCGAGCGGCCCATCCTGCCCCCACCCGGTCATCCGGCCGTAGACCAGCCGCGGGTTGCGCGCCAGGCAGGTCTCGGGGCCGAGCCCGAGGCGCTCCGTGACGCCGGGCCGGAACCCCTCGACCAGCGCGTCCGCCGTCTCGACGAGCCGAAGGGCGACCTCGGCTCCCTGCGGGCTCTTGAGATCGAGCGTCATCGAGCGGCGACCGCGGTGCAGCACCGGCTGGAGGCTCTCGGCACCCGCCTCTGCGGGCCGGTCGATCCGGATCACCTCGGCGCCGAGGTCTCCCAGGATCATCCCGCAAAACGGTCCCGGCCCGATCCCGCCGAGCTCCAGCACACGCTGGCCGGCGAGGGGACCGACCGGCCTCACGCGCGACTGCGTCTCGTCACTCATGGGCTAACCAATCTTCACGTCGATGTCTTCGTACGTTTCCCGTCGTCGCTCGAGCGCGCGGTCGGTTACGGTCCGCGTACACCGTGCTCGCCTCGGATCGGGGGGTCGATCATCGCAGTAGTGGTCGGCAGCCCCGACGATGAAGGAGGAGATCCATGCCGCGCCTTCGATCGACGACGATTGCGTCCCAGGTCCTGCTTCTCATCGCGCTCGCGCTCGCGCTGAGCGGAGCCACCACCGGATCCACTGCGAGCGCCGCCCCCCTTGCCGCCGCGTCAGCGCAAAGCGTGCCTGACTTCGGCCCGAACGTGACCATCTTCGACCCGAGCATGCCGGTCGGCGAGATCCAGGCGACGCTCGACGCGCTCCACGCCCAGCAGGTCGACGACGAGATGGGCACGAACCGCTACGCGCTCCTGTTCAAGCCCGGTGTCTACGGCACGGCCACCCAGCCGTTGCAGATGAAGGTCGGCTACTACACCGAGATCGCCGGCCTCGGTGCCTCCCCGACCGACGTGACGATCAACGGCAAGATCGAGGTCTACAACCGCTGCCTCGCACCGGACAACTGCATCGCCCTGGTCAACTTCTGGCGCACGCTGTCCAACCTGTCGCTGAGCGATCAACGCCGCCGGCCAGGACGGCTGTCGCGCCTCTGCGAACTTCTGGGCGGTCTCCCAGGCCGTCTCGATGCGCCGACTCGACATCAGCGGCAACACCCTCTCGCTGATGGACTACTGCACGGCGGGGCCGCAGTTCGCCAGCGGCGGCTTCATCGCCGATTCGAACCTGCCGAATGTCCTCAACGGCTCGCAGCAGCAATGGCTGATCCGTAACAGCGAGATCGACGGCTGGACGAACGGCGTGTGGAACCAGGTCTTTGCTGGGGTCGAGGGCGCGCCGGAGGACGCGACCTTCCCGAGTCCGCCGTACACGACGTTCGACACGACTCCCGTCAGCCGTGAGAAGCCGTACCTGTTCGTAGATGCGCAGGGCAACTACAACGTCCGCGTGCCCGCAGCGCAGACGAACACGCGCGGCATCACCTGGGCCGACGGGATGACGGCGGGTCGAACGATCCCGCTGCGTGACTTCTTCGTCGCGAAGCCGTCGGACTCGGTGCAGACGATCAACAGCCAACTGGCCCGCGGCATGAATCTGCTGCTTACCCCGGGTGTCTACGACGTGGGGAAGAGCATCTCGGTCAAGCGGGCAGACACGGTGGTCCTCGGCATCGGGCATGCGACGCTCACCGCGGTCAACGGCGCGGTCCCGCTGACGGTCGCCGATGACCCGGGCGTCATCATCGCGGGCGTCACCATCGACGCTGGCACCGTCACCTCGCCGGTCCTCCTGCAGGTTGGCAAGAAGCCCAAGAACAACTCGAAGAACGACCCGTCCAACCCGACGACGCTCTCGGACGTGTACTTCCGCGTCGGTGGGCCGCACGTTGGCAGAGCCGACGTCGCGCTCGAGGTCAACAGCGACGACGTCCTGATCGATCACACGTGGGTGTGGCGTGCCGACCACGGCGTCGAGGGCTTCACCGACACGGAGCGCTGGAACACCAACATCGGCCGCAACGGCGTTGTCATCAACGGTGACAACGTGACGGCGACCGGCCTGTTCGTCGAGCACTTCCAGGAGTACAACACGATCTGGAACGGCGAGAACGGCGTCACGATCCTGTACCAGAACGAGCTCCCCTACGATCCCCCGACCCAGGCGGACTGGATGCACGACGGGATCGAGGGCTGGGCCGGCTACAAGGTCGGTGACGACGTGAAAACGCACAGTCTCTCCGGCGGCGGCGTCTACGTCTTCAACCGAAACAATCCGACGATCCACACCGAGAACGGCTTCGAGGTCCCCGAAACCCCGGGTGTCCAGCTGCATCACGTCATGACGGTGAACCTCAGCGCCGGCACGATCGACCACGTCGTCAACGGCGTCGGCGGGCCGGCCGACACGACCAGGATCGGAGCGCCTGTTTACATCGTCGACTACCCGTGACTCATGCCGGCTCGACGCGGGTGACGAAGCAGCCGGCTTGGGTGTTGCGGACGTTGACGTAGTCGACATCGGGCAGGTCGAGCAGACGCGCGATCGCGCCCTCGAGGCCCTCGCCGTGGGTGCGCTCGAGCGCGACGACTCGCGGCCCTGCCGCAACCCCCTCGAACGTCAGCTCGAGGGTGCGCAGGTCGGGCGGGAATCCGTCTCCGTCGTAGCGGTCGCAGCCGTCGGCGTGGATGTAGACCGGGCCCGGCTGGGGGAACTCGGCGACGCCGGCGTAGCTGTCGTGCGTGAACAGTGTGCGCATCTCCTCGCCCTCCCTGAACCTGCGCAGGCAGAGCCGGCAGGGCCCAAAGCCGGTGGCGAGCTGCGTCTCGACCGAGTGGCCCCAGATCGGGTCGCGTCCGAGCTCGCGAACGTGAGTAGCAACCTCCTGGGGCAGTGCCCTCACGGCGAAGCGGTTCACGGCGATCGCGCTCATGTCGACGTCTCCTCGTTAGTCGTGGCATCTACGTAACGCCAGTCGACTTCAAGACGTGAGATCGGCGGGGCGGTCAGGACGCCGGCGCCGCGTTGTACTCCTCGTCGGTGACGTGCTCGCCCCATGTCGCGGTCGTTCCTTGGTCGTCGACCTCGATCATCGCGAGGTGCGTCATGAAACGGTTGGGCGCGGCGCCGTGCCAGTGATCCTCCCCGGGCTCGAAGAAGACGCGGTCACCGGGTCGGATGACCTCGATCGGGCCGCCGCGCCGCTGCGCGAGGCCGATCCCTTCGGTGACGCAGATGGTCTGGCCGTTCGGGTGCGTATGCCACGCCGTCCGAGCGCCCGGCGTGAAATGGACGCTGCTCGCGCTCAGCCGCGAGGCGCTTGAAGGCGTCGCGACCGCGTCGACGTACACAGCGCCGGTGAACCACTCGCTCGGTCCGGCCATCGTCTCGACGGAGTTCTTCGTGATCTGCATGGCGTTCTCCAGGGTTGTCGTGGCCCCATCTGCCGGATTCTAGGCGGCTCCGACGGCGGCGTCCGCCTCGGTGCCAAGGTCTCTGTTCTCGAGCACGAACTTGCTCGCGATGAAGGTCGCGCCCTGCGGGTCGGTGAGGACGGTCATCCGGACCCACGGGGCATCGAACGGCGGGACGACCACTTTGCCGCCGAGCTCGGTGGCCCTGTTGGCGACGGCGTCGGCGTCGTCGACGGCGAACGTCACGCTCCAGTGCGCCGGGACATCGGGCCGGTCGTCCGCGATCGGGTTGATGCTCGCAACGACGTCCTCGAATCCCGTCGGGCCGCCGACCTCGGCCACCCGCTTGCGGAGCTCGGGGTCGTCTCGCTCGAGATAGTCGCCGTAGCCGGGCAGAATCCACATCTCGAAGCCGCCCTCCAGCTTCAGGGTCTGCCAGCCGAACACCGAGCCGTAGAAGGCCTTCGCGCCGTCCACGTCGCGGGTGTTGAGGCCGTTGAAGTTCAAGGAGCCCGGCTCGTTGACGACCTGCGCGCCCTTGTGCTCCTTTGCCTGCCAGACGCAGAACGCGGCGCCCTCGGGATCGGTGAAGACGGCCATGCGGCCGAAGTCCATGACGTCGAAAGGCTCCGTCACGACGCCTCCGCCGGCGTCGCGCACCCTGGACGCGGTCTCGTCGGCGCTGTCAACCCAGACGTAGGTGTTCCACATCGTCGTCTTTGGCACCGACTCGGGGATCGATCCGACCGCGGCGACGTCGCCGCCGTTCAGCCGAGCGATGAAGTACTTGCCCTCCGACCCCGCCGGCATCACGTCCTCGAACTCCCAGCCGAAGACGCCGCTGTAGAAGTCCACCGCGGCTTCGGGGTCGGGCTGGCTCGTATCCAGCCAGCAGGGGACGCCGGGGATGTATCCGTCGCGTGGGGCCATGGCTGCTCTCCCTTCAAGTCGTTGACCGCTCTGCGGACCGGTCGCGAAGGACACTATCCCGACGTGGACGGTCCGTTGTCAGAGCCCGAGACCGAGCTCGACGCGGAGCATCGAGTGACGCCACTCGAGCTCTTCTTCGACCTGGTCTTCGTGTTCGCCATCACCCAGGTCACGATCCTGCTCGCGGACGACCCGACGTGGGGAGGAGTGCTCCGCGGGATGCTCGTGCTGGGCGCGCTCTGGTGGGCGTGGACCGTGTATGCGTGGTTGACGAGCACGATCGACGTCGACGACGGAGGCGTCCGGCTGGCGATGCTCGGCTCGATGGCTGCGATGTTCGGCGTCGCGCTGGCTGTGCCGGGTGCCTTCGGAGACGACGCGATCCTGTTCGGCGTTGCGTACCTCGTCGTCCGCCTCCTTCATCTCGTCCTCTCCGCGATCGTCGCTCGCGACGACCCGACGCGCCGCGGCGTGCTGCTCCGGTTCGCGCCGACCGCGTTTGTCGGCCCCGTGATGCTCGTTGCCGCCGGTTTCCTGGACGGCGACGTGCGCATAGCCGTGTGGATGCTCGCGCTTGCGATCGACTACCTCGGCCCAACCGTGGTCGGTATGGGGCGCGGCTGGGCGGTCGCTCCGGAGCACTTTGCCGAGCGGCACGGGCTGATCATCCTGATCGCGCTCGGCGAGTCGATGATCGCCATCGGCGTCGGTGCCGGCTTCGAGCTGGGTGCGGGGGTGATCGTGGGGGCGGCGCTCGGAATCGTGGTCGTCTCGACGCTCTGGTGGCTCTACTTCGACGTTGCCGCGATCTTCGCGCTGCGGCGGCTCGTGCAGGCGAAAGGCCTCGAGTTGGCGCGGCTCGCGCTGCATGCCTACAGCTACCTCCACCTGCCGATGATCGTCGGCATCGTCCTCTTCGCCCTCGGACTCAAGACGACCCTCGGCCACCCGGGTGAGGCGCTCGACACGGTGCCTGCAGTCGCGCTCTGCGGCGGTGCCGCGCTGTACCTGCTCGGGCACGTCGCGTTCCTCTACCGCACCACCGGCCGAGTCTTCCGGCGTCGGACGGTCGGGGCAGTGGTGTTACTCGCACTCCTCCCGCTCGCCGTCGCGATTCCGGCGCTCGCAGCGCTTGCCTTCGTGAGCGCGGTGTGTGCGTTCATCGTGGCGTACGAGGCACTCCGTTATCGCGAGCACCGGGTCCGGGTCCGACACCCCGAGCTCTCGGACTGATGTGGCCCGGTCGCGACGCGTCAGGCGGAGACGATGCGGCGCGCGCCGTAGAAGCTCGACGACGCCAGCGAGGCCCAGCGCACGGTCGTGCCGGCGCGGGGCGCATGGATGTACTTGCCGCCGCCGGCGTAGATCCCTACGTGGTTGAGCCCGTAGAAGAAGACGAGATCGCCGGGTCGCAAGCTCGAGCGTGACACGGGGCGTCCGCGTCCGTACTGGGAGACCGTGTAGTGCGGCAGTGGGATGCCGAGCTTCCCGTACACGTACTGAACGAGCCCCGAGCAGTCGAAGCCGCTGCGCGGCGAGGCGCCGCCCCAGACGTACGGGGTGCCGGTCAGCCGGTTCGCGATCTGGACGGCGCGCACTCCGCGGCTCGGCTGCTGCTCCTTGACGTGCCTCCTGGCGCGCTTCTCGACGTGCTTCTTGACGTGCGCTTTGACGTGCTTCTTGATGTGCGCCTTCGGAGCTCGCGGGCGTTTGCGGCTGACCAAGCGCGCGTGCGCCTTCGTCTTGCCGTACTTCGCGGAAGACTGGGCCGTCTGGCCGCCGGCGCGCGGGGGGTCGGCAACGGCAGTGTCCGGCCGGGACAGGGCGGCCGCGGTCAGCACGAGAACGAGTACTGCGAGAGCGAGCATGGCGCTCAGCACGGCTCGGTTTGCGAGTTGAGTCATCCTGGAGTCCCTCCGGGCGACGACGCACGCCGGGCGCACAAGGGACGCCCCGGCCGATCAGCCGCCTGTCTTTCGTTTCCAGGAACATCATCGCCACGACACGCCCGCACCGCCTGACCCAGAAGGGGGACTCGGGATCGTCCCGCACGTCATCGCTCGGCCCGTGTGGGTTGGATCACTGAGCCGCCGCCTGGCAACGACCTGATGGAGGCGGCCGCCGCACCGAGAACGTCGGCTGTTCTGAACAGCAGCCGGACGCGCCGCGGAGTCGTGGCCTTTCCCGCCTCACTCTATGGCCGCGACAATCCGTCCCGCGCCAATCCCCGCGCGTCGGCAGGCCTCGCCGACAGCCTCCTCCGACGCCGCTTCGAAGATGTGGAAGCACGTCTCGTCGTTGGGGAGGAGAGTCGTGCGCACGTAGCGGATAGGCGTGCCTTCGCGTAGGAGTGCCTCGGCAGCCCTGCGAGCATCCCGTCCTGCTGCGAGAGCCTCCCACGCCCGGGATCGGGGGATGTACGCCTCGACGAGGTACCTCGTCATTCGGAACTCGATCCTTCGAGCCGGGCCGGGCCGGGGCGAAGCCCGGCCCGGCGGCATGTCGTCATCTCTGATCTCGGAGTCGCTGCATCGCGTTCGCGTTGACGTAGTCGGCAATCGCTTCGCCGGCGGCGTCGCTGATTGCGATTGTGCTGGGGTAGTGCATGCCGCCCCAGATTCGGGCGTTGTTGCCGTCGGTGCGTGCTTGCGAGATGTCGGTGTAGGTCTGGCTGGGCTGTCCTGAGGTGGTGAGCGTGAACGTCTGGAGGTCGGCGAAGTGACTTCGAAGGACGGTCGCGGCTGCGCCGTTTAGGGCTGGGTGGCCTGCTGGATATTCGGGGTGTGAGGGTGTTGTGACGAGCGGGAGCCAGGCGGGATCCGGCGTTGTTTCCGCGTTGCCGTCGGTGTCGGCCAGCGTGATCGCGGTCAGCGGCCGCCAGGTCACTGCCGTGGGGTCGGCGCCGTAGTGTCGCTTCGCGCTCCAGATGGTCAGGGCCGTGTCGGCCATGGCGATGTTCAGGAGGGCAAGGAGCCGATTGCTGTCGGATGTGGACAGATGGTTGGCGCGCGCGATCTGGTTGGCCGCCTGATTCCAGTGGACGCTGGCGTTGCCCTCCCAGAACGGGGCGAGCTCCGTCTGCGTTTCGGTCCGCGTCGATCCGGTGCGGCGGCCGAGCGCCTTGACGGCATCGAAGTCCTCCGCGTAGGTCGCGCTCGCGAGACCTCGCGGGGGCGCCGGCCGGAACTGCGTGTTGCTTTCGATGACGAACGGCGCAGTGAATGCCAGACCCCTGCGCGCTCATCGCCGTTGCGGGCGCAATCGGCCGCCACTGACCGACCGCCGTGCCTCCGGTGAACGGCGGGTAGCTCTCGTTGAAGCCGTCTGCGACGCGCCAGGCGAGCACGACCTGAGCGACGTGTGTCCCCCAGGCTATGCCGCGCTCCCGTGATTGTCCGCCGTCGCCGCCATCG
Organism: uncultured Gaiellaceae bacterium; assembly: GCA_963850995.1. Classification (GTDB taxonomy): domain Bacteria; phylum Actinomycetota; class Thermoleophilia; order Gaiellales; family Gaiellaceae; genus Gaiellasilicea. The sequence continues at coordinate 53,928 of CAWKNQ010000004.1, read as the reverse complement.
TCGCTGAGCGCCGCGAGCGAAGCCGCATATCTCTCACCGAGCTGACTCGCCCGAGCGGGAAACAGGCCCACCAGCGCCGTGTAGGCGGCGGCGACGACCGCTGCCCGGCGCGACGCTCCCGGAGCAGCGAGGCGCCCTCCGTCGGCATCGACGCTCTGAACGAAGATCGGCGTGTAGCGGCGCTCGATCCCGTTATAGGCATCGAAGATCGCTGTATGAACGATCGCGCCGAGGCGCTGACTCGACGAGTTCGGTGTGTTCGTCGCAATCAGCGTCTCGACGAAGATCTGATTCCACTCCAAAACCTGATCCGGGTGCGGCTCCGACGCCTGCGACACCCTCGCCCCGGCATCCGGACTCCCGAGCGCAATCGCCGCGGCCGCCGCGGCAAACACGGCAACCCCGGTCGTGGCCAGGAGGAGTCTCCGCTGGAGATTCATGGCCCTCTCCCTTCTGTTTGCTGATTCACAGAGGGAAGGCTGGCGTCGAGTCACCCCGCTCGAAAGCTGGAGATCCCTACAGTTTGCGCCGGGCGCCGCTTAGTGCTCCTGCCCGAGCCGGTGCGCCAGCTCTGAGCGTGAGCGGACGCCGAGCTTCCGATAGGCGCGCGTTAGCGCCCCCTCGACTGTGTGCTCGGTGATGAAGAGAGCCGCGGCGACCTCGCGGTTCGTGCGGCCCTCGCCGACGAGCGCCGCGATCCGGCGCTCGGCCTCGGTCAGCTCACCGCGTGAATGTGTGCGCCCGCCGATCCGCGTCAGCTCACTCCGTGCCTTCTGCGCCCAGAGCGGCGCGCCGAGCCGCTCGAAGCCGGCGAGCGCCTGCTCGAGCGTCACGCGGGCGGCGCCCCGCTGTTTCGCTCGCCGCTGCGTGACCCCTTGCGCGAGCAGCGTACGCGCGTACTGAAACGGATCCTGAGTCCGCGCATGCTCGGCGAGCGCGCGCTCGAAGCCCGTCTGGGCGCCCGCGAGATCGCCCCGGGCGGCGAGGAGGAGCGCGCGGCAACGAGCCGTGATCGCCAGCGCCCACGATCGGTCGAGCGTTCGGGCGCGCTTCTCCCACGGCACGAGTTTCCGCTCGGCTTCCGCGAGCTCCCCGACCGCGATCAGCGCCTCCAGCGTGTCCGCCAGGTCCAAACGGTGGCCCGGCTCGAGAACGCCGACGCTGTCACGGATCTCCCACGAACGTTGGAGGTTTCCCAGCGCTGCCGCTGGATCGCCGCGCGACAGCTCGATAAACCCGAGCACCCAGCGATGGCCCGACTGGGCGATCCGGATGCCTTCTTCCTCCGCAAGAGCGAGCGCGCGCTCCGACCGATCGCGCGCATCGTCGATTCGACCCTGGTGCGCCGCGATCAGCGCGGCGGGAAGCTCTGCGATCGGCTGCTCGCCTACTTGGCCGAATTGCGCCCGGAGCGTAAGCAGGTCGGCTGCATGGCGCGCCCCCAGCTCCCAGTTCCCCGCCCGCCACTCTAGGAGGCTCAGCATCCACAACTCACCGGCCTCCCCTGGGTCGTCTCGTGCGCGCATGGCGTCGCGCCGATCCTCGAGCGGTCGCCGTGCGCGCTCGAGCTCACACGACCACAGGAGCTGAAACACGAGAGTCGACGTCGCCTCGCCGGTCAGCGGCGCCTGCGGTAGCGACCGCTCGAGCGCGAGAGCGTCCTCCATCTGCTCGCGAGCAATGCCCCGCCCGCGGCGGAAATGCAGGAGGCCGAACTGCGCCAGCGCCCTGCACCGGAGCGCCGCATCCCCGGCGCGTGTCGCGGCCTCGACGGCCAGCTCGGCGTGTGTCAGGCCGCGATTCCGGTCCCGCCAGAGCGCGGCGAGGTTCAGATGAATCTCCGCCTCGAGGGCAGGGTCGCCTTCAGCCTGCGCGAGAGCCTCGCGACTGAGCTCGATCGCTTTCCGCGGGCCGACAAGCACCGCCACAGTGTGGGCCAGGCGCATGAGAACCTCGGCCCGCGCCGGCCCCCGAGGAGCGGCGTCACGCGCCTGCTCGAGCAGGGCGATCGCGCGCTCGCCGTCGCCTGCCTTGCGGAGCCAATCGGCGCAGTCGAGAACGCGCCGACGCGCGCCGTCGACGTCGTCGGCAGGGGTGAGTCGGACTGCCAGTTCGGCCAGCTCAGCGGCGGCTGCGGCCGCTCCTCGTGCGTGCGCGCTCTCCGCAGCCTCCTCGACTACGGCGGCGACCTCGCGACTCGGCCGGACGGCGGCGAGCGCGAGATGCCGTGCTCGTTCCTCCGGGCTCGGTGCGACCTGGGCGAGCCGCGCGTGAAGCGACCGCTGTTGCGCCGGGGTCGCGCGCGACGAAACCGCAGAGCGAAGTAGGGGATGCGTGAAGCGGAGGCGCTCCCCATCGACTTCGAGGATCCGGGCTCCCATTGCGTCGCGTAGTCCGGCCTCCGCGAGGCGGCCGGCGGCCGCCTCGACCAGGCGCACCGTCGGGTCGGCGAGCGTGGCAACGACCCGCGCCACCTCGAGCCCCGGGGCTCCGAGGCGATCGACGCGCTCGTGAACGAGCTCTTCCAGGTTCGAGGGAGTTGGCAGCTCCTCGCCAGGACCCACCCTGCCGCCCCGACGCTGAAGCGCACTCGCGAGCTCGAGGGCGAAGAACGGATTCCCTGCCGATGCTTCCCAGATGCGTAGGAGAGTCGGCCGCGGAAGGACAGCCCCGGCGCGTGTTCGCAGCAGCTCGTGCAGCGCGCCGACGCTGAGAGGTCCGAGCTCGATCGTTAGCAGCTGCCCCTCCGGCACACCCCTGCGCAGCCAGACTGGCACCTCGTCGCGGGCGGTCAGGATCGCGGCGACCGGCTCCGCCCCGAGACGGGCAAGAGCGAAGCGGAGCATTGCCAGCGACGGTGCGTCGAGCCACTGGACATCGTCGAGCGCGAGCAGCAGCCGGTTGTCGACGGCGAGCTTTCGCAAGGTGCTCAGGAAGGCGAATGCGACAACACCCTCCTCGGCAGCTGGACCACCGGCTTCCGAGAGCGCGAGCGCGGCTTCGAGCGCCCGGCGCTGTGGCCGCGGCAGCTGCGGCAACACATCGCCAACGACGCCTCCGATCAGATCGGCAAGCCCGACGAACGAGAATCGGGCCTCTACCTCGGACGGACGACAGGAGAGGACTAGATAGCCGCGATCCTGCGCCGCCTCCACCGCTTCGAGCCAGAGCGCTGTCTTGCCGATCCCGGCTTCGCCGACGACCACGGCGGCTGCGGGCAAATCGTCGGACGCGTCGAGGAGATCGAGGAGAGCGGCGAGCTCGTCCTCCCTGCCGGGAAGGTGGGGGACGCTGACTGCCACGCCTGCCTCTCCGAGGATTGTATGACGGGGTCCTGCAAAGTCGGCCGCGGCTTCCTCAACTGTCAAGTCGGGGATCTCGCGCCTCCAGTAGCATCGCGCCGTGCGCGAGCTTCGGACGGGACTGTGGCACTGGCAGGCACCCCATCCGGATTGGAGGCCGAGCGAGCCGTGGGACCAGAACGTCTCGTCCTTCGCGATCGACGACGACCAACGCCTCCTGCTGTTCGACCCGCTGGGCGTGCCCAGCGAGATCGAGGCGCTCGCGGCCGAGCGCGAGACGGCGATCGTGCTCACGGCGCCGTGGCACGAGCGGGACTCGGAGGGCCTGGTCGCGCGGCTCGGCGTTCCGGTCTACACCCCGTTGCCCGACTCCGCGCAGTACCTCATGGACACATACGGCCTCACCGCCGAGCAGGCCGGCGACGGCGCTCCCGACGTCGTCTGGCTCCTCCGCGAGGGCAAGGGCGAGGCACACGTGTACGCCGCCCGGTGACCGGCTCCCATTCGGTGCAGACGTGTTTCAGGGGCACAAGCCGAACGACACCGTGCTCTGGGTCGAAAGCCATCGCGCGGTGATCTCGGGCGACACGTTCGTCGACTTCGGTCAGGGGCTCGAGATCAACGAGAGGTGGCTTCGCCCTCAAATGACGCGCGACGAGATCGCCGAGGGGTTGCGCCCGCTGCTCGAGTTGCCGGTCGAGCACGTGCTCGCGACGCACGGCGGGGCCTTCGACCGGACCGCCCTCGAGCGCGCGTTGTCCGCCTCTTAGATGGTTGATCGGTAATTGGCGTGCTTGCGGGGGCGTTCCAGACCAAGCTGGGGGCCGCACTCGGCCGCAGCCAAGGCTGGTTGCCTTGGCAAGGTCGAGGGTGGCTCCCGGCGCCGTGTCTGGGTCGTCATCCGCGAGTGCGGTAATTGCCGATCAATCATCTAGGGACGACTGCCGAAGAGCCGTTTCTCCGTCGCGAGGTGCGACGGCCACTCGAGCTGAGTCGCGCCTGCGAACCGCAGGTAGGCGCGGAGCGCGTCGCGCATCGCGTCGACGAAGCCCTCGGTGCGTCGCGGCGCGAAGCGGTCCTCCCACCAGAGGTCGAGCACCTGCACCTTGCCGGCGGTGCGGTCGATGCGCGGCTCGATCCGGCCGACGAGGCGATCGCGGAAGAGCATCGGCAGCACGTACCAGCCCCAACGCCGCTTGGCCGGCGGAAGGAAGAGCTCCCACACGTAGTCGAACTCGAACAGGGATGCGAGGAGGGCACGGTCCCACACGAGCGCATCGAAGGGCGGCAGGAAGGCGACGGAGGGCGGTGGCTCCGGGGGATCGTTCAGCAATCCGACCTCCCCCTTGAGCACGAACCGCTTCCCGCGGACGCCCTCGATCTCGACGGGGACGAGCTCGCCGTCGTCGATGAGCTCCTCGCGCAGTGCCGTTCTGCCCGGATACTCCGGCAGCCTCGGATCCGGCTTGGCGGGACCGATGCCGCCGAAGACGCCTCCGCCGCCGCCGACGCCGAGGAGGCCGTGAGCGCGGTAGCGCGAGAGGAGCTTGTGCCGGAGCTGCTCTCTCAGCGGGATGCTGCGCGCGAGCACGTCGGCCGGAAGCAGCCGCTCGAGGAGGTCGTAGTAGCGTCGGTTGCCGTCGCGTCGCGCGAGGCCGAGCACGCCGGTGACGGCGTACGCCTCGAGCACCGCACGAACGGTGTTCGTCGGCACGCCGAACCAGTCGGTCGTCGGCCCCTGCGCGCGCTCGAAGTCGAGTGATGACAGCGGCCCGTCGGCGCGGATCCGCTCGAGCACGCGGCCGGCCACCTCGGCGTTCTCTTCGAGGACGCGCGACGCGCTCCGGCTCAACGTTGCGCGGAACCACGGATACTCGGTCGCCGGGACGAAGGAGAGCCCCTTGTTGTACGCCTCGAAGATCTCGCGCCGCTCGTAGAGCAGGTCGCACCAGGCGGGGTTGTACTCGGCCACGCGCGCGTGCAGGACGAGGTCGTGGGTGCGACCGGCGACCGCGAGCGGATCGAACTGGATCGAGCCGAGCCGGCGGAAGACCTCGAGCACGGCGTCCGGTCCACCCTCGAGCGACCGCGCGGGAGCGAGCGCGTGGCGCGCGACGAGAAAGCGGCGTGCAGTCTCAGCGGTGACCTTCACGCAGCGCCGGCGCGCCGACGCACCATCGTCGCCAGCATTGTCGCGACGTGAACGCGCTCGGCCCCCTGCTCGGCATACGCCTCGCCGCGGCAGACGGTCAGCGTGCGCCCGGCGCGGACGACCTCGCCCTCGGCAACGAGCCTCGCGCCGCTGGCCGGCGCCAGCAGGTTGACCTTCAGCTCGACGGTCAGCACCTCCGCGTCGTGCGGCATCAGGGTCAGCGCCGCGTAGCCACAGGCACTGTCGAGCGCGGCGACGACGACCCCCGCGTGGAGGAAGCCATCCTGCTGGGACAGGTGCGGTTCGATCGGCAGCGCGATCTCGGCGCGACCGGACGCGATGTCTGCGAGCCCGGCGCCGAGCGTTGCCATCGCGCCCTGGCGGGCGAAGCTCGCGCGGACACGCGCGACAGTGGCATCGTCGAGCGGCGCCGACGGCGGGTTCAGTGGATCCGGCACCCCCGCATCATCCGAGATCGGAGCGGTACCGCCGAATACCTTGCGCTTCCATGCACCTTGTGCTTCTATGCATAACACTTCGAGCCGTGGAGACTCATGCGCATTGACAAGGACCTGGTCGCCGCCTCGGCGACGCCGCTCGTACTCGCAATCCTGGTCGAGGGTGAGAGCTACGGCTACGCCATCCTGAAGCGGGTGCGTGCACTGTCCGGGGGCGAGTTCGAGTGGACCGACGGGATGCTCTACCCGCTGCTCCATCGCCTCCGCCGGCTCGGCTACGTGACGACGGAGTGGCGAACGCCGCCGGAAGGGCGTCGCCGCCAGTACTACATGATCACGGACGACGGACGAACGGCACTCGCGGAGCAGCACCGGCAATGGGTCGCCGTCACCCGTGCGCTGAACGACGTCTGGCCGGGCTCCGGTGTGCTGCTGACCTCTCTCGGCGAGGCGTGAGTGATGGAGAGCCTGGAGTCACAGATCGCGGAGTGGCGGGCCTACGTCTCCAACGCTCCGGGCGTCAACGGACGCGACGTCGATGAGCTGGAGGATCATCTCCGTCACCAGATCGCCGAGCTGAGCGCGGCGGGCCTCACGGCCGACGAGGGGTTCCTGATCGCCGTGAAGCGGCTGGGAGACGTCGACGGCCTGTCCCGGGAGTACGCACGCGAGCACAGCGGCCGCCTCTGGAAGCAGCTCCTCTCACCAGATGAGGACGAATCGGCGCTCTCGTCCAGCGGCTGGATCGAGACGCTCGTCTTCGCCGTCGCAGCGGCAGTGACGATTCAGGTCGCTCGTCTCGCCGCAGACGTGCCGGACGAGGAGCCGAGTTGGTTCGTACGGAACGTCGGTCTGTTCGTGTTGCCGTTCCTCGCCGGTTACTTCGCCCACCGACGTCAGCTCGACACCAGGCACTGGTTGCTGGCGGCGGTGCCGTTCGTCCTCGCTGCGCTCGTGGTCAACCTCTACCCCTGGGGCACGGACTCCGACACCGAGATCCTCGTCGCAGCCCATCTCCCCGTGGTCCTGTGGTTCGCGGTCGCCTACCCCTACATGGGCGGCACGCTCCGATCGCACGAGCGGCGCATGGACTTCGTCCGCTTCACGGGCGAGTGGTTCATCTACTACGTGCTGATCGCGCTCGGCGGCGGTGTGCTCATGGGATTGACCGCCGCGATCCTCGAGCCGACAGGGGTCGATATCGATCGAATCGCCGAGTGGGTGCTGCCCTCGGGAGCGGCGGGTGCCGTGATCGTGGCCGCGTGGCTCGTCGAGTCGAAGCAGCGGGTCGTGGAGAACATGGCGCCGGTGCTGACGATGCTCTTCACGCCGCTCTTTGCGGTGATGCTGGCCGGCTCCGTCGTCGTCTATGCCGCGACCGGGTTCGGCGATGCGTTCGACCGCGACCTCGTCAGCGTCTTCGACGCTCTGCTGGTGGTCGTTCTCGCGCTCGTCCTGTACGGGATGTCCGCGCGAGACCCGTCCACCTCGCCGGACTGGATGGACCGGATCCAGCTCGTCGCCGTCGTCAGCGCGCTCGTGCTCGATCTGATGGTGCTCGGCGCGATGATCGCTCGGATCGGGGACCTCGGGTTCACGCCGAACAGGACAGCCGCGCTCGGCCTCAATCTCGTCCTGCTCGTGAACCTCGCGGGGGCCGCCTGGCTCTCGACGCGATTCCTCACCCGACGCAGCACGCTGCACCGGCTCGAGCGCTGGCAGACCGCCTACCTGCCGGTCTTCGCTCTCTGGGCCGCCGCGGTCGTGGTCGTCCTCCCGCCGATCTTCGGCTTCGACTGATCGCGGCGACCATCCCGAGATAGTTCGACCGGTACTTCAATGGTCGCGGATAGCGCTTCCGGCCGTGGCTCTAGTCAGCCTGCCCGCCACTCGACGAGCGGAGCGGCGACCCAGGTCGGATCCGGCGCTTCGTACAGCGCCGCGGCGTCGGTGTAGGTCATGTCGACGATCGAGCCGTGCAGCTCCCCGCGGAGGTAGCGAAAGACGACCCCTGCATCGCGCGCGTCGCTCTTGGCCTCGATGCAGTGCGCGTCGTAGCCTGCGTAGTCGCCGCTGCCGAGTAGCGCGATCCCTTCCTCGATCGTCGCTCGGGCGAGCTCGAGCCCACCGTCGTCGGGCGCGAGTGCGCGCTCCGGAGGATCGCCGTATCCGATCCCGTGATGGAAGGGGTCGGCGGTGGAGACGATGACCGCGTCCTCGGCGAGGGCGGCGAGCTCCTCGATGCCCGGGAGCCGCTCGGGGTGGCCGCCGGCGAGGTACGGGTACCGCTCGACGACTTCCGGGCCGGGTACTCCGCGCCGACTCGTCTCCGCGGCCCAGAAGTGCCGGAAGCTGATCAACGAGTGGTCGTCGCGCCACTCGTCTCGTCCCTCGATCCCCGGCCCCTGGATCCCCCAGAACGGCCACTCGGACGGATCTTCACCCGCCGAGACGCGCGTGCGAGCTTCCTGCATCTCGTCCGTGAACGCGTGCAGGACGCTGATCACGATCACGCGATCGGCGCCGCTGTCGAGACAGCCCTGGACCGCGGCCGCGACCTGATGCCCGCAGTCCAGCACACCGGCATGCGGAAAGACCACGACACCTCCGGAAGCGAGCGTCGGCGCGAGATCCCATTCCCGCCCCCGCTCCAGGCGTTCGAGCGTCCCGCGCTCTCCCATCTCGTCGTGCTCGGAGCGATAGAGCTCGTGGATCTGCTCCTTGAGCTTCTGACGATCGAGAGTCACTTCCGCACGGCGTGGACGACCGCCTCATCTCCGATCACGATCGACCGGCTGACAAGCTCGCCGCCCACGCGCTCCTCTACCTGAACGGGCATCCCCGCCCGGTCTTTGGCGAACCAGAAGGTGACACACCGTTCGCGGGTCCTGACCGTGTAGCGCCAGCACACCTCGGTACCGAACGGCAACGCGAGATCGACCTCGTCGATCACTGTGCCGGTAGCGGGCTGCGAAGCGTGGTGCTGCAGATCGAGCCAGCTGGAGCGGCGCAGTGTCGGCTCGCCAATCGGCCGTCCTTCGGCGTTGATCGCCTGAAACTCCTGGACCGCGCCGTCGGCATCCACTTCCACGAAGCGGATCCGGCGGAAAGTCAAGTCGCCTCCCGGCGCTTCGCTCTGAAGCCGGATCGTGCGGCCGAGCGGACATCCGGCACGAATGTCCGCAGCGCTGAACGGGGTGGGAAGGTGGTCCGGCTGCATCCTGTTTGCGTCGGGCGGCAACGGCATGTGCCTCAACGTACCCAAGGCGGCCCATACGGCCGAGGACGAGAGGCGGACTGATCAACGTCGACATGCGCACAACAGGACAGGTAGAACCCGCTGCGTGGCGCCGCGGTCGGTCCGCCTCTCGAGCCCGGAACGCGTCCTGTTCCCCGACGAGGGGATCACGAAGGAGGACGTGTTCGAGTACTACCGCGCGATCGCGCCGGTGCTCGTCCCGCACCTGCGCAATCGGCCGTTCACGATGAAGCGCTCGCCCTACGGAGTGGGCGGCGAGGCGTACTTCCAGAAGCAGGCGCCGAAGGGGATGCCCTCCTGGATCCCGACGCGCACCTTCCGTACCTACCCGCGCGAGGGCGAGTCACGGCTCGTCGACTTCCCGCTCGTCAACTCGCCGGAGGCGGTGCTCTGGATGGTGCAGATGAACTGCATCGACATGAACGCCTGGTACTCGCGCGTCGACAAGCCGCACCGCCCGGACTTCGTGCTCTTCGACCTCGACCCACCCGACGGCGGCTTCGCGCTCGCGATCCAAGTCGCTCACCTGATTCGTGAGGAGCTCGAGCGGCTCGAGCTCGAGTCCTACGTCAAGACGAGCGGCGCCGACGGGATTCACGTGCTCGTCCCGATTGCGCGCCGAGCGACCTTCGAGCACGCCTACGCCTTCGCCGAGCGCGTGGCGCGCAGGCTCGAGGAGCGGCACCCGGGGCTGGTCACGACCGAATGGCTGAAGCGCAAGCGCGAGGGCGTGCTCGTCGACCACCGTCAGAACGCGCGAGGAAAGACGATCGCCTCGGTCTACTCCGTGCGGCCGAAGCCCGGCGCGCCGGTCTCGACGCCGCTTCGCTGGGACGAGCTCACAGAGGACGTGACGCCGCGCCGCTTCGGGATGCGCGAGGCGCTCCAGCGGGTCGAACAGCACGGCGACCTGTTCGAGCCCGTGCTCGCGGGCGGCCAGGCACTCGGACGTGCCCTGAAGAAGTTGCGATAGCGGCACGGATCGACGAGGTCGCCACGCCGACATGTGTCGACCCGTAGGGTTGGCCCCAATCGACCGGGAGGCACCGATGGCCATCGCACGCGTTGTGTCGTTCGAAGGAGTGAGCAGCGAGCGGATGGAAGAGCAGAAGCGCCAAATGACCGAGAGTGATCGGCCCGAGGGGCTGGAGGCGACAGAGCTGATCGTCCTCCACGATCCTGAGTCCGAGACGTCCCTCGCCATTGTCTTCTTCGAGACGGAGGACGACTACAAGCGCGGCGACGAGATCCTGAGCGCGATGCCGGCGGGCGACACTCCTGGCCAGCGCACCTCCGTGAAGAAGTACGACGTCGCGCATCGTATGACGGCCTGAAGCACAGCAAGGACGAGCAGCGCCAAGCCCGGAGCGGTGACCGTCACCGATGGAGATCTCGAGCTCGCGCTCCAGGGCCGCGAACGTGCTGTGGAACGCCCGCCGGATTCCGCGGGCGAGCAGCAACCGGTCGACGACGCCGGCGATCCCGGCGCGAGGCTCGTACTCGACGACGAGTCGGTAGACGAATCCCTCACCGGCGGGCTCGAAGTGGCGCTCGTGCGACGCGTCGGGCAGACCGGGCTGCGTGCTGGTGTAGGTCACGAGCCGGTTCGGCTCGAACGCCGTGAGTGTCATCGTCAGCACGCGTTCGCGCCCGAGCAGCCGAGTCACCAGCCGTGCCGTGTCGCCGGGCGCTCCCCAGCTCGAGCCCTCCTCGAGGCGCACGTACCCGGGCCAGTACGTCGACCAATTCGCCGTGTCGGTGATGAAGGCGAAGCCACGCTCGACAGGGACCTCGAATCGGTGAGCGGCTTCGACTCGCGTCATGCGGCGGATCCTATTTCGCACGAGGGACCACTTGGCGTGGCCCTATGACATGGAATTCGACCGCTACTTGTGGCGGATCTCGTGGTTCCTTCAGGCGAAATTGTCATGCCGATAGCGCGCTCATCGTGACCGCAGGCAAACCCGACCAGCTTTCTTAGATCAGCGCGCAGATGCGTAGTCAGCTGCGGATGCTTCGAGGATGTCTTCCCGGTAGGCGATCGCGACCGCCTGTGCCTGGCTATGGACGTCGAGCTTGCGGCAGAGGTTCGCAAGGTGGGTGCCGACAGTCTTCTTGCTGATGAACAAGCGCTCGGCGATCTGGCCTTGCGGGAACCCTTCGGCGAGCAGTTGCAGCACCTCGCGCTCGCGCCTGGTCAACTTACTCCCGACCGCCGATACGAGCGGCCTCGAACGGCGGAGAAGACTCCTGATCCGTGTGAGCAACTCGTCTCGCGCGTACGGCTTGACGACATAGTCGTCCGCGCCTACGAGCAAGCCGGCGACGCGGTCGAACGATTCCGTTCGCGAGCCCGAGATGAACACGACCGGCAACGCCTCACCGAACTTCTCACGGATCGCTCGGCACACCTCGTAGCCGCAGACGTCGTCGTTCAGCTGAACCTCGAGAATTGCGAGGCACGGCGTCGTTTGCCCTAGTAGCTCGAGCGCCTCGGCGCCTGACCCCACCTGGTCGACGACGTAGCCCGCTTCCTCGAGCTGACGACTCAATTCTTCGCGCGACGCTTCGTCAGCGTCAGCGACGAGGACCGACGCCTCCGGCCGGTCGGAAGGAACGCTCCGCAGCACTTCTGACCTCCATCTCGGGAAACCCCACCGTGAACTCCCTATGGAAATAACCCGAAATGATCTCAGGCAAACACCCGAGTCTCGGTTCCTTGTTTGCCGGGGAGGTGACAGCCAACCGAAATGAACCGCTGCCGACCTTGTGGGAGGAAGCTGACGTGAGCGATCCGACTGGTTTACAAACAATACCAGTATCACCTTCGATTCCGGCGCCTGTAGCCGCCCCGGCAGCGCCTGTTGTCGAGAGCGTCCCGCTGCCAGCCGAGCGCCTGTCGAAGCCCGCTGCCGCGAGCCGCAGCGCCTGTCGTCGAGAGCACCCCGCCGCCGGCGCCTGCACCCGCTCCCGCTGCTCCAACGCCCGCCGTTGAGAGCGCGCCGCAGCCTGCCGCAGCTCCCGCACCCGCCGCGGCAGCGCCTGCGGTCGAGAGCGCGCCGCCCTCACCTGTCTCGCAGCCGGAGATCACGTCGGCCACGCCGGAAGCGCCTGCGGCTGAGGCCGTTACCTCTGTCGTTGAACAGGCGACGCAGCCCGCTACCCAAGCGTCTCCTCCTACCGAGACTGAGGCGCCGGTATCAGCGCCCGCCGAACCAGAGGCGGCAAGTGAGGAGACGGCGCAGCCGGTAGAGGCCGACTCTCTGAGCATTCAGAGCGACGCTGACGCAGTGTTGGCGACTTCATCCGCGCCCAGCGCGGACGGTCCCACGATGGACAATCCGCTCGAGACGTTGACCGGCGTGACCCCGGCCGGATCGGGTGTCGAGGCCACTCCGAGCACGGACGCTGGAGTATCCGCTCTATCCGATGCCGCAGGCTCGTTGCCAAGTTTGGCCGAGTCTGTCGTTTCGCCGGAGCTGGAGCTCGTGAGCGGGTCTCCTGCCGCTGACGAGGTAGCTGTCGACTGAGCCGGCGACCGAGTTGGTCGACAGCGTGACCGTCGAGCCGGAGGCAGTCCAAGCTGCAGCTGAGCCGGTCGACACGGTCAGCAGCGACAGCGTGCTCGGGTCCGTTGAGCCCGTCGACAGCGTCGTCAGGCGCGGCGAGTGATGCTGTAGTCGAGCCCGCAGTAGAGACCGTCCAAGCCGCTGCCGAGCCGGTGGTTGAGATGCCGCCGAGCCGGTCGTCGAAGCTGCCGAGCCGCGTCGGTTGAAGCTGCCGAGCCGGTCGTCGAAGCGTTGCCGAGCCGGTGGTCGAAGCTGTCGCCGAGCCAGTCGTCGAAGCCGGTCGCCGAGCCGGTCGTCGAAGCGGTCGCCGAGCCGGTTGTCGAAGCGGTCGCCGAGCCGGTCGTCGAAGCCGGTGCCGAGGCGAGTCGCCGAGCCGGTGGTCGAAGCGGTCGCCGAGCCGGTCGTCGAAGCGGTTGGCGCTGCCGAGGGAGCCGTCGTCGAGCCGGTTGCCGAGCCGGTGGTCGAGGCTGTTGCCGAGCCGGTGGTCGAAGCTGCCGAGCCGGTCGTCGAAGCGGTTGGTGCTGCTGAAGAAGCGATTGTTGAGCCGGCGGTCGAGACCGTCGAGGCTGTTGCCGAGCCGGTGGTCGAAGCTGTTGCCGAGCCGGTCGTCGAAGCGGTCGCCGAGCCGTGTCGAGCAGCCGAGCCGGTGTCGAAGCGGTTGTCGAGCCGTGTCGAGCCGTCGAGACCGTCGAGGCTGTTGCCGAGCCGGTGGTCGAAGCTGTTGCCGAGCCGGTGGTCGAAGCTGCCGAGCCGGTCGTCGAAGCGGTTGGTGCTGCCGAGGAAGCGATCGTCGAGCCGGCCGTCGAGACGGTCGAGGCTGTTGCCGAGCCGGTGGTCGAAGTGCCGAGCCGGTGTCGAAGCGTCGAGCCGGTGCGTCGAAGCGGTCGGTGCTGCCGAAGAAGCGATCGTCGAGCCGGCCGTCGAGACCGTCGAGGCTGTTGCCGAGCCGGTGGTCGAAGCTGTTGCCGAGCCGGTCGTCGAAGCGGTCGGTGCTGCCGAGGAAGCGATCGTCGAGCCGGCCGTCGAGACCGTCCAGGCTGTTGCCGAGCCGGTGGTCGAAGCTGCCGAGCCGGTCGCCGAGCGTCGGTGCTGCCGAAGAAGCGATTGCTGAGCCGGTCGTCGAGCCGGCTGTTGCCGAGCCGGTCGAGACGAAGTTGGCGAGCCGGTCGTCGAAGCGGTCGGTGCTGCCGAGGAAGCGATCGTCGAGCCGGCGGTGGAGACCGTCCAGGCTGTTGCCGAGCCGGTGGTCGAAGCGACCGAGCCGGTCGCCGACATCGTCGGCGAGGCCGGCGAAACGGTCGTTGAGCCGCGTGGCCGTAGCCGAATCGGTCGAGACCGACGACCGAGCCGGTCGTGGACGCTGTCGGCACCGCGAGCGATGCGATCGTCGCGCCTGCGGTGGAGACCGTCCAGGCTGTTGCGGAGCCGGTGGTCGAAGCTGACCGAGCCGGTTGCCGACGTCGTCGGCGTGGCCGCGGAAACGGTTGTTGAGCCGGTAGCCGAGTTGGTCGAGACCGACGACGGAGCCGGTCGTGGACGTTGTCGGCACCGCGAGCGATGCGATCGTCGCGCCTGCGCTGGAGACCGTCCAGGCTGTTGCGGAGCCGGTGGTCGCGGCGACCGAGCCGGTTGCCGACGTCGTCGGCGTGGCCGCGCGAAACGGTCGTTGAGCCGGTAGCCGAGTTGGTCGAGACCACGACCGAGCCGGTCGTGGACGTTGTCGGCACCGCGAGCGATGCGATCGTCGCTGCCTGCGCGTGGAGACCGTCAGGCTGTCACCGCGCCGGTCGTCGAAGCCACTGCGCCGGTCGTCGAAGCCACTGCGCCGGTCGTCGAAGCCACCGCGCCGGTGGTCGAAGCTACCGAGCCGCTCGCCGACATCGTCGGTGTGGCCGGCGACACACTCGTCGAACCGGCGGTGACAACCGTCCAGGTCGCGGTCGAGCCAGTGACTGCGGCCGGCGAGCCTGTCGTCGCGAACGTCGCTGTGTTCGAGCCCGCCGCCACGGTTGTCGACTCACTGGCCGAGCCCGCCACCGCGACCGTCCGTTCCGCCGACCCGCTCGTGTCCGCAGCCGACACGGCGACCGCGGCAGCCACACGCCCGGAGGCTGCGCAGCAGACACTGGAGACGGCTGCCGGATCGTCGGGAAGCGTGAGCGAGGTCATCCCGCTCGCAGTCGGAGGCAATGCCGGAGCCGGTCCTCCTGGCCCTCCGACAGGGGGAGCGCCTGCGCTCGACAACCTGCCGGCAGCCGGATCCGATCCGGTGCCACTGGCCGGCGACCACACCCTCGCCGCCAGCCTCGTGGAAAGCGGCGCCGCCGACGAGGCATCGTTCGTCGACGTGCTCGGTCAGATTGCCCCGAGCGGCGACAACGCGGCTCTCGTGACCGCTGGGATCGTGACGCTGGCCGGCGCGGCGTTCTTCGGTCGCGCCAGCGGCCCCTGTCTCTCGAGCGCGAGCATCATGCTGACGAACGTGCGGCTGATGCCCTGCATGGCCGCCGAGGTGGTGTCGAGAAGCGTGGCTGTCGCTCAGTCGGCTGCCGGATCCTTTGCCGGCTCAGCCGGAGGCTCGAGCTCGGGCTCGTCGGTGGACTCGAACAACGGTTCCCGGCACCGCTCGTTCGGCGAGACCCTCGAAGATCTGGGCCAGGAGTTCCACGACGGCTTCATGCGTGGAGCGGGTCGGCTCGCCGAGGAGGTCTCCGACGAGGCCGACCGGGACGCGAGGCTCCTGCGCCAGCTGGGGTACGGCCTCGGCTTCGTCTACGCAGCCTTCCTCATCGTCTGGCTCTGGGCGACCCGCATTCGCTGGCAGGTGCGCGAGAGATGACAGCCGCGCACCTCAACCGACCCGCGGCTTGCTCGAGGCGCTCGGCCCGCGGCTCAGCTGATCCGCAGCACGACCGCGACGATCACCCAGATGCCGACGAGGCCGCCGAGCACCCAGAGCAGGAACGCAGCTTCGCCGACTGGGAGCCAGGGCAGGTGATGCCGCTCGAGGAAGAACTTGCGCCGACGGAGAACGACGCCGGTCGGGCTGCGTTCAACCACCTCGCCGCTGACGGCGGCGGCAGGGTCGTCGGTGACGTGTCCCTGGGCGTCGAAGAGGACGCGCGAGCGCCGGGATCCTCCGGGCCGCCGAGCCTCGTCCTCAGCCATGACCTCAGTCTAGCCCGGTTCGACTCCGGCCTAACCTCTCTCAGAGGTGAAAGGCCGTGAAACGGATGCTTCTGCTCGTCGCCGGCATAGCCGCGGGCATCGTCATCGCCGCGCCGGCAGCCGACCTTTTCGCTGCCGCCGCACCGCCCGAGCTCGAGGTCGGTGATCGGTTCCGCGTTCACGGGGTCGGGGTCGGTTGCCGGGTCGCGCAGATCAGCGAGCTCGGCGGCCGCACCGTGGTCGACTGCCGCCGGGCGGGGCCGCTCGCGGGCACCTACGGGGCGATGGTCTCCGAGCGCGAAGTCGCGGTCGTCCAGTTCCGCTCCGGGCAGGAAGCAAAGATCGTCTTCGAGGCGCGCCACAAGGGGAGCTCCAGGCGGTGTGCCGAATGAAGCGTCTTGCTGGGCCCGCTCCGCTGCTCGCCTCGGGAGGAAGTCGTGCTGCCGCTTCCATTCTCGAGCGGCCGCGGAGACCCGCACTCCCTCCGTCGACCGGTCGGCTTGCGAACGGGACAGCCCCGTATGCCGGGCTGCTCCGGCAGCCGCTCGCGAAAACAGGTCGCGCCGAGCGAGTGCGCGACGGGGCGAGCGGGCGCCTGCTCGTTCTCGGCGGGCGCGGACTGCTCGTCTGGCTTTCCGTCTATGCGTTCACGATCCGGGCCGACTCGACCCTGTTCGAGTTCCTCTTCGCGAGCGCGTTGCTCTGCTGTATCTGGCTCGGCGGGTTGGCGGCTGCGCTCCGCGCTCTTCCCTACAGTCTCGGCCCTGCCGCTTCGAGCGCGGTTGGCGCTGCGATCGGGCTCGTCGTCGCCGGCTTTGTCGATCCGTGGCTACCGGGGCTCCAGCTCGGCGCGCTCACGATCGGCTTGATGGCCGTGACGGTCTTCGCTTTCACCTGGGCCTGGGAGCTCGCCGTCCGCCGGGCGCGCGTCGCAACGACGCGAGTCCTCGTCGTCGGCCCGCCCGAGTTCGCAGCGATGATCTCGGACGAGATCGAACGCTCGCCGGCGAGCCCGTTCAAGCTGCTCGGTGCGATCAGCCGTCGCCCGAACCGCAATGCCGGGAAGGCGCACCTGCTCGGCGGCATGTCGTCGCTGCGGGCGACCGTCGAGTCGCTCCGGCCTGACCTCGTCGTGCTCGCCGACCCGAAGGCGTACGCGCCGGCGCTCGACCGGCTGCTCGACGTCGGAGACAAGCGGCTGCGCGTGATCAGCTACGCCAGCTTCTTCGAGCACGCATTCGGGCGGGTGCCCGTGAAGCAGCTGTCGTCGGCCTGGTTCATGAGCGTCCTGCACCTGCGGCAGCAGTCCTACTCCGGGGTCACGAAGCGCACGTTCGACATCGGCTTGGCCCTGGTCGGCTGCGTGCTCGCCGCCCCGTTCATGCTTGTGATCGCAGCGTTCGTGCGTGCCTCCGGCCCTGTCTTCCATCATCAGGTCAGGCTCGGCGAGGGCGGACGTCCGTTCAAGATGCTCAAGTTCCGGACGATGGTGCAGGACGCGGAAGCAGACGGCATCGCCCGCTGGGCAGCGGCAGGCGACAAGCGGATCACCCGTGTCGGACGCGTGCTCCGGCGCACGCACCTGGACGAGATGCCGCAGCTCTGGAACGTCTTGCGGGGCGAGATGTCGATCGTCGGGCCGCGGCCGGAGCGCCCTGAGTTCCTGTCGGCGATCGCACGTGAGGTGCCGCACTGGAGCCGGCGCTTGATGGTCAAGCCGGGGATCACCGGCTGGGCTCAGGTGCGATCCGGCTACGCCGCCGATCTCTCGGCCGCCGCCGACAAGCTCTCCTATGATCTCTGGTATCTGAGAAACCACAACCTCCTCATCGATCTCGCGGTGTGCGGGAGAACGTTCTGGAGGCTGTTCGCCGACTCGCGCTCGCACTGAGGTGCACCTCCGCCGCGGCCTCTCGTCTCGCCTGGCGATCCCGCTCGCCGTCGGCCTGCTCGTCGCTCTCGCGGCGGCTACCGCCGCGCGCGAGGCCGACGAGATGAGCGAGCTCCGCTCCGAGCGTCTCTACTCCGCCACGAGCCCGCTCAACCTGCCTGTCCCAGCCGGGGCTACGGTCGACTCGCAGTCCGCGGTGATGGTCGCGCGGCTCGCCGAGGAGGTGGACGAGAAAGGCTGGGCGATCTCGACCAAGGAGTACACGGTGCCCCTCTTCCGAGCCGCTCCCTCGACGGAGAAGAAGACCGTCCGGGTACGGACACGGGGAACGGTGCATCGCGTCCCGATCCCGGCCGCGGCGTTCCCCTCGCCGGGCTCGGACGGCCACCTGGCGGTGATCGATCCCCGCTCGGGCTGCGAGTACGACTTCTACCGCGGCCGCCGCCTCGCCGACGGCAGCTGGGAGGCGGAGAACTTCAACGCGTTGCCGACGAGCGGCTCGGGCATCTACCCGCGTGGGCTCGCGACGCGCGCGTCCGGCTTCGCGAACGCAGCCGGGCTGATAACAGCCGCCGAGATCCAGCGCGGGCGGATCGAGCACGCGCTCGTCTTCTCGATGCCGAGCACACGTGCCGGCGGCCCGGTGCGGCCGGCGACCTCGAGCGACGGCTCGACCTCGGGAGCCGGTGCGATCCCCGAAGGAGCGCGCCTTCAGCTCGACCCGGCACTCTCGCTCGAGCGTCTCGCTCCCTGGCAGCGCGTGATCGCGCGCGCCCTGCAGCGCTACGGCATGTACCTGGCCGATACAGGCGGCGCGGTCGGGCTCTACGCGCAACACCCCGAGAGCGCGGGTGACGAGTTCCGCTACCCCTGGGGCGACGTCACCTACGGCTACTTGCCGAAGTGGCTCGCCCGCCACCTCCGCGTTCTCGAGCTGCCGCCGCAGCGGCCGTCGATTCACCGCTTCGTTCCGAACCGATGCCTCGCCCGGCCCTGACGAGGCCGTAGAACAAACCGGAGCCCCAGCTCAGATGCATCGAGGCGAGCACGACCGCCGTTCGCCAGCCGCTCCGGGCGCGTAGGGCGGCCACACCGATCCCGGCGGCGTAGGCGCCGAGTGCGAGCCGCGCGGGCCGGGTCTCGCGCCTCGGCATGCAGGCGAGCACGACCAGACCGACGAGCGCCGGCGGGGCGAGCTGTCGTGGGCGGAGCGAGCGCGGCGAGCGCTTCAGCATCGCCGCCTTCCAGAACCCGTAGCGCCAGTACTGGCGTGTGATCTCGCGGAGCGACTCGCGCGGGAAGTAGACCGCGCGGAGCGCCGGGTCGAAGATGACCTTGCCTCCGGCGGCGCGCAAGCGGGTGTTCAGCTCATAGTCCTCGTTGACAGGAAGGCGTTGCTCCCAGCCACCGGCCGCGCGGAGGCGCGCGACCGGAAAGCAGCCGAAGGGGACGCTGTCCGCCTCGCGGCGCACGGAGCTGCGCTCCGGCGCCCGCCAGAGCCGAGCGTTGCCGACACCGAGACGAGAGGAGAGCGCACCCGCGAGCGCCCGTCCCCAGCGCCCGTTCGGACGCACCTCGCACCAGCCGCCGACGTTGGCGGCGGCCGGCTCCTCCTCGAGCGCGCGCAGGCAGGTCGCGAGGTAGCCGTCCGGCATCTCCGAGTGCGCGTCGAAGCGGAGGAAGACCTCACCGGTGGCGGCGGCGAGCCCGCGGTTGAGCGCGGCCGGGATGATCCGGTCGGGATTGTCGAGCACGAGCGCGCCGGCCGAGCGGGCAAGCTCCGGCGTCCCGTCGTTCGATCCTCCGTCGACGACGATCAGCTCGTGCGGAGCCGGCCGCTGCGCGAGGACCGAGCGGACGCAGCGTTCGATCGAGGCCGCCTCGTTGAGCGCAGGGATGACGACCGACACTCGAGCGGAGAAGCTGCTGGAACGGTGAGCGCCGCGCGTGGGCTCCAGCGAGGAGTTGAAGAAGCGGAGAATCTCGCCGACCTGCTGCTCGAGCGTGCGCGTGCGTGCGTACTCGAGCGCGGCGGACGCGAGCCGGGAGCGGAGGCTCTCGTCGCGCAGGGCGAGCAGCGCCCTCGCGGCGGCCCCAGCATCGCCGGGTGGGACGACGATCCCGCGCTCCGACCCGAGCGCCTCGGCGACACCGCCGACGTCGGTGGCGACGATCGGGAGGCCCGCCGCGGCCGCCTCGAAGAGGACCTGTGGAAGACCCTCGGTGAGCGAGACGTGCAGGAAGGCGTCGGCGAGGCGGTAGCGCTCCCTGAGCTCGTCCCCGAAGGGGACGTAGCCGGTGAGCTCGAGCGCATCGGTAAGGCCGAGCTTGCGCGCCTTCTCCTCGAGCGCGGCGCGGAGCGGGCCGGCGCCGACAATCTCGAGCCGCCAGTCGCCCTCTGCCCGCAGCTGCGCGAGGATCTCCGGCAGCAGAAGCGGGTTCTTCTCCTCCTCGAGTCGCGTGACGGTGAGCACCTTGACCGTCTCTCCCCACGCCCTCGGCGGTGCTTCCGCGGCGACGAGGTCGGCGTCCCGGACGAGCGAGAAGCCGCTGACGAGCGTCTCGCTGCCGCCGTAGTGCCGGGCGAGCTCGTCGCCGACGACCACGGTCGGCCGCGACCGCGTGAGGCGCCGGAAGGAATGGTCGAGCGCGATCCCGGCCGGCAGCGCCCACAGCCTCGCCGCCCCGCGAGAGCGGTGGCGGACGTAGCGGGGGAAGTCCATCCGCGCTCCCAGAAAGACCCGCACCGAGCTGCGCTCGGCGATCTGCACGAGCCGGTGCACGAGCGGGTGCGGGCCGAAGATCCAGACCGCGTCGAGTCCCTCGATCCCGGCCGCGAAGACGCGCTCCGACTCGCTTCGGGCGAGAACGACGCTGCGCAGATCGGTGAGCCGTTCGTAATGGGGAAGCGCGGCGAAGCGCAGGCCGGGAGCGGAGAGCACGTTCGCGGCTCTGCCGGGGCTCGGCGCGAGCCTTCCGAAGACGACGAGCTCCGAGACCTGCTCTGCGAGCCCGGACAGAAAGCGCACGAAGGCGACGTCGCTGGAGACGACCGCGCCGTCTTGCCAGTAACGATCTCCGGTGAAGACGCCGAGCCTCACGGCATCGACCCGGCCGCGCGCCGGCGAAACGCTCCGTAGGCGAGCTCGGCGTCGGAACGCGAGAGCTCCCGTGTGGCGACGAGCACGCCCACGAAGACGACGAGAGCGCCCAGGGAGCCGGCGATCCACTCGGCCGCGGAGAGCTCCGAGGTGCCGGCGGCGAGCAGCGCGAGCGAGGCCGCCCCGGCAGCGATGACGGCGCGGCCGAGAGTCAGCAGGAGCGGCCGAAGCGAGAAGCCGAGCTCGCGCCGGCAGAGGAGGAGGTGAGCCGGGACGTAGACGGCGAAGGCGAGGCTGAGCCCGACCGCGGCTCCAACCACACCGACGGTCGGGATCAGCAGCAGGTCGGCGACCACGTTGACGGCGAGCGCTGCGAGCGCGATCGGGAGCCTGCCGCGGGCCGCACCCATGTAGTTGGCGCTGAAGGCAAGCAGCGGCGCGAGCCCGGCGAGGAAGACGTAGGGGGAGAGGGCACGCAGCACGTCCGCTGACTCCGCGTAGGCGGAGCCGAAGAGGAGCTGGACGATCGGCCCTGCCCAGACGAGGAGCACCGCGGTGACGGCGGCGTGGAGCACGACCAGGAGCCGGAGCGCGGTCATGAACGGCGCCGACTCGAGCGCCTGGCCGGGCCGGGATCGGGTCAGGGTCGGCGCGACAGTCGAGGCGACCGCGAGCGCCGGATAGAGGAGAATCGGGACGAGCCGAAGCGGCGCCTGCACGAGCGCGACCGCGGCAGAGCCGAGGAAGGCGGCGACGATAACCGTGTCCAGGTAGGCGAGCGCCGTCGTCACCGAGTTCGTCACCGCGAGCGGGCCGGCGTAGCCTGCGACCGGGCGTGTCCAGTCCCCGCCCGCCGGGCTCACCGAGCGCCATCCGAGCATCCGCGCCGTCAGCAGCGCCCCGAGCAACGCTCCGGCGCCGTAGCCGACCGCGCGGCCGAAGGCGGCACCCGCTGCGCCCGCGCCGAGCAGGACGAGCGCGACGCTTGCTCCGAACTCGACCGCGCTCTCCCCGGCGGTCAAGCGCAGGTTCAGTGCCGGGCGGTGGCGGGCGAGGAAGAGCCCGCCGAAGAAGAGAAACACGCTCTGCCCGAGGATCGCGAGCGCGATCCCGCGCAGCGGCCAGGTGAGCGCCGGCTCGCCGAAGGCAGCGGCAAACGAGTCCGCAAGCGCGAACAGGAGCAGGCTGACCGCGCCGGTTGCGGCCAGTTTCAGCCGGAGCGCCTGCCGCGTGATCTCGGCCACCGTCTCCTCGTCGTCGGCGCGCTCGGCGACGAAGCGGGCGGCGGCAGCGGAGACGCCGAAGTCAGAGGGCAGCATCAGCAGGGCGCCGATTCCGAGCGCGAGCGCGAAGAGACCGAACCCTGTCGGCTCGAGCTCGCGCGTCAGGAAGAGGACGAGCACTGCGCCGAAGGCGCCGCTCGAGAGCTGGGCTGCGAGCTGGAGCGCCGCGTTCCGTGCGAGCGCGGGCCGCTCAGCCGGCCGGGGCACGGCTTCGTCCGACCCCGGTTGCCCGCAGCGCACCGCGCGCTCGTTGCGAGAGGCGAACGGCGTCCTTCGCCACTCTCCGCGCCTGCAAGATGCCGCGGACGCGCGGACGGCGCACGTAGGGGACGTCGACCTCGACGAGCTCGCCCCAGGCGCGTTTGTAGGCGGCGCCGTAGCCCAGATCCAGCTCGCGCACGCCGCGGCTCCGCCAGACGCGGATCGCGTGCCACATCACCGCCTCGTTCGGGCGCAGATGCTGATCGGAGCGCCAGCTCGCACCACCCCAGAACTGAGCGACGCCGTTGAAGCCGGGGTAGATGCCGGTGGCGACGCAGCGGCCGTCCTCTGTCCGCGCCCGCAGCAACAGCAGCCGCCCGGTCGGGAGCAGGTGCCTGACCAGGGCACGCACGCGCTCGATCCCGTAGGTGGGCACGAGCGACTGCTTGCCGAACACGTCTTCGAGCTGAGCGTAGTAGTCGTCGGCAAACGCGCTGTCTGTTGCCTCCTCGACCACGATGCCGTTCCGATCGGCGAGGCGAATGTTGCGGCGTCGGCTCGAGGACATGCGGGCGAGCAACTCCTCTTCTGAGGGCGTCAGATCGAGGAAGAGTGTCGGCTCCGGGCCACGCTCCCAGCCTGCCGGCGCGACACCGGGGCGGAACGCCTTGTCTCTCAGCTCGACGTGCACGCAGCCGAGCTCTCTGAAGGCGAACCGCTCGAGCGCAGGCAGCACCCTCTCGTGCTCCAGTCCTTCGTCCAGGTTGAAGCCGATGAAGGGTGTCGTCCAGCCGGGAAAGGGGCTGCCGAGGATGCGCACGCCGAAGCGGCGAAAGACGAGACCGCTGAAGAGGCCGACCGCGCTCTCACCGTCGAGCAGGCGCGCGACGACCGGCTCCCCTCCCTGCGTCTCGGCGAGGAACTCGAGCCACTCATGCGTCTGGCCGAGCACGCGATCGGGGAGCGCGTCGAGCGACGCCCAGTCGCAGCCCGCGACGTCGAGACGTTCAAGCCGCAGCATTCCACGTCACGCTTACCCGCTCGAGAAAGCGGGTAATCCCTGCGTGCGGTGCGCGTTCTCTCTTTGACCCTGCACGACGTCGTCGCCGCAGACGACCCGGACAGCTCCGGCTTTCCCGGCCCGGCCGCCGCCCACTACAAGCTCACTCCGAGTGCGTTTGCAGCCCACCTCGACGCGATCGGCGCTGAAGGGCTCGAGCCCTCCCTTGTGACCGACCCGACGACAGGAGCGCTGCGCCTCCATCTCACCTTCGACGACGGCGGCTCGTCGGCGCTCGAGGCGGTTGCGCCGGAGCTAGGCCGCCGCGGCTGGCCCGCACATTTCTTCGTTACGACCGGCGAGCTCGACATGCCGGCGTTCCTGCGGCGCTCCGACCTGGCGCAGCTTGCCGGCGAGGGCCACATCGTCGGAAGCCACGCGCACTCCCACCGCCCCTTGACGCGCTTGGCCCCGGACGAGCTGCGCGAGGAGCTGCGGAGAAGCAAGGCGATCCTCGAGGACGTCCTGGGAGAGCCTGTCTCGACGCTCGCCGCTCCCGGTGGCTTCTCCTCGGCTCGAGTGGCGGAAGCAGCGGCGGAGGAGGGGTACTCGCATCTCTTCACCTCCGAGCCGTGGCTTCAGCCGCGCAAGCTCGGCGAGCTCACGCTCTACGGCCGGTTCGCCCTCGTCGCCGGCTCCCCGGCGGCGGAGACGGTCGCGCTCTGCCGGCTCTCGAGCCCGCTGATCTGGCGCAAGCGGGCAGGCTGGACGGCGCGCAAGTCGGCGCGGAGGGCGTTCGGCCCGGTCTACGCGCACGCGCGCGAGGCCGTCTTCGCGCGCAGGGTAGACAGGGTAGAACAGTGAGCGCGCGCCTGCTTCTCACCGGCGGCGATGAGATCGGCGTCCTCGGAGCTCTCCGTGGGCTTCACGACGCCGGGCACACGATCTGGGTGCAGGCCCGCTCCGAGCGAAGCTACGCCGGCCGTTCCCGTGCGGCAGCGGGAACGATCGAGACGCCCGATCCCCGCGTCGACCCGGACGGGTTCGCCTCGACGCTCGCGGCAGCGGTGGAGCGCCTCCGCATCGACGCTGTCCTGCCCGGCACCGAGGCCGGGCTCGTCGCGCTCGCTCCCCACAAGCGGAGCTTTGCGGCCGGTGTGTCGGTCGGCGTGCCGGACGCGGACATCGTCGAGCGGGCGACGAGCAAGGAAGTGCTGGCAGAGCTCGCCGCCCGCGTCGGCCTCGCGATGCCGCCGACGACCCGGCTCGACCTGGCAGCGCTCGAGAACGGCGGCGCGTCCGCGCTCGAGCTGCCCGTCGTCGTCAAGCCGCTCCGCTCGGACACGCCGCTTCCGGGCGGCGGTCTCCGCCACGACACGCCGACGCTCGCCCGCTCCGTTGTCGAGCTTCGGGCGGCGCTCTCAGCCTCGGCGGGCGGCGAGGCCCTGATCCAGCCTTTCCTCCCCGGCGAGATCTACGGCGTTTGCGGAGTGGCGTGGAATGGGGAAACCGTCTGCACGATGCATCAGATCGGGCGGCGCATCTGGCCTCGTGACTGCGGCATGGTTTCCTATGCCGAGACGGTCGCCTTGGACCGCGAGCTCGACGCGCGCGTGCGTGCGCTCGTGGCTGCGATCGGCTGGAGCGGGATCTTCCAGCTGCAGCTGCTCCTCCACCGCGGACACCTGTATGCGATCGACTTCAACCCGCGGGTCTACATCTCGATCTCGCTCGCGATCGCGGCGGGGCTGAATCTCCCCGCTGTCTGGGCCGCGCTTCTCCTCGGCGCCGAGCCGCCGGTTTCGGGCTACGCGACGGGAACCCGCTGGCGCTCCGAGCCGGACGACCCTCGCTCGATCCTGCGTGGCTTTCGCGCCGGCGAGCGCCGGCGCTCCTTGCTCGCCGTGCTGCCGCGGCCGCGGACGACCCACGCCGTCTTCTCCTGGCGCGACCCAGCCCCGATCGTGACCACGTTCGAGGCAGCGCGGAGCCGCCTGTGAGCGAGCCGTTCGGAGAATCCGCGGAGCGCCGTGGCGGCACCCGCTACATCCGCTCGCTGCGTCAGCACTGGCCTTTCATCGCCTTGACGGTGTTGCTGGCGCTGCTCGCGGCCTTCGCCTACACCTCTCTGGCCGGGAAGCGCTACGAGGCTTCCGTCGACATCCTCGTCAGCCCGGTCTCGAACGACGACGTCGCCTTCACGGGTCTGCCGGTGATTCGAGAGAGCGTCGAGTCCCGCAGCGTCGTGACGGTCGCGCGGATGCTCCGGTCGCCCCAGGTGGCCGATGACGTTCGCGAGCGGCTCGGCCTCGAGCTCGACCGGAAGTCGCTGCTCGAGAAAGTCGAGGTTCGGCCGCAGGAGCAGTCGAACATCGTCACGGTCGTGGCTGAGGGGGAGACGCCGGCGGAGGCAGCTCAGATCGCAAACGGCTTCGCGGAAACGCTGCTCGCGCAGCGGAAGAGCCAGTTCAACCGCGCGCTCAGGAGCGTGCTCGCCCGCCTCTCTGACTCTGCACCCGGCGGGGCGGGCGAGCAGGCCTCTGAGCGGCTCGCGACCCTGAGCAGCCTGCGCGGGCAGGGCGACCCGACGTTGCTGATCTCGAGCCTGGCGGTCGCGCCGACCGATCCTTCCTGGCCGCGGCCGGCGCTCTCGTTTGCGGTCGCACTTCTTGCCGGCATCCTGCTCGGGATGGCGATCGCGGTCGGGCTCGAGATCCTGAGCCCGCTGATCCTCCAAGAGGCCGAGCTGACCGCCTATGGAGCCTCGGTGCTCGCGCGCGCTCCGCGCGTCAGCCGCCGCCAGCTGCGCGAGCTGATCACGCACCGGCGCCTGCCCTCCGAGCTCGTCGATTCCTTCAGACTTCTCAGCGTCCAGCTTTCCCGCGGCGGCTCGCTCTCGCCCCGCTCGCTGCTGATCACGAGCCCGTCCTCCGGCCTCGACCGGGCGGCGGTCACCCTCCTGCTCGCCCACGTCTCAGGCGCCGGGCAGACGATCCTCGTCGATGCCGACGTGCGCCGGCGCTCGCTGAGCTCGATCCTCCCTGAGTCGGCCACGGGCAGCGATCGGATCCAGCTCCTTCCCGAGACACTCGGCTCTGCGACAGAACGGGGCGAAGGCGGGGCGGAGCGCCTGCTCGAGAGGCTTCGCTCCAGCAACGACCTCGTCCTCGTCGATGCCCCCTCTCCGAGTGAGAGCGCAGAGGCGTTCGAGTTCGCGACCAACGTCGAGCGCGCGCTCGTCGTCGTGCGCCTGGGACGGACACGGCAGGACTTGCTCGACGAGCTGATGCGCACGCTTGCGAACGCCGGCGTCGCCGCAAGCTTCGTCGTCGTCAGCCGCCGGTTCGCACGTGGTCGGACCGAGCCGGTCGAGGTGGCACAGTCGACGACGCTCGCGACCTCCAGCTGAGCCGAGCATGGTCTGCTGGAACGCCCGCTCCGCCTCGCTCGTCGCCGGGGGCGCTCTGGCGGCAGCGAGCGCGGGCGCGCTCAGCGTTGTCGAGCCGGCGCTCGGTCTCGTTGTTGCGCTCGGCCTCCTCTTCGCCGGCGTCGCCTTCACCGACCTGGCCGCCGGCACCGCCCTCTTTGCCTTTCTCACCTTCTTCGAGCGGGTCGGCGGCGCAGCCTCCGACCTGACGCTCGGAAAGCTGGCGGGTGTCGTCCTCGTCCTCGCTGCCCTGCGCAAGAGCGGAGCACCGTTTCTCGCCCGCGAGCGGCCGCTCGTCAGCTGGGCCGCGGTCGTCTTCGCCGCCTGGGCGGGCGCGTCGATGCTCTGGGCACGGTCGGAGAACGCTGCTCTCACAGAGGCGATCCGGCTCAGCTTCGGTGTCGCCGTGCTGCTCGTCGTCTATGCCGCCGCGCGCAGCTTCGACGAGTGCCGCCGGATCAGCTTCGGCTATATCGCCGGCGGGGCCGCGACGACGATCCTCGGTCTGGCCGTGCTTCCGCGCGCCTCCGCGGAGGCCGGCGCTGAAGCGGGCAGGCTGGCCGGCGGCGTCGGCGACCCGAACGAGCTCGCAGCCTTCCTGCTCCCGGCGCTCGCGCTCGCCGCCTTCTCGCTTCCGGCCGCCCGCCGGCCGGGAGAGCGGATTCTGCTCACGAGCGCGATCCTTGTCTCCGGTGCCGGGATCCTCCTGACCGGATCGCGCGGCGGCTTGCTCGGCCTCGGCGTGATGCTGATCGCTGCGATTCTGCTCGCCGGCCCGGTGCGGCCGCAGGCACTCTGCCTGGCGCTCGCCGCGGCCGTGCTCGGGCTCGGCTACTACTCGCTCGCCGCACCCGCGGAAGCACGCGAGCGGGTCACGAGCTTCACCTCTTCCGGCGGCACCGGCCGCGTCGACCTCTGGTCTGTTGCGGCCGAAGCATCGCGCGACAACCCGCTCACGGGTGTGGGTGCCGGCAACTTCCGCATCGTCGAGCCCGTCTACGCGGCCGAGACGATCGCGCTCCCGAACGTGGAGCTGATCGTCGACAAGCCGAAGGCGGTGCACAACACGCCGCTCGAGCTGCTCGTCGAGCTCGGGCCGATCGGTGCCGCCCTCTTTGCGGCGGTCGTTCTCGCAGCCTTCGCCGCCGCCGCCGCAGCTGTCCGGGCCTTCGCACGAGCCGGCCTGCTCGGAGCGGAGCTGCACGCGCGCGGCCTCATCGTCGGGCTGACCGGGATGTTCGTCGCACTCCTCTTTGTCTCCGGGCAGGCGAAAGAGCAGCTTTGGGTGCTGCTCGGCCTCGCCTTCGCGCTCGGATCGGCAGCGAGGCGGAGCCGTGTCTAGCGGGACGCCACTCGTGCTCGCCTACCACGCCGTCTCGGAACGCTGGCAGCATCCGCTCGCCGTGACCGAGGAGCAGATGTTCCGCCATCTTCGACTCCTGCTCTCACTCCGGTTCCGGCCCGCGCGAACCGACGAGATCCTCAACCGCCGCGGACGCCTCCTGCACGTGAGCTTCGACGACGCCTACACGAGCGTGGCGCGAGTGCTGCCGGGGCTCGCGGAGCTCGGCGTGCCGGCGACCGTCTTCGCCTGCTCGGGCTATGCGGACACCGGAGCGCCGCTTGCCGTTCCCGAGCTCCTGGATGAAGTCGCCGCCTACCCGTCCGAGCTCGAGACGATGAACTGGGACGCCTTGCGCGAGCTCACCGAGCGAGGCGTCGAAGTCGGCTCGCACACGGTTTCCCACCCGCACCTCGTCGAGCTCGCAGACGACGAGCTCGAGCGAGAGCTCGTCGACTCGCGGCGACAGCTCGAGGACGAGCTCGGCCGGCCCTGCCGCTACTTCTCCTACCCTTACGGCGAGCAGGACGCGCGGGTGCGGGCTGCAGCCCGCGCGGCCGGCTACGAAGCAGCGTTTGCCCTGCCGGGCATCGACCGCCCTCCCGACCCGTTCGCGTTCCCGCGCATCGGCATCTACCAGCGGGACAACATCGCCCGAGCCGCGCTGAAGACCTCACCGCTTCGCCGTCCCGCCCTGGCGCTTGCGGCGATACGAAAGCGCTAGGCCGCGCGGTCGTCAGTGACTTGAGGAGCAGGATCCGGGCCGACGGAGCGGATTGATCGCCAAGATGCAGGACCCGGAAGCGGCCGACGGCGTAGCGCGCGCCATGTCCGTCATCATGAAGCGCGCATGGACAAGCCGCGCATCTTCCTCGGGTCGTCGGGCAAGCAGGCCAAACTGCTGCAGGCGATCACACGCGGGCTCGTGGACGTCGCCGACGTCGAGCCCTGGACGACCACGTTCAACCCGGGAAGGTCCACCCTCGATCGGCTCGTCGAGCTCTCCCAGGAAGTCGATTTCGCCGCGTTCGTGTTCGCCCAGGACGACTGGACCATGGCGGATGCGTCCCAGCCCGGCCAGGCGTCGCCGCGCGACAACGTGGTGTTCGAAGCCGGGCTGTTCGGCGGCGCGCTCGGCATCCGGCGCACGTTCATCCTCCACGCGGACGGTTCGAAGCTGCCGACCGACCTGCTCGGGCTGACCTCTGTCCGCTACGACCCGGCCGCCGGCCCGGCGGAGGTTCGCGCGATCAACCAGAAGCTCCGCAAGGCGATCGAGACCGAGGGTCGCCGCGGCCCGGTCGAAGGGCTGTGGTGGCAGCTCTCGCTGACCATGCGGACCGAGGACGAACCGTCGGCGGTGAGCCTCCTGCGGATCTCGCGGGACCGCGACGGCGGGTTGAGCGTGAACGGCCGGGCGTGGCAGGAGGACGGCACCCTGTCGGCTCGCTACTGGAGCGAGGCTGCGAAGGAGCACAGGGATCCGGCCGGCATCCTCTACTTCTGGAAGGGCGAGCGCCCTCGGCATCCGAATGCCCCGCAGCTCGAGGGCACCGGCGAGATCAGGGTGGAGACCGCCGACCGCGCCACCGGGTACTGGACGACACGGTCGGATCGCGACCCCGGGCTGAATGCCCGAACCGCCGGCGTCTACCTTCGAGCCGACCCCTCAGACCTCCAGGTGCTCGACGCCGGGAGCGAGGAAGAGCGGGCCGAGCTCATCGCGCAGCGCCTCCGGGAGTGGAAGTCGGCCGCGAACGCATACTGAGCACTCGGTCGGCTCAGTTCTAAGGTCTTCAGTATCCCTTCGAGGACTGGCTCAGCCGGTCCACGGCTGGGCAGAACCTCGCAACCCAAAGGGGGGTCTCATGAGACCCACGATCGTTCTCGTCCACGGCGCGTTCGCCGAGTCCGCAAGCTGGGACGGCGTTATCGACCCACTGCTCGAAGCGGGCCATCCCGTGATCGCCGCGGCCAACCCGCTGCGGGACCTGGCCGGCGACGCCGCGAGCGTCGGCGATGTCATCCGCAGCATCGAGGGGCCCGTCGTGCTGGTCGCTCACTCCTACGGCGGAGCGGTGATCTCGAATGTCCCGGCGGACGCCGGCGAGATCACTGGACTCGTCTACGTGTGTGGCTTCGCACCCGATCCCGGCGAGAGCTGCTTCCAGCTCGCCGGGATGTTCCCCGGCAGCATGCTCGGCGAGGAGACGTCGCGGCCGGTTCCGCGCAGCGAAGGCACGACCGACCTGTACATCGTCCAGGACCGCTTCCACGACCTGTTCTGCGCCGACGTGCCGGCGCCACAGGCAGCGCGGATGGCGGCGACGCAGCGGCCGGCGACGCAGGAGGCGCTCGTCGCACCATCAGGCGAGCGGCCTCTGTGGCGTGAGCTGCCGTCGTGGTTCGTGGTCGGCGAAGAGGACCGCATCATCCCGGCGGAGCTCCAGCGCTTCATGGCCGAGCGAGCCGGCGCGCAGCGGACGCTCGAGATCCCGGGCGCGTCCCATGCAGTCGCCGTCTCACAGCCTCAGGCCACGGTCGACCTGATCCTGGAGGCCGCCGCGGTGCCCGCGGCCGCTTGACCTACCCGAGTAGGGCGTACCCGCGCTGCGCCTGAGCCCGAGGCGCGGCGCGGCGCGGCGTACCGCACTGTTTGAAGCACCCAGCGCCTTCGGGTCGTAGGCGGGCACGAGGACCGCCCTTGGTTTGCGCGTCGTCGAGACCTTCACCTACCTCGCTCGCTCGTAGACCAGGACCAGCACGCCGTCAGGCCCGACCGGCTTCGCCTCGGTGAGCCGCCAGTCCGTCTTCTCGGTCGTCTCACCGAACAGGCGCCGCCCGGTTCCGAGGATCACTGGGAACACCATCAAGTGGAGCTCGTCGACCAGATCGTGCTCGAGCAGCGTTTCCACGAGCCGAAGGCTCCCCGGCGTCTGGATGATCCCGTCGATCTGCTCCTTCAGCTTCGTGGCCTCGCTGGACGACGTCGTCCTTGAGGACCGTGGTGTTGTTCCACTCCGGATCCTCGAGCGTCGACGAGACGACGTACTTGGGCATCGTGTTGAACTTGTCGGCGAACTCGCCTTCGCGTTCGGGCCACGCGCCGGCGAAGCTCTCGTACGTCACGCGTCCGATCAGCAGCGCCTCGGTCTCGAGCGTCTCGTCGAGCTTGAACTGATTCCCGTCCTCACCTCGGTCGAATGCGAAGCTCCAGCCCGGATACTTGAAGTCCTCGCCGCCGGGCGATTCCATCACGCCGTCGAGCGATACGAACTCGGTCACGACTAGCTTGCCCATCGGGTCTCCTTTGTTGGGTGTCAGCGCTAGGACCTTGGGAGGGAGCCGAACTCATCGCGATACGGCGGCAGCGACCGTTCGACACGCACCCTCTCTGGGTCCGCGAGTCGCGACGCCGCCTTCCGGCGCTCGTCGGCCCGGCGGCTGGCCGGGGCGAACGCGCTCCAGGCGAACCAGCGCCCGAAGGCGCGCTGGAGCACCCTCGGGCCGCTCAGCGTCAGCTTGCGCGCCCGCATTGCGCCGCCGAGCTCGGCGCGCCCAAGGTAGACGCGGTAGAGGGTGGCGGTGTCGACCTTGACCTCGAGGTCGACGTCGAACCCGGGATGCTGGAGACAAACCGAGACCTCCGAGGGCTCGAGCACCATCCAGTAGCGCTTCGCCGGATCGCGAAAGTCGAACCGGACGACGGTGCGATCCGGAGGAAGCTGCTCGCGATCGACGTGTCGGGCCATCCAGACGATGAGGAGGTCGGGGTCGAGCTCCTCGGCGCGGGGATCGGTGAACGACCAGGTCGCTCCCCACTCTCCCATCGCCTGCACGACCGCCTCCAGATCTCGGCCGGCGCGCGTCAGACGATACTCGAGCGTCTTGCCCTTGGGACCAGTGCGCCGCTCGATGATCTCGGCCCGCTCGAGTGAGCGCAGCCGGTCCGTGAGAACCGAGCGCGAGATCCCAGGCAGTCCGCGCTGAAGCTCGTTGAATCCCCTTGCGCCGCCGAGCATCTCACGCACGATCAGGAGCGTCCAGCGGTCGCCGAGGATCTCGCTCGCCTTCGCGATCGGGCAGTACTGAGCGTAGCTCCGCATGCTCCAAGGATGCTAGACCCGGAGTTTGGAATTCGGACCGCTTGGTTCGGAATTCGGACTGCTTGGTTCGGAATTCGGTATGTCCAGCCGCGGTGCCTCCGCGTACCGTGGCCGCATGGCTACCGAGACGGCAAGGGCGGCGACGGCCACCGACGACGAGCGTCTACGCAACTCCGTCCACGGCCCGGTGATCGGCCCCGAAGACGAAGGCTACGACGAGGCCCGCAAGATCTGGAACGGCGCGATCGACCGCCGCCCAGCCTGGATCGCCCGCTGCACCGGCGTCGCCGACGTCGTCGCCGCGGTCGGCTTCGCCCGCGAGCGTGGTCTGCTGGTTGGCGTGCGCTCCGGTGGCCACGGCGTCGGCGGCCACGCGTTGTGCGACGGCGGCCTCGTGATCGACCTATCGCCGATGAAAGGCATTCACGTCGACCCACAAGCCAGGACGGCGCGCGCCGAAGCAGGCGTGTTGTGGGGCGAGCTCGACCGCGAGACCCAGCTCTTTGGGCTTGCGACGGTGGGTGGAATCGTGAGCACCACGGGCGTTTCGGGGCTGACCCTAGGGGGCGGGATCGGCTGGTTGATGCGCAAGCACGGGGCAGCGGTCGACAACCTGCTCTCGGTCGACCTCGTCACGGCGGACGGCGAGCTGGTCACCGCCAGCGAGAACGAGAACCCCGATCTGTTCTGGGGAGTGCGCGGCGGCGGCGGTAACTTCGGCATCGTCACGTCGTTCGAGTTTCGCCTGCATCCCGTCGGGCCGATCGTGCTCGCCGGGCCGATCTTCTACCCGCTCGAAGACGCGCCGGAGGTACTGCGGTTCTATCGCGAGCTCGCGGCTGCCGCGCCCGACGAGCTCACGACGATCGTCGAGCTCGAGCTCGCGCCGCCACTGCCGTTCCTGCCCGAAGACGTGCACGGCAAGCCGATAGTCATGGTGGGCGCGTGCTATGCAGGGGCGCCTGAGGACGGGGCCGAGGTCGTCCGGACGCTGAAAGAGTTCGGCAGCCCGATCGTCGATCGGCTCGAGCCCAAGCCGTATGTGACGCTGCAGTCGATTTTCGACCCGTTGGTGCCGCACGGCTGGCACCGCTTCTGGAAGTCCGTCGAGCTGCCGCCGCTCACCGACGGGGCGATCGACACGCTCATCGACCATACCTCGCGGATCACATCGCCACGCTCATACACGATCATCCTCCAGCTCGGCGGGGCGCTCGGTCGCGTGCCAGAGGACGCAACCGCGTTCAGCCAGCGCGACGCCACGCACAACGTCGTCATCAACTCCGTCTGGACCGAAGACGACCCAGAGGGCGACCGGCACACCGCCTGGGCGCGCGATTTCTTCGACGCCTTGCAGCCGCACGCGCGCGACCGCGTCTACGTCAACTTCCTGGGCGACGAGGGGCCCGACCGCGTCCGACTGGCCTACGGCGCCGCGAAGTACGACCGGTTGGTCGAGCTCAAGCGCGCCTACGACCCGAGCAACTTCTTCAGGCTCAACCAGAACATCGAGCCCTGAGCGTGGGGCGGAGCTACAGCCCGGCTTCGGCGGCGCGTGAGAGCACGTACTCGCCCGCAGTGACTGGCTCGTAGCGCGCGCCGTCGCCGAGCGTCTCGATTACGGCGTCGTTGCGCGGGTTGTGGAAGAACACGAGCGACTGGCGCCGCGGCGACACGTTCTCCTGGCCGACGACGCGGTGCAGCGTCGAGACCCAGCGGTCGCCGGTCCACCGCTGCATCAGGTCGCCGATGTTCACGACGAAGCCGCTCGGGGGTGCCTCAACCGGTAGCCATTCACCCCTCCGCGTCTGCACCTCTAGCCCGGCCGCGTCGGAGTGGATGATCGTCAGGCACCCATAATCCTGGTGCGCGCCGGCTCGCGCACCGCCAGCTCCTGCGGGGTAGTCGATCACGCGCAGGCTCGACGAGCGGTCGTCGAAGAACCGATCGAGCCCGTTCGCGTCCAGACCGAGCGCGAGCGCGAACGACTGCACGAGCGTTCCGGCGACACTCAGCATTCCCGCGTAGTACCGCTCGTAGGCGTCACGCAGCTCCGTGCTCGGCCATCCGACACCCTCGAGCGACGGTCCCCAGTCGAGCGACGCCTTCCGGTCGGCGTTCGCGCCGAGCTTCTCGGCCCCGAGCGGTCGGTAGACGGGCAGGCCGGGTGTGGCGGCGGGTGCGCGGAATCGCTCCTTCTCCGCGTCCGGGAGGTCGAAGAACGCGCGCGAGCGTGCGCCCACCTCCTCGATCAGCTGCACATCTATCCCGTGGCCAAGGACGGTGAGAAAGCCGACGTCCTCGCAGGCGCGTCGAACCTCGTCGGCGACTCCGGCCGGCCCTCTGGAGAGGTCGATCGTCGGCACGCTCACGCGCGGCAGACTAGTCGCTCCGAAGCTCCCGCCCTGGGGCATCTGCCCGTCGTGATCGTCGAAAGCCTGTCAGCATCTGTACGAAACGATACGGAAGGGGGGAGTGGTGTGAAAGCAACAATCGTAGGCTTGTTCGCTGTTGTTGGTTTGGTGATGTCGGCGGGTGCCGGCGCGATCACCTTCGGCCGGCCGGACGTGAACAACCAGTACCCGAATGTTGCCTCGGTGAGAGGGATCGTCGAGGCGCAGAATCTCGCCCGCATCAGTTGCAGCGGCAGTCTGCTCCACCGCGATGCCGAGAAGGTCGTGATCCTGTCTGCCGCGCATTGCACCGATTCCTGGGCGGGCGCGATCGCAGCAGGAGCGATCAATTCGGTTGGGGTGTCGTTCGACCAGAACAATCAGGTCGGTGGCACAACCACGAACGCGACCTTCTACGTCAGGGGCGGAGTCCCGATCAGCTTCCCTGCGAAGGATGCGCCCTTCGAGAAGTTCGACTACGGGTTGGTCGTCTTCTCCGCGAGTGCCGAAAATGCCGTCGGCCAGACGGTCTTGGAGCGCTGGGGTGCGCTAACGCCTGTTCAAGTGGCTCCAACCCCGGATTACTTGTCAGGTCTGATCGCTGGCGTGAGCACTCCCACACAGACTCTTTCGTTCACGGCAGTCGGTTATGGAACCGGTGAGAAGTTTCCGATTCCGGGTGAAGAGACGGGACCCGCCAATCCGTCCGGAGCCAATAACTCAACATTTCTCATTCGCTATATCGCTGATGGTCTGACGTACAACGCGCACAACCCCATCAATGACGTGCTTCGGCTTTCGATGAACATCGCAAAAGGTGAAGCGGGAACCTGTAATGGCGACTCCGGCGGCCCGATCTTCTATGAGGATCAGCGCCTCGGCCGCGTTCAAGTATCTCTCGTCTCCGGCGGTGATTTCCCGTGTAGGGCAACGAATACTGGACCAGGTTTCAGCCGTCAGGAAGCCTTCGATTTCATCGCATGCGCAAGGGTCTCGGGAGGTGCCGGCGCCGTCGCGGCTTGCGTTGACGACCGGTTCGGCTCCTAGGCGTCGCATCCAGCGAACGCGCTCATTCCCAAAGCAGTTTCGCGGAGGCCCGCACCGAGCGGGCCTCCGGCGGTCCGGGTGGTTTGGTCGGCGAAGACGGTCCAGTCGTTCAGGACCCGCTAGGCCAGCTTTCCCAGCGCACGATCTCGTCGAGAGCCCTGCGGGGACGCGTCGCCCGGCTCGACAGGCGATCGGAGGCTGGCATCCTCGGCGGGAAACCCGAGCGTGATCACCTCGACGATTGCGACGTCACCTGGGAGCTCCAGCAGCTCGCGTACTCGTTCCATTCGTTCGGCTGGAATCCCGAACACGCCCGCGGCGAGGCCCTCGTCGATCGCGGCGAGCAAGATGAGCATCGCCGCTGCGCCCGCGTCGGCGTACCAGTAAGGAACCGGCCATGCGATCTCCTCGCCCTCCTGGAGCTTGTCGGGCTGCCGATAGCGGTCGTGGTAGTCGTCCTCGCGCGTGCAGACGACGACGAGCGCGGCGGCGCCACTGATCCAGGGCGCGAAGCCCTGCTCGACGTAGAAATTCTCCTCGACTGCCTCGGCGATGGCCCGGCGCCGCTCCGGTTCCGCGACGACCACCAACCGCTGGCCCTGGCTGAATCCGGCGCTCGGTGCACGGCGGATCGTGCCGACGATGCGTTCGAGCGTCTCGCGCGAGACCGGCTTGGGGTCGTACGCGCGCACCATGCGGCGCCGCTTCAGAAGCTCCTCGAACTCCACTGCGCGAGAATACGCCGCATGATCCGGCGCCGCGTCGTCGTGCACGGGCCCTTGGCCGTCGCCAATCCATCGCGTCCGCTCCGTTCGTAGTCCCTCATGACCGCGCGCGAGAAAGGAGACTCGTGATGAGAGCCCGTACACGGACTCTTCGTGCAACCATCGTCGCAGTGGTGACGGGAGTCGCCGTGCTTGTCCTGGCAGGGGTCGTATGGGCGAGCCCGCTCTACGGCGGCTGTGCCATTGGCTCGACGCCCGCAAAAGCGATCAACAAGGCGATCGCCGACGCCGAGATCTCCGCCGAGGGCGACGGGCTGTTCACCTGCACCGTCGTCGGCGAGCCGGCTGTGTGGTTTGTCCCGTACGAGGCCAACCCGGGCGGCTACTACCGAGCCGCCGTGGACATGGCCTGCAGCTGACGTCCGTTCGAGCGGCGCCGACGGGGCGCGCCTGCGGCGGGGGCCCGGCGAGACAACATTGTGCCGCCGGGCCGCCCTAGCGCCGGCCGACGAAGAGCCCGTCCGGGTCGTACCTGCGCTTCAGCTCCACCAGGCGCTCGTAGTTGCGCTCGCCGTACGAGGCGCGGAGCAGCTCCTCACCCTCCTCAAAAAAGCCCGGGAAGTTGAGGTAACCCCCGCCGGTGGAGAACGGCTCCAGCGCGGCGACGGCGTCGCGCGCCTTCAGACTAGTCGCTTTGTATAGTCCTCCCTGGGGCCACTGCCCTTCGTCATCGTCGAAAGCCTGTCAGCATCTGTACCAAACGAGACGGAAGGGGGGAGTCGTATGAGAACAACGTCGTAGGGTTGTTCGCTGTTGTCGGTTTGGTGATGTCGGCGGGTGCCGGCGCGATCACCTTCGGCCGGCCGGACGTGAACAACGAGTACCCGAATGTTGCTTCGGTGAGGGGGATCGTCGAGGCGCAGAATCTCGCCCGCATCAGTTGCAGCGGCAGTCTGCTCCACCGCGATGCCGAGAAGGTCGTGATCCTGTCTGCCGCGCATTGCACCGATTCCTGGGCGGGCGCGATCGCAGCAGGAGCGATCAATTCCGTTGGGGTGTCGTTCGACCAGAACAATCAGGTCGGTGGCACAACCACGAACGCGACCTTCTACGTCAGGGGCGGAGTCCCGATCAGCTTCCCTGCGAAGGATGCGCCCTTCGAGAAGTTCGACTACGGGTTGGTCGTCTTCTCCGCGAGTGCCGAAAATGCCGTCGGCCAGACGGTCTTCGAGCGCTGGGGTGCGCTAACGCCTGTTCAAGTGGCTCCAACCCCGGATTACTTGTCAGGTCTGATCGCTGGCGTGAGCACTCCCACACAGACTCTTTCGTTCACGGCAGTCGGTTATGGAACCGGTGAGAAGTTTCCGATTCCGGGTCAAGAAACCGGACCCGCCAATCCGTCCGGAGCCAATAACTCAACATTTCTCATTCGCTATATCGCTGATGGTCTGACGTACAACGCGCACAACCCCATCAATGACGTGCTTCGGCTTTCGATGAACATCGCAAAAGGTGAAGCGGGAACCTGTAATGGCGACTCCGGCGGCCCGATCTTCTATGAGGATCAGCGCCTCGGCCGCGTTCAAGTATCTCTCGTCTCCGGCGGTGATTTCCCGTGTAGGGCAACGAATACTGGACCAGGTTTCAGCCGTCAGGAAGCCTTCGATTTCATCGCATGCGCAAGGGTCTCGGGAGGTGCCGGCGCCGTCGCGGCTTGCGTTGACGACCGGTTCGGCTCCTAGGCGTCGCATCCAGCGAACGCGCTCATTCCCAAAGCAGTTTCGCGGAGGCCCGCACCGAGCGGGCCTCCGGCGGTCCGGGTGGTTTGGTCGGCGAAGACGGTCCAGTCGTTAGGACCCGCTAGGCCAGCTTTCCCAGCGCACGATCTCGTCGAGAGCCCTGCGGGGACGCGTCGCCCGGCTCGACAGGCGATCGGAGGCTGGATCCTCGGCGGGAAACCCGAGCGTGATCACCTCGACGATTGCGACGTCACCTGGGAGCTCCAACAGCTCGCGTACTCGTTCCATTCGTTCGGCTGGAATCCCGAACACGCCCGCGGCGAGGCCCTCGTCAATCGCGGCGAGCATGATGAGCATCGCTGCTGCGCCCGCGTCGGCGTACCAGTAAGGAACCGGCCAAGCGATCTCCTCGCCCTCCTGGAGCTTGTCGGGCTGCAGATAGCGGTCGTGGTAGTCGTCCTCGCGCGTGCAGACGACGACGAGTGCGGCGGCGCCACTGATCCAGGGCGCGAAGCCCTGCTCGACGTAGAAATTCTCCTCGACTGCCTCGGCGATGGCCCGGCGCCGCTCCGGTTCCGCGACGACCACCAGCCGCTGGCCCTGGCTGAATCCGGCGCTCGGTGCACGGCGGATCGTGCCGACGATGCGTTCGAGCGTCTCGCGCGAGACCGGCTTGGGGTCGTACGCGCGCACCATGCGGCGGCGCTTCAGAAGCTCCTCGAACTCCACTGCGCGAGAATACGCCGCATGATCCGGCGGCGCGTCGTCGTGCACAGGCCCTTGGCCGTCGCCAATCCATCGCGTCCGCTCCGTTCGTAGTCCCTCATGACCGCGCGCGAGAAAGGAGACTCGTGATGAGAGCCCGTACACGGACTCTTCGTGCAACCATCGTCGCAGTGGTGACGGGAGTCGCCGTGCTTGTCCTGGCAGGGGTCGTATGGGCGAGCCCGCTCTACGGCGGCTGTGCCATTGGCTCGACGCCCGCAAAAGCGATCAACAAGGCGATCGCCGACGCCGAGATCTCCGCCGAGGGCGACGGGCTGTTCACCTGCACCGTCGTCGGCGAGCCGGCTGTGTGGTTTGTCCCGTACGAGGCCAACCCGGGCGGCTACTACCGAGCCGCCGTGGACATGGCCTGCAGCTGACGTCCGTTCGAGCGGCACCGACGGGGCGCGCCTGCGGCGGGGGCCCGGCGAGACAACATTGTGCCGCCGGGCCGCCCTAGCGCCGGCCGACGAAGAGCCCGTCCGGGTCGTACTTGCGCTTCAGCTCCACCAGGCGCTCGTAGTTGCGCTCGCCGTACGAGGCGCGGAGCAGCTCCTCACCTCCTCAAAAAAGCCCGGGAAGTTGCGGTAACCCCCGCCGGTGGAGAACGGCTCCAGCGCGGCGACGGCGTCGCCGTCGACTTTCCGATGCCCGCCTCGCCCTCCAGCACGAGCGCGGACGGCCCTTCGAGCGCTTCGTCGATGAAGCCGTGAAGGGCCGCAAGCTCTTCGTCTCTGCCGACGATGTCGAGCACGATCCTCGACGATCGTGACAGAGGTGGCGACGAAAACCGAAGACCCCGTGTGGGGTCTAGGGGTCGACCCGGGCGGCGATCGATGTCGCCTCGTCCCTCGACGCCGGGCCCTGGAGGAGGAACGCCATCCCGTCGGCTTTCCAGAGCAGCGCGCCGGCACCGACGTCGAAGCGCTCGCGGTGGATGGTCCCGTCGGCCCCTACCAGCGTGAACGTGCCGCGTGCGGTGCCCTCGATCCAGAGGGCGGGCAGGCTTCCGACCTCGACGTTCTCGGCCACGCCGCTCGCCGGGACGATCGCGATGCGCGCGTCGACGTCGGCTTCCGGCCACTGGGTCAGCAGCATCGGGCCGTACCTGATCGTGACCATCCCGCCCGCGATGTCGTCTCGCACATACGCCGCGTCCGGTGCGCCGAGCGAGGAGATCAGCCTCACCTGGAACGGCGAGAGCGCCGCAACGGTCTCCGGCGAGACCTGCCTGCCCTCGAAGGGAGCGGCGACTCCGTCCGGCACCGGGCCCAGCTCCGTCACCTCGTCGACGCCGAAGAGGCTCCTCAGCCCGGAGATCGCTCCCGGCGCGGCTGCGACACCGAGGGCTGCGACGGCCACGAATGCGACGGCGGTGGTTCGGAGGCGCCTTCGCGGTGCGCGGCGAAGACGAGCAGGGTCGAAAGCCGGCGCGTCCGCGTCGAGCGCGCGGGCAGCGGCCTGCAGGCGCAGCTCGAGCTCGCGCTCAGTCATCGGCTTCGTCCAGTAGAGCTCGGAGCCGCCGGCGCGCCCGCATGAGCCGCACGCGGTACGCCTCCTGCGACGTGCCGGCGAGCGCGGCCGCCTCGCTGTCGGGCAACTCGGCGAAATAGCGGAGAGCAAATGTCAGGCGATCGGCCTCGGACAGCCGCCCGAGGGCGCTTAGCACCGTTTCGACCTCGTCGCGCGCCAGCACCGCTTCGTCCGCGCCGGCGACGGCTGTCCGGTGCTGCTCGGCGGCGCGGGCGCCGAGCCGGACATGCCGGCGTTCGGCTCGGACCACGTTGTGCGCCTCGTTGACGACGATCCCGAGCAGCCACGATCTGAAGGTGGCCCCGGTCCTGAAGCGATGGAGCGAGCGATACGCCTTCACGAAGCCGTTCTGCGTCGCCTCCTCGGCGTCGGCATTCCGCCCGGTGATCGCGGCCGCGACGCGGTAGGCGACGCGCTCGTGGGGCCGCACGAGACTCGCATAGGCCTCGTGATCGCCCTTGAGCGCGCGCGCGACGAGCTCGGCCTCGCCTTCGCCGGCGGCGAGTGGCAGTGCGAGCTCGACCGAGAAGTCTGACGCCATCTGCCCTTCATACACGCCGAGCGGGCCGAACATAACCGTGTAACGGCCGGCCCTCTCGTCGCGTATACGTGACGTGCAGTCGATCGCAGCCCTCGCTCTCGCAAGCGCTCTCTTGACCGGAGCGGCGCCTCCTCCCGAATCAGAGCTGCAGCAGGCCGCCGACCGGCTCGTTGCCACGAGCAGCGTTCCCGCCGTGATCACCCTCGTCGAGCAGGATGGTCGACGCGTCGTCGTCGCGGCGGGGCACGCCCGGATCGGCGGCCGGCAGGCCCGGCCGGAAGACCGATTTTGGATCGGAAGCGTGACCAAGACCTTCGTCGCGACGGTCATCATGCAGCTCGTCGCCGAGCACAGAATCAGGCTCGACGACACTGTCCACCGGTACCTCCCGGGTCGGCTTCGCGCCGGTCGGCAGATCCGGATCAGGCAGCTGTTGAACCACACGAGCGGGATTCCGGACTACATGCAGTACGAGCCGTGGATCGGCACCGTTGCGCGCAACCCACGAGCGGTGATT
Organism: uncultured Gaiellaceae bacterium; assembly: GCA_963850995.1. Taxonomy (GTDB): domain Bacteria; phylum Actinomycetota; class Thermoleophilia; order Gaiellales; family Gaiellaceae; genus Gaiellasilicea. The sequence goes on along the minus strand of CAWKNQ010000004.1, from coordinate 12,409 downwards.
CCGGCGAAGCGGCTCATCTCCTCGGTGGCGAAGCTTCCGCTCGAGTACCGGCCCGGGAGCCAGGCGTCCTACTCGAACACGAACTACCTCGTGCTCGGCGAGATCCTCGAGCGCATCACCCACCGACGTGTCGCGAAGCTGCTCGAGCAGCGGATCTTCACGCCGCTCGGGCTCGCGTCAACCACCTTCGAGAGCGGGCAACGTCCACTTCCGCCCGACCAGCTGCACGGCTACGACATCACCGGCTCCACCCCGCGCGACGTCTCGCTGCACAGGCTCGGCGGCCCGTGGGCAGACGGAGCGATCGTGTCGAATGCACGTGACCTGGCGGTCTTCTTCGGCGCGCTCCTGCGGGGCCGGCTCGTGCCGCCCGCGCTCGTGGCCCAGATGCGACAGATCGTTCCGGGCTCCCACGGCAACGGCCTCGGCATCTTCAAGCTCGGCTCGCCTTGCGGCCGCTGGTTCTACGGAAACACCGGGGGCACTCCCGGCTACATGACCTTCGCAGCGGGCTCACAAGACGGCCGTCGCATGTTCGTCTTCGCCGTCAACGGTGTCGACCCGGGGCGGATGGAGGCGATCGCGGGCCGCTACCTCGACGATCTGCTCTGCCGGGGGTAGGACTGACGGCCGTCGCCTTAGCTGTAGGTCGGCGGGCCTGGGCGGGCTGAAGCCAGCGCGAGCTTGACTGCGCGGACGAGCGGCGCCGGTAGCTCGTCGTGCCTCGCGTCCGCGAGTCGCCTCCAGGCCCGCTCCGGCTTGTGTGACCTGCGGGGGAAGCCGGCGACACCCTCGAAGTCCGGGTCGAGAACGATGATCCGTCGCGCGCCCGCCCGGCGTCGGATGAGCGCGTTCAACCGCACTTCAGAGTCCACCGGCTCGCGATCCGGCCGCAGATCGCTGTCGTGAACAACGACGTAGGGAACTCGCGCGCGCCTGCAGATCTCCACGAACAGAGGCAAGTTCGACTTGCCACCGCACTCGACGATCGAGATCTGCTCACGGTCAGCGTCGTGGCCGAGCGCCTGGAAGACGAACGGGAGCGCCATCTTCTCGGTTATCCCCTCGACGAGGATCACCGCGCGCGAGAAGAAGAGCTCGGCCCGCTCGGCGTCGAACTCGCACATGACGCGGAACGTGTCATCGACGTCGACCGGGCGCAGCCGTTCGATCGCGGTCACGCCGAGCTCGTCACGCGTGACGACATTGACCTCCTCCAGCGCCGCCACATTGAGCAAGCCGGGTGAGTGCGTCGTGAAGAAGACCTGGTTTCCGCGTTCGGCGAGCCGGTGGAAGAGACGGTAGAGGTAGCGATGCCCTTGGGGAGCGAGGAAGAGCTCGGGCTCCTCGATCGCGAACACGACGCCCTCGACCTGGCTCGCGCACGCCTCCAAGCCACGCACGAGAGCGACCCGCGGCGCCGGCGCCTGCTCGAGCGCCTGCCGGATCGATTCGTGGATCATCCCGGCCGAGCCGTCCGCCCTTCCGGCGATGAGGCCGGCGCCGCGAAGCGCCGCCGAGAAATGGATGATCGGCGGCGCACCCTCGCGATCCGCGAGCGAGATCGTCCGACCGTCGGCGAGCGTCGCCTCGATCGATAGCTGACGCTCACCGGTGGTCACGTCCGTGGATGAGACCTCGAAGTCCGGGTCGAGCAGGGCGCGAAGGGCAAAGAGCGCATTGGACTTGCCGACACCCGGCTCGCCGATCAGAGCGCAGATCAGGCCCGGGCGCAGCACCAGACGGCGCGCGCTGCGGAAGTTATGGACCCGGATCTCATGAAGGAGAGCGCCGCTCACCGCATCCTCGCCGCCTTCCATCTCACTTCTGCCGGGTCACCGCGTCGTTCTATCAAGCGCGCGCGTTTCGAACGTCTAGGGCCCGCGTGCACCGTTCGGTTCGACGTCGGCCACGACGTGCGCTTGCCTACGATGCTCGGCCGGCTGCCGTCGCATCGGGGATCTCGTTGAGGCGGCCGGTCTGCACGTCGTAGAGGTAGCCGTAGATCGGAATCCGGGCCGGCACCAGCGGGTGCTCACGGATGCGCGTCACATCCTCGACGACGCTCTGCTCGGCGTCGGCGATCGTGAGCCAGTCTACGTCCCGGCCCGCGTCCGAGCCGGGTCCGGCGCCAACGTCGCGGAACCCGTCGGGGCCGAGCTCGGCAGTGTCGAGGCTCTGTGCACAGAGCGTCCCCATCAGCTCGTTGTCGAAGAACTCCATGCCGCAGTTGGTGTGGTGGATGACGAACCACTCCTCGGTACCGAGGAGCTTGTAGGAGATCACGAGTGATCTGATCGCGTCGTCGCTGGCACGGCCGCCGGCGTTGCGGATCACGTGAGCGTCGCCCTCGCTCAAGCCTGCGTACGACGCAGGGTCGAGGCGAGCGTCCATGCAGGTGAGGATCGCGAAACGCCGCGCCGGCGGAAGCGCGAGCTCGCCCTTCGCGCCGAACGACGCGGCGTACTGCTCGTTTGCGGCCAGTACTTCATCGACGACAGCCATTCCGCTACCTCCTCGAGATTGGACGGGCATCCACGTAAACGCGTCAGTGGCTCGAGGTCATCCCCTCGCCACGCCTTCCGCACCCGCGCTCAGGTGTCCTTGAGGCCGAGCACGACAACGATGTCGACGCCGGCGCCCCCGAAACTGTTCGAATGTACTTCGGGGCATCGATCCGAATCGCGGGAGGTCGGAATGGAGTACGTGAACCTGGGTGGTACGGGCCTGCGCGTCTCGCGCGTATGCCTCGGGATGATGAGCTTCGGCAAGCACGAGAGCCGGGAGTGGGCGCTCGACGAAGCGGCCGCGGAGCCGATTGTCCGCCGCGCGGTCGAGGGCGGGGTCATCTTCTTCGACACTGCCGACGTGTACAACGGCGGCGAGAGCGAGGTCGTGACGGGTCGCCTGCTGCGGCAGCTGTTCGGAACGCGCGAGGAGTACGTGGTCGCGACCAAGGTTCGCGGGAGGACGATGCCGGGCGAGAACGGAGGCGGGCTCTCGCGCAAGCACGTCCTCGCGTCGATCGACGCCTCGCTGCAGCGACTCGAGCTCGACTACGTCGACCTCTACCAGATCCACCGCTGGGACGCCGCGACGCCGATCGAGGAGACGATGGACGCGCTGCACGACGTCGTCAGGTCCGGCAAGGCTCGCTACATCGGCGCGAGCAGCATGTACTCGTGGCAGTTCGCGAAGGCGCAGCACGCGGGACCGACGCGCTTCGTCGCGATGCAGAACCACTACAACCTCGTCTACCGCGAGGAGGAGCGGGAAATGATCCCGCAGTGTCTCGACCAAGGGATCGGCGTGCTGCCGTGGAGCCCGCTCGCCCGCGGCCTCCTGGCCGGGAGCCGAACGTCCTCGGGCGAGCGGCTGACGACACGGTCCCGGACCGATCCGTTCCTCGACTCCCTCTACCGCCCCGACCTCGACCTCCCGGTCGTCGACAGGGTCGGCGAGCTCGCGGCGGAGGCCGGTGTCCCGCCGGCGCAGATGGCGCTCGCCTGGCTCCTGCACAAGCCCGGAGTGACAGCGCCGATCGTCGGCGCGACGAAGCTCGAGCACGTGGAGGACGCACTCGCGGCCGAGTCGCTCACGCTGAGCGAGGAGCAGATCGAGCGGCTCGAGGAGCCATACGTTCCCCACCCGGTCTCGGGGATCGCGCTCTAATCCGTTCTCCCTGAGGGCTTGCCCGTGCACGGCGCCGGGACGCCAGTAATCGGCATATGGCGACACGTGTACCGCCTCAAGCCGGCCGCGGTGGCCTAAACGCGTCCCACAGGTAGTAGACGAAGAGTCCGACGAGCGGGATGACGAGGATCACGACGAGCCAGAACAACTTGCCGGCGAGCCCGAGATCGTGGCGGCGGATGATTCGGACGGCGACGTAGGCCCAGACGAGGATCCACGCGACGAGCGCCACGGCGGCAAGTCCCGTACCGAAGGTGTACGCAAGCATCGCCACGTGGTCGAAACCTACCGCTTCAGTGGGCAAACGCCGCTCCAGTGGCCTGGTCGTGGACGGGCGCGGGCTGCGACTCGAGACGCGGGAGCTGCCGTTCGAGGTCCGAGACGAGTAGGTCGGCAAGGTCGTGCGTGAACCCGCGCCGCACGACCACGCGAAGTGCCGCGAGGTCGGTGCGGTTCTCGGGGAACGTGTACGCGGGGACCTGCCAGATTGGCGCGGGTCGATCTGCTTCCTCGTCTCAGGCGCGATCGCCAACCGCGCCTCGGCGCGTCACGGGGTGGCTGCCGGTGCGCGGCGGCGCGGGATGGTGGCAGCCGGCCGTGAACCTGCTCGGCTGCATCTTCTTCGGAATCTCGGCTGTCGCCGGCTACGTCGTTCCGTCGACCGGGTCGATGCTCGACCAGGCGGCGGCCAACTGGAACACGTCGCTGGGGGCGGCGTGCTTCCTGGCCTGCGCGCTCGACACCCTGCGCACCAACAGGGCCTCGAAGATGACGCTTGGTCGGCGGCTCCGTGAGCTCGAGCGCAAGCTCGAGGCCGACATCCGGTAGGCGCCCGCACGAGGGGACTCGCCAGCACGTGACTTCGGAATCGATCATCTAGGGTTTCACTGCGATGGGAGAGATCGAGCACCAGACCGACGCGAGGGCGACGACTCGACGCAGGAGCCCGCCATAGACGCGCCCGTGATCGAGTCGATGGGGCCGATCCAGATGACGTGCCTGGCGTTCCCAGGCAACCGCTTCAAGGGCGAGATCCTGCCCGAGCTCGAGAAGCTGAAGAAGGCGGGGGTCGTGCGCATCGTCGACCTGCTGCTCGTGCGCAAGGACGAGCTCGGCAACGTGATGGTGACGACCGCGAGCGACCTCGACTGGCAGGAGGCCGTCTCGTTCGGCTCCTACGTCGGCGCGCTCGCCGGCTACAAGGCCGATGGACCGGCCGGGATCGAGAAGGGGGCGATGGCGGGCGCGGCCGAGCTCGCAGACGGCCACCTCTTCGACCAGGACGATGTCTTCCGCGTCACCCAGGCGCTCCCGAAGAACATGAGCGCGGTGCTCGTGCTCCTCGAGCACCTGTGGGCGAAGCCGATGCTCGACGCGGTCGACCGGGCCGGCGGCATTGAGCTCACGAACGACTGGATCCGGCCCGAGGAGGTCGTCTCCGTCGCACACCAGGCAGCGCCGCCCGCCGCGCCGAGTCGAGACGATGAGTAGCAGCGGCGTAAGCGCCCACAGTCCAGCCACTCCCGAGCGAAGCGATTTCATCCGCGAGATCGTCGCCGCCGACGTGCGCGAGGGCAGGGTCTCGGAGGTCGTGACCCGCTTCCCGCCCGAGCCGAACGGCTACCTGCACATCGGCCACCCCAAGTCGATCGCGCTCAACTTCGGGATCGCTGAAGAGTTCGGCGGGCGCTGCCACCTGCGCTTCGACGACACGAATCCGCTCAAGGAAGAGCAGGAGTACATCGACTCGATCCAGGAGGACATCCGCTGGCTCGGGTTCGACTGGGGCGAGCACCTCTACTACGCGTCCGACTACTTCCACCAGCTCTACGACTGGGCCGTCCACCTGATCGAGACCGGCAAGGCCTACGTCGACGACCTCACCGCGGACGAGATCCGCGAGCACCGCGGCACGTTCACCGAGCCTGGCAAGAACAGCCCCTGGCGCGACCGTTCAGTGGAGGAGAATCTCGAGCTGTTCGAGCGCATGCGCGCGGGCGAGTTTCCGGACGGCGCCCGAGTGCTCCGGGCGAAGATCGACATGGCCTCGCCCAACCTCAACATGCGCGACCCGGTGCTCTATCGGATCCTGCATGCGACCCACCCGCGGACCGGCGACGAGTGGTGCATCTATCCGCTGTACGACTTCGCGCACGGCCAGTCGGACGCCATCGAGGGCATCAGTCACTCCCTCTGCACGCTCGAGTTCGAGGATCACCGACCGCTGTACGACTGGCTGATCGAGAACCTGCCGGTGCCTTCGCGCCCGCGCCAGTACGAGTTCGCCCGCCTCAATCTCACCTACACCGTGCTCTCGAAGCGCTTCCTGGGCCGGCTCGTGAGCGAGGGACACGTGCGAGGCTGGGACGATCCGCGCATGCCGACCGTGTCGGCTCTGCGCCGGCGCGGCTTCCCGCCCGAGGGGCTGCGCAACTTCCTGGACGCGGTCGGGGTGGGAGGCAAAGGCGCGAGTGCGGCCGAGATCGAGATGCTCGAGCACGAGGTCCGGGATGTGCTGAACCGGACGGCGCCGCGACGCTTCGCGGTCCTGCGCCCGCTCAAGCTCGTGATCGAGAACTACCCCGAGGGGCAGGTCGAGGAGATGGAGGCCGTCAACAACCCGGAGGACCCCTCGGCGGGGACCCGCAAGGTGCCCTTCGCGCGCGAGCTCTGGATCGAACGTGACGATTTCATGGAGAACCCGCCGAGCAAGTTCTTCCGCCTCGCCCCGGGCCGCGAGGTGCGTCTGCGCTACGCCTACTTCGTGACCTGCACCGACGTCGTGAAGGACGCAAGCGGCGAGATCGCCGAGCTCCGCTGCACCTACGATCCGGAGACGCGTGGCGGCGACGCCCCGGACGGGCGCCGGCCCAAAGCGACTCTGCACTGGCTCTCGTCTGAGCACGCCGTGCCGGCCGAAGTCCGTCTCTATGACCGCCTCTTCACCCGCCCCGATCCCGGCGCCGACGGCGACCCCTTCGCTGACATCAACGCCGACTCGGAGACGGTGCTCGAGGAGTGCCTGGTCGAGCCTGCGCTCACCGAGCTGCCGGTTGGTGAGACCGTGCAGTTCGAGCGCCTCGGCTACTTCTGCCCGGATCCCGACTCGGCGCCTGGACGGCTTGTCTTCAACCGCACACTCGGCCTCAAGGACACCTGGGCCAGGCTCAAGGCGTAGATCCGGCCGGCCGTACCAGCCGGTCCGCTAGCACGAACTCTGCCGCGGGACGTGTACAACGGCGGCCAGAGCGAGGTCCGTGTGGCTCAAAGATGCACCAACGAGCGGGTGAACTCGTCCACCCCGCTTCAGCGACCACGAATGTGTCTGGCCCTCCTACTCCAGCAGGTGGCTGAGCGCCCGGCCCATCACTGCGTTGCGTTCGGCCGCAGTCGAGACGCCCTCCAGTCCGAACCCCAGCAGCAGCGAGTGCGGCGTGGAGATCGCGTTGCCGACCGGGAAGCCGGAGGAGTCGGTGCGGATGAAGTTGTTGACGTTGGGTGCGCTGCCCGCGGGCGGCCCGGCGATCGCCCAGCCGTCCAGGCCGGTCTCGAACGAGGTGCTGATGCCGCCGGGGAGCGTGATGTCGTCCACGAAGACGCCGATGCCCTGCGTCGCCCAATCGCTGGCGTAGGCGATGGAGATCTCGACGCTCCTGCCGGCGTATGCCGAGAGGTTGATGCTCCACTGCTGCCAGCCTCCGGAGTTGCCGCTCGCAGCGTTCCAGGCGCCGGTGGTGCCGGTGGCGGTGCAGCTATCGACCCCGTCCCACGTCTGGTAGTGGGCGAGGTGCGGATGCAGCTCGACCCAGCCGGCGTCGCAGCTCTGGCCAGTCTCCGTTGTCGTGTTCCCGAGAGCGTCCGGCAGCGTCGTCCAGTCGTCACCGCCGGGAGTGCGCGCCTCCACGAACAGGTGGTCCCACTCCGCCTCGGTGTCGTACGACGTCCAGAACGTCATCGACCCGCCGGCTGCCGGCACGGCGACCTCGCGGGTGAGCCTCTTGTACGAGACGTCAGCGATCTGCGAGTAGACGTACTGCTCGCCGGTGTGCGGGTCGAACGGGCCGCCCGGCTTGTCGTACCGCGCCGCGGCCCAGCTCTCGAACTGCGGGTACTGGTTGGTCGGCAGGATGCCGCTCGTCGCGAGGAACGACGACCTCCGGATCGTGTTACCAGCGAAGATGGGATCGTCGAGACCCCACGCCAGGCCCGTGAACGGGTCGTCGACGCCCACCGAGTCGAACGCGGCGCCATCGACGTGACCGTCATTGGCCACAGCGACGTAGCCACCCAGGTAGTACTGCAGCACATCGTTCGTGGTGTCGCCACCGAAGAACGAGCCGAACAAGGGCAGGCAGCGCCGCGGGTCCGTACCCGCGGGAAGCGGGTTGCAGGCGATCTCGCCCTTGGGGTCGTAGAGCTGTGCCATGGTGTACTGCTGGCCGGCGGAGTCGCCCGCGAGGAGCACCTTGCCGCCCTCGTTCACGTACGAGCGGAACTCGAGCAGCTCGTCGAGTGCCAGCCGGTCGGCATTGCCGCCGGCGCGGCCGGCGGTGCGGGTGATCAGGTCGTCTCCGGTCTCCCAGACGACGGCGTCGTAATGGCTGAGCACTCCGAGGGCGTCCGGGGCGATCCGGCCGGCGGCGTCGATGTCGTAGACGTCGGCCTGCTGGCCGTTGGCCGCCAAGGCGGCGGTGTACGTGTCGACGTAGTGTGGGCCAGGCGCCTGCACCGGCGAGGCGCCGGTGTAGTCCTCGGCCGCCACGACGAGCACGCGGTTACCGCTCTCGGATACGGCCTGGTAGGTGAAGGAGTCACTCCGCTGGCCGCCACCCTCGAACCAGACCTCGACCGAGTCGCCGGGGTCGGTGCCCGTCACCACGCCTCGCATCTGGTGGTAGTAGACCGACGCCGGGTCGTACCTCGACCCGCCGTCCCACTCGGACGTGGGTGCCGACTGCACCGCGCCCCCGTCGATGCGGTACTTCACTGTCACGGCCCCGAGGCTGCGCTTGGCGATCACGGCGACCGGCTGCGGGTCGCCGTACGACCTGGCGAAGCTCAGCTGGGTGCCCGGGTTGCTGCGCTTGTACGGGTCCTCGCTGTCGACGTAGAACGGCTTTGTCGTGATCCCCGTGACCGTCTTCGGGTCATCGGGGTCGACCGCCGAGTCCGCCACCGATCTGGCGAACGGCAGGTTGCGCTGGAACTCCGCTTCCACGAGTGCGTCGTCGTCGGGGAAGACGAAGCCACACCCGTCGCAGCCCTCGGAGAGCTCCGGCGTCCACGCCAGTGCGCCGGTCGCGGCGTGCGCGTAGTCGGTGGTCTCACCGTTGGTGACGTAGAGGACGTCCGAGCTCAGGCCCGGGTGGAAGTCGGCGATGGCCGGGTCGTCCAGGTTGCCGGACATGGCGTAGTAGATCGGGTCGTCCGCGGTGGGCGTGCCGGTCTGCCAGCCCTCGGCGTAGAGCAGCCACTGCCCGGCGGAGTGCCAGTTGACCTGGAACGCGAACCCGATCCGGTCGAGCAGTCCGACCATCGCCTGGGTCTCCGGCTCCGACATCGCCGCCGGGCCGCGGTAGGTGTCACTGGACTGGATGGACGACGACCCTTCCTCGTCGTAGCCCCAGTGGTTGGGGAAGTTGCGGTTGGGGTCGACGCCGTCGCCGACCTGCGTCTGTCCGTCTCCGTTGTTGTCGCGGAGGTTCTTCCGCCACAGCCGCTCGTGGTCGAACGTGTACTGGTAGCCGTCGGGGTTGGCCACGAGGAGGAACCAGAGCTCGGTCGTCTGCAGCAGCTTGCGGACTTCACGGTCGTTGGCCCGCCACCGCGTCGATGTAGTGGTTCATCAGCCGCCGGTTGACCTCGGTGGAGATCCATTCACGCGCGTGCTGGGTGGAGCTGTAGAGGACGGCCGGACGCGTACCGTCCGGTGTGCCTCGAGCGCCCTGGGTCAGCTTGACCGCGATGATCTCCCGACCCTGGCCGGTGTGGCCGAGGACATCGAGCTTCACCAGCTGGGGGTTGTCGCGCGCCGCGGCGTAGAGCTGGTCGCGGATGCCGCCGGGCTCGTCGTACGAGCGCCAGACGTTGAAGCCGCTGGCGGCCTGTTCCGCCGCGAACTCCCGGACGGTCTTGCCGCCCTTGACGCGGGTCAGCTTCAGGTCGACTCCCCGGCCTCGCAGCCGGTCGGCCTGAGCCTGGTTCAGGACCATGTCGAGCTCGATGCCGTTCGCCACCGCGCGCTGGCCGCTCACGTCGATGCCCTGCTGGGCGATCGTGGCTAGCTGGGTGGCCTGGACCACCGCGGTGTAGGAGTCCAGCGGATCCGGACCCGCGCCTGGCGCGGCAGATGCCGTGATGAGCCCCGTGCAGAGTGCGGCGGCGACCGCCGCGACCAGTGAAATCACAAGCGATCGACGCATTGCTCCTCCTCCGCGTGGTCACAAACGGAGCGGACCGTACGAGGGAGTTCGCGATAAGTCAAGCCGAGCCTGTCCCCACGGTGTCCAAGCAGATGGTGTTGGCCCCGCTCCAGCGCGGTGCGATCTATGAGTGGCGGATCACGATCGACGGGAAGGAGGTCGCCGAGGCGTCAGCCGTGTCGGCCGACGCGAACGGCGGGGAGGGCGCCGACCTCGTCCTTGGACAGGGCGACGTTCACCGCGTCGTCCTCGACCCTGGCGACGGCCCCGATCGGGATGGTGACCTCCTTCCGTCCCCAGAGGTGGCCGCGCTCGAGGACGAAGTGCGTGATGTGCTGGTCCGCGTCGACCACGAAGCCGTCCACCTCGCCCAGTGAATGGCCGTCCGCGGAGATGACGACGCTCGCCCGCCGGACCTCGACCTCGCCCTTCGGCACGCGGTCGTAGTACATGGTCACGTGGGAGGGGAGCTCGTCCGGATACATGGTCATGTCGAGACCGGCGTAGTACGGCATCGCGAGGACGTCCTCGACGCCGATGTCCCAGTCGGGGTCCTCGGCGGGGCTCTCTCCGAGCCGGAGGTAGGCGGCCTCGTGCACGGACTCGAACTCCCTGCGCCTCGTCCAGGGTGCACTCCAGCTCGATCTCGCGCTGCTTGTCGTCTCTGCCCTTCGCCAGCTGGATGGGCACCAGCCGCGCCTCTCCCTCTCCCACGCGTTGCTCCGGCTGGACCACGAGATGTGTCACGCGCTTCTCGAGTGGGTCGATGACGATGTCCGCCAGCTCGCCGTACACCCCGTCGGTGCAGCGGACGCGATTGCCGATCTCGAGGCGCATGACAGTCTCCTCTTCCCGCCGACAGGTCGAGCGGAGTCTACGGGCGGGCGTCGAGGCGCATCGCCTCGCCTGGATGGAGCGGGTTCTCGCCTCTACGACGAACCTACTCCGGACAAGGGGACAGCGCCTCGAAATTCCCCTAGCATCGTCGGGGTTGGGATCGCCGAGCGAAGAGATCCTCGAGATCGAGGGCCGCGAGGTCCGGATCACCTCGCCGGACAAGGTGTTTTTCGCCGAGCGCGGGGAGACGAAGCTCGAGCTCGTTCGCCACTACCTGCGGTTCGCCGAGCCGCTGATGAAGACGATGGGCGGGCGGCCGGTGCTCCTGCAGCGGTTTCCGGCGGGAGCCGGTGGGCCCTCTTTCTTCCAGAAGCGCATCCCGGAGTCGGCCCCTGAGTGGCTCGAGACGACGATCGTTTCGACGCCGAACGGGACGACCTCGAGGGCGCTTGTGGCCGCCGACGCGGCGCACGTCGCCTGGGCCGTGAACCAGGGCTGTCTCGGCTTCCACGTGTGGCCGTACCTCGCGGCCGACGCTATGCACACCGACGAGCTCCGGCTCGACCTGGATCCGCAGCCGGGTACGGACTTCACGCACGTGCGGGAGGCGGCGTCGGAGTTGAAGTCCCTGCTCGACGAGCACGGCATCACCGGGTACCCGAAAACGACGGGGAATCGTGGGCTGCACGTATACGTGCGGCTCGCGGCGCGCTGGGACTCGTACCAGGTGCGGTCTGCGGCAGTGGCCGTCGCGCGCGAGCTCGAGCGACGCCGACGAGACCTCATCACGGCCCAGTGGTGGAAGGAGGACCGCGGTGAGCGCATCTTCGTCGACTTCAACCAGAACGCGCCGCACAAGACCGTGTTCGGCGCCTGGTCCGTACGCGCCCGTCCGGGCGCTCAGGTGTCGACTCCGCTGTGGTGGAAAGAGGTCGACGTGATCCATCCGGATGAGCTCACGATCGAGTCGCTTCCGGCCCGGATCGGGAGCGGCGGGGATCCGTGGCTGGAGATGAACGACGAGCCGCAGTCGCTCGACCCGCTCCTCGAGCTGCACGAGCGTGACCGTGCCAACGGGCTGATGGACGCGCCGTGGCCGCCTGTCTACCCGAAGCAGCCCGATGAGCCGCCGCGCGTCTCCCGCAGTCGGGCGAAGAAGACCTGAGCGTCATCGCCCGCTCAGGTTTCACATCGATTTCTAGTTCTTCGGGCCAGACGGCTTCGGGCTAGCCCGACCAGTGAGTTGCGCAGAACGCGTCGCGCGCGGCGCTGCTGCCGAGAAGCGGCGGGTAGGCCGCGGCTGTTCGGATCACGCGCGCCTGCGATGCGGCGTCTGGCCTCGATCTCCCGAGCCACCAGCTCGCGTGCCGAGGGAGTCGGTGCCAGGGCGAGCAGCTCCGCATGCCTCCACGCCGCCTCCCGCCAGCTCGCGATTAGTTGAAAGAGCCCGAAGTCGT
>CAWKNQ010000003.1:0-83372 GCA_963850995.1 uncultured Gaiellaceae bacterium | reverse complement strand
GGCTGACCCGCACGATCGTGCTCGAGATTCCGATCGTGTCGGCCGCGATGGACACGGTGACCGAGGCGCGGCTCGCGATCGCGCTCGCCCGGGAGGGCGGGATGGGGATCCTCCACCGCAACCTCTCCATCGCCGACCAGGTCGCCGAGGTCGACAAGGTGAAGCGCTCGGAGTCGGGGATGATCGTCGAGCCGGTCACATTGCGTGCCGGCGACTCTGTCGCCGACGCGCTCGCGCTGATGAAGCGCTACCGGATCTCCGGCGTCCCGATCACCGACGAGGGCGGCGTCCTCGTCGGGATCCTGACCAACCGCGACCTTCGCTTCGAGTCCAACACGAGCCAGCCGGTCTCGAACCTGATGACCGCGCGCGATCTCGTCACGGCGCCGGTCGGGACGACGCTCGACGAAGCGAGCCGGATCCTGCATCGGCACAAGATCGAGAAGCTGCCGGTCGTCGACGCCGACGGCCGGCTTCGCGGGCTGATCACGGTCAAGGACATCCGCAAGCGGATCGAGTTCCCGCTCTCGACGAAGGACGAGCAGGGCAGGTTGCGGGTCGGCGCGGCGGTCGGTGTCGGCAGCGATGCGTCCGAGCGCGCCGCGGCTCTCGTCGACGCCGAGGTCGACGTGCTCGTCGTCGACACCGCGCACGGCCACTCGAGCGCCGTGGTCGAGATGGTGCGCCGGCTCAAGTCGGCGTCGGACGTGCAGGTGATCGCCGGCAACATCGCGACCGCAGAGGCCGCCGAGGCGTTGATCGACGCCGGCGCCGACGCGGTGAAGGTAGGGCAAGGACCCGGTTCGATCTGCACGACGCGGGTGGTCGCCGGCGTCGGCGTGCCGCAGATCACCGCGGTCTTCGAGTGCGCCGAGGTCGCCTCCCGCCACGGCGTCCCCGTGATCGCCGACGGCGGCATGACCTCGTCGGGCGACATCGCGAAGGCGATCGCCGCCGGCGCCGACACGGTCATGCTCGGCTCGATGCTGGCCGGCACCGAGGAGAGCCCGGGCGACGTGATCCTCGTCCAGGGCGAGCGCTTCAAGGAGTACCGCGGCATGGGCTCGCTCGGAGCGATGAAGGCTCGCTCGTTCTCGAAGGACCGCTACTTCCAGGGCGACGTCGAGGACGTCGACAAGCTCGTCCCGGAGGGGATCGAGGGGCGCGTCCCCTACAAGGGGCCGGTGCAGCAGATCCTCTACCAGCTCGTCGGCGGTCTCAGGCAGGCGATGGGCTACTGCGGCGCGCCGACGGTCGAGGCGCTGAAGCTGGAGTCGCGCTTCGTGCGCATCACCGGGGCCGGGCTCCGCGAGAGCCACCCGCACGACGTCACGATCACGAAGGAATCCCCGAACTACCGGCGGCAGTAGATGGGCACGGTGCACCCGCTCCCCCTCCCCGAGCCCGTCGCGGAGGAGCGGCCGGTGCTCGTGCTCGACCTCGGCGGGCAGTACTCGCAGCTGATCGCGCGGCGGGTTCGCGAAGCGCGCGTCTACTCCGAGCTCGTCTCGCACCGCCTCCGTGCCGACGAGGTGCGGGCACGGAACCCGCTGGCACTGATCCTCTCGGGCGGGCCGGCTTCCGTCTACGCAGCGGACGCCCCCAGCATCGACCCGGGCATCTACGAGCTCGGCGTCCCGACGCTCGGGATCTGCTACGGCATGCAGCTGATGGCGCTCGAGCTCGGCGGCACCGTCGAGCGGACGGGTGTGTCGGAGTTCGGGAAGACCGCGCTCGAGGGAGGAACAGGGGCGCTCTTCGCCGGGCTGCCGCCCGAGCAGACCGTCTGGATGAGCCACCGCGACTCCGTGACCGCGCCGCCCGCCGGCGCCGAGGTGGTCGCCGGCTCGCCGTCGACGCCGATCGCTGCGTTCGAGGACCGCGGGCGCGGCCTCTACGGCGTCCAGTTCCACCCCGAGGTCCGGCACACCCCGTACGGGCAGGACGTGCTCAAGAACTTCCTCTTCGGGATCGCGGACGCGCGGCCCGCCTGGACTCCCGCCGCCGTGATCGAGGAGCAGGTCGAGCGCATCCGCGCCCAGGTGGGCTCGGACCGGGTGCTGTGCGCCCTGTCCGGGGGCGTCGACTCCGCCGTCGCCGCGTTGCTCGTGCACAAGGCGGTCGGCGACCAGCTCACGTGCGTCTTCGTCGACCACGGCTTCATGCGCTCGAACGAGGCAGAACAGGTCGTGGAGACCTTCGGCGGCCACTTCCACGTCCCGCTCGTCCACGTGCGGGCGCAGGACCGGTTCCTCTCGCGGCTCGAGGGCGTCGACGAGCCGGAGGAGAAGCGCCGGTTGATCGGCGAGGAATTCATCCGCGTCTTCGAGGAGCAGGCGCACGCGCAGAGCAGTTCGGGTCAGCAAGGTGACGTTCGTTTCCTCGTCCAGGGGACGCTCTATTCGGACGTGATCGAGTCCGGGGGCACCGACGGCGTCGCGGCGAAGATCAAGTCGCACCACAACGTCGGCGGCCTGCCCGCGGACATGGCGATGGAGCTCGTCGAGCCCCTCCGTCTCCTCTTCAAGGACGAGGTGCGGCGGGTCGGCGAGGAGCTCGGGATGCCCGAGCGGATGGTGTGGCGGCAGCCGTTCCCCGGCCCGGGGCTCGCGATCAGGATCATCGGCGAGGTGACGCGCGAGCGGCTCGAGATCCTCCGCGCCGCCGACGCCGTAATCCAGGAGGAGGTGCGCCGCGCGGGCCTCTACCGCGACCTCTGGCAGAGCTTCGCCGTGCTGCCGGCGATCAAGTCCGTCGGGGTGCAGGGCGACGAGCGCACCTACGCGTATCCGATCGTGATCCGCGCGGTCACCTCCGAGGACGCGATGACGGCGGACTGGGCCCGCCTGCCCTACGACCTGCTCGAGACGATCTCGAGCCGGATCATCAACGAGATCCCGGGCGTGAACAGGGTCGCGCTCGACATCAGCTCGAAGCCGCCGTCCACGATCGAGTGGGAGTGAGCCGTTGGAGTTCAGGCGCGTTGGCGCGCTCCCGCCGTATGTCTTCGCCCATATCGCCGAGCTGACGGCGACGCTCCGCCGGGAGGGCGAGGACGTGATCGACCTCGGCTTCGGCAACCCGGACCTGCCGTCGCCCGAGCTCGCCGTCGAGAAGCTGATCGAGGCGGCGCAGAAGCCGCGAAACCATCGCTACTCGGCCTCGCGCGGGATCCCCAAGCTGCGGCTGGCGGCCGCCGACCTCTACCGGCGCCGCTTCGGCGTCGAGCTCGACCCGGAGCGCGAGGTGCTGAACACGATCGGCGCGAAGGAGGGGCTCTCGCACCTGATGTGGGTGCTGCTCCAGCCGGGCGACTCCGCGCTCGTGCCGAGCCCGAGCTATCCGATTCACGTCTACGCGCCGATCTTCGCCGGCGCGTCCGTGACCCAGGTCGCGATGGGACCGGACGAGGATCTCTTCGCCAACCTCGAGGAGGCGTCACGCGCGCGCCCGTCCACGGCCGCGCGTCGTGATCCTCTCGTTTCCGCACAACCCGACCACGGCGACGGTCGAGCTCGACTTCATGCAGCGGGTCGTCGCCTTCGCTCGCGAGCACGGTCTCCTCGTCGTCCACGACTTCGCCTACGCCGACCTCGCCTTCGACGGGCACGAGCCGCCCTCGATCCTCCAGGTCGAGGGCGCGAAGGAGTGCTGCGTCGAGCTGTACACCCTGACGAAGTCGTTCTCGATGGCCGGGTGGCGGGTCGGCTTCCTCGTCGGCAACGCCGACGTGGTCGCGGCGCTCACGCGTCTGAAGTCGTACCTCGACTACGGCACGTTCCAGCCGATCCAGATCGCGGCGATCGTGACCATGAACGAGCGGCCCGACCATCCGCTCGAGGTGTGCCGGGTCTACGAGTCGCGTCGCGACGCGCTCTGCACCGGGCTCGCGCGGGCGGGCTGGCGCTTCCCGAAGCCGCGGGGAACCATGTTCGTCTGGGCTCCCATCCCGGAGCCGTATCGCGAGCAGGGCTCGTTGCCCTTCGCGGAGTTCCTGGCGCGGGAGGCGCACGTCGCCGTCAGCCCGGGCATCGGCTTCGGCCCTGATGGTGACGGCCACGTCCGCTTCGCCCTCGTCGAGAACGAGCAGCGGATCGGCCAGGCGGTGCGCTCGCTGCGGCGCGTGCTCGAGCTCGAGCGCGTCTAGCCGATCTCGAAGCCGTCCAGGCCCTCGGGCTCCTCGCCGGCGACGTCGACCCAGTCGACGCGCGCCCCGCGCGGGCCTTCGCGCGCGAACTCCACGAGGCGCTCGACCGCGTCGCGCTCGCCCTCGAAGACCGCTTCCACGCTCCCGTCGGGCCGGTTGCGCACCCAACCCGCAACATCGCCGGCGAGCGCACGCCGCCGCAGCGTCTCGCGGAAGAAGACGCCCTGCACGTGACCCTGGACGACGACGCGGCGGCGCTGCACCCGCCCTAGGCTAGTAGCCGATGGAGACGGGCTTCGTCGAGCGGCTCGCGGCGGCGCGGATCGGCGCGACGTTCAACCAGTACGCCGGCTCGCAGCTCCTGCGCGACCGGCTCGGGGCGTACCTGGCCGCGAAAACCGGCGCGTCGCTGCTGCTCGTCGCCGAGGCTCCGGGTTACCGGGGGACGCGTGTGTCGGGCATCCCGCTCACCTCGGAGCGGCAGCTGACGGGAACGGGGCCCGCCGAGGCGACGGCGACGATCGTTCACCGCGTGCTCGCTGAGCTCGGGATCGCGAACGACGTCCTGCTCTGGAACCTCGTTCCCACTCATCCCGGCACGAGCAGCTCGAACCGACCGCCGACGCGCCGCGAGATCGAGGCAGGCGCGCCGTTCCTCGCCGAGCTCGCCCGCGCCCGCCGTGTGCTCCCGGTCGGCCGGCTCGCGCACGCCAGGCTCGGCGGCCGCTACGTGCGCCATCCGTCCCACGGCGGTGCGTCCGCCTTCCGTGCAGGTCTCCGCGCGGCGCTGGCGTAGGCTGCGCCCGATGGAGCAGTTCCCGATCCGGCGCAACACGATCCTGCTCGCTGCGACGCTGACGTCGCTCTCCGGCATGGTCCAGCTCGCCGTCGCGGTCGGGACCGTGACCCTCGTGCTCGTCACCGACATCGAAGGGATCCTCGGCCTCGGGCCGGCCATCTTTCTCACCGCCGGAGCGCTCGCCGCACTTCCCGCCGGCCGGCTGATGGACCGCTACGGCAGGATCCCTGTGCTCGCGGGCGGCTGCCTCGCCGGGATCGGCGGCTGCCTGACGACCGCACTCGGCTGCGGGGTCGACTCGGCGGTGCTCGTGATCGCCGGCTTCGCGCTCGTCGGCATCGCGCAGGGGACGATCCTGCTCTCGAGGGCCGCGGCCGCCGACATGTATCCGCCCGCACGTCGCGCGCGTGGGATCTCGTACGTCCTCTTCGGCGCGCTCTTCGGCGCGGCGCTCGGCCCGCTCGTCTTCCGGCCGCTGTTCGCGGGCAAGGAGCTCGACTTGGAGGCGCTCGTGCTGCCGTGGATCGCCGCCGCCGGGATCATGGTGATCGGCCTCGTGCTCGTCCTCTGCATCCGCCCGGACCCGCGCACGATCGCCCAGAAGCTCCACTTCGATGCCGGCGGCACCGACGAGGAGGCTGCGCCGCTCCGCGAGATCGTCCGCCGCCCTGGTGTGCTGACGGCGCTTGTCGCGGCGATCGCCAGCTTCGCCTGCATGGTCTCGGTGATGAACCTGACCGGCTACCTGGTGATCGACCACGGCCACCACCAGTCCGACGTGTTCACCGTGATCAGCCTTCACATCGTCGGCATGTACGCGCTCGTGCTCGTGATCGGCCAGATCGTGGACGCGGTCGGACGGCGTCCGGGCGAGATCGCGGGCCTGCTGCTGATGGGCGTTTCCACGCTTGCCCTCGCCCGGTTCGAGAGCGTTTTCTGGGTCTCCGCCTCGCTCTTCCTGCTCGGCCTCGGCTGGAACATCTCCTACGTCGCCGCGGTGACGGAGCTCGCCGACCGCGCCCTTCCGGCCGAGCGGGGCAAGCTGATCGGGCTGACCGACCAGCTGTCGAGCTTCACCGGCGCGGCTCTCGTGCTGCTCGGCGGCGTCCTCTACAGCGAGGTCGGCGTCGAGGCGCTCGCGCTCGCCGCAACGGCTTTCGTGGTCGTTCCTGCGGCCTGGATTCTGCTACGATCCGCCGCCGGCGCACCCGATGTGCGCCCTTTGTCTGTAAAAGACAGCCTGTGAAATGAAGACCTACAGCGCAAAGCCGGGCGAGATCGCACGCGAGTGGTACGTCGTCGACGCCGACGGCAAGACCCTCGGCCGTCTCGCGACCCAGATCGCCGACACGCTGCGGGGCAAGAACAAGCCGGCCTACACGCCGCACGTCGACACCGGCGACTTCGTGATCGTCGTCAACGCCGAGAAGATCGCGGTCACCGGCCAGAAGCTCGACCAGAAGATCTATTACCGCCACTCGGGCTATCCCGGCGGGCTGCGCTCGCGGACGCTGCGCGAGCAGCTCGAGCGGCGGCCGACGGAGGTGCTTCGCAAGGCCGTCAAGGGGATGCTTCCGCGCAACCGGCTCGCGCGCCAGCAGATCACGAAGCTGAAGATCTACGCCGGCCCCGTGCACCCGCACGAGGCGCAGGCACCGAAGACGTTGGAGGTTTCGTAGTGGCAGAGCAGGCTCAGTACATGGGTACCGGCAAGCGCAAGACCTCGGTCGCGCGTGTGATCCTGCGCCCGGGCGACGGCAAGACCTGGTTCAACGGCCGCACGCTCGAGGACTACTTCCCGCGCATGACGCACCGCGTGGCTGCGCTCGCGCCGCTGAAGACGGCCGGGGTGGAGGGCACCTTCGACATCCGCGTGCGCGTCCACGGCGGCGGGCCGTCCGGCCAGGCCGGCGCGGTCCGGCATGGGATCGCCCGCGCGCTCGTCGAGGCGGACCCCGAGCTGCGCATCTCGCTCAAGCGCGAGGGCTTCCTCACGCGCGACGCCCGCCAGGTCGAGCGCAAGAAGGCCGGACTGCACAAGGCGCGCAAGGCGCCTCAGTTCTCGAAGCGCTAGACCGCGCCTGTGCGGCGCTATTTCGGCACCGACGGGGTTCGGGGCATCGTCGGCGAAGGGCTGACCGTCGACCTCGTCGAGCGGCTCGGCAAGGCGGCGACGCTCTGGTCCGGCCGGGGCCGTGTCTTCGTCGGCCGTGACACGCGCGGCTCAGGCCCCGACCTCGAGGAGGCGTTCGCCCGAGGCGTTGTCGCCGCCGGTGGGAACGCGGTTCTGGCGGGCGTGCTGCCGACGCCTGCGGTCGCCCTGCTCGCGCTCGATCTCGGGGTCGTCATCTCCGCGTCGCACAACCCTCCCGCCTACAACGGCGTCAAGTTCTTCGACCGGGAGGGGAACAAGCTGACCGATGCCGCCGAGGAGGAGATCGAGGCGCTGCTCGATGCCCCAGAGCAAGGCGGCGGCGAGATCGACCGCGTCGACATCGCGACCGACAGCTATCTCGAGCACGTCCTGGAGCGCTTCGGCAGCGACCTCTCCGGTCGGCGGATCGCGGTCGACTGCGCGAACGGTGCGTATTCGGGGATCGCGCCGCAGGCGTTCGAGCAGCTGGGCGCCGAAGTCACGACCATCGGCAACGAGCCGGACGGTGAGAACATCAACGTCGGGTGCGGAGCCACCGACCTCTCCCTCATCGCGCGCGTCGTGCGCGAGAAGCAACTGGATCTCGGGGTCGCCTTCGACGGCGACGGCGACCGCATGCTCGCCGTCGACGCCGGCGGAAACGCCGTCGACGGGGATCAGATCCTTGCCGTCCTCGCCCTCCACCTGGGCGTCGACGTGGTGGCGGTGACGGTGATGACGAACCTCGGCTTCCACCGGTTGATGGAGGAGCGCGGCATCCGCGTGCTCACGACCGCCGTCGGCGACCGCTACGTGCTCGAGGCGCTGCGGCGGGAGGGAGCGATCCTGGGGGGTGAGCAGTCCGGTCACGTGATCTGCCTGCGCGACCACGTCACCGGCGACGGGCTCGCCGCGGCCCTCCTCCTCTGTCAGGCGACTCACGGGACGACCCTGGCGGACGCCGTCGAGGTGATGCCGCGCTACGCACAGGTGCAGGAGAACGTTCGCGTCGCCGTGCGGGATGTCCCGGCGGCCGCGCTTGCCGAGGCGGAGCGGCTGAACGCCACGCTTCACGGCAAGGCCCGCGTGCTCGTGCGAGCCTCGGGGACTGAACCTTTGATTAGGGTTCTCGGAGAGGCAGAAACGGAGCAGGAAGCGCGCGATCTCTGTGGTAGGATCGCGTCCCTCGTTCAGGAGGAGCTCGGCTAGCCCGCGACGTTGCGGGACGGTTTTTCGACAGAACCGGCGCCGGGCTCTTATGCGTTCTCCAGGGAGTTTCGGGGCAAGAGGACAGCGGAGCGAAAAAGGGGGCTTGGATGTGCGGGATCATCGGATACGTCGGGCCCAGGGAGTGCAAGGCCCTCCTGCTGCGGGGTCTCGAGCGGCTCGAGTACCGCGGCTACGACTCGGCTGGGATCGCGCTGCGTGAGGAAGACGGTCTCGACTACGTCCGCGCGGTCGGCAACCTCCAGAACCTGAAGACGGCCGCAGGCCCGAACGGCTCGAAGTCCACCCACGGGCTCGGGCACACGCGCTGGGCGACGCACGGCGGGGTCACCGAGGCCAATGCGCATCCTCTCGCCGGCTGTGACGGCGCGAAGCTCTCGATCGTGCTGAACGGGATCGTCGAGAACTACCGCGAGCTCCGCGACGGGCTCGTCGCCGAGGGCCACACGTTCAGCTCCGAGACCGATGCCGAGACCGTCACGCACCTGATCGAGCGCCACTACGAGGGCGACCTCGCCGAGGCCGTCCGGCGGACGTACGACGAGCTCGAGGGCCACTTCACCTTCGTCGTCATCCACCACGATCACCCGGACGTGCTCGTCGCCGCCCGTCACCAGACGCCGCTCGTCGTCGGCATCGGCGAGGGCGAGATGTTCCTCGCCTCGAACGCAGCCGCGTTCCTGAGCGAGACGCGGCGCGTGCAGTTCCCGGACGACGGCGACATCGTCGTCGTCACGCCCGAGGGCGCCGCCTTCAGCCGGTCGGACGGGACGATCGTGGGGCACGAGCCGGTCGAGCTCGACTGGGACGACGAGAGCGCGGAGAAGGGCGGCTACGAGACGTTCATGCTCAAGGAGATCTACGAGCAGTCCGAGGCGGTCGCGGAGACGATCGGCGACCGTGTCCGCCACGGCACGCTCGTGCTCGAGGGCCTCGGCCTGACCGAGCAGGACGCGCGAGAGCTTCGTCGGATCGTGATCCTGGCTTGCGGCACCGCCTATCACGCCGGTGTCGTCGGCCGCTACGTGATCGAGGAGTGGGCGCGCGTCCCGGTGGAGCCCGACATCGCGTCCGAGTGGATCTACCGCAACCCGGTGATCGACGAGGCCACGCTCGTGATCGGGATCTCGCAGTCGGGCGAGACGCGCGACACGATCGAGGCGATGAAGCTCGCGCGTCAGAAGGGAGCGCGCACCGTCGCGATCACGAACATGATGGGCTCGCAGATCACGCGCGAGGTCGACTCGGTCCTCTACACGCGCTGCGGCCTCGAGGTCGGCGTCGCCGCCTCGAAGACCTTCACGGCGCAGGTCTCGCTGCTCTACCTCGTCGCGCTCAAGCTCGCGCAGGTGCGCGAGACGATGCCGCCGGGCGAGCTCTCCTTCATCCTCGACCAGGTCTACGACCTGCCCAAGAAGATCGACCGCTTCTTCGACGGCGACCACCCGATCGAGGAGATCGCGCAGCGCTACTGGGACCGGCCGTTCTTCCTCTATCTGGGGCGCCACATCGGCCTCCCGGTCGCGCTCGAAGGCGCGCTGAAGCTGAAGGAGATCAGCTACATCCCGACCGAGGCGTACTCGGCCGGCGAGATGAAGCACGGGCCGATCGCCCTCCTCGACGAGGACACGCCCGTCGTCGTCGTCGCGACGGACATCCATGTCTACGACAAGCTCGTCTCGAACATCCAGGAGGTCCGGGCGCGCGGGGCGCACGTGATCGCGATCGCAACGGACGGCAACGAGGACATCCAGCACCACGCCGACGACGTCATCTACGTCCCGAAGTCGCCGAAGTTCCTCCAGGCGGTGCTCGCGATCATCCCGCTGCAGCTGCTGGCCTACCGGATCGCGCGCCTGCGCGGCCTCAACGTCGACCAGCCGCGCAACCTGGCCAAGACGGTCACGGTCGAATAGCCCGGCTCGCGTGCCTCGCCTGCATCGCTCTGCTCGCTGCGTGCGACGGCTCGGATCGCGACGTGCCTGACGTGGAGCTCGTTCGAGCGGCCGAGCGGGGCGACGCCGCTGAGGTCGCGCGGCTGCTGGAGGCAGGAGCCGACGTCGACAGCCGCGACGGGACCGGCCGCACCGCGGTCACCGCGGCCGCGTACGCCGGCTCGGCCGAGACGGTGCGCGTGCTCGTGGCCGCGGGCGCCGACGTCGATCTCCAGGACGACACGCGCGCGAACGCGCTGCTCTCGACCGGCGAGACCGGCGACGTCGACGTGCTGCGAGAGGTGCTGCGCGCACGTCCGGACCTGGGCAGGACGAACCGTTTCGGCGGGACGGCGCTGATCCCCGCCGCCGACCGTGGTCACGTGGACGTCGTACGCGCGCTGCTGCAGACCGACATGGACGTCGATCACGTCAACGATCTCGGCTGGACGGCGCTGCTCGAGGCCGTCATCCTCGGCGACGGCGGTCCGGCGCACCAGGAGATCGTCCGCCTGCTCGTCGAGGCCGGCGCCGACACGCGCCTGGCCGACCGCGAGGGCGTGACGCCGCTCGAGCACGCGCGCCGCTCCGGCTACGACGAGATCGCCTCGATTCTCTCCCGCGCCGGCACCGGCTAGGACTGCGATGCTTCGAGCCGTGCAGGCACCGGCTCACACGACGGCGCGGGTGCGGCTGACGCGCGTTCCCGGCGGGGAGGCGGCCGACGTCGTCGCCGTCGAGGAGCCGCTCGAGCTCCGGATTGGAGGCGTGCCCGTCGCCGTGACGATGCGGACGCCCGGGCATGACGAGGAGCTCGCGCTCGGGTTCGCGATCGCTGAAGGTTTGCGGCCGGTCGCCGCCCGCGTCCCCGACGACCTCGCCGCGAACACGGTCGAGCTCGACGCCCCCGACGTCGACCTCGGCCGGCTGCAGCGGCACTTCTACACCTCCTCCTCGTGCGGCGTCTGCGGCAAGGGGGCGCTGGAGGCGGTCGCGGTCGAGGCGACGCGGATCGAGAGCGACCTGCGGGTGCCGGCGACGCTCGTCGCGGAGTTGCCCGAGCGGCTGCGCGAGGCGCAGGCGGCGTTCGCGGCGACCGGCGGCCTGCATGCGACGGGGCTCTTCTCGGGTGAGGGCGAGCTCCTCTGTGTACGCGAGGACGTCGGCCGCCACAACGCGCTGGACAAGGTCGTCGGTCGCGCCTTCCTCGACGGCCTCCTGCCGCTCTCCCGGTCGATCCTCTGCGTCAGCGGGCGGCTCTCGTTCGAGCTCGTCCAGAAGGCGGCTGTTGCCGGCTGCCCGGTTCTCGTCGCCGTCGGCGCGCCGTCCTCGCTCGCGGTCGAGCTCGGGGCCGATCGCGGGATCACGCTGTGCGGCTTCGTCCGCGGCGGCTCGCTCAATGTCTATACGGAGCCGTGGCGGATCCTGAACTGACGGGAGTGCTCCTGGTCGGTGGCGCATCGACGAGGTTCGGGTCGCCGAAGGCGCTCGCGACGCTGCGCGGTGAGACGCTCGCCGAGCGGGCTTGGCGCATCCTCGGCGAGGCCTGCGAGGAGCGGATCGCGGTCGGCAAGGGCGACCTCGAGCTGCCCTTCGCAGTCGTCGTCGAGCCGACGGAGCCGCGGGCGCCGATCGTGGGAGTGATCGCGGGGTTGCGGGCGGCGACGACCGACACCGCCGTCGTTCTCCCGGTCGACTGCCCGCTCGTGTCGCCGCAGCTGCTGCGCGAGCTGGGCGCGGCGAAGGCGGTCCCGCCGACAGGCCCGCTGCCCGGCGCCTATTCGAAGAGCGACCTGCCGGAGCTGGAGCGCCGGCTCGCGAGCGGCGACTACTCGCTTCGCGGCGTCAATACCTGTGTGCTCGAGGCCGACCCGCGACTGCTCGTGAACGTGAACACGCCCGCGGAGCTGTCAGCGCTCGAAGACGATCTCTCCGCTCTGGACGAGCACCGGGCCTGACGCCGTCTCGATCTCGAGCCGGCCGTCGCGGGTGATCATCCGCGCGACGCCGCCGATACCGTCGACGACGACCCGCCGGCCGCGGAGGAAGTCGCGCGCACCGAGGTCGTCGTAGACCGCGTCGAGGCCGCCTTCGCGCCAGGCTGCATAGAGACCGTCCAGCCGCTCCAGCAGCGATGCGAGCAGCTCCTCGCGGTCGCGCACGCGCCCGTCGACGGTCCGCAGCGAGGCCGCCGGCACCGCAGCGTCCCGGGGCAGCTCCTCGCGGGTCTGGTTGACGTTGACGCCGATGCCGAGCACGACGACTCCGTCGCGTGCTTCGGCGAGCACCCCGGCGACCTTGCGGCGGTTGACCATGACGTCGTTCGGCCACTTGATCTGCGCCGCGAGCTCGAGCGCCTCCTCGGCGGCGAGCGCGGTCGCCAGGCCGCCTACGAGTGCGAGCTGCGGCGCGGGCAGCACCGGCGGCGGTCGCAGCAACACGGAGACGAGCACGGAGGTGCCGGGCGCCTCGATCCAGCTCCGTCCGAGCCGGCCGCGCCCGCCGGACTGATGGTCGGTTGTCGCGATCGCGCCTTCGGGATCGTCCGGTCCGAGCAGGAGCTGCGTCGACTCGCACTCGTCGACGTGCCGCCTCGGCGTCCCGATCACTGCGTCGTCTTCAAACCAGGCGCTCGAGCCTGACCGCGGAGACCTTGTACTCCGGCGTGCCGATCAGGGAGTCGCCGACGTCGTGTGTGAGCCAGTTCACCTTGGCTTCGGCGAAGTGGAGCGCCATCCAGACGAGGCCCGGGTAGACGCGGTCGGAGAGCTGCACCCGTGCCTCGAGGTCGCCGCGCCTGGAAACGAGCCGCAGCCAATCGCCGTCGGCGAGGCCGAGCGCCGAGGCGTCCTCGGGCGCGAGCTCGACGAACGGATCGACCTGCTTGTCGGTGATCCCGTCCTCGCGCATCGTCATCGTCGCCGAGTTGTAGTGGTAGAGCGTGCGGCCGGTGGTGAGCACGAACGGGTACTCGGCGTCCGGCTCCTCGATCGGCGGCTGGTACTCGACCGGGTGGAACTTGCCCTTCCCGGACGGGCGCGCCAGGCGCTCCTCATGCAGGAACATCGTGCCCGGATGGTCGCGCGAGGTGCAGGGCCACTGGAGGCCCTCCTGCTCGAGCCGGTCGTAGCGGACGCCGAACCAGTTCGGGCAGAGATCGGCGAGCTCGTTCCAGACCGACTCGGCATCCGGGTAGTCCGGCCAGTCGCAGCCGAGCGCGCGGGCGAGCGCGATCACGATCTCGCGGTCGCCGCGCGCGTTCCCCGGGAGCGGCACGGCGGCGCGGACCCGGTTGATCCGACGCTCCGTGTTGGTGAACGTGCCGTCCTTCTCCGCGAAGCTCGAGGCGGGGAAGACGACGTCGGCGTGCCGGGTCGAGGTCTCGTTCAGGAACAGGTCCTGGGCGACGACGAACTCGAGCTTGGAGAGCCCTTCCTCGACGTGGTGGGCGTTCGGCTCGGTCTGGGCGGGGTTCTCGCCGACCAGGTAGAGCGCCTTGATCCGGTCGTCGTGGAGGCCGGACATCATCTGGTCGAGCCGGTAGCCCGCCCGCGCGGGCAGGTCGACGCCCCAGGCGGCCGCGAACTTCGCCCGCACGTCCGGGTCGTCCCACGGCTGGTAGCCCGGGAAGTAGTGCGGGTTCGCGCCCGAGTCGTTCAGCCCCTGCACGTTGTTCTGGCCGCGGAGCGCGTTCAGGCCGGTCGACTCGTAGCCGAGGTGGCCGGTCATGAGGACGAGGTTCGCGAGCGACCAGATGTTGTCGACGCCGCAGGCGTGCTCGGTGATCCCGAGGGTGTAGAAGATGGCTGCGTGCCGCTCGCTGGCGTACTCGCGGGCGGTTGCGCGGATCGCCTCGGCAGAGACGCCGGTGACGCGCTCCGCCTCCTCGGGGGTGTAGCGGGCGACGACCTCGCGCACCGACTCGAAGTCCTCGCAGTGCGCCTCGATGTAGGCGTCGTCCTGGAGCCCCTCCTCGAGGATCACGTGCATCAGCGCATTCAGGAGCCAGACGTCCGAGCCGGGTCTGAGCTGCAGATGCCGCTTCGCGAGCTTCGTCAGCCAGATCGCGCGCGGGTCGGCGACGACGAGCGTCGCCCCCTTTCGCACCGCCTTCTTGATCCGGAGCGCGAGCACCGGGTGCGCCTCGGTCGTGTTCGAGCCGATCACGAGCAGGAAACGGGCGTTCTCGATCTCGGGGATCGAGTTGGTGGAGGCGCCTCTGCCGAACGACCTGACCAGGCCGTAGAGGGTCGGAGCGTGTCAGGTGGCCTCGCAGGAGTGGACGGAGTGGGTCTGCAGGCCCGTCCGGGCGAGCTTCTGAATCAGGTAGTTCTCCTCGTTCGTCAGCCGGGCCGAGCTGAGCACGCCGACGTGCTGCGGGGAATGGCGCTCCATCACCCCCTTCAGCCCCTCGGCGGCGACCTGAAGCGCGTGCTCCCAGGTCGTCTCGTGCAGCTCGCCGTCGTCGCCGCGGACGAGCGGCTCGGTCAGCCGGTCCGGGTGGTGGACGAAGTTGAAGGCGAAGCGGCCCTTGACGCAGAGGTTGCCCTCATTCGAGACGTACTCGGGCTTCGAGGTCACCTTCACGATCCGCTTCGTCGCCGGGTCGACGTTGAGGTCGAGCTGGCAGCCGACGCCGCAGAACGTGCAGGTCGTCTTCACCTGGTCGAGGGCTCGCTCCTCGACGCCCGCTCCCTCGAGGAACTTCTCGTAAATCGCCCCGGTCGGGCAGGTCGAGAGACAGCCGCCGCAGAGCTCGCACTCGGTGTCGAGCCAGCTCTTGCCCCAGGTCGGGACGATCCGTGCCTCCGGCCCGCGGCCCTCGAGCGAGAGCGCCGAGCACTGCATCACCTCCTGCGTGTAGCGGACGCAGCGGTTGCAGAGGATGCATGTGTCCGGCTCGTAGCCCATCAGCCGGTTCCGGTCGGCGTAGGGCTCGCGCTTCGCGTCCGGAAGCGATGAACGGCGCCTCTGCGCCGAGCTCCTCGGCGAGGTCTGAGAGCTCGTTCGGGCGTCCGCCCGGGTCGGCGTTCAGGTGCTCGGCGAGCAGCATCTCCGTGAGCGTCTTGCGCAGCTGCGGCACGTTGGAGTTCGTCGAGACGACCATTCCTGCCGCGACGCGCGTCGCGCAGGCCGGCAGCGGCCGCGGCGCGCCCTCGACGCCGACGACGCACATCCGGCAGCCGCCGTACGGCTCGAGGTGGTCGTCGTGGCAGAGAGTCGGGATGAAGACGCCGTTCCGTGCCGCCGCGTGGACGAGCAGCTCGCCCTCGCCCGCCGTCGCCGTCCGGCCGTCGAGCGTGAACTCGATCATGGCTTCGATCCTACGGCCTCGATCACGGTGAGCCCTGCAGCGGTCGGCACCGTCTGCGCGAGGCGGAGCCCGGCCCGCTCGAAGAGCGCCGCGAACTCGCCCTCGGTTCGCTCCCGGCCACCGGGCATGACGAGCATGTTCAGGTCGGAGAACTTCCCATCGGCGCCTTCGTTCGGCGGAGCGAGGATCCGTTCGATCACGAGCAGCGTTGCCTCCGGCGACATCGCGGCTCTGCAGACCCTGAGGATCTCGATTGCCGGCTCGTCCTCCCAGTCGTGGACGATCGACTTGAGGATGTAGGCGTCCCCGCCGGACGGTACGGCGTCGAAGAAGCTGCCGGCCACGATGTCGACCCGGTCGGCTACGGCCGCAAGGACCGGGGCTGCGCCGTCGACCACCTGCTGCTGGTCGAAGAGCACGCCGCGCGCGTGCGAATGGGCGCCCAGAATCGCGGCGAGAAGGGCGCCGCTGCCGCCTGCAATGTCGACGATCGTGTCGAAGCGCCCGAAGTCGTACGCCGCGAGAATCGCGTCGTTGGACGCCCCGGTCAGCGATCTCATCGCGCCGTCGAAGATCGCGCCCTCCTCCGGTCGCTCGGCCCGCCATTCCCAGACGTCGGTGCCGTGGAGCGCGCGGAACGAGTTCTCGCCCGTGCGGATGCTGTGCTCCAGGTTGCCCCAGGAGTGCCAGACATGCGGCCGGCCGATCAGCAGCGCCCAGCCGTGAAGCGAGCCGGGCACGTCGCTGCGCAGCGGCTCGCCGCGCGGTGTCAGCGAAAAGCGGCGCTCGTCGTCTTCCACGAGGACGCCGATCGCAGCCAGAGCGCGGAGGAGCCGGTAGAGCGCGTCGGGGTCGGCGCCCGCCTCCCGCGCGAGCTCGTCGCTCTGCCGCGGCCCGTCGGCGAGCAGGTCCGGGATCCCGAGGCTGGCGGCTACGTGGATCGCCTGCGAGGACCGGAAGCCCGACAGGAGCTGGAGCAGGTCGGCGCTCACGCGGCCGGCGCCTCGAAGAGTTCGGGCCAGTGGCGCAACGCGCTCCGGACCGGGATCGGCGACGCCTGGCCAAGGCCGCAGATCGAGGTCAGAGCCATCGCCTCCAACCATTCCTCGCGTTGCTCCTGCGCCAACATCCGCTCACCGGCGAAGACCGCGTGGAGCGCGCGGTTGCCGATCCGGCACGGGGTGCACTTCTGGCACGACTCCTCGGCGAAGAAGCGCATCGTCTCGGCGAGCAGGCGGAGCGGGGAGTAGGTGCTGGGGAAGACCTGGACAGCCGCCGAGCCGACGCCGCAGCCCCACTCGGCGAGCGCCTCGCGTGTGAGCGGCGTATCCAGCGCCGCCGGCGGCAGGATCCCGCTCGCGGCGCCGCCGGGAACGATCGCGCTCGGCTCGGCGGACAGGCCGCCCGCGTAGTCGTCGATCAGCCCGCGCAAGGTGATGTCGAGCGGCGCCTCGTAGCAGCCGGGCCGTGCAACTGCGCCGCTCACCGACCAGAGTCGTCCCGGCCGCCAGTCGCCGCGCAGGATCAGCGCGACGTGCGCGAGCGTCTCGACGTTGTTGATCAGCGTCGGCCGGCCGAGGTAGCCCACCTGCGCCGGAAACGGTGGACGGAGCCTCGGCATGCCGCGCCGGCCCTCCATCGACTCGAGCATCGCCGTCTCCTCGCCGCAGATGTAGGCTCCCGCGCCGATGACGAGCTCGACGGGAAGCCCGCGAGCGGCGATCGACTCGCGCAGGCTCGCCCGCGCGTTGGCGTACTCCTCGCGCAGGTAGATGTAGGCCTCGTCCGTCTCGCAGAAGCGCATCGCCGCGACGAGCCCCTCGAGCAGCAGCTGCGGGCGCAGCTCCATCACGTAGCGGTCCTTGATCGTCCCCGGCTCGCCCTCGTCGGCGTTCACGATCACGACGCGTGGGCGGGGCTCGCGACGCACCGCCTCCCACTTGCGCCAGGTCGGGAAGCCCGCGCCGCCCATGCCGGTCAGCCCCGAGGCCTCGAGCCGTTCCAGGACCTCGTCTTGCGTCAGGTCCGGCGGCTCACGCACGTCGTCGGGCTCGAGCAGGAAGCCGTTCGTGGTGTGGGTGACGCCGCCGGTGACCTCGTCGCCGTGGAGGACGACAGGAGCGAGCTCGCAGTGGCCGAGGCACGGCACCTCGATCGCACCGTCGGTGAGCAGCTCCCTGGCGCCGGCGCAGTCGCAGACGGGACCGGTGCAGACGCGGACGGCGTCGACGGGCACCTGCAGGAAGGAATAGAAGGAGACGACTTCGTGGACGTCGCCCCGGCGGAGGTTCATCCGGTCGGCGAGCGCGTCGGAGAGCTCGGGTGTGAGCGGGCCGACCTCGCGCCTGATCCGACCGAGGTTGTCCAGCAGCCGCGTCCGCTCGGACGGGAGCTCCTCGAGCAGGCTCGCGAGCCGGAGCACGTCCACGGGGCGAGTGTACGCCCGCGGCAAGAACCCGGTTCAGAATGAGCCTTGTGTCGCCGGGCCGCCCCGGGCGGCACGATCGCCGCGTCCTCAGTCGCCCCGATAGCTTCGGCTATCGGGGCTCCCTGCGTCCTTGCGCTCGCACCACCCGGAGCACCCCGGCGACGAAGCTCATCCTGAACCGAGTTCTAGGCGACTCGCACGGCGATGCCCGGGTACTCGAGCACGAGCCCGAATTCGTCGTAGACGAGCTCGGCCCTGAAGTCGAACGCGGGTGACGCGTAGTCGTAGCGCGACCGCGAGCCCTCGTCGGGCAACCGGGCATAGCTCTGCTCCAGCCGCTCGACCTCCAGGCCCGGTGCCCGGACGTAGGCGGCAGGAGCGTCCGCGCGTTGCCCCACCTCGAGCCCGAGGCGATGTACGGGGAACGTGTTCGTGAAGGCGGACGCCTCGAGATCGACGTCGGGGCAGCCGTCGAGGTGGGGCGCGAGCCGGCCGTCCAGCCGCCAACCGTCGCTTCCTTCCGCCTCGAGCCGCACCTCGCGCGTTCCCAGCTCGGACAGCCCGACGACGTGCGCGGAGCGTGTGTGCCAGCTCGGGTCGACCGTGATGGCGTAGCGGATGCCCCAGGTGACACCGTCCTCGACCGCAGTCGAGTGGCCTTCGACGCGGTAGCCGTCCGTCTCCCGGCGCAGAAAGACAACCTCGAAGCCGACGCGAGCGTCGAGATGACGCCATGCGGCGCTGGGCGGCACGTCCATCAACCCGGAGCCGATCCTAGTCACCGGGCGAGCGGCGGAGCTTCTTCGTCTTCGAGCGCCGCTTCTTCGCTTCCAGCCGGCGCTCGCGGGAGGCCCGCGTCGGCTTCGTCGGGACGCGACGCCGCTCCACCTTCAGCGCCTCGCGCAGCTGCTCCACCAGTCGCCCGACGGCGAGCTCGCGGTTACGCGACTGACTGCGCTCGTCCTGGGCGACCGCGCGCAGCGTGCTCCCCGCTTTCGCGACGACACGCCGCTTCTGGTGCTCCGTGAGGGCCGAGGTGGCCTCCACGTCGAGGATCGCCTCGACGCGCGTCTCGGCTGTGTTTGCGTGCTGGCCGCCGGGCCCGCTCGAGCGGGAGAAGCGAAGCTCGATGTCCGCAAGCGGGAGCACGACCGAGCGCGTCACCCGAATAGACTCCTCCGGCATGGCCGCCATTCTGCTCGACGTCGACGGCGTCCTCCATGTCTCCGGCGAGGCCATCCCCGGCGCAGTCGAAGCGATTGCGCGCCTGCGTGTGGACGGGCACCGGCTTCGCTTCGTCACCAACAACTCGACCCGCTCCCGTGCGGCGCTCGCCGAGGAGCTCCGCGCGATGGGGCTCGCGCTCGAGGACGACGAGCTGCAGACGACCCCGGTCGCGGCGGCGCAGCAGTTGGGCGGCCGCCGTGTCTACGCGCTCGTGATGTCGGCGATCGTGCCCGATCTCGCCGAGATCGACCTCGTCGGGGAGGGCGCAGACGCCGTCCTCCTCGGCGGCTGCGACGAGACCACGGAGCCGAACCAGGTCTTCAGCCACATGAACCTCGCCCGTGCGTTCTCCGAGATCCGGGCCGGCGCCGATCTCTTCTGCCTGCACAAGAATCCGTGGTGGCAGACGGCGCGCGGCCCCATGCTCGACGGCGGCGCGTTCGTCGCCGCGCTCGAGTACGCGACGGGCGTCGAGGCGACGGTCGTCGGCAAGCCGAGCGCCGCGTGCTTCTCGGCCGCGCTCGCCGCGCTCGATGCCGAGCCGGAGCTGACCTGGATGGTCACGGACGACCTCGACCAGGACGTCCGCGGCGCGCAGCTCTTCGGGATGAAGACGCTCCTCCTGCGCACGGGGAAGTTCCGGCCCGAGACGCTCGAGCGCTCCTCGACGGTCCCGGACGCGGTGCTCAGCTCCATCGCCCAGGTTCCCGACTGGATCAACCGCTCGCTGTGACTCGGGTCGGGGTCGACCTGATCGAGATCGAGCGCGTGCGCCGCTCGCTCGACCGCTATGCGGGCTTTCGCGACCGCTGCTTCACGCCCGTCGAGCAGGCGTACTGCGACTCGCGCAAGAACCCGGCGGAGAGCTATGCGGGCCGCTTCGCCGGCAAGGAGGCCGTCGGCAAGGCGCTCGGGTTCGGGGTCGCGCGCGCGTTCGCCTGGAAGGAGATCGAGATCGCCGGCCGCCCGAAGCCGTCGGTGCGGCTCTCGGGGCGGGTGGCCGCCTGGGCCGAGAGGGTTGGAGCGGGCGCGATCGACCTCTCGATGACGCACTCGCGCGAGCTCGCCTCCGCGGTCGCCGTCGTCACCGATGCCTGATGCTTGACCCGCTCTATTCCGCTGCGGAGATGCGGGCCGCAGAGGAGGGCCACGACGTCTCAGCGCTGATGGAGCGCGCCGGTGCGGCGGTCGCGCGCGAGGTGCTGCAGCGCTACGCCGACGCGCGCCGGATCGCCGTCGTCTGCGGCGGTGGCGCGAACGGCGGCGACGGCCGGATCGCGGCCAGGATCCTGCGCGAGGAAGGGCGGGACGCGGTCGAGACGACCGCCGTGGAGCAGGCCGACGTGATCGTCGACGCGCTCTTCGGGACGGGGTTCCGCGGCGAGCCGCGCGAGGAAGCGGCGGCGACGATCGAGCGGATCAACGCGGCGTCGGCGCCCGTCGTCTCGGTCGACGTGCCCTCGGGCGTCGACGCGTCCACGGGCGAAGTGGCGGGAGCGGCAGTGCGCGCGGCGCTGACCGTCACGTTCCACGGCGTCAAGGCCGGTCTCGCGATCGCACCCGGGCTCTTCCACGTCGGTGAGATCGCCGTCGCGGACATCGGGCTCGAGCCCGCGCCGACCGAGCTGCGGCTCGTGACTCGTGAGATCCTCTCGCTCGTCCCGCGGAAGCGGCCCGAGGACAACAAGTACAGCGCCGGCGCCGTACTCGTCGTCGGCGGCGCGCCGGGGCTCACGGGAGCCGTCTGCCTGGCTGCGATCGCCGCCTTCCGGGCTGATGCCGGCTACGTCGCCGTGGCGGTTCCGGAGCAGTCGCTGGCCGTCGTCGAGACGAGGCTGCTCGAGCCCGTGAAGGTGACCTGGGCCGACGCGGTCGCCGCCGCCGGAAAGGCACGCGCACTCGCGGTCGGCCCCGGTCTCGGCCGGACGTCCGAGGCGAAGCAGCTGCGCGACGAGTTGCTCGGCCTCGGCGATCACGCGCTCGTGCTGGACGCCGACGGCCTGCACGAGCTCGAGCCGGGCGAGTGGGGATCCCGCGCGGTGCTCACGCCGCACGCAGGCGAGCTGGCGCAGTTGCTCGGCGAGGACTCGGCGTGGGTGAACGCGCATCGGCTCGAGGCGGCCCGGCGAGGCGCGGAGCGCTTCGGCGCCGTCTGCCTGCTCAAGGGCGCCGACTCGATCGTCGCCGCTCAGAACGAGGCGACGCTCGTCTGCGTCACCGACGCGCCGGGCCTCGCGACGGCGGGCACGGGTGACGTGCTCACGGGGATCGTGGCCGCCTTCCTCGCCAAGGGTGTCGAGCCGCGACTTGCGGCGGCCGCCGCGGCGACGGTGCACGGGCTTGCCGCGCGGGGCTTCGGCCGCCAGGTCGGCTTGACCGCCGGAGACGTCGTCTCGGCGATCCCTGCAGCGCTCGCGGGATGACGCGCTCCCGTACTCACGCTCGACCTCGCCGCGATCCGCCACAACG
Source organism: uncultured Gaiellaceae bacterium (assembly GCA_963850995.1). GTDB lineage: Bacteria > Actinomycetota > Thermoleophilia > Gaiellales > Gaiellaceae > Gaiellasilicea. The sequence continues at coordinate 61,693 of CAWKNQ010000003.1, read as the reverse complement.
CGCGGACGCTGCTGCGCGCGCTCGAGGGCGCCGAGCTGTGGGCTGTCGTCAAGGCGGACGGCTACGGCCACGGCGCCGCCGACGTGGGACGGGCTGCGCTCGAGGCGGGAGCGACCGTGCTCTGTGTCGCGACCGTGGCCGAAGGCCTTGCGTTGCAGCGGGCGCTCGGCGACGCCCGCATTCTCGTCATGGGACCGGCGACGGGCAGCGAGGTGGCCGCTGCGGGTGCGGCGGGCCTCGAGCTCGTCGTCTCGGAGGGCCCAGTGCCGGAGGGCGTGCGCGTCCACCTCAAGCTCGACACCGGCATGGGCCGATGGGGGCTCGCCGAGCTGCCCGCGCCGGGCCGCGAGGTCGTCGGGCTGATGAGCCACTTCGCGTCGGCGGACGTCGACGCCGCCTTCACCGAGCGGCAGCTGCAGCGCTTCCTCGGCGCGACGGAGCCCTACGCCCACCTGACCCGGCACATCGCGAACAGCGCGGCGGCGCTCCGCTTCCCCGCCGCCCGTCTCGACGCGGCCCGCTGCGGGATCGCGCTCTACGGGATCTCGCCTTTCGGCACCGACCCGGCCGAGGACGGGCTCGAGCCGGCCCTCCGCTGGGAGTCGCACCTCGCCCAGGTGCGGCAGCTCCAGGCCGGCGAGTCGACGGGGTACGGGCGCCGCTTCGTCGCGGAGCGGCCCACCTGGATCGGTCTCGTCCCGGTCGGCTATGCGGACGGGTTCCGGCGCGACCTGACGGGGACGGAGGTGCGCGTGGCCGGCGAGCTGCGGCGCGTCGTCGGCACGATCTCGATGGACGCGTTCGCGGTCGAGCTCGACCGCGAGCTCCCGGTCGGCACGCCGGTGACGCTGCTCGGCGACGGCGTCCTGGCAGAGGCGCACGCACGCGTCGCGGGCACGATCGGCTACGAGATCGCGACCGGGATCCGCCGCGACGCCGACCGGGCGCAGCGCAGGGTCGTCGGCGCCTAGGAGCTCTGAGGGCGCCGGTAGCCGGAGCGCGCGACGAGCCGCGCGACCAGGCCGGGGAAGAGCGTCTGTGCGATCGCGAAGATGCGGTACCAGCGCGGCACGAAGAGCTCGCGCTTACCCGACTCGACCGCGTCGACCAGCCGCTTGGCGACGAGCTCTCGGTCGACGACGGCCCGGCGGAAGAAGCGGCTCTGGAGCACGGTCCGCTGCGGGAAGCCCTCGGTCTCGACGAAGCCCGGGAGGACGGTGTGCACCTTGACGCCGCGCGGCCCGAGCAGGCCGGTGAGCGAGCGGGAGAACGCGAGCTGCGCGTGCTTCGAGGCGGCGTACGGCCCGCCAGGCGCGAACGCGACGGTGCCCGCCACCGAGACGACGTTGACGACGTGCGTGCCCGGCTGGAGGCCGGGCTGGAAGGCGCGCACGCACCAGACGCCGCCGAGGTAGTTCGTTCGCAGCACCGCCTCGATGCGCTCCGGCTCGAGCGTGAGGAAGTCGGCCCGCCCGGGGATGCCCGCATTGCAGACGAGCAGGTCGATCCGCGGGTGCCGCTCGAGGATCGCCGCCGCGGCGCGGTCGACCTCGGCGCGGTCGGAGACGTCACAGAGCTCGAACTCGCCGCCGAGCTCCGCCGCGAGCGGCTCCAGCCGCTCTTGCCGTCGCGCCACGAGCACGCACCGCCAGCCTCGCCGGGCCAGCTCTCGCGCCGTCGCCTCGCCGATCCCGCTCGAGGCGCCGGTGACGACCGCTACTTGCACACGCGCACGACGCGCTGAGCCTCGGCCTTGCGGCCTCGCACATCCGTCACGATCGCGCGCAGCACGTGCTTCCCCTTCGCCGCCGTGCCTCGGCGCCACGTCGCGGTGAAGAGGCCGGCCGATCCACGGCGGTCGGTCGCTACGGGCTTCCGGCCGAGGAGGAAGCGGACCGAGCGGACCCGCGCCGTCGAGCCGGCGAGCGCGACGAGCTGCGTCCGGGCGGTCGCGCACTCGTTCGTCTCCGGGCCCAGCCACGTGACGGTCGGGCGGTTCACGACCCGGAGCCGGCCGGAGGCGAACGCCGTGTTCGGGAGCAGCTCGTCTCCGACCGAGTCGACGTTCTTCGTCTCCTGGAAGTCGGCGGCAGAAGCGTCCAGTGTGCGCCTGCCCACGCGCAACCTCGGCGCCTCGGCCGGGAGCGGGAAGAGCGCGATGCCCGTCGCCGGGTCGTACGCCGTGGCGCCGACGAGGGCGCTGCCGTAGCCGATCGTGAGCGAGTACGGGTCGACGCCCGAGCCGCGGTCGAGCACGCGCAGCGCCAGCGTCGGGCGGCCGGCCGAGACGCGCGACGTGATCAAACCGACCTGCGGCGGCCGCACGTCGTCGACCCAGGACCTGAGCACGTAGGAGCCTCCGAGCCGCCGCCCCGTGAACTCGTCGCGACCCGAGTCGACCGCGACGTAGTACGCCTTTGTGCGCGGGAAGATCGCCGCAGCGGCGCCGACGTCGAGCGGGTAGTCGACCGTCAGGTTGTTCACGTTCACCGGCGTGCCGGGGTAGCCCTGCACGTCGTTCTCGTCCGGCGAGCCGAGCAGCCACGGGTGCACGAGCGAGCCGTCCGACGAGGCGATGACGGCGGCGCCGACGTTGACCGCGGGCTCGTCGATCCGGATTCGGTAGAGCTTCTCGGCTCCGTCCTCGTTGACCGGGGCGCCGAAGTAGCTCGGGGCGGGGCCGAACGCGGCGGCCGGGTAGCGATACGTCGAGGCGCGCGAGACGCCGCGGCGTGTGTCGCCGGTCTGCAGCTGCCGGAGCGGCAGGACGGGAACCGACTCGAGGCCGGGCCGCGTGACGAGCATCGCGTAGGGCACCTTCCGGACGGTGTCGCCACGACGGAGGACGAGGAAGCCGTACGCCTCGCCTGCCGCCGCCCCTGCAGCCGCGCGCGCGCTGATCGGGACCTGGACGTCGCCGCCGGGAGCGAGCGTGATCGCGCCGGGGACGACGAGCTCGACGCCGCTCGGGTGCACCTGTGGGCGCACCTCGACCGACCACGTCCCGGCGCCGTCACCCGCGTCGGAGACGGCCAGCAGGAGCGATTTCGAGACACCGCCTCTGTTCACGTTCAGGTCCGAGAACGAGAGCGAGACCGGGTCCGTGAAGAGCTTCGGATCGTTGGCCGCGACGACGTCGGCGTTGCCGGAGCCGGCGGTCAGCACCGGAGCCTCGACCGTGCGGGCGGTGTCGGCCCAGGCCGGCGCGGCAGTCGAGACGAGCGCCGACTTCACCTGGCGCGCCGTCCAGTTCGGATGCCGCTGCAAGAGCAGCGCGACCGCCCCCGCGACATGCGGCGCGGCCATGCTCGTCCCGTCGAAGACGGCGAAGGGCCCGCCGGCGTTCCGGAGCGTCGCGGAGAGGATCTGCCCGCCGGGCGCGCCGACGTCCGGCTTCAGCAAGTGGCCGAACGCGGTCAGGCCGCCGGAGGAGAAGCTGGTGACGACGCCGCCGCGCCCGGTGGCGAGCTCCAGCGGGTTGCGCCCGATCCGGACGGTTGCGCGGCCGCCGTGCTCGGCGAGGTACGCGCTGGAGCGCGGCCCCGTCGAAGTCGGCGATCATGCCGCTCGGGACCGCCAACGTGACCGGGATCCCGTTCGCCTCGCCGGGACGGTTGTCGACGACGACGATGCCGGCGCCGCCGGCCGCGCGCACGCGCGATGCCTTGAGCGCGAACGTGCAGGTGCCGCGCCAGACGAGCGCGATCGCGCCGGCCAACGAGCGGGCGGGAAGCGGTGAGCGCCCGCCGTCCAGGTTCCCCGGTGGCCCGCACAGGTTGCGCGGGACGGGTGTCCCGTTCCGGCCCATGATCGTGCCGACGTCCACCAGCGGCCGGTCCGAGCGCGACCAGGCGGCGGGAATCGCCCGCCCCGCGGTGCGGACGAACGGGATCCGGGTCAGCGGCTCGGGTGCGCCGGGCGAGGTGACGGCGAGCGCCGGTGCATAGACATGCGTGTTCGAGAGGGCCGCCACGGAGATCGCCTCCGGCGCCGTGCCGGGCGAGCCGGCCGAGCCGAGGCCGTAGTCGTCACGGTCGTTGCCTGCGGAGATGACGGGGACGACGCCCGCCGCGGCGACGTTCCGGACCGCCTCGACGAGCGCGTCGCTGGCGGGGTCGGTCTCCGGGCCGCCGCCGGAGAAGTTGATCACGTCCATGCCGTCGCGGACGGCCGCCTCGAATGCGGCCACGATCTCGGGCGTGTTGCCGACGTGGCCGATCGGGCTCGGCACGTTGAAGACCCGGTAGTTGCCGATCTGAGCCCGCGGCGCGACGCCCGAGAGGTCCTTCGTCTCCGGGTGGTCGCCGCCGTTGGGCGCGGTCGTGCCCGCGTTGCCGGCCGCGATGCCGGCGACGTGCGTGCCGTGAAACGACGCCTGCCGGTCGACCGGCAGCCGGCTGCGCTTGTCGGCTCCGGCGCCGACGAACGCGCGGGCGACGATCACCTTCGGCGTCGTCCACGTCTTGCCGCCTTTCGGGAATCCCTGCGGATAGCTGAAGCCGGTCGACTTGAAGAACCGGTTCGCCGGGTCGATGCCGTCGTCGACGATCGCGATCTTCATTCCCTCGCCGGTGCCGCCGCCGGCCGCCATCAGCGCGCCGGCGCCGACCAGGCCCGGACTGCGGTTGAGCGCGAGCGTGTAGCGGTAGCTCGGATAGAGCTTGCGTGCGAAGCCGAGCTTTGCCGCCCGCGCGAGCTGGGTCGCGGGCAGCTCGACGGCCATGCCGTTGAGGAGGATCGTGTAGTTGCGCCGGACGGCGGCTTCCGGAATCGCGCGCTTCAGCGTCGCCGTCGCCGCCTGCTGCGCGCTGCGGAGCTTCGCGACGTAGGCCCGCGCGGCGCGGCTCGACGCGTTCAGCCGCCGGGTCGAGCTGCGGCCCGCGAGGGTGCGCGAGTAGGCGGCCAGAGGCGGGTCGGCCAGTGTGACGATGACCTCGATCCGGCCCTTGCGGTGCGCGTCCGGAATCGTGATCGTGCCGGCGCGGACGCGCGGGAGCTCGAGCTCCCCCTGCCGTCGCTCGATCGGCTGAAAAGCCGCAGACGCGGACGCCGCGGCCAGGAGCGCCGCGCCAAGTGCGACGAGTCCGACGAGGCGGCGCACGAGCGGCACAGTAGCCTAGACTCGCGCGCGTGACTCGATTCGAGGGCAAGCGCGCGCTCGTGCTCGGCGTCGCGAACAAGCGGTCGATCGCCTGGGCGATCGCGAAGCGGCTGGCCGACGAGGGCGCCGAGCTCGCCTTCACCTACCAGGGGGAGCGGATCGAGGGCAACGTGCGCGAGCTCGCCGCCTCGGTCGACGCCACGCTCGTCACGCCCTGCGACGTTCGCGCCGACGAGGACGTCGAGCGCGTCTTCGGCGAGGTCGCCGCAGCCTGGGACGGCACGCTCGACCTGCTCGTCCACTCGGTCGCGTTCGCGGCCGCCGAGGATCTCGAAGGCCGCTTCACCGACACCCCGCGCGACCGCTTCTGGATGGCCGTGGACATCAGCGCCTATTCGCTCGTCGCGACGGCGCGCGCGGCCGAGCCGCTGATGGCGGCTGCGGGCGGCGGCTCGATCGTGACGATGACCTATCTCGGCGGCGAGCGGGCGGTGCCGCACTACAACGTCATGGGCGTCGCCAAGGCGACGCTCGACGCCTCGGTCAAGTACCTCGCCTGGGATCTGGGCGAGAAGGAGATCCGCGTCAACGCCGTCTCGGCCGGCCCGGTGCGAACGCTCGCCGCGCGCTCGATCGCAGGCTTCACCGAGATGGAGTCGATGTTCGTCGAGCGGGCGCCGCTTCGTCGCCACATCGACTCCGGCGACGTCGGAGCCGCCGCGGCCTATCTCCTCTCCGACGACGCGAGGAACGTCACCGGGACGACGCTCTACGTCGACTCCGGCTACCACGCTATGGGGATGTAAGGCGGCGCGGGACGCCGTCGCGGTAGCTCGACAGGACGCTGACGCCGAGCTCCCGCGCTGCCCGCGGCAGCCGGCGTGCGGCGGCGAACGCCGCCGGCGGCGCCGAGGTCGAGTAGCCGAGCGGTCGCTCGCGCGGCGCCTGCATCGCGTAGTAGAGGTAGACGCTCCCGGCATACGCATCCGGCGGGAGGACGGGGAGCTCGAGCAGCCGCCCCGGCGGTGCGTCCTCGACCTGCGCGTAGACGGCGTTGTCCTCGTCCGCGTTCAGCGAGTCGTAGAGCGGCACCCAGAGGTCGACCGCGACGAGCACGAGCGCGGCCGCGACCACGACGCGAGCCCGCACGAAGCCTTGTGTTTCAGAAACACAAAGCCATCCCACGGCCACCGCCGCGAGCGCCGCGAGCGACAGGCATGCGATCGGCATCAGCCGCTCGGGCACGCGGGTCGAATGCAGTGGAGTCCGCTCCCAGAGCCATTCGTAGCCCGGTTGGTTCGCGCCGAGGGCGAGGAGGCAGGGGAGGACCGCACCGAGCCCGAGTACCGCAGCGAGAGGGCGCGGGGAGGAGATTGTGTTTCTGAAACACAAGACCACGAGGCCGACGACGGCGGCGAGCGGGAGCAGCCAGCCGAGATAGACGAAGCGCTCGAACTCGTCCGGGTCGCGGGAGAGGAAGTCGCCGAGCGTGGCCGAGTAGCGCTCGACATCGGCGAATGGGCGCTCGACGGTGTCGCGCAGCGTCAGCGCCCAGACCACGAGGCCGCCCGCGACGGCGGTCCCTGCCGCGACGAGCCCCTCGCGCACCCGCCGTCGTGCGAGCGCGTACGCGAGCACGAACGGGATCGCGCCGAGCGCGAGGTGCACCTGGCCGGAGAGCGGGATCGAGGCGAGCGCGGCGGCTGCGAGCCACGTCGTCCGTCGCTCGACCGCGTACAGCGCCAGCGGGAGGAGCATCGAGATCGGCCCGAGCAGGTGCCCGGTCGACTGCGCGACGCGATAGGGCGCGAGCGCGAAGGCGAGGCCGCCCACGAGCGCGGCGCCGAGCGGCAGGCCCAACGCGCGCAGCCAGAGCGCCGCGAAGCCGCCGGCGCCCACGTACGTCAGCAGCACGAACAGGTTCCAGCCCGCGACCGTCCCGAAGAGCGCCTCCAGCGGCCCGAAGACGACCGCGAAGGGCCAGCCGGCGGCGTTGACGCGCGGCTCCACCTCCGGCTGGAAGCTGTACGGGTCGAGCCACGGGGCTGCGCCGCGCGCGAGCTGGTGCCCGGGGAGCCAGAGGTGGTAGATGGTTTGGAGGTGGTCGCCCGGCGTGACGCGCCCCTCACGGGCAACGCCGTAGCCGAGGAAGCGGTCCGTCTCGACGACCGCCGGCGCCGTTGCGAGCAGCCCCGCGCCGAGGTAGAGGGCGGCCGCTAGCCCCGCAACGCCTGCGCGGCCGCGAGCGGCGCGTCGAAGTCCGGCACCTCCGAATCCTCGTAGCGCCACGATTCGAGGACCGTACCGTCCTCGCCGACGAGGAACACGCTCCGTCGCGGCACGCCGTCCATCCACCGCCAGACGCGAGCGGCGCCGAACCGCTTCGCCAGCGCGCCGTTCCAGTCTGAGAGCAGCGGGACGTCGGCGTCGAGCACGTCCTTCCATGCGCGGTGCGACCAGTGGGAGTCGCGCGAGACGCCGTAGACGCGCACGCCTGCCCGCTCGAACTCCGGCCTCCTGTCACGCAGGAGGCGCAGCTCCTGGGATCAGGTCGGCGACCAGTCGAAGAGGTAGAAGCAGAGGAGCACAGGCCCGTCCTCGAGCAGCTCCTCCAGCTCGGCCTCCTCGCCCGTGTCGTGCCAGAACACCGCGCGACCCTACGACACGAGCCGGAGCACCGCGTCCACGTGCCGGCGCGCGGCCGCGTCGCTCAGCTCGCCCGCGGGCAGCTCGACGACGAACGAGAGCTGCCCGATCGCGTTCTGCCAGCGCGGCGCGGTGCCCGGCGGCCAGACGAGCGACCGGTAATCGGCGCCGGAGAGCTCCGCGTACCGCAGTGCGATCGCGCGACTCGGCCCCCAGGCACGCACCACGGCCTGCGGCTGGTGGAACCAGAGCGTCACGTCGGGCTCCAGCCGCCGGATCAGCGCCCGAGCGATCCGCGTCTCGCGCTGCGTCGCCGCGAGAAAGTCGCGGTTCAGGTCGACGCCGCGCGCGTTCCGCCGGCTGTCGCGCGCGAGCCCGTCGGGATTCAGATTCGGAACGACCCAGAGGTCGAGCGCGAGCGGCCGGTCGAGACCGAGCAGCCGCTGCGTCACGGCCATACCCGAGCACTCGTTCCCGTGGATGCAGCCGACGACGAGGACCCGGGCCGGGGCGCGAGGGTTTCCGATCCGAAAAACGCGGATCGGTCGCCCCTTGTGCGAGTGACCGAGGAGCCGCGAGGAGCGGCGGTTCGCCGCCGCCCGGCCGAACGCCGTCAGCCGGACGCTCTCGAGCAGCGCCACCGACTGCTCTCGCAGCCGCGCCGAGTCCCGGCCGCCCCTTACGACCGCTTCGAACACGTGCCCGCCCGAACGGAAGGCGAGCTCCGGTCCGCGGGCGAGCTCGAGCGGTGCGCCGGCACGCTTGGCGTCTCGACGCCGCGTCGCTCCCTGGTCCACGAGCCGGAGGCGGACGTGGCGCGTGGTGACGACCGTCGCGCCGTCGGCACGCGCTCGCGCCCGCCAGGAGCGCGGCAGCTCGAGCTCGTGGCCGGAGACAGGGTTCTCCCAGCGCCGCACCGGCTCGAGCGGGAGGCGAACGTGGAGGTGGTCGTCGTGGTTCGGCAGTGCTTGCACGACGGGCCGGGGTCCCTTCAACCCGAGACTCGGGCCTACGAATACCCGCCGCGCGCCCGCGTCGACGAAGCGGTCGACGAGATCCTGAGCCAGCTCGCGGTCGACGTGGGCGACCCGGCGGGGCTGGAGCTCGCGCCGGTCGAGGCGCGGGTAGTAGACGTCGACATCGAGCCCGATCTGGTGCGAGACGTGTCCGTGGCCGCCGAAGCGAGGACCGAAGTCGCCGCCGCCGGGGCGGCTGAGGTCGCCGATCCCGACCCGCGGAGCGCCGGGATTGGCGGCCGCATACTCGTCGAGCACGCGCAAGACGAGTCGGAGGAGGCGGTCGGTCCCGACGCGCCGCCACTCGCGGTTCGGCGCCCTCTTCTTGACCGGGTCCCAGGTGAAGTACGCCGGGCCCTCGGCCGGAAGCCGGACGCCCCGGACGAGCCGCCCGTCCCAGTAGACGCCGAGCGACCGCGAGCTCCGCCATTCGATCGTCGGCTCGCTCGGCCCGGGCGCGGCGCCGCTCGCGGCGCCCGACCCGGCGAGCGCGAGCGAAGCGAGGATCAGGGCGCGCAGCACCACCCGCTGATCAGCGCCTACGCCGTCTCGGCGGGAACGGCCTCGGTCGCCTTCGCGATCTCCTCCACGACCTCGACGATGTCGCGGTTGGCGTTGAAGACGCGCAGCTGGCGGTCGGCACCGTTCCCGCGCGAGAGGATCTCGCTGATTCCCTCCAGCTCACGCTCAGAGCCGAGCTCACGGGCGTGCGGCTCGATCGACTTCAGCGTCCGGCGGACGAGCTGCGCGACCGGGACGCGGTTGCGCGCGCCGGTGTCGAGGTCCATCACCGGCGCCTCGAGCCCGTAGCGGGCCGCGAGCCACTTGTTCTCGGTCGTGAGGATGCGGTGGTACGAGGGGATCGGCTCGCCGCTGTCGTATTGCTCGGAGAGGAGCTTCACGAGCGCCTGGCAGTACGCGGCGAGCGCGACCGCGTCCTCGACGCGGGTGACCGCGTCGCAGATCCGGATCTCGACCGTCCCGAGCCGTGCGTGCAGGCGGATGTCCCACCAGATGTGCGTGTAGTCGGCGATGCAGCCGGTCCGCTCGAGCTGGCCGACCACCTCGGCGTAGTCGGCGTAGTCGCGGAAGCGCGGCGGCGGGCCCGAGCGCGGGAAGGCTGCGAAGACCATTTGCCGGCTCGAGGAGAGGCCGGTCGGCTCGCCGCGCCAGAACGGAGAGGAGGCGGAGAGGGCGAGGAGAGGCGCGAGTTGAGGGAGGAGGCCGTTGACGACCTGGATCGCCTTCTCGGGGTCGTCGACTGCGACGTGCACGTGCATGCCGAAGATCAGCTCGCGCCGGGCGACGTACTGGAGCTGGTCGACGAGGTTCCGGTAGCGGTCGCGGGCGGTGATCCGTTGCCGCTCGAAGAGGCTGAACGGGTGCGTCCCGGCCGAGCCCACCCGCAGGCCCTTCTCACGTCCCACCTCGCTCACGTACCCGCGCAGCTTCAGGAGCTCGTGCTGGACGTCCCCGGCGGTGCGGCAGACCGGCGTGGCGATCTCCAGCACCGATTGCATCAGCTCGGCGTTGATCCGCGGCTCGAGCTCGTGGCCCGAGATCGCCTGCAGCACGGTGTCGATGTGCTGGACGAGGTCGAAGGTCTCCCCGTCGAGGAGCATGTACTCCTCCTCGACCCCGAGCGTGTACGGGTCGGAGCGGCCGAACGCGTGGTCGAGGACGCTGCCGCCCGGCTCCGCGCTCTTGCCGGTGATCGTGTGGGGGTAGATCTGCTTCACGGTTGCGGGAGGACCGCCTGCGGCCTCGATCTCGATGCGCCAGCGCGGGTCGAGCAGCTCCTTGACCACGACCGCCGTCGACGCGGGCCGGATCTCCGCGAAGACCTCGCCGTGCGCGCGGGCGAACCCCTCGTAGTCGGCCGCGTCGGTCAGGTAGATGCGGGTGCGGACGACGTCGGTGAAGCCGGCGCCCGCCTCGGCGAGTGCGCCGCCGATGATCTCGAGGCAGAGGCGCGCCTGCTCGTAGGCATCCTCGGGCGGGTCGCCCTCTCGCGGGATCGGCGCCGTGCCCGAGACGTGCACCTCCCCGCCCGCGACGACGGCCCGCGAGTAGCCGACGATGGGCTCGAACGGCGAGTGCCCCGGGATGAGCCGGCGTTCCACGCGCCTAGTATCCACGGCCGTGGACGCCCTTCGCCAGATCGACGACTGGGAGGCGCCGCACGCCGCGGCGGCCGTCGTGCAGCCGGACCGCGTCGCCGCGGAGCACGGTTCTGCCGAGCACGTCTTTCGCTGGGCCTCGGTGACGAAGCTCGCGACGGCGCTGGCGGCCCTGGTCGCGATCGAGGAGGGCATCGTCGACCTCGACGAACCGGCCGGGCCGGACGGCTCGACCGTTCGCCATCTGCTCGCGCACACGAGCGGGCTGCCGTTCGAGGCCGGCGCTCCGATCGCGCGACCCGGGCAGCGGCGGATCTACTCCAACCAGGGATTCGAGCTGCTCGCCGCCCATGTCGCCGCGCGCGCCGAGATGCCGTTCGAGCGCTATCTCGCCGAGGCCGTCTTCGCCCCGCTCGGGATGGCAGCCGAGCTGCGTGGGTCGCCCGCAGGGGACGTGCACGGCACGGTCCGCGATGCAGCCAGCCTCGCGCGCGAGCTCCTGGCTCCAGTGCTCGTGGCCCCGGAGACGCTGGCAGAGGCGACCTCGGTCGCCTTTCCCGGCCTCGCCGGCGTGCTGCCGGGAGTCGGTCGCTTCGATCCGCTCGACTGGGGTCTCGGCTTCGAGCTCAAGGACGCGAAGCCGAACCACTGGACGGGAACGCTCGCGTCTCAGCGCACGTTCGGCCACTTCGGCGGTTCCGGCACGTTCCTGTGGGTCGACCCGGACCGCCTGCTTGCCCTCGTCGTGCTCACCGATCGCGAGTTCGCCGCGTGGGCGCTCACCGCGTGGCCGACGCTCTCCGACGCGGTCCTCAGCTCAGGAAGTCCAGCAGCAACCGGTTGAGCTCGTCCGGGCGCTCGAGGCTGGGGAGGTGGCCGGCGCCCGCGATCGTCTCGACACGCGCACCGGGGATCTCCGCTGCCAGCTTGCGGGCGATCGCCTCGATGTCGGCCACGTCCGCCGCGCCCACGACGACGAGCGTCGGCACGCCGATCTCGCCCAGACGCGCAGCTGCCCGGGGCTCCGGCCAGGATGCTTCGACGTCGTCCTCGTGCGGCAGCTGCAGCTCGTAGGTTCGCAGCGTCATCGCCTCCGTCAGCTCGCGCACGGCCGGATCGGCGTCGTCCGGAAGCCACATCCGCGCCTGCTGGGCGGCGGCAGCGGCCAGGTCGCCGCGCTCGAGCGCCGCCTCCTCCTCGGCAAAGCCGGCCTGCGTGGCCTCGGACCATTCCCAGCCGCCGATGCTCGAGCCGACGAGCACGAGCCGCTCGACGAGCTCCGGCCGGCCGGCCGCCAGCTCGAGCGCGACGAGACCGCCGAACGAGGCTCCCACGACTGCCGCGGGGCCGTCGAGCAGCCCGGCGACGTGGTCGACGTAGCTGATCGTCCCGGGCTCGAGCGGGGTCTGGCCGTATCCGGGGAGGTCGGGCGCGAGCACGCGGTGCCCTGCCGCCTCGAGCGCCTCGACCTGCGCGCGTCCACATGCGGCTGTCGGCGATGCCGGCGTGCAGGAGCAGGACGTTCATTCGTCGGCGAACAGCGGCCGCAGCAGCTCGTCGAAGGTCGGCTTGTCGCAGCTCGCGACGACGGCGGGCGTGACCGCGCGCACGGACGCCGTGCGCGGAATCCCCATCGCGAGCGCGACCTCGCCGAAGGAGTCGCCGGGCCGCAGCAGGCGGCGGTCGCCGAGCCCTTCCTGGCTCACGTTGAGCATTCCCGAGAGGACGATGTAGAAGCGGTCGCCGGGCTCGCCCTCGCGCACCACCGTTGCTCCGGGCTCGACCTCCTCGCGCGCGAGCCGGCTCGCGAGGAGCGACAGTTGCTCGCCGGGGAGGCCTGCGAGGAGCTCGACGCGGCTGAGCTCGTGCACCGTGGCCGGGACATGCCTGGGACTCACGGCGATACCGTAGCCCGATGGGGCTTCTCGACGGCTGGCGTCACTGTCCGCGCTGCTCCGGTCCTCTCGAACGGCACGACGGCAAGGTCAGCTGCGTCGAGTGCGGCTACGCCGTCTGGGCCAATCCGGTTCCGGGCGCGCAGGCGCTCGTCGAGCGAGACGGTCGCGTCCTGCTCGGCCGCCGGCGCGACGATCCGGGCGCCGGGCTCTGGGACATCCCGGGCGGCTTCGTCGAGGAGCCGGAGCACCCGCTCGACGCGCTTCGCCGCGAGCTCCGGGAGGAGACCGGCCTCGAGATCGAGCCGACGGCGTTCTTCGGCATCTGGATGCAGCCCTACGACGACCGCAACGTGATGTCGCTCACCTGGCTCGCGACGCCCGCAGGCGGCGAGGAGCGAGCCGGCGACGACCTCGTCGAGCTGCGCTGGTTCGCTCCGGGCGAGCTTCCCGGCCCGGACGAGCTCGCCTTCGAGAGCTACGTCCCGATCCTCTCACTCTGGCGCGCGAGGCACGAGGAGCCGCCGCAGAGGTGAGGCCCGGCGGGCCGGAAAGATAGGCCGTTCGGCCCATGACCCCCTCCTGCCGAACGCCGATCATCCGCACATGAGCGAGCGTGGTCTGCACAGCATCGCCGACGATCTCTCCGAGAGCTGGCTGGAGGACTGGGTCGCGGTCGGCCTGGCAGAGCTCGAGGCGCTGCTCGCCAAGCACGCCGCCTTCCTCGGCTACCTCGAAGCCGCCGAGGACTAAGAACGCCTGGCGTTTGCCGTCCTGATGCGGGCGGAAACGCTCGGCGCAGGTGAAGCTCGACGCGCTCTACCGCGGCCAGCCGGGCCATCCGGTGCACCCGCCGCTCACCGGCGTGACGATCGGCGTCTACACGTTCGCGACGATCGCCGCCGTCCTCGACGTGCTCGACATCGCCGAGAACGCGGCCGCTCCGGGGTGGGCGCTCGCCCTCGTCGTCGGTCTCGTCGTCACGATTCCCACAGCGCTCACGGGCCTGGCCGACTGGCTCAGGATCGAGAGCGGGACACCGCTGAAGCGCACTGCGACCTTCCACCTCATCGCGATGGTGGTCGCGACGGTCATCTTCGCGCTCGCCGCGCTCTTCGGCTACTCGGACGGGATCGACGGCAGGGTCGAGACCGGCCCGTTCCTGCTCACGGTCGCCGGCTATCTCACGCTCGCGCTCGGCGGCTGGCTCGGCGGCGCGATCGTGTTCGTGCACGGCATGCGCGTGCTGAACCTGGTCGAGGAACCGGCGAGCCGTGCGGTCTCGCCGGTCCCAAGCCCGGAAAAGGAGGCTGCGGAGGAGTAGAGGCTAGCTACTCGGCTGCGAGGCCGAGGCTCTTCTCCAGCATGCCCTTGGGCTGCGCGCCGATCGCGACCTCGGACGGCTCGCCGTCCCGGAAGAGGATCATCGTCGGGATCGAAGCGATGCCGTAGCGCTCGGCCAGGGCGCGCTCCTCGTCGATGTTCACCTTCACGAGCTTGACCTCGCCGGAGCGCTCCTCGACGATCCTGTCGAGCACGGGCGCGACGGCGTGGCACGGGCCGCACCACTCGGCCCAGAAGTCCACGATCACCGGCGTGTCGCTCTCGAGCACTTCGTGCGTGAACGTGTCTTCCTTGACTGCAGTTGCCATGTTCTGGTGGTTCCTTTCGCTGGGGGAGCGAGAGACGGGATACCCGCTCTCGTATGGCTGAAAACGACAGAGCGCCGAAGAGTGTTCCCTAGAATCGACCGCATGTTCTCAGCCCTGCCGGACAAGCCCGACCACCCCGCGCTCGAGCTCGAGATCCTCGACCTGTGGGAGCGCGAGGGAACGTTCGAGCGGCTGCGCGAGCAGAACCGCGGCGGACCGAAATTCAGCTTCGTCGACGGGCCGGTGACGGCGAACAGGATGGTGCTCGGCGTCCACACTGCCTGGGGGCGGACGCTGAAGGACGTCTTCCAGCGCTACAAGGCACTGCGCGGGCACGAGCAGCGGTACCAGAACGGCTTCGACTGTCAGGGGCTCTGGATCGAGGTCGGGGTCGAGCGGCAGCTCGGCCTCAACTCGAAGCGGGAGATCGAGGAGTTCGGGCTCGCCGAGTTCGCTCGGCGCTGCCGCGAGGTCGTCGTCCAGTCCTCGAAAGCGCTGACCGAGGGCTCGATCCGGCTCGGCCAGTGGATGGACTGGGGCAAGGACTACTTCACCTTCAGCGACACGAACATCGAGTACGTCTGGCGGATGCTGAAGCGGGTGCACGAGAACGGCTGGCTGTACCTGGGCCACCGTTCGACCGAGTGGTGCCCGCGCTGCGGCACCTCGCTCTCGCAGCACGAGCTCTCGCAGGCCGGCGTCTACCAGGACCGCGCCGACCCGTCCCTCTTTGTGCGCCTGCCCCTCGTCGACCGCCAGCGCGAGGCGCTCGTCGTCTGGACGACGACGCCGTGGACGCTGCCGGCGAACGTCGCCGCCGCTGTGAAGCCTGACGCGGAGTACGGGCGGCGCGACAACGGCGACTGGGTCGCGGTCGGCCGCTACCCGGACGAGTCGTTCGTCGAGCGGAAGCCTGGCGTCGACCTCGTCGGCTGGCGCTACCGCGGCCCCTTCGACGAGCTCGGGCCGGGCGGCGGGGTCGAGCATCGCGTGATCCCGTGGGACGAGGTCACGCTCGACCAGGGCACCGGCGTCGTCCACATCGCGCCGGGCTGCGGCGGCGAGGACTTCGAGCTCTCGAAAGAGCACGGGCTCGCCGTGCTGACGCCGGTCGACGAGGCCGGTCGCTTCTACGACGACTACGGCTGGCTGCACGGGCTCTCGACGGTCGAGGCGGCCGACCAGCTGATCGGCGACCTCGCCGAGCGAAGCCTCCTCGTCGAGGCCGGGCTGTACGAGCACGCCTACCCGCACTGTTGGCGCTGTGACACGCCGCTGATCTTCCGGCTCTCCGACGACTGGTTTATCTCGGTCGAGGAGCTACGGCCGCAGCTGCTCGCGGCGAACCAGGACGTCGAGTGGACGCCCGCGTACATGGGCAAGCGCATGGACGACTGGCTCCGCAACATGGGCGACTGGAACATCTCCCGGCGCCGCTACTACGGGCTGCCGCTGCCCTTCTACCCCTGTGACTGCGGGCACCTGAACGTGATCGGGTCGAAGGCGGAGCTGGAGGAGCGGGCGCTGGCCGGCCTCGACCATCTCGAGGAGCTCCGGCGGCCCTGGATCGACGACGTGCCGATCCGCTGCGAGCAGTGCGGGGAGGAGGTGCGGCGGATCCCCGAGGTAGGCGACGTCTGGCTCGACGCCGGCATCGTCCCCTTCTCGACGCTCGGTTGGCAGAACCCCGAGTACATCCGCCAGGGCTACGCGACCGGGGCGGCGAAGG
This sequence comes from uncultured Gaiellaceae bacterium, assembly GCA_963850995.1. Classification (GTDB taxonomy): domain Bacteria; phylum Actinomycetota; class Thermoleophilia; order Gaiellales; family Gaiellaceae; genus Gaiellasilicea. The sequence continues at coordinate 45,534 of CAWKNQ010000003.1, read as the reverse complement.
GGCTCACGACCGCCGATCTCCCCGATCACGCCTACTGGGAGGAGTGGTTCCCAGCCGACTGGGTTTCGGAGATGCGCGAGCAGATCCGGCTCTGGTTCTACTCGCAGCACTTCATGTCGGTCGTGCTCACGGGGCGCGCGCCCTACCGGAAGGTACTCGGCTACGAGAAGATGCTCGACGAGACCGGCCGCGAGATGCACAGCTCGTGGGGGAACACGATCGCCGCTCCGGACGCGTTCGCGCGGATGGGCGCGGACGTGATGCGGTGGCAGTTCTGCGCGCAGCCGCCCGACCGCAACCTCCTCTTCGGCTTCGGGCCGGGGAACGAGATCAAGCGCAGGCTGCTGACGCTCTGGAACTCGGTCCGCTTCCTCGTCGATTACGGCCGGATCGAGGACTTCACCCCAGACTGGGGCGCGCTCGGCGCCGTCGGCGAGCGGCCGCTCGATCGCTGGCTCGCGGCGCGGACGGCACAGCTCGTCGCGGAGGCGACGGCCGCTTACGAAGCGTTCCTGACCGTGAACGTGATCCGCGCGTTCGACGAGTTCGTCGACGACGTCTCGAACTGGTACATCCGCCGCTCGCGCCGCCGCTTCTGGGACGGTGACGCGAGTGCGCTGCAGGCGCTCTGGGTTGCGCTCGTGCAGGGGCTACGCGTGATCGCGCCGGTGCTGCCGTTCCTCAGCGAGCACCTCTGGCAGAACCTCGTCCGGGGGGCGAAGGGCGAGCCGCCGGCTTCGGTGCATCTCGCGGGGTGGCCGGAAGTGGGAGCGCTCGACGAGGCGCTGCTGCGCGAGATCGCCGACGTCCGGCGCGTCGTCGCGCTCGGGCACCAGGCCCGCCAGGCGTCGGGCCTGCGCGTCCGCCAGCCCCTCCGGCGACTCGTGGTCGAGGGCGCACCGCTTGCGGAGTCGCACGCCGAGGAGCTGCGCGAGGAGCTGCGCGTGAAGGCGATCGAGTTCGGCCACGTCGAGGCGACCGAGCTGCACGTGAAGCCGCACCTGCCCGTCCTGGGCCCGAAGCTCGGCAAGGAGCTCGGCGCCGTCCGTGCCGCGCTCGCGGCCGGCGAGTTCGAGCAGCTCGACGGCGGCGGCTTCCGCGTCCTCGGCCACGAGCTCGCCGCCGAGGAGGTGCTCGTCGAACGCTCGGGCAAAGTCGGCTGGGCGGTCGCGTCCGACGAGGGCGTGACGGTCGCCCTCGACACGGTCCTCGACGCCGAGCTCGAGCTCGAAGGCCGCGTCTACGACCTGATCCACACGCTCAACTCGATGCGCAAGGAGCAGGGGCTCGAGCTGACCGACCGGATCAGCGTGCGCCTGCCGCAGGCGGACGCCGACCTCGTCGAGCGTCACGCCGACTGGATCAAGGCCGAGGTGCTCGCCGTCTCGCTCGAGACGGACGGCGTCGAAGTCCCGCAGATCGCCAAGGCCTGACGGCCGACGGAAGATTGCGGACCGGCGCCCCGTCCGGTCTGCATGACGATCCGCTTCATCCTGGCGAGCCGGTCCATCGCGCCCGGGCCAAGTCAGGAGCCTGAAGGACTGGCTATGCGGCGGCTCGGGGCTCCGAGGAGGACCTGGCACTCAAAGGAGGAGCGATGAAACACGCATGGAGAATCATGGGGCTCGCGGTCGTGCTGATCGCGAGCGTGGGCGTCTCTGCCGGCACCGCTGCGACTGCGGCGAGCAGCGTCGCGTGGACGGAGTCCAAGGCCGAGCGGTCCGTCGTGAGAGACGTCCGGTTGCGACTCGACCGGGCGACAAGGGTCGCCCTGGAGGAGGAGTTGCGACGGGGAGCCGAGCGCTTCATTGGACTCCAGACGCTCGCAATGGAAGCGGAGAACGATGTCGCGTGGTGGAGCTACTTCGACTGGTACATGCGCTATCAGGATGCGTTGAGGGACGTCCGCAGCGGGCTGAAGATCGACGGCGCGCACTGCATCGGCGCAAGACGGATCGAGGGCGCCGGCTACTGGCAGTTCGATTGCCTCGTGACGTCGAAGACCCTGCGGATCCCGGCGGCGGAGCTTCAGACGGTGGACGGCGAGGTGTTGCCCGCGGTGGTCGAGGGAGAGTCGCGCGAGCTGGGGCCGCACTCCAGCCAGCTCCGCGTTCGGGTCACTGGGAGCTCGACCTTCGTGTATCGGTAAAACGCCGAATCTGACCCTCGCCTGGGAGAGCCCCGCGGACCCGCGGGGCTCTCCGCTGTAAGGGCGTTAAGCCTCGTCGACGGAAGATCTCGGACCCGCGTGCCGTCTGGTCTGCATGACGATCCGCTTCATCTGGGCGAGCATCGTGGCCGCGATCGCCTCGTTCTGCGCCGTTGTCGCGGCAGCCGCCGGCGTCGACGGCCTACGGGCGGCGTCGGTTCCGACGCGCACTCCGGTCGTTCGGGCCTCGGACGCGGAGGCGGTCGTGTTCGTTCGTACCGTCGTGCGGATGATCGCGGAGAACCGCTACGACGAGGCCTGGCCGCTGCTCCACCCGGCGCATCGCCGGGCGGCCGGGCGGAACGAGTTCGTGCGGTGCGAGCGGCTCTCGCCGATTCCGGGGGTGGTCATGTCTCGGTTCGGGCCGGTGCCGCGGTCGACGAGCCCATCCTCGTCAGTGCCGGAGAGCTCAGGCCGAGCCTTGTCGTTCCCGTCGAGGTCGTGCTGCTCGACGTCGCCACCTCGGAGCGGACGGTCGTCCGGGACAACGTGCACGCGATCCGCGTCGGCGGGGGCTGGGCGTGGATCCTGCCGCCCGAACGCTTTGCCCACTATCAGGCCGACACGTGCCCGGATGCCGCCCCGCCGGTCCCGCAGTAGACGAAGCTAGCGCTGGCTCTCGGCGAGCGCGAGCTCACGCCGGAGCTCGACCGGCAGCCGGAAGGTGACGTCTTCGTCGACCATCCGGAAAGGCTCGATCCGCTCGACGCCGCGGACGCGGAACCAGTCGCAGACCCGGCTGACGAGCTTCTCGGGCGCGGATGCTCCCGACGTGACGCCGACGGTCGCGACACCGTCGAGCCAGGCTTCCTCGATCTCGCTTTCGTCGTCGATCAGGTAGGCGTCGACCCCGCCCGCGCGGGCGACGTCGACGAGCCGGTTCGAGTTGGAGGAGTTGCGCGAGCCGATCACGAGCAGCAGGTCGACCTCCTGCAGCATCTCCTTCACGGCCCACTGCCGGTTGGAGGTCGCGTAGCAGATGTCCTCCTTCTTCGGCGCGTGGATCTCAGGGAAGCGGCGGCGCAGGACGGAGATGATCTCCGCGGTCTCGTCCACCGAGAGCGTCGTCTGCGTGATGTAGGCGACCTTCGCGTCGGCGGGCAGCTGCAGGGCCTCGGCCTCGGCGACGTCCTGGACGAGCACGGTCGCCTCGGGGGCCTCACCCATCGTGCCGACGACCTCCTCGTGCCCCGCGTGGCCGATGAGGAGAACGGTGTAGCCGGCCGCCGCGTACCGGCGCGCCTGGACGTGCACCTTCGTCACGAGCGGGCACGTGGCGTCGATCACGTTGTGACCGAGGCCCGCGGAGGCGGCGTTCACCGACGGGGCGACGCCGTGCGCGGAGTAGACGATCGTCGAGCCCTCCGGCGCCTCCGTCTCCGACTCGACGAAGATCGCGCCCCGGGCCTCGAGCTCGCGGACGACGTGGATGTTGTGGACGATCTGCTTGCGCACGTAGACGGGCGGCCCGTAGTGCTCCAGCGCCAGCTCGACCGTCTCGACGGCGCGCTCGACCCCGGCGCAGTAGCCGCGGGGCGACGCGAGCAGGACCCGTTCGACCATCGCGAGGGATCGTAGCTCCGCCGACCTCGGATCCTTCGTTATTCGGCCGACGGAGCTCTCGTCAATGAGCCCGCGGCCGCGAAAGCGGACGCCTTTAGGGGTGTTCGCGCGATGCAGGATCTGCTCCCGCAGATCCCGCATCTTGCGCATGGATCAGGGCCCTGCCGCATCGGGGGGTCGTCGCGACAGGGCCCTTGTCCAATGCTCCCCGCACATCGCGGGGCGCATCGCCCAGTGCGACTACGCTATCCCGCCCTCGAGCGAGTTCCAATAGGCCGGACGGCCTATCTTTCAAACTGGGGTGCCTCGAACTATCATCCGAGGTCGCCCAGTGAACGCGGAGACACAGGCGGTGCTGTTCAACGCGGTGCCGTTGCTCGTTCTCGCGGCGCTCTACCTCACCGTGGGCGTCGCGCTCGCGCCCGCCCTCTGGCGGGAGCGAGGCGGCAGGCGCGAGATCGGCTTCGCCGTGGCTCTCGTCTTCCCGTGCATCGGTCTCGCGGCGGCGGTCGTCGGGATCGTGACCCTCGTCACCCAGGAGGCGTTGGCCGGGCACGTGCTGGTCTCGCTCGCCGGCATCGTGCTGGCGGCCGTGCCGGTGGTGGCGATCCTCCGCAACTGGGACGATCGGGCGCTGCTCGTGACCGGGGTGCGGCGTGCCCGGGAGGCAGAGGAGCGGTCGTCGCTTCGCGCCCGTGAGCTCGCCGGAGTCGATCGGCTCTCACACCAGCTGCTCGACGCCGCGGATCAGGCGGAGATTGCCGGCTTGCTCCTTGCTGAGCTCGTCGAGCTTTTCCGGCTCGACCTGGCGCACCTGGCGCTCGTCGAAGACGAAGGGCGCACGGCGCGCGTCGTCGCGGGGCGTGACCGCGGCAACGAGAGCGAGCTCCTGCTCGGGGAGGTCATCTCGCTCGAGCACGAGGCGTCCGGGACCGGCACCGTCGTCCGTGAGGGGGCCGGCTTCGCGGTCTTCGACGCCGAGACGTCCCCACTCGTGAACAAGCGCCTGAACGAGATCGCACAGGTGAAGAGCTGCGCCTTCGTCCCGATGCGGGCACACGACGAGGTCACCGGCGTCGTCTTCGCCGCGACGCGCGAGCGCCGCCTGTTCGACGAGCGCGAGCTGGCGTTGATGCAGACCCTCGCGGCCGAGGCGGGACTCGCCCTGGAGCGGACGCGCTCCAGGCGGGCACTCGCCGACGCGCTCGAGCGGGAGCGCCTGATCGCCCGCATCTCGCTCGCCCTCCGGTCGCGGCGCGACCTCGACGAGCTCCTCCAGGTCGCGGTCGAGGAGACCGCGAGGGCGGCGAACGTCGATCGCTGTTTCATCCGCCTGGGCGAGCCTGGTGAGCCGATGCCGGTCCTCGCCGAGTGGGATGCGCCCGGCGTACCGCGGCTCGGCGACGTCAGCCGACTGCCCGTCACCAACCTGGCAGCGCGCACGCGCCGAACGATTGCGGTGGACGACGTGCTGGATGCTCCCGACCTCGACGATCCCACGCTCGGACACGTGCACGAGCTGACGAACCGTGACACGAGGGCCGTGCTTGCGACCCCGATCGTCGCGTTCGAGCGCGTGATCGGCGTGCTCGGACTGCACCGAACGGACCCGACGGAGTGGCAGGAGTCCGAGATCACGCTCGCGGAGGCGGTCGCGCACGAGGCCGCGACGGCGATCGACACGCGGCGCCTGCTGCGTGAGAGCGACCGCAGGCTCGCCGAGCAGCGAGCACTCCTGAAGGCTGGACAGGCGCTGACGAGTGACCTGCGCGTGGATGTCGTCATCTCGCGTCTCGTGCAAGAGCTCCGGGCGCTCGTCGACGCCGACGCGGCGGATTGTTGGACGTTCGCGCCCGACGGCCGCGAGCTCGTGTGCCGCGCGGTGGTCGGGTTGCCCGAGTCCGAGGTCGGGCGACGCATCCTCCTGGAGGGGACGATCGGCGAAGCGATCGGATCCGGCCAGCCGGTGCTCCGCCGTGACTTCGCCGCGACGGAGCAGCCGCCGCCGGCGGGTACATACGCGGCGTTCGAGGAGGTAATGGACGCGCCGATCCTCTCGTTCGGCGAGACGCTCGGGGTGCTCGGTGTCTGCTCGCGCGAGCCCGGACGGTTCGACGAGTCCGCCCTGCGCCTGATCGAGGCATTCGCCAGCCTCGCCGCCGTCGCCTTGCGCAACGCCGAGGCGTACGAGGAGACCACGCGCCAGGCGCAGGTCCAGCGCGGCTTCTTCCGGATCGCGTCGGTGCTGAGCGAGCCGCTCTCGGCCGACGCGACGCTCGACGCCGTCGCCCAGGCCGCCGCCGAGGCGCTGGGCGCCGACTCGGCTGCGGTCCTACGCAGCCACGAGGGCGAGCTTCGGCTCGCCGGGGGCCACTCGCTGGGGCCGGATCTCGCCGGCTACCTGCGCGACGACACGGCGACGCTCGCCGCCGCGGCTCGGGCCGGCAAGCTGCTCGCCTCGCCCAGGCTCGACGGAGACGGCCGTTTCGACAAGGGGCTCGCTCGTGCGGCCGCACTGGCCGAACGCCGCTCGATGCTTGTGATCCCCCTCGTCCAGGCGGACGCTGAGGAGCTCGGGCTCGTGCTCGTCTTCTTCCGCGAGGAGACGACGTTCGCGGACGAGGAGCTCGAGCTCGCGGGGCAAGTGGCGGGCGCAGCCCAGGGCGCGCTCGAGCGAAGCGAGCTGTACGAACGGGAGCGGCATGCACGCTCGGTGGCGCAGCGCCTCGCCCGCGCGAGCCGCGAGCTCGCTGGGGAGCTCGACCCCGACAACGTCCTCGACTTCGCCGCCCGCGCGGCGATCGGCCTGCTTCAGGCCGACGCGGCCTCAGTTCAGATGCTCGAGGACGACGAGGTCGTGGTCCGCGCAGCCGCCGGAGACCATGATCCGAGCTCGTTCGGAGCCCGCACTCCGTCGACTGCATGGCTCGTCGGCGACATCGTCCAGACGCGGTCTGCGCGCGCGATCGTCGACGTGCGCGACGATCCTCGCACCCGCGAAGCCGATCAGATGCTGGCGATCGGGCACGCCGCGTATCTGGGCGTGCCGATGATCGGGCCGGACGGGTCGGTGCGGGGAATCCTCGCCGTCTACGACCGCAGTCCGCGCCGCTGGCGCGAGGAGGAGCAGGAGGCGCTGCACGCACTCGCTGCCACCACTGCGAGCGCGAGCGCGAACGCCGAGCTGTACCAGGGCGTGAGTCACGAGCAGCAGCGGAGCGAAGCGATCCTCGCCAACGTCGCCGACGGCATCGTCGCGGTCGACCGTCAGGGCAAGGTCGTGCTCTGGAACCCGGCCGCCGAGCGCGTGACCGGGGTGCCGCAGGGGGACGCGCTCGGAAGGACTCCTGAGCAGGCGCTCGGCCGACCGCTCGCGGCTGACGACGGCTCGCTCGGCAGCACCCGTCTCGTCCGGATCAGGCGCGGTGAGGACGAGGTCTGGCTCTCGCTCAGCGAGGCGGTGATGACCGATCCAGCAGGAGCGGTCGCCGGCCGGATCTACGCCTTCCGCGACATCTCCAGCGAGCGGAGCGTCGAGCAGATGAAGTCCGACTTCGTCTCGACGGTCTCGCACGAGCTTCGTTCCCCGCTCACGTCGATCTATGGCTTCGCCGAGACGCTGCTTCGCAAGGACATCGCCTTCGGCGACGAGGAGCGCGCGACCTTCCTGCGCTACATCGCGTCCGAGTCGGCGCGCCTCACAACGATCGTCGACCGGCTCATCTCGGTTGCCCAGCTCGAGACGGGCTCGGTCGTCGTGCAGCTCGGTGAGACCGACGTGGGCGCGGTCGTCAACGAGGCAGTCAGGTCGGTCGAGCAAAAGGACGGCCGGGCGGGACACCGCTTCGTCGTCGCGCTCGACGACGAGCCGCTCGCCGCCGAGGCCGATCGGGACAAGCTCGGACAGGTGCTCGGTCACCTGCTCGACAACGCGGTTCGCTATTCGCCGGCCGGAGGGACGGTCACGGTCGCCGCACGGCGCCGCGCGGATGCGGTCGAGGTGAGCGTCGAGGACGAGGGCGTCGGCATCCCGGCCGCCGAGCAGGCGAAGATCTTCCGCAAGTTCCATCGCGTCGACCCGCCGGCGACCGGCGTCGTCGGCGCGGGCGCGGCCGGTCTCGGGCTCTTCCTGGCGGAGGGTCTCGTCACCGCCATGGGCGGCACGATCCGGGTCGACTCGGATGAGGGCCGCGGCGCGACGTTCGTGCTCGAGCTGCCGGCGGCTGCGCGTGAGACATGACAGGTGCGGGTAAGAGAGTCTTCTTGCGATGACGAACGTGCTGGTAATCGACGACGAGGCGCCGATCCGGCTGCTTTGCCGGGTCAATCTCGAGGCCGAGGGCATGTCCGTCCTCGAGGCGGCAGACGGTCCCTCGGGCCTCGAGAAGGCGGGCGCCGAGCGCCCCGACGTGATCCTGCTCGACGTGATGATGCCCGGGCTCGACGGCTGGGCCGTCGCCGAAGTCCTGCTCGACGACGCGGCCACCGCGGAGATCCCGATCATCTTCTTGACCGCGCGCGCCGAGTTCCGCGACCGCGCTCGCGGGCTCGACATCGGGGGCGTCGACTACATCACGAAGCCGTTCAACCCCGTCGAGCTGGCGCCGCTCGTCCGCGAGGTTCTCCAACGGCTCGAGCGGGGCGAGCGCGACGAGCTGCGGCGCGAGAAGCTCACCGAGCTCCGCGCTTTGATGGCCGAGAGCTAGGCCTAGCGCGTCCTGACGCGTCGCTCGCGCTGCGCCGGCCGGCGGGACAGTACGGCGGTACGGCCCGCCGGCTAGAGCGGCGCGAGCGGCGCGAGGCTGCGCCGGAGGCCGGCTCCGCCGGCCGGGAGGCGCAGCCGGTCAGGGCGCGCTAGGAGCCGGCGAAGTCGGCCGTCACGACAGTCGCGCCGTCGTTGCCGAGAAAGGTGCCGACGCGTGTGCCGATGCCGATCCGGCTCCAGCCCGGCCGGAGCAGGTTCGCCCGATGCCCCGGGCTTCCGAGCCATGAGCGCACGATGCTCCTTGCGTTCGAGTAGGAGCCGGTGCCCCACGCGAGGTTCTCCCCGAAGACCGAGCCGCGGGCGCCGTGGCGCGCAATCCGCGCCGCGAACGGCCCGTGCGTGAACTCGTTCTTGCGCAGCAGCGCAGCCGAGTGGGCGCGTGCGGCGCGGACGAGGGTGGGATCGACCCGGAGCGGGCGCAAGTCGTGAGCGGCTCGCACGTCGTTGACCGCCGCGAGCAGCGAGCGCTCGTTCTTGCTCAGCGTCGTCGTCGCGGTGGCCGCCGGCACGAGCAGGAGCGCCACCGCGACGGCGGTCAGGACGTTCCGGATCTGGCTCGAGCACAGCATGGTCGGGTTCAAGATCGGGTCTGGAAGGGGGCGGCTGAATGACCCGATCGAGGGAAAGCTACCGCTCCGCCCGTGTGAGTGTCCGCACGCGGCGACACCCACCGGCCTCATCTCGATCTACACTCACTCGAGCGGGGCGTGGCGCAGCCTGGTAGCGCGCTTGCTTTGGGAGCAAGAAGTCGCCGGTTCGAATCCGGCCGCCCCGACTGTCAGCCCTTGCGGCGGTCGGCGCCTGTGCGGCGCTCGCTGCCCGAACGGCGCTCCTCGCCGATCGGCGGCGCGCCGAGGCGCTCGCGGCGGTCCTGGCCCGCCCGCCGGTCGGACCCGCTGCGGCGGTCAGGTCCATCGGCCGGCGCCGAGGGAGCCTTCTTGCCGAACAAGGAGCTGAAGAAGCCGCGAACCCGGTCCATGACCTCGGATTCGGCCTCAGGGGGCCGCGTCCTGCTCCCGGAAGAAGCGGGCGACGAAGAAGGCGAAAGCGGCGAAGAAGACGACTGCCTCCGTCAGCGACATCGTCACCCCGGCGATCTGCTGGTCGAGCAGCGGGTCGAGCCCCCAGAGCTCGGGTGCCTCGACGTAGAAGTCGTAGATCGCCTCCGGGACGAGAGCCATCATCAGCCCGATCGGGCTCGCCAGCGCGAACGCCGCGAACAGATAGGCGGCCTTCGCCCCGGCGGAGAGATTGCCGTGGACGACAGGCCACCAGAGCAAGACCCCGGTGACGAAGTAGAGCGCGTGCTCGAGATGGAGGAGCGAGTGCGGGTGGCGGAGCGCTGCGTCGTAGATCCAGGGCAGGTGCCAGACGGCGTAGTTGACGACCCAGACCGCCAGCGCCAGGAGGGCGGGTACCCGCGGGGCACGGGCAGCGAGGGCCGGCGGGATTCCGAGCGCGAAGAGGAGCGGCGCCCATTCCGCGAGCACCACGTTCTGGACGAGATGCACGGACAGGAGGTAGTTCAGCGCGATCGTCTCGACCGGCGTCACCGTGACGGCGAGCACGAGCAGCATCGCGCCGGCGAAGCACGCGATCCTCCAGCCGGGCGCCGGGAAGCGGCGCAACGCCCACAGGTAGCCCGCCGTGAGCGCGGGGATGACGACGAGCGCCTCCGGGTTCCACGACCAGGCGTAGGGATCCACTGCGGCTACGCTACGTCACCTCTGCGGGTGTAGCTCAATGGTAGAGCCCTAGCCTTCCAAGCTAGTTACGCGGGTTCGATTCCCGCCACCCGCTCTCGTACGGGAAGCGACGAGCCTGGAGGACGAGCGCGACATGTACGCAGCGCTGACGAGGACGCAGGGATCGACCGAGGAGTCGACCGAGGTCGCGACGATGGTCGGCGAGGAGATGTACCGCTGGTTGCGTGACGTCGACGGATTCGAAGGGCTCCTCGTCCTGACGAACCTCGAGGCGGGCACGACGCACGTCGTGGCTCTCTGGGAGAGCGAGGAGGTCGCTGAGCGGCATCGCGTCGCCCGGGCACAGCTCAGGGACCGGGTGACGACGACCGTCGACGTCGAGGTGCTGAGCACGGAGTCGTACGACGTCGCGTTCGCCGCGCTGCCCGAGATGCGCCCGACCGTCTGACGCGCCCGCGTGCAGGCGCCGCCTGTCGGCCGTCGGCGCCGCTCGCTGAAGCGCCGTCCGCGCGGCTCCGTACCCTCTCGCCGATGGTTGAGGAGCGCCTCGTCCGCTTCCGCCCGCGCGCGATCCTGATCGTGCTCGGGCTCATCCTCGCCGGCGTCGTCATGATCGCGGTCGTCCAGGCGGCCCGGGACGTCCTGATCTGGATCTTCGTCGCGATCTTCCTCGCGCTCGCGCTCAACCCGGGTGTCGAGTGGCTCCAGGCTCACGGCGTGCGCCGGCGCGGGGTCGCGGCCACGTTGGTCTTCATCGGCGCGATCCTCGGGATCGCCGCCCTCGGGGCGACGATCATCCCGACCCTCGTCGCTCAGGTGAACGACTTCGTCGAGGCCGTGCCCGACTACGCCGAGGACCTGACGCAGGGCCGGGGGCCGCTCGGCTTCCTCGAGCGCGAGTACCAGATCACCGAGCGGGTGCGCGAGGCGATCGAGGAAGCCGGCGCCTCGGGAGTCCTCGGCATCTCGGGCACCGCCCTCGCGGTCACCAAAGGCGTGGTCACGGCCGTGATCGCGACCCTCACGATCGCGTTCCTGACGCTGTTCATGCTGCTGGAGGGGCCGGTGTGGATCGAGCGGCTCTACAGCCTGCTGCCGGAGGAGCAGCAGCCGCGCTGGCGCGCGGTCGGCGAGGAGATCTACCGGACGATCGGCGGCTACGTGACCGGGAACCTCGCGATCAGCCTGATCGCCGGGGTCGTGTCGACGGCCGTCCTGCTCGCCGTCGGCGTCCCGTTCGCGGTCGCGCTCGGGTTGCTCGTCGCGATCCTCGACTTGATCCCGCTCGCCGGCGCGACGATCGCCGCGATCATCGTGACGACTGTCGCCTTCCTCGACTCGCCGACGTCCGGGATCATCGTGCTCATCTTCTTCGTCGTCTACCAGCAGCTGGAGAATCACGTGCTCCAGCCGGTCGTCTACGGACGCACTGTGCAGCTCTCGCCGCTCGCCGTCCTGATCGCGGTCCTGATCGGCGCAGAGCTCGCCGGCGTGATCGGCGCGCTGGCGGCGATCCCCGTCGCGGGCACGATCCAGGTCGTCCTCCGCGACTGGCTGGCGCACCGTCGCGGCCGGCTCGTCGAGCGGCCGCCGCCGGGGACGACGACGCCCGCGACCTGACATACCCTGTCCGCGGGCGCCCGTAGCTCAGTGGACAGAGCGACGGACTTCTAATCCGTTGGTCGCAGGTTCGAATCCTGCCGGGCGCAATGGAAAACACCCGCAAAAGCCCACAGGTTGCGGAGCGGTTGGGGCCACCGAGACGACGCCATACCTCGGCTTCATCTCGGCGGAGCGCCGGAGCGGAAAGACGCGGGCGTTCGAAGTCATCGAGTTGCTTGTGGTCACGAAGGCGAAGTAGCGCCAGTAGGCGAACAGCTCGGTCTGATCCTCCTGGGCGTGAAGATGCACGCGGCGGACGACCAGTCGCTCGTCAGCGAGCGTGGTCTCGGCGAGCTCGCAGACGCCCGTCTCGGGATAGTCGCTCACGACCTGCCAGGCCTGCTCGGGGAGGGGCCGCGGTGGCGGCCCCTCCGCAGATGGTTCGGCTACTTGAACTTGAAGTTCGCGGAGTGCGTGGTGCCGCCCGTGAGCTTCAGGTCGAACTGGCGGCAGGTGCCCGCCCACGACTTCTCGGTCTTCCAGACGTAGACGTACTGACCGGCCGGCGGGTGGACGGTCGGGTCGTATTTGAGGCTGCTCCCGCCCGCGTTGACCGTGCTCTCGATGTCGTCGAGGGCGCTTCCGTCGGCGCAGGAGATCGCGTGCGACTTCGGGTAACCGTCGGCGAAGATGTCGAGCCCCTCGTTGCCGCCCAGATCGAACTTGATCGGTATGGCACTCCCTGCCTTGGCCGAGTTGACGGTCGGCAGGTTGTCCACCGGCTGGAAGAAGCCGTGGAAGCTCGGCCCTTCGGGCGAGTCAGTCACGGTCACCGTGAACTGGCTGCTGAACTTCTTGCCGCCCTCGTCGGTCGACTCGACGCGGATGCTGTAGGAGCTCTTGGCCTCGTAGTCGAAGCTCGCCGCCGTCTTCAGCGTCGCGCCGTCGATCGTGAAGCTCCCGTTGTTGGCGGAGCCCGTCCCGGACACGAGCGTGTAGCTGAACGTGTCGCCTGCGTCCGGATCGTTCGTGGTCAGCGTGCCGACGCTCGTTCCGGCCGGCTGGTTCTCGACGACGCTCGCGTTCGACAGCGCAAGCGCCGTCGGTGGCTCGTTCACGTCCGTGACGTGGATCGTGAGCGTCCCTGGCAGCCGCTGCTCGTCGTTGGGGTCGCCGTTCAAGAACTCAGCCACGCGGATCGTGTACGACTGCTTGGTCTCGTAGTCGAAGCTCGCCGCGGTCGTCAGCTGGTTGGGAAAAGAGACGGCGAAGCTCGCGTTATCGGTGTCCCCCGCGCCCGCCACGAGGTGGAAGAAGCTGCCGAAGGGACAGACGCAGTCGAGCCCGACGAGCAAACCCACCATGGTGCCCGACGGCTGGTTCTCGGCGACCTCGGCGGGCGAGACCTCCAGCTCGTTGTTGACCGTCACGGTGAACCCCTCCTCGAGCGATGCTCCCCCCGCATCGGTTGTCCGGACGCGGATCGAATACTCGGCCTGGATCTCGTAGTCGAGTGGCGTCGCGGTCTTGAGCGTGTCGCCGTCGACGGTGAAGCTCGCGTTGTCGGCGCTGCCGTCACCGTCGACGAGCTCGTAGGTGAACGCATCGCCGGGGCCTGGATCGGTCGTGCTGAAGGTCCCCACGGTCGTGCCCGCGGGTCGCTCTTCCTGCAGCACGGTGTTCGACAGCTGCAGCGCCGTCGGCGGGTCGTTGACGACGGTGTACCCGACGGACTTCGAGCGGCTGTTGCCCGCCGCGTCGGTCGCCGTGACCGTGATCGTTCTGGCGCCGACGGTCGAGGTGTCGATCTGGCCTCCGTCCTGCACCGTGCCGGTCGTATCGGTGGCCACGCAGAACTCGACGCCACTACCGAGGTCCGACGGCTCTCTACATGCGAAGTGTGCGACCAACGTCTCGTCCTGCTGAACGACCGCGCAGTCGAACGGCGCGGCGATCGTCACGAGCGGGGCCGAGGTGTCGGGCGAGACGCGCGCATAATGGGCCTCGATCGCGGCGTCCATGCCGAGGTTGTTGTTGAAGTCCGTCCAGATGCGGTACTCGGGTCCCGACGGGAAGGGATCGCCGCCCAACGGAGGGGGATCCGAGCCGATGGTGTTGCCGTCGATGACGCCGAGGCCCATGTCGCCGCTCCGGCACGTGCCCGCCATGCTCGCGTTGGTGACGTTCCAGTGATCGAAGACCTGGGTCTCACCGGCGACGACGCGGGACGGCGGCATGATGATCCCGTACGTTCCAGGGGTGCGGTGACCGAACACGACGTTCCAGCAATGGGCCTGGGGATCAGGCCCCGCCGTGTATGGCCACTGCTCGGGCTCGAGGCACGTCGGGTCGCCCTGGCCGATGAAGGCGCTGTTCGGAAGGGGTCCGCCGTCGGGCCCCGGCGCCCAGCTGAGCGTCTCCTGACCCACGGGGCCGAAGAGTTGAGCCGTCGTGCCGCCGCCGATGCGGTCGTAGTAGCCGACCTCCATCGGCTCACCGTCCGCGTCATAGGCCGCGATCGACCCCGTGTGCGTGTACGGGGACGGCTTCGCGCCGGCCGACGCGGCAAGCAGCAGGACGGCCGCCACCCCGACAAGGCACGCGCCGAGCGCGGCCGTCCTCAAGCGCGATGTCCTGCTCCTCGCCGTCGCAGGCGCCGTTCTTAGCTGCGTGACTCTCTCCTTTGCCTTTCCAACACGCGCTCGTTTCTTCATCGGTCCTCCTCTTTTTTCGGCGTCCAAGCCGAGGGCGTTGCCGCCCGGTCGTGTGCTAATTCCTTGACTGATCACGCCCAGTGCAGGCCGCCAACGCCGCAGTGCGCTTACCTGCCAGATAATGGGCTTAGTTGAGTGAACCTAGTCGGTTCTGCCTTAGATTTCAACACACCCGGCGCCAGAACGGGCACATCGTGACCGCAAGCAAAGCCTAGGATCGGCCCTCGTCTACAAGGGAGGCAACACGGGCGATCGTGGGGAGGTGCACATCGACTGGTCGGCACGACGCAACGGGCAGCGCATCGGCCGCACGGAGCTGGGCCGGCTGCTGGCGGCCGCGTGTCGGCGCGGGCCGACCGGCATCATGCTTCACCATGCCCTCATCGGTCCCGACGAGCGCCCGCAGGTCGAACGGCTCCTCGCTCTCCTCGCCGAGCACGGAAACGCTCGCTGTGTCTCGCTGCGGACACTCGTCGCGGGCTGACGCGAGGAGGAGGAGAGGTTCATCGTGAGCGCGGAGGAAGGGAGCTGAGGTGGAGGTCGTCGGGATCGTCAGCCCGGGCGCGATGGGGAGCGCCGTCGGTGCCGCGTATCGCGCGGGCGGAAGCCGCGTCGTTGTGACCGTCGCCGGCCGGAGCGCGCGTACGGGCGCGCTCGCCGAGCAGGCCGGCGTCGAGCAGCTGCCGGACCTCGACGCGGTCGTGGCGGCGGCAGGGCTCGTGCTCTCGATCGTGCCGCCCGACCAGGCTGCGTCTACGGCATCCGCGATCGCTGCGGCGGCCGAGCGGACGGGCGCCCGGCCACTCGTCGCGGACTGGAACGCGGTGTCGCCTGCGAGCGTCCGTGCGATCGGCGAGACGCTCGCCGAGGCGGGGCTCGAGCTCGTCGACGGCTCGATCTCGGGCGGCCCGCCGCGGGCGGACTACCGAACGCGTGTCTACCTCTCCGGCGGCCGCGCCGAGGAGCTGGCCGCTGCGGCGCCGCCGTGGCTCGACGCCCGGGCGGTGGGGGAGGAGGTCGGTCTCGCGTCCGCCGTCAAGATGTGCACGGCCTCGATGTACAAGGGCTCGACCGCGCTCCTCGCGCACGCGCTTCTGACCGCGAGCGCCCACGGCGTCCTTCCGCAGGTGCTCGACGACCTCGGCGACGCCTTCCCGCGGCAGATCCCCCGAGCGGCGAGGCAGCTCGCGGTGTCGGCGACGAAGGCGGAGCGGTACGTCGGCGAGATGCGCGAGATCGCCTCCACGCAGGCGGGCGCGGGCCTCACGCCGGCGCTCTTCGAGGCGATGGCGGAGGTCTACGCCGCGCTCGCGGAGACCCCGCTCGCGGCGGAGGCACCGGAGGCGATCGACGCGGAGCCCGACCTCGAGCACGTGCTCGAGGAGCTCTCTCCCCGCGGCCAACTATCCTGAGGGCGTCCGCGCGGGCGTGGCGGAACTGGCAGACGCGCCGGGTTTAGGTCCCGGTGGGCTTCGGCCCTTGGAGGTTCAAGTCCTCTCGCCCGCATCGCCTCTGCTGCGCTGCGGTTAGACGCGCCCGTCGAGCGCGGCTCGCACGCGCTCGGCACCGCCCCCCTCGAGCGCATGCGCCATCGCGCGCCGGCCCGCCTCGACGGCGACGTCGAGCGCCGACCACTCGCGCAGCCCGATCGCCTGCACTTCCGGCGTCGCGAGCAGCAGCGCCAGCTCACGGTTGCGCTCGGCCCGCTCGGCCGACGCGAGCACGGTGGCGCGGGCAAGCGTCTCCGTGATCGACGGAATCGCTGGCTCGCCTCCCTCCTCTCCGTCCAGCCGCCGGATCACGTCGACCGCCACGACCGGGCCCTCGCCCGACTCGGCCATCTGGTCCACGGGGAGGTTGTTCAGGATGCCGCCGTCGACGAGCAGCGTGCCTCCGAGCCGCACCGGTGGGACGAGGCCGGGGATCGACATGCTCGCTCCGACCGCCTCGAGCAGCGGTCCGCGCCGGTGCACGACGACCCGGCTCGCCACTAGATCGGCGCTGACCGTGAAGAGCGGCCGCTCCAGCTCCTCGACCAGGCGGTCTCCGAAGACGCGCTCGAGCATCGCCGCGGCCTTGCGCGAGCGGATCAGCGCAACGCGCGGGAAGGTGTAGTCGTTGAAGGGCGAGCGGCGGACGAGCTCCTCCGCGCAGCACGCCTGCATCTCGTCCGCGTCGCGACCCGTGGCCGCCAGGCCCGCGACGAACGCGCCCATGCTGCAGCCGCCGATGCGGTCGAAGGAAAAGCCTGCGTCGGCGAGCACCGCCAGCGCGCCGATGTGCGCGAACCCGCGGGCGCCGCCGCCGGAGAGCACGACGCCGAGCGATCGCTGTGTCAAACGGCGGGACAGGCGCTCGACGGCGGCGGGGAAGCCGGAGTCGGTGGGGACGACGTGATGGGCACGCGGCGATGCCCGGTCCAACCAGCGCCCCACCGCGTCGCCGGTAACCCCGACCAGCACGAGCTCGCAGCCCGCGAGCTCGTCGAGCGACCCCACCGGCGGCACCCCGTCCGCCACGGCGAGCAGCCGGTCGCACTGGCGGCGGCAGAAGTCGCGCCACTCGGCGCCGCCGCGCTCGACGAGGAGCACGTTTCCGTGCTGCGTCTCGGCTCGATCGAGCGCGGTTGCGAAATCGTCCGACTCGAGCCCGTCGCCGTCGAGCGTCGCGACCGTTCCCCACGCCGATAGCGAGCGCTCCAGCTCGCGAACGAGCTCACGGGTGTCCGTCTCGCCGATCCCCACGACGGCGAAGACGGACGGCCGTAGCTCGGGGTGCTCGAAGCCGCCGCTGGCCTGCAGTTGACGTGCCAGCTCGCGCGCGACCGAGAGCGCAAAGCCGCCGTCCTCCTCCACGAGCCGAGCGAAGTGCTCGGCGTCGATCTCGAGCAGGCGGGAGTCCCTGCAGCGCGACCACCGATGCCGAGCGCGCCGATCCCGTCAGGAGCCCGAGCTCGCCGAGCGCAGCGCCCGCGCCGACCTCGCGCAGAAGGCGACCGTCGTCCGCGAGGACCCGCAGGCGGCCGGAGAGCACGACGAAGAGCCGGTCGGCCGGATCGCCCGCGCGGAAGAGCGAGTCGCGCGCTGCGAGCCGGGTCTCGCGGGCGGTCCTCCGCAGCTGCGCGACCGCCTGCGGCGAAGCGCCTCGTAGGAGCGGCGCCTCGCCGAGCGCGTCGCGCGTCACGGACACGGACATTCCGTCGAGTCTACGATGGCCCCGGGAGGAATTGAACCTCCGCACGCAGGTTCGAAGCCTGCCGCTCTATCCACTGAGCTACGGGGCCGGTCGCGAGCCAGTATGCCCCACGGCTCCCGCTATCCTGTCCGGGCGCGGTGGCGGTAGCTCAGTTGGTAGAGCCCCGGGTTGTGGTCCCGGTGGTCGCGGGTTCGAGTCCCGTTCGCCACCTGGTTTTTCGTCGCATGACGTCTGATCCGCGGGAGCGGATCAGACGTCGCGCAGATCCCTGAAGGAGGCTGCTTCGCGGCCTCATGTGCGGGTCAACGCTATTTAGGGCCGGCGAGTTCTCGAATGCGTTCGGTTGCGCGGGCGAGGCCCGCCTCGTCGAAGAGGTGCGGGACGCAGTTGCCGATCTCGTGCGCCGGGCCGTCGAGCGTGACCGACCCTGCAGCCGCGTTGAGCGCGTAGCGGACCGGGATCTCGTGGCAGACGACGAGGATCCTGCGCTCCGGACGGGCGAGCAGCCGCTCGAAGGCATCCGCATAGCGCCGCGCCGCGTCGTCGAGGCTCTCCCCGCCGGGAAAGGCATCCGCCCGCGTGTGCTGCATCTTCCAGGCTCGGTAGTCGTCGATCGTCTTGCCCTCGAGCTCGCCGACGTCGATGTCGTCGAGCAGTGGCTCGATCTCGATCGGCACGTTGCGGCCCTCGACCGCAATCCTGGCCGTCGCGCGCGTTCGGCCGAAACGTGTGTGCACGCAAAGGTCGAGCTCGAGCCCCGCGACCTGAAGCGCGAGCCCGCCCGCCTCGGCCTCGCCCTGCGCTGTCAGCCCGACCGGGACCTCGGGGTCGCCGTTCACCCGGCGCGTCGCGTTGAGCTCCGACTGGCCGTGCCGCACGAGGACGAAGAGGCGCATGCGGCTAGCCTACGCAGCCGTGAACGTCCTCTTCCTCTGCATCGGCAATGCGGGTCGCTCGCAGATGGCGCAGGCCTTCCTCGAGCGCGCCGGCGGGCACAGCGTCCGCTCCGCGGGGAGCCGGGCGGAGGCGCATCTCCACCCGGAGGTCGTCGAGGCGATGGCCGAGATCGGCTACGACCTCGCTGGTCGCGTGCCGCGCCAGCTCGAGCCGGAGGCCGACGCCGCCTGGGCGGACGTGGTCGTGACCATGGGCTGCGGGGACGTCTGCCCGGTGCTTCCGGGCAAGACGTACGTCGACTGGGGTCTCGAGGACCCGGCGGGGAAGTCGCTCGAGCGGGTGCGCGAGCTCCGCGACGAGATCGAGCAGCGCGTCTCCAACCTCGTCCGCGAGCTCGACTCGGCTCGCGCGCCCTCTGCTTGAATGACCTGATGGAGACGCAGGTGGAGGAGCTCGGCGGCGACACCGTCCGCTTGACGGTGGACGTGCCCGCACACGACGTCCACCACGCCGTCGAGCACGCCACCTCCGACCTCGCAGCCTCAGTCAAGATCCCCGGCTTCCGATCCGGCAAGGTGCCCGCGCAGGTGCTGGTACAGCGGCTCGGCCGGGAGCGGATCTACGCGGAGGCTGTCGACAGCCACATCTCCGGCTGGTTCTGGAACGCCGCGGCTCGCGCCCGCATCCGTCCCGTCGCGCAGCCGCAGTACGAGTACGACCTCCCGACCGAGGACGGCTCCGCCTGGCGGTTCCAGGCGACGGTGCCCGTGCAGCCCAAGGTCGCCGTCGCCGACTGGCGAGAGCTCGAGGTCGGCCGCCCCGAGGCGGAGGTCCCCGAGGAGCTCGTGGCGCAGGAGCTCGAGGCGTTGCGCGACTCCGTCGCCGAGCTCGTCCCGGCCGACGACCGCCCGGCGCGCGAGGGCGACACGCTGGTCGTCGACATCGTCTCCTCCGACGGCGAGGCACAGCGAGACACGGTCGTGGAGCTCGGCTCGGGCCGGCTCGTGGACGAGGTCGAAGCTGCGCTCGTCGGCTCGACCACCGGGGAGACGAAGAGCGTGACGTACGAGCTCGCCGACGAGTCGACCGCGTCGGTCGAGATCCAGGTCAAGGAGATCAAGGGGAAGGTGCTGCCCGAGCTCGACGACGAGCTCGCCCGGTCCGCGAGCGAGTTCGACACCATCGGCGAGCTGCGCGGCGACATCGAGAGTCGACTGCGCGAGCAGATCGAGGCGGAGATCGAGAGCGTCTTCCGCGCCAACGCGGTCGATGCGCTGGTGACTGCGTCGAAGGTCAGCCCGGCCGGGCCGCTCGTCGAGTCGCGCACGCGTGAGCTCCTCACCGGTTTCGTGCGCTCCCTCGAGCGACGCCAGGTCAGTCTCGACACCTACTTGCAGGTGACCGGCCGAACGGCCGAGGAGCTGACCGCCACGATGGGGCTGGAGGCGTCGCTGTCCGTCGCCCGCGAGCTCGCGCTCGAGGCAGTCGCCGACAAGCTCGCGATCGACATCTCGGACGAGGAGATCAAGACGCTCGTCCGCGAACAGGCCGAGGCCTCGGGAGACGATGCGGAGCAGGTGATCGAGGATCTCTGGCAGCACGGGCGCCAGGAGGACCTCCGCGAGGACCTGCGTCTCCGTGCCGCGCTCGACCGCCTCGCCGCCGAGGTGAAGCCCATTCCGATCGAGCAGGCAGAGGCGCGCGAGGCGATCTGGACCCCCGACAAGGAAACACCCGAGACCGAGACGAAGTTGTGGACCCCCGGTAGCAAGGAGACTGCATGAGCCCGTTGATCCCGATGGTGATCGAGCAGACGTCGCGCGGCGAGCGCTCCTTCGACATCTACTCCCGCTTGCTCAACGAGCGGATCATCTTCCTCGGCACCCCGGTCGACGACCAGATTGCGAACCTGATCGTGGCGCAGCTCCTGCACCTCGAGTCGGAGGATCCGGACAAGGACATCTCGCTCTACATCAACTCCCCGGGCGGCTCGGTCTACGCGGGTCTCGCGATCTACGACACGATGCAGTTCGTCAAGCCCGACATCCAGACGATCTGCGTCGGGATCGCGATGAGCATGGGCGCGCTCTTGCTCGGCGGCGGCGCAGCAGGGAAGCGGATGGCCCTGCCGAACGCAAAGATCCTCATCCACCAGGTGTCGGGAGGCTTCCAGGGACAGGCGACCGACATCGAGATTGCTGCCCGCGAGACGATCGCGCTCAAACGAAGGCTCGAGGAGATCATCAGTCAGCACAGCGGGCAGGACATCGACAAGGTTTCGAAGGACATGGAGCGCGACTACTTCCTCACAGCGCAAGAGGCGAACGAATACGGGATCATCGACCGCGTGATCGAGCACCGCTGACCTAGCTGTTTAAGCGAATCCGAGGTACAAGGAGACATGGCCCGCGCATCCGAAGGCAACGAGCAACTCCTCTGTAGCTTCTGCGGCAAGAGCCAGCGCCAAGTCAAGAAGCTGATCGCCGGCCCGGGTGTCTACATCTGCGACGAGTGCATCGATCTCTGCAACGAGATCATCGACGAGGAGCTGACGACCCCGACCCAGCTCGACCTCGACAACCTGCCGCGTCCGCTCGACATCTATTCCGTGCTCAACGACTACGTCGTCTCGCAGGAAGAAGCGAAGCGGACGCTCGCAGTCGCGGTCTACAACCACTACAAGCGCGTGCGGATGGGGCAGGAGGACGGCGACGTCGAGCTGCAGAAGTCGAACATCCTCCTGCTCGGGCCGACCGGGTGCGGCAAGACGCTGCTGGCGCAGACGCTGGCGCGGATCCTGAACGTGCCGTTCGCGATCGCAGACGCGACCGCGCTGACCGAGGCCGGCTACGTCGGCGAAGACGTCGAGAACATCCTCCTGAAGCTGATCCAGGCCGCCGACTTCGACATCAAGAAGGCCGAGACCGGGATCATCTACATCGACGAGGTCGACAAGATCGCCCGCAAGGCCGACAACCCGTCGATCACGCGCGACGTCTCCGGCGAGGGCGTGCAGCAGGCGCTCCTCAAGATCCTCGAGGGAACGGTGGCCTCAGTGCCGCCACAGGGTGGGCGCAAGCACCCGCACCAGGAGTTCCTCTCGATCGACACGACGAACATCCTCTTCATCTGCGGCGGCGCCTTCGCGGGGCTCGACAAGATCATCGGCCGGCGGATCGGCAAGAACTCGGTCGGGTTCGGGGCCGACGTGCGCTCCCGCCACTCCGAGGAGAGCGCCGAGCTGCTCTCCGACGTGATGCCGGAGGACCTGCTCAGCTTCGGGCTGATCCCCGAGTTCATCGGCCGCCTGCCGGTCATCTCCGCTGTCCACCAGCTGCGGCGCGAGGATCTCGTCCAGATCCTGACCGAGCCGAAGAACGCGCTCACACGCCAGTACCAGCGCTTCTTCGGCTATGACTCGATCGAGCTCGAGTTCCGCGACGACGCGCTCTGGGAGATCGCCGACAAGGCGCTCGCCCGCGAGACCGGTGCCCGCGGCCTCCGCTCGATCATCGAGAACGCGCTCCTCGACGTCATGTTCGAGCTGCCGTCTCGCAAGGACGTCTCCAAGTGCGTGATCACGAAGGAGACGATCTCGAAGGGCCTGAAGCCGACGCTGGTCACGAGCGCGGACGGCATCGACGAGGCGCCTGCCTTCGCCGAAGAGTCCGCCTAGCTAGACCTCGGGCGCGTCCAGCGTGCGGCCGCCTCGCCGTCCGGCCACGGCCGCGTCCGGCCGTCGCCAGAGGCCGACGCTCAGCTCGACGCCGCGAACCGTTGGCCGCAGATGCGGCCTGTACGCGGCATCGACTGCGCGTCGGATCAGTTCGCCGATCGAGAGACCCGTGCGATCGGCCTCCTCGTTGAGGAGGGCGTGCTGCCTCGTTGTGAGCAGAACGTGAAACCGTTGAGCCATCACCACATGTGTACCCATGCACCGCCTCCGCCTTCGCCACGGATGTGTGCCGATTGCGCAACGACTTCTCGCTAGGGTCACGGCATGGTCGGCGTCGACGCCCTAGACCCGCGTGAGGTCGCGGAACGCGGGCTGCGGCTCTCGGGGATGGAGTACGTCCAGGCGATCTTCAACGGCGAGCTGCCGCCGGCGCCGATCATGCAGCTGATGGGCTTTCGCGGCGTCTCGGCAGAACCGGGACGCGCCGTCTTCGAGATGGAGCCGGGCCCGCAGCACTACAACCCGATTGGCTCCGTCCACGGTGGTATCGCGCTGACGCTCCTCGACTCGGCGATGGGCTGCGCGGTGCACACGACCCTCGCGGAAGGCGATCGCTACACGACGCTCGAGGTGAAGACGAACTTCGTCCGCCCGATCACCGCCGACACGGGTCTGATCCGCTGCGAAGGCGTCGTGATCCACAAGGGCTCTCGAGTGGCGACTGCGGAGGGGAAGGTCACCGACGGCGCCGGCAAGCTGCTCGCCCACGGCACGACGACCTGCCTCATCTTCCAGTGACGTCGTGAGCTTCACGACACGGCCCGAGCTCCGCGGCACGTTCGGCATGGTCGCCTCGACGCACTGGCTCGCGTCCGCGGCAGGCATGTCGGTGCTCGAGCGCGGCGGCAACGCCTTCGACGCCGCCGTCGCCACGGGGTTCACGCTCCAGGTGGTCGAGCCGCATCTGAATGGACCAGGAGGTGAGGTGCCGGCGCTGCTCTGGCCCACTTCGCACGGCGAGCCGGTCGCGCTCTGCGGTCAGGGCGTGGCTCCGGCGGACGCGACGATCGAGCGCTACCGAGAGCGCGGGCACGACCTCGTCCCAGGGACGGGCGTCCTCGCGGCCTGCGTGCCGGGAGCGTTCGGCGGCTGGTTGCTCCTGCTCGAGCAGTTCGGCACGCTCAGGCTGGAGGACGTGCTCTCGTTCGCGATCGGCTACGCAGAGCACGGCTACCCGGTGGTAGCCGGGATCCGCGCCACGATCGATCGGACCGAGGAGCTGCTCGGGGAGTGGCCCGGATCCGCCGACCTCTACCTGCCGGCACCCGCGGTCGGGTCGCTCTTCCGCAACCAGGCCCTCGCCGCCACCTACAGGCGCATCCTCGACGAGGCCCGTGGGGGCTCGCGCGAGGAGGAGATCGAGAAGGCCCGGCGCGCCTGGTACGAGGGGTTCGTCGCCGAGGAGATCGACCGCTTCGTCGCCGCCGAGGGCGGCCTACTCACCGGCGCCGACCTCGCCCGGTGGCGCGCCTCCCTCGAGCCGGTCGCGCAGCTCGAGTACCGCGGGCTCACCGTCTGCAAGACGCTCCCGTGGGGCGCGGGGCCGGTGGGCCTGCAGCAGCTTGCGTTGCTCGAGGGCTTCGACCTGGCCGAGCTGTCGCCCGCCGAGCTCGTCCACCTCGTCACCGAGTGCGCAAAGCTGGCCCACGCCGACCGCGACGCGCTGTACGGCGATGCCGAGGTGCCGCTCGAGACGTTGCTCTCGCGCGAGTACAACGCCGAGAGACGGGCGCTCGTGACGGAAGACGCGTCGGACGACTACCGGCCGGGGCTCGGACAGCTGCCCACCGTCGTCGGCGCCGCCGTCACGCCGGGAGCGGGCGAGCCGACCCGAGGCGACACCGTCCACCTCGATGTCGTTGACCGCTGGGGCAACATGGTCTCGGCCACACCGAGCGGCGGCTGGCTGCAGAGCTCACCGGTGATCCCGTCACTTGGCTGGCCGCTCGGCACGCGCGCGCAGATGTTCTGGCTCGAGGAGGGCCTGCCGTCCTCGCTCCGCCCGGGCGCCCGGCCGCGGACGACGCTCTCCCCGGGCCTCGCGCTCCGAGACGGCGAGCCGTACCTCGCCTGGGGCACGCCCGGCGGGGACCAGCAGGAGCAGTGGGCGTTGCACGCCTTCGTCCGCCACGTCGACCTCGGCCTCGACCTGCAGGAGGCGATCGACGCGCCCGAGTTCCATACCGACCACCTGATCTCGTCGTTCTATCCGCGCGGCTTCGCACGCCGTTCGGTCACCGTCGAGGAGCGGTTCGGCGACGAGGTCGTCGACGACCTGCGCCGGCGCGGACACGACGTCGAGGTTTCGGGTCCCTGGACGCTCGGCCGCGTCACCGCCGTCGCGCGCGAGTCCGACGGCCTGCTCAAGGCGGGTGCGAACCCGCGCGGCATGCAGGGCTACGCGGTCGGCAGGTAGGGCGCGACGTCGCCCTCGAGCACGATCACGGTCATCCCGTCCTCACTCCCGGACTCGTGCTCTTCGCCCGCCTCCCAGAACGCGGCCTCGAGCGGACCGATCCCGACGCGCCTGCGATCCGGCCCGGTGACCCAGCCTGAGCCCGCGACGACGCAGTAGAGCTGTGGGACGGTCGCCTCGTGGAATCCGATCACCCCGCCGGCCGGGACGTGGAAGCACGCCGCCTTGACTGTGCCGTCCGGTGCGGTCAGGGGACTGAGCGTGAAATCACTGCTGTAGGCATCCACGCGCCACCCGTCGCCGCGCCCGAAGCTGAGCGTCTGCACGCTACGCGCTCTCGCGCACCGGCGCCTCGTCGCGCACGGCGCGCATGTCGCGCG
Organism: uncultured Gaiellaceae bacterium; assembly: GCA_963850995.1. Lineage (GTDB taxonomy): Bacteria > Actinomycetota > Thermoleophilia > Gaiellales > Gaiellaceae > Gaiellasilicea. The sequence goes on along the minus strand of CAWKNQ010000003.1, from coordinate 20,351 downwards.
CAGCCACCGGCTCACCGCACTCGGGGCACGCGAGACGAGGCATCATCGCCGCGCCGCAGCTCTTGTGCGTCAGGACCATCGCGCTCCCGCCGCTGTGCTTCGCTCCCCAGTCCATGATCGTCAGGAGGACGGGATAGAGGTCGAGGCCCCTGTCCGTCAAGCGGTACTCGAAGCGCTCCGGCCGCTCCTGGTAGCGCTCCTTCCTGAGGATTCCCTGCAGGACGAGCGTGTTCAGTCGGTCGCTGAGGATGTTCCGCGCGATCCCCGTGTTCCGCTGAATCTGCTCGAAGCGGCGCACGCCGAGGAACGCCTCGCGCAGCACGAGCAGACGTCCAGCGCTCGCCGATGACGGCCAGCGTGTTCCCCACGGCGCAGTTGTCGCGCGTCCAGTCGTACTCCCTGCATCGAGGGCATAGTTGCATTTTGCAACCCACTCGTCTAGAGTCAGTAGCGAAACGCAACGGACAGGAGAGGGCGATGACCCGCACGCGAACCATCACCTGGCACGATCCGTCCGAAGCCGCCGCCATGTCCGACGGCCTGACGGGACTCGAGATCCTCCACCGCATCTCCTCCGGCCTGATTCCGGCGCCGCCGGCCGCCGAGCTCGTCGGCTTCGCGCCGCGCTTCGTCATGCCCGGCCGCGTGGTCTTCGCCTACGAGCCGCGCGAGGAGCACTACAACGCGCTCGGCGCCGTGCACGGCGGGATCCTCACGACCGTGCTCGACACCGTGATGGGCTGCGCCGTCCACTCGAAGCTCGATGCGGGCATCGCGCCGGTCACGATCGAGCTGAAGTCGAGCTTCGTGCGCCCGGTCACGCTGGGCTCGGGGATCCTGCGCGCCGAGGGAACCGTCGTCCATCCCGGCTCGCGCGTCGCGACCGCGGAGGCGAGGCTGGAGGGTGAGGACGGAACGCTCTACGCGCACGCGTCGTCGAGCTGGCTGATCTTCGACCTCGAGCAGAAGGCGAAGGAGCAGCTGGCCGCGTAAACGAGGCTCCCTACAATGCGGCGATGGAGCCGCTGTACAAGCCAGAAGGCGTCGAAGAACGCTGGCAGCGCACGTGGGAGGAGGAGGGCCACTACAACGCCGAGCCCGACCCGAAGCGCGAGAGCTACGTCTACGCCTTCCCGCCGCCGAACGTGACCGGCGAGCTGCACATGGGACACGCGCTGCAGGTCTCTCTCGGCGACCTCCTCATGCGGCTGAAGCGGATGCAGGGATACAACGTCCTCTTCCAGACGGGCTACGACCATGCCGGCATCGCGACGCAGGCCGCGGTCGAGAAGCAGCTCGCGCGCGAAGGGACGTCGCGGCAAGAGCTCGGTCGCGAGGCGTTCGAGGCCCGTGTCTGGGAGTGGCTGCGCGAGTACGGCGGCAAGATCATGTTCCAGTTCCGGCGCCTCGGCGCGTCGATGGACTACCGGCGCGAGCGGTTCACGATGGACGACGCGTACGTCCGCGCCGTCCTGCGCTTCTTCGTGCACCTCTATCGCAAGGGGTGGATCTACCGGGACAACCGAATCATCAACTGGTGCCCCTTCCACCAGACCTCGCTCTCAGACCTCGAGCTCGTGCACGAGGACGTCGACGACACGCTGACGACGATCCGCTACCAGCTCGCCGACGGCTCGGGGCACATCCCCATCGCGACCGTGCGGCCGGCGACGATCCCCGCCGACGTCGGCGTCGCGGTGCACCCCGACGACGAGCGCTACCGCGACCTCGTCGGGAAGGAGGCGATCGTGCCGTTCGTCGAGCGTCGCGTGCCGATCATCGCCGACGATCGCGTCGAGCCGGAGTTCGGCACGGGCGCACTCAAGATCACGCCCGGGCACGACCCAACCGACTTCGAGATGGGCCGCGACCACGGCCTGCCCGAGCCGATGGTGATCGGTCCAGACGGGCGCATGAACGACGCGGTGCCCGAGCTCGCCGGGCTGACGCAAGAGGAGGCCGGCGCACACGTGCTCGCCTGGTGCCGCGACCGCGGCCTCATCGAGAAGCGGGAGCACTACCGCCACTCGGTCGCTCTGTGTGAGCGCTGCGAGAGCCGAATCGAGCCGCTCATCTCGCTGCAGTGGTGGTGCGCGATGGACGAGCTCAAGCAGCCCGCGCTTGCGGCGGTGCGCGAGCGGCGCGTCCGCTACCACCCGGACTCGCAGCACCGCTTTGCCACCGAGTCGCTCGAGACCGCGCCCGACTGGTGCATCTCACGACAGCTCTGGTGGGGCCACCAGCTGCCGATCTGGTACGACGCCGACGGCGAGATCTACTGCGCCGAGGCAGAGGCGGAGGCGCGGGAGCTCGCGGGCGGCAAGGAGCTCCGGCGCGACGAGGACGTGCTCGACACGTGGTTCTCCTCTGCGCTCTGGCCGTTCGCGACGCTCGGCTGGCCGGAAGAGACCGACGACCTGAAGTCGTTCTATCCCGGCGACCTGCAGACGACGGCGCGCGAGATCATCCGCCTCTGGGAGAACCGGATGATCTTCTCCGGACTCGAGCTGCTGGGCGAGGTGCCGTTCCGCGACGTGATCATCCACTCGACGGTACTGGCCGCCGACGGCCGGCGCATGTCCAAGAGCCTCGGCACCGGCATCGACCCCCTCGAGGTCATCGCCGACTACGGCTCCGATGCGACCCGGTACGGGCTCCTGAAGATGTCGTCGACGCAGGACGTCCGCTTCAACATCGGCATGATCGAGGAGGGGCGGAAGCTCGCCAACAAGCTCTGGAACGTGGCGCGCCTGCTGCTCGCCAGCAAGGTCGAGCCCGACGCGCGACCGCGCGAGTTGGAGGAGCGCTGGATCCTCGCGCGCCTCGACGCGACCCGCGCCGAGCTCGAGCAGGCCTGGGCGCGCTTCGAGTTCGCGCCGTCCGTGCAGGCGCTTTACCGGCTCGTGTTCGACGACTTCTGCGACTGGTACGCCGAGTCGATCAAGCCGCGCCTCCGCGCGGGCGACGAGGACGCCGCCGCGACCGCGCTCGCGGCGCTCGAGCAGCTGCTGACGCTCCTGCACCCGGTGATGCCGCACGTGACCGAGGAGATCTGGTCGCAGTTCCACGACACGCGCCTCATCGTCACGCCCTGGCCGGAGCCGGACGCGGAGTACGCCGACGAGCTCGACTCGCTCGAGCGCGTCCAGGCGGCGGCCGCGACGTTCCGCCGCAGCGGCGTGCTCGTCGAGCTCGAGGGAGACACGAAGCGGATCTTCGATGCGGTCGTCCGTCCCGAGCGGGCGAAGGTGAACGGAAACGCCGCCGCCGAGATCGAGCGCCTCCGCAAGGAGGTCGAGCGGGGGGAGCGGATGCTCGCCAACGAGAAGTTCGTCGCGAACGCGAAGCCCGAGGTGGTCGAGGCCGAGCGCGACAAGCTCGCCCGCTACCGGCGTGAGCTCGATGCCCTCACCGGCTGAGACGGCCCACACGACCTGGATCGCGAGCCTCAGTCCCTGGCCGGAGGAGTTCGGGCTGGGGCGGATGCGGACGCTGCTCGCCGCCCTCGGCGACCCACAGCTCGCCTACCCCGCCGTGCACGTCGTCGGCACGAACGGCAAGTCGACGGCGACGCGGAGGATCGAGGCGCTCCTCCTCGCGGAGGGACTGTCGGTCGGCGCGACCGTCTCGCCGCACGTCCGCTCGTGGGCCGAGCGGATCACTGTCGACGGGTTGGAGGCCGACTTCGAGGCGGCTGTCGAGCGCGTCCGCCCGCAGGCCGAGGCGCAGCGCGCGACCCAGTTCGAGACGATCTGCGCCGCCGCCTTCGCCGAGCTCGCGGCGCGCGACGTCGACGTCGCAGTCGTGGAGGCGGGCCTCGGCGGCCGCTTCGACGCGACGAACGTGCTCCGGTCGAGCGTTGTTCTGCTGACGAACGTTGGTCTCGACCACACGGACGTGCTCGGCGAGACGCGCGAGGAGATCGCGGCCGAGAAGCTCGCCGTCGTGCAGGCGGGAACGGTCGCCGTCCTCCCGGACGAGGAGTTCGCCCACCTCGCCGGGCCGAATGTCCTGCTCGGTGGCGCGCGCGAAGCGGCGGAGGCGTTCCTCGGCCGGCCGGTCGAGCGCGAGGTCGAGGTGGCGCTTCCCGGCCGCTTCGAGCGGCGGCTCGACGACGTCTTCGACGGCGCCCACAACCCCGACGGCGCCGCCTGGCTCGCGGCTCGGCTCGATCGCGACGACTACACGCTCGTCGTCTCGATCCTGAGCGACAAGGACGCCGACGCAATGCTGGCCGCGCTCGCGCCGGCAGGGCGCCGCCTGATCGCGACACGCTCGTCCAACGCGCGCGCGCTTCCGGCCGAGGAGCTCGCGGCGCTGGCGCGGCCGCACTTCGCCGAGGTGGAGGTCGTCGCCGCTCCGTCCGCGGCGCTCGCCCGGGCGCGGGCGTACGGCCCCGTGCTCGTGACCGGCTCCCTGTACCTTCTCGCGGATCTCGAGACGATGGCGAGGAACGACGCCTAACATGACGAAGATGCGCGAGCGCCTCACCGTGCTCGCGTTCGCGCTCGCGGTGGTCGCGCTCATCGTCGGCTCAGCGTTCGCGATTGGGTATCTCGTGGGAAAGTTGCTCTTGTGATCCTCGCTGCCGCAGCCACCACCAACGACGACCTGCTCGGTGGAGTCAACGACTTCTTCGACTCCGGCGCCTGGATGGTGGTCCGCAACCTGACGATCTTCTTCGTCGTCGTCTTCTGGCTCGCGACCGCCTACTGGGTCTACAAGGACGCACGCCACCGCATCGAGGATCCCTGGCTCGTCGCCATGGCCGTCATTCTCGGGCTCGTGCCGCCGTTCATCGGGCCGATCATCTACCTCTTCTTCCGCCCGCCGGAGTACCTCGAGGACAGGCGTGAGCGAGAGCTCGAGATCAGGGCGATGGAGGACCGGCTCTCCAAGGGCGACCTGCACTGTCCCGTCTGCCGCGCCGCCGTCGAGGCGTCGTTCCTCGTCTGCCCGGTCTGCACGACCCGCCTCAAGCAGGCGTGCGTCAAGTGCAACGCGCCGCTCGAGGCGCTCTGGCAGATCTGCCCGCACTGCGCCACGCCGATCTCGACGCCGAGCCTGCCCGGGATCGACGAGACGCTCGGCGACACCTGGACGGCGCCGCGGCGGGCCCCGCGCAAGCGCGCGGCGCCGGGCGAGTAACATCGGCGGCCGTGGCCGTCGAGCGCACCCTGATCCTGATCAAGCCGGACGCGACTGAGCGCGCACTCGCGGGTGAGATCCTCGCCCGCATCGAGCGCCGCGGCTTCGTCGTCGTCGGCGGCAAGCTGGTGCGCGTCGGCGAGGAGCTCGGCAAGGAGCACTACGCCGAGCACGCCGAGAAGCCGTTCTTCGGCGAGCTCGTCGAGTTCATCACGTCCGCTCCGACCTGGGCCCTCGTCGTCGAGGGCGAGGGCGCGATCGAGACGATGCGGAAGACGATCGGCGCGACGAATCCCGCCGACGCGGCACCGGGCACGATCCGCGGCGACTACGCGACCTCGATGCCGAACAACCTGATCCACGGCTCCGATTCGCCCGAGTCGGCCGAGCGCGAGATCTCGCTCTGGTTCGCCGACCATGAGCTCGTCTGACGGCCTGACGCCGCACGCGCGGCGGAACCGGGAGTTCTGGGACAGCCAGAGCGACGCGTACCAGGGGCGGAACGCCGCCTTCATCGCGGCGGGCGCCGCCTGGGGCCTGTGGCAGATTCCCGAACGGGAGCTGAACGTCCTCGGCGACGTCGCCGGCCTCGACGTCCTCGAGCTCGGGTGCGGCGCCGCGGAGTGGTCGCGTGCGCTGCTGCGCGCCGGCGCGCGGCCGGTGGGACTCGACAACTCCGCGGCGAGGCTCGAGCACGCCCGGGCCGCCAACGCGGAGGCGGGCGTCGACTTCCCGCTGATGCACGCGAGCGCGGAGGCGGTCCCGCTCAACGACGCGTCGTTCGACGTCGTCTTGTGCGACTGGGGCGCAATGACCTTCGCCGATCCGTACCTCACCGTGCCGGAAGCCGCTCGGCTGCTACGGACGGACGGCGTGCTCGCGTTCAGCGGCGCCTCGCCGCTCTCATGGCTCGCCTGGGACGAGGAGGCCGATGCGTATACGAACCGTTTGTTCAGGCCGTACTTCGGCATGCGGCGGCTCCAGACTCCGGAGGGTTCGGTCGAGTTCAACCTCCCGACCGGTGAGTGGATTCGACTCTTCGTCGAGCACGACCTCACGGTCGAACGGCTGATCGAGGTCCAGCCGCCGCGGCGGGCCGAGTCGACGTATCGCACGGCCGAGGAGACTGCCTGGGCCCGCAACTGGCCGATGGAGCAAATCTGGAAGGTTCGCAAGGCGTGAGCGCGCCGCCGGTCGTGCCGCTCCTGCTCGCCTCGACGAGCCCGCAGCGGCGCGCCATCCTCGAGCAGCTCGGGCTCCCGTTCGAGGTCGTCGCGCCGGACTACGTCGAGCACGACCCGCCGGACGCGGACGCGGCCGACGTCGTCCGCGAGCACGCGCGCGGCAAGGCGCGCTCGGTCGCGGCGCGGGCGGACGGCAGGCCCGTGCTCGGCGTCGACACGGCGGTCGCGCTCGGCGGCCGGATCTACGGCAAGCCCGCGAACGCGGCGGAGGCGGAGCAGATGCTCGAGGAGCTCGCCGGCGAGACGCATGTCGTCGTCTCGGGCCTCTGCCTGCTCGCGCCCGCCTGGGAGCTGGTCGAGCACGAGGAGACGCGTGTCACCTTCCGCGAGCTGACGCCCCGGGAGATCGCCCACCACATGAGTCACGGCGAGTGGGAGGGACGGGCAGGCGCGTATGCGATCCAGGGCCGCGGCGCCGCGCTCGTCGAGGAGATCGAGGGCGACTACCTGAACGTCGTCGGCCTTCCCGCGGCGCTGCTCGTCCGCCTGCTGGCCGAGCGCTTTCCCGGGGCCTACGGCTTCGGATAGAGCCCCTAGCGGCTCTTTGCCACGTGACGGCTAGACTCGTGTGCTCGGTATGGCCTTCTTTCGCTCACTGAGCGGCTTCGGTGGCCGCGACATGGCCGTGGACCTGGGCACGGCGAACACGCTCGTGTACGTCCGCGGCCGCGGGATCGTGCTGAGCGAGCCGTCGGTCGTCGCGATCGACCAGCGCTCCGGCGAGGTGCACGCGGTCGGCGTCGAGGCGAAGCGCATGCTCGGCCGCACGCCCGGGACGATCGCGGCGATCCGCCCGCTCAAGGACGGCGTGATCGCCGACTTCGACGTCACCGAGCAGATGCTGCGTCACTTCATCCAGAAGGTGCACCAGCACCGGTTCGCGCACCCGCGCGTCGTCGTCTGCGTCCCGTCGGGCGTGACCGGGGTCGAGAAGCGCGCCGTCGAGGAGGCGACGCTCTCCGCCGGCGCGCGGCAGGCGTACTTGATCGAGGAGCCGATGGCGGCCGCGATCGGAGCGGGCCTGCCGGTCGCCGAGCCGACCGGGAACATGATCGTCGACGTCGGCGGGGGCACGACCGAGGTCGCCGTGATCTCGCTCGGTGGGATCGTCGTCTCGCAGAGCCTTCGCGTCGGCGGCGACGAGATGGACGACGCGATCGTCAACCACATCAAGAAGGAGTACAAGCTGCTCGTCGGCCAGCAGACGGCCGAGGAGATCAAGCTCGAGGTCGGTTCCGCCTTCCGGATGCGGGAGGAGGTGCAGGCCGAGGTGCGCGGCCGCGACATGCTCACGGGCCTGCCGAAGACCGTGATCCTCTCCTCCGAGGAGGTCCGGCACGCGCTCGAGGAGCCGGTGGCGCAGATCGTCGACGCGATTCGCTCCACGCTCGACAAGACCCCACCCGAGCTGGCAGCGGACATCATGGACCGGGGGATCGTGCTCGCCGGCGGCGGCGCCCTCCTGCACGGGCTGGACGAGCGGCTCCGCCACGAGACGCAGATGCCTGTCCATCTCGCCGAGAGCCCGCTCACCTGCGTTGCCGTCGGCTCCGGCCGCAGCCTGGAGGAGTTCGAGGCGATCCACCGCTCGGCGCGGGCCCGCAACAAGCGGAACGGTAGGCGCTACTCAAGCTACTAAAGCTAGGTGTCGCCGATTCGGTCCGGCGGCCAATACCGGGCCTCGGCGCGGCCGATGATGTTGTCCGCGCGGCACCGACACCCCAGCGGCGCGAGTCGCACGACATGGCCCGGTTGTCGCCGAGCATGAAGTAGCTGCCCGAGCGGACGCGAGGCCAACGTCCCGACTCGTGGCCGCGGTAGGCGGCGCGCAGATATGGCTCGCGGAGCGGCGCACCGTCGACGTAGACCCGACCGTCCCGCATGGAGACGACCTCGCCGGGGAGGCCGACGATCCGCTTGATGAACGCTCCGCCGTCGGCGGAGCACGCTTGCGCGACGGCCGCCGGCGCGTCGAAGACGACGATGTCGCCACGCTCGGGTGCGTGCAGGCGGTAGACGACACGGTTTGCGATCACGCGGTCGGACACCTGCAGCGTCGGCTCCATCGAGGCCGTCGGGATCCGGTACGGCTTCGCCACCTCGGCCTGGAAGATGAGGATGGCCGCGATCGCGACCGTCAGCGTGAGCGCCCAGTCGACGAGCGTGCGCCACGGGCGCGGCAGCCGGGAGAGCGAACGGTCGAGCACCCGCACGGACCCAGACTGCCACATCCCTGCAATTGACTCAATTGTGGCGAACGCAGGCCGCTCTCACGGCTAGACTGGGGCGCTCGTGTCACGCAACCGCACCGCAAGACAGGCGGTGCTGGGCCTTTCCGTCCGGCGTCCTGCCCCTCCGCGACCGCTTTCCTCCCGCAGCAGCAGCGCCCTCCGGCGGCGCATCGTGCTCGGGGTGCTGGTCGTGCTTTCGCTCGCCCTGATCACGATCTCGTTCCGCGAGCAGGAGAGCGGGCCGCTGCACGACGTCCAGGGAGCGGTCGCGAGCGTGCTCCAGCCGCTCGAGGTGGCCGTCGAGCGCGTCGCGCGCCCGTTTCGTGACGCCTACGGCTGGACGAGGAGCCTGTTCGACGCACGCGCCGATGCAGAACGGCTGCGCACCGAGAACGAGCAGTTGAAGCAGCAGGTGATCCAGAACGAGTCGGCGCTGCAGGAGAACGTCACTCTGAAGCGCCTGCTCGACTACAGGCGCTCGCCCGCGTTCCCGGCCGACTACGACGGCGTCGCCGCCGAGGTGCTCGCGCGTCCTTCGAACGCATTCGAGCAGACGATCGTCGTCTCGGCCGGGTCGGACGACGGCGTGCGCATCGACGCCGCCGTTGTCACCGCAGCGGGCCTCGTCGGCACGGTCACGAGCGTCACGGACGGCGCCGCCCGTGTGCGCCTGCTCACGGACGAGGGCAGCGCCGTGTCCGCGCTCGACCTGCGCACGGGCGCCGCCGGGATCGTCGAGCACGGTCAGTCGGGCGACTCGCTCGTCCTCGACCGCGTCTCCAAGAAGGAGTTTGTCAACGTCGGCGACGAGATCATCACGGCGGGCTGGCGCTCCGGCCGGCTCGCGTCGCGCTATCCGAAGGGGATCCCGATCGGCCGGGTCACGTACGTCGGCCAGCTCAACACCGACCTCTGGCAGCAGGTGCTGATCGTCTCGGACGTCGACTTCTCGGCGCTCGACTCGGTGCTCGTGCTCGTCCCGCGCCGACCCGCGCCGGTAGCGCCTGGGCAACCGTGAGCAACGCCGCCGTCGCCGCGATCGTCTTCGTCGCCGCCCTGCTCCAGGTGACGCTCTTCGCCTCCCTCGACGTGCTCGGCGGCACGGCCGACGTGCTCCTGCTCTCGCTGCTCGCGCTCGCGCTGCTGCGCGGCGCCGTCGTGGGCGCGCTCGCCGGCTTCTTCGGCGGGCTGCTCGTCGACGTGATGACGCTCGACACGCTCGGCGTGACTGCGCTCCTGTACGCGCTCGCGGGCTACTGGGTCGGCCGCTACGGGGAGACGACGGGCCGCGACCGGGCGCACGCGCCCCTGCTCGCCGTCCTCGTCGTCACGGTCGCGATCGCGGTCGCCGGCTTCTGCCTCCACTTCCTGCTCGGGGAGGAGGTCTCCGTGCGCCGTGCCCTCTACGAGACCCTGCTGCCGAGCCTGGCGCTGAACCTGCTCCTGGGGGCACCGGTGTACGCGCTCTGCCGCGCGGTGCTGCGCCGTGCGGCGCCGCCCAAGCAGGTGACGGAGGTGCGGGTCCTTGGCTAGGTCGTACTCTGACCGCCGCTCGCCGTCGCGCCGCTTTCTCCCGCCCGACCCGCGCGTCGCCGAGCCGTACCGCTTCACGCCGCAGCTCGCGCTTCGCGTCGGCGTGCTCGCCGCGCTCGCGCTTGCCATCTTCGCGATCCTCTTCCTTCGCCTCTGGGCGCTGCAGGTGCTCGCGGGCGACCGCTACCTGGACGCGGCGCGGGACAACCAGCTCCGCACCGTGCCGGTCGAGGCCGCGCGCGGCTCGATCGTCGACCGCACCGGCGCGACGATCGTCTCGAACGTGCCCGGCACCGCCGTGCAGATCTGGCCGGCGGACTTGCCAGAGGAGGGCCGCTACGCCATGTTCAAGCGCCTCTCGAAGGTCCTGCGCGTGCCGCTGCCCCGGCTGACGAAGGCGCTCGAGGAGGGCAAGGACGATCCGCTGACGCCGATCCTCGTCAAGACCGCGGTGCACGAGGACCAGGTGATGTTCCTCCGAGAGCATCGCGACGACTTCCCGGGTGTGGAGATCGTCGGCACGTACCTGCGCGACTACGAGCACCGCGCGCTCGCCGCGCAGGTGCTCGGCTACGTGGGCGAGATCTCGGAGGAGGAGCTCGCGCGCCTCGAGGAGGACGGTTACCGCGGCGGCGACAAGATCGGCAAGAGCGGCGTCGAGGCGGCGTTCGACACGTACCTCCGCGGCCACGCCGGCGCCGCGCAGCTCCGTGTCGACTCGCTGGGGGTGCCGCAGGGAACCTTCCAGCTGCGCCGGCCGGCGCAGCCGGGCAATACCGTCCGCCTGACGCTCGACATCGGCCTGCAACGCGCGGCCGAGCGAGCGCTTCGCGAGGGGATCAAGCTCGCGGTCGCCCAGGACGAGTGGAACGCGAACGGCGGCGCGATCGTTGCGCTCGACCCGCGCGACGGCGCCGTGCTCGCTATGGCGTCGAACCCGACGTACAAGCCGTCCGTCTACGTCGGCCGCGTCGACCCGAAGAAGCTCGAGCCGCTCATGGTCGACAGGGTTGCGAAGCAGCGCAACTACCCCGGCATCAACCGCGCGATCGCCGGCGTCTACCCGCCCGGCTCGACGTTCAAGCCGCTGACGGCTCTGGCCGCGATCTCCGACGGCCTGCTCTCGCCCTACGAGTACATCCAGTGCACGCCGTACGCCGAGTACGGCCTGGACAAGCACCGCTTCGAGAACTGGAACCCCTACACGAACATGCCGATGTCGCTGACGACGGCGCTCTCGCAGTCGTGCGACACGTACTTCTACGACGTCGGCAACCGCTACTACACCCGCGGCGAGACGCAGCGCGAGTACTGGACGCGGATGCAGGGCTGGGCGCGGAGGTTCGGCTTCGGCCAGCGGCCGGGGCTCGACATCGGCGCCGGCGAGACCGGCCTCTTGCCCACGCCCGCCTGGCGGAGGGAGACCTACAAGGGGATCGACCGCGCCTGGAACCCGGGCGACCTGATCCAGATGGCGATCGGCCAGAAGGACATCACGGTGACGCCGCTGCAGATGGCGCGCTTCTACGCCGCGATCGCGAACGGGGGCAAGCTCGTGACGCCGTACGTCGTCTCCGGGATCGAGCAGCCGCGCAGCGACGGCTCACCGCCGGTGCCGCTCTCGAGCTTCCCGCCGCGTCCGCCGCGCCCGATCGAGGTCGACCCCACCGCGCTCGCGGTGGTCCGCGACGGGCTCTACGAGGCGACTCACGACGGCTACGGCACCTCGTCCGGCATCTTCGGGAGCTTCCCGGTCCCGGTCGCCGGCAAGACAGGGACGGCGGAAAAGGTCGTCCAGCTGCCCGGCTACCCGGTCGGACACCTCGAGGACCAGGCGTGGTGGTGCGGGTGGGGGCCGTTCGACGGGAACGAGTACGTGAAGCCGAACGGCGTCAAGCGGCCGCCGATCGTCGTCTGCGCGGTGATCGAGAACGGCGGCCACGGCGGCGCCGTCGCCGCCCCGACGGCGCTGAAGGTGTTCGAGCACTGGTTCGGGGAGCGGGCCGGCGTCCAGGCCGTGGTGGCCTCAGACTGATGCTCGACTCCGCCGCCAGCCGCACGCTTCCCCGCGCGCACATCGACGTCCTCGGCTCCCTGCGCCGCCTCGACTGGGTGCTCGTCGGCGCCGTCGGTGCGCTCGTCGCCTACGGTCTCTGGGCGGTCGCCGGGATCACCCGGCACGACATCGAGGGTGACGAGAGCTACTACGTCGTGCGCCAGGCGATCGCCGCGGGGATCGGCTTCGCCGGCTTCCTCGTCGCCCTCGCGATCGACCCCGACCGCTACCGCCGCGCCCAAGCGTGGCTCTACGGCACGACGATCCTGGGGATGCTGCTCGTCTACCCGCTCGCCGATACGACGCGAGGCTCGAAACGGTGGATCGAGCTGGGGCCGTTCCAGTTCCAGCCGTCGGAGTTCGGCAAGCTCCTCTTCGTGCTCGCGCTCGCCGGCTTCCTCGCCGACCGGGCGCGCCGGCTGAGCGACCCGAAGGTCGTGCTCCAGGCGGTCGGGCTCGCTCTCGTACCGATCCTGCTCGTCTTCAAGCAGCCGGATCTCGGCACGGCGCTGGTCTACTCGGCGGCGCTGGGCGCGTGCCTCCTCATCGCCGGAGTCCGCTGGGCCCACCTTGCCGCGCTCGTGTCCGTCGCCGCGCTCGTGGTCGCGAGCGTCGTCTGGTTCCTGCCCGCGGCCGGCATCGAGGTGCTCGAGCCGTATCAGACCGCCCGGCTCACCGGCTTCACGAACCCGGACAGCGATCCGGCCGGAGCGACCTACAACGTCAACCAGTCGATCACCGCGGTCGGCTCGGGCGGCCTGAGCGGCCGCGGCGTCGACGGCGCGACGCAGACGCGTCTCGACTATCTGCCCGAGCACGCGACGGACTTCGTCTTCGCCTCGCTCGCCGAGCAGCGTGGCTTCGTCGGCGCCGGCCTCGTGCTCTGCCTCTACCTGCTCGTCGTCTGGCGCGGGCTTCGCGTCATCACCGTCTCACGGGACGCATTCGGCGCGATCGTCGCCGGCGGGATCGTGGTCGCGTTCCTCTTCCAGGTGTTCGTCAACGTCGGCATGACGATGGGGATCGCGCCGGTGACCGGGATCCCACTGCCGTTCGTCACCGTCGGCGGCTCGTCGATGGTCGCGAACCTGACCGCGATCGGCGTGCTCCAGGCGATCCACGCGCGCGGGCACGTCGGCCGTCGCCGGGCGCGCTGATGGCGGCGCTGAACCCGCTCGGCGTCTGGGGCGTGTTCAAGGAGCTGCGGTCGGCCGCCGAGGACAGGCGGCCGCTCGTCGTCAGCGGGCCGCTAGCCGAGCAGCTCGCGAAAGAGCTCGGCCACGGCGGCCCGCCGGGCGTCGTCCGTGTCGGCGGCAGGGTCGAGGACGCGGCGGCGCTCGTGCGCGTGCTCGCCGGCGCGCCCGGGGAGGAGGACGTGCGCGAGCTGCGCGCGGCGAACCTGGCCGGTGTCGCCGCGGTGGCGGTCCAGACCGGGACGGAGACGTTCGACGTGCCGTACGTGCCCGCGACCGATGTCGTCATGTGCCCGCCCGGCGCCGGCTTCCCCGTCGACGAGATCGCCCGCGTGCTCGCGAAGCAGGCCCGCGAAGCGGGCCTCGGGCTCGCCGCGCGGCTGCCGGTGCTGCGCGATCCGGTGTGCGACGCGCTGATCGAGCAGTTCTCGCGCCAGAACGGGATCATCGGCGTCGTTGTCTTCGTGCCGGGCGCCGACTTCCCCGTCCTGACGCTGAACCAGATCCGGCTCGTGCTGCGGCTCGCGGCCGCACACGGCGTCGCGCTCGACCAGAGCCGGCTGCCCGAGGTGCTTGCGACCATCGGCGTGGGCTTCGGCTTCCGGACGGTCGCGAGGCAGATCCTCGGCGCCGTTCCGTTCGCCGGCTGGGCCGTGAAGGGCGGGATCGCGTACGTGGGCACGAGAGCGCTCGGCGAGGCGGCGCAGCGCTACTTCGCCCAGATAACCGAGCGCCAGCGCGCGGGCTAGAGCCCGGGCCATGCGCCGGCGACCAGTCCGTCCGGCGCTGGTCCTAACGTTCGCCCCACGAATACCTGACACGCACGAGAGGAGGCGGAATGGCTGGGTCCGAGCATGCCGAAGAGTTGCTGCAGATCGAAGAGGCCGACGCCTGGTTCGAGTATCTCGAGTCGACCCGTGCGCAGAGCAAGAGCCGCTACGCCGAGCTCGAGCCGTGGGCTTGGGCGCGCCTCTCCCAGCGGCTGCGCGCCGTCCGTGCGCGCCGCGCCCGGCTGCGCCCCGCTGCCGCGTAGCCCGCACGCATCGGCCCGCCTGACCGAGTGCTAGCCTGTGGTCAGGCTATGCCTACGCCTTTCACATCCCGCAGCGCGCGACCGGCCGCTTTTGCGGCCGAGTCTTTGCGCGCGCCCATACACCTAGGAGAAACACTTGGCACCCTGGTTCCGCTGGAAGCGCAAAGAGAAGTCCGAGCAGGAGGCGCCGCAGCAAGACGCTGCGCAGCAGCCCGTTTCGGCAGAGCAGCCCGCACGGGCTGAGCAGACAACCGCCACGGCTGACGCCGAGGCGACAACCGATCCGACGAAGAAGCGCCGCCGCGGCAGCCGCGGTGGACGCGGGCGGAAGAAGCCCGGCGCAGCCGCGACCGCCGAGACGGCGGACGACAAGCCGACAAGCCGACAAGCCGGAGCAGAAGCCGAAGCCGGCGACGCGCGAGCGCAAGGCGCCCGAGCGCAGCCAGCGGCAAGAACGTCGCGCGAACCAGCGCCGCCGCGTGCCCCAGAAGCGTGCGCCGTTGCCGAAGGCGAAGCGCGAGCTGCTGATCTCGGTCGACGTCGGCGAGCAGCGCGTGGCGATCCTCGAAGACGGCCGTGTCGCCGAGGTCTATCTCGAGCGTCCCGAGCGCCGCTCGATCGCGGGCAACATCTACCTCGGCACCGTCGACAACGTGCTCCCCGGCATGGAGGCCGCGTTCGTCGAGATCGGCCTCGAGAAGAACGGGTTCCTCTATGTCGACGAGATCGTCGTGCCCGAGCTCGAGGGCAAGCGCCACGGCAAGAAGATCACCGACCTGATCGCCCGCGGCCAGCAGATCATGGTCCAGACCGTCAAGGACCCGATGAAGACGAAGGGCGCCCGTCTCACGACCGAGATCTCGCTCCCCGGCCGCTTCCTGGTCTTCGTCCCGCAGGGCGAGGGCCTCGGCGTCTCGCGCAGGCTCGACGACGCGGAGCGGAACCGCCTGAAGGAGATCATCAAGGGGCTCGACCCGAAGGAGGGCGGGATCATCGTCCGCACGGCCGCCGAGGGCGCGTCCGCCGACGACATCGAGCGCGACCTCGTCTTCCTGCAGAGGCTCTGGAAGACGGTCCAGACGAAGGCGAAGAACGCGAAGGCGCCTGCGCTCGTCTACCAGGAGGCTGAGCTCCCCCTTCGGATCGTCCGCGACCTCTTCGCCGGCGACTTCGAGAGCGCGCTGATCGACCACGAGCGCACCCACAAGCGCATCGTCGGGTACCTGAAGAAGACCTCGCCGCACATGCTCGAGCGCGTCCAGCGCTACAAGGAGAAGACGCCGCTCTTCGAGGGAACGGGGGTCGACGCAGAGATCCGCTCGACGCTGAACAGGCGCGTCGACCTGCCGTCGGGCGGGTACCTGATCTTCGACTACGCCGAAGCGTTCACCGTTATCGACGTGAACACCGGCCGCTTCGTCGGCTCCCGCTCGAAGAGCTCGCCGGGCCGGCTCGAGGACACGATCACGAAGAACAACCTCGAGGCGGTGAAGGAGGTCGTGCGCCAGCTCAGGCTGCGCGACATCGGCGGGATCATCGTCATCGACTTCATCGACATGGCCAATCCGAAGAACCGGGCCACGGTCGAGGAGGCGCTGCGCACCGAGCTCGAGCGCGACCGGACGAAGACGTACGTCGTCGAGATCTCCCCGCTCGGCCTCGTCGAGATGACGCGCCAGAACGTCACCGACGGGCCGCGCGAGATCCTGACCAAGAAGTGCCCGACCTGCGCGGGTGACGGGATCGTCCTCTCGGAGGCGTCGGCCGCCCTCGAGGTGGAGCGGCGGCTGCGCGCGCTCGCGTCCGGCTCGCGGGCCCAGGCGTTCCGGGTCGAGGTGAGCCCGAAGACCGCCTCGCTCCTGCTCGGCGCCGGCGGCACGCGGCTGGCCGAGATCGAGGCGGCTTCGCGGAAGCGCTTCTTCCTCGTCCCCAAGGAGGGCGTCCACTCCGACCATGCCGCGGTGCTCGCCGAGGGCAAGCTCGCCGACCTGCAGCCCGAGGCGCCTGTCGCCGAGGGCGCCGAGGTGCAGCTGAAGCTCGTCGAGGTCGACAAGCACGACAGCGGCTCCGCGGTCGGCAAGCTCGACGGGCTGGACATCGTCGTCGGCGGCGCCGCGAAGCTCGTGGGCAAGAAAGCGAAGGTCCGCGTCGAGCGCATCCTGGACGGCGTCGCGTACGCGACAGCGTTGAGCGGGGTCGCGGCTCCCTCCGAGCCGATCACGTTCGAGAGCGAGGCCGAGAAGCCGACGCGGGCGCCGAGTCGCACGAAGAAGGCGGTCGAGGCGGAGGCGGCGGTCGAGGAGCCGAGCGTGGACGAGCCTGAGGTCGCTGAGCCCGACGTGGCGGAGGCCGAGCCCGAGGAAGCGGTCGAGGTGGAGGTCGGCGCCGACGGTGCCGCTCCGGTGAAGAAGAAGACCCGCCGCGGCTCGCGCGGTGGGCGCGGCCGCAAGAAGAAGCCGGCCGGCGACGTGGCCACGGACGAGACGCCTGAGGCCGACGACGAGGCTGCAGATTCCGCCGCGGCTCCACGTATCCACGTTCCGGACCTCGACCTCGGCGACGCAAAGCCCACGCGACGGTCGGCGGCCGCCACGGAAACGCCGGCCGAGGAAGGCGACGCGGAGGCTGTCGACGGGGCCGACGAGGCCGACGCGGCTGCCGAGGCGGTCGCGGCGGAGAGCACGGACGGGGCCGAGCCGACGCCGCCGAAGCGCAAGACGCGCCGAGGCTCCCGCGGCGGACGCGGCCGGAAGAAGCCCGCGACGGCTGCGGCGGCGGGAACGGGCGACGACGACGAGCCGCAACCGGAGCCGGCGGTTGCGACCGCCGAGCCGCCGGAGGAGCCCTCGACGAACGGCGGCGAGCCGGCCGCTGACGAGTACGTGCCGATGTCTGAGTGGCTCGACGACCTGGATCGGTAGCCGGGGTTCGCTACAATCCGACGGCTCGCGGGCACCTGCCCGCGTTTCCTGCGCTCATGAGCACTTACGCGATCATCTCCGTCGGCGGAAAGCAGTACCGCGTCCGTGAGGGCGAGAAGCTGCTCGTGGACCGGCTCGCGCATGGCGAGGGCAACACCTTCCAGCCGACCGTTCTCCTGATCGGCGGCGACGGCAACACCGACCTTTCGCCGACCGCGACGGTGACGGCCCGCGTCGTGGCGGACGTGCGCGGCGAGAAGATCCGGATCGGCAAGTACAAGCCCAAGAGCGGCTACCGCAAGCACACCGGCTTCCGCGCCAGCCTCTCGCAGATCGAGATCGAGTCGATCGGCGCCGCCAAGAAGGCGGCGAAGAAAGAGCCGGTCGCCGAGAAGGCCGAGGCGCCCGCGGCCGACGACCGCGTCAAGGGCATGCCCGTCGGCTACGAGGAGCTGACGGTCGCCGCGATCAAGGAGCAGTCGCCGGACTGGAACCGCCCGATGCTCGAGGCGGCGCTCGCCTACGAGCAAGAGCACGGCAAGCGGAAGGGCGCGATCGCCGCGATCGAGCACGCGCTCGCGGAGAAGGAGAGCTAGATGGCACACAAGAAGGGCCTCGGCTCGTCGCGGAACGGCCGCGACTCGAACGCCAAGCGGCTCGGCGTGAAGATCTTCGCCGGCCAGAAGGTCAAGTCCGGCATGATCATCGTCCGCCAGCGCGGCACGCGGTTCCGCCCGGGCCCCGGCACGGACATCGGCCGCGACGACACGATCTTCGCCGTCCGCGAGGGCACGGTCGAGTTCAGCCGGAGCGGCGAGAAGCGCTTCATCTCGGTCGCCGAGACCGAGCCGGCCAAAGCCAAGTAACAGTCTGTTAGGAAGCTGGTCGCGTGTTCGCCGACCACGCACGCCTCCACGTGCTCGCCGGCCGCGGCGGCGACGGCGGCCTCTCCTTCCGGCGCGAGAAGCACGTGCCGAAGGGCGGTCCGGACGGCGGCGACGGCGGTCGCGGCGGCGACGTCGTCCTCTTCGCCGACGCGCGCCTGCGCGACCTCTCCGCGTTCCGTACCCGCAGATGGATCCAGGCGGGCAAGGGTGAGCCGGGGCGTGGCACGCGCAAGCACGGCGCGGACGGCGCGACGATCGAGCTCGGAGTGCCGATCGGGACGCAGGCCTACGGCGCCGAGGGCGAGCTGATCGCCGACCTGGCGCGGCCGGGGGCCCGTGTCGTGCTAGCCCGGGGCGGCACCGGAGGGCGCGGCAACGCCCGCTTCGCGACGCCGACGCGGCAGACCCCTCGCTTCGCAGAGGTGGGGGAGCCTGCGGAGGAGGCGGAGGTGGAGCTGCGGTTGAAGCTGCTCGCGGACGCGGCGATGGCCGGCCTGCCGAACGCCGGCAAGTCGTCGCTCCTGCGCCGGCTCTCGAACGCGAAGCCGAAGGTCGCCGACTATCCGTTCACGACGCTGGCGCCCGTGCTCGGCACCGTCGAGTCGCCGGACGGCACCCAGCTCACCGTCGCCGACGTACCCGGCCTGATCGAGGGTGCGAGCGAGGGAGTCGGTCTCGGGCACGAGTTCCTCGCCCACCTCGAGCGGGCACGATTGCTTCTGCACGTGATCGACTCCTCGGCCGAAGACGTCACCGAGCGCTTCCACACGATCGACCGCGAGCTCGGGCTCTACGGCGCCGGCCTCGACGAGCGGCCGCAGGCGATCGTCCTGAACAAGATCGATCTGCTGCCGGAGCCACCGGCGTTCCCGCACGAGGACGAGCGGATCGTCGGCGTCTTCCCGGTCTCCTGCGCGACCGGGGCGGGGATCGACGACCTCAAGCTCGCGCTCTTCCGTCTCTGTCCAGCGGCGCCCGAGCCTCGCGAGGACGAGGCCGTCGAGCTGCCGGAGTTCCTCGAGTACCGGCCGAAGCCGCCGGCCCGCCGCGCCTACCGCCTGTACCGCACGGATCGAGGATTCCGAATCGTCGGCGAGGCGCCGCAGGGCGAGAAGCTCGAGACGGTGCTCAAGGCCGCGGGTGCCCGCAAGGGGCAGGAGGTCGAGATCGGCGACGAGACGTTCGAATGGCAGTGATCGGGATCCTCGGCGGGCGCTTCGACCCACCGCACGTGGGGCACCTGGCGCTCGCGCGCGCCGCGCGGGTGGAGCTCGGAATCGATCGGTTGCACGTGACGGTGATCGCCGACGCGGCGCACAAGGTGTCCGAGGCCGACGCCGAAGACCGGCTCGCGATGGCCCGGCTCACCTTCGCGGAGCTCGGCGCCGTCATCGAGCTCGAGGAGCACCGCTATACCGTGGACGCGCTCGAGGCACGTCGGTACGACGATCCGATCTTCCTGATCGGCGCCGACGAGCTGGCAGCTTTCCCCACGTGGAAGGAGCCGGAGCGCGTGCTCGAGCTCGCGCGCCTCGGCGTTGCGGCGCGGCCCGGTCACCCACCGCCGCTCGACAACTCCGATCGGATCGAGCTGTTCGAGCTCGAGCCGCACGAGGTCTCCTCGACAGACATCCGCGAGCGTGTGCGGCGCGGCGCACCGATCGACGGGCTCGTCGTCGCCGAGGTGGCTGGCTACATCGTCGCCCACGAGCTCTACGTCCGCATTCCCTCGGTACACTGAGAACTCTGAATTCGCTCGACCAAGCACGCCGGATCGCCGCTCTCGCGGGCGAGAAGCTGGCAGAAGACGTCGTCATCCTCGACATGAGGCCTGTGTGTGTCTACACGGACTTCTTCGTGCTCGCGACCGGACGCAACCCACGCCAGACGAAGGCGATCTTCGACGACGTGCACGCGCAGCTGAAGCAGGAGGCGAAGCTGCTCCCGCGCGCGGTCGACGGGGCGGCCGAGGCGGAGTGGATCATCGCCGACTACCTCGACGTCGTCCTGCACATCTTCACGCCGGAGACGCGCGCCTTCTATCGCCTCGAGGACCTCTGGGGCGACGTGCCCGCGGTCGGGCTCGAAGCCGCGACCGCCTAGCT
>CAWKNQ010000002.1:0-27894 GCA_963850995.1 uncultured Gaiellaceae bacterium | reverse complement strand
CCCTGCCGTGGGGGCGGAGAGCACGAGCAGGGCGCCCAGGAGCAGACCGGCGAGGACGAGAGCGCATTGCAGGCTGGTTCCCTACTACCCGGATCCGACACGTAAGTCTTGTAGAGTCAGCGGCCGGCCGGGCGCAGCGCGGGACGAGGCGAGGCGAGCGGCGACGGCTGGACGCGGAACACCCGCGCGACGCCGTCCGGCAGCCACCAGTTCCACCGGCCGAAGAGCGCCATGGCGCTCGGCACGAGCAGCGCGCGGACGATCGTCACGTCGATCAGGATCGCCGCGGCGAGCCCGAAGCCGAACTGCTGCAGCCCGACGATCGAGCCGGCCACCAAGCCCATGAACGCGGCAACCATGATCAGCCCCGCGGCGGTCACCATTCGGCCCGGGCTCGCGAGCCCCTCGGACGCCTCCTCGTTGGTCGCCGCCCTCGTCCCACTCCTCCCGCATCCGGCGAGACGAGGAACACCTCGTAGTCCATCGACAGGCCGAACAGCATGGCGAACAGCAACACCGGGATCCAGCCCTCGATCTGGTCGTAGGAGATCAGCCCGGCCGACTCGCCGGCGCCCCACTTGAAGACGACGACGAGCAGCCCGTACGCGGCGCCGATCGACAGCAGGTTCAGCACGATCGCCTTCAGCGGCAGGAGCAGTGAGCGGAACGCGCGCACCAGCAACACGTAGGTGGCGAGCAGCACCGCAAGCACGAGCCACGGGAACCAGCTGTAGGTGAGGTCGAGGAAGTCGACGCCGCCCGGAGGGCCGCCGCCCGCGTACACGGTCGCCGTCTCGGGAAGCCGGCGGCCGGGACGAGCTCGCCGCGCAGGCGGTCGACGAACTCGAGGCCGTCCGGCTGCCGTAGTCCTCCTGCCGACCGCCTCGACGTGAGATAGCGGCCGCTCTCGTCGACGTGCTGGCGCGACGCCGGCTCGAAGCGCACCGCGGCGATAGCCGGATCGGCCTCGAGCGCCGCGGTGAGCGCGTCGACGCCGCCTGCGACCTCGCCGTCCGTCGGCGCCGCCGCCTCGGCCGGTGTCGACGACGACGTCCGTCGGCGCCATCGCTCCCGCGCCGACCGCCGCCGTCGAGCTGGTCGAGCCCCTGCACGGACTCGAGCCGCTGCGGGATGCCCTCGTTCGAGCCCGGCCCGAGCTGCAGCGTCGAGCACCGGCAGCGTCAGCAGGAGCAGGAACGCCGAGGCGGCGATCGCGAACGGCGCACGGGCCGGCGCATGATCGTGCGGGCGAGCGCCGGCCAGAAGCCGCGCTCGTGGCTGACGCGCCGCTCGAGCACCTTCTTCGGCAGCAGGCGCACGCGGTCGAGCGGCTTGCCGATCAGCGACAGCAGCACGGGCAGGAGCGTCACGGCGCGCCAGCACGGACACGGCCGGGATGATCAGCCCGCCGACCCCGAAGCCGCGCATGAACGGCAGGGGCATGAAGAGCAGGAGCGCGAGGCCGATCGCGACCGCGGTGCCGCTGAACACGACCGCGCGGCCCGCGGTGGCCATCGTGCGCACGATCGCGTCGTCCTTGTCGCCGGCCGCCTGCGCGAGCTCCTCGCGGAAGCGGTAGACGATCAGGAGCGAGTAGTCGATCGCGATGCCGAGCCCGATCAGCGACACGAGGTTCGTCAGGTAGGTCGTCAGCTCCATGAAGTTCGCGAAGATCCAGACGATCCCGAGCGTCGTCGGGATGGTCACCGCCGCGAACAGGAACGGCAGCAGGAACGCGAGCGTCCCGAAGGTGAAGATCAGGAGCAGCAGCGCGATCGGCACCGCCATGAACAGCTCGCCGCGCTGCAGGTCCTCCGCGAAGACCGGGTCGAGGTCGTGCTCGGTGGCCGCCTGCCCCGTCAGCCAGTCCTCGGCGCCGGGGATCGTGCCGACCGCCTCCCGCATGTCCTCGGTGTGGCCCTTCGCGTCGGCCGGGTCGAGGTCGGAGACGATGTCGCGACGACGACGTCCTCGTTCGCCGCCACGACCGCCGCCACCCTGCCCGTCGGCAGCTCGCTCCGGCGCGCGCTCGCGCGGCCGCGCGCACCTCCGGCACGAGCTCCTCGCGCCCGCCCGTCGGCCCGCGACGACGAGCGTGAACGAGCCCGTCGAGCGCTGGCCGAACTGCTCCTCGAGGATCGTCTCGGCGCGCGCCGTGTCGGTGCCGGGCAGCGTGAAGCGGTTCGTGAGCAGGTCGGACAGCCCGGACGACGCGAAGCCGCAGACGGCGACGATCGCGATCCAGCCGGCGAGCACCAGCCAGCGGTGGCGCAGGACGACGCGGGTCAGGCGCTCCATCGACCCGGCTAGCCAGCGGCGCCGGG
This sequence comes from uncultured Gaiellaceae bacterium, assembly GCA_963850995.1. GTDB lineage: Bacteria > Actinomycetota > Thermoleophilia > Gaiellales > Gaiellaceae > Gaiellasilicea. The sequence continues at coordinate 25,570 of CAWKNQ010000002.1, read as the reverse complement.
CTATCGCAGGTCGCGCGCGCCGCTTGGCGGCGCGCGCTGCCGCGGCGCGGGCACGCCGCGCACCGCGGCCATCCAGACGTAGACGAGCCCGCCACGCGAGGCCGCGAGGAGCTTCAGGATGCGCCCGACCGGCGGCATGAGGCGCACGTCGATACGACGCGGGGTACGCTCCGCCGGGTGCGCGCCGTCGCGACATCGACCGGCTGCAGGGCGAGATCGAGGAGCTGTTCTCCGACCTCTGGCAGGTGCCCCGGCTTCGCCGGCCTCCGCGCACGGCTTCCGGCCGCTCGTCGACTGCTACCGCACGGACGACCCGCCGAGCTGACGGTCGTGGTGGAGCTGGCCGGCATCGACCCGGCCGAGTCGAGCATCGACGTCGGCGAGCGCGAGCTCGTCGTCACCGGCCAGCGGCCGCGGCCGCGCGAGCCGGGCCGCGTCTACCAGCAGATGGAGATCGAGTACGGAGCCTTCGAGCGCAGCGTCGCGCTCGCCGAGCCGGTCGACCCCGACGCTGCCGCCGCCGACTACGCGCAGCGGGATGCTGACGATCACGCTGCCGATCGCCGCGCGCCGGCCGGCGCGCCGAGCGGGTCACGATCCTGGTGCGGCCGGACGACTCGTGAGCGACCCGACGCAGCCTCCCGAGGAGCGACCGCCGGACGCCCTCGTCCTGCCGGTGCTGCCGCTCAAGGAGATGGTCGTGTTCCCGGAGGCGATGACGCCGCTCGCGGTCGGCCAGGAGCGGTCGTCAAGCTGATCGACGACGTCGTCGCCGGCGAGCGGATGCTCGCGCTGGTCACCGTCAAGAACGCGGAGGCCGACTCGCCCGGCTTCGGACGACCTGCTACGAGGTCGGCACGGCGGCCGTCATCCACAAGATGGTCAAGGTGCCCGACGGGACGCTCCGCATCCTCGTCCAGGGCACTCGGAGCGGGTGCGCCTCGTCGAGCCGGTGCAGGACGACCCGTACCTCGTCGGCGCGCTTCGAGGAGCTGCCGGACCTGGTCGAGGACACGCCCGAGATCGAGGCGCTGACCCGCGAGGTGCAGGCGCTCTTCGGCCGCATCGTCGGCGCTCGCCGCTACCTGCCCGAGGAGCTGCAGCTCGCCGCCGCGAACGTCGACGACCCGAGCGCGCTCTGCCACCTCGTCGCCTCGACGCTGCGGCTGAAGACCGAGGAGCGCCAGCAGCTGCTCGAGATGATCGCGTCGGCGAGCGCCTGCGCGCCGTGCTCGCTCATCCTGAACCGCGAGCTCGAGGTGTCGGAGCTCGGCTCGAGATCCAGACCCAGGTCGCAGCCGAGATCGACAAGGGCCAGCGCGAGTACTTCCTGCGCCAGCAGCTCAAGGCGATCCGCGAGGAGCTCGGCGAGGGCGACGAGCAGCAGGCCGAGCTCGAGCGAGCTGCGCGGCGCAGGTCGAGGAGCGGCAGCTGCCCGAGGAGGCCCGCAAGGCCGCCGACCGCGAGCTCGCGCGGCTCGAGCGGCTGCCGCCCGCCGCCGCCGAGTACGGCGTCATCCGCACGTACCTCGACTGGATCCTGTCGCTCCCGTGGGCCGAGCGACGACCGACGACAACCTCGACCTCGACGCGCGCGCGCAGGTCCTCGACGAGGACCACTTCGACCTCGAGAAGGTCAAGGAGCGGATCGTCGAGTACCTCGCCGTCACGAAGCTGAAGGACGACCTCTCCGGGCCCGATCCTCTGCTTCGTCGGCCCGCCCGGGCGTGGGCAAGACGTCGCTCGGCAAGTCGATCGCGCGGGCGCTCGGGCGGCCGTTCGCCCGGATCTCGGTGGGCGGCGTCCGCGACGAGTCCGAGATCCGCGGCCACCGGCGCACGTACGTCGGCGCGATGCCCGGCACGATCATCCGCGCGCATCCGCGACGCCGGTCGCGGAACCCGGTCTTCCTGATCGACGAGATCGACAAGATGGGCGCCGACTGTCCGCGGCGACCCGGCCAGCGCCATGCTCGAGGTGCTCGACCCGGAGCAGAACGCGACGTTCCGCGACCACTACCTCGACCTGCCGTTCGACCTCTCGAAGGTGCTCTTCGTCTGCACCGCGAACCAGCTCGACACGATCCCGGCGCCGCTGCTCGACCGCATGGACGTGATCCAGCTGTCGGGCTACACGCGAGGAGGAGAAGCTCGGGATCGCGAGCGCTACCTCGTGCCGAAGCAGCTCGAGGCCACGGCCTGACGCACCGCATGTCGCGCTCTCCGACGACGACGCTGCGGATCGTCGATCGCGCGAGTACACGCGCGAGGCCGGCGTGCGCGAGCTCGAGCGCCAGCTCGCGGCGCTCTGCCGCAAGGCGGCGACGCTGGTCGCCGCGGGGCAAGGCGAAGCGCGTGCGCATCGACGAGGCGCGCGTGCGCGACTGGCTCGGCCCGCGCCGCTTCGCCGGCCGAGGCACGCAGGCGCACCGCCGACCCGGGCGTCGCGACCGGGCTCGCGTACACGGCCGTCGGCGGCGACGTCCTCTTCATCGAGGCGACCGCGTACCCGGGCGAGGGCCGGCTCGACGATCACCGGCCAGCTCGGCGACGTGATGCGGGAGTCCGCGCAGGCGGCGCTCTCGTGGGTGCGCGCGCACGCCGAGCCGGCTCGGCGTCGACCCGCGTGGTTCGCGGAGCACGACGTGCACGTCCACGTCCCGGCCGGCGCGGTGCCGAAGGACGGGCCGTCGGCGGGCGATCACGATCGCGACGGCGCTCGCGTCGCTCGTCCGCGAGCGCCCGGTCGCGGACGACCTGGGCATGACCGGCGAGATCACGCTCACCGGCCAGGTGCTGCCGATCGGCGGCGTCCGCGAGAAGGTGCTCGCCGCGCAGCGGGCGGGCCTCGAAGCGCGTGATCCTGCCGCGCGAGAACGAGCCCGATCTGGACGAGCTGCCGCCCGAGACGCGCGAGGCGCTCGAGTTCGTGCTCGTCGACCACGTCGAGGAGGTGCTCGACGCAGCCCTCGACGGCACCGCGGCGACGAGGCGCCGCCGCCCGCGCTCGCCCGAGCGACAGGCCGCGCTCCGCGCCGGCTGACGCTTCTCCTGTTTCGGTCGCGTCCCGCGCGGTACAACTGACGGACCACGAGCGACGAAAGGACGACGAGGGATGGCGAAGACGACGGAACGGCTCATGGACCGGGCCGACACATGCGGCCGTACGTTGACCGCGCTCTCCACGACGAGGAACTGCGCGACAACCTCAAGGAGGCGTTCGGGGCAGCCCGCGACGTCTACAACGAGCTGCTCGGCAACCGCGAACGATCGCGTCGCGCGAGCGCGTGGCCACCGACAAGGACATCCAGGACAACCTGAGCAAGACGGTCGAGGAGCTCGCACCGCCGCCGGACCGGTCCAGGGCAAGGAGGACCACGGCGCCCGCAACCGTGCTGCTGCTCGACCGGATCGCGCTCGGCATCCTCTTCAACCCGATGACCGGGCCCGCAGACGCGCAAGTGGCTGATGGACAAGATCACCGGCGAGAGCAACGACTACGCGTCCACGTCGCCGCCGTCGGCGACGGCATCGGCTCACCGCGTCTGGCGCGCCCTCGACGTCGTCGGCCGAGAGCAAGTCGACTCCTAGCGGCGCCTGGCCGCGGCTGACGCGCGCGCCGTCGTTCTCGCCGGTCGGGGGCGACGAGCGCGCGTCGAGCGACCCCGGGTCGAGCCCGCTCGCGCTCGAGATGTCGCGCCGACCGAGCAGGATCGCGCCCGGCCGCGGCGCGGTGGCCGCGCGGCACCGGCACCCACCCGGCGCCCAGCGCGAAGGGGACGTCCTGGAGGCGCCGCCAGGCGATCAGGTAGGGGTACGGCCTCGACGACCCCGTCGTAGCCGAGCGGCAGCAGCGCCGACGGGGTGGATCTCGAAGTGCAGGTGAACGGCGTGCCACTCGCCTCGCCGGTGTTGCCGATGAAGCCGATCACGTTCCGGCGTTCACCTCGCGCCGTTGAGGGCGAGCGACGAGTACGCCGAGAGGTGCGCGTAGTAGTACTGGTTGCCGTGCGGTCGCGGAGCCAGAGCCGGTAGCCGCCGATGTTGTTCCAGCCCACCGAGAAGACCGTTCCGTCGGCGACGGCCAGGATCGGCGCGCCGAGCGGCGCGAAGATGTCCTCGCCGTGATGCCAGCCGGCGCCCGCCGCGGCGGCGCCGAAGGTGTCGCCGAACCCGGGGCCCGTAGACCGGGAAGACGTAGCGGCCGGGTGAGAGCGGCGCCGAGACGTCCGGGCGGCGGCGTAGATCGGCCCTGGGGCGATCCGTTCTTCGGCTCGGGCGCTTGGGCAGCGGCTTGGCTTGGCCCGGCTTCGGGCTCGGCGTCGCGGCGCGGCTTCGTGGTCGGCTTGCCGTGCTGCTCGCCCGGCGCCGCCGACGGTGTCGACGGCCGCCGCCTCGGCGTGGCCGACGAGGATCTCGGAGCCCGCGGGCAGGCCGCCGTGGTCGGCGGTCAGGACGACCCGCAGCGCGGTCAGCGCCGCGTGCGCCTCGACGCGCGTTCTCGGCTTCCGGCGCGCTGGCCACCTGCTCGAGCGTGACCGCGTAGCCCCAGTCGCCGAGCTGGAAGCGCGTTCGGGGGGCCGCGGCCGGCTGGCCCGAGCAGAACGAGTTGGTCACGGGCGAGCCGCCGCGTCGGCGGCCGGCGCGGCCGCCTTCGCCCGGTCCGCGACGAGTCGACGGTGATCTCGCCGTTGAGAGAGGTGACGGAGAGGACGTCCGTGACGCGTGGCCGTCGGCCACCCCGCTCGTTCGCGGCCGCGCTCGACGTGACGTTCCAGCGGGCGATCGAGCCGTCGGTGGGATAGGAGAACCGAGTCCCCGGCACTGGTTGGGCAGCGCTCGGAGCGCAGGCCCCGGCGGCGCTCGCGCCGGCCTGCCCCGGGACGACGACGGTGATGAGTACGAGCTGGGCCGGAGACGTCCGCGGACTTCAGCGGCGGACGCTCCTTGCCCGGGCCGAGCGCCGGCGGCGAGCGCCCGGTGAAGAGAGGAAGGGGGGGAGGCGTCTGCATTGACGGCAATTCATCATGCGGCACCCCCGATAGACTCGTGGTGGGGGGGTCATCGGCTCTACAGGGTCGGGCCGTCGCCTCGAGCTTTGCGCGTGAACTCGCGGAAGCGGTCGCGCGCTGCGTCGTCGGGCCCGAGCTGCTCGTCGTCCCCGTAGCGCGGGTCGGCTGCGATCTCCTCCGCGACCGCGCGCACCTCGTGGGCGATCGCGGCGCGGTTTCCCGGGTCGCGAAGGAGAAGCTCGACCCAGGTCTCGGTGCCGTCGTACGGCGGCACGTCGTGGTCGACGAGCAGCTCGCCGAGCTTCACGCCGACGCGGATGTAGGCGAAGGTTCGGAACGCCAGGATGCGCCGCGGCGAGCCGACGAGGCGCTCGATCTCCGGGTCGTCGCCCTGAATCTGCGCGACGATGCTGCCGATCGGCTCGTCGACGAGCGGGAGCCAGATCTCCTCGTGGCTCGTCATGGCTCCGAAGGATACGGGGACGCCTTCCGCGTGCGCCACGCCAGCTGGGCGGCGACGGCGAGCAGGAAGAGCGCGAACAGGCGGCGCAGCGTGTCCTCCGGCAGTGCGGTCGCGACCTGGACGCCGACAACTGCTCCGCCGATCGACGCGAGCCCCAATACGAGCGCCGTGCGCAGGCGCACGTTTCCGTAACGCCGCTGCCGCCAGGTGCCGGCGGCAACCGTCGGCAGGATCGCCAGCAGCGACGTCGCCTCGGCTTCGATCTGCGACAGGCCGAGGGCGACGAGCGTGGGCACGAACAGGATGCCGCCGCCGACGCCGAAGAAGCCGGCGAGCACGCCGGCGGCGAAGCCGAGCGAGATCGCGAGCACGATCGTGCCCGCGCTCATGAGAACAGCAGCCAGACGGCGATCGCCACGAGCAGGCCGGAGAAGGCGTAGCCGAGCACATGGGCCGAGACACGCTGCTGGACCGCCGTGCCGGCGACCGCTCCGCCGGCGGCGGGGAGCCCGACGAGCGCCGCGTGCGCGACGTCGACGTGACCTTCGAAGGCGTAGAGGACGACGCCGGCGAGCGCCGTGATCCCGATCGCGGCAAGCGATGTCCCGGTCGCCACCTTCCCGTCGAACCCGAGCAGCATGATGAGGAGCGGCACGATCACGATTCCGCCGCCGACGCCGAAGAGGGTGCTGAAGAGACCGGCCACCAAACCGATCGCTATGAGCTTCAGCGGCACCGTTCGTATCCTAGGGCGGTGGACGGCGACCGCCTGCTCGCGCGACTCGCCGAGTCACCGGAGCGCGCGGCGATCCTGCTCGACGTCGACGGCGTGCTCGCGCCGATCGTCGACGTGCCGCACGAGGCGAAGGTGCCGGAGGAGACGCGGGCCGAGCTGCTCCGGCTGCACCGCCGCTACGCGCTCGTCGCCTGCATCAGCGGCCGCTCCGGCGCGGACGCCCGTCGGGTCGTGGGGCTCGACGAGCTCGTCTACGTCGGCGAGCACGGGCTCGAGCTCGAGCCGGCGGCAGCTGCTTGGAGCGAGCGCCTTCAACACTTCGCGGCGACTGTCGACTGGGAGGACGTCGAGCGCAAGCCCCTCACCGTGAGCTTCCACTACCGTCGCGCCGGGGACGAGGCCGAGGCGCTGGCGCACCTGGAGGCGGTCGCCGCCCGGGCCCGCCACGAGGGCCTCGTCGCGCGCTTCGGCCGGAAGGTGCTCGAGCTTCGGCCGCCGCTCGGAGCCCACAAGGGCACAGCCGTCGTGCACCTGCTCGGCGAGCGCGCGCTCGAGCGGGCGCTCTATGCCGGCGACGACACCACCGACCTCGACGCGTTCGCCGCCCTGGCCGGGCTCGAGCTCGGCATCCGCGTCGCCGTGGCGTCGATGGAAGGGCCCTCCGAGCTACGCGAGGCCGCCGACGTCGTGGTCGGCGGCCCCGCGGAAGTGCTTGAGTTGCTGCGGTTGCTCTAGGCGGCTTCGAGCGCCGTCTCGGGCACCGACTCGACCTCCTCCTGGCGGATCAGCACCAGGGAGGCGATCACGCCGACGATCGCGATCGCAGCCCCGACCCAGAAGGCCAGCTGGAAGCCGGACGTCATCGCCTCCGGCACTGCCGTCCCTGAGGCAACCTCGTTCTCCGTCCGTGTGATCGCGACCGTGGAGAGGAGCGCGATTCCGACGGCGCCGCCGATCTGCTGCGACGTGTTGATCAGCCCCGAAGCGATCCCCGCCTCGGACCGGTTCACGCCCGCGAGCGCAGCGATCGAGATCGGCACGAAGCAGAACGCCAGTCCGACCGCAATCAGCAGGAACCCAGGCAGCAGGTTGGTCCAGTACGAGCCGTCGACGGGCACCTGCGTGAACAGAAGCATGCCGACCGCGAGGAGAGCCATGCCGCCTGCGATCAGCGGTCGCACGCCGACGCGGTTGACGAGCATGGCGGCGACATTCGCCCAGATGATCGACGTGCCCGCGACCGCCAGGTACGCGACACCCGTCTTCATGGCCGAGTAGCCGAGCACCTGCTGCATGTACAGCGTCAGCATCAGGAACATCGAGAACAGGGCCGTCCCGAGGATGAACCCGGCGACGTTCGCGCCGAGGACCGTCTTCGTGCGCAGGATCCCGAACCGCATCAGCGGCTCGTCGACGCGGTTCTCCCACGCGACGAAGCCGAGGAGCAGCAGGGTCGACGCAACGAAGACACCGATCGTGCTCGCGGAGCCCCAGCCCCAGTCGCGCCCCTGCGTGATGCCGAGCACGAGCCCGGTCAGGCCTGCGGTGACGAGCACCGCGCCCGGCGCATCGAAGCTCTTCACGTGCGTGTCACGGCTCTCGCGGAGCAGCAGCGGCGCGAGCGCGAAGGCCACGAGGCCGACGGGGATGTTGACGAAGAAGATCCACTCCCAGGAAAGGGCGTCGGTGAGCACGCCGCCTAGGAGGACGCCGGCCGCGGCGCCGAAGCCGCCGACCGCGCCCCAGACACCGAGGGCGATGTTCCGCTCCCTGCCTTCGGCGAAGGTCGTCATCAGGATCGCGAGCGCGGCGGGCGAGATTGTCGCCGCGCCGAGGCCTTGAATCGCGCGGGCGCCGATGAGCGACGCTTCTGACCACGCGAGCCCGCAGAGGAGCGAGCCGATCGTAAAGAGGATCAGGCCGGCCATGAAGATACGCCGGCGACCGAGGATGTCGGCGGTGCGGCCGCCGAGCAGCAGGAAGCCTCCGAACACGAGTGCGTAGGCCGAGATCACCCACTGCAGATTGGCCTGCGAGAATCCGAGATCGGTCTGGATCGAGGGAAGAGCAACGTTCACGATCGCGATGTCGAGCACGACCATGAACTGGACGGCACCCAGAAGCGCCAGTCCGAACCACTTCAGTCGGGGGGACGTCACCATTGTTGCGCTGTCCTTTCGGCAGGGTATACTTGCTTTGTTGAACGACATGCTTTCAAAAAGCAAGTCATCCCAGAGGACGATATTCACATGATCGGCCTCGTCCACAAGGACGACAGATGAAACGGTACGACCGTCAGTACTGCCCGATTGCCCGCTCGCTCGAGCTCGTCGGGGAGCGTTGGACGCTGCTCGTCGTGCGCGAGCTGATGCACGGGCCGAGGCGCTATACCGACCTCGCGGATGGTCTTCCCCGGATCGGCAGCAACGTCCTCGCCGCGCGCCTGAAGGAGCTCGAGGCAGGAGGCGTCGTCGAGAAGCGCAAGCTCCCGCCTCCGTTCGCCTCGACGGTGTACGAGCTGACACCGCTCGGCCGGTCGCTCCGGCCCGTGCTGCACGAGCTCGCACGCTTCGGCGCGCGCCTGCTCGGACCGCCGCCGCTCGACGCGCTCGAGGACGGCTGGCTCGTCGATGCGCTCGATCTCGCGCTGTCACCGGTCTCCCCGCGCGGCGCGATCGCCTTCCGCATCGGCGCCGAGGAGGCGACGCTGGTCGACGGCGTCGTGACGGAGGGCATCGTCGAGGCGCCGGACGTTCTCGTCGAGGGCGACGCGGTCGGCTTCTACCATCTCGTCGTGGACAGGAACGCGGACGGCGTCCGGATCGAAGGCGACCGCGAGCTGCTCGAGCAGCTGCTCGACGGCTTCGCGCCTACGCCTGAGCCCGAGCCGCTTCCCGCCTGAGCACGTCCCAGGCGAAGCGCACGTCGTCCTCGGTCGTGCGTGCGTTGCCGACCGCGAGCCGGAGGACGTAGCGGCCGTCGAGCTTCGTGTGCGAGATGAAGATCTCGCCGCTCGCGTTCACGCGCTCGAGCAACGCCTCGTTCGCCTCGTCCGAGCCCTCACGGCGGAAGCAGACGAGCGAGAAGGGCCGCGGCGCCACGACCTCCCAGCCGGGCTCGTCCCGAACGAGATCTTCGAAGAGTGCCGCCAGGCGAATCGCCTCGCGAATCCTGTCCTGCACACCCTCGCGGCCGTAGCAGCGCAACACCGTCCAGAGCTTGAGCGCCCGGAACTGTCTCCCGAGCGCGGAGCTGTACTCGGACAGGCTGGCCACATCCTCGCTGACACGCAGGAACTCGGGCACGAGGCTGAAGACGGCACGCAGGTCGTCGGGTCGCCGCGTCCAGAACGCCGAGCAGCCCATCGGTGTGAGCAACCACTTGTGTGGGTTGACGACTACCGAGTCGGCGCGCTCCCAGCCGGCGAACGCATCCCGGAGCTCCGGGCAGACGGCCGCCGAGCCGGCGTACGCGGCGTCGACGTGCAGCCAGACGCCGTCACGCTCGCACGCGTCCGCGATCGCAGGGACTGGATCGATCGAGCTCGTCGACGTCGTCCCGATCGTCGCGACGACTGCACATGCACCGGCGAGGTCGAGCGCGTCCGGACGCAGCCGGAAGACGGCGTCGACCGGGATCGCGCGCGGCTCGAGCTCGAGCAGGCGGCAGGCCTTCTCCACCGACGAGTGCGCGTGCTCGGAGCAGACGACCACCCGCGCTCCGGGCTTGGCCTGCCGCGCCGCCGCGAGCGCCGTCATCGTCCCGGTCGAGGCGGTGTCCTCGAGGTGGCCGTGCAGGCCGTCGGGGAGCCCGAGCAGCTGCGCCAGCCAGTCGAGCGTGAGCTCCTCGAGCTCCTGCAGTGCGGGTGAGGTGCGCCACAGGATCCCGACCTGGTTCAGACCGGCCGCGAGCAGCTCGGCGAGGATCCCGGGCTCGGAGCCGGTGTTCGCGAAGTAGGCGAAGAAGCGCGGGCTCTGCCAGTGCGTCGCCGCCGGCAGCAGCAGCTCGTCGAGGTCGCGGAGCACGTCGGCGAACGGCTCCGGCCGGTCCGGCGGCGCCTTCGGCAGCCGGGCCCGGAGCTCGCCCGGCTCGACCTGGGCCAGCACGGGCAGCTCGCGCAGGCGCTCGAGATAGGCCGCGACCCAGTCGAGCGACGCGGCGCCGTCCTCGCGGAAGCTCACTTGCGGAGCTTTTCGATCGCCTTCCACGGACGGGTGTTCACGATCTGGTCCGCCGTCAGCCAGGCGCGCCGCGCCTGCGCGACGCCGAGATCGACGTAGCGCAGCGCGTTCGCCGAGTGCCCGTCGCTCGAGATCACGAGCCGAAGCCCTGCCTCGCCGGCGAGCCGGGCGTTCGCGTCACGCAGGTCGAGCCGGTCGGGCTGCGAGTTGATCTCGAGGAACGTCCCGGTCTCGAGCGCGGCCTCGACCACCTTCTCGACCTCGATCGCGGACGGGTTGCGGACGCCGATGCGCCGGCTCGTCAGATGGCCGATGCAGTCGACGTGCGGGCTCTGCATGGCCTCGAGGACGCGGCCGGTCGGGTCCTTGTCGAAGCTCGCGTGGACCGACGCCATCACCCAGTCGAGCGGCGCGAGCAGCTCCTCGGCGAAGTCGATCTCGCCGGTGGCGCGGATGTTCACCTCGATCCCCTTGAGGATCCGGAACGGTGCGAGACGCTCGTTGAGCGCGTCGATCTCCTCCCACTGCCGCTCCAGGCGCCCGTCTCGCAGACGGTGCGAGTGATCGCAGATCGCGAGGTACGCGTGCCCGAGCGATTGGGCCATGACCGCCATCTGCTCGATCGTCGCCTTGCCGTCCGACCAGGTCGAGTGGCAGTGCAGGTCGCCCCGGAGGTCGGAGCGCTCGACGAGCTCCGGTAGCTCGTCCTTTCGCGCCGCCGCCAGCTCGCCGCCGTTCTCGCGCAGCTCCGGCGGGATGTACGCATAGCCGAGGTGGGAGTAGAGCTCCTCCTCGTCGGCCGCCGTGAACTCCTCGCCCGTCTCGGTATTCGTGACCGAGTACTCCGAGACTGAGAGCCCGCGGCGGACGGCCTCCTCGCGCAGCGCGACGTTGTGCTCCTTCGAGCCGGTGAAGTGCTGGAGCAGGTTGCCGTACGACTCCGGCGGCACGACGCGCAGGTCGAGCCGGAGGCCCTTGGCGGTGATCACGGTCGCCTTCGTATCGCCTTGCGCGACGATGCTCGCGACGTCGTCGCGTGTTGTGAAGTGCTCGATCAGCGCCGGAGGGTCGGTCGACGTCGCGATCACGTCGAGGTCGCGGAACGTCTCGCGGCGGCGTCGCGCGGATCCAGCCTCGGAGACCTTCACCGCGGCCGGGTGCGCACGCAGCTCCTCGACCAGCTCGAGCAGGAACGGGAGCCCGTCGCCGAGCAAGCGCCTCGACTCACGCGGGTCCTTCGGCTCCTCGGCGAGCGCCTTGAGGATCTTCTCCTCGCTCTTCGCACCGAGGCCGGCGAGCGAGCGGAGCTGCTCCTGCTCGGCCGCTTCCTTCAACCCGGTGAGGGTCGTCACGCCGAGCTCCTTCCAGATCCGGCGCGCGGTCTTCGGCCCCAGGCCGGGCAGGCGCATGAACTTGACGACCTCCTCCGGCACGAGCGCCTTCCGCTTCGTCAACGCCTCCATCTCGCCCAGCTCGACGACCTGGACGATCTTGTCCTCGATCGTCTTGCCGATCCCGGAGAGGCTCTTCGCCTTCCCCTCGAGCGCGAGCTGCGCGACCGGACCGCCGGTCTCTCGGATCCGCGTCGCGGCGCGGCGGTAGGCGAGGACGCGGAAGGAGTCCTCCCCCTCGAGCTCGCTCAGGTCGGCCAGCAGCTCGAGCTGGTCGGCGAGCTCGTCGTTCCTCGGCAGGGTCGCAGCCACTTGCCGCGATGATACGGAGGTGCGGACCCTCGTCTGCCTGCCCACCTACGACGAGCGCGAGAACCTCGAGCCGATGCTGCGCGCGCTTCGTGAGGTGCTCGGCCCCGACGACGCCGTGCTCGTGATCGACGACAACTCGCCGGACGGCACGGGCGAGCTGGCGGACCGCCTCGCGGCCGAGCTCGATTTCGTCGAGGTGCTGCACCGGCAGCGGAAGGAGGGGCTCGGCCCCGCGTACCTTGCGGGCTTCCGGCGGGCTCTCGAGCGCGATGCCGAGCTCGTCGTCGAGATGGACTGCGACTTCTCGCACGACCCGAAGGATGTGCCCCGACTGTTCGCGGCCGCGGCAGACGCCGATCTCGTGCTCGGCTCGCGCTACGTCCCCGGCGGCGGGGTCGAGAACTGGGGGCGCGTGCGCCGCCTGATCTCGGCCGGCGGCTCGCTCTACGCGCGCGTGCTGCTGGGCGTGCCGGTGCGCGACCTCACCGGCGGCTTCAAGTGCATCCGCCGCTCCGTGCTCGAGGCGATCGACCTCGACGCGGTGCACTCGAAGGGTTACGCCTTTCAGATCGAGGTCACCTACCGGGCGCTGCGCCGCGGCTTCCGTGTCCGGGAGGTGCCGATCCGGTTCGTCGACCGAGAGGTCGGCGGCTCGAAGATGTCGCGCGCGATCGTGCTCGAGGCAATCTGGAAGGTGCCTCTGCTCCGGTTCGCAGCGCTGAGAGGACAGCTGTGAGAGAGGTCACCGACGGGACCTTCGACGAGATGGTGCTCCACGCGGAGGGTCCGGTCGTCGTCGACTTCTGGGCTCCGTGGTGCAAGCCGTGCGCGACGATCGAGCCGGTGCTGGAGGCGATCGCCGGCGAGCACGGGCTCGGGCTCGTGCGGCTGAACATCGACGAGCACCTCGGCGTACCCTCTCGCTACGGCGTCCTCTCGCTGCCGACGGTGATCCTGTTCGAGCACGGCGAGCCACGCTCGACGGTGATCGGCGCCCGGAAGCGCGCCCACTACGAGCGGGAGTGGGCGCCCTGGCTCAGCGCGTCCTGAAGTGCTCCCAGCCCGGGAGATCGTAGGGCTCGCCGCCGTGCAACAGAAGGGCGCCCTCACCCGGCTCGCACCTGCCGATCACGGGGAAGCCGAGCGGGTCTCGCGTCGCGGCGAGGAGCTCGAAGTCCTCGCCGAAGCCGAGGTCGTCCAGCTCGCCCGCGAGCGGGATCGCGTCGAGGTCGACCACGACCCTGCAGCCGGACCGGCGCGCAAGGTGGCTTGCGTCCACCGCAATCCCGTCCGAGACGTCGAGCATCGCGTTCGCGACCCCGCCGAGTCGGAGGCCCTCCTCCGTGCGGATCGGCGGGCGGGCGAACCGCTCTTCGCGAAACGCCTTCCCGGCCGCGCCGAGCGGGCCGGTGACGACGAGCTGGTCGCCGGGCCTCGCGCCCGCGCGGCCCGGTACGCGCCGAGCATGGCCGAGAGCTGTTACGGAGACGTGGACGCGGTCCGCGCTCGTGGTGTCGCCGCCCCGGACGGGCACCTCCGCCTCCGCGAGACCCTCGTAGAGCTCGACGACACTGTCCAGCTCGACGTCTCCGGGCACCGCGAGCGTGACGAAGAGGGCTTCGGGGCTGGCGGCCGACGCCGAGAGGTCGCTGATGTTGACCGCGGCGGCCCGGAAGCCGAGCTCGCGCCAGGGCAGCCGGTCGAGCCGGAAGTGCACGTCCTCGACCAGCGCGTCCTGGGTGACGACGAGGCCGCCCTCCAGCTGAGCCGCGTCGTGCTCGACGCCGACGATCAGCCCGCGCTCCTCGAGCTCGCGTAGAACCCCGAGCTCGCCGACGTCAGAGAGCCGCATCGACGGCCGCCCGCAGAGCCTCGATCTCCGCGACGGCGCGGATCACGGCCACTCCTGCCGCGCCGGCACCGATGCACTCGGCCGCGTTCGAGGCGTCGATCCCGCCGATCGCGACGACCGGCAGCGAGGTCGAGAGGCAGACGTCGCGCAGCCCGTCGACCCCGATCGGCGCCGCGGCGTCCGGCTTCGACGGCGTCTCCCAGACCGGGCCGGCGCCGAGGTACGTGGCCCCCGAGAACTCCGCCACCGCGGCCTCGCGACGCTTCGTCACAGAGATCCCGAGAGGTATGCCTGCCTCTCGCGCCCGCTCGATCCCCGGATCCGCCTGGCCGAGATGGACGCCGCAGCCCAACGCGATCGCGGCCTCCACGTCGTCGTTTACGACGAGCTCTGCGTCCAGGTCTGCCAGCGACCGGCCGAGCGCGACGACCTCAGCGGTCGGGGCGCTCTTGAGCCGCAACTGCACGACGGTCGCCCCGCCGGCCGCCGCCCGGCGTGCGGTTTCCGCGTCGGGCACGAGCGCGTGGACTCTCACGCCGTCTCGATCCGTGCCCGAGCCGTCAAGGTCGCGGGGTCGAGCGCCGCGAGCGCGTCGTAGAGCGCGACGTGGAAGCTGCCCGGGCCCTTCGCTTCGGCTGCCGCGTCCTCGCCGGCGACGCCGAACGCGACGAGCGCCTCGGCCGCAGCCTCGAACGGGTCGGGCTTCGCGGCGAGGAAGCAGCCCGTGAGCGCGGTCGACATGCAACCGGTTCCTGTGATCGCGGCCAGCAGCTCGTGGCCGTTGGCGACAGCCGCAACACGCTTGCCGTCCGAGACGTGGTCGACGACGCCGGTCACGGACGCGACCACGCCGAGCGACATCGCAGCCTCGCGCGCGAGCGCGGCGGGATCGCCCCCGACACCCACCGACTCGACGCCGCGCACCTCCGCCTCGGCCCCGACGAGCGTCGCGACCTCGCCCGCATTCCCCCGCAGCACGGCGACGTGGACCGTGTCGAGAATGCGCTTCGCGGTCTCGGTGCGGTACGCGGTCGCGCCCGCGCCGACCGGATCGAGGACGACGGGCACGCCCTTCTCGTTCGCCGCAGTGCCGGCGGCGAGCATCGCCTCGATCCAGCGCTCCGAGAGCGTGCCGATGTTGAGCACGAGCGCCCCCGCGAGCCCCACCATCTCGCGCACCTCCTCCTCGGCGTGCGCCATTACCGGCAGCGCGCCCAGGGCGAGAATCGCGTTCGCGGTCTCGTTCATGACGACGTAATTCGTGATGTTGTGGACGAGCGGCTTGCGCTCGCGGATCGCAGCGAGAGTGGCGCCCGGGTCGATGCTCATGTGCGGCCCCTCACGTCGAGGACGTCGACAGGCCCCTCGCCCGCGCCGATCTCATGGAGGCCGTTGCGGACGGCGCCCGAGGCTGCCTCGGCCGCGCCTCGCGCCGCGCCCTCCAGCGAGAGTCCGCGCGCGAGCAACGCGGTGAGCGTCGCCGAGTGCGTGCAGCCGGCGCCGTGCGTCGCCGGCACATCGTGGCGCTCGACCGCGATCTCCACGTGCGTCTCCCCGTCAAAGAGATGGTCGACAGCGGTCTCGCCGTGGCCGCCGGTGACAAGCGCCGCCGTCGCGCCGAGCTCGACGAGGCGCTCGGCGAGCTCCCGCCGCGACGCGCTCGACATCCCGGTGAGCGCCTCCGCCTCGGGCAGGTTCGGCGTCACCACGGTCGAGAGCGGGAAGAGCCGGGCGACCAGCGTCTCGATGGCGTCGTCCTGCAGGAGCTGCGCGCCCGAGCTGGCGATCAAGACCGGGTCGACGACGAGCGGCACCGGGCGGCGCGCGAGCGCCTCCGCCACCGTCTCGACGATCTCACGCGAGAAGAGCATGCCCGTCTTGGCGGCGTCGACGCCGATGTCGTCGAAGACCGCATCGAGCTGCGCGCGGATGAACTCGGACGGGAGCTCGTGAACCGCCGTCACCCCGGTCGTGTTCTGCGCCGTCAGGGCGACGAGCACGCTCGAACCGTGCGCGCCGGCGGCGGCGAAGGCCTTCAGGTCCGCCTGGATGCCCGCTCCGCCGCCGGAGTCGGACGTCGCAATTGTGAGGCAGCGCGGGACGATCTTGTACTCCCTTCGCCGGTGCGAACCGGATCAGGTTCGACGGGTGTGATCTCAGCCCCGTTAGGAGCACCCCGGTAGGCCGACGTTAGCAACAACACAACGGACGTCCGGTCACGGTCCGATCATTGAGACATGCGCGACGCGCTCGACGACTTGCTGCGCCGAAGGACGCTGCTGACACTCGCCGCTGCAATCGCGCTCGGCTATGCGTTGCTCGACCTAGCCCAGGGAACCGCCGCCCTAGTGCTCTCGATCTTCACCGAGCAGGCCACCCAGTTCGATCCCGGACGAAGCCCACTCTCGTTGCGGATCGGCGGACGGGTCCTCGAGTTCGCACAGCTCGCGGCGGGGTGGTCACACTCGCCGTCGTGTTGGCAGCGATCCTGTATGTGCTGAGACACGAGCGGAAGGACGCGACCAGGTAGAACCCCGCCCTAAGCTTCAATGAGGCCGTGAGCACCGTCGCCCCCGCCTGGCACGACCTGCTGGCCGGAGAGGAGCTCGCCCACTTGACGGTCGAGCCCGCACGGACGGGACGGAGCGAGCCGTTTCCGGACGACCTCGACCCGCGCGTCGCCTCCGCGCTCGTCGCGCAAGGGATCACGTCGCTCTACACGCACCAGGCCGAGACCTGGGAGGCGCTCCGCGCGGGGGGAAACGCGATCGTGACGACGAGCACGGCCAGTGGCAAGAGCCTCGCCTTCAACTTGCCGGTGCTCGACCTGCTCGCGCGCGAGCCGAAGAGCAGGGCTCTCTACCTCTACCCGACGAAAGCGCTCTCCCAGGACCAGGCACGCGCTCTCGGCGCGTTCGGCGTCAAGGGCGTCAAGCCGGCCATCTACGACGGCGACACCGAGACCGAGCGGCGCTGGCAGATCCGCAGATGGGCGAACGTGATCCTGACGAACCCGGACATGCTCCACGTCGGCGTGCTGCCGCACCACGACCGCTGGGGCGACGTGCTCGCGAACCTCCGCTATATCGTCGTGGACGAGGCGCACGTCTACCGCGGCGTGTTCGGCTCGCACGTCTCGAACGTGCTCCGGCGGCTGCGCCGGCTCGCGCGCGCGTACGACTCAGAGCCACAGTTCGTGCTCGCCTCGGCGACGATCGCGAACGCGGCGCAGCTGGCCCAGTCGCTGCTCGGCGAGCCCGCCGTCGTCGTCGACAGCGACGCGGCGCCGGCGACCGAGCGGACGATCGCGCTCTGGAACCCGGAGCTGATCGACGAGGACCTCGGCCAGCGGGCGAGCGCGCTCGGCGACGCGTCCCGCCTGCTGGCAACCTTCGTCGAACGCGGGCTGCGCACGATCTGCTTCGCCAAGAGCCGCAAGGCGGTCGAGCTGATCCACCGCTTCGCATCCGATCGGCTCGAGCCCGAGCTCGCTGCGCGCCTCGCTCCCTACCGCGCCGGGTACACCCCTTCACAGCGCCGCGAGATCGAGCAGCGGCTGATGGCAGGCGAGCTCCTCGGCGTTTCGGCAACCGACGCGCTCGAGCTCGGCATCGACATCGGCACGCTCGACTGTGCGATCTCGGTCGGCTTCCCCGGCACGGTCAGCTCGCTACGGCAGCAGTGGGGCCGGGCCGGCCGGCGCAGCCCGGGCCTCGCGGTGCTCGTCGCGAGCGAGGACGCGCTCGACCAGTACTTCATGCGCGAGCCGGAGACGCTGCTCGGGCGAACCGTGGAGGCAGCCCTGCTCGACCATGCGAACCCGCGCGTCCTCGACGGCCACGTGCTCTCGGCCGCCTTCGAGGGGCCGATCGACGAGGCCGACGCGGCGACGCTCGGGCCGGAAGCGCTCGAGCGCGCCGCCGTGCTCCCGGAGCTGAAGAAGACGGACGCGGGATATGTCTGGGCCGGAACCGACTACCCCGCCGCGCGCGTCCTGCTCAGGTCGGGCGAGCTCGACTCGTTCACCGTCGTCGACGCCGAGACCGGCGCCGTGCTCGGGCTCGTCGAGCGCTCGCGCGCCTACTCGACGGTCCACGACGGCGCCGTCTACCTCCACCTCGGCGAGCAGCACGTCGTCAAGCGGCTGGACGTCGACGCTCGCGTCGCCCTCGTCGCCCGCGCGAACGTCGACTGGTACACGCAGGCGAAGAAGGAGACGCAGACCTCGATCGTGGAGCCTCTGAGGGTCGAGCACCGGCTCGGGCTCGAGCTCCACCACGGCCGCGTCTCGGTCACCGAGCGGGTGATCGGGTACCAGCGCAAGTCGATCAGCGGCGGCGACACGCTCGAGACGGTCCCGCTCGACCTTCCGGAGACGAGCTTCGAGACCGAAGCTGTCTGGTTCTGCCCCACGGCTGCCCAGCTCGAGGGTCTCGAGGAGATGCCGAAGCTGCTGTCCTCGCTCCACGCGGCCGAGCACTCGCTGATCGCGCTCCTGCCGCTCTGGGCGATGTGCGACCGCTGGGACATCGGCGGGCTCTCGACGAACGTGCACTACCAGACCGGTCTGCCGACGATCTTCGTCTACGACGGGCACGCCGGCGGCGTCGGGATCACGGAGCGCGGCTTCGAGCGCTTCGAGGGCTGGGTCGAGGACACGGCGAAGATGCTCGCCGGCTGTCCCGTGCTCGGACGGCTGCCCGTAGCTGCGTCCAGAGCCCGAAGTGCGGCAACCTGAACGACTATCTCGACAAGGACGGCGCGCTGACGCTCCTGCGCAGGCTGCTCGCAAGCTGACACGAAGCCGGCACGAAGCCGTGCTGCTTCTGTGCGCAGATCCTAGATAGCGTTTCCGTAGGGACACCGGGGTGCCCCTGGGGCACGTTGGGGACGGATTTCGCACCGCTGTCGATTTCGCCGCGCCACGTTCGTCTACGTGGTGAAATCGACTTCCGAGAGGAGGAACGGATGCAGTATCTGGCACTGATCTACGGCGACGAGTCCCACTGGCGGAGCCTCTCGCCGGAGGAGCGCGAGCGCGAGATGGGCGAGTACATGGCTCTCTCGCAGGCGGCCGTGACGGCGGGAGGCAACGAGCTCGACTCGACCGAGACGGCGACGACGGTCCGCGTCCGCGGCGACGAGACGCTCGTCACCGACGGCCCCTTCGCCGAAGTGAAGGAGTCCATCGGCGGCTACTACGTCTTCGAGTGCGACTCGATCGACGAGGCGTGCACGTGGGCGGCGAAGATCCCAGCCGCGAGGCACGGGTCGATCGAAGTCCGGCCTGTCTACGTCGACGGAGGTGAGGAGTCGTGAAGTACGCAGCCCTGCTGACGAACAACGCCGACGCAGTCGCCGCCTGGGAGAAGATGTCGCCCGAGGAGGCCGCCGCGGCGCGCGCCCTCGAGGTGCCGAAGTGGGAGGCGCTCTTCGCCGAGCTCGGCCCGACCGGTGCACTGGGCAGCGGCTACGAGCTCGACAGCCCCACCACCGCGAAGACGGTCCGCGTCCGTGACGGCGAGACACTTGTCACAGACGGTCCCTTCGCCGAGACCAAGGAGCAGATCGGCGGCCTGATGGAGATCGAGGCTGAGGACCTGGACGCGGCGATCGCGATCGCCGCCCGGATCCCGGTCGTCTTCACGGCCTCCGTCGAGCTGAGGCCGGTCATCGAGCATTGACCCCGGACCTCGAGCGGGTCTTCAAGGAGGAATGGGGCCGTGCCGTCGCTGCACTCACCCGCGTCCTCGGCGACATCCAACTCGCCGAGGACGCGGTGCAGGATGCATTCACCACCGCGCTCGAGCGCTGGCCGGGAGCCGGGACGCCCGGCAACCCGGGCGCGTGGATCATCACGACCGCGCGCAACCGCGCGATCGACCGGCTCCGCCGCGAGCGGACATTCGCCCGCAAGGCCGAGCTGCTGGCACGGCTGGAGGCCCTGCCGGCCGACGAGGACGACGTGAGCGCGATTCCGGACGACAGGCTCGCGCTCGTCTTCACCTGCTGCCACCCCGCGCTCGCGGCGGAGTCGCGCGTCGCGCTGACACTCCGCGAGGTCGCCGGCCTGACGACGACCGAGATCGCCCACGCGTTCCTCGTCGCCGAGCCGGCGATGGCCCAGCGGCTGGTGCGGGCGAAGAAGAAGGTTCGCGACGCGGGCATCCCCTTCCGCGTCCCACCCGACCACCTGCTCCCCGAGCGGCTGCGCTCCGTGCTCGCCGTCCTCTACCTCGTCTTCAACGAGGGCTACTCGGCAAGCGTCGGTGGCGCCGCGATCCGCGACGAGCTCTGCGACGAGGCGATCCGGCTGGCGAAGCTTCTCGCTGTGCTGATGCCGGACGAGCCGGAGGCGCTCGGACTGCTCGCTCTGATGCTGCTGCACGACGCCCGGCGCGAGGCCCGCCTCGACCCCGCGGGCGAGATCGTCCTGCTCGCGGACCAGGACCGCGGGCGCTGGAACCAGGCCCGCATCGACGAGGGGACGCGTCTGCTCGAACGCGCGCTCTCACACCGGCGGCCGGGCACCTACCAGCTCCAGGCTGCGATCGCCGCCCTGCATCTCGAAGACGTCACCGACTGGCAGCAGATCGCTGCGCTCTACAACGAGCTGGCACGGCTCGAGCCGACGCCGATCGTCGAGCTGAACCGCGCCGTGGCCGTCGCGATGGCCCACGGGCCCGAGTTCGGACTCGAGCTCGTCGAGCAGATCGACCTGCCCCGCTACCACCTCCTGCACGCCGCGCGGGCCGACTTCCTCCGCAGGCTCGACCGCCCCGACGAGGCGGCCTCGGCCTACCGAGACGCGCTTGCGCTGGAGATGAACACGGGCGACCGCGCCTTCCTCGAGCGCCGGCTCGCCGAGGTGACGGTCTAGCTTTCAGGCTGGTACGGTCGGCCCATGTACCGCGAGCGGCTCCCGCAGCTCGACGGCGGGCTCTTCATCATGGACGGCGGCATCGAGACGACGCTGATCTTCCACCACGGACTCGAACTGCCCGCGTTCGCTGCCTTCGACCTGCTCAAGGACGAGCAGGGGACGGAAGAGCTCCGGCGCTACTACGAGCCGTATGCGGAGCTCGCCCGCGAGCACGGTGTCGGCCTCGTGCTCGAGAGCCCGACCTGGCGTGCGAACCCGGACTGGGCGGCGGAGATCGGCTATTCGCTCGACGAGCTGGACGCCCACCCGACCCACTTCGCGAACGCGCTCGACGCCGCCGCACCGTGGGCCTCCCGCATCGGCGGGCTGCGCACGAACGCGTCCACCAAGAGTCACGCCGAGCTCGACGAGGCGACGGAGCTGGACGAGGGCGATGCCGCCGAGCTCGGCGCCCGACACGCGGCTCTGAAGGAGCGGATGTCGAACGTGAACGGCGTCGGTGGTTGTTGCGGGCCCGACGACACGCACGTCTCGTCGATCTGCTCCGCCTGGGTCTCAGCCGAACCCGTCGCGCAAACGTAGAGCGTGCGCGTCTCGGCCAAGGTCGACTACGCGTTGCGCGCGCTCGCGGAGCTTGCCGCGTCGCCGCCCGGCGTCCCCGTCAAGGGCGAGCGGCTCGCGGGCGCGCAGGAGATCCCGCTCAACTTCCTCGAGAACATCCTGCTCGAGCTGCGGCGCTCGGAGCTGGTCGCGAGCCGGCGCGGCGCGGACGGCGGCTACTGGCTCGGCCGGCCGGCGGACGAGATCAGCCTCGCCGACGTCGTCCGCGCAGTCGAAGGCCCGATCGCAAGCGTGCGCGGGAGCAGGCCGGAGGACGTCAGCTATACAGGCGCCGCGGCGGCGCTCGGAGACGTCTGGATCGAGCTGCGGGCGAGCATGCGCGGCGTCCTCGAGCAGACCTCGCTCGCCGACCTCGTCGAGCGTTCGAAGAACGTCTAGTTGAACACGCGCTCGCGGCTCGGGCGTAGGTAGACGATCTGGCCCTCGGCCAGCTCGAGCTCCTCGCAGCGGTCGCGAGTCACCTGCGCCCAGAGCCGCTCGCCGTCCGAACGGGTCAGCTCGACGCGGACCTCGAAGCCGAGGTGGACGATCCGCTCGATCATGGCCTCGTCGGCGCTCTCGGAGGGCTCGGCGAGCAGCTCGAGGTCGTGCGGCCGCACCCACGTGTCCCCGACCTGGTTGACGGGGCCGACGAAGCTCATCACGAACTCGGTCTCGGGATGCTCGTAGAGGTCGCGCGGGCCCCCGACCTGCTCGATCCGGCCCTTGTTCATGACCGCGATCCGGTCGGCGACCTCCATCGCCTCCTCCTGGTCGTGCGTGACGAACACGGTCGTCACGTGCACCTCGTCGTGCAGACGGCGGAGCCACTCGCGCAGCTCCGCGCGCACGCGCGCATCGAGGGCCCCGAACGGCTCGTCGAGCAGCAGCACCTCCGGCTCCACCGCCAGCGCGCGGGCGAGGGCCATGCGCTGCCGCTGGCCGCCCGACAGCTGGGCGGGGTAGCGGCGCGCGAACTGCTGCAGCTGCACGAGGTCCAGCAGCTCGGCCACGCGCTCGCGGATCTCCTCCTTCGGCCGCTTCCGGATCTTGAGGCCGAACGCGATGTTGTCCTGGACGGTCATGTGCTTGAACGCCGCGTAGTGCTGGAAGACGAAGCCGACACCGCGCTTCTGCGGCGCGAGCCCGGTCGCGTCCTCGCCGGAGATGACGATCTCGCCTTCGTCGGGGCGCTCGAGCCCCGCGATCACCCGCAGGAGGGTCGACTTGCCGCTGCCGCTCGGGCCGAGCAGCGCGGTCAACGAGCCCGAGGCGACCTCGAGCGAGACGTCCTCGAGCGCCGTGAAGTCGTTGAAGCGCTTCGAGACGTTCCTGACGACGATCGACATCTAGACAGTCTCCTCCCTTGGTCGGATCACGGTCATAGCCACGAGCACGAGCACGGCGATCAGTGCGAGCACAATGGAGATCGCGTAGGCGCCGGCGAGGTCGAACGACTCGTAGCGCTCCTCGACGCGCAGCGTCGCGGTCTCGGTCTCGCCCTGGAGGCGGCCGGAGACGACGGCGACGGCCCCATACTCGCCAAGGCAGCGCGCCGTCGTGAGGATGACGCCGTAGATCACCGCCCAGCGGATCGCCGGCAGCGTGATCCGCCAAAACGTCTGCGAGGTGTTGGCGCCGAGCGTTCGGGCCGCCTGCTCCTGCTCGTCGCCGATCTCACGCAGGGTCGGGACGACCTCGCGGGCGACGAACGGGAGCGAGACGAAGATCGTCGCGATCACCATCGCCGGGAGCGAGAAGAGGATCTGGATCCCGTGATCGCCAAGCCAGCCGAACCAGCCGTCACGGCCGTAGAGCAGGAACAGCGACAGGCCGACGACGACCGGCGAGAGCGCCAGCGGCAGATCGACGAAGGCGTTGACAAAACCCTTGCCCCGGAAGCGGTGGCGGACGATCGCGAGCGCGCAGGTGATCCCGAAGATCGTGTTGAGCGGCACCGCGATCGCGGTGATGATCAGCGTCAGCTTGAAGGCGTTGACCGTCTCCGGGGTCGAGAGCGCGTCCCAGGCGTCGCCGACGCCGTCCTCAAAGGTCCGAAAGAAGACGAGCGCGAGCGGCGCGAGCAGGATCACCGGGAGATAGGAGAGGGCGATCGCGCGCAGTCCGAATCTACGCAGGAAGCTAGTCACGGTCGTGCCTCGTCGCGAAGTGGCGAATGACGCCGATCGAGAGCAGCAGCGCGAAGGAGATCACGAGCAGCATGACCGCCACCGCTGCGGCGCCGGCCTGGTCGCCGCTCTCGATTCGGCCGAAGATGAAGACCGACGACACCTCGGTCTGGTAGGGCAGGTTGCCGTGATGATCACGAGCGAGCCGAACTCGCCCACCGCCTTCGCGAACGCCAGCGCGACGCCCGACAGGATCCCCGGCAGCACGTTCGGGAAGACCACGCGGCGGAAGGTCTGGCACTCCGCGCGCGCCGAGCGACGTCGCCGCCTCCTTCCATCTCCTGGTCCAGCTCGATCAGCACGGGCTGGACGGTGTGGACCGACGAACGGCAGCGTGACGAAGAGCATTGCGACCACGATCGCGGTCGCGTGAACGCGACGTTTACCCCGATCGGCGACTGCGGCCCGTAGAGCGCGAGCAGCGTCAGCCCGGCGACGATCGTCGGCAGGGCGAACGGCAGGTCGATGACGGCGTTGACAACCGCCTTGCCGCGGAAAGCGTCACGCACGAGCACCCAGGCGATGATCGTCCCCATGACCGCGTTGATCAGCGCGACGGCGATCGACGTCGCCGACCGTCAGTTTCAGCGCGGCGACCGCCTCCGGGCTCGATGACCGCGTCCCAGAGCCCTCGCTGCCCCCGTTCAGTGGACTCCAAGACGAGCGCGGCGATCGGCAGCGCGACGAGCACCGTCAGGTAGCTGGTGACGATACCGAGCGAGAGGGCCGTAGAGGCCCGCTCGCTCTGCATCTTGCTCGGCTGAGGCGCCGTCGACGGTGCTCATAAGAATAGGCAAAGCTAATCGACAGCATTAGCGCGTCAATTCGACGCCTTAGCCGGTGCCGCCGCCGACCTGGCGCTCGATCCGGGCGATCATGCCGGTGCGCGGGTCGAAGAACCGCTTCTGGACCCTCGTCCCAGCCCCGAGCCCGAGCTGCGTCGATCGTGAACAGGCCGGGCCGGGCCGGGTACTTCTACGTGAACTCGCTTGGCGACGGCCTTGTTGACCGGCCGGTAGCCGTTCTCGCCGAAGATCCGCTGCGCCTCGGCCGTGCGCAGGTAGCGCACGAACGCGTTCGCCTCCGTCCCGTGCTCCCTGCTCTTGATCGACGGCCATCGGGTTCTGGATCAGGATCGTCGAGCGCGGGATCCGGTACGGCGAGGTTCGGGCCCGTTCTTCCGCGCGAACACCGCCTCGTTCTCGTAGGCGAGCAGCACGTCTCCCTTGCCACCGAGGAACGTCTTGAGCGACTCGCGCGCGCTCTTGTCCTGGGCGGCGACGTGCCGGAAGAGCTTGACCAGGTTGGCCTGCGCCTGCTTGTCGGTCTCGCCCAGCTCCCGCTAGGCCCCGTAGGCGGCCATCACGTTCCAGCGCGCGCCGCCCGAGTTGATCGGTTTGGCGTGACCACCTCGACGTCGGGCTTGATCAGGTCGTTCCAGCCGCGGATCTTCTTGGGGTTGCCGTCGCGGACGACGAAGACGACCACCCAGTTCGCGACCATGCCCGCGTAGCTCGCCGCTTCCACTTCTCGTCGACCATGCCGTGGCGACCAGCTCGTCGATGTCCGGCGCGAGCGAGAGCGCGACGATGTCGGCCTTGAGGCCGGCCTTCACCGCGCGGGCCTGCTCGTCCGGCGCGCCGTAGGACTGGCCGAACCAGACGTCCTTGCCGGCCGGCCGTCTTCTGGAAGACCGGGTATCAGCTTCCCGTACGCCTCACGCGGCGTCGAGTACGCGACGAGCGAGAGCCGCGTGTCGGCCCGCTTCGCCGGGCGCGCGAAGGCCGAGGACGCCAGCACGGCCGCGAGCAGAGCGAGAAACGATGAAGCTCCGGCGCATGAGCGTCCTTTCGAGGTTTGTCTACAGGGTTGATGGAGATTCGTAGTTCTAATGACAGGAATAAGATTTGTCAATTCACAACTGTTGCTGCGAGAATCGCCGGATGCGTCATG
>CAWKNQ010000001.1:0-24986 GCA_963850995.1 uncultured Gaiellaceae bacterium | reverse complement strand
CTCCGCCGTGGGGGCGAGAGCAAGCAGCGCGCCCGCGAGCAGACCGGCGGCGAGAAGACGCATTGCGGCCCGGTTCCCTGCAGAGGCGGTTTCGACACGCGGCGTACCGTCGACCATCAGCAGCCCGCCATCAGGCCGCCCCGCGCAGCCTCCGGCGACGCGCCTTGCGCGCCTTCACGAGCGGCAGGTAGCGGACGGCGGCGAACCAGACGTAGGTGCCGAAGGCGAGCGCGCTGGTCAGCAGGAGCAGGATCCGGCGCACCAGCGTCATGCGTCGATCGTACTCGGAGTGGCTTGGCGGGACGTCGCTCGTCGCCGGGGTGCGATGCTCGTTCCGAGGCAAGGACGCAGGGAGCGCCGATAGCCGAAGCTATCGGCGCGACTGAGGACGCAGCATCGGGGCGAGCAGCGCGGCCCGGCGGCTCAGCTGATGTTCCGCCAAGCCACTCCCTTGGCTAGGGTGCAGCGATGTCGCGGCGAGACGCCGACCGGCTCCAGGAGGAGATCGACGAGCTCTTTGCCGACCTCTGGCAGGTGCCCAGGTTCGCGGCCGGCCGGCACGGTTTCCGGCCCGCGGTCGACTGCTTCGTCACCGACGAGCCGCACCAGCTGAACGTCGTCGTCGAGCTCGCCGGAGTCGACCCGGACTCGATCGAGATCGGAGTCGCCGAGCGAGCTCTGACGATCTCGGGCGAGCGGCCGCGGCCACGCGTGGGCGGGCAGGTCTACCAGCAGGCGGAGATCGAGTACGGCCGCTTCGAGCGCCGCATCCCGCTCGGCCACGAGATCGCCGTGTCTTCGGCGAGTGCTGCGTACGAGGCGGGGATACTGCGGATCACGCTTCCGATCGCCAAGCGCGCGCCGCGACGGCGCGCGGTCGCGATCGTCGTGCGCAGGGTCGGATGAGCGCACCCGAGCCGGCGGCGGAGCGGCTGAGACTGCCGGTCTTGCCGCTGAAGGAAACGGTCGTCTTCCCAGAGTCGATGACGCCGCTGGCGGTCGGCCAGGAACGCTCGGTGAGGCTGATCGACGACGTCGTCTCGGGAGAGAGGACGCTTGCGTTGCTGACCGTCCGCAACCCGGATGCCGATCCGCCGGGCTGGGACGACCTGTACGACGTCGGCACGGTCGCGGTCGTGCACAAGATGATCAAGGTCCCCGACGGGACGCTGCGAATCCTCGTCCAGGGCCTCGAGCGCGTCAGGCTCGTCACGCCGGTGGAGGAAGAGCCCTACCTCGTCGCCCAGCTGGAAGAGCTCCCGGACGTCGTCTCCGAGTCGCCCGAGCTCGAGGCGCTGACCCGGCACGTCCAGCACCAGTTCGGCCAGATCATCGCGCTGACGCCGTACCTGCCGGAGGAGCTGCAGCTTGCCGCCGCCAACGTCGACGACCCGAGTGCGCTCTGCCATCTGGTCGCGTCGACCCTCCGCATCCCGACCGAGGAGCGCCAGGCAGCTCCTCGCCGCGGTCGACGTCGAGGAGCGCCTGCGCTCCGTCTCGGTGATCCTGGCCCGCGAGCTGGAGATGTCGGAGCTCGGCTCCAAGATCCAGTCGCAGGTCGCGAGCGAGATCGACAAGGGCCAACGGGAGTTCTTCCTCCGGCAGCAGCTGAAGGCGATTCAGGAGGAGCTCGGCGAGGGGGACGAGCAGCAGGCCGAGGTGAACGAGCTCCGAGCCCTGATCGACGACAAGCAGCTGCCCGAGCACGCGCTCAAGGCCGCGAACCGGGAGCTCGGGCGGCTCGAGAAGCTACCGCCGGCAGCCGCCGAGTACGGCGTCATCCGCACCTACCTCGACTGGATCCTCTCGCTGCCGTGGGCCGAGCAGACAGAGGACAACCTCGACCTCGAGCACGCGCGCGAGATCCTCGACCAGGACCACTTCGACCTCGAGAAGGTGAAGGAGCGGATCGTCGAGCACCTCGCCGTCTCGAAGCTGAAGAACGACCTCGCCGGCCCGATCCTCTGCTTCGTCGGGCCACCGGGAGTCGGAAAGACGTCGCTCGGGCACTCGATCGCGCGGGCGCTCGGCCGCAAGTTCGTCCGCATCTCGGTGGGGGGCGTCCGCGACGAGTCCGAGATCCGCGGTCACCGGCGCACGTACATCGGCGCGATGCCGGGAACGATCGTGCGGGCGATCCGCGACGCCGAGTCCTCGAACCCTGTCTTCCTGATCGACGAGATCGACAAGATGGGAGCCGACTTTCGCGGCGACCCGGCCTCGGCGATGCTCGAGGTGCTCGACCCGGAGCAGCACTCGACCTTTCGCGACCACTACCTCGACTTGCCCTACGACCTCTCGCGGGTGCTCTTCATCTGCACCGCGAACACGCTCGACACGATTCCTGGTCCGCTGCTCGACCGGATGGACGTGATCCACCTCTCCGGCTACACCCACGACGAGAAGCTCGCGATCGCAAAGCGCTACCTCGTGCCGAAGCAGATCGAGGCACACGGCCTACGGAAGAGTCGCATCTCGATCCCGGACCGGACGCTGCGCCTCGTGATCGGCGAGTACACGCGCGAGGCCGGCGTGCGCAATCTCGAGCGGCGGATCGGGGCGCTCTGTCGCAAGGCGGCCACCATGGTCGCGCGCGGCAACGCGGAGAAGATCAAGGTCGACGAGGCCCGCGTCCGCGAGTGGCTCGGGCCGCGCACGTTCTCCGCCGACGCCCGCAAGCGCACCGCGGATCCAGGAGTCGCGACGGGGCTCGCCTACACCGCGGTCGGCGGCGACGTCCTCTTCATCGAGGCCACTGCCTACCCCGGGAAGGGCAAGCTGACGATCACGGGCCAGCTCGGCGAGGTGATGCAGGAGTCCGCCCAGGCGGCGCTTTCCTGGGTCCGCTCGCACGCGGACGAGCTCGACGTGCCGTCGGCATGGTTCGCCGAGCACGACGTCCACATCCACGTCCCTGCGGGCGCGGTGCCGAAGGACGGCCCGTCGGCCGGCGTGACGATGGCGACGGCCCTCGTCTCGCTCGTGCGCGGCGTGCCGGTGGACGACGACGTCGGGATGACCGGTGAGATCACGCTCACCGGCCAGGTGCTGCCGATCGGAGGCGTCCGGGAGAAGGTGCTCGCAGCACAGCGCGCAGGCCTGAAGCGCGTGATCCTCCCGCTCGAGAACGAGCCCGACCTGGACGACCTGCCGGCCGAGACGACGGCCGAGCTCGAGTTCGTCCTCGCCGACCACGTCGAGGACGTCTTCGAGGACGCGTTCCGTGGCAAGAGCGGCGCACGCCGCGCGCGCCGGGCCCCGCTGCACCGCCAGGCCGCCGCGCCGCGACAGTAGTCTGTTTCGGAGGATCGTGGTGGGGCAAGATTGAGTTGGACGACCACAAGAGACTGGAACGAAAGGACGAAGCCGATGGTCAAGACAAAGGACAAGCTCTACGAGACGGCCGACACGATGCGGCCGTACGTCGACCGGGCAATGCACGACGAGGAGCTCCACAACAACCTGAAGGAGGCGTTCGGCGCCGCCCGGCAGGTCTACGGCGAGCTGCTCGGGAACCGCAATCTCAGCGCGACCGCGATGCGGGCCGCAACCGACAAGGACATCCAGGAGAACCTGCGGAAGGCTGTCGACGAGCTCCGCAACGCCGCGGACCGGGTCCAGGGCAAGGTGGACCACAGCACGCGCAACACGATGCTGCTGCTCACGGGGATCGCCCTCGGGATCCTCTTCAACCCGATGACCGGCCCGCAGACACGTCAGTGGCTGATGGACAAGATCACGGGCGAGAGCTCCGACGACTACTCGTACACACCGCCGCCCGCTCCGACGAACTCGGGCTCGAGCACGGTCGACAAGGTCGTCGACTCGGCCAACAAGGTCGCCGACTCGGCCGAGGAGATCATCGAGAAGGCGACCTCAAAGAAAGACTCCTAGGCGAAACTAGCCATTGCGCAGCAAGGCGCCGTCGCCCTCGGCCGAGACCGGGGCGACGAGCGCCCGCTCGAGCGAGCCGGGCTCGAGACCGCTGGCGCTCGAGATGTCGGTCGACCCCAGGAGAACGGCGGCCGGCTTCGGCGCCGTCGCGCTCAGGGGCACGGGCGGAGCCCAGCCACTGCCGGCAAACGTGACGTCGTCCAGGCGCCGCCACGCGCTCAGATACGGAAACGCATTCACGACGCCGTCGTAGCCCATCGGCAGCAGGCCGACCGGATGGATCTCGAAGTGGAGGTGGTACGGCGTCGACTGCGCGTCGCCGGTGTTGCCGACGAAGCCGAGCACGTCCCCGGCGCGCACCTCGTTCCCGTTGACGGCGAGCGGCGCGAAGGCGGAGAGGTGGGCGTAGTAGAACTGGTTGCCCTGGCGATCGCGTAGCCAGAGCCGGTACCCGCCCCGCTCGTTCCAGCCGACCGAGAAGACCGTGCCGTCGGCGACCGCGAGCAGCGGCGCGCCGAGGGGGGCGAAGATGTCCTCGCCGTGGTGCCAGCCGACGCCGGCGCGGGGAGCGCCGAAGGTGTCGCCGAACGACGACGGACCGTAGATCGGGAAGACGTAGCCGGCCGGCGAGAGCGGCGCCGAGATGTCGGTCGGCGGCGGTCGATAGATCGGGCCCGGGCGTTCAGTCTCCGGCTCGGGGGGCTTGGGCAGAGGCTTCGGCTTCGCCGGGCGCTTCTCCTGCGGCGGCGGCGCCACGGGTTTCTCGACTGTCGTCGTCGCCGGCGGCGGAGGCGGCGGCGGCGGCGCGACCGAGGTCGACGTCGCGGCTTCCGCGCGCCCGACGAAGATCTCCGTCCCGGCGGGCAGGCCGCCGTGGTCTGCCGTGAGCACGACGTGCAGCCCCGTGACGGTGGCCCGCGCATGCTGGGTGCCGTCGACGACCGGTGCCTCTGCGACCTGCTCGAGCGTGACTGCGTAACCCCAGTCCCCGAGCGGGAAGCGCGCGTTCGGGCCTGCGGAGACCGGCGAGCCGAGCACGACCAGATTGGCCACCTGCGAGCCGTTGACGTCGGCGCCGTCGGTCGTCGCATTGGCGCGGGCGGCGACGCCGTCGGCGGTGATCTCGCCGTTCAACAACGAGATTCCCGACGCGTCCGCGACCGCATGCGAGCCACCGGTTCCAATCGCGTCAGTGGCGGCGCTCGAGGACACCGCCCCGGTTCGCGCCGCGGTCCCGTCGGCGGGATAGGCAAAGCCGCCGGCTGCTCCGCTCGGGCCGCCGCCCAGGACTCCGGACACGGCGGCGGACGCCCCAGACTGGCCGGGCACGAGCACGGCGATGCCGTACGCGCCGGCCGCGACGACGGACGACTGTGCGTGCGTGCGGCTGCTCGCGCCGAGCGCGGCGACGACGCCCGCGAGCAGGAGGAATGGGAGAAGCCTGCGTTGCACTGGGCGACTCATTATGCGGAACTCCCGTCATTCCTGGCCGGAGCCGACGAAGATGAGAATCATTTTCATCTACCATCGGTCGCCGTGAGCTCCGACCTCTCCCTCCCGCAGGGCGTGCGCTCGACCGCCCAGCGGCGTGCGGTCGTCGAAGCCGTCGGCGGGTGGGACGGGAGCTTCACCGTCGCGGAGCTGCACGAGCGGGCGCGAACGCTCGAGCCGCGGCTCGGCCTCGCGACCACCTACCGCACGCTCGAGCTCCTGCGCGCGCGCGGCGCCGTCCATCCGCTGCTCGCGGAAGGCCGCCACGCCTATGTCCGCTGTCGCCCCGAGCACCATCACCACCTCGTCTGCACGTCGTGCGGCGGCGTCGAGGAGACGGAGCTCTGCGCTGCGCCGTCGGAGTCGGAGCTGCAGCGCCGCCACGGCTTCCGGCCGACGGCGCACGAGCTCGACATCTACGGCACCTGCAGGAGCTGCGCGTGACACTTGCGGTGCCGCTCGCCGCCGTGACGGTCCTGTCGACCCTCGTAGGCGGGGTCATCGCGCTGCGGTTGGCACGCGACCTCGCGACCGCGATCGCGCTGACCGGGGGCGTCGTCGTCGCCGTGGCGCTCTTCCAGGTGCTGCCCGAGGCGATCGAGGCCGTCGACGACCCACAGCGAATCGGCCTCCTCGTCGGCGGCGGCTTCGTCTTCTTCTTCCTCGCCGAGCGCGCGATCGTGCTCCATCACCGTGACGACGACGCCCAGGTGCACGCTCACGCGCAGGTCGGAGCGCTCGGCGCGGCCGGCCTCTGCGTGCACAGCTTCATCGACGGGCTCGGAATCGGGATTGCCTTCGGCCTGTCGACCGAGACGGGGCTACTCGTCTTCCTGGCCGTCGTGGCGCACGACTTCGCGGACGGCCTCAACACCGTCGGCTTCGTGCTGCGACAGTCGGGCGACCGCAGGCGCGCGCTTCGCTGGCTCGTGATCGATGCCGCCGCTCCGCTCGCAGGTGCGATCGTGGGCTCCGCCCTCTCGATCTCCGAGGCGAACCTCGGCGCCCTCCTCGCCGTCTACGTCGGCTTCTTCCTCTTCATGGGCGCGACCGACTTGCTCCCACACGCGCACGAGCACCCATCAGCGCGCCGCGTCCTTCTCACGCTCGCCGGCTTCGCGGCGGTGCTCGCGGTCAGCCTGATCGGCGGCCACTAAGCAGGCTCGGTTGAGAGCTCGCGGCTAATTCAACTTACGCGTGAACTCGCGGAAGCGGTCGCGCGCTGCGTCGTCGGGCCCGAGCTGCTCGTCGTCCCCGTAGCGCGGGTCGGCTGCGATCTCCTCCGCGACCGCGCGCACCTCGTGGGCGATCGCGGCGCGGTTTCCCGGGTCGCGAAGGAGAAGCTCGACCCAGGTCTCGGTGCCGTCGTACGGCGGCACGTCGTGGTCGACGAGCAGCTCGCCGAGCTTCACGCCGACGCGGATGTAGGCGAAGGTTCGGAACGCCAGGATGCGCCGCGGCGAGCCGACGAGGCGCTCGATCTCCGGGTCGTCGCCCTGAATCTGCGCGACGATGCTGCCGATCGGCTCGTCGACGAGCGGGAGCCAGATCTCCTCGTGGCTCGTCATGGCTCCGAAGGATACGGGGACGCCTTCCGCGTGCGCCACGCCAGCTGGGCGGCGACGGCGAGCAGGAAGAGCGCGAACAGGCGGCGCAGCGTGTCCTCCGGCAGTGCGGTCGCGACCTGGACGCCGACAACTGCTCCGCCGATCGACGCGAGCCCCAACACGAGCGCCGTGCGCAGGCGCACGTTTCCGTAACGCCGCTGCCGCCAGGTGCCGGCGGCGACCGTCGGCAGGATCGCCAGCAGCGACGTCGCCTCGGCTTCGATCTGCGACAGGCCGAGGGCGACGAGCGTGGGCACGAACAGGATGCCGCCGCCGACGCCGAAGAAGCCGGCGAGCACGCCGGCGGCGAAGCCGAGCGAGATCGCGAGCACGATCGTGCCCGCGCTCATGAGAACAGCAGCCAGACGGCGATCGCCACGAGCAGGCCGGAGAAGGCGTAGCCGAGCACATGGGCCGAGACACGCTGCTGGACCGCCGTGCCGGCGACCGCTCCGCCGGCGGCGGGGAGCCCGACGAGCGCCGCGTGCGCGACGTCGACGTGACCTTCGAAGGCGTAGAGGACGACGCCGGCGAGCGCCGTGATCCCGATCGCGGCAAGCGATGTCCCGGTCGCCACCTTCCCGTCGAACCCGAGCAGCATGATGAGGAGCGGCACGATCACGATTCCGCCGCCGACGCCGAAGAGGGTGCTGAAGAGACCGGCCACCAAACCGATCGCTATGAGCTTCAGCGGCACCGTTCGTATCCTAGGGCGGTGGACGGCGACCGCCTGCTCGCGCGCCTCGCCGAGTCACCGGAGCGCGCGGCGATCCTCCTCGACGTCGACGGCGTGCTCGCGCCGATCGTCGACGTGCCGCACGAGGCGAAGGTGCCGGAGGAGACGCGGGCCGAGCTGCTCCGGCTGCACCGCCGCTACGCGCTCGTCGCCTGCATCAGCGGCCGTTCCGGCGCCGACGCCCGTCGGGTCGTGGGGCTCGACGAGCTCGTCTACGTCGGCGAGCACGGGCTCGAGCTCGAGCCGGCGGCCGCTGCTTGGAGCGAGCGCCTTCAACACTTCGCGGCGACTGTCGACTGGGAGGACGTCGAGCGCAAGCCCCTCACCGTGAGCTTCCACTACCGTCGCGCCGGGGACGAGGCCGAGGCGCTGGCGCACCTGGAGGCGGTCGCCGCCCGGGCCCGCCACGAGGGCCTCGTCGCGCGCTTCGGCCGGAAGGTGCTCGAGCTTCGGCCGCCGCTCGGAGCGCACAAGGGCACAGCCGTCGTGCACCTGCTCGGCGAGCGCGCGCTCGAGCGGGCGCTCTACGCCGGCGACGACACCACCGACCTCGACGCGTTCGCCGCCCTGGCCGGGCTCGAGCTCGGCATCCGGGTCGCCGTGGCGTCGATAGAAGGGCCCTCCGAGCTGCGCGAGGCCGCCGACGTCGTGGTCGGCGGCCCCGCGGAAGTGCTTGAGTTGCTGCGGTT
The DNA here is from genome assembly GCA_963850995.1 of uncultured Gaiellaceae bacterium. Taxonomy (GTDB): domain Bacteria; phylum Actinomycetota; class Thermoleophilia; order Gaiellales; family Gaiellaceae; genus Gaiellasilicea. The sequence goes on along the minus strand of CAWKNQ010000001.1, from coordinate 16,569 downwards.
GCTCTAGGCGGCTTCGAGCGCCGTCTCGGGCACCGACTCGACCTCCTCCTGGCGGATCAGCACCAGGGAGGCGATCACGCCGACGATCGCGATCGCAGCGCCGACCCAGAAGGCCAGCTGGAAGCCGGACGTCATCGCCTCCGGCACTGCCGTCCCTGAGGCAACCTCGTTCTCCGTCCGCGTGATCGCGACCGTGGAGAGGAGCGCGATTCCGACGGCGCCGCCGATCTGCTGCGACGTGTTGATCAGCCCCGAAGCGATCCCCGCCTCGGACCGGTTCACGCCCGCGAGCGCAGCGATCGAGATCGGCACGAAGCAGAACGCCAGTCCGACCGCAATCAGCAGGAACCCGGGCAGCAGGTTGGTCCAGTACGAGCCGTCGACGGGCACCTGCGTGAACAGGAGCATGCCGACCGCGAGGAGAGCCATGCCGCCTGCGATCAGCGGTCGCACGCCGACGCGGTTGACGAGCATGGCGGCGACGTTCGCCCAGATGATCGACGTGCCCGCGACCGCCAGGTAGGCGACACCCGTCTTCATGGCCGAGTAGCCGAGCACCTGCTGCATGTACAGCGTCAGCATCAGGAACATCGAGAACAGGGCCGTCCCGAGGATGAAGCCCGCGACGTTCGCGCCGAGGACCGTCTTCGTGCGCAGGATCCCGAACCGCATCAGCGGCTCGTCGACGCGCTTCTCCCAGCGCGACGAAGCCGAGCAGCAGCAGGGTCGACGCAACGAAGACACCGATCGTGCTCGCGGAGCTCCAGCCCCAGTCGCGCCCCTGCGTCATGCCGAGCACGAGCCCGGTCAGGCCTGCGGTGACGAGCACCGCGCCCGAGCGCATCGAAGCTCTTCACGTGCGTGTCACGGCTCTCGCGGAGCAGCAGCGGCGCGAGCGCGAAGGCCACGAGGCCGACGGGGATGTTGACGAAGAAGATCCACTCCCAGGAGAGGGCGTCGGTGAGCACGCCGCCGAGGAGGACGCCGGCCGCGGCGCCGAAGCCGCCGACCGCGCCCCAGACGCCGAGGGCGATGTTCCGCTCCCGGCCTTCGGCGAAGGTCGTCATCAGGATCGCGAGCGCGGCCGGCGAGATCGTCGCCGCGCCGAGGCCCTGAATCGCGCGGGCGCCGATCAGCGACGCTTCTGACCACGCGAGCCCGCAGAGGAGCGAGCCGATCGTGAAGAGGATCAGGCCGGCCATGAAGATACGCCGGCGACCGAGGATGTCGGCGGTGCGGCCGCCGAGCAGCAGGAAGCCTCCGAACACGAGTGCGTAGGCCGAGATCACCCACTGCAGATTGGCCTGCGAGAATCCGAGATCGGTCTGGATCGAGGGAAGAGCAACGTTCACGATCGCGATGTCGAGCACGACCATGAACTGGACGGCACCCAGAAGCGCCAGTCCGAACCACTTCAGTCGGGGGGACGTCACCATTGTTGCGCTGTCCTTTCGGCAGGGTATACTTGCTTTGTTGAACGACATGCTTTCAAAAAGCAAGTCATCCCAGAGGACGATATTCGCGTGATCGGCCTCGTCCACGAGGACGACAGATGAAACGGTACGACCGTCAGTACTGCCCGATTGCCCGCTCGCTCGAGCTCGTCGGGGAGCGTTGGACGCTGCTCGTCGTGCGCGAGCTGATGCACGGGCCGAGGCGCTATACCGACCTCGCCGACGGTCTTCCCCGGATCGGCAGCAACGTCCTCGCCGCGCGCCTGAAGGAGCTCGAGGCAGGAGGCGTCGTCGAGAAGCGGAAGCTCCCGCCTCCGTTCGCCTCGACGGTGTACGAGCTGACACCGCTCGGCCGGTCGCTGCGGCCCGTGCTGCACGAGCTCGCCCGCTTCGGCGCGCGCCTGCTGGGACCGCCGCCGCTCGACGCGCTCGAGGACGGCTGGCTCGTCGATGCGCTCGATCTCGCCCTGTCACCGGTCTCCCCGCGCGGCGCGATCGCCTTCCGCATCGGCGCCGAGGAGGCGACGCTGATCGACGGCGTCGCGACGGAGGGCATCGTCGAGGCGCCGGACGTTCTCGTCGAGGGCGACGCGGTCGGCTTCTACCACCTCGTCGTGGACAGGAACGCGGACGGCGTCCGGATCGAGGGCGACCGCGAGCTGCTCGAGCAGCTGCTCGACGGCTTCGCGCCTACGCCTGAGCCCGAGCCGCTTCCCGCCTGAGCACGTCCCAGGCGAAGCGCACGTCGTCCTCGGTCGTGCGCGCGTTCCCGACCGCGAGCCGGAGGACGTAGCGGCCGTCGAGCTTCGTGTGCGAGATGAAGATCTCGCCGCTCGCGTTCACGCGCTCGAGCAGCGCCTCGTTCGCCTCGTCCGAGCCCTCGCGGCGGAAGCAGACGAGCGAGAAGGGCCGCGGTGCCACGACCTCCCAGCCGGGCTCGTCCCGGACGAGATCTTCGAAGAGCGCCGCCAGGCGAATCGCCTCGCGAATCCTGTCCTGCACACCCTCGCGGCCGTAGCAGCGCAACACCGTCCAGAGCTTGAGCGCCCGGAACTGTCTCCCGAGCGCGGAGCTGTACTCGGACAGGCTGGCCACGTCCTCGCTGACGCGCAGGAACTCGGGCACGAGGCTGAAGACGGCGCGCAGGTCGTCGGGTCGCCGCGTCCAGAACGCCGAGCAGCCCATCGGCGTGAGCAGCCACTTGTGTGGGTTGACGACGACCGAGTCGGCGCGCTCCCAGCCGGCGAACGCGTCCCGGAGCTCCGGGCAGACGGCCGCCGAGCCGGCGTACGCGGCGTCGACGTGCAGCCAGACGCCGTCACGCTCGCACGCGTCCGCGATCGCAGGGACTGGATCGATCGAGCTCGTCGACGTCGTCCCGATCGTCGCGACGACTGCACATGCACCGGCGAGGTCGAGCGCGTCCGGACGCAGCCGGAAGGCGGCGTCGACCGGGATCGCGCGCGGCTCGAGCTCGAGCAGGCGGCAGGCCTTCTCCACCGACGAGTGCGCGTGCTCGGAGCAGACGACCACGCGCGCTCCGGGCTTGGCCTGCCGCGCCGCCGCGAGCGCCGTCATCGTCCCGGTCGAGGCGGTGTCCTCGAGGTGGCCGTGCAGGCCGTCGGGGAGCCCGAGCAGCTGCGCGAGCCAGTCGAGCGTGAGCTCCTCGAGCTCCTGCAGTGCCGGTGAGGTGCGCCACAGGATCCCGACCTGGTTCAGACCGGCCGCGAGCAGCTCGGCGAGGATCCCGGGCTCGGAGCCGGTGTTCGCGAAGTAGGCGAAGAAGCGCGGGCTCTGCCAGTGCGTCGCCGCCGGCAGCAGCAGCTCGTCGAGGTCGCGGAGCACGTCGGCGAACGGCTCCGGCCGGTCCGGCGGCGCCTGCGGCAGCCGGGCCCGGAGCTCGCCCGGCTCGACCTGGGCCAGCACGGGCAGCTCGCGCAGGCGCTCGAGATAGGCCGCGACCCAGTCGAGCGACGCGGCGCCGTCCTCGCGGAAGCTCACTTGCGGAGCTTTTCGATCGCCTTCCACGGACGGGTGTTCACGATCTGGTCCGCCGTCAGCCAGGCGCGCCGCGCCTGCGCGACGCCGAGGTCGACGTAGCGCAGCGCGTTCGCCGAGTGCCCGTCGCTCGAGATCACGAGCCGAAGCCCTGCCTCGCCGGCGAGCCGGGCGTTCGCGTCACGCAGGTCGAGCCGGTCGGGCTGCGAGTTGATCTCGAGGAACGTCCCGGTCTCGAGCGCGGCCTCGACCACCTTCTCGACCTCGATCGCGGACGGGTTGCGGACGCCGATGCGCCGGCTCGTCAGATGGCCGATGCAGTCGACGTGCGGGCTCTGCATGGCCTCGAGGACGCGGCCGGTCGGGTCCTTGTCGAAGCTCGCGTGGACCGACGCCATCACCCAGTCGAGCGGCGCGAGCAGCTCCTCGGCGAAGTCGATCTCGCCGGTGGCGCGGATGTTCACCTCGATCCCCTTCAGGATCCGGAACGGCGCGAGGCGCTCGTTGAGCGCGTCGATCTCCTCCCACTGCCGCTCCAGGCGCCCGTCGCGCAGACGGTGCGAGTGGTCGCAGATCGCGAGGTACTCGTGCCCGAGCGATTGGGCCATGACCGCCATCTGCTCGATCGTCGCCTTGCCGTCCGACCAGGTCGAGTGGCAGTGCAGGTCGCCCCGGAGGTCGGACCGCTCGACGAGCTCCGGTAGCTCGTCCTTTCGCGCCGCCGCCAGCTCGCCGCCGTTCTCGCGCAGCTCCGGCGGGATGTACGCATAGCCGAGGTGGGAGTAGAGCTCCTCCTCGTCGGCCGCCGTGAACTCCTCGCCCGTCTCCGTATTCGTGACCGAGTACTCCGAGACGGAGAGCCCGCGGCGGACGGCCTCCTCGCGCAGCGCGACGTTGTGCTCCTTCGAGCCGGTGAAGTGCTGGAGCAGGTTGCCGTACGACTCCGGCGGCACGACGCGCAGGTCGAGTCGGAGGCCCTTGGCGGTGATCACGGTCGCCTTCGTGTCGCCTTTCGCGACGATGCTCGCGACGTCGTCGCGTGTTGTGAAGTGCTCGATCAGCGCCGGAGGGTCGGTCGACGTCGCGATCACGTCGAGGTCGCGGAACGTCTCGCGGCGGCGTCGCGCGGATCCCGCCTCGGAGACCTTCACCGCGGCCGGGTGCGCACGCAGCTCCTCGACCAGCTCGAGCAGGAACGGGAGCCCGTCGCCGAGCAAGCGCCTCGACTCGCGCGGGTCCTTCGGCTCCTCGGCGAGCGCCTTGAGGATCTTCTCCTCGCTCTTCGCACCGAGGCCGGCGAGCGAGCGGAGCTGCTCCTGCTCGGCCGCTTCCTTCAACCCGGTGAGGGTCGTCACGCCGAGCTCCTTCCAGATCCGGCGCGCGGTCTTCGGCCCCAGGCCGGGCAGGCGCATGAACTTGACGACCTCCTCCGGCACGAGCGCCTTCCGCTTCGTCAACGCCTCCATCTCGCCCAGCTCGACGACCTGGACGATCTTGTCCTCGATCGTCTTGCCGATCCCGGAGAGGCTCTTCGCCTTCCCCTCGAGCGCGAGCTGCGCGACCGGACCGCCGGTCTCTCGGATCCGCGTCGCGGCGCGGCGGTAGGCGAGGACGCGGAAGGAGTCCTCCCCCTCGAGCTCGCTCAGGTCGGCCAGCAGCTCGAGCTGGTCGGCGAGCTCGTCGTTCCTCGGCAGGGTCGCAGCCACTTGCCGCGATGATACGGAGGTGCGGACCCTCGTCTGCCTGCCCACCTACGACGAGCGCGAGAACCTCGAGCCGATGCTGCGCGCGCTTCGTGAGGTGCTCGGCCCCGACGACGCCGTGCTCGTGATCGACGACAACTCGCCGGACGGCACGGGCGAGCTGGCGGACCGCCTCGCCGCCGAGCTCGATTTCGTCGAGGTGCTGCACCGGCAGCGGAAGGAGGGGCTCGGCCCCGCGTACCTTGCGGGCTTCCGGCGCGCTCTCGAGCGCGATGCCGAGCTCGTCGTCGAGATGGACTGCGACTTCTCGCACGACCCGAAGGACGTGCCCCGGCTGCTCGCGGCCGCGGCAGACGCCGACCTCGTGCTCGGCTCGCGCTACGTCCCCGGCGGCGGGGTCGAGAACTGGGGGCGCGTGCGCCGCCTGATCTCGGCCGGCGGCTCGCTCTACGCGCGCGTGCTGCTGGGCGTGCCGGTGCGCGACCTCACCGGCGGCTTCAAGTGCATCCGCCGCTCCGTGCTCGAGGCGATCGACCTCGACGCGGTGCACTCGAAGGGTTACGCCTTTCAGATCGAGGTCACCTACCGGGCGCTGCGCCGCGGCTTCCGTGTCCGGGAGGTGCCGATCCGGTTCGTCGACCGAGAGGTCGGCGGCTCGAAGATGTCGCGCGCGATCGTGCTCGAGGCGATCTGGAAGGTGCCTCTGCTCCGGTTCGCAGCGCTGAGAGGACAGCTGTGAGAGAGGTCACCGACGGGACCTTCGACGAGATGGTGCTCCGCGCGGAGGGTCCGGTCGTCGTCGACTTCTGGGCTCCGTGGTGCAAGCCGTGCGACGACGATCGAGCCGGTGCTGGAGGCGATCGCCGGCCGAGCACGGGCTCGGGCTCGTGCGGCTGAACATCGACGAGCACCTCGGCGTACCCTCTCGCTACGGCGTCCTCTCGCTGCCGACGGTGATCCTGTTCGAGCACGGCGAGCCACGCTCGACGGTGATCGGCGCCCGGAAGCGCGCCCACTACGAGCGGGAGTGGGCGCCCTGGCTCAGCGCGTCCTGAAGTGCTCCCAGCCCGGGAGGTCGTAGGGCTCGCCGCCGTGCAACAGGAGGACGCCCTCACCCGGCTCGCACCTGCCGATCACGGGGAAGCCGAGCGGGTCTCGCGTCGCGGCGAGGAGCTCGAAGTCCTCGCCGAAGCCGAGGTCGTCCAGCTCGCCCGCGAGCGGGATCGCGTCGAGGTCGACCACGACCCTGCAGCCGGACCGGCGCGCAAGGTGGCCTGCGTCCACCGCAATCCCGTCCGAGACGTCGAGCATCGCGTTCGCGACCCCGCCGAGTCGGAGGCCCTCCTCCGTCCGGATCGGCGGGCGGGCGAACCGCTCTTCGCGAAACGCCTTCCCGGCCGCGCCGAGCGGGCCGGTGACGACGAGCTGGTCGCCGGGCCTCGCGCCCGCGCGGCCCGGTACGCGCCGGGCGTGGCCGAGAGCCGTCACGGAGACGTGGACGCGGTCCGCGCTCGTGGTGTCGCCGCCCCGGACGGGCACCTCCGCCTCCGCGAGACCCTCGTAGAGCTCGACGACACTGTCCAGCTCGACGTCTCCGGGCACCGCGAGCGTGACGAAGAGGGCTTCGGGGCTGGCGGCCGACGCCGAGAGGTCGCTGATGTTGACCGCGGCGGCCCGGAAGCCGAGCTCGCGCCAGGGCAGCCGGTCGAGCCGGAAGTGCACGTCCTCGACCAGCGCGTCCTGGGTGACGACGAGGCCGCCCTCCAGCTGAGCCGCGTCGTGCTCGACGCCGACGATCAGCCCGCGCTCCTCGAGCTCGCGTAGAACCCCGAGCTCGCCGACGTCAGAGAGCCGCATCGACGGCCGCCCGCAGAGCCTCGATCTCCGCGACGGCGCGGATCACGGCCACTCCTGCCGCGCCGGCACCGATGCACTCGGCCGCGTTCGAGGCGTCGATCCCGCCGATCGCGACGACCGGCAGCGAGGTCGAGAGGCAGACGTCGCGCAGCCCGTCGACCCCGATCGGCGCCGCGGCGTCCGGCTTCGACGGCGTCTCCCAGACCGGGCCGGCGCCGAGGTACGTGGCCCCCGAGAACTCCGCCACCGCGGCCTCGCGACGCTTCGTCACAGAGATCCCGAGAGGTATGCCTGCCTCTCGCGCCCGCTCGATCCCCGGATCCGCCTGGCCGAGATGGACGCCGCAGCCCAACGCGATCGCGGCCTCCACGTCGTCGTTTACGACGAGCTCCGCGTCGAGGTCCGCCAGCGACCGGCCGAGCGCGACGACCTCAGCGGTCGGGGCGCTCTTGAGCCGCAACTGCACGACGGTCGCCCCGCCGGCCGCCGCCCGGCGTGCGGTTTCCGCGTCGGACACGAGCGCGTGGACTCTCACGCCGTCTCGATCCGTGCCCGGGCCGTCAAGGTCGCGGGGTCGAGCGCCGCGAGCGCGTCGTAGAGCGCGACGTGGAAGCTGCCCGGGCCCTTCGCTTCGGCTGCCGCGTCCTCGCCGGCGACGCCGAACGCGACGAGCGCCTCGGCCGCAGCCTCGAACGGGTCGGGCTTCGCGGCGAGGAAGCAGCCCGTGAGCGCGGTCGACATGCAACCGGTTCCTGTGATCGCGGCCAGCAGCTCGTGGCCGTTGGCGACAGCCGCAACACGCTTGCCGTCCGAGACGTGGTCGACGACGCCGGTCACGGACGCGACCACGCCGAGCGACATCGCAGCCTCGCGCGCGAGCGCGGCGGGATCGCCCCCGACACCCACCGACTCGACGCCGCGCACCTCCGCCTCGGCCCCGACGAGCGTCGCGACCTCGCCCGCATTCCCCCGCAGCACGGCGACGTGGACCGTGTCGAGAATGCGCTTCGCGGTCTCGGTGCGGTACGCGGTCGCGCCCGCGCCGACCGGATCGAGGACGACGGGCACGCCCTTCTCGTTCGCCGCAGTGCCGGCGGCGAGCATCGCCTCGATCCAGCGCTCCGAGAGCGTGCCGATGTTGAGCACGAGCGCCCCCGCGAGCCCCACCATCTCGCGCACCTCCTCCTCGGCGTGCGCCATTACCGGCAGCGCGCCCAGGGCGAGAATCGCGTTCGCGGTCTCGTTCATGACGACGTAATTCGTGATGTTGTGGACGAGCGGCTTGCGCTCGCGGATCGCAGCGAGAGTGGCGCCCGGGTCGATGCTCATGTGCGGCCCCTCACGTCGAGGACGTCGACAGGCCCCTCGCCCGCGCCGATCTCATGGAGGCCGTTGCGGACGGCGCCCGAGGCTGCCTCGGCCGCGCCTCGCGCCGCGCCCTCCAGCGAGAGTCCGCGCGCGAGCAACGCGGTGAGCGTCGCCGAGTGCGTGCAGCCGGCGCCGTGCGTCGCCGGCACATCGTGGCGCTCGACCGCGATCTCCACGTGCGTCTCCCCGTCGAAGAGATGGTCGACAGCGGTCTCGCCGTGGCCGCCGGTGACAAGCGCCGCCGTCGCGCCAAGCTCGACGAGACGCTCTGCGAGCTCCCGCCGCGACGCGCCCGACATCCCGGTGAGCGCCTCCGCCTCGGGCAGGTTCGGCGTCACCACGGTCGCGAGCGGGAAGAGCCGGTCGACCAGCGTCTCGACGGCGTCGTCCTGCAGGAGCTGCGCGCCCGAGCTGGCGATCAGGACCGGGTCGACGACGAGCGGCACCGGGCGGCGCGCGAGCGCCTCCGCCACCGTCTCGACGATCTCACGCGAGAAGAGCATGCCCGTCTTGGCGGCGTCGACGCCGATGTCGTCGAAGACCGCATCGAGCTGCGCGCGGATGAACTCGGACGGGAGCTCGTGAACCGCCGTCACCCCGGTCGTGTTCTGCGCCGTCAGGGCGACGAGCACGCTCGAACCGTGCGCGCCGGCGGCGGCGAAGGCCTTCAGGTCCGCCTGGATGCCCGCTCCGCCGCCGGAGTCGGACGTCGCAATCGTGAGGCAGCGCGGGACGATCTTGTACTCCCTTCGCCGGTGCGAACCGGATCAGGTTCGACGGGTGTGATCTCAGCCCCGTTAGGAGCACCCCGGTAGGCCGACGTTAGCAACAACACAACGGACGTCCGGTCACGGTCCGATCATTGAGACATGCGCGACGCGCTCGACGACTTGCTGCGCCGAAGGACGCTGCTGACACTCGCCGCTGCAATCGCGCTCGGCTATGCGTTGCTCGACCTGGCCCAGGGAGCCGCCGCCCTCGTGCTCTCGATCTTCACCGAGCAGGCCACCCAGTTCGATGCCGGACGAAGCCCACTCTCGTTGCGGATCGGCGGACGGGTCCTCGAGTTCGCACAGCTCGCGGCGGGAGTGGTCACACTCGCCGTCGTGTTGGCAGCGATCCTGTATGTGCTGAGACACGAGCGGAAGGACGCGACCAGGTAGAACCCCGCCCTAAGCTTCAATGAGGCCGTGAGCACCGTCGCCCCCGCCTGGCACGACCTGCTGGCCGGAGAGGAGCTCGCCCACTTGACGGTCGAGCCGGCACGGACGGGACGGAGCGAGCCGTTTCCGGACGACCTCGACCCGCGCGTCGCCTCCGCGCTCGTCGCGCAAGGGATCACGTCGCTCTACACGCACCAGGCCGAGACCTGGGAGGCGCTCCGCGCGGGGGGAACGCGATCGTGACGACGAGCACGGCCAGTGGCAAGAGCCTCGCCTTCAATCTGCCGGTGCTCGACCTGCTCGCGCGCGAGCCGAAGAGCAGGGCTCTCTACCTCTACCCGACGAAAGCGCTCTCCCAGGACCAGGCACGCGCTCTCGGCGCGTTCGGCGTCAAGGGCGTCAAGCCGGCCATCTACGACGGCGACACCGAGACCGAGCGGCGCTGGCAGATCCGCAGATGGGCGAACGTGATCCTGACGAACCCGGACATGCTCCACGTCGGCGTGCTGCCGCACCACGACCGCTGGGGCGACGTGCTCGCGAACCTCCGCTACGTCGTCGTGGACGAGGCGCACGTCTACCGCGGCGTGTTCGGCTCGCACGTCTCGAACGTGCTCCGGCGGCTGCGCCGGCTCGCGCGCGCGTACGACTCAGAGCCACAGTTCGTGCTCGCCTCGGCGACGATCGCGAACGCGGCGCAGCTGGCCCAGTCGCTGCTCGGCGAGCCCGCCGTCGTCGTCGACAGCGACGCGGCGCCGGCGACCGAGCGGACGATCGCGCTCTGGAACCCGGAGCTGATCGACGAGGACCTCGGCCAGCGGGCGAGCGCGCTCGGCGACGCGTCCCGCCTGCTGGCGACCTTCGTCGAACGCGGGCTGCGCACGATCTGCTTCGCCAAGAGCCGCAAGGCGGTCGAGCTGATCCACCGCTTCGCATCCGATCGGCTCGAGCCCGAGCTCGCTGCGCGCCTCGCTCCCTACCGCGCCGGGTACACCCCTTCACAGCGCCGCGAGATCGAGCAGCGGCTGATGGCAGGCGAGCTCCTCGGCGTTTCGGCAACCGACGCGCTCGAGCTCGGCATCGACATCGGCACGCTCGACTGTGCGATCTCGGTCGGCTTCCCCGGCACGGTCAGCTCGCTACGGCAGCAGTGGGGCCGGGCCGGCCGGCGCAGCCCGGGCCTCGCGGTGCTCGTCGCCAGCGAGGACGCGCTCGACCAGTACTTCATGCGCGAGCCGGAGACGCTGCTCGGGCGGACCGTGGAGGCAGCCCTGCTCGACCATGCGAACCCGCGCGTCCTCGACGGCCACGTGCTCTCGGCCGCCTTCGAGGGGCCGATCGACGAGGCCGACGCGGCGACGCTCGGGCCGGAAGCGCTCGAGCGCGCCGCCGTGCTCCCGGAGCTGAAGAAGACGGACGCGGGATATGTCTGGGCTGGAACCGACTACCCCGCCGCCCGCGTCCTGCTCAGGTCGGGCGAGCTCGACTCGTTCACCGTCGTCGACGCCGAGACCGGCGCCGTGCTCGGGCTCGTCGAGCGCTCGCGCGCCTACTCGACGGTCCACGACGGCGCCGTCTACCTCCACCTCGGCGAGCAGCACGTCGTCAAGCGGCTGGACGTCGACGCTCGCGTCGCGCTCGTCGCCCGCGCGAACGTCGACTGGTACACGCAGGCGAAGAAGGAGACGCAGACCTCGATCGTGGAGCCTTTGAGGGTCGAGCACCGGCTCGGGCTCGAGCTCCACCACGGCCGCGTCTCGGTCACCGAGCGGGTGATCGGGTACCAGCGCAAGTCGATCAGCGGCGGCGACACGCTCGAGACGGTCCCGCTCGACCTTCCGGAGACGAGCTTCGAGACCGAAGCTGTCTGGTTCTGCCCCACGGCTGCCCAGCTCGAGGGTCTCGAGGAGATGCCGAAGCTGCTGTCCTCGCTCCACGCGGCCGAGCACTCGCTGATCGCGCTCCTGCCGCTCTGGGCGATGTGCGACCGCTGGGACATCGGCGGGCTCTCGACGAACGTGCACTACCAGACCGGTCTGCCGACGATCTTCGTCTACGACGGGCACGCCGGCGGCGTCGGGATCACGGAGCGCGGCTTCGAGCGCTTCGAGGGCTGGGTCGAGGACACGGCGAAGATGCTCGCCGGCTGTCCCGTGCTCGGACGGCTGCCCCAGCTGCGTGCAGAGCCCGAAGTGCGGCAACCTGAACGACTATCTCGACAAGGACGGCGCGCTGACGCTCCTGCGCAGGCTGCTCGCAAGCTGACACGAAGCCGGCACGAAGCCGTGCTGCTTCTGCGCGCAGATCCTAGATAGCGTTTCCGTAGGGACACCGGGGTGCCCCTGGGGCACGTTGGGGACGGATTTCGCACCGCTGTCGATTTCGCCGCGCCACGTTCGTCTACGTGGTGAAATCGACTTCCGAGAGGAGGAACGGATGCAGTATCTGGCACTGATCTACGGCGACGAGTCCCACTGGCGGAGCCTCTCGCCGGAGGAGCGCGAGCGCGAGATGGGCGAGTACATGGCTCTCTCGCAGGCGGCCGTGACGGCGGGAGGCAACGAGCTCGACTCGACCGAGACGGCGACGACGGTCCGCGTCCGCGGCGACGAGACGCTCGTCACCGACGGCCCCTTCGCCGAAGTGAAGGAGTCCATCGGCGGCTACTACGTCTTCGAGTGCGACTCGATCGACGAGGCGTGCACGTGGGCGGCGAAGATCCCAGCCGCGAGGCACGGGTCGATCGAAGTCCGGCCTGTCTACGTCGACGGAGGTGAGGAGTCGTGAAGTACGCAGCCCTGCTGACGAACAACGCCGACGCAGTCGCCGCCTGGGAGAAGATGTCGCCCGAGGAGGCCGCCGCGGCGCGCGCCCTCGAGGTGCCGAAGTGGGAGGCGCTCTTCGCCGAGCTCGGCCCGACCGGTGCACTGGGCAGCGGCTACGAGCTCGACAGCCCCACCACCGCGAAGACGGTCCGCGTCCGTGACGGCGAGACACTTGTCACAGACGGTCCCTTCGCCGAGACCAAGGAGCAGATCGGCGGCCTGATGGAGATCGAGGCTGAGGACCTGGACGCGGCGATCGCGATCGCCGCCCGGATCCCGGTCGTCTTCACGGCCTCCGTCGAGCTGAGGCCGGTCATCGAGCATTGACCCCGGACCTCGAGCGGGTCTTCAAGGAGGAATGGGGCCGTGCCGTCGCTGCACTCACCCGCGTCCTCGGCGACATCCAACTCGCCGAGGACGCGGTGCAGGATGCATTCACCACCGCGCTCGAGCGCTGGCCGGGAGCCGGGACGCCCGGCAACCCGGGCGCGTGGATCATCACGACCGCGCGCAACCGCGCGATCGACCGGCTCCGCCGCGAGCGGACATTCGCCCGCAAGGCCGAGCTGCTGGCACGGCTGGAGGCCCTGCCGGCCGACGAGGACGACGTGAGCGCGATTCCGGACGACAGGCTCGCGCTCGTCTTCACCTGCTGCCACCCCGCGCTCGCGGCGGAGTCGCGCGTCGCGCTGACACTCCGCGAGGTCGCCGGCCTGACGACGACCGAGATCGCCCACGCGTTCCTCGTCGCCGAGCCGGCGATGGCCCAGCGGCTGGTGCGGGCGAAGAAGAAGGTTCGCGACGCGGGCATCCCCTTCCGCGTCCCACCCGACCACCTGCTCCCCGAGCGGCTGCGCTCCGTGCTCGCCGTCCTCTACCTCGTCTTCAACGAGGGCTACTCGGCAAGCGTCGGTGGCGCCGCGATCCGCGACGAGCTCTGCGACGAGGCGATCCGGCTGGCGAAGCTTCTCGCTGTGCTGATGCCGGACGAGCCGGAGGCGCTCGGACTGCTCGCTCTGATGCTGCTGCACGACGCCCGGCGCGAGGCCCGCCTCGACCCCGCGGGCGAGATCGTCCTGCTCGCGGACCAGGACCGCGGGCGCTGGAACCAGGCCCGCATCGACGAGGGGACGCGTCTGCTCGAACGCGCGCTCTCACACCGGCGGCCGGGCACCTACCAGCTCCAGGCTGCGATCGCCGCCCTGCATCTCGAAGACGTCACCGACTGGCAGCAGATCGCTGCGCTCTACAACGAGCTGGCACGGCTCGAGCCGACGCCGATCGTCGAGCTGAACCGCGCCGTGGCGGTCGCGATGGCCCACGGGCCCGAGTTCGGACTCGAGCTCGTCGAGCAGATCGACCTGCCCCGCTACCACCTTCTGCACGCCGCGCGGGCCGACTTCCTCCGCAGGCTCGACCGCCCCGACGAGGCGGCCTCGGCCTACCGAGACGCGCTTGCGCTGGAGATGAACACGGGCGACCGCGCCTTCCTCGAGCGCCGGCTCGCCGAGGTGGTGCGTTCGTGAACGGCCCCGGCGGCTAGGTGAAGACCCGCTCGCGGCTCGGCCGCAGGTAGACGGTCTGGCCCTCGGCCAGCTCGAGCTCCTCACAACGGTCGCGCGTCACCTGCGCCCACATCCGCTCGCCGTCGGCGCGGGTCAGCTCGACCCGGACCTCGAAGCCGAGGTGGACGATCCGCTCGATCGTGGCCTCGTCGGCGCTCTGCGACGGCTCGGCCAGGAGCTCGAGGTCGTGCGGCCGTACCCACGTGTCCCCGACCTGGTTGACCGGGCCGACGAAGCTCATCACGAACTCGGTCTCGGGATGCTCGTAGAGGTCGCGCGGGCCGCCGACCTGCTCGATCCGGCCCTTGTTCATCACCGCGATCCGGTCGGCGACCTCCATCGCCTCCTCCTGGTCGTGCGTGACGAACACGGTCGTCACGTGCACCTCGTCGTGCAGCCGGCGGAGCCATTCACGCAGCTCGGCGCGCACGCGCGCGTCGAGGGCCCCGAACGGCTCGTCGAGCAGCAGCACCTCCGGCTCCACCGCGAGCGCGCGGGCGAGTGCCATGCGCTGCCGCTGGCCGCCGGAGAGCTGGGCGGGGTAGCGGCGCGCGAACGCCTGCAGCTGGACGAGCTCGAGCAGCTCGGCGACGCGCTCGCGGATCTCCTCCTTCGGCCGCTTCCGGATCGAGAGGCCGAAGGCGACGTTGTCCTGGACGGTCATGTGCTTGAACGCCGCGTAGTGCTGGAAGACGAAGCCGACGCCGCGCTTCTGCGGCGCGAGCCCGGTCGCGTCCTCGCCGGAGATGACGATCTCGCCCTCGTCCGGCTGCTCGAGCCCGGCGATCACGCGCAGGAGCGTCGACTTGCCGCTGCCGCTGGGGCCGAGCAGCGCCGTCAGCGAGCCCGAGGCGACCTCGAGCGAGACGTCCTCGAGCGCGGTGAAGTCGCTGAACCGCTTCGAGACGTTCTTGACGACGATTGACACTAGGCGATCTCCTCCCGCGGTCGGATCACGGTCATGGCGACGAGCACGAGCACGGCGATCACGGCGAGCACGATCGAGATCGCGTAGGCGCCGGCGAGGTCGAGCGACTGGTAGCGCTCCTCGACGCGCAGGGTGGCCGTCTCCGTCTCCCCCTGGACACGCCCCGAGACGACGGCGACGGCGCCGTACTCGCCGAGGCAGCGGGCCGTCGTGAGGATGACGCCGTAGACGACCGCCCAGCGGATCGCCGGAAGCGTGATCCGCCGGAACGTCTGCCAGGACGAGGCGCCGAGCGTGCGCGCAGCCTGTTCCTGCTCGTCGCCGATCTCGCGCAGCGTCGGCACGACCTCGCGGGCGACGAACGGGAGCGAGACGAAGATCGTCGCGATCACCATCGAGGGGAGCGCGAACAGCACCTCGAAACCGTTCTTCGAGAGCCAGCCGAACCAGCCGTCACGCCCGTAGAGCAGATAGAGGGAGAGCCCGACGACCACGGGCGAGAGCGCCAGCGGGAGATCGACGAACGCGTTCACGATTCCCTTGCCGGGGAACTTGCCCCGCACGATCGAGAGCGCACAGGCGATCCCGAAGACCGTGTTGGCCGGCACGGCGATCGCGGTGATGATCAGCGTCAGCTTGAAGGCGTTGATCGTCTCCGGGGACGAGAGCGCCGCCCAGGCCGCGTCGAAGCCATTCTCGAACGTCCGGTAGAAGACGAGCGCGATCGGGCCGAGCAGGATCGCCCCGAGGTAGGTGAACGCGATCGCGCGCAAGCCGAGGCGACGGGCGAGCCTAGCCACGGTCGTGCCTCGTCGCGTAGTGGCGGATCGTCCCGATCAAGAGCAGGACCGCGAACGAGATCGTCAGCAGGACGACTGCGACGGCCGCAGCGCCGGCCCGGTCGCCGCTCTCGATGCGGCCGAAGATGAACACCGACGAGACCTGGGTCTCGTAGGGCAGGTTCCCGCTGATGATCACGAGCGCGCCGAACTCGCCCACGGCCTTCGCAAAGGCGAGCGCGACCCCGGAGAGGACTCCGGGGAGGATGTTCGGGAAGACGACGCGCCTGAAGGTCTGCAGCTCCGACGCCCCCAGCGACTTTGCCGCCTGCTCCATCTCCTGATCCAGCTCGAGCAGCACGGGCTGAACGGTGCGGACAACGAACGGCAGCGTGACGAAGAGCATCGCCAGGACGATCGAGGTGGTCGTGAAGGCGACGTTGACGCCGACCGGGGACCGCGGGCCGTAGAGCGCGAGCAGGGTCAAGCCGGCGACGATCGTCGGCAGCGCGAACGGGAGGTCGATGACGGCGTTCAGGAGCGCCTGGCCGCGGAACGAGTCCCGGACGAGCACCCAGGCCGTGATCGTGCCCAGCACGGCGTTGATCAGCGCGACGGCGATCGAGGCCCCGAGAGTCAGCTTCAGCGCCGCCACCGACTCCGGGCTCGAGACGACCTCCCAGAAGCCGCGAGCTCCGGCGTTCGTCGCCTCGAACATGAGCGCGGCGATCGGCAGCGCGACGATCAGCGTCAGATACATGGTCGTCAGGCCGAGGGAGAGGGCCGTCGCAGCCCTCTCCCCCTGCAACCTGATCGCTCTGGGCGATGCGCTCGCGGTCGCGCTCATGGATAGCGAACGCTAATTGATGGAATAAGCACCGTCAATTTGAACCGACGCCTGCTAGGAATCCGGCAATGGTTTCGAGAGG